>NZ_JBITLN010000018.1:0-162508 GCF_044465285.1 Streptomyces sp. NPDC049687
ACATTCCGAACCCGGAAGCTAAGCCTTACAGCGCCGATGGTACTGCAGGGGGGACCCTGTGGGAGAGTAGGACACCGCCGAACAATCTTTGGGAAAACCCCCGCACCTTTCGGTGCGGGGGTTTTCTGCGTTTCCGGGCCGGACGGATTCGCGGGCCCCTCACATGAGAGCCAATTGCGCACGTCATAGCCGTCCCGCTGCCTTCAGTGCCAGATATGCGTCCGCCAGCGCCGGGGCGAGCTCGTCCGGAATTGCGTCGACGACTGTGACTCCGTGCCGGCGGAGTCGCTCGGCTGTGCGATGGCGTTCGTTTTGGGCCTGGGCGGCGGATGCGGCGTCGTACACCGCGTCGGCGGTGCCGCGGGAGGCTGCCATACGGACGATGTGGGGGTCGGCGACTGAGGCCACCAGGACGGTGTGGCGCTGGGTGAGCCGAGGGAGGACGGGGAGGAGGCCTTCCTCTGTCGGGGCTGTGTCGAGGGTGGTCAGCAGGACGATCAGGGAGCGGCGGGGGGCCGTACGGAGCGCTGTGGCGGCGAGGGTGCGGGCGTTTGTCTCGACGAGCTCGGGTTCGAGGGCGGCCATCGCGTTGACCAGGGAGGGGAGGACGTCGCGTGCTGTGCGGCCCTGGACGAGGGCGCGTACTCGGCGGTCGTACGCGAGGAGGTCGACGCGGTCGCCGGCGCGGGATGCGAGGGCGGCCAGGAGGAGTGCCGCGTCCATGGAGGCGTCGAGGCGAGGGGCGTCGCCGACGCGGCCCGCTGAGGTTCGGCCGGTGTCGAGGACCAGGAGGATGTGGCGGTCGCGTTCGGGGCGCCAGGTGCGGACGGCGACTGTGGAGTGGCGGGCGGTGGCGCGCCAGTCGATGAAACGCGTGTCGTCACCGGGGACGTATTCGCGGAGGCTGTCGAACTCTGTGCCTTCGCCTCGGGTCAGGACGCTGGTGCGGCCGTCGAGGTCGCGGAGTCGGGCGAGCCTGGAGGGGAGGTGCTTGCGGCTGGTGAAAGGGGGGAGGACACGTACCGTCCAGGGGATTTTGTGGCTGCCCTGGCGGGTGAAGAGGCCGAGCGGGCCGTAGGAGCGGATGGTGACGCGGTCGGCTTGGCGGTCTCCGCGGCGGGTGGGGTGGAGGCGGGTGGTGATGCGGCGGCGTTCGCCGGCGGGGATGGTCAGGTGGTGGCGGGAGGCCTCGGTTTCGGTGCCGGGCTGCCAGCTGCTGGGGGGCCAGGCGTCGCGGAGTTGGGCGCGCAGAGGGCGGCGGGACGAGTTGGTGAGGGTGAGGGTGACGTCTGCGGTCTCGCCGAGGCGCGCGGAGGTGTCGCCGGAGCGGGTCATGCGCAGTCGGCGTACGGGCGCGGCGAGGGCGTAGTCGCAGGCGCAGGCGATCGCGAGGGGGGCGTTGACGGCGAGGATGCCTGTCCAGCCGGGTTCCCAGATACCGACGGGGAGGGAGCCCAGGGCTGCGAGGAGGGCGGCGCGTCCGGTGAGTGCCATCAGCGGGGGACGGGGACGTGGGCGAGGATGGCGTTGATGACGGAGTCGGCCGTCACGCCTTCCATTTCGGCCTCCGGGCGGAGTTGGACACGGTGGCGGAGGGTCGGTAGGGCGAGGGCTTTGACGTCGTCGGGGATGACGTAGTCGCGGCCGGTCAGCCAGGCCCAGGCACGGGATGTGGCGAGGAGGGCGGTCGCGCCGCGGGGGGAGACGCCCAGAGTGAGGGAGGGGGATTCACGGGTGGCGCGGCAGACGTCGACGACGTAGGCGGTGATCTCGGGGGAGATGGTGGTTTTGGCGACCGCCGCGCGGGCGGCCTCGAGGTCGCGGGGGCCTGCTACGGGACGTAGGCCGGCGGCGCGGAGGTCGCGTGGGTTGAAGCCCTCGGCGTGGCGGGTGAGGACGTCGATCTCCTCTTGGCGGGAGGGGAGAGGGATCGTCAGTTTGAGGAGGAAGCGGTCCAGTTGGGCTTCGGGGAGGGGGTAGGTGCCCTCGTATTCGACGGGGTTCTGGGTGGCGGCGACCAGGAACGGGTCGGGGAGGGGGCGTGCTGTGCCGTCGACGGTGACCTGGCGTTCTTCCATCGCTTCGAGGAGGGAGGACTGGGTCTTCGGCGGGGTGCGGTTGATCTCGTCCGCGAGGAGGAGGTTGGTGAAGACCGGCCCGGGCTGGAAGGAGAACTCGGCGATGCGGGTGTCGTAGACGAGCGAGCCGGTGACGTCGCTGGGCATGAGGTCGGGGGTGAACTGGACGCGTTTGGTGTCGAGTTCGAGTGCGGAGGCGAGGGCGCGGACGAGCAACGTTTTGGCCACTCCGGGGACTCCTTCAAGGAGAACGTGTCCGCGGCAGAGGAGGGCGACGACGAGGCCGGTCACGGCGGGGTCCTGGCCGACCACGGCCTTGGAGATCTCGGCGCGCAGGGCTTCCAGGGAGGCTCGGGCGCGGCCCGGGACCCCGGTGTTCCCGGCGTTGTCAGTGGTCGGGTCCATCATGGACGGCGTACCTCTCTTTCGAGGGCGTCGAGTTGGTCGGCGAGTGCGATGAGGGCGGTGTCGTCGCTGGGCGGCGGGCCGAAGAGAAGGGAGTGCAGGGGCTGTCCGTCGCCGTGGAGGTGGGCGGACAGGGCGGGAATGAGCGCTTCGGGCGTGTGCGCCTGGGCGACGGGGACGCCTACGAGAGGGGCGAGGCGGGTGCGGGTGGTGGAGCGAAGAGCGGAGGCCGCGCGGTCTCGGGCGTTGGCCTTGCGGTAGAGGCGGGAGCGGCCTTCGACGGTTTCTGAGGCGCGGATCGCCACGGGGAGTTTTTCGGGTACGAGGGGGCCGAGTCGGCGTGCCCTCCAGAGGGCGGCGAGGGCTGCCGCGACGAAGAGTTGCAGTGTGCCCCAGAGCCAGCCGGAGGGGAGCAGGTCGAGGAAGCTCTTCTCGTCGCCCGGGTCGCCGGCGGAGGTGTCGGAGAGCGAGGGGAGGTACCAGGTCAGATGGGGGCGGGAGCCGAGGAGTTGGAGGGCGAGCGAGGCGTTGCCCTGCTTGGCGAGGCGGGTGTTGTAGAGGATGTCGGGTGCGCCGAGGACGACGGTGTCGCCGTTGCCGGAGGTGTCGGGGATGCGCAGCAGGGTGGCGAGGCGCTGGCTGGGGTAGCACTCGTCGGCGTCGAGGCGGCGGGTGGTGTAGCGGGTGCCGCCGGTTTCGGCGGTGCCGGCGCGTTGGGCCTCGGGCAGGTCGCAGTCGGGGGAGAGGGCGGCGCCGCGGCTGGTGGCCGGCTCCGCGCTGACATCGGGGGCGAGAGTGGTGACGGACCAGCTGCCGGGGGCGATGAGGACGGTACGGCCGCCCGAGTCGGCGGTCGTGAAGTGCAGCCGCCTTTGCTGTCGCTCCGTCAGGAGGTCGGGAGCCGTGACCAGGAGGGTGGTGTCGGGTCCTGCGGCGGTGCGGGCTTCGGCGAGGGTGGTGACGACGCGGGTGGATACGCCGTGGTCGGCAAGGAGTTCGGCGATGGCGCGGCTGCCGTGGGGGTCGGCGGAGCGGGGGTCGAGGGCGCCGTGCCGGGCGTCGGACTGGAGGGTGGCGATCGCGACGGCCCCCGTCAGGAGGAGCGCGGAGGCGAGGGCGAGTCCTCGGGCCCGGGGCCACAGTTGGCGGGCGGTGGGCGAGGCCGAGGTCGATGGGAGCGTGGCCTCGGTGGTCATTCGGCGGCTCCCCGGCGGGTGGTGGGGGCCGTGGTGGGGGTGCTGCTCGCCGTGAGGCGGGGTTTGGTGCCTTGCAGGTCGCGGTCGAGTTCGGCGATGCGGTGGTACGCCTGCTCGGTCGCCCTGCGGCCGCCGTACGTCACGTCGTCGAACTCGCGGGCGGCGGCGCGCAGCCGGTCGGTGTGGGTGGGGAGGGTGCGGCCGGCTTCCGCGGCGGCTTCGTCGGCGGTGCGGCCGGGGCGGGTGTCGAGGAGAGCGCGTTCCTCCAGGGAGCGGACGATGGCGCGCACGCGTTCCTGGACGGCCTGGTTCCAGTGGCCCTGGGCGGCGTGTGCCTCGGCGGCCGCGCGGTGTTCGGGGGCGCTGCGGGGCCGGTCGTCGAACAGGGTGGCGGTGGAGGCTGGTTGGCGGCGAGGGGTGCCCAGGCGCCACCACAGCGCGCCCACGGCGGCCACGAGGGCCGCGATGACGACCAGTACGCCGAGGGTGCCTCCGGGGGTGGCGGTGGACGCGGTGTCGAAGAGGTCGCCGATCCAGTCCCAGAATGTGTTCAGGGCGCGCTGGAGCAGGCTGGGGTCGTTCTCGTGGTACAGGCGTTTGGACAGTTCACGCCGGGCCGCCTCCCGTGCGGGATCGCGGGGGATGGTCACGGGTGGCCCGTCGCCCGAGCGTGCCAGTGAGAGCAGGGAGCTGTCGGTCGCCCGCAGCAGGGCGTGTGCGGCTGTGCCGAGGGTGTGTGACCAGGCTTCCGGGGCCGGCGGGAGGGCGCGGGACAGGGCTGTGGGGGCCGCGTCGGCCGAGCCGGGCGGCACCCGTGTGGAGGTGCCGCCCAGGAGTGACAGCGCTGTGACAACTCCCCCCGTCAGGCTCACCGCATCAGCTCCCCGGGGTCGTTCCGGCTTCGGGGGAGCCGTAGCCCTGGAGCCCTGCGGCGCGGGCCAGGTCGAGGTCGAGGGCCTCGCGGCGGATGCGCTGGTCGATGTAGAGGAGCACGACGACGCCTGCCGCGATCGGGTAGGTGATCATGGAGCCGATCACGGAGCCGACGCCGCTGACGATGAGGTACGTCCACCCGTAATCGCCGGTGCCGTTGACGAGGCCCGCGAGACCGCTGTCGCTCAGCGCGGCGCCGGCGAGGGCGAAGGGGACGACGACGATCGTCGCCACGATGTTGGCGATGATCAGGGCGAGCAGCTGGATGCCGAAGATCCGCCACCAGGAGCCGCGGACCAGCTTCGCGGAGCGGCCGAGCGCCTTCTTGATGCTCTGCTTCTCCAGCATCAGTGCGGGCGAGGCGAGGGAGAAGCGGACCAGCAGCCACAGGGCGACCGCGAGCGAGCCGAGGGTGCCCAGCACCCGGAGCGCGGCTCCTGCCTCGTCGGCTCCGGCCGCGCTGACGAGGACGCCCGGCAGGGCGCCCGCGGCGCCCACGGCGGCCGTGAGGAGCAGCAGCAGGAAGATCAGGCCGAACAGCTTGGGCACCCGTGGGCGGGCGTCGTGCCAGGCGTCCCCGAGGGTGACCGGTTTGCCGAGGACCGCGCGGCTGGTGACGGCCGTGAGCAGGGCTGTGGCGATGATGGTGCCGATCAGGGTGATCAGGAGGATGACACCGGAGCTGAGCAGGAGGTTGCCCATGGCGCTGCTCTGCTCGTCGAGGGTGGCGTTCGGGTTGCCGAGGGCGGAGGTGTCCGAGGTGCGCTCCAGGACCAGACCCTGGAGCAGGACGACGATGATCTCGGTGACGATCGCGACGGTCAGCGAGATGCTCAGGACCGTGCGCCAGTAGGTGCGCATGGTGGAGACCGCGCCGTCGAGGATCTCGCCCACGCCCAGCGGGCGCAGTGGGATCACACCGGGCTTCGCGGCCGGCGGGGGGCCGCCCCAGCCGTTGCCCCAGCCGGGGTAGCCGCCGTACGCGGTGCGTCCGTTGGGGGCGCCGCCGTAGGTGCCGCCGGGGCCGGCGGCCGGGTGGGTGCCCCAGCTCGGGCCGGGCGGCGGGGGCGGGGGCGGAGGGGTCTGGCCGGGGGCGCGGGGGCCTGCGGGCGCGGACCACTGGCTGGCCGGCGGCTGCTCCTTGGACCACTTCGTGCCGGGGCTCGGTGGATTCGCGCCCGGCTGGTCGGCGGTTTGCGGGCCGGTCGGCTGGTCGGCGGGTTCGGACGCGCCGGGCTGCCGTCCGTCGGACGGGGCGGATCCGGGCGAGGCCCAGCCCGGAGTGTCGTTCATCGTCGCTCCTTCACGGTGCCCGTCCGCGGTCGCGGTGGCAGGTTGGCAGCCATCGTGCCATGGGGTGGTCGTGGGGAGATCGGCCGCGGTAGGGGCTGGACACCTTCAATTGTCTGCCGTTCAGCGGGCAGACTGACCGCATGGCTGATCAGTACGCGCAATCCGGTGAGGACAAGCGGCCGGCCGAGATACCGGCGATCCGTTGGGAGGAGCCACCCGAAGGCCCCGTTCTGGTGCTGCTGGACCAGACGAGGCTTCCGGCCGAGGAGGTCGAACTGGTCTGTACGGACGCGTCGGCGCTGGTGGAGGCGATCCGTTCGCTCGCGGTGCGTGGTGCGCCGCTGCTCGGCATCGCCGGGGCTTACGGCGTCGCGCTCGCCGCCGCGCGCGGCTTCGACGTGGACGAGGCCGCCACAGCGCTGGCCGGGGCACGACCCACCGCGGTGAACCTCTCCGTCGGTGTGACCAGGGCCCGGGCCGCTTACCGGGCGGAACTGGCCAGAGGAGGTGACCCCGGGCAGGGTGCGCTGGCCGCGTTGGCGGCGGCGCGTCAGCTGCACCGGGAGGATGCCGAGGCCAGCGTCCGGATGGCCGCGCACGGGCTGGCGCTTCTCGACGAGCTGCTGCCCGGCGGCGGGCATCGGATCCTCACTCACTGCAACACCGGTTCGCTGGTGTCCGGTGGGGAGGGGACGGCGTTCGCCGTGGCGCTGGCCGCGCATCGGGTGGGCCGGCTTCGGCGGCTGTGGGTGGACGAGACGCGTCCGCTGCTGCAGGGCGCCCGGCTGACGGCGTACGAGGCGGCGCGCAGTGGCATGGGCTACACCCTGCTGACGGACAACGCGGCGGGCTCGCTGTTCGCGGCGGGGGAGGTCGATGCGGTGCTGATCGGGGCGGACCGGATCGCGGCCGACGGTTCGGTGGCGAACAAGGTCGGGAGTTATCCCCTCGCGGTGCTGGCGCGCTACCACCACGTGCCGTTCATCGTGGTCGCGCCGGTGACCACCGTGGATCCGGACACACCGAACGGGGCGTCGATCGAGGTCGAACAGCGTCCCGGGTTCGAGGTGACCGAGCTGATGGCGCCGCAGGTGCCGGTGATGGGAGCGGGAGGCGGGGTCCCGGTGGCGCCGCTCGGGACCCAGGCGTACAACCCGGCGTTCGATGTGACGCCGCCGGAGCTGGTGACGGCGATCGTGACGGAGGAGGGCGCGGTCTCGCCGGTGACGGCGGAGGGGCTCGCGGAGCTCTGTGCGCGGGCGCGTCCGGCGGCGAGCGGCTGACGTTGCTGAGGCGGAGGTCGCGCGGCAGACGGCCGCCGCTTCGTCGAGGTGAGGTGCGGGGACCGTTCGCGGGACCAGCCGCCGGAGGAGTCGCCGACGATCGCGATGCCGGGGCGTTCGGCAGGGATGGCGGCTGCGGCGAGGACCGCCTCAGGTGAGATGTCGGCGAACGCCATGTTCGCCGACGACTCGTCGTTCACGCGGTGGCAGATGCCGCCGGTGAGCGGGGCGCGGAGCACGGTGGCGCCCTTGCCGAGTTCGGACCCGAAGCGCTGTCCGCACACTTC
Organism: Streptomyces sp. NPDC049687; assembly: GCF_044465285.1. Classification (NCBI taxonomy): domain Bacteria; kingdom Bacillati; phylum Actinomycetota; class Actinomycetes; order Kitasatosporales; family Streptomycetaceae; genus Streptomyces; species Streptomyces sp. NPDC049687. The sequence continues at coordinate 7,476 of NZ_JBITLN010000018.1, forward strand.
GAGGTGGATGCCGGCCGCGCGGCCGAGCTGGGCGACGCGGATCAGCGTGGTGGCTGGTTGCTCAGCTGCCTCGTCCCAGGTGAAACGATCACGTTGTGACCGGTGTGATCACGGCGTGGGTGCTGTCCTGGACGGTGTTTCGGCAAGCTGGTAGCCGCGGTACGACGCGAACGGGGCGCAGATCAACAGCGGGGTCGCCCTTGGAGTCTGGTCCCGGAGGACCGCGTCCTGCCAGTCATGGCATATTGGGCACGAACTTGACGATGCGACAGCTCGCCCCGCTGTTCTGGGTCTCCAAGTCGGCCGTCATAGCGGATTATCGACCACCTCGGTCCGCTGCCGGCGCTCAGGCCGCGGAAGTGGTTCCGTAGGAACACCGTGCTCATCGTCGACGGCACCTTGGTGGCCACCCGTGATCACAGGTGGCCGAGCAGTCGAAGAACTACCGCCATTCCACATCCCTCAGGTGGTCATCGACGCCGACACTCGTCTTGGTCGTCCTGGTCGGCCAACACGTGCCGGGCAACCGACACGCTTTCATGGCCCACTTGCACAACCTCACCCTCGCCGGACAGGTGAACCAGTCGGATCAGCCGACCTTGCCTGTCCCAACTCCAAGATCGTTGCGGGACAGTCCTCAGTTGATGATTTCGGCGCGGTCATCCAGACGGATTGCGGCCAGGCGGTCTCGCCACATCTGGAGAGCTTCGGGTGTCTGTCGCGTCCAGTCGGTGACCTCTCCAACGATCCGGAGCGGTTCCCTGCTGCGATAGGAGCGGGTGGGATTGCCTGGGAACTTCCTGTCGGTGACGTTTGGATCGTTCTCGAACTCCCCGGTCGGTTCGACGACATACACTCGCGGGGCCCCGTCGCCGGCGGCGAGTTCGGCGGCGAGTCCCGCGCCGTCACGCAACGCGGTGAAGTAGATGTGGTTCATCACCACTTCGGGCCGGTAGTTGGAACGGAAACCGGCGGTGAGGTGATCTCCGACCCGCAGCTCGGCCTTTGTGCCGTGAAAGAACGGCCCCTCGTCCAACGCCTCGTCCATCACCACAGGTTATCAAAACCAAAGCCGTCGTGACGGCGAACTGTCCAGGGCGGCTCGCACGAAACCCCAGGTGAACGGCCTTGCACCCGGCCCAACACCGCACCAACACAGTGGGAAAGCGTGTGGGCCAGCACTCGCATACCGCCTCGCCGGTTGGCCGCAGCCCGCGTATGGTCGCGCGCCGGGGGTGACTCGCTGAAGGACGGCACGGAGTTGTGCCAGGAATGGGGGACCGTGAGCAGGAGACGCTACGTCGCCCGGGGCGTGCCGGGTGGTTACCGGATCTGGGACAACCGGGGATGTCGATGGTGGGGCGATCTCTACGAGTTGTGTCCCGACGATCTCGTGGCCGAGCTCAACGGCCAGGCGAACCCCGCAAGGATCACTGCGCTGATGAAGCGCTACAGAGCGCAGAAGCGGTAGGCGGCTCCGGGGCGTGGATGACGAGTGCGCGCACCACAACCGCACCAGAAGCGTGGACGACGCTGAGAGCGCCGAGCGCCTCATTCCACCCGGGGAGCAGGTGAGCGGCAGACCAGCCCAAGCCAGAGCCCCCACTGAGCTCAAGCGGGCATGGAGACTCCAGGCTGAAGCGGCTGCACCGACATTGAGCCTCTAATGATCACCGTGCGATGGACTCCCTGGCTGGTGGTTGGCTCTTCTTCATTCCGGCGAAGAAAGAGGCTGCCCCGACTCCAGCGGTGATCAGCCCCGCGACTGCGGTGATGGTTGCGGGGACGTCGAGTCCCGATTTGCCTGCAGCTGTACCGCCACCACCCCCAGATAGGACCGTCTGTGTTGCTGTGACCATGACCGTGACGGTCATGGTCACAGGGGCTGACGGCGGTGGCGGCAGCGGGCCAGAAGACTCGTCGCTGGTGGTGCCAGGAGGGGACGCATGAGGAGGGGGCTCAGGAGTGGTCCCGGACGGGGAGGCATGGCTGGGAGTCGGACTGCCGGCCGTCTCATTGCCGGTCGGCGAAGTAGACGGCGGCGCTGGTCCATGACTGCTGGTCGGCGTGGGAGATGGCCGGGGCGAAACGCTCGACGAGTTCAAACCGCCAAAGATGACCACAGCGAGCAGAGCCACACCCACACACATCAGGGCAGCGCCGGCCCACACCAGGCGTGATCGTCTCGCGCGGACTCGCCTTGCGTCGCCGTCGGTCACGTCTTCAGAGTGCGACGCCGTCTCAGCGCGTGCGAGACGGCCACGACCATCCGGGTTGTGGTGAACCCTTCAGGTCCCAGGTCGTCGCCTGACATCAGTGCTGACATCGACGGCGACGGACAGGGGCAGACAGTGACGGTCCAGTACGGCTAGGGTCACGGGCCAGTGACCATGCTCACCTGCGTCACCTTCACTGTTATGAGAATGGGATGATGTCGTTTATGAAGGGACGAGTCCTTGTCGTCGACGACGACACCGCACTGGCCGAGATGCTCGGCATTGTGCTGCGTGGTGAAGGTTTTGAGCCGTCTTTCGTAGCCGACGGCGACAAGGCGCTGGCCGCTTTCCGGGAGGCGAAGCCCGATCTGGTGCTGCTGGACCTGATGCTGCCCGGGCGGGACGGTATCGAGGTGTGCCGCCTGATCAGGGCGGAGTCCGGAGTGCCGATCGTGATGCTCACGGCGAAGAGCGACACCGTCGATGTGGTCGTCGGGCTGGAGTCCGGCGCTGACGACTACATCGTGAAGCCGTTCAAGCCGAAGGAGCTCGTGGCCCGTATCCGGGCGCGGCTGCGCAGGTCGGAGGAGCCGGCGCCGGAGCAGTTGGCCATCGGTGACCTCCTCATCGACGTGGCCGGACACTCCGTGAAGCGGGACGGGCAGTCGATCGCGCTCACGCCGCTGGAGTTCGACCTGCTGGTCGCCCTGGCACGCAAGCCGTGGCAGGTCTTCACCCGCGAGGTGCTCCTGGAACAGGTGTGGGGCTACCGGCATGCCGCCGACACCCGCCTGGTCAACGTGCACGTACAGCGGCTGCGCTCCAAGGTCGAGAAGGACCCGGAGCGACCGGAGATCGTGGTGACCGTCCGCGGCGTCGGTTACAAGGCGGGACCGAGCTGACATGTCCGGGGACAGTGCCGCTTCGGCCCCCGGCCGGTCCGGGGCCCGACCGGAGCGGCCTGTCGGCCGGAAGACGATGGGTTCACGGTTCGGACGCCTCCTCGAGGGCGGGCTGCTGCAGGGCGGAATGCAGGGCAGCCCCGTCCTGCGCCTGCTGCTGCGCTGGGTACGCAGGCCGCTGCTGCCCGTCATGCGGCTGTGGCGGCGCAACATCCAGCTCAAAGTCGTCGCCACCACACTGCTGATGTCCCTGGGCGTCGTCCTGCTGCTGGGCTTCGTCGTCATCGGACAGGTCCGCAACGGACTCCTCGACGCCAAGGTCAAGGCCTCCCAGAGCCAGGCCACCGGGGGGTTCGCCGTGGCCAAGCAGAAGGCGGACGAGGCAGCCGGGGCCGACGGCAGCGAAGGGACCGCGGTGGACGGCCGTTCCTCGCAGAACGTCATCCAATGGATGAGCGAACTCGTGTCGTCGCTGTCCAGCGGCGGCCAGGGCGCCTTCGACGTGGTCACGCTGCCCCCGGGCGACGACAGCGGCGGCGGGCGCGGACCGCGCGCCTCCGGCGGCGTGGACCCCAACAAGAGCGTCCCGGAAGACCTGCGCGTACGCGTCAACACCACCACCGGCGCGGCCCAGAGCTACACCCGCATCATCTACAGCAAGGTCAACGAGACCAAGCCGGCTCTCGTCATCGGCAAGCAGGTCAACGACCCCAACGGCGACCCGTACGAGCTGTACTACCTCTTCCCGCTCACCCAGGAGGAGAAGTCCCTCAGCCTCGTCAAGGGCACCCTCGCGACCGCCGGGCTCTTCGTCGTCGTACTCCTCGGCGCGATCGCCTGGCTCGTGGTGCGGCAGGTCGTCACGCCCGTGCGGATGGCCGCCGGGATCGCCGAGCGGCTGTCCGCAGGGCGGCTGCAGGAACGGATGAAGGTCACCGGCGAGGACGACATCGCACGGCTCGGCGAGGCCTTCAACAAGATGGCGCAGAACCTCCAGCTGAAGATCCAGCAGCTGGAGGACCTGTCACGGATGCAGCGGCGGTTCGTGTCCGACGTCTCGCACGAACTGCGGACACCGCTGACCACCGTGCGGATGGCCGCCGACGTCATCCACGAGGCACGCGAGGACTTCGACCCCGTCACCGCGCGGTCCGCGGAACTCCTCGCCGACCAGCTCGACCGGTTCGAGTCGCTGCTCGCGGACCTGCTGGAGATCAGCCGCTTCGACGCGGGCGCCGCCGCCCTGGAGGCCGAGCCCATCGACCTCAGAGAGGTCGTACGGCGTGTCGTCAGCGGGGCCGCGCCCCTCGCCGAGCGCAAGAACACGACCATCCGCGTCCTCGGCGACCAGCAGCCCGTCGTCGCCGAGGCCGACGCCCGCCGCGTTGAGCGAGTGCTGCGCAACCTCGTCGTCAACGCCGTCGAGCACGGCGAGGGCAAGGACGTCGTCGTCAAACTGGCCGCCGCGGGCGGCGCGGTCGCCGTCGCCGTACGCGACTACGGCGTCGGACTCAAGCCCGGCGAGGCCACCCGTGTCTTCAGCCGCTTCTGGCGCGCCGACCCGGCACGCGCGCGTACCACCGGCGGCACCGGCCTTGGGCTTTCCATCGCCCTGGAGGACGCCCGGCTGCACGGCGGCTGGCTGCAGGCCTGGGGCGAGCCCGGCGGCGGCTCACAGTTCCGTCTGACGCTGCCCAGGACGGCGGACGAGCCGCTGCGCGGCTCGCCGATACCGCTCGAGCCCAAGGACTCGCGGCGCAACCGCGGACTCGACGACACCGGTCGGCCCGGCCGGGGCGACGAGAAGAGCGCCACAGTGCCGGTCCGGCCGGCCGCTGATCAGCTTTCGGGCGCGCGAGCCCCGCTCACGCCCCGCATGACCACGGTGGCACCCACGGCCGACCCGACCGCGCTGCCCGGCAACGGCGCACGCGTGGTGCCCCGGCACGCCTCGGGCGCCCGGCGCCCGGACGAACCGGCCCGAGACACCGCTCCGGAACGGACGGACACGGCACAGAGCGACACCCCGGACCGGCCGGACGCCGGACCGCAGGGCCCGGACCAGCAAGGGGAGGCATTCCGTGGGCGCTGACCGCGAGGGAGGCAACCGGCGCACGCCGGGGCGCGCGGTGGCGTACGCCGTCTGTGGCGTCGTCCTGCTGGCCGGGTGCGCCTCGATGCCCGACAGCGGCGACCTGCAGGGCGTGGAGTCCACACCCCGCCAGGACACCCAGGTACGGGTGTTCGCGATGCCACCCCGTGACGACGCACCGCCCTCGGAGATCGTCCAGGGCTTCCTCGAGGCGCTGACCAGCGACGACCCCAGCTACTCGACCGCACGGCAGTACCTGACCAGCGAGGCCTCCCGGAGCTGGGAACCCGAGCAGTCCACCACCGTCCTGGCCGACGGACCGGGCGCCGAAGCCGGGCGGCCGGGTGGCCGGGACGAGGGCGACGATTACTCGTTCACCCTGACCGGAACCAAGGTCGCCACCGTCGACGACCAGCAGTCGTACGCCCCCGCCTCCGGCGGCTACGCCAAGACGGTGCACCTCACACACGACAAGAAGACCGAACAGTGGCGCATCGACGCGCTCCCCCAGGGCGTCGTCATGGGCAAGTCGGACTTCCAGCGCAACTACATGTCGGTCAACAAGTACTACTTCGCCTCCGACACCAAGTCCGCCACCTACGGCCAGCCCATGGCCGTCGCCGACCCCGTCTATGTCCGTGAACGCGTCGACCCCATGACCCAGATGGTGCGCTCCGTGCTCAACGGACCCACCAGCTGGCTCCGGCCCGTCGTCCGATCCAGCTTCCCCACCGGTGCGGCGCTGAAGAAGGGCGTCACCGCACTGACGCCCGACGACCAGAACAAGCTCACCGTGCCGCTCAACGACAAGGCCGCCCACATCGGGCGGGCCAAGTGCGACGAGATGGCCGCCCAACTGCTGTTCACCCTGCAGAGCCTCACCCCGACTGTGGAGGAGATCGCCCTGCGGGCGGGCGGGGGACAGCTGTGCTCCCTCAACGAGCGCGAGGCCGCGGCCGTGGCAGCACGCGGCTCCGAGACCCGCCCCGAATACCTGTACTTCATCGACGGCCACCACAAGCTCGTCCGCATGGCGAGCAGCGCCGGCGGCAACGCCGAGGCCGACCCCGTCCCCGGTGCGCTCGGCGACGGCGCCAAGACGTTCCGCTCGGTGGCCGTGGCCCGCGACGAGCACAGCGCCGCCGGAGTCGCCCTCGACGGCAAGACCCTCTACGTCACCTCTTTCACGGCCGGCGCCTCGCTCGGCGAGGCCGTCCTGCAGAGCGCCGGCAAGACCGAGGACGACCGGCTCACCACGCCGACCTGGGACGCCCAGGGCGACCTGTGGGTGGCCGACCGCGACCCCGCCGACCCCCGGCTGCTCCTGCTGCAGAAGGGCGCGGGTCAGCCCATCGAGGTGCTCACCCCGCGACTGGACGGACGTATCGACGCCGTGCGCGTGGCCGCCGACGGGGTGCGGATCGCGCTCGTCGTCGACAAGGACGGCAAGCAGTCCCTCCTCATCGGGCGGATCGAACGGGCGGCGGGCAGCGGGGACCGGCCGTCCGTGTCCGTGCAGGAACTGCGCTCCGCGACCCCGGAGTTGGAGCAGGTCACGGCAGTGGCGTGGGCCGGTGACAGCCGGCTCGTGGTCGTCGGGCGGGAGTCCGGCGGGGTCGAACAGGTGCAGTACGTGCAGTGCGACGGCTCGATCCCCGAGTCCGGCACCATGCCCGGCCTGACCGAGGTCACGAGCATCGCCGCCTCCGAGTACGGCGAGACCCCCCTCTTCGCGACCTCCAAGGACGGGCTGCTGTGGCTGCCCGGCGGGAGCGGCTGGCGAACGCTGAAGGAGACCTCTTCCGTCGCGCTTTATCCGGGCTGATCCTTCTCCATTCCACCTCAGGTGAGGCATGAGCCGAGGCCATGGCAGATGTCACCAAAGCAGGCCGGTTGTCACATCGAGTCGGCCACGGTGCTGCTTCCTGGTGGGGTGTCATAGATCCGGGACGGGCGCGGAACCTCGGCGACCGGCCCCATCAGGCCGGCGCCGGCATGGTTGACCAGCACGTCGACCTCGGTTCCCGCACCCGTCAGCCACTCGGCCGGCCGGGAAGGAGCACCCTGGTGCGACAGGTCCGGAGCGAGCGTCGACACCTGCGCCCCGTGCTCGGCGTGCGGCCGCTTGGCCGCCGCCTCCAGGCGTGCGCCGTCCCGTGCGGCCAGGACCAGAAGCATGCCCTGCCTCTTGGCGGGCGAGTTCGTCGCGGACCTGCCGGGCCGGTACGAGCGGAAGGGCTCCCGCTTCCTCGCCTTCTTCGGTCTCGCCGCCGTCCTCACCTACTGCAAGAAGCTCGCGAAACTCACCACGTGAGACATCCGCTTAACGGGCTGAGCTGCCATTCTTGACGGCCGCGGTGCCTTTGGACGGAACTCCGCGACTGGTTTTCCACAGGCACCCCGGGCGGTTTTCCACAGGGGTGGCCGGACCACTCGGATGTCGGCACAGTGGACGACGTGGAAGGCGTTCGCAGGTGGTGGCAGGAACTCGCCGGCCTGGTACTGCCGGCCGAGTGCGGGGGCTGCGGACGGGCCCGTACGGTGCTCTGCCCGCAGTGCCGTGCCGCGCTCGGCGGGAACCCGCCACGACAAGTACGGCCGGTGCCGGAGCCGGCCGGGCTGCCCGTCGTGCACGCGGCGGCACGCTACGCGGACGAGGTACGGGCCGTGCTGCTCGCCCACAAGGAACGCGGCGGGCTGGCGCTGGCACGGCCGTTGGGGGTGGCGTTGGCGGGGGCGGTGTGGGTGGGGTTGGGGGAGGCGGGGGTGGGGGTGGGGGAGGGGCCCCCTTCCCCGGGAGATGTGCTCCTGCCCCCAGGAAACGCCTTCCCGCCCCCGAACGCCCTCCCGCCCCCGCGAAACCTACTGCTCGTCCCCGTCCCCTCCGCCCCCGCCGCCACCCGAGCACGCGGACATGACCCCGTGCGGCGTCTCGCGCTTTCCGCGGCGGGTGAGCTGCGGCGGGCCGGGCTGCCGGTGCGGGTGGCGGGGGTGTTGCGGCAGCGGCGAACGGTGGCCGACCAGGCGGGGCTGAACTCGCGGCAGCGGCTGGACAACCTGTCGGGCGCGCTGGCGGTGGTGCCGGGCGGTGGGCGCGTGCTGTGTGGTGGTGCGGTGGTGCTCGTCGACGACTTGGTGACGACGGGTGCCTCGCTCGCGGAGGCGGCGCGTGCCGTGCGGGCGGCGACGGCGGCGGAGCGTGCGGGGTGGGCGGAGAGGCGTGGTGGGATGGCGGCGCCGGCGTGGTCGGTGGGGCGGCTGGGCATGGTCGGGGCAGGGGGTGAGGTGGGGTGGGCGGGTTGTGAAGAAGGGGGCCTCGCGAGTGGCGAGGGTGTGTCGGCTGTGTGCCCGGGTGTGTCTCGGGGAGGCGGAGGGGTACAGCCGTCCCCAACGGGGGAGGGAGGGGTCGGCGGGGTGGCTGTCGGGGCGGCGGGCGTGGGCCGGGGTGGCGAGGTGCTCTGCGCTGCCGTGGTCGCGGCGCCTCCGGATTCCTTCGTAATAAACCGGAACTGACTGAGATCTTGCGTCGTTGCAGGTAATGAGAGGGTCAATTCATCTGAACGGAGGTACGCCGCAGTAGAGGGTGACGACATCCGTCCGGGCGAGATATGTTCGGTTGTGAGGGAATGCCGCAGGCCACACCTCACATTTCCGAATGCCGTGCTGCGGTTTTGGTAATGATCCGCAGCACCTGGGGTGTAGATCTCGCCCATGGGGGAGGAGGAGGTGGAAGTCACCAAGTCCGAGGTTCCGGTGCTCACCGGAGCCTGGTGCAAAAGGGAGACGCTCCGCAGTGAGGCGGAGCGTTCCGGGAACGGAGTTCTGCGTGGACATCGTCGTCAAGGGCCGCAAGACCGAGGTGCCCGAGCGGTTCCGCAAGCACGTGGCCGAGAAGCTGAAGCTGGAGAAGATCCAGAAGCTCGACGGCAAGGTGATCAGCCTCGACGTCGAGGTGTCCAAGGAGCCCAACCCCCGACAGGCCGACCGGTGCGACCGAGTGGAGATCACGCTCCGCTCCCGGGGCCCTGTGATCCGGGCGGAGGCAGCGGCCAGTGACCCGTATGCGGCACTCGACCTGGCGGCGGAGAAGCTGGATGCCCAGCTGCGCAAGCAGCACGACAAGCGTTACACGCGCCGCGGCTCGCGCCGGCTCAGCGCGGCAGAGGTTCCCGACCACGTCCCGGGCGTGGCGACGCTCAACGGCAACGGGCACCCCGTGCCGGCCGAAGCGTCCGACAGTGTGCCGACCAAGAAGATCGGTTCGCTGGAGGTACAGGGTGATGGCCCCCTCGTCGTCCGCGAGAAGACCCACGTCGCCGCTCCGATGACGCTCGACCAGGCCCTCTACGAGATGGAACTGGTCGGCCACGACTTCTATCTGTTCGTCGACTCCGAAACCAAGCAGCCGAGCGTCGTCTACCGGCGCCACGCCTACGACTATGGCGTGATCCATCTCGACACGGACCCGATGGTCGCGCAGGCGCACTCCCCCGAGGCGGGTGGCGCGCTGGGCGGCTGACCCGGCCCGGTGACAGCTGAGCGGTGTGCCCCTGGAGCGCGGTGTGCGCCCCCAGGGGCACCCGTGTGCGACCCCTTGCGGCAGCGCACCGTCACCGCGTTGTCGTCTCGGCATGGAATCATGGCAAGGGCGACCCAACCGGTGGGTCGTTGCCTTGGGTTGGCGATGGCTCAGGAATCACGGCCACAGCCTTCAGGGGGAGGAACGATGGCGGACAGCTTCGGACCGATGCATGACGAGAATGCCCACGACGGCGTCGTCGGCATGGGCCCGGGCGCGGGCGATGACGGCACTTCACGCAAGGAGCCGATCAGAGTCCTCGTCGTGGACGACCACGCCCTTTTCCGCCGGGGGCTGGAGATCGTGCTCGCCGCCGAGGAGGATATCCAGGTCGTCGGTGAGGCGGGCGACGGCGCGGAGGCCGTGGACAAGGCGGCCGATCTGCTGCCGGACATCGTGTTGATGGACGTACGGATGCCCAAGCGCGGCGGTATCGAGGCGTGCACCTCCATCAAGGAGGTGGCCCCCAGCGCGAAGATCATCATGCTGACGATCAGCGACGAGGAGGCCGACCTCTACGACGCGATCAAGGCGGGCGCGACCGGTTATCTCCTCAAGGAGATCTCGACCGACGAGGTCGCGACCGCGATTCGCGCGGTGGCCGACGGGCAGTCGCAGATCAGCCCGTCGATGGCGTCGAAGCTGCTCACCGAGTTCAAGTCGATGATCCAGCGGACCGACGAGCGTCGGCTGGTGCCCGCGCCGCGGCTGACGGACCGTGAGCTCGAGGTGCTCAAGCTGGTCGCGACGGGGATGAACAACCGGGACATCGCCAAGGAGTTGTTCATCTCCGAGAACACCGTGAAGAACCATGTGCGCAACATCCTGGAGAAGCTGCAGCTGCACTCCAGGATGGAGGCGGTGGTGTACGCGATGCGGGAGAAGATCCTCGAGATCCGGTGACCTCGGTCAGCGCAGGGCGGTGACCAGGGCGCGGGTGACCTCCCTGGTGAGGGGGTCGCGCAGTTCGGGGGCGTCCACGCGTTCCACACGTACGTCCGTGCAGTCGACCCAGCTCGCCGCCTCGACCAGCGCTTCCGCCACCGCGGGGACCGCCTTGGCGTTTTCCAGGGTGACCTGCTTGGCGACCAGGGTGCGGCCCTCCCGGGCGGGGTCGACGCGGCCGACGAGCCGGCCGCCGGCCAGGACCGGCATGGCGAAGTAGCCGTAGATCCGCTTGGGCTTGGGGACGTAGGCCTCCAGGCGGTGGGTGAAGCCGAAGATCCGCTCGGTGCGCGCCCGCTCCCAGATGAGGGAGTCGAAGGGGGACAGGAGCGTGGTGCGGTGGCGGCCGCGCGGGGGTGTCCCAAGCGCCTCCGGGTCGGCCCAGGCCGGCTTTCCCCAGCCCTCGACCGTGACCGGGACCAGGCCCGAGTCGGCGATCACCGCGTCGACCTGTTCGCCCTTGAGGCGGTGGTAGTCGGCGATGTCGGCGCGGGTGCCGACGCCGAGGGACTGGCCGGCCAGGCGGACCAGGCGGCGCAGGCATTCGGTGTCGTCCAGTTCGTCGTGCAGCAGGTCGGCGGGGACGGCGCGCTCGGCGAGGTCGTAGAGGCGCTTCCAGCCGCGGCGTTCCACGCAGACGACCTCGCCGTACATGAGGGCGCGTTCCACGGCGACCTTGGTGCCGGACCAGTCCCACCACTCGCTGGTCTTCTTCGCGCCGCCCAGTTCGGTGGCGGTGAGGGGGCCTTCCGCGCGGAGTTGCTTGATGACCTGGTCGTAGGTGCCCTCGGGGAGGTCGTGGTTCCAGTGGGGGCGGTTGCGGTAGGCGCGGCGGCGGAAGGCGAAGTGGGGCCATTCCTCGATGGGGAGGATGCAGGCGGCGTGGGACCAGTACTCGAAGGTGTGCGTGTCCTTCCAGTAGGCGTTCTCGACCGTCTTGCGGCCCACGGCGCCCAGGCGGGCGTAGGGGATGAGTTCGTGGGAGCGGGCGAGGACGGAGATGGTGTCGAGTTGGACCGCGCCGAGATGGCGGAGGATGCCGCGGACGCCGGCCTTGCGGTTGGGGGCGCCGAGGAAGCCTTGTGCGCGGAGGGCGATGCGGCGGGCTTCGTCCGCGGAGAGCTCGGTGGCGGGGGGCGGGGTCGTCATGCGTCGCACGATAGGTGGTGGGTCTGACAGTGGGCGGGTGGGCTGGGGGTTCGGCCGATGGGGGTGTGCGTCAGTCGCCGTCGGACGGTGTCGGTGCCGGCAAGTACGGTGCGGTGGAGGGCAGGCCGAGGTCCGAGGGGAGGAGGGAGGCGACCCAGCAGTCTCGGCGTACGCCCTTGTTGTTGACGGCTGAGCGGAGGGTGCCTTCAAGGGTGAAGCCGGCGTGTTCGGCCACCGCGCGGGAGGCGGTGTTGCCCACTTCGGCGCGCCATTCGACGCGGTCGACGGCGAGGTGGGTGAAGGCCCAGCGGACGGCGGTGAGCGCGGCCTCGGTGGTGTAGCCGCGGCCCCGGTGTTCCTTGGCTGTCCAGAAGCCGATCTCGGCGGTGGCCAGGGAGTGCATGGTGAGGGCGAGCATGCCGGTGAGGGGGCCGTCGGGGAGGAAGACGCCGAAGGTGAACATCGAGGCGTTGGCCCAGCCTTCGGGGACGAGTTGTTCGGTGAAGCTGCGGGCGTGTTCGGGGAGATAGGGGGAGGGGAGGGTGGTCCAGCGCTGGATGTCGGGGTCCTGGGCGGCGGCGTACACGGCGTCGGTGTCGTGGGGGCCGACGGGGCGCAGGACCAGGCGGTCGGTGGTGAGGGTGACGGGCTCCATCGGGAGATTGTGGTGGGGGGTGCACGGCGGGCGCCACGCGTTTGCCGAGGGTGAGCGGGTGATCACAATTCGCGCAATTCGTGGGGTGTGGGCGGCACTATCGGCGGGGGGTGGACGTTGTCCTGTGTGGAGAAGATTTTGGAGCATGTGCGCGACAGTGTGCGGTCCTCGCCGCGGCAGGCCTCCCGGCGTGGCGGGGTCCTCGCATACGATGGCCGTTGCTCAGTAAGTCAAATGGGAAACCGACCGTCCTAGGCCCGACCGGCAAGGAGACCAACCCCCGTGTCCGTCCTCTCGAAGATCATGCGTGCAGGCGAAGGCAAAATCCTGCGCAAGCTGCACCGCATCGCGGACCAGGTCAACTCCATCGAAGAGGACTTCGTCGACCTCTCCGACGCCGAGCTGCGGGCCCTCACCGATGAGTACAAGCAGCGGTACGCCGACGGTGAGAGCCTGGACGACCTGCTGCCCGAGGCGTTCGCCACGGTGCGTGAGGCCGCCAAGCGCGTTCTGGGCCAGCGTCACTACGACGTGCAGCTCATGGGTGGTGCCGCCCTGCACCTCGGCTATGTCGCCGAGATGAAGACCGGTGAGGGCAAGACGCTCGTCGGCACGCTGCCCGCGTATCTCAACGCGATTTCGGGCGACGGCGTGCATCTGATCACGGTGAACGACTATCTGGCCGAGCGTGACTCCGAGATGATGGGCCGTGTCCACCGGTTCCTCGGGCTGAGCGTCGGCTGCATCCTGGCGAACATGACGCCGGCCCAGCGCCGTGAGCAGTACCAGTGCGACATCACGTACGGCACGAACAACGAGTTCGGTTTCGACTACCTGCGCGACAACATGGCGTGGTCCAAGGACGAGCTCGTCCAGCGCGGCCACAACTTCGCCATCGTCGACGAGGTCGACTCCATCCTGGTGGACGAGGCCCGTACGCCGCTGATCATCTCCGGTCCGGCCGACCAGGCCACCAAGTGGTACGGCGACTTCGCCAAGCTGGTCACGCGCCTGAAGAAGGGCGAGGCGGGCAACCCGCTGAAGGGCCTCGAGGAGACCGGCGACTACGACGTCGACGAGAAGAAGCGCACGGTCGCGATCCACGAGGCCGGTGTCTCCAAGGTCGAGGACTGGCTGGGCATCGACAACCTGTACGAGTCGGTGAACACGCCGCTCGTGGGTTATCTGAACAACGCCATCAAGGCGAAGGAACTGTTCAAGAAGGACAAGGACTACGTCGTCATCGACGGCGAGGTCATGATCGTCGACGAGCACACGGGTCGTATCCTCGCCGGCCGCCGCTACAACGAGGGCATGCACCAGGCGATCGAGGCGAAGGAAGGGGTGGACATCAAGGACGAGAACCAGACCCTTGCCACGATCACCCTGCAGAACTTCTTCCGCCTCTACGGCAAGCTCTCCGGCATGACCGGTACGGCGATGACCGAGGCCGCCGAGTTCCACCAGATCTACAAGCTCGGTGTGGTCCCGATCCCGACGAACAAGCCGATGGTCCGCAAGGACCAGTCGGACCTGATCTACCGCACCGAGGTCGCGAAGTTCGAGGCGGTCGTCGACGACATCGCGGAGAAGCACGAGAAGGGTCAGCCGATCCTGGTCGGCACGACGTCCGTCGAGAAGTCGGAGTACCTCTCGCAGCAGCTCTCCAAGCGCGGTATCCAGCACGAGGTGCTGAACGCCAAGCACCACGAGCGTGAGGCGTCGATCGTCGCGCAGGCCGGCCGCAAGGGCGCGGTGACGGTGGCCACCAACATGGCCGGCCGTGGTACGGACATCAAGCTCGGCGGCAACCCCGAGGATCTCGCGGAGGCGGAGCTGCGGCAGCGCGGCCTCGACCCCGAGGAGCACATCGAGGAGTGGGCGCAGGCTCTGCCCGCCGCCCTGGAGAAGGCCGAGCAGGCCGTCAAGGCCGAGAAGGAAGAGGTCGAGGAGCTCGGCGGCCTGTACGTACTGGGCACCGAGCGGCACGAGTCGCGTCGTATCGACAACCAGCTGCGCGGTCGTTCCGGCCGTCAGGGCGACCCGGGCGAGTCCCGTTTCTATCTGTCGCTGGGTGACGATCTGATGCGTCTGTTCAAGGCGCAGATGGTCGAGCGGGTGATGTCGATGGCGAACGTGCCCGACGACGTGCCGATCGAGAACAAGATGGTCACGCGTGCGATCGCGTCCGCGCAGTCGCAGGTCGAGCAGCAGAACTTCGAGACCCGTAAGAACGTTCTGAAGTACGACGAGGTCCTCAACCGCCAGCGTGAGGTCATCTACGGCGAGCGGCGCCGCGTTCTGGAGGGTGAGGACCTGCAGGAGCAGATCCATCACTTCATGGACGACACGATCGACGCGTACGTCTCCGCGGAGACCGCCGAGGGCTTCCCAGAGGACTGGGACCTGGACCGGCTGTGGGGCGCGTTCAAGCAGCTGTATCCGGTGAAGATCACCGTGGACGAGCTGGAGGAGGCGGCCGGTGACCGTGCCGGTCTGACCGCCGAGTTCATCTCCGAGTCCATCAAGGACGACATCCACGAGCAGTACGAGGCGCGTGAGGCGCAGCTCGGCTCGGAGATCATGCGTGAGCTGGAGCGCCGGGTCGTGCTGTCGGTTCTGGACCGCAAGTGGCGTGAGCACCTCTATGAGATGGACTACCTCCAGGAGGGCATCGGCCTGCGCGCGATGGCGCAGAAGGACCCGCTGGTCGAGTACCAGCGTGAGGGCTTCGACATGTTCTCCGCGATGATGGACGGCATCAAGGAGGAGTCCGTCGGCTACCTGTTCAACCTGGAGGTCCAGGTGGAGCAGCAGGTCGAGGAGGTTCCGGTCGAGGACGCCGAGCCGGTGGATCTGGAGAAGCAGGACGTGGTGCCGGCGCAGGCGGGCGCGCGTCCGGAGATCCGCGCCAAGGGGCTGGACGCTCCGCAGCGGCGGAACCTGCACTTCTCCGCGCCCACCGTGGACGGTGAGGGCGGCACCGTCGAGGGCGAATTCGACGCGGACGACGAGCCGGTCCGTTCCGAGGCGGACGGTCTGACGCGCGCGGAGCGTCGTAAGCAGGCGAAGGCCGGGCGGCGCCGTAAGAAGTAGCGGTGCGGGTCCGCGGGGTCGTCGCCGGGGGTGATGGTGTCGTGGAGTGCGTGGCGTTGTGAGGGCCGGGTCACCTTGCGGTGGCCCGGCCCTCTGGCATGAGACGGGTGAGGCGTGGCGGGCGGTCGTGGCGCGTCGGTGGGCGGTCTGGGAGGTTCTGCCCGGAGCCGCGCGGGTCGGTCAGTCGTCGTGGGTGTCGGGCCTGCGGGGGCCTCCCACCTCTACGGCGGTGCAGCGCCAGCGGCGGTCGGTGCCGAGTTCCAGGCGGAAGGCCATGGCGCGCAGGCGGTCGCCGGTGCCGATGCGGGCGAAGGCCTCGATGGCGCCGGGGCGGGGGACGTAGTAGCCGATGTCCCGGACGGTCGGGCTGATGCCGTGGGCGGTGCGCAGGGGGCCGCGTTCGGCGAGGTGGGCGAGGTCGTCGTAGGCGCGGCCCAGGGTGTGGCGGAGCATGGAGTGGACGGGGCGTCGGCCGCTGAGGACGGCGAGGAGGCGGTCGGCGAAGAGGTCGGTGGGGCGGGGCTGGGCCGGTGGGCGGTGGGGGCTCGGGATGGCTGCGGGGGTGGTGGGCCGGGGCTTGGCCGGGGTGGGGGCCGGTGGGGTCGGGCGTGTCTGTCGGGTGCGGGGTGGGGTGCCTGTGGGGCGGCGGGTGTCGCGGCGGCCGGGAGGGCGGGTGCCGGGGGTGTGCTGCATCCTCGTCATGACCTTGTTCATCGTGTCCCCGTTCGATCGGCTTGAGGGGTCGACGGCCCCGGGTTCTACCGGGCGGTAACTTGCCGTGGTCGATCTTGTACGGGGTTGCGGAGGGTGAGGGCAAGGAAGCGGAGAGTTTCCGGTGAAGGCGGGGGTGATTCACCTATCAGGGTGATCGAGGGAGGGAAAAGTCCCGGCGGGAGGGGTGCGGGGGGTGAATTCCGGGGCGTCGGGTGGACACGTTCCGGGGTGCGGGCAGAGGCCCGAAAGGGGACACCCGCACGTATCCTGAAGGTCCTTCGAGCGGAGCCTCCGGCCCCGGAACCGACGACGAAAGAGCGGCCAGCCATGCGCGTCTACGTCCCCCTGACCCTCTCCGGCCTCGCCGAGGCGCACAAGACGGGGGAGCTGGGGTCCGGGCCGCTCGTCGCGTACGCCGTCACGCCCGCGTTGCGCGAGTGGTACCTGTCCGACGACATCGAGGAGCTGGAGTACGCGGCGCTCAGCCGGGCCGCGCTCGCCTCGCTGCGGCTGCTCGCGGCGGACCCGGCCGCGCCGCGCCGACGGGTCGTGGTCGCCGTCGACGTACCCGACCGCGCGGCCGTGGCCGACCCCGACCGGGGACTGGATCCGGCGGCGCTCGGTGAGGTGCGGGTGTCGGGGGGCGTGCTGCTGGCGAAGGCGGCCGCGGTGCATGTCGACGCCGGGGACGCGGAGGCGGACGTGTCCGCGGCGGCGGAGGCGCTCGCGGCGGCGGACGGCGGGGACGACGACGCGCAGTTCGTGGTGGACGGGGCCGAGGACCATGAGCTGCTGTGGTTCGCCACGCAGGAGATCCCCAACCTGGTGGGGGCCGGGAGCTGACGCCCCGCAGGCCGGCGCGCGGGCGGTGCGGCGGTTGTGCGGTCGGCTTCGGCACTTGATTGTCGGTGGCGGCGGGTACGTTTGCCGGTATGGGGAAGCAGCAGGTGGCGGCGCACATCGTCTGGGACTGGAACGGGACGCTGCTCAACGACAACGACGCGATCATCGGGGCGACGAACGCGGCGTTCGCAGAGCTGGGGCTGGAGCCCCTCACACTCGAGCGCTACCGGGCGCTGTACTGCGTGCCGGTGCCGAAGTTCTACGAGCGGTTGATGGGGCGGCTGCCCACCGACGCCGAGTGGGAGGTCATGGACGAGGCCTTCCACCGGTACTACGCGCAGCACCGGGCGCGGTGCGCGCTCACCGACGGGGCGGTGGAGCTGCTGGCGGGGTGGCGGTCGGCGGGGCACAGCCAGTCCCTGCTGAGCATGTACGTGCATGAGGAACTGATTCCGGTGGTGCGGGGGTTCGGGATCGAACCGCATTTCGTGCGGGTCGACGGGCGGGTCGGGCCGTCCGGCGGAAGCAAGGCGGAGCACATGGTGCGGCATCTCGCGGCGCTGCAGGAGGTGGAGCCGGCGCGGACGGTGGTGATCGGGGACGCGGCCGATGACGCGGTGGCCGCGCTGCACGCGGGGGCGCGGGCCGTGCTCTACACCGGAGGATCGCACAGCCGGGCCAGTCTGGAAGGGGTGGGGGTGCCGGTGGTGGATTCCCTGGCCGAGGCGGTGGAGATGGCGGAGTGGCTCGCCGCCTGAGGGGTGTCGAGGTGAGCGGGGTGCGGCGTCCTGGGGACGCCGCACCTGTGGGGGCGGGTCACATCGCCGGGGCCTTCGCGCGCAGGATCGTCAGGAATTCGCGCATCCAGGCCGGGTGGTCGGGCCAGGCCCGGGAGGAGACGAGAGTGCCGTCGACCACCGCCTCGGTGTCCTGGAAGGTGGCGCCGGCCGACTGCATGTCGATCTCCAGGGCGGGATAGGCGGTGACGCGGCGGCCGCGCAGGGCGTCTGCGGCGGCGGTGAGCAGGGGGCCGTGGCAGATCTGGGCGACCGGTTTGTCGGCGTCGAAGAACGACTTGAGGATCTTGCGGAGTTCGGGGTCGTTGCGCAGGTATTCGGGGGCACGGCCTCCAGGGATGACGACGGCGGCGTACTGGCCGGGGTCGACCTCGGAGAAGGCGAGGTCGGCGGGCCAGGTGTAGCCCGGTTTCTCGGTGTAGGTGTCGAAACCGGGTTCGAAGTCGTGGACGACGAACTGGAGCTTCTTGCGGGTGGGGGCGGCGATGTGGACCTCGTAGCCTTCCTCGCGCAGGCGTTGGTAGGGGTAGAGGACTTCCAGGGATTCCGCTGCGTCGCCGGTGACGATGAGGACTTTCGCGGACATGTGGGCGGCTCCTCCCAAGCGGGCGCTGTCCTTGGCAACGTGCCTCCGGCGGGCGGCCTTGCCAAGAGGTGGGGGCGCTTTCAGGGTCCCTCGGGGCGGGGGCCGACGTCGACTCCTGCCCCTCCGCCCGGACGACCCCCGCACGCCACCCCCCTCCCCGCCCCTGTGCAGAACGTCAAAGTTCGACCCCCTGTTTTGTACACATACGGCTCATGACGGGCCCCCGGTGAGGAGCGATAGCCTTAGTGGCGTGATCAGCGCGATATTTCGCGGGGGTGCGGTTGTCCCTGCCCTGCGCCCGGTGCGTGCGGACCATCTCCGCGGCCGGGCGGCGGACGCTGGTTTTCGCGGGTGGGGCCGGGGCGCCAGGGGCGCCGGGACGCCGTACGGGTCCGGGGAGAGCGCGGCGCGGAGAGCAGCGTCACACCTCGGAGTGGTGTCGAGAATGGCTGATTATCCCCCGCTCATCTCACCTTGCGGCATAGCGTCGGAACAGACCGGAGACCCCGGGCCGTGGCGTCGAGCCGCAGGGGAAGAGACCGTACTTCCTTCTACGTCACGCAACGGCGCGCGACAGGAGTCAGAGGACAATGCAGACCAAGCTGGACGAAGCCAAGGCCGAGCTGCTCGAGAGGGCGGCGCGGGTCGCTGAGAACAGCCCGGTCGGGGGGCACCTACCGACTGGGACGACGGGCGAGGGCACGTCAGGCACGCCGGGCACCCCGGACCATGACGCCCTCCTCGCGTTCCTGCAGCGTTACTACCTGCACACCGCTCCGGACGACCTCAACGACCGCGACCCGGTCGATGTCTTCGGGGCCGCGCTCTCCCACTACCGGCTCGCCGAGAACCGGCCACAGGGGACCGCCAACGTCCGGGTCCACACGCCGACCGTCGAGGAGAACGGCTGGACCTGCAGCCACTCGGTCGTCGAAGTCGTCACCGACGACATGCCCTTCCTCGTCGACTCCGTCACCAATGAACTGACCCGGCAGGGGCGGGGCATCCACCTCGTCATTCACCCGCAGGTCGCGGTGCGGCGCGATGTGACCGGCAAGCTCATCGAGGTGCTGGGCGCCCCGCCCGCCACCGGCGACCTCCCACACGACGCGCACGTCGAGTCCTGGATCCATGTCGAGATGGACCGGGAGACCGACCGGGCGGACCTCAAGCAGATCACCCACGATCTGCTGAGGGTGCTCTCCGACGTCCGTGAGGCCGTCGAGGACTGGGAGAAGATGCGGGACTCGGCCCTGCGTATCGCCGACGGTCTCCCCGACGAGCCCAGGCCCGGGGACCTCGCCTCGCCCGACGTCGAGGAAGCCCGCGAGCTGCTGCGCTGGCTCGCCGCCGATCACTTCACCTTCCTGGGGTACCGGGAGTACCAGCTGCGGGAGGACGACTCCCTCGCCGCGGTACCGGGCACCGGGCTGGGGATACTGCGGGCCGACCCGCATCACGCCGACGGTGACACCCACCCCGTCAGCCCCTCCTTCGAGCGGCTCCCCGCCGACGCCCGCGCCAAGGCCCGTGAGCACAAGCTGCTCGTCCTCACCAAGGCGAACAGCCGGGCCACCGTGCACCGGCCGTCCTATCTCGACTACGTCGGGGTGAAGAAGTTCGACGCCGACGGGAACGTCGTGGGGGAGCGGCGGTTCCTCGGGCTGTTCTCCTCCGCCGCCTACACCGAGTCCGTGCTGCGGGTGCCCGTCGTCCGGCGCAAGGTCGACGCCGTCCTCAGAGGCGCCGGGTTCTCGCCCAACAGCCACGACGGGCGCGATCTGCTCCAGATCATGGAGACGTATCCGCGCGACGAGCTCTTCCAGACCCCGGTGGACGAGCTGCGCTCGATCGTCACCTCCGTGCTGTATCTGCAGGAGCGGCGGCGGCTGCGGCTCTACCTGCGGCAGGACGAGTACGGCCGCTACTACTCCGCGCTCGTCTACCTGCCCCGCGACCGCTACACCACCGGCGTCCGGCTGCGGATCATCGACATCCTCAAGGAGGAACTGGGCGGGACCAGCGTCGACTTCACCGCCTGGAACACCGAGTCGATCCTGTCCCGGCTGCACTTCGTCGTCCGTGTCCCGCAGGGCACCGAGCTGCCCGAGCTGTCGGAGGCCGACAAGGACCGCATCGAGGCGCGGCTCGTCGAGGCGGCGCGGTCCTGGACCGACGCCTTCGCCGAGGCGCTCAACGCCGAGCTGGGCGAGGAGCGCACCGCCGAGCTGCTGCGCCGCTACAACAACGCCTTCACCGAGGGCTACAAGGCGGACCACAGCCCACGGGCCGCGGTCGCCGACCTCGTCCACCTCGAACGGCTCACGGAGGAGCAGAGCTTCTCGCTCAGCCTGTACGAGCCGGTGGGTGCCGCGCCCGACGAGCGCCGCTTCAAGATCTACCGCAAGGGCGACGCGATCTCCCTGTCGGCCGTGCTGCCGGTGCTGAACCGACTCGGTGTCGAGGTGATCGACGAGCGGCCGTACGAGCTGCGCCGCACCGATCGCAGCGTCGCCTGGATCTACGACTTCGGCCTGCGCATCCCCAAGGCCCTGGGCGGCGGCACGACCGACCTGCTCGGGGACGACGGGCGTGAGCGGTTCCAGGAGGCGTTCGCCGCGACCTGGACCGGCAAGGCGGAGAACGACGGGTTCAACGCGCTGGTGCTGGGTGCCGGGCTGAACTGGCGGCAGGCGATGGTGCTGCGCGCGTACGCCAAGTACCTGCGCCAGGCCGGTTCCACGTTCAGCCAGGACTACATGGAGGACACCCTCCGCACGAACGTCCACACCACCCGGCTGCTCGTGTCGCTGTTCGAGGCGCGGATGTCGCCCGGCCGGCAGCGTGCCGGGCTCGAGATCGTCGACGCGCTGCTGGAGGAGCTGGAGGCCGCGCTCGACCAGGTGGCCTCGCTCGACGAGGACCGGATCCTGCGGTCCTTCCTCACCGTCATCAAGGCGACCCTGCGCACCAACTTCTTCCAGAAGACCGCGGACGGCACGCCGCACGCGTACGTGTCGATGAAGTTCGACCCGCAGGCGATCCCCGATCTGCCGGCGCCCCGGCCCGCCTTCGAGATCTGGGTGTACTCGCCCCGGGTGGAGGGTGTGCACCTGCGGTTCGGGAAGGTCGCGCGAGGCGGGCTGCGCTGGTCGGACCGCAGGGAGGACTTCCGGACCGAGATCCTCGGGCTGGTCAAGGCGCAGATGGTGAAGAACACCGTCATCGTGCCCGTCGGCGCCAAGGGCGGCTTCGTCGCCAAGCAGCTGCCCGACCCGGGTGCCGACCGTGACGCGTGGCTCGCCGAGGGCATCGCCAGCTACAGGACGTTCATCTCGGCGCTGCTCGACATCACCGACAACATGGTCGCCGGGGAGGTCGTGCCGCCGGCCGACGTCGTACGGCACGACGAGGACGACACCTACCTGGTGGTCGCGGCCGACAAGGGCACGGCGACGTTCTCCGACATCGCCAACGAGGTCGCCGAGTCGTACAACTTCTGGCTCGGGGACGCCTTCGCCTCCGGCGGCAGCGCCGGTTACGACCACAAGGCGATGGGCATCACCGCCCGCGGCGCCTGGGAGTCCGTCAAGCGGCACTTCCGCGAGCTGGGCGTGAACACGCAGGTCGAGGACTTCACGGTCGTCGGCATCGGGGACATGTCCGGTGACGTGTTCGGCAACGGCATGCTGCTCTCCGAGCACATCCGCCTGGTCGCCGCCTTCGACCACCGGCACATCTTCATCGACCCCCACCCGGACGCGGCGACCTCCTACGCCGAGCGCCGCCGCCTGTTCGAGCTGCCCAGGTCGAGCTGGGCCGACTACAACAGCGATCTCATCTCCTCCGGCGGCGGTGTCTTCCCCCGTACGGCGAAGGCGATCCCGGTCAACGCGCACATCCGCGAGGCCCTCGGCATCGAGGCGGGCGTCACCAAGCTGACCCCGGCCGACCTGATGAAGGCGATCCTGTCGGCGCCGGTGGACCTGTTGTGGAACGGCGGCATCGGTACGTACGTCAAGGCCAGCACGGAGTCGAACGCCGACGTCGGCGACAAGGCCAACGACCCGATCCGCGTCGACGGCCAGGACCTGCGCGTCAAGGTCGTCGGCGAGGGCGGCAACCTGGGCCTGACCCAGCTCGGCCGGATCGAGTTCGCCCGCCTCGGCGGCAGGATCAACACCGACGCCATCGACAACAGCGCGGGCGTGGACACCTCCGACCACGAGGTGAACATCAAGATCCTGCTCAACGGCCTGGTCACCGACGGCGACATGACCGTCAAGCAGCGCAACAAGCTGCTCGCGGAGATGACCGACGAGGTCGGCGGGCTCGTCCTGCGCAACAACTACGCGCAGAACGTGGCGATCGCCAACGCCCTCGCCCAGTCCAAGGACATGCTCCACGCCCAGCAGCGCTTCATCCGTCACCTGGTCCGTGAGGGCCATCTGGACCGGGCGCTGGAGTTCCTGCCGACCGACCGTCAGATCCGCGAACGCCTCGGAGCCGGACACGGCCTGACGGGTCCGGAGACGGCCGTCCTGATGGCGTACACGAAGATCACGGTCTCGGACGAGCTGCTGCACACCTCGCTGCCCGACGACCCGTATCTGCGCGGTCTGCTGTACGCCTACTTCCCGACCGCGCTGCGCGAGACGTTCCCCGGGTACATCGACAACCACCCGCTGCGCCGCGAGATCACCACGACCGTGCTGGTCAACGACACGGTCAACACGGGCGGTACGACGTATCTGCACCGTCTGCGCGAGGAGACCGGTGCCTCGCTGGAGGAGATCGTGCGGGCGCAGACCGCGGCCCGGGCGATCTTCCGCTCGGCGCCGGTGTGGGACGCGGTCGAGGAGCTCGACAACACGGTCGGGGCGGCCGTGCAGACCCGGATCCGGCTGCACTCGCGCCGGCTCGTCGAGCGCGGCACGCGCTGGTTGCTCAACAACCGGCCGCAGCCGCTGCAACTGGCCGAGACCGTCGACTTCTTCGCCGAACGCGTCGAACAGGTCTGGTCGCAGCTGACCAAGCTGCTGCGCGGCGCGGACCTGGAGTGGTGGCAGAAGATCTACGACGAGTTGTCCGGAGCCGGCGTGCCGGACGAGCTCGCCTCCCGGGTGGCCGGGTTCTCGTCGGTCTTCCCGGCGCTGGACATCGTGTCGGTGGCCGACCGCATGGGCAAGGACCCGCTGGACGTCGCCGAGGTCTACTACGACCTCGCCGACCGGCTGCGCATCACCCAGCTGATGGACCGCATCATCGAGCTGCCGCGTGCCGACCGCTGGCAGTCCATGGCCCGCGCCTCCATCCGCGAGGACCTGTACGCGGCCCATGCGGCGCTGACCGCGGACGTCCTGGCCGTCGGCAACGGCACCTCGACGCCCGAGCAGCGGTTCAAGGCCTGGGAGGAGAAGAACGCGGCGATCCTCGGCCGGGCGCGCACGACGCTGGAGGAGATCCAGAGCTCGGAGACGTTCGACCTGGCCAATCTGTCGGTGGCGATGCGCACCATGCGGACCCTGCTGCGGACGCATTCGTGACCGGCGAAGGGATGCGTGACCGGCGGACGCATCCGTCACCGGCGGACGCATCCGTCACCATCTGAGAACAGGAGGAAGGGCGCCTCCCGAGTGGTCGGGGGCGCCCTTTCCGTGTGCTGTCCTGATCAGACCGTCTTTCGTGCGGCGTCCCGATCAGGCCGTCGTCGTCGCCGCGGCCGGCTTCGGGGCGGGCTTCTTGGGAGCGGGCTTCTTCTTGGCCTTCTGTTCCCCGCTGAACGCCTCGTACGCGTCCAGGACCTCCTCCGTGGGGCCGTCCATCCTCAGCTCGCCGCGCTCCAGCCACAGCACGCGTTCGCAGGTCTCGCGGATCGAGCTGTTGCTGTGGCTGACCAGGAAGACGGTGCCGGCGTGCTCGCGCATCTCACGGATGCGGTCCGCCGAGCGCTTGCGGAACAGCGCGTCACCGGTGGCCAGGGCCTCGTCGATGAGCAGGACGTCGTGGTCCTTGGCGGCGGCGATGGAGAAGCGCAGCCGCGAGCCCATGCCGGAGGAGTAGGTGCGCATGGGCAGGGAGATGAAGTCGCCCTTGTCGTTGATGCCGGAGAACTCGACGATGTGCTGGTAGCGCTCCTTGATCTGCTCCCGGGACATGCCCATGGCGAGGCCGCCGAGGTAGACGTTGCGCTCGCCGGTCAGGTCGCCCATCAGGGCCGCGTTGACGCCGAGGAGGGAGGGCTGGCCGTCGGTGTAGATACGGCCGTTCTCCACCGGCAGCAGGCCTGCGACCGCCTTGAGCAGGGTCGACTTGCCGGAGCCGTTGGTGCCGATCAGGCCGATGGCCTCGCCCTTGTAGGCGACGAAGGAGACGTTCTTCACCGCGTGCACCAGACGGGTGCCCGCGGCCTTCTCGGTCTGCTTGCGGCGCAGGATGCGGTTGAGGGCCGCCGTCGCGGAGCCTCGGCCGCCGCCGGTGCCGTTGACCCGGTAGACGATGTCGACGCCGTCGGCGATGACGGTGGGGGCCCGCTCGTCGAGGGGCTCGATGGGGTGTGCCTTGTCAGCCACGGCCGTACGTCTCCTCAGCCTTCCAGAAGTAGGTGAAGCCGCCGACGCCGGCGACCAGCGCCCAGCCGGCCGCCCACGCCCACACGTGGGGCGGCAGCTGGTCGGCGTGGAAGCTGTCGATCAGCGCGAAGCGCATCAGATCGATGTAGACGGCGGCCGGGTTGGCGCGCAGCACGTCCGTGACCCAGGCCGGCCAGTCGGTGTGCTTGCTGAGCAGCTTGTCGATGCTCCACATCACACCGGACACGTACATCCAGGTGCGCAGCACGAACGGCATCAGCTGGGCGATGTCGGGGGTCTTCGCCCCCGCGCGGGCCAGGATCATCGACACGCCCGCGTTGAAGACGAACTGCAGGGTGAGGACCGGGATCACCAGTACCCAGGAGAGCGCCGGGGGTACGCCCATGACGAACAGGATGACCAGCAGCGCGGCCATCGAGAACAGCAGCTGCTGGAGTTGCTGCAGACAGTACGAGAGCGGCAGTGCGGCCCGCGGGAAGTGCAGGGCCCGCACCAGGCCGAGGTTGCCGGAGATGGCCCGGGTGCCCGACATGATCGAGCTCTGCGTGAACGTCCACACGAACACGCCCGTGACCAGGAAGGGGATGTAGTCCGGGACGCCCTTCTTGGTCCCCAGCAGCAGGCCGAAGATGAAGTAGTAGACGGCCGCGTTCAGCAGCGGGGTCATCACCTGCCAGATCTGGCCCAGCTTCGCGTCGCTGTACTGCGAGGTGAGCTTGGCGGTGGCGAAGGCGGTGATGAAGTGGCGGCGTGCCCACAGCTGACGGACGTACTGGGGCAGGGAGGGGCGGGCACCGCTGACCGTGAGCCCGTGACGGGCGGCGAGGGCCGCGAGGTCGTCGTGGGGTGCGGCCTGTGTCGTGGGCGGTGTGTGGAGTACCTGGCTCACATCCGCTGCTTTCACTCGGGGGGTGGGGGGCAAGGGGCCGGTCGTGCCGCCGTCGCCCGGTGTTCTCTTACGCTTCTCTTCACGTTTTCTTACGTCGGGACGGGACCGTATCGTCGCAACGTGAGCGTAGGCCCAGTGGACGTCGGAACGCAACCGTTTCGTCGTAACGCCCTATGCTGGTCGGCATGACGACGAACGCGACGAACGCCGATGAACGGCAGGCGAAGCCGCGCCGCCGGGCTCCCGCGGGCGCGGCCGTGCTCCGCGAGGATGTGACGGAAGCCATTCGGGCGGCCGTGTTCGAGGAGCTCGCCACCGTCGGCTACGCGCGGATGTCCATCGAGGGCATCGCCCGGCGCGCCGGCGTGGGCAAGACCGCGGTGTACCGGCGCTGGCGCTCCAAGCTGCACCTGGTCCTCGACCTCGTCTCGGCGCTCGCGGTGCAGGGCCTGCCGGCCCCGGAGACGGGCAGTCTGGAGGGTGACCTGCGGATGTTGTACGAGGTGACGTCGCGCGCGCTCAGGCACCCCGTCGCCTCGCAGGTCATCCCGGATCTGCAGGCCGAGGCGGCCCGCAACCCGGAGATCGCCGAGGCCCTGCAGAAGGCGCTGCGGGAGGGCCAGGAAGGGGTCGCGCTGAAGATCGTGGCGGCGGCGGAGCAGCGCGGCGAGGTCCGTATGGGCCTGGACGACGAGCTGGCACTCGATCTGATCTCCGGTCCGCTTTACTGGCGTTCGGTGGTGATCCGCAGCCCGAAGCTGCCCAAGGGGTACCTGGGCGCGCTGGCGCGGGCGACCGCCGAGGCGATCAAGGCGCTGTGAGCGGAGAACTCCGGGCGCCATGACGGGAGTCGACCGGGTCGACGGGAGTCGAGGTGGCATGAGAGTCGTGATAGCCGAGGACAACGCCCTGCTCAGAGAGGGCCTCGTCCTGTTGCTGACGTCGGCGGGGCACGAGGTCGCGTCCGTCGTCGCCACCGGCCCCGAGATCCTTCCGGCGCTGCTGGAGCACCGCCCCGACGTGGCCGTGCTCGATGTGCGGATGCCGCCGGGCTTCCGTGACGAGGGGCTGCGGGCCGCCCTGGAGGCCCGTGAGAAGATCCCCGGCCTGCCGGTGCTGGTGCTCTCCCAGTACGTCGAGGAGTCCTACGCGGCCGAACTGCTCGGCGGTGGCGCGAGCGGCGTCGGCTATCTGCTGAAGGACCGCGTCGGCCGGGTCGACGAGTTCCTCGACGCCCTGGACCGGGTCGCGGGCGGCGGTACCGCGCTGGACCCCGAGGTCGTCACCGAGCTGATGACACGCCGCAAGGACTCCCCGCTGGACCAGCTCACCCCGCGCGAGCGCGAGGTGCTCAAGCTGATGGCCGAGGGCCGCGACAACACCACCATCGCCACCACGCTCGTCATCACGGAACGGTCGGTCAGCAAGCACATCGGCAATGTGTTCCTGAAACTGGGCCTGCCGCCGAGCGACAGCGGCCACCGCCGGGTGCTGGCCGTGCTGGCGTACCTCAACAACGCGTAGACCATCCGCCTCAGGCGGCCAGCCGCCGCGCCAGCTCGGTGAGGCCGGGCAGGCGCAGGACCCGGTCGCCCCACCCCGGCAGCGGTACGTGCACGGCGGCCGTCCAGCGCCGCGGCACGCCGTCGATGCCGTACACCGCTCCGGCCAGCCCGCCGGTGACCGCCGCGACCGTGTCGGTGTCGCCGCCGAGGTCGACGGCGGCGCGGACGGCCTCCTCGTAGGAGGAGGTCGTGCGCAGCGCCCAGACGGCGGAGCCGAGACAGGGCCAGACCGCGCCGTTGAACTCGGTCGCCAGGTCCGGGTGCCAGTCGGGGGCGAGGACGGTGGCGTAGCGCTCGCGGTGGTCGGGGTGGACCTCGGCCAGGGTGTCCGGGAGCGCGGCCAGTGGGTCGGCGCCGGTCAGCGCGACGCGGACGAGCTCGTGGAAGACGGCCGTGCCCTCCCAGGCGGCGCGGTCCCCGTGGGTGAGGGCGGCGAGCCGACGGGCCGCGTCCATGGTGGCGGAGCGGTCCTGGGACGCGAAGTGCACGGCGGAGGTGGCCGCCCGCATCAACGCACCGTTCCCCGCCGCCCGTTGGCTCACCTGGAAGTGCAGCGCGGCGGCCGTGTCCCAGGGGTCCCCGCTGCTCAGCACCGCCTCGGTCTGCAGGCCGATGTCCTTGGGGCCGGCCGCCGCCCAGCGGGTGAACCGGCGGAAGACGTCGGCCGGTTCCAGACCGCCGCACTCCAGCAGGGACTCGCCGACGAGTACGGCCATCTGCGTGTCGTCGGTCGCCTCGCCCGGCTCCCAGCCTCCGCCCCCGCACATCTCGCCCCCGTGCCCCGTGGCCGGGAACCGGGCCGAGAAGGCACGTTCCGGGCCGAACTCGAAGGGCGCCCCCAGCGCGTCACCCACGGCGGACCCGACGACACAGCCGACGGCACGTGCGAAATCGATCACCGCGTCACTCCATGAGACCGCCACACTCGCTCCCCCGGCCCCGCCTACGCCCGAGCCGCCTGTGGATGTAGTCGTACCCAGCCCTCCCAGGCCGAGGTGATCATGTCATGGACGTCGTGTCCGGCCTTCCAGCCCAGCTCGGCCGCGACGCGGTCGGCGGCGGCGACCACGCGGGCCGGGTCGCCGGGGCGGCGCGGGGCGACCGTGGGGGGCCGGTCGTATCCGGTGACGGCGTTGACGCGGTCGATCATCTCCCGGACCGAGACGCCCTCCCCGCGGCCGATGTTGAGGGTGAGCTCGCGGCCGGGGGAGGCCTGGAGGGCGCGGGCCGCGGCCACATGGGCCTCGGCCAGGTCGACGACGTGGATGTAGTCGCGCACACAGGTGCCGTCGGGCGTCGGGTAGTCGTCGCCGAAGACGAGCGGCGGCGCGTTCTCCGTGAGCTTCTCGAAGACCATCGGGACGAGGTTGAAGACGCCGGTGTCGGCAAGCTCCGGGGAGGCCGCCCCGGCCACGTTGAAGTAGCGCAAGGAGGCCGTGGACAGGCCCGTGGCCCGGTTCGTCGCGCGGACCAGCCACTCGCCGGCCAGCTTCGTCTCGCCGTACGGCGACATCGGCAGGCAGGGGGTGTCCTCGGTGACCAGGTCGACGTCCGGCATGCCGTACACGGCGGCCGAGGAGGAGAACACGAAGGACGGCACTCCGGCCGCGGTGACCGCCTCCAGCAGGACTCTGAGCCCCTCCACGTTCTCCCGGTAGTAGTGCAGGGGCCGGTCCACCGACTCGCCGACCTGCTTCTTCGCCGCCAGGTGGACGACCCCGGTGACCCGGTGCTCGGCGAGGGCGCGGGCGACCCGCTCCCCTTCCAGTGTCGAGCCCGCGACCAGGGGAACCCCGGCCGGTACGCGCGCGGCGATACCGGTCGACAGATCGTCGTACACCACCGTCCGCTCGCCCGCACGCGTCATGGCGCGTACGACGTGTGCCCCGATGTATCCGGCGCCGCCGGTGATCAGCCAGGTCATGGAGCGGCCCTCCCCCTCGTCGGTAACCCGGTCGGTTCCGTCACCCAGTCGGTCCGCGGACAATTGCCGCAATGACGTCGTCTCACAGTGAAGCAGGCGCACGGCTCTCGCGCAGGGCCTGTGGATAACTCCCCGTGTCCTGTGGCGCACGCACCGTGCTCGTGCGCCACAGGCGTGCGAAGGACAGCGCGGCCGCCAGGAGCAGCATCCCGTTGCGCAGGACCATCAGCCCGGTGCCGGTCCAACTGCACTCGATGACCTCGCCGTACTTCACCGGGAAGATCACGGCGCTGAGCGCGGTCGACGCCAGGATCAGCGTGGCCACGGGACGCTGGGTGGTGTGCCGGGAGGTCAGGCAGACCGCGGCCAGGCCCACCAGCCAGATCATGTACTGCGGGCTGATGACCCGGCTGGTCACGGTGAACAGCAGGACGGCGCTCAGGGCGGCGTCGTACGGCACGGCCTCGGTCCAGTGGCGGGCGCGGATCCGCCACAGCAGCAGCAGGCCGAAGGCGACGGCGGTGAGGGCCAGCGAGGTGTGGGCCACGGTCGAGACGTACGGGCCGGTGAACTCCATCGCGCCGTACCGGTAGTGGACCTTGCCCGGCCAGCCGGCGTGCGTCGCGAGCGAGAGCAGGGTGCCGCCCAGGGACTCGATCTGCACGCCCCTGCCGCCCTGCTGGAGCAGGAAGGCGAGCGGGTTGCGGAACACGAACACCAGCAGCAGGAGCAGCGAGGTCCCGGTCAGCGCCACCGAGGCCCACACCGACCGGGTGTCGCGCCCGCGCTGGACGCCCACCAGCACCAGCGCCGGCCACACCTTCACCAGTGTCCCCAGGGCCGCGAACGCCCCGCACACGCGTGTGGAGCGGGACAGCGCCAGCAGGGAGACCACGGCGAGCGCCGTGACCTGGACGTCGTAGCGCGCGAAGGGGACGCGGACCAGCAGGGGCAGCCCGCCGACCCAGACCGCCGCCCCGGCCAGGGTCCGGCCGGGGCGGGTGCCCGCGCGGGCCAGCGCGAACGCGATCACCGCGTCCGAGAGGACCGTGAGGGCGACGAACGCCTGGAAGTACGTCCACCACGGCAGCAGTCCCGGCGACAGCAGGACCACACCGGCGCCCGGCGGGTACTGCCACAGCGTGTCGTGTGCGGGGAAGGCGCCGTGCGCCAGGACGCCGTACCAGTGGTGGTACAGACGCCACACCTCCCGGCCCACCCGTCCGCCCAGAATCCCCAGGGAGTCATGGGCGAGCAGCCACAGCATCAGGGCGCGGGTGGCCAGCCAGGCGGCGGCGAGGGCGAGGAGAAGACGACGACGTTCCATGACGGCGGATGGTAAGCCGCTCGAATGCCTCTTTAGTTCAGATACTCCGTCAATAGCCAAGAAGCGGTACTAAATCTCACAAAATGGTGCCGTGAACATCGCGAACAAGGGGCGGGCGGGGCATGCGGCAGCCGTGGCGGCCGGCGTCCCCGCCGGGGTGATGCTCGCGCTCGGTCTCTGGGGGCTCGACCGCGGGGGCATGTGGCGTGACGAGGCGGTCACCTTCCAGGTCGCGCGCCGCTCGGTGCCGGAGATCTGGCGGCTGCTGCACGGTGTGGACGCCGTGCACGGTCTGTACTACCTCCTCATGCACGCGGTCCTCGCCGTCCGCCCGGGCGAGGCGGTCCTGCGGCTGCCGTCCGTCTGTGCGGCGGCCGCCACCGCGGGCCTGGTCGCGGCCCTCGGCGTACGGCTGGCCCGGCCGCGCGTCGGCCTCTGGGCGGGCCTGCTGTACGCCGCGACCCCGCTGGTGGGCCACTACGCGCAGGAGGGCCGCTCGTACGCCCTCGTCGGCGCGGGCGCGGCCGGGACGACCCTGCTGCTGGTCCGGGCGCTCCAGGGGCGCTCCTGGTGGCCCTACGGCGTAGTCCTCGCGCTGACCTGTCTGCTGCACGAGTTCGCCGCGCTGCTGGTGCTCGCGCACGCGCTGACGCTCCTGCACGCGCGCGTGGCAAGGGGGGCCTGGCTTCGGTGGGCCGGCGCGGCAGGCGCGGCCGTGTTCGCCCTGGTCCCGCTCGCCCTGGTGTCGAAGGCCCAGGCCGGCCAGGTGGCGTGGCTGCCGCGGCCGGGGCTCGGCAGTGCGGAGCGGCTGCTGCACGCCTTCTTCGGGCCGAGCGGGTTGGTTTTCTGGACCTGCCTGGTCCTCGCGCTCGTCGCCGTGCCGGGGCCCCGCCGGCTGACCGTGGCCTCGGTGGCTCTGCCGTGGGCGGTCGTGCCTCCGCTGACCCTTCTCGTCGTCTCCCAGCTGCGGCCGATGTACGACGACCGGTATGTGCTGTACGCCCTCGCGGGGGCGCCACTGCTGGCGGCGGCGGGTGCGGACCGCCTGCTGAGCGCGAGGGACTGGTTCACGCCCTCGGCGGGGGCGCTCGCGGGGACTCTCGCCATCGCCCTCGCGTTCACCCAACACCTGCCCCTCCACCGCCAGGACCGCACCCTGCGCACCCGCCCCGACACCCTCGCCGCCGTCTCCGCGCTGGCCGCGCGCGAGCTGCGGCCGGGGGACGCCGTGGTGTTCCTGCCGACCATCGGGCGGCGCGCGGCGGTCACCTACCCGCAGGGCTTCGGGAACATGAGGGACGTGGCGTTGAAGACTCCCGGACCCGCCTCGGGCACGCTCTACGGCCGGGAGCGGGGCGCCGCCGAGCTGCGCCGCCGTCTGCTCGCGCTGGACCGGCTCTGGGTGTTCGCCGAGCCGTACGCCCTGCGTTCCCCGTGGCGTCCGCGCAATCCGACCGAGCGGGTCAAGCTGACCGTCGTGACGGAGGACTTCGTGCCGAGCGTGCCCAGGCGCGAGTTCGTGCGTGAGGGCATCACCGTGCGCCTGTACACGCGCCGCCCGCCTACCGGCTCCCCGGCGTCCCCCGCGTCTCCTCCAGCGCGGCCGCGTCCAGCGCGACCGTGAGTTTGTCGAGGCGCTCCCGAAGCTCGCTGATCTCCTCCAGGTCGAACCCGGTCGCCGAAGCGATCCGGCGCGGCACCTGCAGCGCCCGCTCCCGCAGCGCGACCCCCTCCTCGGTGAGCCGGATCTCCACCGAGCGCTCGTCGTGCGTGCTGCGCTCCCGGCTCACCAGACCCGCCGACTCCAGCCGCTTGAGCAGCGGGGAGAGCGTGCCGGAGTCCAGGCGCAGATGCTCGCCGAGCTTCTTCACGGGCAGCTCGCCGTGCTCCCACAGGACCAGCATGACCAGGTACTGGGGGTAGGTCAGGCCGAGTTCCTTGAGGATCACGCGGTAGACGCCGTTGAAGGCACGCGAGGCGGCGTGCAGGGAGAAGCAGATCTGGCGGTCCAGGCGCAGCCAGTTCTCCGAGGCGGCGGGTGAGGGGGCGGAGGTCGACGTCGGGGTCATGCCTCCAGAGTAGCTCTAGCGAGCCATTTAGTTGTGCACAACTGAATTGTGTGCTCTAATTATCTCCGTGAGCGGCCCGGATGCGCTGAGCGTCCGGGCCGGCCACCCCCTGACACAGACTTCGAGAGGGATGGTTCATCCATGGACGCGCTGTACACCGCGGTCGCCACCGCCACCCACGGCCGTGAGGGCCGTGCCGTCTCCAACGACGGCAAGATCGACCTCGCGCTCGCCATGCCGGTGGAGCTGGGCGGCAACGGTCAGGGCACCAACCCGGAGCAGCTGTTCGCCGCCGGTTACTCGGCCTGTTTCGGCAGCGCCCTCGGTCTCGTCGGCCGCCAGGCGAAGGTCGACGTCTCCGACGCCGCCGTGACCGCCGAGGTCGGCATAGGCAAGCAGGGCGAGGGCTTCGGTCTGAAGGTGACGCTGCGCGTCGAACTGCCCGACACCCTGGACGAGGCGACCGGCCGCAAGCTGGTCGAGGCCGCCCACCAGGTCTGCCCGTACTCCAACGCCACCCGCGGCAACATCGACGTGGACCTCGTCATCGAGTAGGCGCCACGGACGACCACCCCTGAGAGCGGCCACTCCCCTGAGGCCGGTCTCAGGGGTTTCCCCCTGCCGGCGACACCCGCGCCAGCACCTCCCCCGTCCGCCGGCTCCACGCCACCACCACGGCCTCCTCGGGCACCGGGTGCCAGCGCGTCAGCAGCAGCCAGCGGATGCGGTAGCGGCGGGCGATCACGGCCCGCTGGGCGCGCGTCGAGTCACGGGCGAGGTAGGCGCGGACGTCCTCCAGCCGACGCCGCCGCGCCCGTTCGTCCAGTGCCGCGTCCGGCCAGGCGGGCGCGGCGAGGTTCGGCCCGTACCCGGCGATCGCGTGGACGGCGAAGTAGCCGTCGGTGACCACCACCTCCCCGGGCCCGATGTGCCGCGCGGCCCAGTCGTACGTCGGCCAGTGCGGCGGCTGGTCGAAACCCACCGGGTCCAGCGAGGCCGGCAGGACCGCCCCCGCCTGCACGGTCAGCAGCCCCGCACAGGCCCCGGCCGCCGCGACCGCCCCCACCGCCTTCCGCCACGCCCTCCACGGCCGGGGCGCCGCCAGCTCCACGGCGAGCGCGAACTGCAGCGGGACCAGGGTCAGCCCCAGGATCCGCCCGTAGGTGTAGTGGCCGCTGACGAACCCGTACGCCACCACCAGACAGTCCAGGGCGAACATCAGCACCAGCGGATCGCGCACCGAGCGCCGCCCCCGCGCCCACAGCGCCGGCAGGCCCAGCAGCGCCAGCCAGAAGTGCCCGGCCATGCCGTCGTACAGCCGCCGGTGCATCGCGTCCACGCTGCCGTCCCCGGCCAGCGCGAAGACGTCGAAGTACGGCCACCCGGCCGCCACCGTCAGCGCCACCGCCCCCGTCACCGCCCACCGGGCCGCCACCGCCGGCCGCCACGCCCGCTGCCACCCCAGGACGACGGCGACACCGCCCGTCACGGCCGCCACCGCCGTGATCGGATGCACCAGCAGGATCACCCCGTACAGCGCCCCGAGGTCCGCGTACCCGGTGAAGCCGCGCAGCCCGCTCGGGCCGACGAACCGCACCGGACGCCCGTCACTCGCGCGCGCCCCCGTCAGGGACCAGGCCCAGAAGGCGAGCCCGATGCCGAAGGTGGACGGGTAGCCGAGGTTGCCGGTCATCGACATCAGGCCCAGATAGCCACTCCACCAGGCCCGTTGCGTGCCCCACAGCAGCGTCATCGCCGTCAGGGCGAGCACCGGCGCCCAGGGCCGCGGCGTCAGCACCCGCACGAAACGGCCGATGCCGGTCAGCAGCACCAGCAGGTTCACCGGTCCGGCGACCCACAGCACCTCCCACCCCGTCAGCCCGGTCATCCGGGCGAACGCGCCCTCGGCCACCGCGTACGGCGAGTAGTAGGGGCTGCCCGCCCCCGGCAGGTCGGCCATCGGATGCCGCGGATGGATCAGATCGGCCTTGAGGCGTTCGACGACCGCCGCGTGCACACCCGCGTCGCAGCACAGCGGAACCCGCCAGTACGCCAGCGACATCACCAGCCAGAACAGGAAGCCGACGACCCGGTACGGGCTCGGACGCCACACCCGTCCGCCGCGCAGCGCCGTGGCACCGAGCGTCGGCCGCCGGGTCAGGACACCGGCGCTCACCGGACGGGCACCAGAAAAACGCGGATATGGCAGATGGGGGTAAAGTTGCACATCAGGCGCATTTGCCGTACATTCCCGCCCGCGTCGGCGGCTTTGCCGACTGTCATCCCATCGAGTGAGCCCGATCGGGCGGACCGGACCGTTCCTGTGCCGGCAGGGCGACCCGCTCCCTCAGCAGCACCGACTCCAGCAGCAGCGGCAGCCCCAGCACCGGCAGCAGCCATGCCAGGACGATCAGCCGGTCGCCCCAGATGGCGATGTCCGGATGCCCGGCCTGGGTGAGGAACCCGGTGCACGCGGCGGCCGGCACGAACACCCCGGCCGCCCGCCGCCGCGCCCGCAGCACCCCCCACGCCCCGGCCGCCAGCGCCACCGCGAACAGCGGCTCCCACAGCTGCCGACGCGTCCACTCCACCCAGAAGTTGAACTGAAGGTGCAGGAACTCCGGCCACACGCGCGTGCGGTCCGGCCGGGAGAAGTGATGGGTCAGCAGATCCTGCAGGCTCTCCGACTCCGACGGGTAGTGCAGCAGCCGGGCGAGCAGCACGGTCCCGGCCACCGAGCAGCAGCCCGCCACCGTCACCGTCACCACCCCGCGCCCCGGCTCCCGGCCGGCCCTGCGCCGCCGTACGGCGACCAGCGCTCCCGAGCCCGCCAGGCACAGCCCGAGGAACAGCGCCTGTGAGTGCTTGACCGTGAACAGCGCGGCCAGCGAACCCCCCACGAGCCAGGCCGCGTCCCGCGGCCGCCGTCCGCCGCCCTCCAGGGCCAGCGCACACCCCCACACCGCCGTCAGCGTCAAGGCCAGCATCAGGCCCTCGGTCATCGGGCGCATCGCGGTCGTGCCGCACGGCAGGACGTAGTACAGGGCCTGCCCCGTCAGACAGATTGGAGCCGGGGCGCGCAGGGTGCGCAGGATCAGGAAGACCAGCGCCCCGCCCGCCACCGTCACCGCCACACCCGCCAGCCAGAGCCCCCACGTCACCCCGAACAGCGTCAGGAACGGCAGGAGGAACACCGGATACCCCGGCCGCGCCTCGAAGATCCGCATGAAGCGCTCCGGCATGAACGGCACGGTGTGCCCGCCGGTCTGCCCCGCCCTCAGTCGCGCCGAGACGTTCCGCCACTCCCGCGCGCGGCACTCGGCCAGCACCCGGCGGGTGGGGTCCGGCGCGTGGAAGCGGACCACGTTCACGCTCTGCCGCCGGGCCGCGATCGAGGCGCTGCCCCGGCAGGCGTAGTCGATGGTCGTGGCCGCCGCCTCCCGCTTGCTCTCCCCGCGCAGGCTCAGCGCGTACGACAGGTAGTTCTTGGTGTCCGGGGTGTCCCGGCCGGCGACGTTCGCGAGCTGGAGCACCGCGAACACGGCGGCCAGGACCAGCACCCAGCCCCGGGGCCGCAACCGAACTTTCACGACATCTGGGAATTTCACGACATCTGGCCTATCACGTCGGCCGCGCTCTCACGTCGACGCGAGCTCCTCGCGGGCCGCGCTCGGACCGGGCACCCTTTGCGCCGCACCGTCCGGGAACTCCTCGCCCAGCAGCAGCCGCCGTACGACCCGCTCGGCGGCGAGTCCGTCGTCGTACTCGCAGAACCGCGCCCGGAAGCCGGCCCGCAGCCGGGCGGAGTCCCCGTCCCGCCAGCTGCCGGAGGCCAGCAGCCAGGCCAGTTCGCGGTAGCTGCGCGAGACATGGCCCGGCGCCTCGGCGGTGATGTCGAAGTAGGTGCCCCGGCTCGCCACGTACGCGTTCCAGTCGTCGGCGTGCACGACGATCGGCCGGTCCAGGTTGGCGTAGTCGAACATCAGGGCCGAGTAGTCGGTGACCAGGACGTCGGAGGCGAGCATCACGTCCTCGACGTGCGGTTCGTCGGTGGCGTCGATCAGCACACCGCGCCGGTGCAGGTCCGACAGGCCCAGCCCGCGCGCGTGCCCGGTCGCCAGGGACGGGTGCAGACGGACGACGAGGGTGTGGTCCGTGCCGAGATCGGCGGCGAAACGGGCCAGGTCGATCCGGTCGACGTGCCCGCCCCGGACGTACTCCCGCCGGGTCGGCGCGTACAGCACGACCGTGTGCCCGGCCGGGATGCCCAGCCGGGCCCGGACCGCCGCACCCGCCTCCGGGCCGGCGCCGACCAGGACGTCGTTGCGCGGGCTGCCGGTCCGCGCCGACGCGAAGTGGCACGGGTAGGCCCGCTCCCACACCAGCTCGGAATGCCGGTTGGCGACCAGGCTGTGGTCCCAGCGGTCGGCGCGGCGCAGCATCTGCGGCACGTCCACCTGGTACCGGCCGCCCGGCTTGGCGAGCAGATCGGCGGCCATGTACTTCAGCGGGGTGCCCTGGTGGGTGTGGATGTGGACGCTGCCGGGACGTTTGGCCAGCGCGCCCGGCCAGTTGACGTTGTTGACGAAGAAACCGGCCCGCGCGGTCACCCTGCGGTACGCGGGGGAGTCCAGCAGGACGTGCTCGACGCCCTCGGGAAGCCGCGCGGCCGTCTCCTCGTCGCGCACCACCCACACCCCGCGCATCTGCGGGGCGATCTCCAGTGCCTTGCGGTAGATCGCACCCGGGTCGCCGAGCACCCCCCGGTGCGAGAACGCCGAGTACACGACGAGCCGCGGATCCAGCGCCCGGCGCGCCCGCACCCCGTCCGCCGCACGCCGGACGCGCCCCGCGGCCGCCCGTTGCACCAGCCCGCCGCGCCGCGCCAGCTCCCGCCCGGCCCGTTCGGCCTGCCGCCGCACCCGGTAGGCGGGGTAACCGCCCTCCAGGACGCGCAGTTCGGCGGGCACGGGCCCGTCGTCGGGCCGGTGGGTGCGGAACATCTCCACCGTGCGGCGGAAGAACTCGCCCTTGTCCGACGGCGGCAGCCGGTCCGGCTTGGCCAGGATGTCCAGGCAGTGCTCGCCCATCTTGCGGTGCAGATAGGGCCGCCAGCCGGCCAGCTCCGGGCGGGAGTCGACGAAGGCGAAGACGCGCTCGTACTGGTCGTGGATGTCGAAGTGCTTGCGGCTGGTGGTGGACAGGATGTTGCCCTGTCGGCGCTGGCGGTAGTTCAGGCAGATCCGGTCCAGCGTGGCGATCCGCTCCGCGCTGAGCATGACCGGGAACGTCCAGGGTGTGTCCTCGTAGTAGCCGGGCGGGAAGGCGAAGCCGTTCTTCGCCACGAAGTCCCGGCGGTACACCTTGTTCCACACGACCATCAGCAGGTCGAGGATCTCCGGGTGTTCGGCGGCCGTGAAGGTGCCGGAACCGACGTCGGCGAGGACGTGCGCGAGGGCGTTGCGACGCGTTCCGCCCCACCAGTAGGTGCGCGCGTAGTCGAAGACCAGCACGTCGGGGTCGTCGGACTCGGCCAGCCGGTCGGCCATCGCGTGCAGGGCGCCCGGGGTGAGGGTGTCGTCGCTGTCGAGGAAGAACAGGTAGTCGCCGGTGGCATGGGGCATCCCCGCGTTGCGGGCGCGGCCGAGGCCGACGTTCTCCGGCAGGTGCAGCACCTGGACGCGCTCGTCGCGGGCCGCGAACTCGTCGAGGATCGCACCGCAGCCGTCGGGTGAGCGGTCGTCGACGGCGATCACCTCGAAGTCCCGGTACGACTGTGCGAGGAGCGAGTCGAGACACTCGCGCAGGAAGCCCTGCACCTTGAAACAGGGGACGATGACGCTGAAGCGGGGCACTGCGGGGGTCAGCTCCTTACGAGGGTGGCGGCGGGGGCCGGGACGCGCTCGGCGAGCGGCCGCACGGGCTCGATCGCCTCCGGGGGCTCGCCGAGCAGCACCCGGCGCACCACGCGCTCGGCCGCCCGGCCGTCGTCGAACTGGCAGAAGCGGGAGCGGAACTCGGCCCGCCGGGCGGCCGATTCCGCGTCCGCGTACGAGCCGTCGCGGAACACGCGCGCCAGGTCCTTTGGCGTGCGGGCCACCGGTCCCGGTGGGGCCGCCATCAGGTCGAAGTACACGCCCCGCGTCTCGGTGTAGACGTCCCAGTCGTCGGCGTACACGACGATCGGCCGGTCCAGGTTGGCGTAGTCGAACATGATCGACGAGTAGTCGGTGACCAGCGCGTCGGCGGCCAGGCAGACGTCCTCGGAGGAGCGGTGGCCGGTCACGTCGATGATCCGGCCGGTACCGGCGCGGGAGCCCCGGTCGTAGAAGTAGTGGGCGCGCAGCAGGACGACGACGTCCTCGCCGGCCGCTTCGCAGAAGGCCTCCAGGTCCAGGCCGGTCGCGAAGCCGGTCTGGTAGTCGCGGTGGGTGGGCGCGTACAGGACGGCCGTCTTCCCCTCGGGGACCCCCAGCTCCCGCCGGACGCGGGCCACGTCCTCGGCCGTCGCCGTGTAGAAGACGTCGTTGCGCGGATAGCCGTATTCGAGGTGCTCGTACCGGCCGGGGAAGGCGCGCTCCCACATCCGGGTGGAGTGGGTGTTGGAGGAGAGGTTGAAGTCCCAGCGGTCGACGCGGCCGAGCAGCTTGGTGAAGGAGCCGGTCGCGGCCGCGACCACCGGGTACGTCGACTGGTCGACACCCATCTTCTTCAACGGGGTGCCGTGCTGCGTCTGCACGTGCACACTGCCCTCGCGCTTGACCACGCCCTCCGCGAAGTTGGCGTTGTTGACCAGGTACTTGGCGCGGGCGAGGACCTTCCAGTAGCGGCGGCTGCCGATCACCGCGTGGTCGACGCCGTCGGGCATCGCGTGGACCTGGTCGGGTTCGACGAGGAACACCGAGCGGATGTGCGGGGCGAGTTCGGCGGCCTTGGCGTGGATCGCGGCCGGGTTGCAGGCGTATCCGCGGCCCCAGTACGCGCAGTACACGGCGAGCCGGGGATCGACGGGGCGGCGCAGCTGGCGCCGGTAGTACATCCGCGTGCGCAGCCCCCGGGGACGGGGGACGCGCTGGGCGAGGGCCGACGCCTTCCGGTTGGCGCCCCGCAGCGCGCGGAACGCGGTGTACGCCCCCGCCGCGAGCAGCCGGTGCTGCACTCCGAGGCTCCCGCCCGGCCTGCGGAAACCCGCCGGGCGGTGCCTGCGGTACAGCTTGCCCGCGCGGAGGAAGAAGGCCCGGCGCCGGCGGCCCGGCAGCCTCGCGGGGTGCGCGGCCGTCTTCAGGACCAGGGCGAAGAGCTGCTCGAAGAGCGGGCTCAACCGGTCGGCCGGCAGATCGAGTTCACCGGCACGGGTCAGCACCTGCTCGGCCCGGTCCAGCAGCTCGGCGTGGTGCTCGCCCGGCAGGTTGAGCCGGCTGCCCTGCCGGCGCAGCAGGTGCCGTACGACGACGGAGCGCAGCGCCGCGATCCGGTCGGCGTGCAGGATGACCAGACCGCCGAAGCCGATGTCCGTGAAATGGCCGTCGGGGAAGACGAGCCGGTGCTCGGTGAGGAAGGAGCGGCGGTAGGCGGCGCTCCAGGCGGGCAGCTGCACGCCGGTCACCCGGGGGGCCTCGGCGGGGGCGAAGGCGCCCTCGGGGGTCTTCGCCAGCAGGGGGGCCGCCGGGTTGGTCGGCTCGCCCTCCCACCACGGGGTGCGCTCGTGCTCGGCGTACAGGACATCGACGTCACCGGTCTCGGTGAGACGGGCGTCCAGTGCCGCGAGGGCGCCCGGCGCGAGGGTGTCGTCGCCGTCGAGGAACAGCAGGTACGCGCCGTTCGCCGCCCGCATCCCGGTGTTGCGCGCCCCGGCCAGGCCCGCCGACGGCGGCGAGTGCACCGGCGTCACCCGCGGGTCCCGCTCCGCGTACCCGGTGGCGACGAGGGCGCCCGGGGTGCCGGGTGCGTCGCAGACGGGGATCAGCTCGAAGTCGCCGAAGGACTGGGCGAGGACGGAGTCCAGCGCCAGGGACAGCCGGCCCGCGACCCCATGGGACGGGACGATGATGCTGAA
Source organism: Streptomyces sp. NPDC049687 (assembly GCF_044465285.1). Taxonomy (NCBI): domain Bacteria; kingdom Bacillati; phylum Actinomycetota; class Actinomycetes; order Kitasatosporales; family Streptomycetaceae; genus Streptomyces; species Streptomyces sp. NPDC049687. The sequence goes on from NZ_JBITLN010000018.1 coordinate 48,473, forward strand.
GCGGGGCATGCTGCTCTTTCTCCGTAGATCCGTGTCGCTTACAGCGGTGTTCAACGGCGTTCGTGGCCGTCGGTGACGGGCAGCGAGCCGGAAGGCTGCGGCACGGTGGCGGCCGGGGACAGTCCCGAGGCCGCCGCCGACGGCACGGGCCGGCGCTCGGCGAGCGGCACGACCGGCGGCAGCTCGGTCTCGCCCAGCACGACATGCCGTACGACCCGCTCGGCGGCGCGTCCGTCGTCGTACGGGCAGAACCGCTCGCGGAACGCGGCACGCAACTGGGTCGAACGGGAGCCGCGCCAGTGGCCGGTGGCGAAGATGTCGATCAGCTCGTCCTCGCTGCGGGCGACCGCGCCGGGCGGGAAGGCCCGCACGTCGAAGTAGGTGCCGCGGGCCGCCTGGTACGCCGCCCAGTCGTCGTCGGGGGCGTGGACGACGATCGGCCGGTCCAGGTTGGCGTAGTCGAACATGATCGACGAGTAGTCGGTGACCAGGACGTCCGAGGCGAGGCAGAGGGACTCGACGACGGGGTGGTCGCCGACGTCGATGACGCCGGGCGCCTGGTGGGGGAGGGGGACGCGCTGCCAGTAGTGGGCGCGGGCCAGGATCACGAAACGGGGGCCCAGGCGGCGCAGGACGCGCTCCAGGTCGAGGGCGGTGCGCTGGGTGCGGCGGTAGTCGCGGTGGGTGGGGGCGTAGAGGATCGCGACCGTGTCGCGGGGGATGCCGAGGGACTCCCGCAGCCGGGCCACGTCCGCCGGGGTCGCCTGCTGGAAGACGTCGTTGCGCGGATAGCCGTACTCCAGGGTGCGGTAGCTGCCGGGGTAGACGCGTTCCCAGGTCAGGGTGGTGTGGCGGTTGGCGGACAGGACGTAGTCCCACTTGTCGACGCCCTTGAGGAGCTCCGGGAAGTCCAGGTCGCGGGCGGCCGCCGGGTGCTCCTGGAGGTCGAGACCCATGTGCTTGAGGGGGGTGCCGTGCTGGGTCTGGACGAAGACCTGGCCGGGGCGCTTGACCAGCCGGCGGTCGAAGTTGACGTTGTTGACGAGGTACTTGGAGCGGGCCAGCGCCGTCCAGTAGGCGGCCGTGCCGGGGGAGAGGCGGCGCGGGCCCGGCGGGACGGTGTGCTGGTGCTCGGGGCGGGCGATCCACGCCGTGCGCACCTGCGGGGCGAACGCGCGGAACGCGGCCTCCAGCGCGCCGGGATTGCAGCCGTGCCCCCGCCCCCAGTACGCGGCGAACACCGCGCGGTCGGCGCGCAGGGGCAGACGCAGCTGGATGCGGTAGTGCGCCTGGAGCAGGGCGGCCTTCAGGGCCCGGGCCAGCTTCACGCCGAGCTTGAGGGCGCGGCGGCGCAGGGTCATGGCCGCCTGGAGGGCCCGGTACGTGCGGTGCAGGCCGAGGTGGACCAGGGTGTGCCGGAGACGGGAGCGCAGCGGGATCGTGGTGCCGGGGGTGCGGTAGCGGCGGTAGTGGGCGCGGGCCCTGCGCAGGAACGCGGCGCGCGAGCCGCGCGGGAGACGGTCCCGCTTGGTGAAGATCGTCGTGAAGTGGTCGACCATGCGGCGGAACAACACCGGGCGCCAGCACGCGAGTTCGGGCCGCTCCTCGACGAACGCGAAGACCCGGTCGTACTGCTCGAAGACGTCGAAGTGCCGGCGGCTGGTGGTGGAGAGGATGTTGCCCCGGCGGCGCTGGCGGTAGTGCACACAGACCCGGTCGAGCGTCGCGATCGACTCCGCCGCCATCAGCGCCGGGTACGTCCACGGCGTGTCCTCGTAGTAGCCGGGCGGGAACCTCAGGCCCAGGCGCTCGACGAACTCCCGCTTGCAGGCCTTGTTCCAGGCCACCATCAGCACCCGGAACAGGCCCGGGCGGTCCTCCAGCCGGAAGGGTGCCGGGCCCTCTTCGGTCAGCAGGGCCGCCCTCTGGTTGCGCTCGGCCGCGCCCGTCCAGAAGGTGCGCGCGTAGTCGTAGAGCAGGACGTCCGGCTCGCCGGTCTCCTTCAGCCGGTCGGCGATCGTGTGCAGCGCGTCCGGGGTGAGGGTGTCGTCGGAGTCCAGGAACAGCAGGTAGTCGCCGCACGCCGCGTCCATGCCGGCGTTGCGGGCCCGGCCCAGACCCACGTTCTCCCGCAGGTGCACGGCACGCACGCGGGGGTCGCGGGCGGCGAACTCGTCGATGATCTCGCCACAGGCGTCCGGCGAACGGTCGTCGACGGCGATGAGTTCGAGATCGGTCCACGACTGGGACAGCACCGATTCGAGGCACTCGTGCAGGTACGCCTGAACCTTGTACGCGGGGACGATGACACTGAACCTGGGCAAGGGACATCCATGGGTCGGCGCGGACAGGGCCTTGCCCGGGAACGGCCGATGGAGTGATGTGGTTACGCTTTGTACGGCATTCGGGGGATTGTGGGTGAACGGCAAGGGGCGGACCGGTGTCCGGCCCACCCCCGCGATCGTTGTCGTCTACTTGACCGCGCCCGCCATCACACCGGACACGAACTGCCGCTGGAACGCGAAGAACACGGCCAGCGGGATCACCATCGAGATGAACGCGCCGGGCGCGAGCACGTCGATGTTGTTGCCGAACTGCCGTACCTGGGTCTGCAGCGCGACCGTGATCGGCTGGCTGTCGGCGTCGGTGAACACCAGCGCCACCAGCATGTCGTTCCACACCCACAGGAACTGGAAGATCGCCAGGCTCGCGATCGCCGGACCGCCCAGCGGCATCACGACCCGCAGGAACAGGCGCAGTTCACCCGCCCCGTCCAGGCGGGCCGCCTCCAGCAGTTCGCGGGGGATCTCCGCGAAGAAGTTCCGCAGCAGGAACACCGCGAACGGCAGACCGAAGCCGACGTGGAACAGGACCACCCCGAGGACCGACCCGAACACACCGATCTTGCCGAACAGTTCGGCGATCGGGATCAGCGCCACCTGCACGGGCACCACCAACAGCCCCACGACGGCCAGGAACCACCAGTCGCGGCCCGGGAACTCCATCCACGCGAACGCGTATCCGGCGAGCGAGCCGACGACGACGACCAGGACCGTCGCCGGGACGGTGATCAGCACCGTGTTGACGAGGGAGTCGGTGATGTCGCTGTTCTCGAGGAGCTTCTGGTAGCTGTCGAAGGTGAGCTGGGAGGGCTGGCTGAACACCTGCCACCAGCCGCTCGCGCTCATGTCCTCCGGCGAGCGGAGCGAGGAGATGAGCAGACCGATCGTCGGCACCAGCCAGAACAGGCCGACGACGATCAGGAAGGCGCGGACCAGACCGCCGTTGAGCTTCTCGATCAGCCACTTGCTCATCGCCGCACCTCCCGCCTCAGCCGCCGTACGTTGAACCACATCACCGGGATCACCAGCAGCAGCAGGAACACCGCGATCGCGCTCGCGATGCCCGGCTGGTCCTCGGAGAAGCCCTTGCGGTACAGCTCCAGCGCCAGCACGTTCGCGTCGTCCTGCGAGGAGCCCGGGGCGATGATGAACACCAGGTCGAAGACCTTCAGCACATTGATCATCAGGGTGACGGCGACCACCGCGAGGACGGGCGCGAGCAGCGGGACGGTGACCCTGCGGAACACCTGCCACTCGTTCGCCCCGTCGACGCGGGCGGCCTCGAGGAGCTCCCGTGGCACACCCGCGAGCCCGGCCGCGATCAGCACCATCGCGAAACCGGCCCACATCCAGATGTACGACCCGATGATCGCCGGGGTGACCAGGGAGGGGCCGAGCCAGTCCAGGCCGTTGTACGGCTCCTTGAAATTGCTCGCCGGCAGCCGGAGGTGGGCTCCGTCGGCCTTGGCGGGGAGGGTGAAGGTGCCGTCGTCGGCGGCCGTCGTGGACGCGACCACCTTGCCGTCCTTGACCGCCTCGATCCTCATCCCGGCGTAGCCCAGTTCGGAGGGGTCGGGGGCGCCGAGGGTGCCCACGCCCTTGCCCCGGGTGAAGTCCTGCCAGGTGGTGCCGGTGACCTTGTCCTGCTGGGACCGGGCCGGTACGGCGTTCTTGGCGCTGTCGGGCATCTGGCCGGGGGCGACGCCCACCAGGGGCAGACTCACCGGGGTGCCGGTGTGGACGACGGTCCTGGTGCTGAAGCCGCCCCCCTGTGCGACGAGCGGCGAGTCGCGCCCCGGGTGGGCCTTCGGGAACGCGGAGGCCTGCGCGAACGTGTCGTGCACGCCGACCCACACCGCGTTCGCGACGCCCTTGTCCGGGTCCTGGTCGTAGACCAGCCGGAAGATGATGCCGGCGGCCAGCATCGAGATCGCCATCGGCATGAAGACGACCAGCTTGAACGCGGTGCCCCAGCGCACCCGTTCGGTCAGCACCGCGAAGATCAGACCGAGGGCGGTCGCGATCGTCGGCGCGAACACCACCCAGATCACGTTGTTCTTCAGCGCGGCGCGGATGCCGTCGTCCGTGAAGAGGGCCTTGTAGTTGTCGACGCCGGCGAAACCGTCGCCGGACTGGTCGTAGAAACTGCGCACGACCGAGTACCCGATCGGGTAGACCACGAGCGCGCCGAGCAGCAGCAGGGCGGGCAGCAGGAACAGCGCCGCCACGGTCCTGCGGGTGCCGGTCACACTCTTGCGCGAGCGAGGAGCGGCGGGGGCTCCGGGAGCCCCCGCCACCGCGGCCGACTTCATCGCCGGGTCAGTTCCCGTACGCCGCCGCCGCGTCCGACTCCAGCTTCTTCTGGATGCCGGCCACGTCCGACGGGTTCTTCAGGAAGTCCTGCAGGTCCTTCCACTCACCCTTGCCGGGCGTCCCGCCGAAGGCCTGCGGGGCCTGGTCGGACATGTCGAAGCGGAAGTCGTCGCCGGACGCGATCAGCGCCTTGGCGATCTTCTGCTGGACCTCGTTCGGGTACGCGGAGATGTCGACGTTCTTGTTCGGTGAGAGGTAGCCGCCCAGCTTCGCCTGGATCGTCGCCGCGTCCGGCGAGGCGAGGAACGTCGCCAGCGCCTGCGCGCCCTTGGAGTCCTTCAGGATCACCGCCGCGTCACCGCCGGAGACCACCGGCGCGGTGTCACCGACCGACGGGAACGGGAACACCTTGGCGTCCGTGCCCACCTTCGCCTTGGTGTCGGCGATGTTGACCTGGACGAAGTCGCCCTCGTAGACCATGGCCGCCTTCGGCTGCTCGCCGCCGGTGAAGGTCTGCGTGACCGAGGCCGGGAACTCGGTCTGGAGCGCGCCGCTCGCGCCGCCCGCCACCCAGTCCTTCTTGCCCCAGATCTGCGCGAGGGTGGTCAGGGCCTCCTGCACGGAGGGGTCCGTCCACTTGATCTTGTGCTGGGCGAGCTGGTCGTACTTCTCCGGGCCCGCCTGGGAGAGGTAGACGTTCTCGAACCAGTCGGTGAGGGTCCAGCCGTCGGCGCCGCCGATCGAGAACGGGGTGACGCCGGAGTCGTACACCGTCTGCGCGGTGGTCAGCAGGTCCTTCCACGTCGTGGGGTCGCTCGCGCCCGCGTTCTCGAAGACCTTGGCGTTGTACCAGATCAGCGACTTGTTGGCGGCCTTGTAGTAGACGCCGTACTGCTTGCCGCCGATCTTTCCGATGTCCTGCCAGCCCTGCGAGTAGTTCTTCTGCAGCTCCTTGAGGGCGTCGGCGCCCAGCGGCTTGGCCCAGCCCTTGTCCACGGCCTGTTTGATGGCGCCGGGCTGCGGCAGCATGGCCACGTCCGGCGGTGAGCCGCCCGCGATCTTGGAGCCGAGGAAGTTGATGATCGGGTCCTGCGCGGGCACGAAGGTGATCTTCGCGCCGGTGCGCTTCTCGAACTCGGCGAGGACCTTCTTGAAGTTCGCCTGTTCTGTGCCGGTCCAGACGGCCGCGACCTCCAGGGTCGTGCCGTCCAGCTTGGGGAGGGTGAGCGTGCTGCCGGAGTCCTCGGTCCCGGTGTCGCTCCCGTTTCCGCTGCTCTTGTCGTCGTCGCTGCCGCACGCGGTGAGCGAGAGCGCGAGGGCTCCCGCCACGAGGGTGGCGGCTGCTTTCACGGTCCTGCGTGTCCGGATGGTGTTGCTCGTCCTGCGCATCACTGCCCCGTTCTTCGTCCTCGTCGAACGTTCGAGCGCTGTCCCGTGGCACTGGTCTACGCCGGGTGCCATGGGTCGGCAAGAGCGCCCGCGCTGTCAACCGGGAGATCGTGACCGCGTCGTGATCGGTGGGCGGGGCTGCTGCGGGGCGTCGCCGGGGGCTGTCACACCCCCGGGCCCCCGCTTCGGCCCTGAAACGGCCTCGTCCTCAGACGCCGGACGGGCTGGGATGACGTGACGCCCGTTCCAGGGCGCTGGCCAGCAGGGCCAAGTCCGTGGGGCCGTTGCCCAGTTCGCGGACCGGGCGGCGGGCCGGGGGGTCGCCCATGCGCTGCCATTCCAGCGGGACCACCGTGGGGCGCAGGGTGGCCGTGCGAGGGATGCGGCCCGTGACGCGGCCGCCCTGGAAGGGGGTGAGGCGGCCGTCCGCGCCCTTGAGACGGCCCCGGCCCGGAGCCGGTTCCTCGGCGCCCGAACCCGGTGCGTCGAGACTGATCCGTATGGTGGAACGGCGGACCGGTTCCGACTCCGCGGTACGGCCGCCGGGGCTCGTGGCCGCCACCAGGTGCACGCCGAGCCGCTCGCCCTCGCGGGCCACCGCCTCCAGCGCGCGCATGACCGAGCCCGCGGCGGGCCGGCCGGGGGAGCCGAGGGCGGGCGAGACGAGGGCGTCGAGGTCGTCGACGACCACGACGAGCCGCGGCAGCGGCGGGGCGGCCTCGGTCTGCTGACGGGCGGCGGCCGAGGGGCGCAGCCGGATGGTGGTGCTGGGCGGGGCGTCCAGGTCGGCCGCGCCGCTGGACGAGGCCGGAGGGGTCTTCGGGGTCCGCTGCGGGACGATCCGGCCGGAGACCGCGCGGTGCGTGTGCCACTCGGTGAAGTCGGAGAGGCCGAGCAGCTCGGACCGCCGCTTCAGCTCGGCGCTCAGCGACTGGGCGAACTCCCGCATGCGCACCGGGTCGTTCGCGGTGAGATGGTTCGTGACATGCGGTACGTCCGTACAGACGCGCAGGCCGTCGCCGTGGCCGCCGCTGCCCTTGCCGACGGTGTCGCGGCCGTCCAGCAGGAGCATGCTGAGCCGCTCCGGGCGCTCGGCGGCGGCCAGTGAGGCGACGACCGCCCGCAGCAGTTCCGTGCGCCCGCTGCCGGGCGGGCCCTCGATCAGCAGATGGGGGCCCTCGGCGGCGAGGTCCACGGAGACCGGGCCGCGCGGGCCGGCGCCCAGTACCGCCCAGGCCCGGCCGCCGAGCGCCTCGGCGTCGTCGGCCGCGTCCGCCCAGCGGGCCATCAGCGAGGCCGGGGTGGCCCGGGCCAGGCCCAGCTCGTCCAGCAGGCGGGCCGACGGGGGGAGCGGGGCGGACACGCGCGTGTGGTGCTTGTCGCCGCCGTCGGGGCGCAGGGGGGCCAGGGCGCGCGCGAAGCGCTCGGCCCAGGCGGGGGAGACCGCGTCCACGGCGGCGAGCGTGCCCGGGCCGACGGGGCCCGGCCTGCCGTCGCCCACCGGGGCGACCCGGAACAGCCGCAGCGCCGTCGCCACGTCCCCGCTGAGCAGCGCGACCGCCCCGCACGCGGGGAACGCGGGCGCCACCGCGCAGGCCGCCTCGTACGTCTGCGTCACCGGGGCGGCGGGGCCGGCCGGGGAAACGGCCGACGTCTCGGCCAGGCACAGCACGTGGATGCCGGCCCTCGGCCCCTGCACCGCCAGCCGGGTGACCGCTTCCCGCAGGTCGGCGCCGCCCGGGTCGCCGTCCACGACGACCACCGTGTACGGGCCGGGGAAGCCGTCCGCCGCCTCGTCGGTCCGGGCCCAGGACGGGCGGGGGGCGGTGCGGGGAGCCGGGGCGCCGTCCGGAAGATGGTCCTCCAGCCGGCGCAGCAGCTCGTCGGTGCGGGCCGCGGCCTGGTCGTGGTCGTAGGCGAGGAGGAGGCGGCAGTCCTGGCCGTGCCCCGGGCGCAGATGGGGCAGCCAGCCGAGCCAGGACCACTCGGCGGTGCGCTCCTGCTCGGCGCGCCCCCGGTCCGTGCTGATCAGCACGATTTCCAGGGTGTCCGGGGAGTGCAGCGCGGCCAGCTGGGCCAGCACCGCGCGGGCCAGCCCCGACAACCGCGGGCGGGGCCCGGCCAGGCCCAGCGCCCCGGCCTCGCGCAGGTCCGCCGTCACCGGTACGGCGGGCAGCAGGCCCGAGCCGTCGGGCGCCGCCCGGTCCGCCGTGCCGAGCCGGACGGTGAGCGTCTCCGGGTGACCGGGGCCGCGCTCCCACAGCCGGGGGCCCGGGGCCAGGGCCGTCAGCAGCAGAGCCGCGAGGTCCGGCCAGGTCTCCGGCGCCGGCGCGGCGGCGGCCGAAGGCTGCGTGCCGGCGCCGGCCGCCTCGTCGTCGCAGGTCCCGGCGTCCGGCCCCTCCTGCGCGCCGCCCCGCCCGCCGGCCAGCCGCCGCGCCCACGCGGAGAGCCCGCCCCGCTTGCGCACGCCGGGCGGGATGTCGGTGCCGCGCAGCGGGGTGCCTTTGCGGCTGGAGGAGACGTCGGGGTCGGTGGGTGAGGGGGCGTGGGAGGGGCTCCGCGGGCCCCGGACCTCGTGCTGAGGCGTGTCGTCGTACGGCGCGTGGTCGTACGGCGTCCTGTCGTGCGGCGTCGGGAACGAGCCCACGCCGGTGCGGCCGGCGTGGGTGTCGTGGACGGAGCCGGTGCCGGCCGGGGGTGTGCTCTCGATGCGCGGTGCGCTGCCCTGGCCGGGCACCAGGGGGCCTTCCCCGGGGGCAGGGGCGCGCTCGCCCCGGGAGCCCGCCGTGCCGCTCCAGTCGACCCTGCCGTAGGCGTGGCCGGTCGGGCCGGCGGGACCGGCCGGGGTGCTCCCCACGCGCGCGTGCGCGGAACGTGCCGTGTCCGAGCCCGTCGTCACCGCACCCGGGGACACCGTGCCCTCCGCCGTGGTACCGCCGCACGGCACCCGCACCTGGCCCTCGCCGTCCGGGGTGGTCGCCACCCGGACTCCGGGGCCGCCGGGGGGAGCGAGCCGCAGGGCCGACTCGCCGATCCGCAGCAGGGCGCCGGGGGCGAGACGGACCGGGCGGGTCTGGACGCGGGTGCCGTCCAGGGTGGTGCCGTTGGTGGAGCCGAGGTCGGTGACCGTGGCACGGCCGTCGGGCGCGAGCGTCACCGCGCAGTGCAGACGGGAGACGTCCGGATCGTCCAGCGGGACGTCGGCGTCGGCGGAGCGGCCGACGCGGACCTGACCGCCGTGCAGCAGATGGACACCGCCCGCGTCCGGGCCCGCGACCACGTGCAGCCGGGCCGGGGCGTCGTCGACCTCAGGATGCGGCTCGGGGTCGGCCGGGGCGCCCACGGACAGCACGGCGCCGTCGATCAGCGGTGGCTCGCCGAGTGTGCAGCGCTGGGTGTCGAGCCGCTCCGGGCCCGCGTACAGGACGACGGAGGCGCCGCCCGCGCTCTCCCCGGAGACCGCCGCGGCCAGGGCGGAGGCCACCGCGGCCAGGGCCGTGCCGGCGGGCGCCGTGACCAGTACGTCGCAGCTCGCGGCGCGGCCGCGGGCGTCGGCATGCGGGCCCAGCGGGTCTACGACGGTCAGCCGGATCTGCATCGCCGTCAGCGGTCCCTTCTGCCCGGGCGCGGACTTCCCCCACCCCACACGAGCACATCGGCCAGTACTGAAGGCATCCTCGCACCTGCCACTGACAATCCGCCCACCGCCCGAGGACAAGTGATCTTGATTGGTCGGCTCTGCCCGCAAAAGTGCCTGACCATTGCCTCGCCGCCGATCACTCGGCGATCAGTTGAGATCGGTCACGTCCGGCTCCGGCAACCCGGAGCCAGGGGTGCGCGTCTTCCCTTCGAACGGGCGGAGGAGCCCTCGCGTACCCGTACACGGGACCCGCGCGAGGCCCATGGGACGACGACAGCCCGGTACGGGAAGCACGGCACTACAGTGGGTCGAAACACCGGCAGGACAGACAAGCAAGCAGGCAAGCAAGCAGCAGGGAGCGCGTGACGTGCGGCCAGTCGGCAGCAAGTACCTGCTCGAGGAGCCGCTCGGACGCGGCGCCACGGGCACCGTCTGGCGAGCCCGCCAGCGCGAGACCGCGGGCGCCGAGGCGGCCGTGCCCGGCCAGCCCGGGGAGACCGTCGCGATCAAGGTCCTCAAGGAGGAGCTCGCGAGCGACCCCGACGTCGTGATGCGGTTCCTGCGCGAGCGCTCCGTGCTGCTGCGCCTGACCCACCCGAACATCGTCCGGGTCCGCGACCTGGTCGTCGAGGGCGATCTGCTGGCGCTGGTCATGGACCTCGTCGACGGTCCCGACCTCCACCGCTACCTGCGCGAGAACGGCCCCCTCACGCCGGTCGCCGCCGCGCTGCTCACCGCCCAGGTCGCCGACGCGCTCGCCGCGAGCCACGCCGACGGCGTGGTGCACCGCGACCTGAAGCCGGCCAACGTCCTGCTCAAGCAGGACGGCGGGCAGATGCACCCGATGCTCACCGACTTCGGCATCGCCCGTCTGGCCGACTCCCCGGGACTGACCCGCACCAGCGAGTTCGTCGGCACGCCCGCGTACGTGGCGCCCGAGTCGGCGGAAGGCCGTCCGCAGACCTCGGCGGTCGACATCTACGGCGCCGGCATCCTGCTGTACGAACTGGTCACCGGCCGCCCGCCGTTCTCCGGCGGCTCCGCCCTGGAGGTGCTCCACCAGCACCTGAGCGCCGAGCCGCGCCGCCCCTCCACCGTCCCCGACCCGCTGTGGACGGTCATCGAGCGCTGCCTGAGCAAGAGCCCCGACCACCGGCCCAGCGCCGAGAACCTCGCGCGCGGTCTGCGGATCGTCGCCGAGGGCATCGGGGTGCACGCGAACTCGATGCAGATCGCGGCCGCCGAGGGCGTCGTCCACCTGCTCGCCCCGGACCCGGCGCCCGCGCAGGTGCCGGGCGCCGGATCGGGGGCGCCCGCGGGGGCGTACGACCCGAACGCGGCGACCAGCGTGCTCCCGCACACCGGCGCGCCCGCGGGCGCGGCCGACCCCACCGCGGTCCTTCCGCACACCGGTGGTCCGGCGGGCGCGGCCGACCCGACGGCCGTGATGCCGCCCGTGCCGCCCCACCAGCAGGGACAGCAGCCCGAGCAGCCGCACCCCTGGCAGACCCAGTTGCGGGCCGCCCGCGACCGCAACGAGCAGACGCAGGTCCAGCAGTACCTCGACCCCGGCGAGGACCCGCTGCGCCGCCGCCCCCAGCGGCAGGTCGCCCGGCCGCAGCAGCCGCCGCAGCGCCCGCAGCAGCGGCCCCAACAGGGCGGGTACGGCTATCAGCAGCAGCCCCAGCAGCAGTACGCGCCCCCGCAGCAGCAGCCCCAGCAGTACGCCCCGCCGCAGCCCCAGCGGCAGCAGCCCCAGCGCCACCAGCCCCAGCCGCAGCGGCCCGCGCCGGAACCGCGGCAGCGGGAGCCCCGGGAGCCGAGGCAGCGCAGCGCCAACCCGATGAAGATCCCCGGGCTCGGCTGCCTGAAGGGCTGTCTGTTCACGATCGTCATCTTCGTCGTGGCCGGATGGCTGATCTGGGAGTTCAGCCCCTTGCAGGGATGGATCGGCACCGGGCGGAGCTGGTGGGGCGAGCTGAGCCACTGGTTCGACCAGATCACGAACTGGGTCGGCGATCTGGGTGGGAGCTCGGACGGATCGGGCGGCAACGGGCCCTGAGAGGCCTCCGTGCCTGACCGCGAGTCTGTGGACTTGTCGACATCTGACGGGTGATTTCCGTCTCCGCGGTGAAGGTTGGCTCGTCGGACGCGTACTTTGTTCGGCAACACGCGTCTGTAGGAGCAGCCTTGGCACGGAAGATCGGCAGCCGGTACACCGCCCACCAGATCCTGGGACGGGGCAGCGCCGGCACGGTGTGGCTGGGCGAGGGACCGGACGGACCCGTCGCCATCAAGCTGCTGCGCGAGGACCTCGCCTCCGACGAGGAGCTCGTGGGCCGCTTCGTGCAGGAGCGCACCGCACTGCTCGGCCTCGAACACCCGAACGTGGTCTCCGTACGGGACCTGGTGGTCGACGGCAACGACCTGGCACTGGTCATGGACCTCGTCCGGGGCACGGACCTGCGCACCCGGCTCGACCGGGACCGGCGGCTCGCGCCCGAGGCCGCGGTGGCGATCGTCGCGGACGTCGCCGAGGGGCTGGCCGCGGCCCACGCGGCCGGGGTCGTGCACCGGGACGTCAAGCCGGAGAACGTGCTGCTGGACATGCAGGGGCCGCTCGGGCCCGGTGGTTCGCACCGCGCCCTGCTGACCGACTTCGGTGTCGCGAAGCTGATCGACACCCCCAGACGGACCCGCGCCACGAAGATCATCGGTACGCCGGACTACCTCGCCCCGGAGATCGTGGAGGGGCTGCCGCCGCGGGCCTCCGTGGACATCTACGCGCTGGCGACCGTGCTGTACGAGCTGCTGGCGGGGTTCACCCCGTTCGGCGGCGGACATCCCGGTGCGGTGCTGCGACGGCATGTGACGGAGACGGTTGCTCCGCTTCCCGGTATCCCCGACGAGCTGTGGCAGCTGATCGTGCAGTGCCTGGCGAAGGGGCCCGCGTCGCGGCTGCGGGCGTCCGAGCTGGCGGCGCGGCTGCGGGAGCAGCTGCCGACGCTGGCGGGGATGCCGCCGCTGGACGTGGACGAGCCGGACACGGAGCCGGTGGAGGAGGGCGGCGGGGAGCCCGCGGAGTCGGGGCCACGGCCGGCGCCGGTCGCGCCCTCCGGGCGGGTACGGCGGGGCTCGGTCCCCCTCGTTCCCGGGGCGAAGCCGGACTCCAACCGGGACACGCACACGTCGATGCGGGTGCCGGCGCCGGACGAGCTGGCGGGCGGGGCGCACGGGACCGCGCGGGTACCGCGGGCCGCGGGGGCGCCCCGGCCGGGGTCGGCGCGCAATCGGGCGACGACTCGGCGGCGGCGGATCACGCTCGGGGTGGCGGGCGTGGCGCTGGTCGCGGCGGTGGGCGCGGGGACGTGGGCGGTGACCTCCGGTGACGACGCGGGGGCTTCGCCGCAGGACACGGGGAGCTCGGCACCGTCCTCCCCTTGATTGGTGAGCGGAGCTCGACCGTGAACGCCGGGTGGGGCGGGATGCCGGGTCCGTTACGCTGGGAGGCGTGGCAGTCGTCGATGTATCCGAAGAGCTCAAGTCCCTCTCCTCGACCATGGAGTCGATCGAGGCCGTTCTGGACCTCGACAAGCTGAGGGCAGACATCGCCGTGCTCGAGGAGCAGGCGGCCGCGCCGTCCCTGTGGGACAACCCGGACGAGGCGCAGAAGATCACCAGCAAGCTGTCCCACCTCCAGGCCGAGGTCAGGAAGGCCGACGCGCTGCGCGGCCGGATCGACGATCTCGCCGTGCTGTTCGAGATGGCCGAGGAGGAGGACGATCCGGACACCCGTGCCGAGGCCGAGTCCGAGCTCGTCGCCGTCCGGAAGGCGCTGGACGAGATGGAGGTCCGTACGCTCCTCAGCGGGGAGTACGACTCCCGGGAGGCGCTCGTCAACATCCGCGCCGAGGCCGGTGGCGTCGACGCCGCCGACTTCGCCGAGAAGCTCCAGCGGATGTACCTGAGGTGGGCCGAGCAGAAGGGCTACAAGACCGAGATCTACGAGACGTCGTACGCGGAGGAGGCGGGGATCAAGTCCACCACCTTCGCCGTCCAGGTGCCCTACGCCTACGGAACCCTCTCCGTCGAGCAGGGCACGCACCGCCTCGTGCGTATCTCGCCCTTCGACAACCAGGGGCGCCGGCAGACGTCCTTCGCGGGTGTGGAAGTCCTTCCCGTCGTCGAGCAGTCCGACCACGTCGAGATCGACGAGTCGGAGCTGCGCATCGATGTCTACCGGTCCTCCGGGCCCGGTGGTCAGGGCGTGAACACGACCGACTCCGCGGTGCGCATCACCCACCTCCCCACCGGCATCGTCGTCTCCTGCCAGAACGAGCGGTCGCAGATCCAGAACAAGGCCACCGCCATGAACGTCCTGCAGGCGAAGCTCCTCGAGCGGCGCCGGCAGGAGGAGCAGGCCAAGATGGACGCGCTCAAGGGCGACGGCGGCAACTCCTGGGGCAACCAGATGCGCTCCTACGTCCTGCACCCGTACCAGATGGTCAAGGACCTCCGTACGGAATTCGAGGTCGGCAACCCCGAGGCCGTTTTCAACGGTGAGCTGGACGGATTCCTGGAAGCCGGAATTCGCTGGCGCAAGCAGCAAGAGAAGTAGGTTTGTCGACAAGGCAACTGCCCCTGCGTCAGGGGCGGTTGCCTTTTTCGCGCGCTGCGGCTTCCCCGATGTCTGGGTTTTACATCACACTCACAGCTCGAACATCGCGCAAAGCACCCTGACTTGGACATTGCGTGCGCAACGGCCTTGACGTTGCTTTGAAAAATCGGGAAGGTGCAGTGTGGCATGCGTATCTCTGGGGCGCATGTGAACCGGGGGGTTTCAGCTACATCTCAGCTATCTCCCGTCGATCACCGCCCCGAGCGCGGCCTCATCGACGATCAGCTACTGGGGGTAGCAACCATATGACAAAGAAGACGCGGATCCGGGTCGCGCGCATAGCCGCCGGTGCCGTGATCGCCGCGGGTGCCTCGCTCACGGTCGCCGGCGTGGCCTCGGCCGACACCAACGACGGCGGCCTCAGCGGGCTCGTCGCGACCGTGGCCGGCGAGGGCGACGAGGACCCCACCGACCCGTGTGAAATCGTCACCTCTCCCGAATGCGACCCCGGCAACACCACTGAGGGCACCGTTCAGGGCAACACCACTGAGGGTACGGTCCAGGGCAACACGGCCGAGGGCGCGGTCCAGGGCAACACGGCCGAGGGTACGGTCCAGGGCAACACCACTGAGGGCACCGTTCAGGGCAACACGGCCGAGGGCGCGGTCCAGGGCAACACCGCCGAAGGCGCGGTCCAGGGCAACACCTCCGAGGGCAACGGGTCCGAGGGCAACGGTTCTCAGGGCAACGGTTCTCAGGGCAACGGCTCTCAGGGCAACGGTTCCCAGGGCAACGGCTCGTCCGGCAACAGCTCTTCGGGCAACAGCTCCTCCGGCAACAGCTCTTCGGGCAACAGCTCCTCCGGTTCCTCCTCGGACGGCGGGTCCAGCGCGACCGGCGGTTCGAGCTCCGACTCCACCGGTGGTTCCGGTACCGACACCGACGGCACCTCCACCCAGGAGGAGGGCAGCTCCGCGCTGACCGACACCTCGGACACCACCTCCTCCGACACCACCGCCCAGGGCGGCGGCGGGGAGCTCGCCGAGACCGGTGCCGGCCAGACCACGTTCCTGATCATCGGTGCCGCCACGATGATCGCGGGCGGTGTCGCCTTCCGCGTGCTGCCGCGTCTCGTCGGGGGCCGTGGCGGGGCCGCCGCCTGACGGTAGCCGTCCCCCTGCGTGACGTTACGTGACGTACACACGAAGGGGCCCGGAGCTCGCCGGCTCCGGGCCCCTTCGGCGTCGTAGGGCCGCGGGTCAGGCGGTCTGGTGGGCCAGCAGGGCCACCGCCGCCACCAGGACCGCCAGCAGCGCGATCAGCGCCATGGGGTTCAGCCCCGCGAAGAAGTTCTCCTGCTGCAGCCGCTCGCGGTTCGCGCGGCACACGGGGCACCGGCCCTCGCTCACGGGCGCCGCGCAGTTAGCGCACACCAGCCGGTCGTACGTCATGCGCTCGCCCTCCTTGCACCGGTTCCACGTAGAGAACGCTCACGAGGCCGAGAACGTTCCCTTCCACTGTGCCAGGTCCTCCGGAGATTGCGCAGCTCGCTCCGCAAGGGGGCTCGGGGGCCGACTCACCGCCGCACGGCGGAGCCGCATGTCGGCAGCGTTCCGCGCCCCCGAGTGGGCTGTGCCGCCGTTCGTTCGAAGAGCCCCCGGTACAAAAGCCCACAAGCCTCCCGCAACCCGTCCCGGCGCCTGCGCTTGCGTACCCGGTTCGCGTATGGTCACGCTCATCTACCCCCGGCGACCCGTGGTGCACCCGTGATCCGATTCGACAACGTCTCCAAGGTCTACCCCAAGCAGACCCGCCCCGCACTGAGGGATGTCTCCCTCGAGGTGGAGAAGGGCGAGTTCGTGTTCCTCGTGGGGTCCTCCGGCTCCGGAAAGTCCACCTTCCTGCGGCTGATCCTCCGCGAGGAGCGGTGCAGTCACGGGCAGGTGCACGTGCTGGGCAAGGACCTCGCGCGCCTCTCCAACTGGAAGGTGCCGCAGATGCGCCGCCAGCTGGGGACGGTCTTCCAGGACTTCCGGCTGCTGCCGAACAAGACGGTGGCGGAGAACGTCGCCTTCGCGCAGGAGGTCATCGGCAAGTCGAAGGGCGAGATCCGCAAATCCGTGCCGCAGGTGCTCGACCTCGTCGGGCTCGGCGGCAAGGAGGACCGCAGGCCCGGTGAGCTCTCCGGTGGTGAGCAGCAGCGCGTGGCCATCGCCCGCGCCTTCGTGAACCGGCCCAAGCTGCTCATCGCCGACGAGCCCACCGGCAACCTCGACCCGCAGACCTCCGTCGGCATCATGAAGCTGCTCGACCGGATCAACCGGACCGGCACGACCGTCGTGATGGCCACGCACGACCAGAACATCGTGGACCAGATGCGCAAGCGCGTCATCGAGCTGGAGCAGGGCCGCCTCGTCCGCGACCAGGCGCGCGGCGTCTACGGCTACCAGCACTGACCGCACCCGCAGACGTCCACGGAAAGGCCTCAAGAACACGCCATGCGTGCCCAGTTCGTACTCTCCGAGATCGGTGTCGGTCTCCGCCGCAACCTGACGATGACCTTCGCCGTCATCGTCTCCGTGGCCCTGTCGCTCGCCCTGTTCGGCGGCTCGCTCCTGATGAGCGACCAGGTCAGCACCATGAAGGGCTACTGGTACGACAAGGTCAACGTCTCGATCTTCCTCTGCAACAAGAGCGACGCCGAGTCCGACCCCAACTGCGCCAAGGGCGCGGTCACCGAGGACCAGAAGAAGCAGATCAATTCCGACCTCGACAAGATGTCGGTGGTCGAGAAGGTCACGTACGAGTCGCAGGACGAGGCGTACAAGCACTACAAGGAGCAGTTCGGCGACTCGCCGCTGGCCAGCTCCCTCACGCCGGACCAGATGCAGGAGTCGTACCGGATCAAGCTGAAGGACCCGGAGAAGTACCAGGTCATCGCCACCGCCTTCGACGGGCGCGAGGGCGTGCAGTCGGTGCAGGACCAGAAGGGGATCCTCGACAACCTCTTCGGGCTGCTCAACGGCATGAACTGGGCCGCGCGGGCGGTGATGGCGCTGATGCTCGTCGTCGCGCTGATGCTGATCGTCAACACCGTGCGCGTCTCGGCGTTCAGCCGCAGGCGTGAGACCGGGATCATGCGGCTGGTCGGCGCCTCCGGCTTCTACATCCAGGCGCCGTTCATCGCGGAGGCCGCCGTCGCCGGGCTCATCGGCGGCACGGTCGCCTGCGGGTTCCTGGTGATCGCCCGGTACTTCATCATCGACCACGGCCTGGCCCTGTCCGAGAAGCTCAACCTGATCAACTTCATCGGCTGGGACGCCGTACTGACGAAACTCCCGCTCATCCTCGCCACGAGCCTGCTGATGCCGGCCCTGGCCGCGTTCTTCGCGCTCCGCAAGTACCTGAAGGTGTGACGCACACCCCCTGGGGCCGTACGGTCAAGCGACCGTGCGGCCCCTCACGTTCCCCTAGACTCACCGCCATGTCAGGCCGTGACCTGTTCTGTCAGCCCCGCCGCTTCGGCCGCGGGGCCGCCCTGACCTTGGTGTTCGCGAGTGTGCTCGTCGCCGGGGCGGCGACCGGCTCGCTGCCCGGGGACGGCCGCCGGACCGGGGCCGGTGAGACACGCGAGGCGGCCGGCACCTTGTCCGCCGGGCACGCGGAGGACGTGACGCGGGCCGCCGAGGAGGCCGCCGCGGTCGGCAAGTCCCCCGCGGAGGCCGCCGAGCGCGCCGTGAGCCGCAGCGGGGACCGCTGGGCCGCCGTCTACTCCGCGGGCGAGTACGAGGAGTTCGAGGAGTCCCTCGACGGCCGCTACACCGGCGTCGGGCTGTGGGCGCGGCGCGCGGCGGACGGGCGGATCGAGGTGACCCGGGTGCGGCCCGGCTCGCCCGCGGCCGACGCCGGGATCCGGTCCGGAGACCGGCTCACGAGCATCGACGGCCACGACGTCGACGGCCGCCCGGTCACCGAGGTCGTCTCCTTACTCCGCGGTGACGCCACGGACGCCCCCGCCGGCACGCCCGTCACGCTCGGCCTGGAACGCGGCACCCGCGCGTGGCGCGAGACCCTGCGCCGCGCCCTGCTGTCCACGGACTCGGTCACCGTCCGCAAGCTCCCGGGCGGCGCGAGGGTGATCAAGGTCGCCGCGTTCACCAAGGGCGTCGGCGACGCCGTCAAGACCGCCGTACGGCACGCTCCCGCCGACGCCGGGATCGTCCTCGACCTGCGCGGCAACTCCGGCGGACTGGTCACCGAGGCCACCTCCACCGCGTCAGCCTTCCTCGACGGCGGTCTCGTCGCCACGTACGACGTCGACGGCGACCAGCGCGCCCTGCACGCCGAGCCCGGCGGCGACACCGACCGCCCCCTCGTCGCGCTCGTCGACGGCGGCACCATGAGCGCCGCCGAGCTGCTCACCGGCGCCCTCCAGGACCGCGGCCGCGCGGTCGTCGTGGGTTCGCGCACCTTCGGAAAGGGCTCGGTGCAGATGCCGAGCCGGCTGCCCGACGGCTCCGTCGCCGAGCTGACCGTCGGCCACTACCGCACCCCCTCCGGCCGCACCGTCGACGGCCGGGGCATCACCCCCGACCTGGAGGTCACCGAGGGGGCGCTGGAGCGGGCGGAGACCGTGCTCAGCGGTCTCGGGGACCCGTCCTGACCCCAGGGGCGCACCGCGCGTAATCGGCTTTCCCTCCAACCCCTTCCAGGTGCGAAAATGGCCGCACTATGAGCAAGGGAATGTACGTACCGAAGGAGTCCCAGCCCAAGCAGGGCGGGGCGGCCGCCAAGTCCAAGGACGGCGAGAAGGGCGGCAAGCGCAAGATCGTCGCCCAGAACAAGAAGGCCCGCCACGACTACGCGATCATCGACACCTACGAGGCCGGGCTCGTACTCACCGGCACCGAGGTGAAGTCGCTGCGTCAGGGACGGACCTCGCTGACCGACGGCTTCGTCCAGATCGACGGGGGCGAGGCCTGGCTGTACAACGCCCACATCCCGGAGTACAGCCAGGGCAGCTGGACCAACCACTCCGCGCGCCGCAAGCGCAAGCTGCTGCTGCACCGCGAGGAGATCGACAAGCTGGCGGTCAAGGCGGAGGAGACGGGTCACACGATCGTGCCGCTCGCCCTCTACTTCAAGGACGGCCGGGCGAAGGCCGAGATCGCGCTGGCGCGAGGCAAGAAGGAGTACGACAAGCGGCAGACCCTCCGCGAGAAGCAGGACCGGCGGGAGTCGGACCGGGCGATCGCGGCGGCGAAGCGGAAGCAGCGGGCCGTGTAGCCTCGCGGGAATACGGTGGCATCCGCGTGCGTTGGTCACGTACGATGGCACCGCACCCCAACAGAGGGTGCACGGTTTGAGAACACAACATGGGGATGATCGGTTTCGACAGCGGCTGTCGAAGCAGGGGAAGCGTGTCGAGAAAGCGGCAATGATCTCGTAAACCATATGTCGCAAAAAATAATCGCCAATTCCAAGAGCGATTCTCCCGAGCTCTACGCTCTCGCTGCCTGATCAGGTAGTGATCGTTTAGCTCCTTCATGGGAGTGTCAGCCCGGGCTCGTTCCCGACCCGGATCCTGGCATCAGCTAGGGGACTAAACCTTGATCCCGGTCACGGGGTGAAGAGGGAAACCAAACAGTGACTGGGCCCGTCGGCGACTTGTTCGCGTGATCGCCGGGGCCGAGAAAATCGCAGCGAACTGCACACGGAGAAGCCCTGATTCCGCACCGTTGGACGCGGGTTCGATTCCCGCCATCTCCACTCATCCCATGTGGGCGAAGGCCCCGTCGCATACGCGGCGGGGCCTTCGTGCTGCTCACGCCCCCAGAGCCCGCGGCGCGGTGCTCGCCCGCCGGGTGAGGCGGGGCTGGAGAAGGGTCGCCTCCGGGGCGGTGCCGCCGCCCAGCTTCTCCATCAGCAGCTCCACCGCCCGCTCGCCGACCTCCGCCGACGGCAGCGCCACAGAGCTGATGCGGAGGCTGTCGGCCAGTTCGTCCGGACAGATCGCCGTCACCGACAGATCGCCCGGGACGCTCAGCCCGAGCTGCTCGAAGGCGTCGATCAGCGGTTCCAGGACCGCCTCGTTGTGGACCACCACCCCCGTCAGCGCCGGCTGCTCGCGCAGGAGCCGCTCCGCCACCCGCCGGGCCGCCGCCGGGGTCGCCTCGCAGGGGTGGACGGCGCAGGCGAGGCCGTTCCGGTCGGCGGCCGCGGTGAAGCCCTGGACCACACGTTGCGCGAACGCCGTCCCGCGCACGTAGACCTCCGGCGGGGAGCCGACCAGGCCCACCACCCGGTGGCCCAACTGGGCGAGATGCTCCACGCACACCTCACCCGCCGCCCGGAAGTCGAGGTCGATGCAGGTCAGCCCGTCGGGCTCGGCGGGGAAGCCGATCGTCACCGACGGCCGGTCCAGGGAGCGCAGCAGCGGCAGGCGGGGATCGTGCAGCTGGACGTCCATGAGGATCAGGGCGTCCACCAGGGCCGTGTCCGCCACCCGGCGCAGGCCCTCCTCGCCCTCCTCCTGGGTGAGCAGGAGGACGTCGTGGTCGTGGCGTCGCGCCGCCGTCACCACCGACACCGCGAACTGCATGACGACCGGGACATGGATGCCGGCCCGCAGGGGGACCACGAGGGCCAGGACGTTCGATCTGCTGCTCGCCAGCGCCCGTGCGCCCGCGTGCGGCCGGTAGCCCAGCTCACGGGCGGCCGCCTCGACCCGCCGCCGGGTCTCCGCCGAGATCGGGCGCTTGCCGCTGAGGGCGTACGACACCGTGCTGGGGGAGACCCCGGCCTGCCGCGCCACATCCGTGATCTTCACCATGAGCGCGGCTCCGGAACGTCGAGGGTCAGGAAACCCGTTCCCGCGTCGGCCCGCGCCACCCCGTCCCCCGCCGCCAGTGCCCAGGGCGCCGACGGGTCGCTCGCCGAGGCCCGCAGGGTGTCCCCCTCCCGTACGACGGTGAAGGTCACCTCCCCGACCCGTACCGTCACCTGCGCCCCGCGCTCCAGGCCGTACGCCCGCAGGGTGACCCCGTCGGCGTGCGGGTAGTCGGGGCGGTCGGCGTGCGCGCCCACCGGCAGCACCGTGCCCGGCCGTACCAGCAGCGGCACACTGAGGAACCCGTGGCGTTCGCGCACCCAGCGCGGTCCGGTCACCGTGCGCCCGGTGAGGTAGTGGGTCCAGGTGCCCTCGGGGACGTAGTACGAGACGTCTCCCTCGTCGCTGAAGATGGGCGCGACCAGCAGATCGGGGCCGAGCATGTACTGCCGTTCCAGGTACGCGCACCCGGGATCCTCAGGGAACTCCAGCACCATCGCCCGCATCACCGGCAGCCCCTCCTCGTGGGCGACGCGCGCGGCCTCGTGGAGGTAGGGCATGAGCCGCAGCTTGAGCCGGGTGAAGTGGCGCAGGACGTCCACCGACTCGTCGTCGAACAGCCAGGGCACCCGGTAGGAGGAGCTGCCGTGGAGTCTGCTGTGGGAGGAGAGGAGGCCGAAGGCCAGCCAGCGTTTGAAGAGGGACGGGGTCGGCGTGCCCTCGAAGCCGCCGATGTCGTGGCTCCAGAAGCCGAAGCCCGACAGGCCCAGCGACAGGCCGCCCCGCAGCGACTCGGCCATCGACTCGTAGGTCGCCTCGCAGTCGCCGCCCCAGTGGACGGGGAACTTCTGGCTGCCCGTCGTCGCCGAGCGCGCGAAGACGACGGCTTCCCCCTCTCCCCGGTGCTTGCGCAGCACCTCGAACACCGTGCGGTTGTAGAGGTACGTGTAGTAGTTGTGCATCCGCTCCGGGTCGGAGCCGTCGGACCACTCCACGTCCACCGGGACGCGTTCGCCGAAGTCGGTCTTGAAGCAGTCGACGCCCTGCGCGAGCAGCGTCTCCAGTTTCCCGGCGTACCAGTCGCGGGCGGCGGGGCTCGTGAAGTCGACCAGAGCCATCCCCGGCTGCCACAGGTCCCACTGCCAGACGCCGCCGTCGGGCCGGCGCAGCAGATGGCCGAGGTCCCTGCCCTCCGCGAACAGCGGCGAACGCTGGGCGATGTAGGGGTTGATCCATACGCAGATGTGCAGGCCCTTGGCCTTCAGCCGGGCCAGCATGCCCTCGGGATCCGGGAACACCCGTGGGTCCCAGGTGAAGTCGCACCACTGGAACTCCCGCATCCAGAAGCAGTCGAAGTGGAAGACCGACAGCGGGAGTTCGCGCTCCCGCATGCCCTCGATGAAGGAGGTCACCGTCTCCTCGTCGTAGGAGGTGGTGAAGGAGGTCGACAGCCACAGCCCGAAGGACCAGGCGGGCGGCAGTGCCGGGCGGCCGGTGAGGGCCGTGTATCTGCGGAGGATCTCCTTCGGGGTGGGGCCGTGGATGACGTAGTACGTCAACTGCTGGGTCTCGGCGCTGAACTGGACCCGGGAGACGGTCTCCGAACCGACCTCGAAGCTCACCTTGCCCGGATGGTCGACGAAGACGCCGTAGCCGGCGTCGGTGAGGTAGAAGGGGACGTTCTTGTAGGCCTGTTCGGTGGCCGTGCCGCCGTCGGCGTTCCAGATGTCGACGACCTGCCCGTTCTTGACCAGGGGGCCGAAGCGTTCGCCGAGGCCGTAGACGGAGGTGCCCACCCCCAGGTTGAGCTGTTCGCGCAGGTAGTGGCCGCCGGTGGCGGTGTCCCGGAGGATGCCCATGCCCTTGGGCCCGCTTGAGGTGAGGGTGCGGCCGTGGGCGAGGAACTCCACGTGCCAGGGGCCTGAGCGGGCCACCCGCACCGACAGCGCGCCGGAGGTCAGGGTCGCGTGCCGGTCGTCGTGGGAGAGCTGGGGCGAGAACTCCTCCTCGGTCAGCTCGAATGCGGGTTCGCGCGGGCGCTCGCCCGTGAAGTGGGTCAGGGTCAGGCCGATGACGTCGGGCATCGGGGTGTGGACGGTGATCGTCATGACCGGTCCCGTCATCAGGTCGCCGCGGCCGCGGACGGGCCGGGTCGGCGCGTGGATCTCCAGGGTGCCGTCCGACTCGGTGACGTCGAGGACCTCGGCGGGGTACGCCGCGGTGACGCCCTCGCGCAGCAGCCAGTAACCGTCGGAGAACTTCATGGTGGGGGGTCCTAACTACTTCACGGCGCCCACCGCTATGCCGCGGGTGAGCGTGCGCTGGAAGACGAGGAAGAAGACGAGGGCGGGGAGCACACCGAGCAGGGCGGCCGCGTTGGTCATCGTGGCGTCCATCAGCCGTTGGCCCTGGAGGACGCCGAGGGCCACCGACACCGTCTGGTTGTCGTTGGAGACCAGCATGACCAGCGGGAGCAGGAACTCGTTCCAGGTCCAGACGAAGAAGAAGACGAGGAGCACCCCGAGGGTGGGGCGGCTGACCGGGACGACGATCCGCCACAGCACCTGCCAGGTGGTGGCCCCGTCGATGCGGGCCGCCTCGATGATCTCGCGGGGGAACCGGCCCAGGACGGAGGAGAGGAGGTACGTCCCGAAGGCCGCCTGGATCACCGTGAAGACGATGATCACGCTCAGCCGGGTGTCGTAGAGGCCGGCCTGCTTGCTCAGGTAGTAGACGGGGTAGACCAGCGCCTCCTGCGGCAGCGTGTTCGCCAGGACGAAGAAGGCCAGGACCCAGGTGCGGCCCCTGATCCTCCCGATGCCGATCGCGTACGCGTTCAGGATCGACAGGACCACCGCGCACACCGCCACCGAGCCGCTGATGACGAGCGAGTTGACCAGCTTCCGGGTGTAGTCCACCCGCTCCCAGAAGTCCTTCAGACCGTCCAGATAGAGGCCGTCGGGCAGGCTCAGCGGGCCGTCCTGCGAGTACTCCGCGGGGGACTTGACCGCGTTCACCGCGACGATCAGGAACGGGACGACCATGAGGAGCGCGGCGAGGCAGAGGGCGATCAGGACCGGGTAACGCCGTAGGGCGCTCCTCATGCGCGTGCCCCTTCCTCGGCGTCCTCGGCGCGCGTCTGCAGTCTCAGGCCGACCAGGGACAGGGCCAGGATGATCACCGTGAGCACCGTGGAGATCGCCGCGCCGTAGCCGACCTGGGTCTTCTCGAAGAAGGTGGTGAAGGAGAAGTAGGAGGGGACGTCCGTCGCGCCGCCGGGGCCGCCCTTCGTCAGGACGTACACCGCGCCGAACACCTTCAGCGCGGCGATCGTGCACCAGGTCAGGACGACGTAGATCTCCGGCCGGAGCTGCGGCAGCGTGATGTGCCGGAAGCGGCGCCACCAGCCGGCGCCGTCCAGTGCGGCCGCCTCGTGGAGCTGGGGGTCGACGCGTTGCAGACCGGCCATGAAGACCACCAGCGGGAAGCCGAGCTGCACCCACACCATCACGGCCATCACGCTGTAGAGCGCGAGATCGGGATCGCCCAGCCAGTCCTGCTGCCACCCGCCCAGCCCGATCGCCCTCAGGAGTTCGTTGAGGGTGCCGTTGTCGGGGGCGAGGATCCAGCTCCACACGATCCCCGCGACCGCGATCGGCAGCACCTGGGGGAGGTAGAAGCAGGCCCGCAGGACGGCCGTCACCCTGCTGCCGAAGTGCCTGCCGACGTAGTCGAACAGGGCGGCCGCGAGCACCAGGCCGACCGCGGTCGGTACGGCCGCCATCGCGACGACCATGAACAGGCTGTGCCGGAACGACTCCCAGAAGTCCGCGTCGTCGGCCAGCTCCCGGTAGTTGGCGAGTCCGGACCACGACGGACTGCCCACCCCCTGCCAGTCGGTGAAGCTCACCCCCGTGTTCATCAGGAACGGGACGACGATCACCGCGAGGAAGGCCACGACCCCGGGGAGGAGGTAGAACGTGTACGAGTCCCGGGCGCGTGTCATCGTTTCGGTACGCCCTTGTCGTACGCCTTCTGCAACGCGTCCAGGTAGGCGTCCGGCTTCTCGCTGCCGGTGATCAGCTTCTGGGTCTCGGAGACGAGGACGTCGTAGAAGCCGGGGACCGGCCAGTCGGGGTAGAAGGCGAGGCCGTCCCGGCCGGACAGGGTGTTGAAGTCGGCGATGAGCTTCTTGGCCTTCGGGTCGGTGATGGCGGCGGTGTCCGCCGCGACCGGGACGCCGCCCTTGTTGCCGAGCAGGTTCTGGATCTTCTTCGACAGGGTGATGTCGATGAAGTCGTAGGCGAGTTCCTTGTTCCCCGCGCTCTTGGGGACGACCCAGAGGTTGCCGCCGGAGCCGAGGGTGAGGTCCGAGCCGGGCCACAGGGTGGTGCCCCAGTCGAACGTCGCCTCGTCCTGGAAGCGGCCGTACCACCAGCTGCCGGAGAACAGGATCGGCGCCTTGCCCTGGAGGAAGGAGACACCGGCCTGTTCGGCGGTGGCGCCGCTGGACTTCTCGCCGATGTAGCCCTTCTCCACCCAGTCGGCGAAGGTCTCCGCCGCGTACGTCCAGGCCGCGTCGTGGAAGTCGGTCTTCCCCTGGTACAGCTCGTAGGAGTCGACCCAGGAGCGGTCGGCCCGGGACAGCGCCAGCTGGTACAGGTACTGGTGGGCGAGGTACTCGGCGCCGGAGTTGGCGAGCGGGGTGATGTCGTGGCCGGCGAAGGTGTCCATCGCCGAGACCAGGTCGTCGAACGTCTTCGGCTCGGGGACGTCGTACTTCGCGAACAGGTCCTTGTTGAAGTAGACCATCGTGTACTCGGCGTAGTCGGTCACGCCGTACCACTTGCCCGAGCCCATGACACCGTTGTCGTCGTACTGGCTGGTGGTGCGTACGCCGGCGCTCGCCAGCTTGTCCCAGCCGCGCTCGGCCGCCTCGGCGGACAGATCGGTGAGGAGCCCCTGCCTGGAGAGCAGGCCCGCCGTCGCGTTGCCCTTGTTGTACTCCATGAGGTCGGGCGCGTCGGAGGAGTTGAGGACCATCGGGGCGGTCTTCTGGATCTGCTCGAAGCTCTTCTCCTCGAACTTCACCTTCACACCCGGGTGCTGGGCCTCGAACTCCTTGATCGCCTCCGCCCAGGCGACGCCCATCGCGCTGTTGGGGGCCTCGTAGTGCCACAGGCGCAGGGTCTTGGGGTCGGAGGAGCCGCCGCTCCCCGATCCACCGCAGGAGGCCAGCAGCAGGGCGCCCGCCAGGGCCGCCGCCGCACTCGCCATCGCACGCCTTCTTGCCGTCAACATCCTGTGCCTCCAGGGGAGTTCGGGATGGTTCTCCGGGCAGGAACAGCCGTCACGCGGCGTTCGACGAGATCGTCGAACCGTTTCGATGCGTGACGTCGAAGCGCTTCGACGGGGGAAGGTAGGCGGCGGCTGTGACGTGCGTCAATGGGGTGGGCGGGAATTGGCCGGAGGTGTGTGCGATGCGGGCCCGGCGTCCGGGGGAGCGGGGCCCGCTCGGGAGTGGTGTCTACTCGACGGCGGTGAAGAGGTCGTCGGCGGTGGTGGCGTGGACGGCGCGCTCCGACCAAGCGGTGAGCTGGTCGAGATCCGTGCAGGCTTCGACGCGGGCGCGTACGGGTTCGGGGACGTCGATGCCGCGCCAGCGCAGGATGTTCAGGGTCATCTCGGCGAGCGCCCCGACGCGGCCTTCCTCTCGTCCTTCCTCTCGTCCTTCCTCCCTGGCCTCCTCGGCGAACGGGTGCCGCCAGAAGTACTGCATGGCCGTCATGAGGTCCCTCCACATCTGCCGGGCCTGGGGGTCTGCCAGGCACGAGTCGACGAATTGCGCGAGGACCGCGGCGGTCTCGCGGTCCATGGTCCGCAGGGCGGCTTCCAGCGATTCCAGTATCGCCGGGGCCTGCCGTCCGCGGCCGTGTGTCATGGCCGAGAGCACCGCAAGGGGTGGATCTCGTCTGGCCTCCTGCTCGGTGGCGATCAGGGGTACGTTCTCCGGCCCGAGGACGAACGGCCTCGTGGGACGAGGTGACCATTTACGCGGCTCCCAGTTCGCACCAGACCAGCTTGCCGCGAAGGCCGAGCCGGGAGAGGGGCTGCCATCCCCACAGGTCGGAGCAGGACCGTACGAGGGCGAAGCCGCGCCCGCTCTCGGCGTCGGCCGGTTCGGTGAAGTCACCCGGCGGCTCGGGGGGTGCGGGGTCGGCGTCCCAGGCACCGATCTGCAGGACGCCGGCGCGGTGGCGGATGCGCAGGCAGGCGGGGCCCTTGGTATGGAGTACGGCATTGGAGACCGGCTCGGAGGCGAGGAGCTCGGCGGTGTCGATGAGGTGGGGGAGGTGGTGGAGGGTGAGGATCAGGCGGAGGGTACGGCGGGAGACGGTGACGGCTCTGGGGTCGGTGGGGATGTGGAGGGAGTACTCCCAGGAGTCGCAGTCGTTTTCAGGCATGGGGCAGCTCCGGTCGGCTGAGGATTGGAGGCGGTGGCAGTGCCGCAGCCGTCATGGCAGGACGGGGCGGTGCGCTTCCGCTGCGTGAAGTTCGCGTCACCGACGGTATGGGTAAAATTTGGGTCCCTGCAAGTCGTTGTCGTAATCTGCCCCTCGAACGAGTCACTCCCTCAGGGAAGTTGGGGGGCGAGGAGGAAGCGATGCCACGCAGGCGCCAGCCCACAGCACGCCAAGAACGTCTGGGCGTTGAGCTGCGGAAACTGCGTGAGGCCGCAGGCCTCAAGGCCCGCGAAGCCGCTGCCTTGGTCGGTTCGGACTCTGCACACATGAGTCAGATGGAGTCTGGTACCGCCGGCGTCAGCGAGGAGCGCCTACGGAGCCTCGCCGCTCATTACTCCTGCGAGGATGCAGAGTTGATCGAGGCGCTGGTTGCCATGGCGACCGATCGCACTCGGGGCTGGTGGGAGGAGTACCGAGGCCTTCTGCCCGCGCGGTTCCTCGACATCGCCGAGTTGGAGCACCACGCTTCCTACCGGCTCGATGTGGAGTCCCTGACCGTCCCCGGCCTCTTCCAGACGGAGGCGTACGCACACGCCATCTACTCGTATAGAGTTCCCGAACTCCCGCCCAAAGACACAGAGCTGCGCGTACAGCACCGGATGCGTCGCAAGACCATCATTGAGGGCCACGCTCCCATCCCCTACGAAGCCGTGATCCACGAAGCTGCTCTGCGCATCCGGGTCGGCGACCGTACTGCCGCACGCGCTCAGCTCGACCGCATTCTTGAGTTGTCGGAGTCGGACCACGTCACCGTGCGCGTGATCCCGTTCGACCTCGACGGCTTCGCGGGAGCTTGGAACACGATGATGTACGCGGGTGGCTCAGTCTCCAAGTTGGACACCGTCGTACGCGACGCACCCCAAGGTGCGGCGTTCATCGACTCCGAAGCTCAACTCGGAGCGTTTCGAACGCTCTTCCGTAAGGTGGAGGCTGCGTCGCTCGAGCCCGAGCGCTCGCGTGACTTCATCCACCGACTCGCGAAGGAACTGTGAGGTGCGCCATGATCGCTCCCGGCAACTGGCGGAAGTCATCCTTCTCCGGCGGCGGTGACGGCGACAACTGCCTTGAACTGGCCTCCACCCCCGGAACCCTCCACCTCCGCGAGTCCGACACCCCCGCCACCGTCCTCACCACCACCCCCACCACCCTCGCCCACCTCCTGGCAGGCATACGCACGGGCGTCCCCTCCCGCCAGGACTGACCGCGCCGAAGCCGCTCCCTCGTCCTTCCTTGAGTACGCCTACTCATGCCAACCCCCGCCGGCCCGGGGACGATGGACTGTGTTGACGGACAGGACGGATCGGACGGACCGGCAGGCCAACCGGGGGGCGGGGGCATGGGCAGACTTCTGGGGGCGGTCGTGGCCGTCGGGGCGGCGGCCGCGGCACTGATCCTCGCCTACGTGGCGGGGGCGCCGACCGCAGTGGTGTTCGCCGTCGCGGCGGGTGTGCTGAGCCTGCTGTGGCTGACGCTCCTGCTCACACTGCCCTGGAACCTGTACTTCCGTGCGCATGCCGTGCTCGCCGAGATCGCGGTGAGCCGAGGGAAGGGGATGGACATCTCCCCGGCCCGGGACGCCGAGGCCGCGCGCATCGCCCGCGCGATGCTCCGGGCGGCGGTCGCGGGCCACGTCCTGACGGCGGCGGTCGTCTGCGCGATCACCTGGGCGACGGGCGAGTTCACCGGTTACTGGTTCGCCGTGTTCTTCGTGCTGAGCACCTTCTTCCGTCCGGCCGGCGCGTACTTCGGCCAGCTCCGCCGACGCCTGGGAACCCTCCTGAAAGACGTCACCTATCCGCGGGACGACGTCGTCGAACTGCGTTCCCGCGTGGACCGCGCCGAGGCCGGGACGCGGGTTCTGGAGGAGAAGACGGAGGAGCAGTACAAAGCCCTCGCCGAACTGCGCCGCACCGTCGACGCGCTGGCCATGAGCACGTACGAGCGGGCGGAAGCGACGGACCGCCGGATCGCCGCGCTGGGCAGGGAGTTCGAGTCCACGGTGAACCGCCTCACCGACAACCAGGAGATCATCGCGGGCGTGAAGGCGTTCCTGCGCCTGCTGCGCTCCGACGACATGACCGACGCGACCGACGGCGCCCCTGCCTCCGGGTGAGCGGGGCCGCCCAGTCCTCTGGCGGGGCGGTTGCCCTCAGCGTTGCCGTCTGAGCAATAGACCTGTTGTGACTCACCGTAATCGCGATCACCTCCTTGCCCGAGTGGCGCCCCGAGCGTGCTCCGCTACCCCCCACTGGACATCCGAGAACTCGTAGGCATTACTCGGCATGCCGTACCTCTGCTGGCTCGGAGTGGACCGACCTCGCCCACCGGCTGTTCGAGGGGCGCGGCATCCGGGTCGCGTCGGCGGCTCCCCTCGCGGTCGGAGACGAGGAGTTCCAGCGGGTCATGGCAAAGGAGGACAATCCGGTCCTCGCGGTGGTGGGCTTTCCGGTCATGCCTGGGACCGTGTCGCGCCCCTTGATCGATCCCGTCCCCCTGTCACCGGTGTCGCTGGTGTGGCGAAAGGGGCTGGTCCATCCGGGCCTCGATGCGCTTCGACGGTCGGCCGCCGAGATCGCGGGTGCGGAAGGGTGGCTTCAGCGGCCCGTCGGCGGATGGATTTCAGCCATGGACATGAGCATGACTTCTCTACACAAACGACACATCGCGAACACGGGCCCCACCCCTGCGCTAGATTCGTCGACCTGAGCGCATTGGGGTAAACGGGGCGCGGGGACCGGGTGGGGGCCCGGTTCCGTCGACGCGCGCTCGGGGTCGTAGGCGCACCGTGAACAGTCCGTGGGGGGAAGTGCGCACGTGAAGAAATGGCGGGAAGACGCCCATCCGGAAGGTTTGACGTGGCCGGAAGCGGCCTCTTCGACCAGGGATGTGCCGACCGTGGACGGATACCGGTCATTACCGGACGTTCCCTTGCAAGCCGGGCGATCGGTGGTCTCGAACGACCTTTCCGAAAACGAACGGTCGAGCGGACTCCGTGATCCGTGGGAACCGGGGGCCGACGGGGGCGAGGGGCCCGACGGGACCGACAGGGTCGACGGGACCGGTGACGGCAGCGAGGACGCGGCCGACCGGGGCAGCGACCCGGACGAGGTGACCGTCCAGCTCGACTCCCCGTACGCGGCCGAGGGAGGCGGCGGCCACGCGGCCTCCGACGCCCCGGTGTTCGTGGACGAGTCGGGCCGCCGCAGCCGTACCTTCCGCCGCATCGGCATCCTGGTGGGCCTCGCCTGCGCGGCCTACGCCGTCGTCATCGTCGCCACCCTTCTGTCGGGCAACGCCGGCGCGCCCTGGCTGCCGGTGCCGGGTCCGGGCGACGGTCCGCCGGCCGACCGGGTCGAGGCCACCCGCGCACCGGGCACCTCCGCCGCTCCCACCTCCGGAGCACCGGGCTTCGCGGCGCCCCGCAGCCCGGGAGTCTCCGCCTCGGCGGGCACACCGGCCCGGCGGGGAGCCGACGCCGGACCCAGCGCCTCGGCCGGCCCGCCGTCACCGACCCCCTCCGCAGGGGCCCGCCCCTCCATCGGCGGCACCACCCGCCCCACCACGGCACCCAGCGCCTCCCCGTCCGCCCCCGGCCCGAGCAGTCCGGTCGTAGGCGGCTCACCCTCACCCCAACCCTCGGCGTCCTCCCCCGTCACCAGCCCCTCCCCGGAGAGCTCGCCGTCCCCGGCGGGCGGCGCCTCCACGACGGTGGCAGACGGCGCACCGCACCCGGCGACGGCGCCGAGCCCGGGGGCGTGACCGCCCGCCACCCGCCAAGGGTCGTGCGGTTCGTCCGCTCCGGCGCGCGCATCAGGCCCACGCCGTCCGCCACCCCGCTCGCCCGGTCCGCCCCGCGCCCCCGCCGGCTTCCGCTGCCCGAACCGGCCCCCTGACCGCCCCGCCACACTCACGCGGCTCGACCTGGCCCGTGCGGCTCAGGGCGTTCCGGCCGGGGCCACGCGGCACGCGCCGCGCAGGCCACCCGCACCGACCGCCGCCGTACAGCCCGTGCGGTCCGGCGTCGGCTCACCTTCTCTCATCCTCGTCCCCGGAGTACGACCTCACATGGCACCACGCACCAACCGGCGTTCGACCCGGCGCTCCGTCGTCGGGCAGGCCGGGCATCTCGCGTCCGGCGGTCAGTCCGCGCCCGTATCGGGAAGTGAGGGGGCCGGGGTTCCGCCCGGCCGGCGGGCCGTTCGCCGGTCCGGACTCCGCCGGCCCCGGGCCTCCCGGACAGCCGGTCCGGTGTCCGGCGGCCCCGCCGCGCCGCCACCGCCCTCCGCCGGGCGCCGGACGATGCCGCTGCGTCTGCGGCATCTGCTTCCGCTCCTCGTCCTGCTGGCGACGCTGGCGACGCTGATGCTGCGCGGCTATGTGCACAGCGAGATCCTCGCCGACCACCGGATCCGCCCCGAGGCCGCCGCCGACAAGGTTCCGCAGCAGATCCTCGACGGCGGGCCGGTCCTCGACACCCGGGCAGGGAAGCGCACGAGCCTGGACGTGCCGGACCGTCGGATCGTGCTCACGTTCGACGACGGGCCCGATCCGAGGTGGACTCCCGAGGTCCTCGACGTCCTGAAGAAGCACCGCGCGCACGCCGTCTTCTTCATCACCGGCACCATGGCCTCCCGCTACCCGGAACTGGTCCGCCGTATGGTCGCGGACGGCCACGAGATCGGGCTGCACACCTTCAACCACCCCGACCTCTCCTACCAGTCCGAGAAGCGCATCGACTGGGAGCTCACCCAGAACCAGCTGGCCCTGGCGGGCGCGGCCGGGATCCGGACCTCCCTCTTCCGGCCGCCGTACTCCTCCTCCGTCGACGCCCTCGACAACGCGTCCTGGCCGGTCACCCGGTACGTCGGCACCCGCGGCTACCTCACCGTCTTCACCACCGCCGACAGCGAGGACTGGCGCAGGCCGGGCGTACGGCAGATCATCCGCAACTCCACGCCGAAGGACGGCAGGGGCGCGATCGTCCTGATGCACGACTCCGGCGGCGACCGCCACCAGACGGTCCGGGCCCTGGACGCCTATCTGCCCGAGCTGCAGCACAAGGGCTACGCCTTCCAGAACCTCACCGAGGCACTGAAGGCCCCCAGCGCGCACACCCCGGTCACCGGCGCCGAGCTGTGGAAGGGCAAGGCGTGGATCTTCCTGGTCACCGCGTCCGACCACCTCACCGACGTCCTCGTCGTCGGCCTCGCCGCCATCGGCTTCCTCGTCCTCGCCCGCTTCGGACTGATGCTGCTGCTCTCCGCGATCCACACCCGCCGCACCCGCCGGCGCGGTTTCGCCTGGGGACCCGACGCACCCGTCACCGAACCGGTCTCGGTACTGGTCCCCGCCTACAACGAGGCCAAGTGCATCGAGAACACCGTCCGCTCGCTCATGCGCAGCGAGCACCCCGTCGAGATCATCGTCATCGACGACGGTTCCAGTGACGGCACCGCCCGTATCGTCGAGGACCTCGCCCTGCCCGGTGTACGCGTCGTACGGCAGCTCAACGCGGGCAAGCCGGCCGCCCTCAACCGGGGCGTGGCCAACGCCCGGCACGACCTGATCGTGATGATGGACGGCGACACCGTCTTCGAACCGGCCACCGTCCGCGAACTCGTCCAGCCCTTCGCCGACCCGCGCGTCGGCGCTGTCGCCGGCAACGCCAAGGTCGGCAACAAGGACACCCTGATCGGCGCCTGGCAGCACATCGAGTACGTGATGGGCTTCAACCTCGACCGCCGTATGTACGACGTCCTGCGCTGCATGCCCACCATCCCGGGCGCGGTCGGGGCCTTCCGCCGCTCCGCCCTGAACCGGGTGGGCGGCATGAGCGACGACACCCTCGCCGAGGACACCGACATCACCATGGCCATCCACCGCGACGGGTGGAAGGTCGTGTACGCCGAGAAGGCCCGCGCCTGGACCGAGGCCCCCGAGTCCGTCCAGCAGCTGTGGTCGCAGCGCTACCGGTGGTGCTACGGCACCATGCAGGCCATCTGGAAACACCGCCGGGCCCTGGTGGAACGGGGGCCGTCGGGACGCTTCGGCCGGGTGGGCCTGCCCCTGGTCTCGCTGTTCATGGTCGTCGCCCCGCTGCTCGCCCCCCTCATCGACCTGTTCCTCGTCTACGGCCTGGTCTTCGGCCCCACCGGCAGGACGATCGCGGCCTGGTTCGGCGTCCTCGCCGTGCAGGCGGGCTGCGCGGCGTACGCCTTCGTCCTGGACCGCGAACGACTCACCCCCCTCGTCTCCCTCCCGCTCCAGCAACTCCTCTACCGCCAGCTGATGTACGTCGTGCTGCTCCAGTCGTGGATCACCGCCCTCACCGGCGGCCGGCTGCGCTGGCAGAAGCTGCGGCGCAAGGGGCAGGTGGCGGCTCCCCCCGCCGAGACCACGGCGGTGGAAGGGAGCGCGGCATGACGACCACCCGGCCGACCGACGTCACCGCCCCGACGCGCGCGCCCCAGGGCCGCGACCGCTACTTCGACCTGCTGCGCGCCGTCGCCCTGTTCCGGGTCGTCTTCTACCACCTGATGGGCTGGGCCTGGCTGCCCGTCGCCTTCCCCTCCATGGGCGTGATGTTCGCCCTCGCCGGCAACCTCATGGCCCGCTCCCTCGGGAAACGGCCCGCCCCGGAGGTCGTACGGGGGCGGCTGCGCCGCCTGCTGCCCCCGCTGTGGATGCTGGGTGCGGTCGGTGTCACCGGCATGCTGCTGGCCGGCTGGGGGCCGGACGACGAGGGACACCCCGGCTGGTGGTGGCTCCACCTCACCTTCTGGATCCTCCCGCTCAGCGACCCGCCGTACGGCGAGAACCTGCCCGGTGTGCACGGCCTGATCGCCGACGGCTGGGCCGTCGACCTGGCCGTACCTCTCTGGTACATCCGCGCCTACCTCTGGTTCGTCCTGCTCTCCCCCCTGCTCCTGCGGGCCCTGCGCGCCGCACCCTGGCCCACGGTCCTGGCGCCGATCGCGCTCTCCGCCGCCCTGGAGTTCGGCGCGGTGTCGGTGCCGAGCTGGCGGCTGGACTCCAACCTCAGTGACCTCGGCGCCTTCGGCGCGTGCTGGCTGCTCGGCATGGCCCACCAGGAGGGCGTGCTGCGCCGCCTGCCCCGGTACGTCGTGCCGTCCCTCGCCCCGGCGGTGGCCGGATTCGGTCTCTGGTACGCCCTCACGCACGGCTTCGAGGCGGGGCACGACCTCGACGACATGCCGTTCGCGCAGTCCCTGTGGTCGTTCGCGGCCGTACTGCTGCTTCTGCACCTCAGCCCGTCCTGGTCCGAGTGGCCGCGCCCGCTGCGCCGCTGGGACCGGCTGGTCACCCTCCTCAACTCGCGGGCCGTGACGATCTACCTGTGGCACAACGTGTGCATCGACGTCGTCGAGGCGCTCTGGGACCGCCTGTGGGGCATCGCCTGGCTGGAGGAGAACACCCCTTGGCTGCTGGAGAACCCCTGGTCACAGCTGCCGTTCGTCTGGCTCCTGACCGCCCTCTGCGTGGTCTGCTTCGGCTGGGTGGAGGACCTGGCCGCCCGGCGCGGGCCGCGGCTGTGGCCGGACGGGCGGACCGGGGGCCACCGGGCCTGAATCCCGGGGACCGGTCTCCCCGGGCCCGGCCGACGGGCACGTACCCTTGCCCAAAACCTCTCACCCGGCCTGCGCCCGAGGTGAGAGCAACGTTCCCTTCCGGTCACCGACAGCCACAGGACCGGAAACGCGCCCTCCCTACCTTCGGGACTCATCACCGCTCATCACCCCGAACCACCCGAGCCCGGAGCACGTGGAGGCGTCATGACAGCCCCGAGTACAGCCCCCGCACCCCCGTCCCCCTCCAAGAAGGGGAGCCGCTGGATCGAGGAGTGGGACCCGGAGAACGAGACCTTCTGGAACGAGAAGGGCGAGAAGATCGCCCGCCGGAACCTCGTCTTCTCCGTCCTCTCCGAGCACATCGGCTTCTCCGTCTGGACGATGTGGTCCGTGCTGGTGCTCTTCATGGGCCCGGAGTACGGCCTCACCCCCGCCGACAAGTTCCTGCTGACGTCGATGGTGACGCTGGTCGGAGCGGTCGTCCGGGTGCCGTACACCTTCGCCGTCGCGATCTTCGGCGGCCGGAACTGGACGATCATCTCCGCCGCCCTGCTGCTGATCCCCACCATCGCCGCCTTCACGGTGATGGAGCCGGGGACCTCCTTCAACACGTTCCTCATCGTCGGCCTGATCGCGGGCATCGGCGGCGGCAACTTCGCCTCCTCCATGACCAACATCAACGCCTTCTTCCCGCTCCGCAAGAAGGGGTGGGCGCTCGGTCTGAACGCGGGCGGCGGCAACATCGGTGTGCCGGTCCTGCAGCTGGTCGGCCTCGCCGTCATCGGCGCCAGCGCCGGTCCGCGCGTCCTGCTCGGGATCTACATCCCGCTCATCGTGATCGCCGCGACCCTCGCCGCGCTGTACATGGACAACCTGTCGTCCGTGAAGAACGACACCGGCGCCGCGATCGACTCCGCGAAGGACGCCCACACCTGGATCATGTCCTTCCTCTACATCGGCACGTTCGGCTCGTTCATCGGCTACAGCTTCGCCTTCGGCCAGGTCCTGACGAACCAGTTCGGCCGTACGCCCCTGCAGGCGGCCTACCTCACCTTCATCGGCCCGCTGCTCGGCTCGCTGATCCGTCCGGTGGGCGGCTGGCTGGCCGACAAGTACGGCGGCGCGAAGATCACCCTCTACAACTACGTCGGCATGGCCGCCGCCACCGCCGTCCTGGTCTTCGCCAGCATGCAGAAGTCGCTGCCGCTCTTCGTCGCCGTCTTCGTGGTGCTGTTCGTGCTCAGCGGCCTCGGCAACGGGTCGACGTACAAGATGATCCCCGGCATCTTCCAGACGAAGGCCCTCGCCAAGGGCCTCGAAGGGGAAGCGGCGGCCGCCTACGGGCGCCGGCTCTCCGGCGCCTCCATGGGACTCATCGGCGCGGTCGGCGCCCTCGGCGGTGTCGGCATCAACCTGGCCTTCCGCCAGTCCTTCCTCTCCTACGGCTCCGGGACCGGCGCGTTCGTCGCCTTCCTCGCCTTCTACGCGGCCTGCTTCGCGGTCACCTGGGCCGTATACCTTCGTCGCCCGGCCGGCCGGGTGGCGGCGGCGGACTCGGCCTCCGAGCAGAAGCCGCAGCTCAGCTACGCCGAGGTGTGACGTAACACCAGCGACATGTAGCCGAACCGAGCCTGTCACGGACCGTTGACAGGCTCGTTCGGCATGTAGGGCCACGCAGGACGACTCGAGTGCGGGACGAGAGTTATGTACCAGGAACAGCAGCAACCGGACGCCGGACCCCAGGCCGCCGTCGAACACGGACCCCTCGCGGGTTTCACCGTGGGCGTGACGGCCGCGCGTCGGGCCGAGGAGCTCGGCGCGCTGCTCCAGCGGCGGGGGGCGGCCGTGGTGCACGCGCCCGCCCTGCGGATCGTGCCGCTCGCCGACGACGGCGAACTGCTCGCCGCGACCAAGGACCTCATCGACCAGGCGCCGGACGTGGTCGTGGCGACGACCGCGATCGGATTCCGGGGCTGGGTCGAGGCCGCCGAGGGGTGGGGACTCGGTGAGCAGCTGCTGACCCGGCTCGGCACGGTGGAGCTGCTCGCCCGGGGCCCCAAGGTCAAGGGCTCGATCCGCGCCGCCGGTCTGACGGAGGAGTGGTCGCCGTCGTCGGAGTCCATGGCCGA
This sequence comes from Streptomyces sp. NPDC049687, assembly GCF_044465285.1. NCBI lineage: Bacteria > Bacillati > Actinomycetota > Actinomycetes > Kitasatosporales > Streptomycetaceae > Streptomyces > Streptomyces sp. NPDC049687. Next base: position 85,846 of record NZ_JBITLN010000018.1, read on the forward strand.
GGTGCTCGACCGGCTGCTGGAGGAGGGCGTCGAGGGCCGTCGGATCGCCGTCCAGCTGCACGGTGAGCCGCTGCCCGGGTTCGTGGAGTCGCTGCGGGCCGGGGGAGCGGAGGTCGTGGGCGTGCCGGTCTACCGGTGGATGCCGCCCGAGGACATCACTCCGCTGGACCGGCTCCTCGACGCGGCCGTCTCGCGCGGCCTCGACGCGATCACCTTCACCAGCGCCCCGGCGGCCGCGTCCCTGCTCTCCCGGGCCGAGGAGCGGGGCCTGCTGCCCGAGCTGCTCGCCGCGCTCCACCACGACGTGCTGCCGGCCTGCGTCGGGCCGGTGACCGCACTGCCGCTCCAGGCGCACAACGTGGACACCGTCCAGCCGGAGCGCTTCCGGCTCGGGCCGCTGGTGCAGTTGCTGTGCCAGGAACTGCCGGGGCGGGCGCGGGCGTTGCCGATCGCCGGGCACCGGGTGGAGATCCGCGGGCACGCGGTGCTGGTGGACGGCTGCCTGAGGCCGGTGCCGCCGGCGGGGATGTCCTTGCTGCGGGCGCTGTCGCGGCGGCCGGGGTGGGTGGTGCCGCGCGCCGACCTGCTGCGGGCACTGCCCGGCGCCGGCCGCGACGAGCACGCCGTGGAGACGGCGATGGCCCGTCTGCGCACCGCCCTGGGCGCGCCGAAGCTGATCCAGACGGTGGTGAAGCGGGGGTACCGGCTGGCGCTGGATCCGGCCGCCGACACGAAGTACGCGGACGCGTGAGCCGTGGCGGAAGCCGACTGACGACCGGGGCCGCTTGACGAAGGAGGGGTTCCGGTCCGGGTGGGGCCCAGGGCACTGTGAGGGGAACGGTTTCCTCAGGAACGCTCCGACGCAGGCGGTGGCGCATGGCACTGGGCACGGCCACGGAACCCTACGAGCTGCGCTTCGACGCCGGACGCAGTTGTCTCGACCTCCTCGCGACCAGCCATCCCCACGAACACCTCGACGGCGTCGCCCCGTTGCGGGCCTGGATCCGTGGCGCCGGACTCGTGCCGCCGGACACGCCGCTGACCCACGCGGACGCCTCCTGGCCGCCCGCCTTCCGTGAACTGCGGTCCGCCGTCGACCGGTTGGTCCGGAGCTGGCTGTCCCGCGGTCACCCCGACCGGTACGACGTCGACCTCACCCGCCTCAACGACGCCGCGCGCGCCGCACCGCCCGTCCCGCGCGCCGTACGCGAGGAGGACGGCACCCTCGTACGGGAGTTGGAGGGGCAGCCGGACTGCGCCGCGCTGCTCGCCGCCGTCGCCCGGGACGCCGTGGAACTGCTCACCGATCCCGTCGCGCGGGCGGGGCTGAGGCAGTGCGAGGGGGACAACTGCCCCATCGTGTACGTCGACACGTCCCGGGGGCGGCGCAGGCGATGGTGTTCGAGCGAGGTCTGCGGGAACCGGGAACGGGTCGCACGGCACCGCAGACGTGCTGCGCTCGCTCGAAACCAACTGCCCGGTATGCGTCTTCTTTGACGAGGTGACAGGAAACGCGACGGGCGTTGCCGAAGAATTGTCGAAGTGATTTCGACAACATCATGTTTGCCCATGCCTGGGTAAGGGCAGCTCGCGCGAACTTGTCAGTGTGGCGAAAATGTGAAGAAGAAGCGGTGGGAATGTGCCGCCATGTCCCCCTCGTCATGACACCCCGAAGAAAACTGTCTCCCTGGTTTGAACACTCCACACCCCCCGTCCGTACCCCTCGGCGAGCGACCGACTGGGGGAACCCCCGGACACCGGAGGTGGGCGTGCGCAAGGATGCGGCCGTGGCCAATGAACGTGGATCGAGGGCCCGACATCGCATGTCCCAGCCCTCGGAACCTGACGAGGAGCTGATGCGTGCTCTGTATCGGGAGCATGCCGGACCTTTGCTTGCGTATGTCCTGCGCCTGGTTGCCGGAGACCGGCAGCGCGCCGAGGACGTAGTGCAGGAGACACTCATCCGTGCCTGGAAGAACGCCGGTCAGCTCAATCGAGCGACCGGATCGGTACGCCCCTGGCTGGTGACGGTCGCGCGCCGCATCGTCATCGACGGCCACCGCAGCCGGCAGGCCCGGCCGCAGGAGGTCGACCCGTCGCCGCTGGAGGTCATCCCCGCGGAGGACGAGATCGACAAGGCGCTGTGGCTGATGACGCTGTCCGATGCACTCGACGACCTGACCCCGGCCCACCGGGAGGTGCTCGTCGAGACGTACTTCAAGGGGCGTACCGTCAATGAGGCGGCCGAGACGCTGGGTATTCCCAGTGGCACCGTCCGCTCACGGGTCTTCTATGCCCTGCGGTCGATGAAGCTGGCTCTGGAGGAGCGGGGGGTGACGGCGTGATGAGTATGTATGGGGGGTTCGGAGCAGGTGGGCCGGGTATGTCTGGCCCCATGCAGGGATCTGTGGGATCTCCGAGCCCGAGCGAACACGAAACCGTGGGCGCCTACGCCCTCGGCATCCTCGACGACGCCGAGGCGACCGCCTTCGAAGCCCATCTCGCCGGGTGCGAGTGGTGCGCGCAGCAGCTCGACGAACTCGCCGGCATGGAGCCGATGCTGGCCGCGCTCGCGGACCTGCCGGGCTCCGGCACCCCCGCGATCGGCGACTCCCTGTCCGCCCGGCCCAGCCCCCGCCTAGTGGAGAAGCTGGTCGACGAGGTGTCCGAGCGACGCGCCCAGAAGCGCCGCCGCTCCTTCTACCTGGTGGCGGCCGCCGCGGCGCTGATCATCGGCGGCCCGGTGGGCGTCATGGCGGCGACCGGCGGCGACGACGGCGGCAAGGCCCCGGTGGCGAGCAGTACCACCAACCCCGCCAAGAGCACCTTCGAGACGCTCTCCGACAAGATCTCCGCGACCGACCCCGCGTCCAAGGTCACGGCGACCGTCGCCATGGGCGAGAAGGCGTGGGGCTCCGAGATCGGCGTCGAGCTGAAGAACGTGTCCGGACCGGAGAAGTGCTCGCTCATCGCCGTCGGCAAGGACGGCAAGCGCGAGACGGTCTCCTCCTGGTCGGTCCCGGAGTGGGGCTACGGCCTCCCCAACGCCACGACCGAACAGGCCAAGAACCCCCTCTACGTCGTGGGCGGCGCGGCCTTCAAGCCGAACGAGATCGACCACTTCGAGGTCATGACCTTCGACGGCGACAAGCTCGTCCAGGTCGACGCGTAGAGGCCCGCCTCTCGCCTCCACCGGCCCCCTTCGCGTACGGTTGACGGCTGCCCAGCACGTCAGAAGGGGGCCCGGTGGCCGTTCAGGCTCAGCAGGAAACCGCGGTCGTCGCCGCATCGGACTCGGTCCGGGAACGCGAGATCAGCGTGGAACAGGAACACCTGGACCGGGTGTACCGGCGCCTCGAGGAGAAGATCCACGAGGCGGAGTTCCTCATGCACGACGCGGCCCAGCGCGGCCACGTCGGCACGCCCGGCGCGCTCGCCGAGCGTGACGCCCAGGTCTTCCGGGCGGGCGTCCATCTCAACCGGCTCAACAACGAGTTCGAGGATTTCCTGTTCGGCCGGATCGACCTGCTGCCCGGCAGGGACGGCAAGAAGGGCCCCGACGGTGCCTACACCGCCGTGGAGCCCGCCGACGGCGCCGTGCGGGAGGACAACACCGCCGACATCGCCGAGACCCTCCACATCGGCCGTATCGGAGTCCTGGATTCCGAGTACGCGCCGCTGGTGATCGACTGGCGGGCGCCCGCCGCCGCTCCCTTCTACCGGTCCACCCCCGTCGACCCGGGGCGGGTCGTACGGCGCCGGGTGATCCGTTCCAAGGGGCGGCGCGTCCTCGGGGTCGAGGACGACCTGATGCGGCCCGAGCTGAAGGCGTTCCTCGACGGCGACGAGCTGCCCGTCATCGGCGACGGCGCCCTGATGGCCGCGCTCGGCCAGGCCCGCAGCCACACCATGCGCGACATCGTCTCCTCCATCCAGGCCGAGCAGGACCTGGTCATCCGCGCCCCCGCCTCCTCCGTGACGTACGTCGAGGGCGGCCCGGGCACCGGCAAGACCGCCGTGGCCCTGCACCGGGCCGCGTACCTGCTGTACCAGGACCGGCGCCGGTACGCGGGCGGCATCCTCATCGTCTCGCCCACACCCCTGCTCGTCGCCTACACCGAGGGCGTGCTGCCCTCCCTGGGTGAGGAGGGCCAGGTCGCCATCCGCGCCATCGGCTCCCTCGTCGACGGCGCCGAGGCCACCCTGTACGACTCCCCGGCGGTGGCCCGCGCGAAGGGCTCGTACCGGATGCTGAAGGTGCTGCGCAAGGCCGCCCGCGGTGCGCTGGAGAACGGCGGCGGCGGAGGCGGGGACGGACAGCTCGCCCTCGACGGCAGCCCGGCCGACGCGACGGGCACGACCCCCGGCCGGCTGCGTGTCGTGGCCTTCGGGCGGCGGCTGGAGCTGGAGGCCGCCGACCTGGACCGGATCCGGCAGAGCGCCCTCGCCGGTACCGCCCCCGTCAACCTGTTGCGCCCGCGCGCCCGCAAGCTGCTCCTGGACGCCCTGTGGGAGCGCTCCGGCGCCGCAGGCCGCCACACCGACCCCGAACTCGCCGCCGAACTGCGCTCCTCCTTCGACGAGGACGTCACCGGAGAGGACAGCTTCATCGCGTTCCTGAACGCCTGGTGGCCCGAGCTGACCCCCAGGGCCGTGCTGGCCGCGATGGCCGACGAGCGGCGGCTCGGCCGCTGGGCCCGCCGGATCCTCAACCCCGGCGAGGTCCGCAAGGTCGCCCGCTCGCTGAAGCGGGACGGCTGCTCGGTGCACGACATCGCCCTGCTCGACGAGCTCCAGGCGATCCTCGGCACCCCGGCCCGCCCGAAGAAGAAGCGCGAGTTCGACCCGCTGGACCAGCTCACCGGCCTGGAGGAGCTGATGCCGGTGCGCGAGGAGTCGCAGCGCGAGCGCGCCGAGCGGCTCGCCGCCGAGCGCGTCGAGTACGCGCACGTCATCGTCGACGAGGCCCAGGACCTCACGCCGATGCAGTGGCGCATGGTCGGCCGCCGCGGCCGGCACGCCACCTGGACGGTCGTCGGCGACCCGGCGCAGTCCTCCTGGTCCGATCCCGACGAGGCCGCCGAAGCCCGCGAAGAGGCCCTCGGCAGCCGCCCGCGCCGCCGCTTCCGGCTCACCGTGAACTACCGCAACCCGGCCGAGATCGCGGAACTGGCCGCGAAGGTGCTGGCCCTGGCCATGCCCGGGGCCGAGTCCCCGTCGGCGGTCCGCTCGACAGGCGTCGTACCCCGTTTCACGGCCGTGACGGACACCCTGGGCGCCACCGTCCGCGCCGAGGCCGGACGTCTCCTGGACCGGGTCGACGGCACCGTCGGCGTCGTCGTCGCGATGCAGCGCCGCGAGGAGGCCCGCCGCTGGCTCGCCGGGCTCGGCGACCGGGTCGTCGCCCTCGGCAGCCTGGAGGCCAAGGGCCTGGAGTACGACGCCACGGTGGTCGTCTCGCCCGCGGAGATCGCCGACGAGTCCCCGGCGGGCCTGCGTGTGCTGTACGTCGCCCTGACCCGGGCCACGCAGCAGCTCACGGTCGTCTCGGGGGAGCGCGACGAACCGGACGCACAGGGCGTCCCCGACCTGCTCAGGGACTGAGGGCCGGGCATCCGGCGGATCGTTTCCTGTGAACTGTCCCGCACGGGAATGGTCTTCGGGGATCCGTTTGTTAGCCTGGGTGTGACACCGGCCCGATCCAAGCCCCCGGGCCCAACCTTCGTCGCTACGAGCGACCACTTGCCGCGAGGCGAGCATGGCGGGTCGGTGTCATGAACGGAGAAGAGGCCCACGTCGAATGTGACGTGGGCCTCTTCGTCGTTGGGGCCGCCGTCGGGCCCGTCGATGCTCATTGAGAACAAAACGATCGCAATTGAGGGCGGCTTTCACGTACTCGTCGGTAGGTGCGACGATCGGACGGCAAACCCGCGACCCAGCAGTGCAGAGGAAGTCGGCCATGGCAACGGCGCCCAGCGTCTCCTACTCGATGACGGTCCGGCTGGAGGTGCCCGCGAGTGGAACCGCGGTCTCCCAGCTCACCGGAGCCGTCGAGTCCCACGGAGGCTCGGTGACCGGCCTCGACGTCACCGCCTCCGGGCACGAGAAGCTCCGCATCGACGTCACCATCGCGGCCACCTCCACCGCGCACGCCGACGAAATCGTGCAGCAGCTGCGCGAGATCGAGGGCGTCACGCTCGGCAAGGTCTCCGACCGTACGTTCCTGATGCACCTCGGCGGCAAGATCGAGATGGCGTCGAAGCACCCCATCCGCAACCGTGACGACCTCTCCATGATCTACACGCCCGGCGTGGCCCGTGTCTGCATGGCGATCGCCGAGAACCCCGAGGACGCCCGCCGCCTCACCATCAAGCGCAACTCCGTTGCGGTCGTGACGGACGGCTCGGCCGTGCTGGGGCTGGGCAACATCGGCCCCAAGGCCGCCCTGCCCGTCATGGAGGGCAAGGCGGCCCTCTTCAAGCGGTTCGCCGGCATCGACGCCTGGCCGATCTGCCTGGACACCCAGGACACCGACGCGATCGTCGAGATCGTCAAGGCGATCGCCCCCGGTTTCGCGGGCATCAACCTCGAGGACATCTCCGCCCCGCGCTGCTTCGAGATCGAGGCCCGCCTGCGCGAGGCCCTCGACATCCCCGTCTTCCACGACGACCAGCACGGCACCGCGATCGTCGTCCTGGCGTCCCTGACGAACGCGCTGCGTGTCGTGGGCAAGGGCATCGAGAACGTCCGCGTGGTCATGTCCGGCGCCGGCGCGGCCGGCACGGCCATCCTCAAGCTGCTGATCGCCGCGGGCGTCAAGAACGCCGTCGTCGCCGACATCCACGGCGTCGTGCACGCCGGCCGCGAGGACCTGGTGGACGCCGCCCCGGGGTCGGCGCTGCGCTGGATCGCCGACAACACCAACCCCGAGGCCCTCACCGGCACCCTGAAGGAGGCCGTGCGCGGCGCCGACGTCTTCATCGGCGTCTCCGCCCCGAACGTCCTCGACGGCGACGACGTGGCCGGCATGGCCGAGGGCGCGATCGTGTTCGCGCTCGCGAACCCGGACCCCGAGGTGGACCCGGCGGTCGCCCGCCAGACGGCCGCCGTGGTGGCCACCGGCCGCTCCGACTTCCCGAACCAGATCAACAACGTGCTGGTCTTCCCGGGTGTCTTCCGCGGCCTGCTTGACGCCCAGTCCCGCACGGTCAACACCGAGATGATGCTCGCGGCCGCGAAGGCTCTCGCGGACGTCGTCAGCGGCGACGAGCTGAACGCGAACTACATCATCCCGAGCGTCTTCAACGACAAGGTCGCGGGCGCGGTGGCGGGAGCGGTGCGGGACGCCGCGAAGGCGGCCGGTGCGTCCGCCGCGTCGGCCACGTCGGTCTCGTAGGGTTTCGTCCCGTACTGTGGGGGGACTGTGAGGATCGCCACGGTCCCCCGAGAACGGCGCGTCGGTGTACGCGCTGTCAGTACCTAGCCCTATCGTGACGGCCAGCCTCAGGCTCTCTTCGTGTGACTCCCAAGGGTGTTCTCACGACTCCTGCGGGTGCCGGATTGGCTTTCCCGCCGCAGGTAGGGGCAGGATGCGTCCCTGGGCGCGAGCACATCGACTTCGCTGTGCCCAACATGCGGCTCCGCCGCGTGGCACGCCGCAACGGCAAGAAGAACACGGGAGTAACAACATGAACCGCAGTGAGCTGGTGGCCGCGCTGGCCGACCGCGCCGAGGTGACCCGCAAGGACGCCGACGCCGTGCTGGCCGCGTTCGCCGAGGTCGTCGGCGACATCGTCTCCAAGGGCGACGAGAAGGTCACCATCCCCGGCTTCCTGACCTTCGAGCGCACCCACCGTGCCGCTCGCACCGCGCGCAACCCGCAGACCGGCGACCCGATCCAGATCCCGGCCGGCTACAGCGTGAAGGTCTCCGCGGGCAGCAAGCTCAAGGAAGCGGCCAAGGGCAAGTAAGCCTCCGCCGAGAACGCCGATGGGGCGGCACCCGGACTTCCGGGTGCCGCCCCACCGTGGTTGCGCTCAGAAACGCCCTCGAACGCCGACGGGCCGCTGTTACGGGCCCAGGCCGAGCGCCTTGCCCGGCAGCTCGACCTTCGCGCCCCCAGTTCCGTCAGAACGGCTGCTGTGCCTGTCCGGGGGATGACCCCCGGACCCCCAGCCGGGGGCGCTGCCCTGGGCCGGGGCGGGAAACGGCTGTCAGCCGAGCGCCTTGCCCGGCAGCTCGACCTTCGCACCCAGCTCCATCAACTTCTCCATGCTGTGCCTGTCCGGGGGATGACCCCCGGACCCCCAGCCGGGGGCGCTGCCCTGGACCGTGGCGGGAAACGGCTGTCAGCCGAGCGCCTTGCCCGGCAGCTCGACCTTCGCACCCAGCTCCATCAACTTCTCCATGAAGTTCTCGTAGCCGCGGTTGATGAGTTCGATGCCGTGGACGCGGGAGGTGCCCTGGGCCGCGAGGGCGGCGATCAGGTAGGAGAAGCCGCCGCGGAGGTCGGGGATGACCAGGTCGGCGCCCTGGAGCTTGGTGGGGCCGGAGACGACCGCGGAGTGCAGGAAGTTGCGCTGGCCGAAGCGGCAGTCGGAGCCGCCCAGGCACTCGCGGTAGAGCTGGATGTGGGCGCCCATCTGGTTGAGCGCCGAGGTGAAGCCGAGCCGGGACTCGTAGACCGTCTCGTGGACGATGGACAGGCCCGTGGCCTGGGTGAGGGCGACCACCAGGGGCTGCTGCCAGTCGGTCTGGAAACCGGGATGCACGTCCGTCTCCAGCGCGATGGACTTCAGCTGGCCGCCGGGGTGCCAGAAGCGGATGCCCTCGTCGTCGATCTCGAAGGCACCGCCCACCTTCCGGTAGGTGTTCAGGAACGTCATCATCGAGCGCTGCTGGGCGCCGCGGACGTAGATGTCGCCCTCGGTCGCCAGCGCCGCGGACGCCCAGGAGGCGGCCTCGAGGCGGTCCGACAGGGCGCGGTGGGTGTAGCCGCCGAGCTTGTCCACACCGGTGATGCGGATCGTGCGGTCGGTGTCGATCGCGATGATCGAGCCCATCTTCTGCAGCACGCAGATGAGGTCCTCGATCTCGGGTTCTATCGCCGCGTTGGACAGCTCGGTGACGCCCTCCGCGAGGACGGCCGTCAGCAGCACCTGCTCGGTCGCGCCGACCGACGGGTACGGCAGCCGGATCTTCGTGCCGCGCAGCCGCTGCGGGGCCTCCAGGTACTGGCCGTCGGCCCGCTTCTCGATCTTCGCGCCGAACTGCCGCAGCACGTCGAAGTGGAAGTCGATCGGCCGGCCGCCGATGTCACAGCCGCCCAGGCCGGGGATGAACGCGTGCCCGAGGCGGTGCAGGAGGGGTCCGCAGAAGAGGATCGGAATACGACTCGACCCCGCGTGGGCATCGATGTCGGCGACGTTCGCACTCTCGACGTAGGTCGGGTCGAGCACCAGCTCGCCCGGCTCCTCACCCGGACGTACCGTCACCCCGTGCAGTTGCAGCAGACCGCGTACGACCCGCACGTCACGGATGTCCGGAACGTTGCGCAGCCGGCTCGGCTCACTGCCCAGCAGGGCGGCGACCATGGCCTTTGGTACGAGGTTCTTCGCACCGCGGACACGGATCTCGCCCTCGAGCGGGGTTCCGCCGTGGACAACCAGTACGTCGTCAGAGCCGTTGACGGTCATGTATCTCGCGTTCCATGGGTGGTGGACGGGGGCAGGGCCTGGATCGGTGCAAGGGCCAGAGGAGACAGGGTAATCGCCACCGGGGCCCCTCCCGTAAGCCCGAAGTGTTCCCAGGAACGTCATAGCTGTGTCACAACACGAACCGTTCCGCGGCGGCCACGTGGGGTCACCGTGAAGGTGCTTTCGTGTTCGTGCGCCCGGACCGCGTCCGTGCGCCCGACCTGCCCCTCGCCCCTCTGCCGCATTGGCTCCCCACTTCTCGGAAAGATGCGGGATCATGTCTGGCATGACCGAGGTGTCCTCGCTCACAGGGCGGCTGCTCGTGGCCACTCCCGCCCTGGCGGACCCGAACTTCGACCGTGCGGTGGTGCTCCTTCTCGACCACGACGAGGAGGGTTCCCTCGGCGTCGTCCTCAACCGTCCGACGCCCGTCGGCGTGGGCGACATCCTGGAGGGCTGGGCCGACCTCACCGGGGAACCGGGCGTGGTCTTCCAGGGCGGCCCCGTCTCCCTCGACTCCGCGCTGGGCGTCGCGGTGATCCCCGGGGACTCCTCCGGCGACCGCGGCCCCCTCGGCTGGCGCCGGGTGCACGGCGCCATCGGTCTGGTCGACCTGGAGGCCCCGCCGGAGCTCCTCGCCTCGGCCCTCGGCTCCCTGAGAATCTTCGCCGGGTACGCCGGCTGGGGCCCCGGCCAGCTGGAGGACGAGCTGGTGGAGGGCGCCTGGTACGTCGTGGAGTCCGAGCCCGGCGACGTCTCCTCGCCGTCCCCCGAGCGGCTCTGGCGCGAGGTCCTGCGCCGCCAGCGCAACGAGCTCGCGATGGTGGCGACGTACCCGGACGACCCTTCGCTCAACTGATCCGTCCGAGCTTCAGTACCCTGGGCGCATGAGCACTCTTGAGCCCGAGCGCGGTACTGGTACGGGGACCCTCGTAGAGCCGACGCCGCAGGTGTCGCACGGCGACGGTGACCACGAGCGCTTCGCGCACTACGTCCAGAAGGACAAGATCATGGCGAGCGCCCTCGACGGGACGCCCGTCGTGGCGCTGTGCGGCAAGGTGTGGGTGCCCGGCCGCGATCCGAAGAAGTACCCCGTGTGCCCGATGTGCAAGGAGATCTTCGAGTCGATGGGCGCGGGCGGCGGCGACGACAAGGGCGGCGGCAAGTAGCTCCCTGATTCTCCGAGGCCCCCGGGGCGCGATGTGGCGCGCCCGGGGGCCTTTGGCGTGTTCCGGCGTTGCGTGGAGTGCGTCGCCCGGTCACAGAGTGGTGGAGACCTCTTGTGGTCGTGTTCATGGAGTGCCTAGCCTCCCAAGTGTTGTGCGCAGCGAAACCGTCATTGCGCATGTTGCAACGCTGAGCAGAGGGTCTCTCGCTTCCATGAAGCTCCCCGTCCGTCTCACCGCGCTCGCGGCCGTTCTGCCCGGCGCGGTGAAACAGGAAGCCCCCGGAAGGGCCGGACGACTCCGGCCGGAATCCCCGGACTTCCGGCCAGGGAGCACGTCAATTCCTCAACGGCCTTGTCGTCCCGGGGGCCATGCTGATCGTCTCCGGAGTGATCGCGTTTCTCGCCGCGACCGCCGTGAGGTGATTCCGGTTCCGCTTCCGGACCATCTTGCTGATCATGTTCTGCCCTTCGCGGTCCGGATGCCGAAGGGGTTCGTGAAAGGCGTCCCGGAAGCCCACGAGGAAGCCGCCCACCTCAACGGGCCGAGCCGTACGCGCTTTGTGCGGCAGATCCTTTTCCCTCTCCCTCTTGCCGGGCCTCGTGGCGACCGGCGGACTTTCGCTCGTCTCCGCCTGGAAGATTCCCGACCGGGGGCGGCGTGATGGCCGGCTCCACGGTGATGACGATTCCGGTACTGGTGTTCTTCGTACGCGTACAGCGACGGCTGGTCTCCGGGCCGGGCGGAGCGGTAAAGGACTGACGTGACTTCACTGACGGAACTGATTCCGGCGCCGCGCCGTGTCTTCTTGGACACCCCCGGCCGGGACGTGCTCGACGAGGAGACGCTCCTGGAGACGGGGCCGGGCACCGAGGGCGTCGCCCGCTGGCTGCGCACGACCGTCGGCGCTGCCACCGGACTGCCGCTGAGGGAGGGCGATGGCGCCGAGAACCGCGTCGTGCTGGGCATCGACCCGGAACTGCCCCCCGAGGGCTATCGCGTCGTGATCGACGGATACGCGATGCGCATTCAGGGCGGCAGCGCGGCCGGTGTCTTCTGGGGCGCGCAGACCTTCCGGCAACTCCTCGGTCCCGACGCCTTCCGCCGGGCTCCGGTACGGCCCCGCCGGGAATGGGACGTACCGCTGCTCGCCGTGGAGGACTCGCCCCGCTTCCGCTGGCGCGGCCTCATGCTCGACGTCGCCCGGCACTTCATGCCCAAGGAAGGCGTCCTGCGCTACCTGGACCTGATGGCCGCCCACAAACTGAACGTCTTCCACTTCCATCTGACGGACGACCAGGGCTGGCGGATCGAGATCAAGAGGCACCCCCGGCTGACCGAGGTCGGCTCCTGGCGGGCCCGCACGAAATTCGGCCATAGCGCCTCACGCCTGTGGGAGGAGAAGCCGCACGGTGGCTTCTACACCCAGGACGACATCCGGGAGATCGTCGCGTACGCCGCCGAGCGGCATATCACGGTCGTCCCCGAAATCGACGTACCGGGCCACTCGCAGGCCGCGATCGCCGCGTATCCGGAACTAGGCAACACCGACGTCGTCGACACCACCCGCCTCTCCGTCTGGGACACCTGGGGCATCAACCCGAACGTACTCGCCCCCACCGACAACACCCTGCGCTTCTACGAGGGGGTGTTCGAGGAAGTCCTCGACCTGTTCCCCGCGGAGTTCATTCACATCGGGGGTGACGAATGTCCCAAGGACCAGTGGCGCCGGTCGCCGACCGCGCAGGCGCGCATCAAGGAACTCGGGCTTGCGGACGAGGACCAGCTCCAGTCCTGGTTCATCCGGCACTTCGACACCTGGCTCTCCGCGCGCGGGCGCCGGCTCATCGGCTGGGACGAGATCCTGGAGGGCGGGCTCGCCGAGGGCGCGGCCGTGTCGTCCTGGCGCGGCTACGCGGGCGGGATCGCCGCCGCGCGCGCGGGACACGACGTCGTCATGTGCCCCGAGCAGCAGGTCTACCTCGACCACCGGCAGCACGGCGGCCCGGACGAGCCGGTGCCCATCGGCTATGTGCGCGGCCTGGAGGACGTCTACCGGTTCGAGCCCGTCCCGGCGGAGCTCACCCCCGAGGAGGCGGCGCACGTGCTCGGCACCCAGGCCAACCTGTGGACCGAGGTGATGGAGGATCACGCGCGCGTGGACTACCAGGCCTTCCCCCGGCTCGCCGCCTTCGCCGAGGTCGCCTGGAGTGCCCTGCCGGCCCCCGGGGAACGGGACTTCGCCGGCTTCGAACGGCGGATGCGGGCCCACTACGGGCGACTCGACGCCCTGGGCGTCGCCTACCGCCCGCCGGAGGGACCCCGCCCGTGGCAGCGACGGCCCGGCGTCCCGGGGCGCCCGATCGACGGCCCGCCCCCGAACCGGTAGCCGCCCCGGCCCCTGGGACGTGTGGCACGTCACAGGTGTGGCGCGTCACGGAAAAACACCGGCAGCATCACCAAAGAGTGGCAATTCGCACGCACGGGTGATGCCGTGCGAAAACGGACCATCTCCGGGATGAGGTGGGCGAATGCCTCCTAGCGGACCCCCGTCTTCGGGTCTGGCGAACATGTGCCAGAGTTGCCACGTCCGCCCTGTCAGCACGTACCGTACGGCAGCACAGGTGGGACCACGCGGGACCAGGTGGGGCAGCGGGAAGGGGCAGCCGGTTTTGAGCACGCACGCACCGCAGGCGGCGCAGGCCGTCACGCTGCCCACGACGCTGGACGAGGCCGTGGCGGCCCTCGCGGCCATGCCCGCCGCCGTGCCCGTGGCCGGCGGCACCGACCTCATGACCGCCGTCAACTCCGGACAGCTGCGGCCCGCCGGACTGGTCGGCCTCGGCCGGATCAGCGAGATCCGCGGCTGGCAGTACCAGGACGGCCACGCCCTGCTCGGCGCCGGACTCACGCACGCCCGCATGGGCCGCCCCGACTTCGCCGCCCTGATCCCGGCGCTCGCCGCCGCCGCGCGCGCCGCGGGCCCGCCGCAGATCCGCAACGCGGGCACCCTGGGCGGCAACATCGCCACCGCAGCCCCCACCGGCGACGCCCTCCCGGTGCTGGCCGCCCTCGAAGCGACGCTGATCATCGCGGGCCCGGGCGGAGCCCGCCGGGAGATGCCGGTGTCGCACCTGCTGGCCGGCATGGAGATGCTGAGCGGCGGCGAACTCATCGGCTTCGTGCGCGTGCCTTTGCTGCACGCCCCCCAGGTCTTCCTCAAGGCGACCGGCCGCACCGGCCCGGGACGCGCCATCGCCTCGGTCGCCCTGGTCCTCGACCCGGCCCGGCGCGGAGTCCGGTGCGCCGTCGGCGCCATAGCGCCGATGCCGCTGCGGCCCCTGGACGCCGAGCAGTGGGTCGCCCGGCTCATCGACTGGGACAACAGCCGCACGATCGTCCCGGAGGCGCTCAACGCGTTCGGGGAGTACGTCGCCGCGGCCTGCATCCCGGACCCGACCCCGGGCGTGGACGGGTCCGTGCCCGAGCTTCCGCCCGCCGTACTGCACCTGCGGCGCACCGTCGCCGCGCTGGCCCGACGAGCACTGGGGAGGGCGCTGTCGTGACCGACGACCAGCACGGAGAGGGAACGCCCCAGAGCGGCGGCCGCTGGGACCCGCTGCCCCAGGGCGACTACGACGACGGCGCCACCGCCTTCGTCAAACTCCCCGAGGGCGGCATCGACGCCCTCCTGGCGGGCGACACCCCGCTCGCCGCGCCCGGCCACGGGTACGTGCCGCCGCAGATAACGGCGGCGCCCCCCGCGACGGACGGCACCGGCACCTGGGCGGCCCCGGCGGGCGGCACCGAGTGGCCCGCGCCGCAACTGCCGCCGGAGACCTCCGGAGGCGACCGGTTCACGTACCACCCGGGCGCGACCGGCCAGTGGTCCTTCACCGACAACGCGCCCGGCGCGGAGCCCGCCCCGGGCCACGACGTGACCGGCCAGTGGTCGATCCCGGTCGCGGGCGGCGACCTGCCCGACGAGTCCGGGGAGTTCACCACGTCGGCCCTGGTCGAGCAGTGGGGCGGCACTCCGCCGGCCACCCTGCCGGGCGGCGCGCCCGCGCCCTGGGCGACCGGCGCCACGAACGGCGCGGGCCAGCCCTGGGCCCAGGAGGCGGAGCAGCCCGGCGCGACCGGTGCCGCGCACACCGGCGTCCAGGAGACCGGCCACCCGGGGACACCGGGACCCGAGGCCGGGCGACCGGCGCCGGGGGCGCCCGCGTTCGGCCACACGCCGGAGCACGGATCGGCGCACACGCCGGAGCAGGGCGGCGCACACGACACCGGCCACGGCGACCCGCGCGGCACGGGGCGCGACGGGTTCCACGACACCGCGCAGGCAGCGGCCCACCACGGCGACCACACGCCGCCGTACGGCGTCGAGCGCACGCTCCCGCCCGGACCCGCCCCCCTGCCCGCCGAGGCGCCCGAGCACACCGCCCCCCACGCCCGCACCACCGACCCGGAGTCCGGAGACGCCGCCGAGCCGCCGGCGGGACACCAGGCGGAGCCCGGCGCGGCGGCACAGGGCGGCGCGACGCCCGCAGAGGCCGCTCAGCACGCCTCCGAGACGAGTGGGGCGACCGCGGACGCCGCCGAGGCCCGAGAGGCCGCCCAGAGGCCCGCCGAGCCGTCCGCCGTACACGAGCCGGAAGCCGCGCAGCCCGCTCCCGACGACCCGGCCGGCCACGCGCGCGCGGAGGCGGGACCCGGCGAGGGAACCGCCGAGGCGCCCGAGGAGATCCCCCCGCCCCCGGCGGAGGAACACCCCCTCGCCTCCTACGTCCTGCGCGTCAACGGCGCCGACCGGCCCGTCACCGACGCCTGGATCGGCGAGTCGCTGCTCTACGTCCTGCGTGAGCGCCTCGGTCTCGCCGGCGCGAAGGACGGCTGCTCGCAGGGCGAGTGCGGGGCCTGCAACGTCCAGGTCGACGGACGGCTCGTCGCCTCCTGCCTGGTCCCGTCGGTCACCACCGCGGGCAGCGAGATCCGTACCGTCGAGGGGCTGGCCGTCGACGGCCAGCCCTCGGACGTGCAGCGGGCGCTCGCCCGGTGCGGGGCCGTGCAGTGCGGCTTCTGCGTGCCCGGCATGGCGATGACCGTGCACGACCTGCTGGAGGGCAACCCCGCCCCCACCGAACTGGAGACCCGCCAGGCCCTGTGCGGCAACCTGTGCCGCTGCTCCGGCTACAAGGGAGTCCTGCGGGCCGTCAAGGACGTCGTCGCCGAACGCGAGGCACAGGCAGCCGCCGACGCTGAGACGGACGGGGACGAGGCACGTATTCCGCACCAGGCGGGCCCGGGCGCCGGCGGCGTCCACCCGTCGGCGTTCGAGAACCCGGCACAGCCCCACCCGCACGACCCGGTGTACGGACAGGGCCAGGACGGAGGCCAGGCGTGACCAATGAAGCAGCCACCGCGACGACGACCGCGGAGGCCGCCCCGGCCCCCGAGCCGATCCCGCATGGCATCGGCGCCTCCCTGCAGCCCGCCGACGCGCGCGCGAAGACGGAGGGCACCTTCCCGTACGCGGCCGACCTGTGGGCCGAGGGCCTGCTGTGGGCGGCCGTGCTGCGCTCCCCGCACCCGCACGCGCGCATCGTGTCGATCGACACGTCCCACGCGCGCGAGATGCCCGGCGTCCGCGCCGTCGTCACCCACGAGGACGTCCCCGGCACCCCCCGGCACGGGCGAGGAGTGCCCGACCGCCCGGTGTTCGCCTCCGAGGTCGTACGCCACCACGGCGAGCCCATCGCGGCCGTCGCCGCCGACCACCCGGACACCGCGCGGATGGCCGCCGCGGCCGTCATCGTCGAGTACGAGGTGCTCGACCCGGTCACCGACCCCGAACTGGCCTTCGAGGCCGACGCCCTGCACCCCGACGGCAACCTGATCCGGCACATCCCGCTGCACCACGGCGACCCGTCCGCGACCGGCGAGGTCGTCGTGGAGGGCCAGTACCGCATCGGCCGCGCCGACCCCGCTCCCATCGGCGCCGAGGCCGGCCTGGCCGTGCCCCGCCCCGACGGCGGCGTCGAGCTCTACCTGGGCTCCACCGACCCGCACGCCGACCGCGACACGGCCGCGGCCGTCTTCGGCCTGGCACCCGATCGGGTGAAGATCGTCGTCACCGGGGTGCCCGGCGCGACGGCCGACCGCGAGGACCAGGGCTTCCAGCTCCCGCTCGGCCTGCTGGCGCTGAAGACCGGCTGCCCGGTGAAGCTCACGGCGAGCCGCGAGGAGTCCTTCCTCGGCCACGCCCACCGCCACCCGACCCTGCTGCGCTACCGCCACCACGCCGACGCCGAGGGCCGGCTGGTCAAGGTCGAGGCCCAGATCCTGCTGGACGCGGGCGCCTACGCCGACACCTCCTCCGAGGCCCTCGCCGCCGCCGTCTCCTTCGCGTGCGGCCCCTACGTGGTCCCCAACGCCTTCATCGAGGGCTGGGCCGTACGCACCAACAACCCGCCGTCCGGCCATGTGCGCGGCGAGGGTGCGATGCAGGTCTGCGCCGCCTACGAGGCGCAGATGGACAAGCTGGCGAAGAGACTCGGGCTCGACCCGGCGGAGCTGCGCCTGCGCAACGTCATGGCGACCGGTGACGTCCTGCCGACCGGCCAGACCGTGACCTGCCCGGCCCCCGTCGCCGAACTGCTCCAGGCCGTCCAGGAATTCCCCCTGCCCCCGCTCCCCAAGGACACCCCCGAGGAGGACTGGCTCCTCCCCGGCGGCCCCGAGGGCGCGGGCGAACCGGGCGCGGTGCGCCGGGGCGTGGGCTACGGCCTGGGCATGGTGCACATGCTCGGCGCGGAGGGCGCCGACGAGGTCTCCACGGCGACCGTGAAGGTCCAGGACGGCGTCGCGACGGTCCTGTGCGCGGCGGTGGAGACCGGCCAGGGCTTCACCACGCTGGCCCGCCAGATCGTCCAGGAGACGCTCGGCGTCGACGAGGTGCACGTGGCCCCCGTGGACACCGACCAGCCCCCCGCGGGCGCCGGCTGCCGCGGCCGCCACACCTGGGTCTCCGGCGGCGCGGTCGAACGCGCGGCCAAGATGGTCCGCACCCAGCTCCTGCAGCCCCTGGCACACAAGTTCGGCATGTCCACCGAGCTGCTCCAGATCACCGACGGCAAGATCACCTCGTACGACGGTGTCCTGTCGACCACGGTCACCGAGGAACTGCACGGCAAGGAACTGTGGGCGACGGCCCAGTGCCGTCCGCACCCCACCGAGCCGCTGGACTCCTCCGGCCAGGGCGACGCCTTCGTGGGCCTGGCGTTCTGCGCGGTCCGCGCGGTGGTGGACGTCGACATCGAGATCGGTTCGGTACGGGTCGTGGAGCTGGCGGTCGCCCAGGACGTCGGCCGCGTCCTCAACCCGGCGCAGCTGGCGGCCCGTATCGAGGCGGGCGTGACCCAGGGCGTGGGCATCGCGCTCACGGAGAACCTCCGCACCCCGCGCGGCCTGATCCGGCACCCCGACCTGACCGGCTACGCCCTGCCCACGGCCCTGGACGCCCCGGACATCCGGATCGTCAAACTGGTCGAGGAACGGGACGTGGTCGCCCCCTTCGGGGCGAAGGCGGCCAGCGCGGTCCCGGTGGTGACGTCCCCGGCGGCCGTCGCCTCCGCCGTGCGCGCCGCCACGGGCCGCCCGGTCAACCGCCTCCCGATCCGCCCCCAGGCCGCGGTGGTGACGGGCCAGTGAGCGAGCCACAGCGCTACGAACCCCCGCCGAGCGTGGGCAGACTGCTGCTGTGGATCCTGGTGTTCGTGGTGGCGGCGCTGGCCGTGGTGCTGGGCGGCGTCTACCTCACGTGAGCCTGGCCGGTGTCGTCCTCGTCACCGGAGTGATGGCGTCCGGGACGTCCACGGTCGCGCAGGCGCCGGCGGCGAGACCGCCGAGGGCGGCGCATGTGCGCGGGGACCTCTTCCGCCGCATGATCGTCTCCGGCCGCGAGGAGTACGTCCCCGGCGCCGGGGCGAGGCCGAGGCGCAGCTCCGGCTGCGGTACGGCTGTCGGCGGCGACCGCGGACGCCACGCGGAGGCCGGCTTCACGGCGGTGGTGCAGGACGTGGTCCTCGGCCCGTCCTTGACGGAGTACGTCGGGCTGGTCCGCGCCCGCCCGCTGTACGTGGTCGTCCTGGCGCCGGACGCCGGGGCGGTCGCGGCGCGTGAGGCGGGCCGGGAGAAGTCGGGCTACGGCGCCGGCTGGACGGTGGCCGGCCTGGACGCGGAGCTGCGGCGGCGCACCCCGCGCCTCGGGCTGTGGCTGGACACCTCGCGGTGGACGGTGGGGGAGACGGTCGAGGCGATTCCGGCGGGACGGGAACGCGCGAGGGTGGCCTGACGTCTACTCAGTGGGGACCGGTGTCGGTGTTGCGGGGCGCTGTCGGCGTCGCTGGGCGTCGTCGCTGGTCAGGGGCCGTTGTCAGTGGTGCCGCGTAGGGTGCGGAGCAGTGGGACGGCGCACGCACTTATCCGCACGGGGGACCCGATGGGCACGACCAGGACCACCACCGCCACCGACATCACACACCTCACCGGCATGAGAGTGATCACCCTCACCGAGGGCGAGTTGGACCCGTATGTCACGCACGCGCCGACGCGCCGCTGGCTGACCGGCCCCGGACTCCCGGGCGACGGCGGCCTGCTGACGTTCGAGGCGCTGCGCACGGAGGGGCTGCGCACGGTCGGTGACTCCACGGGCGACTCCGACGGCCGCCTGGCCGTGGAGCTGCGCGACCGGCTGGTCATCGGCGGCATCCTCGGAGTGGACGGCCGGGAGCGGGAGTCCGTCCTGCTGGACGGTGCGACGGGCGAGATCTCGACGACGTACTTCCTGCACGACCGCCCCGACCTGATGGACCCCCGCCCCCTCGCGCCCAGCCTGGAGATGCTGGTGCACTGGGCCACCGCGGTGGACGAACTGGCGGCACTGCGCGGCCAGTTCGCCTCCTACGCCGGTCGGCTGGGCCCCCACGCGGTGGCGGAGGCGACCCGGCAGCTGCTGGCCGTGTTCGAGGCCGGCGGTACGGAGGGCGAGCCCGGACTGTTCTGGAAGCTGGCCGCGGTGATCCGCCCGCTGGCCCTGGTGGCCGGCCCGGGCACCACCTCCGGCCTGGCCCTGGACCTGCCGGTCCGCTTCCTGGACGAGGAGTTCGGCCCCGGCGCGGTCGCCCGCTTCGAGGACGTCGACTTCCCGAAGGCGCTCACCCACGCCCCGACCCGCCGCTTCCTGCGCCAGGTGGGCCTGCCGGAGGAGGTCGTCTGGTTCTTCCTGGAGACGGACATGCCGCTGCAGACCCTCGCCGAGTACTGCGCGGACGCCCGCGAGGGCGTCTTCACCGAGGGGCAGCTCCCGGCCGACGCGGACCGTCTGATCCGCCTGGGCCACCTGGTGGAGGACACCAGCCTGGTCGTCGACGGTGCCACGGGAGCGGTGCTGAGCTGGAGCGAGCCGGACCTCTCCCTGCGCCCGCTCAACGCCGATGTCTCCACCCTGGCGTTCACCCTCTGGCTGATACGCCGGGAGCACGCCCTGGACGCGGTGTACGAACTGACCGAGGCCTACGACCAGTTGGCCGAGACGATGTGCCGCACCCTGTCCGCGGTCGACCCGGTCGCCTGCGACCCGACCCCGAACACCCCCACCGACGACGGCTGGCGCTACTGGCCGGGGGTGTTCGAGGACGAGGCGGGCGGAGGGCTGTACGCCTAGGGCGTGTTTCGAAAGTCCCGTCTGGCCCGCGACGCCTGGCACGGCGCCTCGCCGCGTTGTCGGGATCGCCCGCGTACGCCCAGTACGCGGACGACCCTCCGCCTTGCGATGCACCGCACCAGACGCCGCGGGCCCCGCCCTCCGGGCGGACGACGCTACTTTCGAAACACGCCCTAGCGGCGGCACCTGCTGACGTCGATCCGCACGATCTGCGGGTCGTGGTCGCTGGCCTGGTCGGCGAACTCTGCGTTGAGGTGCACCACGTCGTAGTCGAAGCGGGTGACGGCCGGGCTCGTGAGGATGTGGTCCAGCGTCTGCGAGTTGCCGTCGTACACATAGGTGTAGCGCTCGGCGGGCGGCAGGGTGGTGATCAGGGGGGTGAGGACACCCCCGTCGGTGAGCGTCGTGACGGTCCGGGAGAACTCGTAGTCGTTGAGGTCCCCGAGGACGACGGCCTTGGCGTTCTTGTCGGCCGCGAGCAGCGACTTGACGAAGGTGTTCACCTCGGCGGCCTGCGCCTGCCGTTGGGTCTCGGAGCTGCGGGCGGGCGGCTGGTAGCGGCCGTGCAGGGGCTGGTCGCCGCCCTTGGAGTTGAAGTGGTTGGCGATGACGAAGACGGTCTCGCCCTGGAAGACGAACTCGCCGGCCAGCGGCTTGCGGCTGTTGTCCCAGGCGTCGTCGGTCGGGTCGATACGGCCGGGGGAGGCGGAGAGACGGACACCCTTACGCGTCTTCACCACGCTCGTCGCCGTGGTGGCGTCACCGCCGGGCCGGTCGGTGAACGACACCCGCTTGGGGTTGAAGAGGAAGACCTGACGGATGTTGCCGCCGGGCTCGCCGCCGTCCTGGCCGTCGGTGGGCGCGATGTAGCGCCACTGGTAGCGGGGCCCGCCGGCCGCGCGGACGGCGTCCGTGAACCGCTTGAGCGTGGCCTCGGAGGTCACCGTGCCGTCGTTCGTGGCGCCGTTGTCGTCCTGGATCTCCTCCAGGGCGACGATGTCGGGAGAGCTGAGGTTGACCGCGACGCCCTGGGCGAGCCGGTCGAACTTCTTCTGGTCGTCCAGCGCGTCCAGGTTCTCCACGTTGTAGGTGGCGACGGCCAGCTCGTCCCCCTTCTGCCGGCGGGTCACCTCCTGCTTCAGCCCGTGGTCGACCAGCGTGCCGAGCTGGGTGGCCTGGACGTTGTAGCCGCCGTAGGTGGAGTAGTCGAGCGGTCCGGTGGTGGTGCCGGACAGCTCGTCGCCGACGTCGGCGACGGGGAAGGCGGTGGTGGTGTCGAGCGACATCACCTCCAGGCGGCCGGTGTTGGGCTGGTCGTAGGAGGAGTAGAGGGTGCCGCCGCGCACGGTGGCGTTCTCGTCCGGCTTGACGGTCACCCACAGCTCGCCGTACTCGTCGCTCGCCCCGACGACCCGCGCGTCGGAGAAGGTGACCCGCATGCCCTCGGTCGACTCGTAGAAGTCCTGGGCGTACACGGCCGGTTCCAGGGGCAGCGACTCGATGCTGCCGCCCCCGGCGGTGGGGATATAGGCGTCCGGGACGCCGGCCGCGTCCACGGTGACGGCGGTCGGCAGGGCGTTGCCGCCGGAGAGCACGGTCGCGGTGGGCCCGGTGATCTCGGTGACGGACTGGCTGGTGCTGCTCGGGTAGTACTCGCTGACCTTGCCACTGACCAGGACCGAGTCGCCGACCGCGACGGTGGGCGTGACGGACCCGGTGTACACGAAGACGCCCTCGCTGGTGCGAGGGTCGGAGTCGGCCGACGGATCCTGGATCCAGTACCCCTTCGACCCGGACGTCCGCACACCGGTGACGATGCCCGGGACACGGGTGACGGTCTGTCCGGCGAGCGGGGAGAGACGGGTGGTGCCCTGGATGTCATGGATGCGGACGGTGCCGGGCTGGGTCGGGTCGTCCCCGCCGCCCCCGCCGCCGCCGTCCCCCGAACCGGGCGTCTGCCCGGCGGAGTTCACCGGGGAGGGCGTACCGGAGACGAGATCGGCGGCATTGTCGTCGGTGTCCGCCAGGGAGGCGCCGCGCGCGACGGAGGCGGTGTTGGAGGCCCCGGTGACCGGCCCGCTTCCCTCCCGGACGACGGCGCTGCCGTAGCCCACCAGGTCGACGATCCGGCTGTCGGCCGCGCAGTCGGCGGCGGTCTTGCAGGTCAGGGCGGTGGTGCCGGAGACCAGGGCGATGGTGCCGCTGGTGGCGCTCATCGCGACGGAGCCGGTGGCGTCGGGCGTGGGCAGCGCGGTCGTCCCCCCGGAACCCGCCGCCTCCGCGACGAGGAACCGCCCGCCCGGCGCCACGGACCCGCTCAGCGCGGTCACCTGCCACACCGAGGACGAGGACGGCGAACCGGGCAGGTACTGCACGCTGTACCCGGCCAGCTCGTAGGCCGCCGACCCCGCGTTGCCGAGTTCGACGAAGTCCCGGGTCAGGGTCGCCCCCGAGTTCCCGCCACCGCCGTACACCTCGGAGATCACCGCCGTGGCGGACGGCGTCGCATACGCGGCGGGCAGGGAGACGATGGCGAACGCGCTGGCCACGCCGACGGATATGAGCGCATGGATGGTGCGGCGGGGTCTGCTACCTGCGGGTCTGGACACGCTGGCGGTCTCCTCGTACGTCGTCGGGTACGGCCGGGGTGTGTGGGGGAGGCCGGATCAAGTTACGCGCGTAGAGAGGGAGTCGCCAAGGGGTCGTAGGTTAAATCCGGGGAACAGAAAGGGGATTGGTCTGAGGCGGATCGAAGGGGGATCGGAGGGATCGGTCGCAGGGGCTTGGTCGAAGGCTTGGTCGCAGGGCTCGGAACAATCCCTCAGTGGGCGGGTTTCTCCCAGGTCAAGGAGTATCGGCGGAGCACGTGCCAGCGGTAGCGCGCGCCCGGGAGGAGACGGTGTGCGGTGGTCCGCACCTGCGCGTAGCTCATGTGAGGGCGGGAGACCGGCATCCCCTCCGGGCCGCGCGCACGGCGCAGCACCTTCGTGACCCTCACCACCGGGGCGGCCGCGATCCTCGCCGCCCAGTCCGCCAGGCTCACCTCACGGGCCATGCCGACCACCACCAGTGTGCCGCCGGGCCGCAGCAACGCGCGCATGCGCAGGAGAGCCGCCTCGAAGTCCATGTGGTGGATGGCGGTCACCGAGCAGATGAAGTCGTAGCCCGCAGCGGGAAGTTCGACGGTGAGGAAGTCGCCCTGAACGAAGAGGAGTTCCGCATGGCCGGCGGCGAGTCCCCGGGCCCGGGCGATCATCTCCGACGAACTGTCGACGCCGGTGACGCGCTTCGCCCGCCCGGCCAGTTTCCGCACCAGCAGCCCGTCCCCGCACCCCACGTCCAGCGCGTCCCCGCACCCCTCGGGTACGGCACGGAGGATGCCCGGATGCCGAGCGACGTTCGTGTTCCAGTACGGCTGGAGATCGTTCCGGCGCATGGGGCCACGGTAGCGAGGCACGTCAACTCAGCGTCGTCGGACAGTCCTCAGCCTGCAGCGGTGCTGGTCCTTCTTGGAGGCCGTGGCGGGATTCGAACCCACGTAACTCGCTTTGCAGGCGAGCCCCTGAACCACTCGGGCACACGGCCGTTCAGCCAGGTCCGGTTCGGACTTGGTGTATTGACCGTACGGCGGGGGCTGCAGGGGGCTCAAGGAAATCGGCCGCGCCGCAACGGGACTGCCATACGCCGTTCATGAACGGGGAGGGCGAGGCGGGGCGTACGACGAAGGTCGGAGGTGGGGTCCGTCTTCTGACAGGGGTCAATGTCAGTCGTGGACCTTACGCTGGCGGGCATGGCTGTCCTGGAACCTCGCGACACCGGTGTCGCGGATACGTGTGAGAGTCCCGGCCCGAGCTCCGAGGAGACCGTCCTTGGGCGGGCCTACCGGGCGCTCAGTGTCGGGATCGTCTCCGTGGTGCTGCTCATCGCCTTCGAGGCAACGGCAGTGGGGACCGCCATGCCTGTTGCCGCCCGGGAACTGGGCGGGGTGTCGTTGTACGCGTTCGCGTTCTCCGGGTACTTCACCACCAGTCTGTTCGGGATGGTGCTCGCCGGGCAGTGGTCGGATCGGCGGGGGCCGCTGGGGGCGTTGAGCAGTGGCATCGGGGCATTCGCGGCGGGGCTCGTGGTGGCCGGGACCGCTCAGGACATGTGGGTGTTCATCCTCGGGCGGGCCGTGCAGGGGCTCGGCGGTGGGCTGGTCATCGTGGCGTTGTACGTCGTCGTGGGGCGGGCTTATCCCGAGCGGCTGCGGCCGGCCATCATGGCTGCCTTCGCCGCTTGCTGGGTCGTGCCGTCCGTCGTCGGTCCGCTCGCCGCGGGTGCGGTGACCGAGCGGCTGGGGTGGCGGTGGGTCTTCCTCGGGATACCTGTTCTCGTCCTGCTTCCGCTGGGGCTCGCCCTGCCGCAGATACGGCGGCGGGCCGGTGGGGCGGTCCACAGCGGCTCAGGCGGGGCAGAGGGGCCGGACGGCTCCCGGGGCTCCGGCGGCTCCGTCGGCGACTCCTCCCTCGGCCGGCGGCGGATTCGGCTTGCGCTGGGGATCTCGTTCGGGGCCGGCCTGCTCCAGTACGGCGCTCAGGATCTGCGGCCCCTCTCCGTCCTCCCCATCGCGGCCGGGGTCGCTCTGCTCGTGCCCGCCGCGCTCGGGCTGCTTCCGCGGGGGACCTGGCGGGCGGCCCGCGGGCTGCCCTCCGTGGTGCTGTTGCGCGGAGTGGCCGCCGGGGCCTTCATCTCCGCCGAGTCCTTCGTACCGTTGATGCTCGTCACCGAGCGCGGGCTGAGTCCCACCCTCGCCGGGTTCTCACTCGCCGCCGGTGGGGGGACGTGGGCTCTCGGGTCGTGGGTGCAGGCCCGGGCGAAAGTGGCCCCGTACCGGGAGCGGTTGACGACCGTGGGAATGGTGCTCGCCGCCGGGGCCATCGCCGCCGCGCCCAGTGTGCTGATCCACTCCGTGCCCGCCTGGACCGTGGCCGTCGCCTGGGGGTTCGGCTGTTTCGGGATGGGGCTCGTCATCTCCTCCACCAGCGTGCTTCTGCTGCAGCTGTCCGCCCCGGAGGAGGCCGGTGCCAACTCGGCCGCCCTGCAGATCTCGGACGGTTTGTCCAACGTGCTGCTGCTGGCCGCGGGTGGTGCCGCCTTCGCGGCGCTCGGGGGCGGAAGCGTGGCCCATACGGCCACCACGGCCGGCGGTTCCTCGCACCCGGCCGCCTTCGCCGCCGTATTCCTGCCGATGGCCGGTGTGGCCCTGTTCGGAGCGTGGGTCACCACCCGACTGCACGAGCGGCGCCCCTGACCACCCGGCCCGCACAAGCCCAGCAGCTGAAATCCCCTGGCCCGTGCGCCCCGCCGCTTCCTATCCTCACCGGCATGCGGCACCTCACCCTCACCCTCCCCCCGGACCTCGGCCGCGCCCTCGCCGACCTGGCGGACGCCACGGGCCGCCGGCCGGAGGACGTCGCGCTGGACGCCGTACACACGCTGCTGCGTGCGGAGGAGGCGCGGGTGCGGGCCACGGCCGAGCGGCTCGCCGGGGCCCACGCCGAGCTGCTGCGGAGGCTGGGGGAGTGAGCGGCCGCCCGACCCGTCACCTCACCGTCGCCGACGTCACGGACATCGCCCGTATCGCCTTCGGCGGACATGCCCCCGATGCCCGCGCGCACGGGCAGCTCGTCTCCGCCGTACACCGGCCACGGGCCCGTATGTTCGGCACCGCCGCCTACGACGACCTCCACGAGCAGGCCGCCGCACTCCTGCACGCCCTCGCCACCAACCACCCCCTCGTCGACGGCAACAAGCGCGCGGCCTGGCTCGCCACCGTGACCCTTCTCGCCCTCCACGGCGTGGACCTCGCCGGCTGCGACCAGGACGCGGCATACGACCTGGTCATCGATGTCGCCTCCGGTGCGGAATCGGAGGTCGGCGCGATCGCGGAGCGGCTGCGGGCGCTGTGACGTGGGTCCCACCCTGCGGCGACCCGGCCTCGTTCGCGCGGTCACCGTCCCGGGCCGCCGGTAGGGTGGCCCGGTTGTCATACGTAGCCGAGTCCATCACGCCAGCCGAGCCGCCCGACCCCCGAACCCGGAGACCGTGACTACCGCCCGCCCGTCATCCGCCAGCACCCTCAACGGAGGGCCCTCCGGGCCCACTTCTATGTCTGCGACCTCCTCCCACTCCCACCACCTCTCTCCCGCCTTCCCGGGCCGCGCCCCGTGGGGTACCGCCAGCAAGCTCCGGGCCTGGCAGCAGGGGGCGATGGAGAAGTACATCCAGGAGCAGCCGCGCGACTTCCTCGCCGTCGCCACGCCCGGCGCCGGCAAGACGACCTTCGCGCTGACCCTCGCCTCCTGGCTGCTGCACCACCACGTCGTGCAGCAGGTGACCGTGGTCGCGCCGACCGAGCACCTGAAGAAGCAGTGGGCGGAGGCCGCGGCCCGGATAGGGATCAGACTCGATCCCGAGTACAGCGCCGGACCGCTCAGCAAGGACTACCACGGCGTCGCGGTGACGTACGCGGGCGTCGGTGTGCGGCCGATGCTGCACCGCAACCGCAGCGAGCAGCGCAAGACGCTCGTCATCCTCGACGAGATCCACCACGCCGGTGACTCCAAGTCCTGGGGCGAGGCGTGCCTGGAGGCCTTCGAGCCCGCCACCCGTCGACTGGCCCTGACCGGCACCCCCTTCCGGTCGGACACCAACCCCATCCCCTTCGTGACCTACGAGGAGGGGGCCGACGGGATCCGGCGGTCCTCCGCCGACTACACGTACGGCTACGGCTCCGCGCTCGCCGACAACGTCGTGCGGCCCGTCATCTTCCTGTCCTACAGCGGCAACATGCGCTGGCGCACCAAGGCCGGTGACGAGATCGCCGCGCGGCTCGGCGAGCCGATGACGAAGGACGCGATCAGCCAGGCGTGGCGTACGGCCCTGGATCCGCGCGGTGACTGGATGCCGAGCGTGCTGCGCGCCGCCGACCAGCGGCTGACGGAGGTCAGGAAGGCCATCCCGGACGCGGGCGCGCTGGTCATCGCCTCCGATCAGGACTCGGCGCGTGCGTACGCCAAGCTCATCCGGGAGATCACGGGCTCGAAGGCGACCCTCGTGCTCTCCGACGACGCCGGCGCCTCCGACCGGATCGACGCGTTCAGCCACAACACCGACCGGTGGATGGTCGCGGTGCGGATGGTGTCCGAGGGCGTCGACGTGCCGCGGCTGGCGGTCGGCGTGTACGCGACGACCATCTCCACGCCGCTCTTCTTCGCTCAGGCCGTCGGCCGCTTCGTACGGTCGCGGCGGCGCGGCGAGACCGCGTCCGTGTTCCTGCCGACCGTGCCCGATCTGCTCGGCTTCGCCAACGAGATGGAGCGCGAACGCGACCACGTCCTCGACAAGCCGAAGAAGGAGGGGGAGGAGGACCCCTACGCCGAGGAGGAGAAGCTTCTCCAGGAGGCGGAGAAGCAGCAGGACGAGGACACCGGCGAGCAGGACATGCTGCCCTTCGAGGCCCTCGAGTCCGACGCCGTCTTCGACCGGGTGATGTACAACGGCGCCGAGTTCGGCATGCAGGCCCACCCGGGCAGCGAGGAGGAGCAGGACTACCTCGGCATTCCGGGGCTGCTGGAGCCCGATCAGGTGCAGTTGCTGCTGCAGAAGCGGCAGGCCAAGCAGATCGCGCACAGCAGGAAGAAGCCGGACAGCGAGGCCGATCTGCTGGAGGTGCCGGCCGAGCGGCGGCCCGTCGTCTCGCACAAGGAGATGATGGAGCTGCGGCGGCAGCTCAACACGATGGTCGGGGCCTACGTCCACCAGAGCGGCAAGCCGCACGGGGTCATCCACACCGAACTGCGGCGGGTGTGCGGGGGACCGGCGAGCGCGGAGGCGACGGCCGGGCAGTTGCGGCAGCGCATCGCCAAGGTGCAGGAGTGGGCCACCCGGATGAAGTGACAGCGGGCCCCCACGCCACCCGCGGCAGGTCACGTATCAGGGCAAAAGCGCGACAAATCCTAGTCGTTCATAACGGCCATTGACCGGATTCTGGACGTTCTCTTCCGCTCAGCGAACCTGCTTCGCTACTGTCCCGCTACGCACACGCCCCGTGGCAGCGCCGCCGCGGAGCGCAGCCGTGAAGCGACTGGGCCCGGACAAGCCGGGCCCATCTGCCGATCGGCGGCCTCTGTAGCGCGTCACTGACGGGACTCGGTGACGCATCCGCCGCGACGGGGGCCGCCGACCTCACCACTGAAGGAGTGGGCGTCGTGACCGCGGAGACTTCCCAGACGCTCGACCGGGGCCTGAAGGTCCTCAAGCTGCTGGCCGACACCGACCACGGGCTGACCGTCACCGAGCTGTCCCAGAAACTGGGCGTGAACCGGACCGTCGTGTACCGGCTGCTCGCCACGCTGGAGCAGCACGCACTCGTACGGCGGGACCTCGGCGGGCGAGCCCGGGTCGGCCTCGGGGTGCTGAGGCTGGGACGCCAGGTGCATCCGCTGGTCCGGGAGGCGGCGCTGCCCGCGCTGCGGTCGCTGGCCGAGGACATAGGGGCGACCGCCCATCTGACCCTGGTGGACGGCGCGGAGGCGCTGGCCGTGGCGGTCGTCGAGCCGTCGTGGACGGACTACCACGTGGCGTACCGGGCCGGGTTCCGGCACCCGCTGGACCGGGGAGCCGCCGGCCGCGCGATCCTCGCCGCCCGCCAGAAGCTGCCGGAGGAGCCCGGGTACACCCTCACGCAGGGGGAACTGGAGGCCGGTGCCAGCGGGGCGGCGGCGCCGCTGCTGGGAGTCACGGGTGTCGAGGGCAGCGTGGGTGTCGTCATGCTGGCCGACGCGGTACCGGAGCGGGTGGGACCGAGGGTGGTGGACGCGGCGCGGGAGGTGGCGGAGGCGTTGCGCTGACGCACCTGCGCGAGGGCGCGCACACCGGCGCCGGTTACATTGACCTCGTGCTCTCTCGCCTCACACGCCTCCAGGGCGTCGTCGCCTGTGCCGTGCCCCTCGTGGGGCTGCTCGCCACCGCGGTGTTCGCGCCGCTGCCGTTCTCGGTGGCGCAGCCCGGCATGACGGCGAACGTTCTCGGCGAGAACCAGGGCACCCCGGTCATCACGATCTCCGGCGCGCCCACCCGCAAGACGTCCGGGCAGCTGCGGATGACGACGATCGAGGCGACCGGCCCGGACGCCGACGTCAGGCTCGCCGACGTCATCGACGGTTGGTTCCGCGGCGACCAGGCGATCATGCCGCGCGACTCGGTCTACCCCAGCGGGCAGACCACCAAGGAGATCGAGCAGCACAACACCGAGCAGATGGAGGAGTCCCAGGACGCCGCGACCCGGGCCGCCCTGAAGTACCTCGACCGTACCGACGACGGCATCAAGGTCACCCTGAAGCTGGCCGACGTGGGCGGCCCGAGCGCCGGGCTGCTGTTCTCGCTGGGCATCGTCGACAAGCTCGACGGCGACGGCGACGACGGCGACCTCACCGGCGGGCGCACCATCGCCGGTACGGGCACCATCGACACGGACGGCACGGTGGGCGCGGTCGGGGGCGTCGCCCTGAAGACACAGGCCGCCCGCCGGGATGGTGCGACGGTGTTCCTCGTCCCGAGGGCCGAGTGCTCCGAGGCCCGGTCCGAACTGCCCAAGGGCCTGCGACTGATCCCGGTGACCACGCTCGAGGGCGCGGTGAGCGCGCTGACGGCCCTGGAGAGCGGGAAGGGCTCCGTGCCCAGCTGCTAGTGCCGCGGGCCTCGGGGCGCCAGGGCGAGGTGGGTCTCGGGGGCGATCACTGCGTCTCACCCACTCCACCCACCTCACCGTCTCCACCTCACTCCTCCACCTCACTCCTCCACCTCACCCCCTCCGCTCCACCCCACCTCCCCCATCGACCCCACCCAGTCGACCAGCAGCGCAAGGGCGACCGTCAGGACCGAACCCACCACCAGCACCGGCGTTCGCTCCTCCCGGATGCCGGTGGCGATCAGTGCACCCAGCCCCCCGCCTCCACCGAAGCCCGCCAGGGTCGCCGTGCCGGCGTTGAGGACGAGTGCCGTACGGGCACCGGTGAGAAGCCGCGGGACGGTGAGGGGCAGTTCGACGTGCCACAGCACCCCCGCCGGTGACATGCCGATCCCGCGCGCCGCCTCCAGCAGCGTCGGGTCGGTCGCCAGCAGACCGGTGACGGTGTGGGAGACGACGGGCAGGAGGGCGCAGAGGACGAGGGCGATCAGGACCGCCGTCATGCCGGTGCCCAGCCAGACCACCAGCACGGCCAGCAGACCGACCGCCGGGATCGCCCCGCCGCCCGCGCGGGCGACGGCCAGGACGACCGGGGCGGCCCGGCGGAACACCGGGCGGGTCAGCAGGATGCCCAGCGGGACCCCGACGACCAGCACGAAGAACGTGGCGATCACCGTCAGCCGCACCTGCTGCCACAGCGCCTCCGGCACCCGACCGCCCGACAGGGCGCCCTCGGACACCGGGTCGAGGGCGGCCTGCCGGAACCACAGCCAGGTGCCCAGCAGCAGGACGACCAGGAAGCCGGGCAGCAGGGCCCGCTTCCGCCAGGTGACGTGTTGTCGCGCGGGCGCGACCGGCGCCGCCTCCCGCTTCTCCAGCTCAGGCGCCGGCACGCCCCCTCCTGTTCCGGGCGCGTAGCCCGTGCACGGAGTTCAGCAGTGTCTCCATGTCCACGACGCCCGTGTACTCGCCGCGCCGCCCGGTGACCACGACCCGCCCGCCACTGTCGGCCAGCACCGCCTCCAGCGCGTCCCGCAGTGTCGCGTCCCGGGCCACCGTGGAGCGCACGGGGGTCCCGGCGCGGGCCGCGGAGCCCTTCGCCCGCATCAGGTCGCCGCGCCCCAGCCAGCTGTCGGGGCGGCCGTGCCGGTCGAGCAGCAGGATCTCGGTCGTCCCGGTGGTGCGGAGCCTGCGGACGAGGACCTGGAGGGGGTCGTCGACCGTGGCCGTCGGCCAGTCCCTGATCGGCACCTCTCCCACGCGGGTGAGGTCGAGCCTCCTCAGCACGGCCCTCGCGCCCACGAACCCCGACACGAACGCGTCCGCCGGGCGGGTGAGGATCGCCTCCGGGGCGCCGACCTGGGCGATCCGCGAACGCTCGCCCAGCACCGCGACCCGGTCGCCCAGCCTGATCGCCTCGTCGACGTCCTGGGTGACGAGGACGATCGTCCTGCGCAGCTCGCCCTGGAGCCGGATCAGCTCGTCCTGGAGCTGCTCCCGGGTGACCGGGTCCAGCGTGCCGAACGGCTCGTCCATCAGCAGGACGGGCGGATCGGCCGCGAGCGCCCTGGCCAGGCCCACCCGCTGCCGCTGCCCCTCGGACAGCCGGCCCGGATAGCGGCCGTGGAACTCGCCGGGATCGAGTCCGACCAGGCCGAGCACCTCCTCGACCCGGTCCCGGATCCGCGCCTTCGGCCAGCCGGTCATCCTCGGGACGAGCGCGATGTTCCGGCCGACGGTCATGTGCGGGAACAGCCCCGACGACCCGACCGCGTACCCGACCTTCCGGCGCAGCCGCACCGGGTCGGCGCCGATGACGTCCTCGCCGTCGATCCGGATCCGGCCGCCGCTCGGCTCGACCAGCCGGTTGATCATCTTCAGGATCGTCGACTTCCCGCACCCCGCCGGGCCGACGAGGACGACGGTCTCGCCCCCCTTGATCTCCAGGGTCACGTCGTCGACGGAGGGCCGCGGACTGCCGGGATACCGCTTGCTGAGGTTCTCCAGTTCGATCGCGGCGCCGCGCGCACGGGGCTCGCCCACGCATTCCCCCTCGGTCACGTGTCCGGCCTCAGCCATGCATCCCCCTCGGAATCGTCAGCCGACCGAGGACGACGTACCCGGCGTCGAACAGCAGCGACAGGACGACGATCCCGAGCGTGCCCGCGAGGACCTCGTCGAGGGCGTACGCGCTGCCGGGGGAGGCGAGGCCACGGAAGATCTCGTTGCCGAGGCCGGGCCCGGAGGCGTACGCGGCGATCGCGGCGATCCCCATCAGCATCCGGGTGCCGGCCCGGATCCCGGTCAGGATCGGCGGCCAGGCCAGCGGCAGCTCCACCCGCGCCAGCCGGGCGAACCGGGACATGCCGAGGCCGCCGGCCGCGTCCACCAGGACGGGGTCCACCCCGCGCAGGCCGGTGACCGCGTTCCGCACGACCGGCGGCAGCCCGCACAACGTCAGCGCGATCACCGTCGGCGGCACACCGAGACCCACCACCGGCACCAGCAGACCGATCAGGGCGAGGGCGGGGACGGCGAGGAGCGTGCGGGCGGTGGCGGTGGCGGTGGCGAGATCACCCGTCCGGCCGCCGCGGTGGACGGCGACCCCGACGGCCACCCCGAGCACGGTCGCCACGACCACGCACGGCACCACGACGGCGGCGTGCCGCCAGGCGTCCGCGAGCAGCTGCTGGTGCCGCTCACCCAGGTACTCCCAGAAGCTCACACACCCTCACCGCCCGGTGCCCGCCTGCCTGACCGACTAACCCGAGTCCTGGGCGGCCTGCTCCACCAGCGGGATGATCCGCAGCGGAACGGCGTTCTCCATCACGATCGCGGTGGACGCCCGGACGATCCCATCAAAACCGACAACCCGGTCGATGACCCGCTGGAGATCGGCGTTGGAGCGGGCCACCAGCCGGCACAGCATGTCCCCGCTGCCGGTGGTGGTGTGCAGCTCCAGTACCTCCGGCACGGTCGCCAAGTGGGCCCGCACATCGGTTCCTTGCCCCTGCCGGATCTGCAGGGTGGCGAACGCGGTGACGGGGTAACCGAGGGCCGCCGGATCCACGTCGGGCCCGAATCCCCGGATGACTCCGTTCGACTGAAGCCGGTCGAGGCGCGCCTGAACCGTGCCCCGGGCCACGCCGAGCCGCCGGGACATCTCCAGCACCCCGATGCGCGGCTCCCGGGCCAGCAGCGCGATGATCCGCCCGTCCAGATGATCGATCGCCACGCCCGCCTCCAAGATGGTCACCCTGTACAGAAAGACCGCCGGTACCGTCGTACCACTGAACAGATTGCCCAGCGAGAAAGCGAACTATTGCGCACCTTGCGGGCGGGAGTGAGGCTTCCGCTATGACGCAGACCACACACCGCACTCCCGACACCGCCCGGCAGGCAGACCCCTTCCCGGTCAAGGGAATGGACGCGGTCGTCTTCGCCGTGGGCAACGCCAAACAGGCGGCGCACTACTACTCCACCGCCTTCGGCATGAAGCTCGTCGCGTACCGCGGACCGGAGACCGGCAGCCGCGAGACCGCGTCGTACGTGCTCACCAACGGCTCGGCCCGCTTCGTGCTCACCTCCGTGATCAAGCCCGCCACCACCTGGGGCCACTTCCTCGCACAGCACGTGGCCGAGCACGGCGACGGCGTCGTCGACCTCGCCATCGAGGTCCCGGACGCCCGCCGCGCCTACGCCTACGCCCTCGAGCACGGCGCCCGCTCGGTGGCCGAACCCTACGAGCTGAAGGACGAGCACGGCACGGTCGTCCTCGCCGCGATCGCCACCTACGGCGAGACCCGCCACACCCTCGTCGACCGCTCCGGCTACGACGGCCCCTACCTTCCGGGCTACGTCGCCGCCGACCCGATCGTCGAACCTCCCGCCCACCGCACCTTCCAGGCGATCGACCACTGCGTCGGCAACGTCGAGCTCGGCCGGATGAACGAGTGGGTCGGCTTTTACAACCGGGTCATGGGCTTCACCAACATGAAGGAGTTCGTGGGCGACGACATCGCCACCGAGTACTCCGCCCTGATGTCGAAGGTCGTCGCCGACGGGACCCTCAAGGTCAAGTTCCCGATCAACGAGCCGGCCATCGCCAAGAAGAAGTCCCAGATCGACGAGTATCTGGAGTTCTACGGCGGCGCGGGCGTCCAGCACATCGCGCTCAACACCAACGACATCGTCGAGACCGTACGCACCATGCGCGCGGCCGGCGTCCAGTTCCTCGACACCCCGGACTCCTACTACGACACCCTCGGCGAGTGGGTGGGGGACACCCGCGTGCCCGTCGACACCCTGCGCGAGCTGAAGATCCTCGCCGACCGCGACGAGGACGGCTACCTCCTGCAGATCTTCACCAAGCCGGTCCAGGACCGCCCGACCGTGTTCTTCGAGCTCATCGAACGCCACGGCTCGATGGGCTTCGGCAAGGGCAACTTCAAGGCCCTGTTCGAGGCGATCGAACGAGAGCAGGCCAAGCGCGGCAACCTGTAGCGACGGCACCCGGCCTCGGCATCACGGCCCCGGCGGCGGCACGTCCCGGGGCTCGCCCAGGGCCGCCAGCGCGGCACGGGCCGCCGGGGCGTGCAGGGGGGAGAAGTACGGGTTGAGCCGGAGCGCCTCCTGAAGACGGCGGCGGGCCGGCGCGGTCCGCTTCAACCCCCGCTCGATCATGCCCCGGTGATAGGCGTACGGCGCACTGAGCACCGCCCCGCCGTGCTCCCGGTCGGTGGCGATCGCGGCGTACTTCAGCGCCTCCTTGTCGTTCCCGGCCCGGTGCAGCGCCCAGCCCAGCGCGTCCGCGACCGCGATGCCGGGCTGGCGCCGCCACTCGGCCCGCAGCCGCCGCACCGCCGACGCCGGATCGCCGTGGTCCGCCTCGAACAGACCGAGCACCAGCTCCCCGTCGACCCCGCCCGCCGCGTCCTCCCGCACCCGCCGGCGCAGCAGGTCGTACTGCGCCCGCGCCGGCCGCGACAGCCCCAGCGACTCGTACAGCTCGCCCAGTTCGAGCGCGTACCGCGGCAGCGGCTGCTTGGCGAGCGCGACCCGGTACACGGTCAGCGCCTCCGAGGTCCGCCCCAGCGCGGCCAGCGCCCGTCCCTGCCCCGCCTGCGCGGCCCGCAGGTCCGGGTCCAGCCGTACGGCCGCCCGGAAGTGCCGCAGCGCGCTCTCCCGCTCACCGCGTTCCCAGGCCAGCTGCCCGGCCCGCTCCAGCCACGCGGCCTGCTCGGCGGGGGAGGAGGCACCGGCCGCCGCGTCGGCCAGCGCCGCCTGCGCGTCCTCCCGGCGGCCCCGGTCCCAGTACACCTCCGCCGCGCGCGCCAGCACGGCCGGACCTGAGCGCAGTTCCACCAGCCTCTCCAGCGCCCTGTCGGCCTTCTTGTAGTCGCCGAGGCCCGTGTACGCGTCGATGAGCTGCGGATACGTCGTCCAGCGCGCCGGCGCCAGTTTCCGCGCGGCCTCCGCCCAGGCCAGCGCCGCCCGGAAGTCCCGGCGCGCGTTGGCCAGCGCGGCCAGACCGCGGAGGGCGTCGGCGTTGTCCTTCGGGCGCACCTTCAGCGAGGTGCGCAGCGCACGCTCCGCCTTCGGATAGAGGAGGGCCGCGTCGGCGGTGCGCCGCCCCCGCTCGACATAGGCCGCGCCGAGCACCGCCCACGCCCCCGCGTCCCGCGGCTGCCGCCGCACCCGCCGCTCGCCCTCGTCGATCAGCACCGCCAGACCGGGCAGCGCGGCCGGCACCCCCGACCCCACCGCCGCCCGCGCCCCCGGAGCCGGTGCGGGCGCCGTCCCGCGGTCCGCCCGCTCCCCGGGCAGACACAGCACGACCACCCCGCCGGCCAGCGCGAGAGCCCCCGCGAGCGAGCCGACGAGCAGCCGCCGCCGGTACCAGGGGGCTCGCCCAGGACACTCCTGCGGGGCGGGCGCGGTGATCTTTTCCTTCTGTACGACGCTCTCCATGGCGCTCACTGTGCGTCAGCGCGCCGGCCGCACCCGGGCAGGTGACGGCCGCCGTGGACGGGGTTCACACCGATGGCCCCGGGTGCGAACCTGTGATCATGAGCCGTATCGAAGCGCCACGCGACGAGGTCACGGGCAACCTCGTCGACCGTCTGCTCGTCGGCCTGCCCGCCGACGCCGTTCTCACCGACCCCGACGTCACGGTGTCGTACGCCAACGACATGGCCAGCTTCTGTCCGGCCGGCACCCCGGCCGTCGTCGTGCTGCCGCGCACGGTCGAGCAGGTCCAGCACGTCATGCGCACCGCGACCGAACTGCGCGTCCCCGTCGTCCCGCAGGGCGCCCGCACCGGCCTGTCCGGCGGCGCCAACGCGACCGACGACTGCATCGTGCTGTCGTTGACGAAGATGGACCGCGTCCTGGAGATCAACCCGGTCGACCGCATCGCCGTCGTCGAACCGGGAGTCGTCAACGCCACCCTCGCGCGCGCGGTGGGCGAACACGGTCTGTACTACCCGCCCGACCCCTCCAGCTGGGAGATGTGCACCATCGGCGGCAACATCGGCACGGCCTCCGGGGGCCTGTGCTGTGTGAAGTACGGGGTGACGGCCGAGTACGTCCTGGGGCTGGACGTGGTGCTGGCCGACGGGCGGCTCATGTCCACCGGCCGGCGTACGGCGAAGGGTGTCGCCGGGTACGACCTGACCCGCCTGTTCGTGGGCTCCGAGGGCTCGCTCGGCATCGTCGTACGGGCGGTCCTGGCCCTCAGGCCGCGACCGCCCCAGCAGCTGGTCCTGGCGGCGGAGTTCGAGTCGGCGGCCGCCGCCTGCGACGCGGTGTGCCGGATCATGGCGGGCGGCCACGTACCGTCGCTCCTCGAACTGATGGACCGCACGACGGTCAAGGCCGTCAACGACCTCGCCCGCATGGGCCTGCCGGAGACCACGGAGGCCCTGCTGCTGGCGGCCTTCGACACCCCCGACCCGGCCGCCGACCTGGCCGCCGTCGGCGCGCTGTGCGAGGAGGCGGGCGCGACCCAGGTGGTCCCCGCGGACGACGCGGCCGAGTCCGAACTCCTCCTCCGGGCACGGCGGTCCTCACTTGTCGCCCTGGAGGCCGTCAAGGGCACGACGATGATCGACGACGTGTGCGTGCCCCGGTCGCGGCTCGGCGACATGATCGAGGGCGTCGAACGCGTCGCGGAGAAGCACCGGCTCACCATCGGGGTGGTCGCCCACGCGGGTGACGGCAACACCCACCCCACCGTCTGCTTCGACGCGCAGGATCCGGACGAGTGCCGCCGTGCCCGCGAGTCCTTCGACGAGATCATGGCCCTCGGCCTGGAGCTCGGCGGCACGATCACCGGCGAGCACGGCGTGGGCGTCCTCAAGAAGGAGTGGCTGGCGCGTGAGCTCGGCCCGGTGGGGGTGGAGATGCAGCGCGGCGTCAAGCAGGTGTTCGACCCGCTGGGGATCCTGAACCCGGGCAAGCTGTTCTGACCCCTTCGCGCGGGCCGGCTCACTGGGCGAGCAGCCCGGCCAGACCCTCGTCGAGACCGAGCTGCTCGCCCTCGGTCCCGGGGGGCACCACCCGCAGGGTCCGCTCCAGCCAGGCGGAGACCTGAGCGGCCGGCGCCTCCAGGAGGGCGTCACCGTTGGGTGAACTCAGCGCCATCAGCACGACGGGGCGCCCCTCCGCCTTCGTCGGCCACACCCGTACGTCCCCGTACCCGCACGGCCGGAAGACGCCCTCCACGAGCAGGTCACGGGCGAAGGTCCAGTGGACGGGGTGCTCGGAGTCGATGTGGAAGGCGACGTGGACGGCGAAGGGGTCGTCGCTGCGGTAGCTCAGCCGGGCCGGGACGGGGACGCTGCGCTCCGGCGACACGATGAGGTTCAGCGTCAGCTCGCGTTCCACCACGGTGTGATGCATGGTCGTTCTCCTCTCGGTACGGATGTGTACGGAGGGAGAGAGCGGAAGGGATGCGGAGCATTACGCGGATTCGCAGATTTTTTTCCGCGAGTCCGTCGGCCGATCTCCGGGCAGGTCTGACGGCGGACGGTTCCGAACGTGTGAAGGGCGTGCACGGGGTTGCCCGGAAAGGGGCGGGTACGGCGGGACTGGCGATGAGGCCTGCGTGCGTCTGATAGATGTGGATGTCCCCATCCCACCTCCGAGCAGATACGGGACGACGGACATGAGCGCCCCAACCCCGGCACCCGGTGACGACAGGCCCCGCGAGGGGTATTACCCGGACCCGTCCATTCCCGGATATGTCCGGTACTGGAACGGTTCCGCCTGGGTACCGGGCACCAGCCGCCCGGCCCCGTCGGACGGTACGCCGCTCACGCCCCCGGCGTCCCCCGTCGAGGAGACCGGACCGCACTTCTTCGACGAGGACCCCGACCCGGCGCAACAGGTCGGCGGCGGCCGCCCCGAACCCGCCTCGGCCTGGGGCGCCGACCGCTCCCACCAGTCCGGCTTCGGCGGCGACCCCGACCGCCGGGTCTCCTGGGGCGCCACCCCGGGCTCCCCTGCGACGGGGCAGCCGGGGGTTCCCGGGCAGCAGCCGGGTCCGGGTCGGCCGGTGGCCCCGGTGCAGCCCGACGGACGGTCGGCCAGTACGGACGGTACGGCGACCATCCCGCCGGCGGAGCCGGAGCCGGGCGCGGGTTCCGGCGCCGGTGACGTGTCGGGGGGCACCTTCGTCTTCCGCCGCCCGACGGCCGCCGACGCGGGCTCCGGCGCGCCCGGCGGCACCGGCTCCGGGCCCGACCCGGGCACGGTGACCTTCCGCGCCCCGAACCCGCGCACCGGCGACCAGCCGGGCGCGTTCGGGAGCAGCGGGGCTGCCCCCGCCCCGGCCGACCCCGCCGTCGCCAAGCCCGGCTTCGCCGCGGGCAGGGCCGCCGCCGAGCGTGCGGCCGCCGCGCAGGGCACCCCGGGTTTCCAGAGCACCCCGGGCCCCCAGAACCTCCCCGGCCTCCAAGGTCCCGCACCGCAGAGCCCCGCACCGCAGGGCCCCGCCGGGTTTCCGCCCGCCGCCGGGCAGGCGGCCGCTCTCTCCGGGCCCCAGCAGGCCCCTCCGGGCGTGCCCCCGCAGGGCGCCCAGGCTCAGGCCGCCGCCCAGGCATCCGCTCCCATGGCCGCCGGTCCCGGCGGCGGTCAGTCCTCCTGGGCCCAGCAGGTGCACCGGCTGGCGGGTGCCGACGAGGCGCCGGTGCCCTGGAAGCCGCCGGTCGAGGACATCTTCCAGGCGGCCGCCCGCCGGCAGGCGGCGGCCCGGCCCGCGGCGCTCGGCAAGCGGTTCGCCGCCCGTCTCGTCGACACCCTCGTGCTCGCCACCGTCACCTCCGCCGCGGCCGTACCGCTCGGCCTGAAGGCGGCGGACCACGTCAACGAGAAGATCGACGAGGCCAAGCTCACCGGACAGACCGTCACCGTATGGCTCCTCGACGGCACGACCTCCGTCTACCTCGGCATCGTCCTCGCCGTCCTCCTCGTCTTCGGCATCGTGTACGAGGTCCTGCCGACCGCCAAGTGGGGCCGCACGCTGGGCAAGAAGCTGCTCGGTCTGGAGGTGCGCGACATCGAGGCCCACGAACCCCCGTCCTTCGGCGCGGCGCTGCGCCGCTGGCTCGTCTACAGCGTGCCCGGGCTGCTCGTGATCGGTGTCGTCGGCGTCGTGTGGGGCGTGTTCGACAAGCCGTGGCACCAGTGCTGGCACGACAAGGCGGCGCACACCTTCGTGGCCGGCTGACACCCGTACGGCGGCCCGCCGGATGCGGCGGCACGGCCTGCGGGTTCCACTCGGGCCATGACCACCGAACCGCCCCCCTCCTCCGGCGGCCCGCCGGAGGACGACCCGTTCCGGAAGCAGCCCCCGCAGGAGCCCTCGCAGCCCGCGCGGGGCGGCTCGCCGTACGACACCCCGTACGACGGAGAACCGCCCCCGCCGTACGACGGCGGGCCCGGCGGCGGGGCTCCCGGGGGCGGCCCCTACGGCGGTTACCCGGCCGATCCGCTCGCCGGCATGCCCCCGCTCGCCGAAAGCGGCAAACGCACGCTCGCCCGGCTCATCGACATGGTCCTGGTGTACATCGTGGTGGCGCTGTTGGTGTGGGCCTTCCGCGTCGACCAGTACACGGTCGACGCGGACGAGATCGAGTTCGGCAAGACCTTCGGGCGCGAGATCATCACGGTCGTCCTCTATGTCGCGTACGACACGATCCTGATCGCCCGGTCCGGGCAGACCCTCGGCAAGAAGTGGTTCGGCATGCGGGTCGCCAACCTGGACAACGGCGCCACGCCCTCCGTGCAGACCTCGCTGATCCGTGCCCTGGTGCTGTGGGTCCCGTTCGCCTTCTGCTGCGCCTGCCTGTGGACGCTGGTCGCGGGCGGCTGGAGCTTCTTCGACAAGCCCTACAAGCAGGGTCTGCACGACAAGGCGGCCAAGACGGTGGTGGTCAGCACCGCCTGACACACCGCAGCACGAAGGAAGGCCCGTATCCCGGACGGGACGGGCCCTCCTTCCACGCGTGCGTCAAGGCGCCGTCGGCTCCCTGACGGGCTCGGGTGCCGCGGCGACGGAGGCGGGTACGGGTACCGGCTCGGGCGCCGCCGGCTGCTCCGCCGGCGCCGGGGCGGGCGACGACCGGGTCACCGGCACCGTCAGGGCGACGAGCACGCCGAGCGCGAGCGCCGCGACGGCGATGACCGCGATCCCGGGTCCCGAACTCGTCTGTGACAGCAGCAGCATGGCGAGCGTCGAGACGATGACGGTGCAGGAACCGTATGTGAGCTGTGCGACAGTCGGACGAGGCATGGCAATCGTGTCCTCGGAAGCGGGGGAGATCTCGACTCTATTCGCCTGCATGCCCGAGCGGACTGGACGGTAAGCGTGACCTAACCCACGGCGCCGGTGCACAGGGGGCGCACGGAGTCATGAGGTCCAGCAAGTGGACGGTCCCGCGCGCCCGTTCGAAGTGGGCGGGGTCTCCGGTGTGCTTCGTCACGTTACGGTCATGTGTCCGCAAAGCGAACACCCGCTCCCGTTAATGCACTTGATCTGTCCAAGTCAAGGTCTGTTTTTTCTCGTAAACCAGTAGTCAAATGGCGTCACTTGACTACACGCGTATAACCGCGCGCGGACTTTCCTTGACAGGGACCCCCCTTCCGCGCGGACGGGCGCGTTAGGGGAGGACATCAAGTGACGAAGAGATCCTGGACATTCAGGACAGCCGCGACGGTCGTCGCCCTCGCGGCGGCCTCGGCGACGTTCACGACGTTCGCCGTGGCCGAGGCCGCCGAGGGTGCTCCGGCGGCCGGCGCGACGGTGGACCGGCAGGACCCGCAGCCGGCCAAGGCCAAGGAGCACGACTTCGACGGCCCGCTCAGCAAGACGCAGGAGGCCCAGAAGAAGGAGGCCCTCGAGCAGGTCATATCCGGCGAGGCGTCGGTCAAGGACCGCGACGGCTCGAAGGTCGTCCAGCTCAAGAGCCGCAAGGGCGACAGCAAGTACGTCGAGCTCGGCCGCGAGAAGACCGACAAGATCTTCACGATCCTGGTCGAGTTCGGCGACCAGGTCGACCCCCGCTACGGCGGCACGGTCGGCCCGCTGCACAACCAGATAGCCCAGCCGAACCGCGCCACGGACAACTCCACGGCCTGGCAGGCGGACTACAACCAGGCGCACTTCCAGGACCTGTACTTCGGCACCGGCAAGAAGACCGAGTCGCTGAAGAAGTACTACGAGAAGCAGTCCTCGGGCCGCTACTCGGTCGAGGGCGAAGTGACCGACTGGGTCAAGGTCCCCTACAACGAGGCCCGTTACGGCTCCGACGACGCCCCCACGGGCGCCTGGTACGCGGTCCAGGACGGCGTCAACGCCTGGGTCGCCGAGCGCGAGGCCGCCGGTGACACGGCCGCCGAGATCAAGGCGGAGCTGGCCGAGTTCGACCAGTGGGACCGCTACGACTACGACGGCGACGGCGACTTCAACGAGCCCGACGGCTACATCGACCACTTCCAGATCGTGCACGCCGGCGAGGACGATTCCGCGGGCGGCGGCGCGCAGGGTACGGACGCCATCTGGGCGCACCGCTGGTACGCCTTCGCCACCGACGCCGGCGCCACCGGCCCGGACACCAACAAGCTGGGCGGCACCGAGGTCGGCGACACCGGCATCTGGGTCGGCGACTACACCATCCAGCCGGAGAACGGCGGCCTGGGCGTCTACGCCCACGAGTACGGCCACGACCTCGGCCTGCCCGACGAGTACGACACCTCCGGCGGCGGCGACAACTCCACCGGCTTCTGGACCCTGATGTCCTCCGGTTCCTGGCTCGGCACCGGCAAGGACGCCATCGGCGACCTCCCCGGCGACATGAACGCCTGGGACAAGCTGCAGCTGGGCTGGCTGGACTACGACGTGGCCGCGGCGGGCAAGAAGTCCACCCACAAGCTGGGCGTCGCGGAGTACAACACCAAGAACGCCCAGGCCCTCGTGGTGCAGCTGCCGGACAAGACGGTCACCACCGACGTCGTCGCCCCGGCGCAGGGTGCCACGCAGTGGTGGAGCGGCAGCGGCGACGACCTGCGCAACACGCTGACCCGCACGGTCGACCTGACCGGCAAGGCGTCCGCCTCGCTGACCCTGGACGGCTGGTGGGACATCGAGCAGGACTACGACTACCTGTACACCGAGGTCTCCACCGACGGCGGCGCCAGCTACACGCCGATCGACGGCACCCTGGCCGACGGCACCGCCATCCCGCGTGACGGCAGCGGCAAGCCCGCCCTCACCGGCACGGTGGACGCCTACCAGAAGCTGACGTTCCCGCTGGACGCCTACGCCGGCAAGCAGATCGGCCTGCGCTTCCGCTACGCCACCGACGGCGGCGTGGCCCAGAAGGGCTTCGCCGCGGACGAGATCACCGTGACCGCCGACGGCGCCACCCTGTTCTCCGACAACGCGGAGACGGCCGACACGGCCTGGACGGCGACCGGCTTCTCGCGCATCGGCGCGGCCATCACGGACGACTACGCGCAGTACTACATCGCCGAGAACCGCCAGTACGTGTCGTACGACAAGACCCTCAAGGTCGGCCCGTACAACTTCGGCTTCTCGACGACCCGCCCGGACTGGGTGGAGCACTACGCGTACCAGAACGGCCTGCTGATCTGGAAGTGGGACACCTCCCAGGCGGACGACAACACCAGCGTGCACGGCGGTGAGGGCCTGATCCTCCCGGTCGACGCGCACTCGGCCCCGCTGAAGTGGTCCGACGGCACCCTGATGCGCGGGCGCATCCAGTCCTTCGACTCCACCTTCAGCCTGTACCCGACGGACGCGATCACGCTGCACAAGGCGGACGTCGCGACCAAGATCAAGTCCCGTCCGGGCGTCTCGGTCTTCGATGACGGCAAGTCCACCTACTGGGACGCGTCGAACCCGCTCGCGGGCGTCAAGGTCACTGACACCAACACCTCCATCAAGATCGTCAGTGAGCCCAAGGACGGCTCGACGATCACGGTGAAGGTCGGCCCGTCGACGAAGTGATCTAAATAACCGCAGGTCAAAGGCGTATCGGCGGCAACCCCTGGCGGGTTGTCGCCGATCGTGTTTAGGTGCCTCCTGTGGCTCTCTTATTGACACCGATACACACGGGGGTATGACCGCATGGCCGCAGGAGGCTTTTGCAAGCTGCCGAACGGCAGAGTGGTGGTGGCCCTCAACCTGCCCAGCCCGACCGCCCTGGACTCCTCCGGGGTCCGGGTGCTGGTGCACGCCCAGAACCGTGCCCGAGCCCTGACCAGGCTCCGCAACCTGGGTCTGCGCGCGGTCTACCTCCGCGGCAACGCGGCGCCCCCGACCCCGGACGAGATCACGGCCGTACTGCACCATCCGGACGGCCTGATATGGCGCACGGAGGAGACCACGAAGGTCCTCGAGCTGTGGCGCCCGATCAGGTCCCTGCTGAAGAACGCGGCGGCGTAGCCGCGCGTCCTTCAGGGGCGCGCGAAACGGTCAGCGCACGACGGGCTTCCCCGCCAGCTCCACACCGGCGTCCCGCAGCTCCTCCAACGCCCGCTCGGTCGTCTCCTCCGCCACCCCGGCCGTGAGGTCGAGCAGCACCTGCACCCGGAAACCCTCCCGCGCCGCATCCAGCGCGGTGGCCCGCACGCAGTGATCCGTGGCGATCCCCACGACGTCGACCTCGTCGATCCCCCGGGCCCGCAGCCAGTCGCCCAGCGTGGTGCCGTTCTCGTCGGCCCCCTCGAACCCGCTGTACGCGGCGGCGTACGCGCCCTTGTCGAAGACGGCGTCGATCGCGCCGGAGGCGACCGCGGGCGCGAAGTTCGGGTGGAAGCCGACGCCCTCCGTGCCGGCGACGCAGTGCGCGGGCCAGGAGTGGACGAAGTCGGGGTTGTCGGCGAAGTGGCCGCCGGGCGCGATGTGGTGGTCGCGGGTGGCCACGACATGCCGGTACCCGGCGGGGGCCTGCCCGATCAGCTCGGTGATCGCGGCGGCCACATCGGCACCCCCGGCCACCGCGAGGCTGCCCCCCTCGCAGAAGTCGTTCTGCACGTCTACGACGATCAAGGCGCGGCGCATGGTCGGTGTCCTTCGATGGGGGTCC
Organism: Streptomyces sp. NPDC049687; assembly: GCF_044465285.1. Taxonomy (NCBI): domain Bacteria; kingdom Bacillati; phylum Actinomycetota; class Actinomycetes; order Kitasatosporales; family Streptomycetaceae; genus Streptomyces; species Streptomyces sp. NPDC049687. The sequence goes on from NZ_JBITLN010000018.1 coordinate 130,779, forward strand.
CCCCAGCTCCTTGGAGCCTGGGGGAGGGTGAAGTCGACTATGGGTGAAGTAAGCAAGCCTAGAGATTTTCCGGGCCGCGCGGGAGGGGGCACCGCCCCCGGCCCCGCGCGTACTCGGTACCTTGCACGGAGACCGTCCGTTTATGCGTACTCGGTCGGGATGACGGGTTCGCCGCGGGAGAGCTGGGTGGCGGAGAGCGGGAGGTTGGCCCGGGCCGCCGCGTGGCGGTCCCGTACGACGTCCAGGGGCTCGCGGGCGACTATGTCGCCGCCCTTGACCAGCTCGACCAGCAGCTGCCGGTCGGCCAGCTCGGACGGCACCGCCCCGGTGCCGATCACCTCGGCCTCCGCGGTCCCTTCCGCGTCCAGCCGCCGCGCCGCCCACTTGCGGCCGCCGATGGACGTCTTGCCGCCGGTCGACTTCTTCGCCACCGGCACCATCGCTGCCTTCGGGTCGGCGGACTCGGCACGGGCGACCAGCTTGTAGACCATCGAGCAGGTCGGGTGCCCGGAGCCGGTCACCAGCTGCGTACCGACGCCGTAGGCGTCCACGGGCGCCGCGGCCAGCGAGGCGATGGCGTACTCGTCGAGGTCGGAGGTGACGATGATCCGGGCGTTCGTCGCGCCCAGCTCGTCCAGCTGCTGGCGTACCCGGTGCGCGACGAGGAGCAGGTCGCCGGAGTCGATACGGACCGCGCCCAGCTCGGGCCCGGCCACCTCCACCGCCACCCGTACGGCCTCGGCGACGTCGTAGGTGTCGACGAGCAGGGTGGTGCCCCGGCCCAGGGAGTCCACCTGGGCCCGGAAGGCGTCCCGCTCGGAGTCGTGGAGCAGGGTGAAGGCGTGGGCGCTCGTGCCCACCGTGGGGATGCCGTAGCGGAAGCCGGCGGCCAGGTCGGAGGTGGTGGTGAAGCCGCCGACGTAGGCGGCGCGGGCGGCGGCGACCGCGGCCAGCTCATGGGTGCGGCGGGCACCCATCTCGATCAGCGGGCGGTCCCCGGCGGCCGAGGACATCCGGGAGGCGGCGGCCGCGATCGCGGAGTCGTGGTTGAGGATGGAGAGGATCACGGTTTCGAGGAGCACGCACTCGGCGAAGGAGCCCTCGACCCGCATGATCGGTGAGCCGGGGAAGTAGACCTCGCCCTCCGGGTAGCCCCAGATGTCACCCGAGAAGCGGTACGAGGCCAGCCAGTCCAGGGTCTCCTCGTCGACGATCGCCCGCTCGCGCAGGAAGCCCAGGACGCTCGCGTCGAAACGGAAGTTCTCGACGGCGTCCAGGACCCGCCCGGTGCCCGCGACCACGCCGTAGCGCCGGCCCTCGGGCAACCGCCGGGTGAAGACCTCGAACACGCTGCGCCGCTCGGCCGTACCGGCCTTCAACGCGGCCTGCAGCATCGTGAGCTCGTACTGGTCCGTGAAGAGCGCCGTAGAGGGAACGTCCACCGGCAGCCCAAGGTCCGCTGTGTTCATGACGGTAGATGGTACTCCCTTTTCGTCGGTGTGACGATTTCCCTGATGCGTGGCAGCATGGGGCATGTGACGTCACCCGCTCCCCTTGAGATCGAACGCACCGAGTCGGCGGAGGAGGTCTTCGCCGTACCTGAGCCGGACGTCCCCTGGGTCACGATCGTCCACAACGACCCGGTCAACCTCATGAGCTATGTGACGTACGTCTTTCAGACGTACTTCGGATACTCCAAGGACAAGGCCACCAAGCTCATGCTCGACGTCCACCACAAGGGCCGGGCGGTCGTCTCCAGCGGCTCTCGCGAGGAGATGGAACGCGACGTGCAGGCCATGCACGGCTACGGGCTGTGGGCCACCCTCCAGCAGGACCGCAAGTAGGCCCGCAAGCGGGACGGGAAATAGGTCCGGAAGCGGGACCGGAAGTAGCCTCCTCCTGATGCCTGGACACTTCGAACCGCTCCCCGGCGGCGGCGCGGCCGTCGCGCTCGACGACGTCGAGATCTCGATCATCCGGTCGCTGGCCGTCCAGCTCCTGGAGCTGATCGGCCCCGGCCCCGCCGAGGACGCCCCCGACGACCCGCTCGCCGAACTCTTCGCCGAGGGCCCGAGCGAGCCCCCCGCCGACCCCGTCCTGCGCCGGCTCTTCCCGGACGCCTACACCGATCCGGAGGGCGCCCCGGGGCCGAAGCAGGCGGACGAGCAGAAGGCGCACTCCGCGGAGTTCCGCCGCTACACCGAGAACGACCTCAGGGCCGGCAAGCGGGAGAACGCCCTCGCGGTGGTCCGCTCGCTGGACGCCCTGGCCTCCGAGGCGGCCGCCGAGGGCGGCGCGGTGCTCGAGCTGGCGCCGGAGGAGTCCCGGCGGTGGCTCAGCGCGCTCAACGACCTGCGGCTGGCGATCGGCGCCCGTCTGGAGATCTCCGACGAGGACGACACCGACTTCCTCTACCGGCTGCCGGACGAGGACCCGCGCAAGCCGATGGTGATGGCGTACCTGTGGCTGGGCGGGCTCCAGGAGACGCTCGTGGCGACCCTGATGCCCTGAGTTGTGTGGATTCCGTGTTCGCTCAGAGGACGCTCAAATCCGGATAACGATCACGTCACCACAGCGGTGAGGTGTGAGCGTCTTGCGTGGCATTTGTCCGCTCCTTCCTGTGTGATGTGTCACAGTCTCCTCCGGTGATCAATGGTGCCGTCGTGATAAATCTTCACGACCGCCCGGCGAACACCACCCGTATGTTCGGCCGGGTGCGCCACCGAGCCGGTCGATCGCCGGCCAGGCACCGCTCCATCAATCCGGGGGGATCGAAACCCGATCCGCGGCCGACGAGAGGCCCGGGTCGGCATGGAGAAAGGCGCACCACGACATGACCTCCGCTCAGGTCGACACGGAGAAGGCTTCCGCAGAGTCCGAAGAGGGGTACGAGCGCGGGCTCGGCAGCCGCCAGGTCCAGATGATCGCGATCGGCGGCGCCATCGGCGTCGGCCTCTTCCTGGGTGCCGGGGCGAACATCGCCAAGGCCGGCCCCAGCCTCATCCTCATGTACGCCCTCGCGGGCGCGATCGTCTTCTTCATCATGCGGGCGCTCGGCGAGCTGCTCCTGTACCGCCCGGTCTCGGGCTCGTTCGCGGAGTACTCCCGCGAGTTCCTCGGCCCGTTCTTCGGCTACTTCACCGGCTGGACGTACTGGCTGATGTGGGTCGTCACCGGCATGGCCGAGCTGACGGCCGCAGCGATCTACGTCAACTACTGGTTCCCGTCCGTCCCCCAGTGGGTGACGGCCCTCGTCTTCCTGGTGATCCTCTTCGGGGTCAACCTGATCTCCGTGAAGCTCTTCGGCGAGCTGGAGTTCTGGTTCTCGATGGTCAAGGTCACCGCCCTGATCGGCATGATCGTCATCGGCCTCGGCGTTCTGACCTTCGGCTTCAGCAGCGCCGGTGACACCGCGGCGGTCTCCAACCTGTGGGCCTTCGACGGCTTCTTCCCCAAGGGCATCGGCTCGTCCCTCATGACCCTGCAGGGCGTGATGTTCGCCTACCTCGCCGTCGAGCTGGTCGGCGTCACGGCCGGTGAGTCCGAGGACCCGGAGAAGACCCTCCCCAAGGCGATCAACACCCTCCCGTGGCGCATCGCGCTGTTCTACGTCGGCGCGCTCACCGTCATCCTCTGCGTCGTGAAGTGGACCGAGTTCGCGCCGGGTGTCTCGCCGTTCGTCGAGGCCTTCGCGAAGATCGGCATCCCGGCGGGCGCCGGCATCGTCAACTTCGTCGTCCTCACCGCGGCCCTGTCCTCCTGCAACTCGGGCATGTACTCCACGGGCCGCATGCTGCGCAACCTGGCCGACAGCGGCGAGGCCCCCGCGGTCTTCAAGAAGCTGTCGTCCACCAAGACCCCGGCCCTCGGCATCACGGTCTCGGTCCTCTTCATGGGCATCGGCGTGGTCCTGAACTACGTCGTCCCGGAGAAGGCCTTCGCCTACGTCACCTCCGTCGCCACCGCGGCCGGCATCTGGACCTGGCTGATGATCCTGATCAGCCACGTCCTCTACCGCCGTGCGGTCGTCGCGGGCCGTCTGCCCGCGTCCTCCTTCCCGGCACCGGGCGGCGCGGTCTGCAGCTGGATCGCGATCGTCTTCCTCCTCTTCGTCACGGGCCTGATCGCCTACGACGCCGACTCCCGTGTCTGCCTCTACGTGATGGCCGGCTGGGCCGCCGCCCTCGCCGTCGGCTGGGTGATCCTCAAGGGCCGCAACCCGGAGGTCACCAGCCGCCGCGAGCCGGAGCTGGAGAAGATCGGCTGACTCCCTCAGGACGTCCAGCCGCAGGGAGCACTCGTGGCGCCCCCCGCGGCGGCCGCTGAGGACGTCGCCATATGGGCCATCCCGGACCGCACCTCGGTACGGGGTGGCCCACCCGTTCGCCCGCCACCCGCCCGCCTGACGCGCTGCGCGCGGCCCCTTTTCCTTCTGCTTATCCTGACGAGCATGCTGACCATCACCCAGGCCCTCGTCGACCAGATCGTCGCGCACGCGCGCAAGGACCACCCCGACGAGGCGTGCGGCGTCGTCGCCGGCCCCGCGGGTTCGGACCGCCCCGAGCGCTTCATCCCCATGCTGAACGCGGCCATGTCGCCCACGTTCTACGAGTTCGACTCCGGTGACCTGTTCAAGCTCTACCGCGAGATGGACGACCGCGACGAGGAGCCGGTGGTCATCTACCACTCCCACACCGCCACCGAGGCCCACCCCTCCCGCACGGACATCTCCTACGCCAACGAGCCCGGCGCCCACTACGTCCTCGTCTCCACCGCCGACACCGACGGCCTGGGCGAGTTCCAGTTCCGCTCGTTCCGGATCGTGGAGGGGGTCGTCACGGAGGAGGACGTGCGAATCGTGGAGGCGTACGTGTAGTCACGGCGGCTACCGTTTCCCGCAGGTGTAGCACAACGCGCTTTCACGGAGACGGTGTTGACGCAACGGACGAATACGCGGACGCAAGCGGCGGACTTACGGCGGCCCACCCTGGAGGACGTGGCCCGGCGGGCGGGGGTGTCGAAGTCGACCGTGTCCCGGGTGGTCAACGGTGAGACGCGGGTGAGCGCCGAGGCCGTGGCGAGGGTCCGTGAGGTGATCGCCGAGCTGGGATACGTGCCCAACCGGGCCGCCCGCCAGCTGGTGACCCACCGCACCGGCGCCGTCGCGGTCGTCGCGACCCCTCCGGAGGACCGGCTCTTCCTCGACCCGTTCTTCGACCTCCTGCTGCGCGGCGTGCGCCGGGAACTCGCCGCACGCGGCACCCAGGCGGTCCTGCTCTTCGTGGAGGAACCGGACGACCACGCGCGCGTGGCCGACTACCTCGGCGGCGGCCACGTCGACGGCGCCGTGCTGTTCTCGCTGCGCCCCGGCGACCTCCTGCACGAGATGATCGACCGGCTCGACATCCCCGCCGTCTTCGGCGGCCGCCCCCTGCCGCGCGACGGCGCCGCCTTCCCCGATCACCGCCACGCCTACGTCGACGGAGACAACCGCGGCGGAGCCCGCCAGGCCGTCCGGCACCTCGTCTCCCTCGGCCGTCGACGCATCGCCACCGTCACCGGCCCCTACGACCAGGAGAACTCCGCCGCCGACCGCCTCGCCGGCTACCACGACGTCCTCCCCGACGCGCCCCGCGACCTCGTCGAGCGGGCCGACTACAGCCGGCAGGGCGGCGCCGACGCCATGGCCGCGCTGCTGGACCGCCGCCCCGACCTGGACGCCGTCTTCGTCGCATCCGACTTCATGGCCTCCGGAGCCCTGCAGACCCTGCGCGAGCACGGCCGCCGCGTCCCCGAGGACGTGGCCGTCGTCGGCTTCGACGACCTGACCTCCATCGCCGAGACCACCGAGCCGCCGCTGACCACCGTCCACCAGGACGTCGGCGAGATGGGCCGCCTCATGGCCCGGCTGCTCTTCGCGCGCACCCCCCGTACGACCTCCGTGGTCGTGCCCACCCGGCTGGTCCGACGGGCCTCCGCCTGAAGCGGTCTCATTTCCCGGCCCGATTTCGTCCACCATATGGGATCACATTCCGGAAGCCGGGACGGGAATCGATACGATGAGCCCATGGTTTTGAACGACGTGAGCGAGAAGACGCCGGGCGCACTGCTCGTGGCGCGGCTGCACGTCGACCTGTGCAGGCTCGCCAGCGCCATCTGTTGACGCAGGCCCCTGCCGCCGTACGGCCGTGAGCCGCGGCGCCGCTTCACACGCACGTACTTCCGCGCTGCCCGCACCTTCCTTCCGACAGGAGCCCTGAGCCATGGCCATCGAGGTCCGCATCCCGACCATCCTCCGCCAGTACACCGACGGTCAGAAGGCGGTGGAGGGCAGTGGTGACACCCTCGCCGACCTGTTCGCCGACCTCGAGACCCGGCATACGGGCATCCAGGCCCGCATCGTGGACGACGGCGCCCTGCGCCGCTTCGTCAACGTCTACCTGAACGACGAGGACGTCCGCTTCGTCGACGGCATCAACACCAAGCTGTCCGACGGCGACACCGTGACGATCCTGCCGGCCGTGGCCGGCGGCATGGCCTAGGCCGGCAGACCCGGTCATGCGTTACGACTCCCCGCTGGCCGCGGTGGGCAACACCCCTCTGGTGCGCCTGCCGCGGCTCTCGCCGTCCGCCGACGTCCGTGTCTGGGCGAAGCTGGAGGACCGCAATCCCACCGGCTCGATCAAGGACCGTCCCGCCCTGTACATGGTCGAGCAGGCGGAGAAGGACGGCCGTCTGACTCCCGGCTGCACGATCCTGGAGCCGACCTCCGGCAACACCGGCATCTCCCTCGCCATGGCGGCCAAGCTCAAGGGCTACCGCATCGTCTGCGTGATGCCGGAGAACACCTCACAGGAACGCCGGGACCTGCTGGCGATGTGGGGTGCCGAGATCATCTCCTCGCCGGCCGCGGGCGGCTCCAACACCGCCGTACGCGTCGCCAAGGAGCTGGCGGCCGAGCACCCCGACTGGGTGATGCTCTACCAGTACGGCAATCCGGACAACGCCGGCGCCCACTACGCCACCACCGGCCCGGAGATCCTCGCCGACCTGCCCTCCATCACCCACTTCGTGGCCGGCCTCGGCACCACGGGCACGCTGATGGGTGTCGGCCGCTACCTCCGCGAGCACAAGCCGGACGTGCGGATCGTCGCCGCCGAGCCGCGCTACGACGACCTGGTGTACGGCCTGCGCAACCTCGACGAGGGCTTCGTACCGGAGCTGTACGACGCCTCCGTCCTCACCACCCGCTTCTCGGTCGGCTCGGCGGACGCCGTGACCCGCACCCGGGAACTCCTGCAGCAGGAGGGCATCTTCGCGGGCGTCTCCACCGGTGCCGCGCTGCACGCCGCGATCGGCGTCGGGAAGAAGGCCGTGAAGGCGGGGGAGAGCGCCGACATCGTGTTCGTCGTCGCGGACGGCGGCTGGAAGTACCTCTCCACCGGCGTCTACACGGCCGCCACGACGGAGGAAGCGATCGAGACCCTCCAGGGCCAGCTCTGGGCATAGCGTCGGCATAGCGCTCATCAACCACACGCCAGCCCCCTCCTATGAGGGGGCTAAACGCTGCCTATGGGGCGGCAAAGAACACCGGAGGGTACTGCCGGTCACGCCCCGAGCGGGGCTAGGTTCTGGCGCGCAGTCATCAATGTCCCCCGAAGTGTCATGCCCATGACCGCGCCTCCGTCCGCCGCTACGCGCGTCACGTGCCTGCACCCCATGCGAGAACCCCACTCCCGATGGAGGCAGTACCCCATGCGTGCATCACGCCTGCGAAGACTCCTGAGCGTCGCCCTCCCCGCGCTCACCCTCACCGTCGCCGGACTCCTCGCGGCCCCCGCCGCCGGCGCCCAGCCCACCGCCGCCGCGCACACCTCCCGCACCACCCAGAACGCCACGGCCCTCACCGCCCCCGACCGGCAGACCTTCCACTCCACCGGCAAGGCCGGCCAGAAGGTCCCCACCACCCACCTGTGCGGGGACCCGACCCCCGGGCACGTGTCCTGCTTCGCCCAGCGCCGCACCGACATCAAGCAGCGGCTCGCCTCCGCCCTCGCCGCCGCGGCCGCCGCGCCCTCCGGACTCAGCCCCGCCAACCTGCACAGCGCCTACAACCTGCCCTCGACCGGCGGCTCCGGCCTGACCGTCGCCGTCGTCGACGCCTACAACGACCCCAACGCCGAGTCCGACCTCGCCACCTACCGCTCGACGTACGGCCTCTCGGCCTGCACCAAGGCCAACGGCTGCTTCAAGCAGGTCGGCCAGACCGGCTCCACCACCTCGCTGCCCTCCAACGACACCGGCTGGGCGGGTGAGGAGGCGCTCGACATCGACATGGTCAGCGCCGTCTGCCCCAACTGCAACATCATCCTCGTGGAGGCCAACTCGGCCACCGACGCAGACCTCGGCACCGCCGAGAACGAGGCCGTGGCCCTGGGCGCCAAGTTCGTCTCCAACAGCTGGGGCGGCGACGAGTCCTCCTCCCAGACCGGCGAGGACACCTCGTACTTCAAGCACCCGGGCGTGGCGATCACGGTGAGCGCGGGCGACTCCGGCTACGGCGCCGAGTACCCGGCCACCTCCCAGTACGTGACGGCCGTCGGCGGCACCGCCCTGTCCACGTCCTCCAACTCCCGCGGCTGGACCGAGTCCGTGTGGAAGACCTCCAGCACCGAGGGCACCGGCTCCGGCTGCTCCTCCTACGACCCCAAGCCGACCTGGCAGACCGACACCGGCTGCGCCAAGCGCATGGAGGCCGACGTCTCCGCGGTCGCCGACCCGGCCACCGGAGTCGCGGTCTACGACACCTACGGCGGCTCCGGCTGGGCGGTCTACGGCGGCACCAGCGCCTCCGCCCCGATCATCGCAGGCGTCTACGCCCTCGCCGGCACCCCGGGCACGAGCGACTACCCGGCGAAGTACCCGTACAGCCACACCGGCAACCTGTACGACGTCACCAGCGGCAGCAACGGCTCCTGCTCCACCTCCTACTTCTGCACCGCGACCACCGGCTACGACGGCCCGACCGGCTGGGGCACCCCCAACGGCACCACCGCCTTCACCTCCGGCACCAGCACCGGCAACACGGTGACGGTCACCAACCCCGGCAGCCAGTCGACGACCACCGGCGGCTCGGTCAGCCTGCAGATCAAGGCCACCGACAGCGCGAGCGCCACCCTCACCTACACCGCCTCCGGACTGCCCACCGGCCTGTCCATCGGCAGCTCCACCGGCCTGATCTCCGGTACGGCGTCCACCGCGGGCACCTACCAGGTCACCGTCACGGCGAAGGACTCGACCGGCGCCTCCGGCTCGGCCTCCTTCACCTGGACGGTGGGTTCGAGCAGCAGCACCTGCACCTCCACCCAGCTGCTCGGCAACGCCGGCTTCGAGTCCGGAAACACCACCTGGACCGCCAGCTCCGGCGTCATCACCAACTCCAGCAGCGAGTCCGCGCACGCCGGCTCCTACTACGCCTGGCTCGACGGCTACGGCTCCTCGCACACCGACACCCTGTCCCAGTCGGTGACCGTCCCCAGCGGCTGCAAGGCGACCTTCACCTTCTACCTGCACATCGACACCGCCGAGACCTCCACCGGCACCGCCTACGACAAGCTGACGGTCACCGCCGGCTCGACCACCCTGGCGACGTACTCCAACCTCAACGCCGCCACCGGCTACGCCCAGAAGTCCTTCGACCTGTCCTCCTACGCCGGCTCCACGGTCACCCTGAAGTTCAGCGGTGTGGAGGACTCCTCGCTGCAGACCAGCTTCGTCCTCGACGACACGGCCGTGACGACCAGCTGATCGCCGTATCGCCCGGGCCACCCGCACCACCCGTACGTCCGGCATGGATCCGGACGTACGGGTGGTACGTCGAAGGGGGAGAGGAGGCCCCATGCGCCGTACGACCCGTTCCACGACCCTCGTGCTCGCCCTCGCCGTGCCGGCCCTCGTGCTCGCCGGCTGCGGCACCGAGAGCGACGACGCCGCACCCAAGTCCCCCGCCTCGCGCTCCCCGTCCTCGTCGACGACCCCCGCGACCGACTGCACGGCGTCCGCGCCCGCCGAACTCACCGCCGCCGACAGCGGCCGCACCCTGTGCGTGGCCGTCGGCGGACAGCTCCGGCTCACCCTCGACGGCACCCAGCAACGCCCCTGGTCGACCGTCGCCACCACCGGCGACTCCCTGAAGCCCACCAACGCGGGCGCCGTCGTCCTGCCCGGCGACGCCGTCGCCGCCTACGACGCGGTGGCCGCCGGCACGGCCCGGCTCACCGCCACCCGCCCGCTGTGCGCCGTCCCCACCGACTCCGACCAGATGTCCTGCAAGGGCATCCGGGAGTGGAGCGTCACCGTGAAGGTGACGCGGGGGTGAGCCCGCTCAGCCCATCCGGCCCGCTCAGCCCGCCAGATGCCGGACCTGGTCCCACAGCACCGGATCCACCACGCCCACCCGACGCCGGAAGTCCGCCACCGGGACCTGGCGCAGCTCGTCAGTCTCCAGGAAGCTCGGCCGCCCCCGCGCGTCCCCGACCGCACCCGGCGGCAGCGGGATCACCCCGGCCGGCGCGTCCCGGTACCTGCTGGTGATCTTCGCGACGGTCACCCGTCCGCCCCGCACCCCCAGTACGAGACAGGGCCGGTCCTTCGTCCCCGGCCCGTCCTCGAACGGCACGCTCGCCCACCAGATCTCCGCCGGCTGAGGCCGCCCCGCCCCGCCGTGCGCCCGCGTCGGCCGCCCCGGCGGCCGGGTCCTGCGCCCGGACGGCCGGTGGCCCCGCCCCCAGCCGTCCACGAGCGTGGCGACGAGCGCCAGCAGTACCACCGCCACGAGCGCCAGCCACCAGGACGTGTCCATACGATGACGTTACCGGCGCGTGCCTGTCGCCGCGCGCCCTCTCTCGCACCTCATGCGCCCCTGTTCCAGCCGAACCGGTGACACCACAGGTGAGTTCGCACACAACAGACCCTGGTGGAGGAGCGACCCTGGGTTTTGCGCCTTACGCTCGACAAACCGCACGACCCCCGTCGCCCCTCTCTCTCGTTTTCCCGCCAGCGGAGGTTTCTGCTTTATGAAGCTCACCGTCGTCGGCTGCTCGGGGTCGTTCCCGTCCGCGGAATCGGCCTGCTCGAGCTACCTCGTCGAGGCCGACGGCTTCCGGCTGCTTCTCGACATGGGCAACGGTGCCCTGGGCGAGCTGCAGCGCCACTGCGGTCTCTACGACCTCGACGCGATCTTCCTGAGCCATCTGCACGCCGACCACTGCATCGACATGTGCGCCTACTTCGTCGCGCGCTACTACCGCCACGACGGCGGACGCTGCGCCCCCCTGCCGGTCTACGGCCCCGAAGGCACCGAACACCGCCTGACCACGGCCTACGCCGACACCCCCTCCGCCTCCTCGATGAGCGAGGTCTTCGACTTCCACACCGTCAAGCCCTCCACCTTCGACATCGGCCCGTTCACCGTGCACACCGAACGCGTGGCCCACCCCGTGGAGGCGTACGGCATCCGCGTCGAGCACGGCGGCCGGTCGCTCACCTACTCCGGTGACACCGGCCTCAGCCCGGCGCTGGAGGAACTCGCCCGCGACAGCGACCTGTTCCTGTGCGAGGCCGCCTTCACGCACGGCAAGGAGAACATCCCCGACCTGCACCTCAACGGCCGCGAGGCGGGTGAGACCGCGGCCCGGGCGGGCGCCCGCCGCCTGATCCTCACCCACATCCCGCCGTGGACCGACCCCCAGGTCAACCTCGCCGACGCCCGCGCGGTCTACGACGGCCCGGTGGAACTGGCGGCGCCGAGGATGTCGTACGACATCTAGTGCCGCGGCAGCGGCGCCGACCCGGCGGACATGCGGAAGGCCCCCGGAGCTGTTCGAAGCTCCGGGGGCCTTCGTGCGCGTACGGGCGGCTACGCCTTCGTGAGGTCCTCGATCTCCTCCTCGGGCTCGCGGCCCGGGGTGGTGAGGTTGAACTTGGTGATGGCGAAGCGGAAGACGAAGTAGTAGATGGCGCCGAACACCAGGCCGATCGGGATGATCAGCCAGGGCTTGGTGGCGAGGTTCCAGTTCAGCGCGTAGTCGATGAAGCCCGCGGAGAAGGTGAAGCCGGCGTGGACGCCGAGGGCCCAGGTGACCGCCATGGACAGGGCCGTCAGCACCGCGTGGATGCCGTAGAGCACCGGGGCGATGAACATGAACGAGAACTCGATGGGCTCGGTGACACCGGTGACGAAGGAGGTCAGCGCGACCGAGATCATCATGCCCAGCACGGCCTTGCGGCGCTCGGGGCGGGCGGTGTGCGCGATGGCCAGGGCGGCGGCCGGCAGACCGAACATCATGATCGGGAAGAAGCCCGACATGAACTGACCGGCGGTCGGGTCACCGGCGAAGAAGCGGGTGAGGTCGCCGTGGACGATGTCGCCGGAGGCCTCCTTGAAGTCGCCGATCTGGAACCAGGCGACGGAGTTCACGAACTGGTGCATGCCGACGGGGATCAGCGCGCGGTTGATCAGACCGAACAGAGCGGCGCCGAAGGCCCCGAGACCGGTGATCCACTCGCCGAAGTTCGAGATGCCCTCGCCGATCGGCTCCCAGACCAGGCCGAAGAAGACACCCATGAACGTGCCGACGAACGCCATGATGATCGGCACCAGCCGGCGGCCGTTGAAGAAGCCGAGCCAGTCCACCAGCTTCTTGCGGTGGTAGCGCTGCCAGAGCACGGCGGACAGCAGACCCATCAGGATGCCGCCCAGCACACCTGGGTTGTTGTAGGTCGCGGCTATGTCGGCGCCCGCCTGGACCTTCGCCTCGGTGACCGGGAACGCCTTCAGGACGTTGCTGTAGACCAGGAAGCCCACCAGCGCGGCGAGGGCGGTCGAGCCGTCCGACTTCTTGGCGAAGCCGATCGCGACACCGATGCAGAACAGCATCGGCAGGTTGTCGAACAGGGCGCCGCCGGCCGTGGCGAACACCGCCGTGACCTTGTCGGGCAGGTGGAGCTTGTCGTGCACGTCCTGCTGGCCGAGGCGGAGCAGGATGCCCGCCGCCGGAAGGACGGCGATGGGAAGCTGAAGGCTGCGGCCGACCTTCTGCAGGCCCTGGAGCAGGCCGGATCCCCGCTTCTTCGCGGGGGCCGCCGTAGGCGCGGTGGCGGTGGTCATGGTTCCTCCATCTGGGTGATGGTCTACACCACTCAGTGGTGTAGACCATGTTGTAGCAGATGAAGAAGACATAAGGAACCCGCGGCTCCCGTGACGATTCGGCTACTTTCTGCCACGCCTTCGTGAGTCCTCGCACTCCCGCACGCCTCCCGCCCGGGCGTCGTGAAGTTCGAGGATGCCCGCCGCCGACGGAACCGCGATACCACCGCGCCGCGCGGGAGGTGCCTCGCCGCCGGCCTCATGGGTTGGCGACCACCTGCCGAGTGGTGTAGACCAGCTACGGACGATTGGGTTGCTGTGACGTCATCCTTCGGTACGCACGACACAATCGCTCGCGAAGATGGGCCAACTGTGCGTAAGGAGACCGACATGGCCACCAAGGCTGAGAAGATCGTCGCCGGGCTCGGCGGCATCGACAACATCGAGGAGATCGAGGGCTGCATCACCCGCCTGCGCACCGAGGTCACCGACCCCGCCCTCGTCGACGATGCCGCCCTCAAGGCCGCCGGCGCCCACGGCGTCGTCAAGATGGGCACCGCGATCCAGGTCGTCATCGGCACCGACGCCGACCCCATCGCAGCGGAGATCGAAGACATGATGTGAGCCACCGGGCTCCCGCGTGGAAGGGGCTCCTCCGCATACCGGGGGAGCCCCTTCCCCATGTCCCGCTAGGCTCGGCGCCATGTCACGCATCGACGGCCGCACCCCCGAACAGCTCCGCCCCGTCACCATCGAACGCGGCTGGAGCAAGCACGCCGAAGGCTCCGTCCTCGTCTCCTTCGGCGACACCAAGGTCCTCTGCACCGCCTCCTTCACCGAAGGCGTCCCCCGCTGGCGCAAGGGCAGCGGCGAGGGCTGGGTCACCGCCGAGTACTCCATGCTCCCCCGCGCCACCAACACCCGCGGCGACCGCGAGTCCGTCCGCGGCAAGATCGGTGGCCGCACCCACGAGATCTCCCGCCTCATCGGCCGCTCCCTGCGCGCGGTCATCGACTACAAGGCACTGGGCGAGAACATGATCGTCCTCGACTGCGACGTCCTCCAGGCCGACGGCGGCACCCGTACGGCCGCCATCACCGGCGCGTACGTCGCGCTCGCCGACGCCATCACCTGGGCCCAGGGCAGGAAGCTGATCAAGCCCGGCCGCCAGCCGCTCACGGGAACGGTCTCGGCCGTGTCGGTCGGCATCGTCGGCGGAGTCCCGCTCCTCGACCTCCGCTACGAGGAGGACGTCCGCGCCGAGACCGACATGAACGTCGTCTGCACCGGCGACGGCCGCTTCGTCGAGGTCCAGGGCACGGCGGAGGCCGAGCCGTTCGCCCGTGAAGAACTCAACTCCCTGCTGGACCTGGCTGTTTCCGGCTGCACCGAACTGGCGGCGCTGCAGCGCGCGGCTCTTGATACCGTCCTCGGAAAGTAAAGGACAAGCCAAGCGGGGCGGCGCGCGGCGGCAACCCCACCGCGCGCCACGGCGTCTTGGGCAATACGCAGTGCAGTCGTGCAGCAGTGCACCAACGGGGAGGAACACAGTATGGCCATGTCCGCGAGCCGCCACCGGGGCCGAGGCCGCCGTACCGCCATCGCGGCGAGCGCCGCGGCCGTCGCACTCACCCTGGGCTTCACGGTGACCGGTTGCGACGCCGTCAACAAGGCCCTGGACTGCGTCCAGACCGCCGACGCCATCGCCGACAGCGTCACCGACCTCCAGCAGGCCGTCGAGAACGCCTCGAGCGACCCGACCCAGCTCGAGGAGTCCCTCACCTCCATCCAGAACGACCTCGACAAGATCGGCGACAAGACCGACAACGCCGACGTCAACAAGGCCGTCGACGACCTCGACAAGGCCGTCACCAACGTCCGTACGGCGGTCGAGAACGGCGACAACACCCCCGACCTCAGCCCGATCACCGACGCCGCGGGAGAGCTGACCAAGGTCTGCACACCCTGACGCACCGGTGAGGCGGGTCGGGATACTGGGGGCATGACCCGCCTGATCCTCGCCACCCGCAACGTCGGAAAGATCACCGAACTGAGGTCGATCCTCGCCGACGCAGGCCTGCCTCACGACCTCGTCGGCGCGGACGCCTACCCCGACGTCCCCGACGTCAGGGAAACCGGCGTGACCTTCGCCGAGAACGCCCTGCTCAAGGCCCACGCCCTGGCCCGGGCCACCGGACTGCCGGCCGTGGCCGACGACTCCGGCCTCTGCGTGGACGTCCTCAACGGCGCCCCGGGCATCTTCTCCGCCCGCTGGTCCGGCAAGCACGGCGACGACCGCGCCAACCTGGAACTCCTCCTGGCCCAGCTCTCCGACATCGCCGACGAACACCGCGGCGCCCACTTCGCCTGCGCGGCGGCCCTGGCCCTCCCGGACGGCACGGAACGCGTGGTCGAGGGCCGACTGAGGGGCGTCCTCAGGCGCGCCCCCACGGGCACGAACGGCTTCGGCTACGACCCGATCCTCCAGCCGGAGGGCGAGACCCGCACCTGCGCCGAGCTGTCGCCCGAGGAGAAGAACGCGATCAGCCACCGGGGAAAGGCGTTCCGGGGTTTGGTGCCGGTGGTGCGGGAGCTGCTGGGCTGAGCCACGGGAAAGGGGCCGCCCGGTCGGACGGCCCCTCTTGTTCGTCTGTGCGGCCGGTGGGACTCGAACCCACACGGGTGTGAACCCACTGGGACCTAAACCCAGCATGACTGCCAAATTCCATCACGGCCGCTCAAAAACGGTCATCGCGCTCGACCGGCGGCACTCAGTGTACGGGGCTGTCGGCTCACCCGGCGAGTGGGACTCCGCTCTTCCTGCGACACCACGTGTCGGTCAGTGCATGGCAGTTGGGACACAGGTATCGCAGGTTTTCCCGGCGATTGTCCCGCCAGTTCCCGTTGACGTGGTCGATCTGCAGGGTGATGGGGCGCCCCCGCCACTCGCCGACGTTGCCGCATTCCGCACACTCGTACGGCACCCCGATCTCGGTCAGGGCTTGGTGAAGTCGTGTCCTGTTCGTCCGCCCGGCTCGCTCCGGCAGCACTACGAGCACCCGATGCGCGGTCGGCAGGGGCGCGGGGCGCTCCTGCCGGCCCCAGGATCGGCGCTTGAAGTGGCTGGTGTCGAGACCGAGCCGGGAGGCGGCGCGCCGGACGCGCCGGTGATTGGTGTCGTTGACGTCCAGGCCGAGGCCACGCAGGACATCGGCGTAACTCGTACAGGACCGCACCAGGACCCGCAGTTCGTCCTCGGGAATCGTGGCTCGCCGATGGGAGAAGTGGCTGACGTCGATGTTCTGGGCCGCCAGCATGCGGCTCAGGGTCGCCCGCGACCGACTGTCGTCCGGGACGCCCAGTGCGCGTGCCACCCCACGCACGCTCGTGGCTGAGGCCGCAGCCGCCCGGATCTCCTCCGGAGTGAAGGGCAGGTCCAACTCGCGGCGGTCCATGCCGGGGAAGTGACTGATGTCGATGCCCGCCGCGTCGATACGGCGTCGGATGTGGGAGAGGGTTCCCGTGGCCGGGGTGGCGCCCAGCTTCAGGGCCACTTCCCGCAGCGACGACGACGAGACGGCGGCTTCGGCGATGGCGCTGTCGGGGTACTTGCGCCACGGGCTGCGTTTGACGAAGTGGCTCGTATCAAGTCCGTGAAACGTGACATGCTCCTGCAGCAGCCGCCGTCGGCCTCCGCTCGGCTTGAGGCCGAGCCGCCGCATGAGATCCGCCCAGTTACGCGCCTCGGCGACCTCCGGCGCGAGCCGCTCCTTCGTGTACAGGCCTGTCACCGTCGAGTCCCCCTCCGTTTCCGGCCGTCCGTTCGTGGCTCGTACGGGGTAACGAACCGCTTGTCGGGCGGTCACGCCCGGAACGTGAAGCGGCCCGCGCCGGGGGGACCCCGGGGCGGGCCGTTCGGGAGCTGCGGAGACGGGGCCTCAGATGCCGAGGTCCTTGATGATCTTGGCGACGTGGCCCGTCGCGCGGACGTTGTAGAGGGCGTGTTCGACCTTGCCCTGCTCGTCGACCACGATCGTGGAGCGGATGACGCCCAGGTAGGTCTTGCCGTAGTTCTTCTTCTCGCCGAAGGCGCCGTAGGCGTCGAGGACGGACTTGTCGGGGTCGGCCAGGAGGGTGACCTTCAGGGACTCCTTCTCGCGGAACTTGCCGAGCTTCTCGGGGGTGTCCGGTGAGATGCCGATGACGTCGTAGCCGGCCGTGGCCAGGAGGTCGAGGTTGTCCGTGAAGTCGCAGGCCTGCTTGGTGCAGCCGGGGGTCAGGGCCGCCGGGTAGAAGTACACGATGACCTTGCGGCCCTTGTGGTCGGAAAGGGACACCTCGTTGCCGTCGGCGTCGGGGAGGGTGAAGGCGGGGGCCACGTCCCCGGGCTGGAGTCGCTCGCTCATCGCTCCAGCGTAACCGGGGGTCCCGGCAGTGCGGGGAGGGCGGGAACTGACAGACTGTGTGGAACAGCAACACGCATCAGCAACAGGCATCGGCTGACTTCGGAGGCCTTACCGTGGCGGACACGTCGGACACCAGAACCCCGGCGCAGATCGAGGCGGACATCAGGGCCCGCCGCTCAGTGCTGGCCGAGACGCTGGACGAGATCGGGGTGCGGGTGCACCCGAAGACCATCGTCGGGGATGCGAAGGCCAGGGTCGTCGCCAACGTCGATCACACGCTCGGGAAGGCCTATGTCCAGGTCAACCGGATGGTGACGGATGTCAGGGCGCAGTTCGTGGACGAGGAGGGCACGCCGCGGCTGGAGCGGGTCGTGCCGGTCGCGCTCGTGGTCGTCGGGGTCGTCGGGCTGCTGGCCCTCAGCTCCCGGCGCCGGAAGGCGTGACGGCCCACCCGGCGGCGTTCCGGTACGGCGAAGGCAGGTAGGTTCGAGACGTGAGCGGTAACAGAAGCGACCACAGCGGTCCCCAGCACGACAAGCTTCCCATCCGGATGCTCCACGACCGTGTCCTCGTACGGCAGGACGCCAGCGAGGGCGAGCGGCGTTCGGGTGGCGGCATCCTGATCCCGGCGACGGCGGCCGTGGGCCGTCGGCTGGCGTGGGCGGAGGTCGTCGCGGTGGGGCAGAACGTACGGACCGTGGAGCCGGGCGACCGGGTCCTGTACGACCCGGAGGACCGGGCCGAGGTGGAGGTGCGGGGCGTGGCCTATGTGCTGATGCGGGAGCGCGACCTGCACGCGGTGGCCGCGGACCGGTTCGAGGGGTCGGAGGACACGACCGGCCTGTACTTGTAGGTACCCGCGCGTATCCGGGGCTCGACGGGGAGAGGGGCCGGTGACCATGGTCACCGGCCCCTCTCCCCGTCCCCGCGAGGAGTCTCAGTCCTCCCGGGTGGCGGCCAGTTGCGGGTCGGGGCCGACGGTCGTGCCGGTGTTGCCGCCGGCGTCGCCGGATGTGGTGTTGCCTTCGGTGGTGGTGCCGTCGGTGGTGTTGCCGGTGGAGGTGTTGCCCTGGGTGGTGTCGCCGCCGGCGTCGCCGGATGTGGTGTTGCCTTCGGTGCTCGTGCCGTCGGTGGTGTTGCCGGTGGTGGTGTTGCCGTTGGTGGTGGAGCCTTCGGTGGTGTTGCCTTGGGTGGTGCCCTGGGTCTGTCCCTGGGTCTGGCCCTGTGTCTGTCCCTGGTCGGCCTTGCCGCCGGTGCCGCCGTCCTGGTCGCCGGTGGTGGCGCTCGGGGAGGACGGGGTGGAGGGGAGGCCGGTGTCCGCGGAGCCCGCCTGGACGTCGAGGTCGAAGTCGTGGGCGGGGGTGCCCTTCAGAGCCTGCTCGGTGAACTGGGCCCAGATCTGGGTGGGCGCGCCGCCGCCGTTGATGCGGGGCAGGCCCATGGCGCCCTTGAGGGACTTGTGGGCGGCGGTCTCGGGGTCCTGGCCCATGACGGCGACGACGGTGGCGAGGTCGGGGGTGTAGCCGGCGAACCAGGCGGCCTGGTCCTCCTCGGCGGTGCCGGTCTTGCCGGCGGCGGGGCGGCCGGCGGCGAGGGCGGCGGTGGCGGTGCCGTTGTTGACGACGCTCCGCAGGACGGAGGTGGTGGTGTCGGCGGCCTGGCGGCTGACGGCCTGGGCGGTCTTGCGCTTGGGCATGTCCATCACGCTCCGGCCGTCCTTGGTGACCTTTTCGATGATCGTGTACGTGCCGTGCTTGCCGTGGTTGGCGAGCGTGGCGTACGCCTCGGCCATGTCGAGGACGCTGGCGGTGGCGGTGCCCAGGGCGATGGACGGGTAGGGCTGGAGGTCGGGGGTGTCCATGGGCAGGCCCAGGTCGATCGCGGTCTGCTTGACCTTGTCGGGGCCGACGTCGACGGCCATCTGCGCGTACACGGAGTTCACGGACTTGTCGGTGGCCTCGCGCACGGTGATGTTGCCGTAGTTGACGTAGTCCTCGTTCTCGGGGGCGTAGCTGCCGCCGCTCCAGCCCTGGACGGGGCGCTTGTTGGTGCCGTCGTAGACCGTGTTCGGGGTGATCTCGCGGTGGTCCTGGGTGGTGGAGTCGTTCTCGACGGCCGAGGTGAGGACGAACGGCTTGAAGGTGGAGCCGACCTGGAAGTCCTGGCGGGTGGCGTTGTTGGTGTACTGCTTGACGTAGTCGATGCCGCCGTACATCGCGAGTATCTTGCCGGTCTTGGGGTCGACGGCGGCGCCGCCCGCGCGGACGTAGGTGTCGACCTTGCGCTTCTTCTTGTCGAGCTTGTCCATCAACTGGTCGTTGACGGCGTCGACGAAGGCGTCCTGCTTCTTCTTCTGCAGGGTGGTGGTGATGCGGTAGCCGCCGGCCTCCAGATCCTCGGAGGTGACGATCTTGTTGTCCTTCAGGTAGTCCTTGATCGCGGTGACGAGGTAGCCGCGCTGCCCGGACATGCCGGTGTCGGCGCCGGAGGTCTCCTTGGGGGTGGGGAACTTCATGCCCTGGCGCTTGGCCTCGGTGAGCCAGCCCTTGGTGACCATGCCGTCGAGGACGTAGTTCCAGCGGGCCTCGGCGGCCTTCTTGTTCTCGGGGTGGGCGATCACGTCGTACTCGCTGGGCGCGTTGACCAGCGCGGCGAGGTAGGCGCCCTGGGCGGCGGTGAGTTCGGCGGCGTCGATGCCGTAGTAGGCCTTGGCGGCGGCCTGGATGCCGTAGGCGTTGCGGCCGAAGTAGCTGGTGTTGAGGTAGCCCTCGAGGATGTCGTCCTTGGACTTCTCGCGGTCCAGCTTGATCGCGATGAAGAACTCCTTCACCTTGCGGGTGACGGTCTGTTCCTGCGCGAGGTAGTAGTTCTTGACGTACTGCTGGGTGATCGTGGAGCCGGACTGCTTGCCCTTGCCGGTGGCGGTGTTCCAGCCGGCCCGCAGCATCGCCTTGGGGTCGATGGCGGACTCGGTGTAGAAGTCGCGGTCCTCGGCGGCCAGTACGGCGTGCTGGGCGTCCTTGGAGATCCGCGAGAGGTCGACGTTCTCCCGGTTGACCGTGCCGTCGCGGGCGATCTCGGTGCCGTCGGCGTACAGGTAGACGTTGGACTGCTTGGTGGCGAGCGCGTTGGCCGGCGGGATCTTGACCGTGGAGTAGCCGAGGTAGAACAGGCCGACGAGCAGCAGGACGCCGAGGACGACGGTGCCGAGCACCATCCGCCAGGTGGGGATCAGCCGCCGCCAGCCCGTGCGCTTGGGGCGCTTGGGTTTCTTGGCCTCCCCCGGGGGTTCACTCGGTGCCCAGCCCTCGGTCGGCTGCTGCGGCTGCGGCTCGTCGCTCATGTGTTGCTCGGACTCCTGTTTCGCGTCGTACGTTCCCGTACGCCTCGTACGCCTTCTGCGCCCCCTGTTGAAGACTCTCGCACCAAGCGTTCCGTTCCCGGCAATCGGCACGCGTTGTGCCGGAAAACGCGTGGCACGGCCCTGTGTCAGCGGACTAGGCTCCTGCGCTTCGGTGCCGTAGAGGTGGACGAACGGGCGAGGAGGAAGGTTGCCGTGGGTTCGGCGCGGTTGTACGCGGCCGTCGCAGCGGGTGGTTTCAGAAGGTACGCGACCTATCGGGTGGCGACTGCCGCAGGGGTGTTCACCAACACCGTTTTCGGCCTGATCCTCGTCTACACATACCTGGCGTTGTGGGACGAGCGGCCGCACCTCGGGGGCTATGACCAGGCGCAGGCGGTGACCTTCGTATGGCTGGGGCAGGCGTTGTACGCGACGCTGGCGATCCAGGGCGGCGGCTTCGAGATCGAGTTGATGGAACGCATCCGTACGGGTGAGATCGCGATCGATCTCTACCGGCCGGCCGATCTCCAGCTGTGGTGGCTGGCGAACGACATGGGGCGGGCGCTGTTCCAGTTGATCGGGCGCGGGGTGATCCCGTTCGTCTTCGGGGTGCTGTGCTTCCCGACCGCGCTGCCGGGCGAGGTGGGGACCTGGCTGGCGTTCTCGGTCACGCTGGTGCCGGCGATGGTGGTGAGCTTCGCGATCCGGTTCCTGGTGGCGCTGAGCGGGTTCTGGCTGATGGACGGTCAGGGAGCGCTGCAGGTGCTGATGGTCACCGGCATCTTCTGCTCGGGGATGACGCTGCCGTTGAACGCCTTCCCGGGGGGTCTCGGGGAGGTCGTCCGGGCGCTGCCGTGGGCGGCGCAGCTCCAGATGCCCGCCGATGTGCTGATGGGGGAGGCGGATCCGCTGCCCGTCCTCGCCTTCCAGTCGGTGTGGGCGGTGGTCCTGTTGGCGGCGGGGCGGTTGCTGCAGTCGGTGGCGACGCGGCGGGTGGTGATCCAGGGTGGGTGAGGGAAACCGGCTGGCGGAGGGGCTGCGGGCGTATCGGCTGATCGCCGGGATGTGGATCCGCTCCACCATGGCCTACCGGGTGTCGTTCGTGATGACGGCGTTCGGCGGTGCGGTGGTGACCGGGCTGGACTTTGTCGCGATCTTGCTGATGTTCTCCCGGGTGGACACGCTCGGCGGCTACGCGCTGCCGGAGGTGGCGCTCCTGTACGGGCTCTCGGCGACCTCTTTCGGGTGCGCGGACCTGGTGATCGGTTCGGCGGGCCGGCTGGGCACGCGCGTGCGTGACGGCACGCTGGACACTCTGCTGGTGCGGCCGGCGCCGGTGCTGGCCCAGGTCGCGGCGGACCGGTTCGCCCTGCGCCGCGTCGGCCGGATCACCCAGGGGCTTCTGATCCTGGGGTACGCGCTGGTCGCCCTGGACGTCGGCTGGACGCCGCTGAAGGTGCTGCTGGTGCCGGTGATGGTGGTGTGCGGTGGGGTGATCTTCTCGGCGGTGTTCGTGGCGGGCGCGGCCTTCCAGTTCCTGGCGCAGGACGCCTCCGAGGTGCAGAGCGCGTTCACGTACGGCGGTCAGACGATGCTGCAGTACCCGCCGACGGTCTTCGGCAGGGAGCTGGTGCGGGGGGTGACGTTCGTGTTCCCGCTGGCCTTCGTCAACTGGGTGCCGGCCTCCTATGTGCTGGGGCGGCCGTATCCGCTGGGGCTGCCGGAGTGGGCGGCGTTCGCGCCTCCGCTGGTGGCGGTGGCGTGCTGGGCGCTGGCGGGGCTGGCGTGGCGGGCGGGGCTCAGGTCGTATCGGAGTACCGGGAGTTAGTGGTGACGGAGCAGGCGTTCATCGAAGTGGACCGCGTCGAGAAGGTCTTCGACGTGCGCAAGAGGACCGGCTTCCTGAGGCGGGAGGTGCGGCGGGTGCGGGCGGTCGACGCGATCTCCTTCACCGTGGCGCGCGGCGAGATGGTCGGCTACATCGGGCCGAACGGTGCCGGGAAGTCGACGACGATCAAGATGCTGACCGGGATCCTCGTGCCGAGCGGCGGCCGGTTGCGGGTCGCGGGCATCGATCCGTCCCGCGAGCGGACCCGTCTGGCGCACCGGATAGGGGTGGTCTTCGGCCAGCGGACGACCCTGTGGTGGGACCTGCCCCTGATCGACTCCTACCGGCTGATGCACCGCATGTACCGCATCCCGGACGCCCGTTACCGCGAGAATCTCGACCGCCTCGTCGAACTCCTCGATCTCACGGCCCTGTTGGACGTGCCCGTACGGCAGCTGTCGCTCGGCCAGCGGATGCGCGGCGACATCGCGGCGGCCCTGTTGCACGACCCCGAGGTGCTCTACCTGGACGAGCCGACGATCGGTCTGGACGTGGTGTCCAAGGCGAGGGTGCGGGAGTTCCTGCGCGAGCTGAACACCGAGCGCGGCACGACGGTGCTGCTCACCACGCACGACCTCCAGGACATCGAGCAGCTCTGCTCCCGGGTGATGGTCATCGACCACGGGCACCTGGTCTACGACGGTGCGCTCGCCGGGCTGCACGAGGCGGGCGACAGCGAGCGGACCCTCGTGGTGGACCTGGAACGGGAGCTGCCGCCGATCGAGGCGGGTCCGGCGGCGCGGGTGGTGAAGGTGGACGGGCCGCGGCAGTGGCTGGCGTTCCCGGCGTCGGAGTCGGCGGCTCCGCTGGTCGCCCGGATCGCGGCGGAGTATCCGCTGGTGGATCTGTCGGTCCGCGAGCCCGACATCGAGGCGGTGATCGCCAAGATGCTGTACTCGATGGGGGACACCTCCGCATCCCCGCCCGAGCCCGAGACCGTAGTGCCGGGCGCCCAGAGCTCGTAGGCTGCTGGCATGACCGACGACGCAGTCCCGGACCTCCGCGCCTCCGACGCCGATCGTGAGCGGGTCGCCGAGGTCCTGCGGGACGCCCTCGCGGAGGGCCGTCTCGACATGGCGGAGTTCGAGGAGCGGCTGGAGCAGACGTACGGCGCGCGGACGTACGGGGAGTTGGCGCCGATCACCCGTGACCTGCCGGTCGCCGGGGTCACGCCCCCGCCGCCCGTGGTGTCGCTGCACAAGGAGCCTGTGCGGGACGGGAGTTGGTCCGGGCGGATCGTGGGCGGCGAGGGGTCGTCGACGTGGGCCGTGGCCGTGATGTCCGGGTTCCAGCGCAGGGGGCGCTGGACGGTGCCCCGGCGGTTCACCTGCTTCGCGTTCTGGGGTGGCGGGGAGATCGATCTGCGGGAGGCGGACTTCGCCGCCGGGGAGGTCGAGATCAACTGTGTGGC
Organism: Streptomyces sp. NPDC049687; assembly: GCF_044465285.1. Classification (NCBI taxonomy): domain Bacteria; kingdom Bacillati; phylum Actinomycetota; class Actinomycetes; order Kitasatosporales; family Streptomycetaceae; genus Streptomyces; species Streptomyces sp. NPDC049687. The sequence goes on from NZ_JBITLN010000018.1 coordinate 154,974, forward strand.
GATCATGGGCGGGATGCAGATCGTGGTGCCGCCGGGGGTGGAGGTCGTGGTCCGGGGGATCGGGATCATGGGGGGCTTCGACCAGCGGGAGACGGGGATTCCCGGGGATCCGGGCGCGCCGCGCGTGGTGGTGACCGGGTTCGCCTTCTGGGGCGGGGTCGGGGTCGAGCGCAAGCAGACACGGGCGGCGCGGCGGCAGGAGAAGCTGGAGCGCAGGGCGGCGAGGGAACTGGGTGAGGGGGAGCGTCACCGGGGGCACTGAGCCGGTGCCGCGGCTCGGCGGGGTGAGTCCAGGCGCTGCTCGCGGCTATGCCTGGGCGGGCCGGGTCGAGCCCCCGAGCTTCTCCAGGTTGATCGTTTCCGCCATTTCCCGGTAGCCGCTGTCGCTGGGGTGCAGGTGGTCGCCCGAGTCGTAGTCCGGCAGGAGGCTGCGGGGGTCGTAGGGGTCCCTGAGGGCCTTGTCGAAGTCGGCCACGGTGTCGAAGACGCCGTCCCCGCGGATCGCCTCGTTGATCCGCTGCCGTACGTCCTCGCGGGCGTCGGTGTAGCCGCGGTGGCCGTGGAAGGGCATGAGGGTGGCGCCGATGACCTTGATGCCGTGGGCGTGGGCGCGGGCGACGAGGGTGCGCAGGCCTCCGACGACCGCCTCAGGGTCGGCGAGCCGTGGGTTGCGGAGTATGTCGTTGACGCCCAGGTCGATGACGACGACCTTGACGTTCGTACGGTCGAGGACGTCCCGTTCGAAGCGGTTCAGGCCGCTGGCGCCGCGGCGGGCGTCGTCGGCGAGGACCTGGTTGCCGCTGATGCCCTCGTTGACGACGCCGTAGTGGGGCGCGTCCCCGCCGGACCGTGCGGCGGTGTGCAGGCGGTCGGCGAGGACGTCGGGCCAGCGGCGGTTGGCGTCCGGGGTGGAGGTGACCCCGTCGGTGATGGAGTCGCCGAGGGCGACGACGGTGCCGTCGGCCTCGTCGCTGAGGACGTCGAGCGCGGTGAGGTAGCGCCAGTACGGGGTGGTGCCGGTGTACGCGGTGCCCGTCTCGTCCTCGGTGTACTCGCCGTCGGCGACATAGCTGGTCTGCCGGGCGTGCGGGTGGTAGGTGACCGGGCCGGAGGAGGTGGGGGAGTAGGTGCTGACGAGGATGTCGGAGTCGCGGGGGACGGTGACGGAGACCGCGTCGCTGACCGTCTGGGCGCCGGGCGGGACGGTGACCGTGGTGGCGCCGGCGAAGGTGAGGCGGCGCAGGGTGCCGGTGGCCGCCGCCGGGCCGTCCTCGCCGGCGGCCACCGCGAGGGTGGCGTGGGTGAGGGTCAGGGGGCGGGTGCCGTAGAGGTTGGAGAGGGTGACGCGGGCGCTCGTACCGCCGACGCTGGTGTGCACCACGTTGCGGACCGTACGGCCCGCCATGCCGGTGGTGTCGGTGCCCGGTTCGCCGCCGACGGGGGAGGTGGCCCAGCCGCCGACCCAGACGCCGGTGGAGACGGGGGCGGCGGTGGCCGGTGCGGCCAGGGCGTTGTTCGTACGGTGGCCGGGGCCGTGGTCGGCGGCGACTCCGGCGTAGAGACCGACGGACAGGGCCACGACAAGCGCGAGGACCGCGCTGAGCAGGGCGCCGTGCCTTGTGGGGGACACCCCCGCACCCCTGACGTCATGCTTGGTCATGCGGGTGTTGTTCTCCTCGGCGAGGGGAGCGGTGAGGCTCCGGAAAAGACGTGCGCGGGAACGGACCCGCACAGGAGTTCTCACCGTTGAGCTCCCCCGTCTGACAGACGCGGGGAACTCCTGTTCCGTTCCAGGAGTCGGTCAAGTAGGGACAATGTTTGCGTGGGTGACGCGGGGGACTGGGAACGGGTGGAGTTGATGGATCGTACGGAAGCGGTACCCAACGGGATGAATCCGGCGCGCGCGATGACCGTCTTCAGCGCCGCCGACGAGGAGAAGCAGCGCGGTGTGCGGCGGATGAAGCTCACCGCGGCCGGACTGCTGCTGTTCGTCGCGGTGGTGTACGTGCTGGCCGAGTGGGCGTCCCACAGCGGCGCCGGCGCCTGGGCGGGCTATGTGGCGGCGGCCGCGGAGGCGGGCATGGTGGGCGCGCTGGCCGACTGGTTCGCCGTGACGGCCCTGTTCCGGCACCCGCTCGGCCTGCCCATCCCGCACACGGCGATCATCCCGAACAAGAAGGACCAGCTGGGCGTCTCCCTCGGTGAGTTCGTCGGCGAGAACTTCCTCTCCGAGGACGTCGTACGGCAGCGGCTGCGCGCCGTGGGCATCGGCACCCGGCTCGGCGCCTGGCTGGCGGAGCCGGAACACGCCGACCGGGTGACGGCGGAGCTGGCGACGGCGCTGCGGGGCGCCCTGACGGTGCTGCGCGACTCGGATGTGCAGGCGGTGGTCGGGGAGGCGATCACCCGGCGGGCGGACGCCCAGGAGATCGCGCCCGGCATGGGAAAGATGCTGGAGGGGATCGTCGCGGACGGGGGACACCGGCGGGCCGTGGATCTGGTGCTGTCCCGGGCGCACGACTGGCTGGTGCTGCACGGTGACTCGGTGATGGACGCGGTGGAGGGCGGCGCTCCCGGCTGGACCCCGCGTTTCGTGGACCGGCGGATCGGTGAGCGCGTCTACAAGGAGCTGCTGCGGTTCTGCGCGGAGGCGCGCGACATGCCGTCCCACCCGGCCCGTGCCGCCCTCGACCGCTTCCTCACGGACTTCGCCTCCGACCTGCAGTCCGACACGGACACCCGGGCCCGGGTGGAGCGGCTCAAGGGCGAGGTGCTGGGCCGGGGCGAGGTGCAGGACCTGATCGCGTCCGCCTGGACCGCCGTACGCTCCATGATCGTGGCGGCCGCGGAGGACGAGCGCAGTGAGCTGCGGCTGCGGGTGCGGGCCTCGCTGCTGTCGCTGGGCGCGCGGATGGCCACCGAACCCAGGGTGCAGGAGAAGGTCGACGGCTGGGTCGAGGGCGTGGCGGTGCACGTCGTGACGACGTACCGGAAGGAGATCACCTCCCTGATCACGGACACGGTGGCGAGCTGGGACCCGGAGCACACGACCCGCAAGATCGAGGCAAACATCGGCCGTGACCTGCAGTTCATCCGGATCAACGGCACGGTGGTGGGTTCGCTGGCGGGCCTGCTGATCTACACGGTGGCCAGAGCGCTGGGGGCGTAAGGCGGTCTTGTCCGGGCACCCGGTCCCGGTCTGCTCGTCGAGTTCGCCTCGACGAGTTCGCCTCGATGGGGAGGGTGCCCATGACCACCGCTCAGGCCGAGACCGGCCGGACCGTCACCACCGACATTCCCGCACGCCTGGACCGGTTGCCCTGGTCGCGCTGGCACTGGACCATCGTGATCGGTCTGGGCACCGTGTGGATCCTCGACGGCCTGGAGGTCACGGTCGTCGGAAACATCGCCGGCCGGCTGTCGGAGCCCGGCAGCGGTCTGCCGATCACCTCGGGCGAGGTCACCGGCATCGCGGCCGCCCTGTATGTCGCGGGGGCCTGCTTCGGAGCCCTGTTCTGGGGCCGGCTGACCGACCGCTGGGGCCGTAAGAAACTCTTCATGATCACCCTCGCGGTCTATCTGGCGGCCACCGCCCTGACCGCGGTCTCCTTCGACACGTGGTGGTTCCTGCTCTTCCGCTTCCTCACCGGCTTCGGCATCGGCGGCGAGTACGCGGCGATCAACTCAGCGATCGACGAGCTGATCCCGGCGCAGTACCGGGGCCGCGTCGATCTGATCATCAACGGCAGCTTCTGGCTGGGCGCGGTCGCCGGTTCGCTGCTGTCGATCGTCGCGCTGAACACCGATCTCTTCGCGGCGGACGTGGGCTGGCGGCTGACCTTCGCGCTCGGCGCCGTCCTTGCCCTGGTGATCCTGCTCGTACGGCGGCACGTCCCGGAGAGCCCGCGGTGGCTGCTGATCCACGGCAGGGACGCGGAGGCGGAGGAGATCGTGACGTCGATCGAGCGGCGGGTGGAGGCCGAGAGGAACGAACGGCTCGCCCGCCCCGAGGGCGAGATCACGATCCACCAGCGCCGCAGTGTGACCTTCCTGGAGATCGGCCGCACGGTGTTCTCCGACTACCGCCGCCGGGCGATCCTCGGCTTCTCCCTCTTCATCGGCCAGGCCTTCCTCTACAACGCGATCACCTTCGGCTTCGGCGCGATCCTGACCGAGTTCTTCGACGTCCCGAGCGGCAACACCGGCTACTACTTCGCCGTCATCGCGATCGGCAACTTCTGCGGCCCGCTGCTGCTGGGCAAGCTGTTCGACACGGTCGGCCGCCGGGTCATGATCTCCTCGACCTACCTCCTGTCGGGCCTGCTCCTCTTCGGCACGGCCTGGCTGTTCGACCAGGGGTCGCTGAGCGCGACCACGATGACGGCCTGCTGGTGCGCGGTGCTGTTCTTCGCGTCGGCCGGAGCGTCCAGCGCCTACCTCACGGTCTCCGAGGTCTTCCCGATGGAGACCCGCGCGATGTCCATCGCCTTCTTCTACGCCATCGGCACCGCAGCCGGCGGCATCAGCGGCCCGCTCCTGTTCGCCGACCTCACCAGCACGGGCAGGGTCGCCGACACGGTCCTCGCCTTCTGCATCGGCGCGACCCTGATGTGCGCGGCGGGCCTGACGGCCGTCTTCCTGGCGGTCAAGGCCGAACGCCGCTCCCTGGAGGACATCGCCCGCCCGCTGACGGCGGCGGCGACGAAGGCGAGGGGCGCGAGGACGACGGGCAAGCTGAAGTCCGCCTAGTGTCGTGGCACCAGCTGCGGCCGGCGGGGCGGCGCGGGTGGGCGCAGCGGCACCCCTCGGCGGGCAGCGCCTCCACCCACCCCGCCGCACCCGGCGGGCGGCCCCTACTCGGCCGCCCGCCTGCCCCGGCGCCGCAGCAGCAGCAAGCCTCCGGCCAGGGCGGTGATCCCCGTCGCCGTGGTCCAGGCGACCAGGTCGGTGGAACCGGTGGCCGCGAGGTCACCGTTCTTCCCGGCGGCCGTGGTCGCGGCGGACGGCGTGGCCGGTGAACCCCCCGCCGTCACCGAGCCGCTCGCGGAGGGCGAGGGCGCCCCGCCCTCGGTGTCGGCGACCGTGACCTTGTCCCGGGTGAACGCCAGTGTCCCGAATCCGAGCTGGTCGTACCCGCCGCTGTTGGGCCCGTAGTCCCCGCCGCCGCCCTCGGGCGCCGCCTTCGCGGCGATCCGGGTGAGGTAGGGCGCGGACAGCCCCCGCCGCTTGGTGTAGTGGTTGGCGATCATCGCCCAGATCGGCCGGGTCATCGTCGGGTCGACACCGGCCGCGTCGGACGCGGTCTCCGTCCCCGACCAGCCCCCGATCGCGCCCTTCTTGCGGGTGTTGGCGGTGTAGGACACCTCGTTGCCCAAGCTCCACTTGGCCACGTACTGGGCGCCCTTGAGGAAGCGGCTGTCGTCGTACCCGTACAGGTCGATGCCCTGGTTCCAGGCCATCTCGCAGACCGTGCCCATCAGCCCGACCCCGAGCAGCGCGTGCCCCTGGTCGCGCCCTGCTTCCAGCCACTCGGCCAGGCCGTCGTCCTGTACGACGGGGATGGCGTTCCTGACCGCGCCGAGCCCGGTGCCGTTCTTGAAGTACTCCACCGCCTGCTCGACCTTCGCGGTGTCGTCGCAGAAGATGCCGGTGGCGAGGACGCAGGCCATCGCGGTGAGGTCCCAGTTGGGCCAGTAGTTGGTGACGACGGCGCCGTTGTGCTCGACCAGGAAGCTCTCGCTGAGCGGTGAGAAGACCGTGCGCAGCGTCTTCTGGAAGCGTTCGAGCTCGAAGTCCGGCCGGTCGCGGACGAGTTCGGCGGCGTTGGCGGCCTGGTAGCCGTACAGTCCGGCGGCCAGGAACCGGTCGGCGCTGCCCGCGAGTGAGGTGAGCTTCGCGGACCAGGCGTTGAGGATGGCGACGGCGGTGTCGGCGTGCGCGCTGTCCCCGCCGACGTGATAGCGCAGGCCGTTCTGGTAGGCGGCGTGGATGTCGTTGTAGAGGATCGCGTAGTTCTGCCCGGTGCCTCCCCGGACCACGGTCGACTGCGGGTTCGCCGTCCAGCCGCTCTGCGCGTGCCGGTTGGCGGTCAGCTTGGCGTATCCGGACGTGTAGGGCGCGGCGCCCGCCTTCACCTTGGCGGCCATCCGCTGCAGGTCGGCGCCGGTGTGCAGCAGACCGGGGTGCGCGTAGCCGGCCGCGGCGGCGGGGGCCGCGGGGACGGCCGAGGCCACGCCCAGGGCCCCGGCGGCCACGCCCGCCGCCTTCAGCGCACTGCGGCGGCTGATCTGTCGAGGTCGAGTCGCATGCATGCCCGGGGAGACGTACGGCGGCCGGCCCGATAACGAAAACCCGGCCGCCCGCGTCCCGGCCGTCACCACCTACGCCCCCGTCGTCGACCCCGGCCGCACGATCATCAGGACGGTCACCGTCGCCCCCAGCAGATTGAAGATCCCGGTGGACATGGCGAGCCGCACGGTCGTCTCCCGCGTCCCCTCACCCTCGACCAGCGCCTCCTGCCGGGGGAGGACCAGCGCGAGCAGGACTCCCGCGGCCGGCACGGTCAGCGCGGTCGACGTGATCAGCCTTTCGCGCACCCGCACCCACCCGCGGACGGGGATCGGACCTATTGAGTTCCGATAGAAACCTATTGAATTTCGATAGGAGCTCGATCGACAATCGATGCATGCATCGATTCTTCGTCGCCGTGCTGCGCACCGGTATCGTCGCCGCCGTCCTGGGTGGCCTCTTCGGCCAGATCGTGGTCATCCCGTCGACGGCGGCCGACGAGGTCGACCGGTTCCCGCCGTACGCCCCGTTCCAACTCCCCTACGTCACGGCGGCGATCATCGGCGTCGCCTGCGTCCAGGTCGTGCTCGGCGCCCTGTGGATGCTGCTCGGCATGATCGAACGCGACGCGATCTTCAGCTCCCGCGCCTTCCGGTGGGTCGACGTCATCATCGGCGCCTCGGTCGCGGCCACCCTGCTGGCCCTCGGGGTCACCGGGCACCTGGCCTTCGCCGACATCCCCACCCCCGACGGCAACATGCAGGTCATCGGCGCGCTCGGCGCCGCGATGCTGGCCGTCGGCGCGGGAGCGGCGTTCGCGATGCTCGTGGTCGTCATGCGAGGGCTGCTGCGCAAGGCGACGGACCTGCAGACCGAGATCGCCGAGGTGGTCTGATGGCGATCGTCGTCGACCTCGACCTCCTGCTTGCCCAACGCGGGCTGTCGGTGGGCGAGTTCGCCGACGCCGTCGGCATCACGCCCGCCAACGTCGCCGTACTGAAGAACGGCCGCGCGAAGGCCGTACGGTTCACGACCCTCGACGCGATCTGCCGCACCCTCGACTGCCAGCCCGGCGATGTCCTGCGCTGGGTGCCGGACGAGGGCGCGGAGACTTCTCAGGGCCGTCCCCGGGTAACCGGCCCGCGGCCCTGACGCCTAGGGCGTGTTTCGAAAGTCCCGTCTGGCCCGCGACGCCTGGCACGGCGCCTCGCCGCGTTGTCGGGATCGCCCGCGTACGCCCGGTACGC
>NZ_JBITLN010000019.1:0-152094 GCF_044465285.1 Streptomyces sp. NPDC049687
CACACCCTGGGCGTCGAACAAGTCGGAGTAGACGACAGCTTCTTCCACCTCGGCGGCCACTCCCTCCTCGCCGCCCAACTCGTCAACCGCATCCGTACCGAACTCGGCCTCGACCTCACCGTGCGCGATCTCTTCCAGGCCCCCACCGTCGCCGAACTGGCACATCGCCTGGAGACCCCTCGACGAGGGAACGACGACGTCCTCGTGCCGCTGAGGACCACCGGCACCCGGCCCCCGCTGTTCTGCGTGCACCCCGTAGGGGGCGAAAGCTGGCACTACCAAGCTCTTTCCCACCAGTTGCCGGTCGAGCAGCCCGTATACGGGTTCCAGGCACATGGACTGATCCACTCCGACGGCGCGCCGTCGTCCCTGGAGGAAATGGCCACGAGCTACCTCGACCGCATCCTCGAGACCGACCCCGACGGCCCTTACCACCTTCTCGGCTGGTCCTTCGGCGGGCTGGTGGCATTCGAGATCGCCACCCAGCTGCAGGCACTGGGGCGGCCCGTCGGTTCCCTGATCCTTCTGGACTCGTGTCCTCTGACGGCGATGCCCGCGCCGGACGACGACGCCCTGCGCCCCGTCCTCTCCGCATCCGGCGTAACCCCGCAGAACATAGCCCTGGCCCTCGGCTGGACACCGGGGCAGTACGACGGTGACGTCCTGTTCCTCAGCGCGGCGCTTTCGCGGTCGAGGACAGTCGGCCCGCTGCACCACATATGGCGGAAGCACGTCACCGGGCGGATCACGGCACACGACATGGCCTGCCGGCACGACGACATGCTGAGCCCCCCTCACCCGACCGAGATGGCAAAGCACATCGCCGACCACCTGGCGCGGTGACCGACACCCCCCGCCGGCCTGTCCGACACCGCTCCCGCCAACCTCGAAGAGAGCGCCCTCATGAACCGCATGAACCCCATGAACCTTGTTGAACCTGTGAACCCTGAGATCAGTTCGTCCGAAGGCCGGCGGCAGTTGTCGTCCGCGCAGAGCGGTGTCTGGGTCGTCGAGGAAATGAATTCCGGCGGCACGATATTCAGAGCGGGTGAGTACACCGAGATCCACGGTCCCGTCGATCCGGTCGCTTTCGAAGCCGCGCTGCGTGTGGCGGTGAGTGAGGCAGACGGAATCCGCGTCAATCTCGACACCACATCGGGACTGCCCCAGCAGTTCGTCAGCGAGCACGCGGACTGGTCCATGCGGTTTCTCGACGTCGGTTCGGAGGCCGATCCCCGCGCCGCCGCCGAGTCGTGGATGCGCGAGGACCTCGCACGGGACATCGACACCTCGACCGAGCCGCTGTTCACCTTCGCGCTGTTCCGCGCCGCCGCGGACCGGTTCTTCTGGTACCAGAGCTACCACCACATCGTCATCGACGGCGTCGGCGGATCGCTCCTCGCCCGTAGGGTCGCAGAGGTCTACACGGCGACGATGAACCAGACCGACCGTCCGCGGGCCTGGTTCGGATCGTTCCTCGATGTGCTGGACGAGGAGGACGACTACAGGAACTCGGAGGAGTTCTCCAGCGACCGGGCGCACTGGCTCGACAAGCTCTCCGGAGAACTCCAGACCCATCCGTTCATGGCTCCGCCGACGGCATCGGTCTCGGACCACCGGCGGCAGACCGCCTTTGTGCCACGGTCCCTGACCGAGCGCGTCCGCGCCGCCGCGGCGTCAGCCGGAACGAGTCACTCCCGGTTCCTCTTGGCCACGGCCGCGGCTTACGTGCACTGCTGGACAGGGGTCCAGGACGTGGTCCTGGACGTGCCCGTCACCGGCCGTGTCACTCCCACGGCACGTACCACTCCGGGAATGATGGTCAACGTCCTCCCGCTGCGACTGGACGTGCGCCCCGACATGCCGGTGGCCGCCCTAGTCGAGCAGGCTTCACGTGGGGTCTCGGAACTCGTCAGGCACCAGCGCTACCGCGGCGAGGACCTGCGGCGCGAACTGAACTCCGGCCGGGTCGGGCGGGGATTCGGTCCCGTGGTCAACATCATGGCCTTCGACTACTCCACGCAGTTCGACGGACACGCCACCGCCACCCGCAACGTCTCGCTGCGGCGGGTCGAGGGCCTTGCGATATCGGTCTACGACCGTTCCGACGGCAGCCCTGTCCGCGTGGACTTCGAAGTCAACAACGCACTGCCCACCGGACACCCGGGCCTGCGGCCCGAACGCTTTGTGCAGTTCCTGGAGCAGATGGTGGACGCCGCGACGGATCCTTCCGTCCGCGTCGGCAGTCTCGTCACGCTCTCGGGGGCGGAACAGCAGGAGATCCTCGCCGCGTTGAACGGTCCGGTGCGGCGCGTGCCCGAGGCGTCCCTGCCGCAGCTCTTCCAGGCTCGGGCCGCCAGGTCACCCGAGGCGCCGGCGGTCGGTTCCGTCGCGGACGGGCTGAGCTACGGGGAACTGAACGAACGGTCGAACCGTCTCGCCAGGCTGCTGGTCTCCCGTGGGGCGGGCCCCGAACAGGTCGTGGCCCTGGCGCTGCCGAGAACAGCCGACATGGTCGTGGCAGAGCTCGCGGTCCTCAAGGCGGGTGCGGCCTGCCTGCCGCTGGACCCGTCTCTTCCGAAGAGCCGGTTCGCGTTCCTGCTCGCCGACGCCCGGCCGATGCTGCTGGTGACCACCGGGCAGACTGTCCCGGTACGGCCCGGCGAGCCGACCCGCCTGGATCTCGACGACGACGCGGTCCGGACGGAGCTGGCCGGGCTTCCCGGCACTGATCTGGAGGACACCGAACGGATCCGTCCGCTCCATCCCGCGAACCCCGCGTACCTCATGTACACGTCCGGATCGGCCGAAAAGCCCAAGGGCGTCGTGGTGTCGCACCAGAACGTCGCTCGACTCGTCGACGGCTACCGTCCTCGCCTGGATCTCGACGCCGGCGATACCTGGACGCTCTTCCACTCCTTCGCCTCCGAGGTCTCGGTGTCGGAGATGTGGGGCGCACTGCTCAACGGCGCCCGGCTCGTCCTGGTCCCGGACGACGTGAGCCGCTCGCCGGATGAGTTCCTCGCACTCCTCGTACGCGAACGCGTCACCGTCCTGTCCCAGACACCCATGGCATTCCACCAGCTGACCGAGGAGGCCCGCAGGTCTCCCGAACTCCGCCGGAATCTCTCCCTGAGGTATGTGGTCCTCGGCGGCGAGAAACCCGACCCCGCGCGGCTGAAGGGCTGGTACGACCTCTTCCCCGACCGCTCACCCGAACTGGTCAACGCCTACGGCTCGGCCGAGACCACCGTCCACGCGACAAGCAGGTCGCTGACCCGGTCCGATGCCGCGGCCGGAGCAGCCAGTGCCATCGGCCGCGGCTTTGCGGACCTGCAGGTGTACGTCCTGGACGACGGTCTGCGTCCGGTGCCGACGGGTGTCGCCGGTGAGCTGTACATCGCGGGAGCCGGAGTGGCCCGCGGCTACCTCAACCGACCGGCACTGACGGCGGAGCGGTTCGTCGCCAACCCCTTCGGACCCGCCGACAGCCGCATGTACCGGTCCGGTGACGTGGTGCTGTGGCGGGAAGGCGGAGAGCTGGAGTTCCTGGGCCGGGCCGACCAGCAGGTCGAGTTCCGCGGCTTCCGCATCGAACCCGGCGAAGTGGAAGCCGCCCTCACCCGGCACCCTTCCATCGCACAGGCAGCCGTCGTCGTACGCGAGGACCGGCCCGGCGAACCACGCCTGGTCGCCTACGCCGTCCCCACCGAGGGCGCCGTCCCACACTCCGGGACGCTGCGGGAGCACCTGGCCGGACTTCTCCCGGAATACACGGTGCCCTCCGCGTTCGTCGTGATGGACGCCCTGCCGATGACGCGGGACGGAAAACTGGACCGGGCAGCGCTGCCCCAGCCGGAATACAGCACGCCCGATGCACACCGGACACCGAGCACCCCTCGCGAAGAAGCGGTGGCAGGCCTGTTCGCCGACGTACTCGGAATTCAACGAGTCGGTGTCAACGACAACTTCTTCGCCCTCGGCGGCCACTCCCTCTTCGCTGTCCAATTGGTCAACCGGATGCGTGCGCGGCTTGGTGTGCGTCTGACCGTCCGTGATGTGTTCGAGGCGCCGACGGTTGCGGGGCTGGCCCGTCGTGCGGGAAACGAGGACGATGGCCGGCCGACCCTGCGGAACACGGTGCGACCTGAGCGGGCTCCGCTGTCCTTCGCGCAGCGTCGGTTGTGGTTTCTGGACCGGTTGGAGGGTCCGGCTCCGACGTACAACATTCCGGTGGTGGTGCGGTTGTCGGGGGTGTTGGACCGGGATGCGCTGGGTGTGGCCCTGGGGGATGTGGTGGGCCGGCACGAGGTGTTGCGGACGGTGTTCGCGGAGGCGGAGGGCGAGCCTTTCCAGCGGGTTCTGGACGAGGTCCCCGATGGTTTGCTGAGCGTGGTCGAACTGCCTTCCGAAGACGCGGTGGAAGCCGCGGTCGGGCAGGTGGTGGGGCATCGCTTCGATCTCGCGGTGGACGTGCCGCTGCGGGCCTGGCTGTTCGCGGTGGGTCCGCGGGAACACGTGCTGGTCGTGGTGGTGCACCACATCGCGGCCGACGGCTGGTCGATGGGGCCGTTGCTGGGTGATCTCGGTGCGGCTTACCAGGCACGGTCGGCCGGGGCGGTTCCGGCGTGGAGCGAACTGCCGGTCCAGTACGCGGATTTCGCGGTGTGGCAGCGGGAACTGCTGGGTGCGGAGGGTGATGCGGACAGTCTGATGGCCGTGCAGTCGGCCTTTTGGCGGCGGGCTCTGGAAGGGCTGCCGCAGCGGGTGGAACTGCCGGTGGACCGGCAGTATCCGGAGGTCGCCGGGACCGAGGGCGGCTCGGTGCGGTTCAAGGCGGACGCGGGAGTGCACCGCGGGCTGGTGGAACTGGCCCGTGCGCGGGGCGCGTCGGTGTCGATGGTGCTGCAGGCAGCCCTGCTGGTGGTGCTGCACCGGTCGGGCGCGGGAGTGGACGTGCCGCTGGGTGTGGCGGTCGCGGACCGACCCGACGCGGACCTGGAGGGCCTGGTCGGATTCTTCGTGAACACCCTCGTGATGCGGGGTGATGTGTCGGGAGATCCGAGTTTCGGCGAACTGCTGGAACGGGTCCGTGCGGTGAACCTCGACGCCTTCGACCACCAGGACATCCCGTTCGAGCGGCTGGTGGAAATCCTGAACCCCCCGCGCACCCTGGCCCACCACCCCCTCTACCAGATCCTGCTCTCCCACAGGAGTTCTCCCGCTGCGGAATTCACACTGCCCGGAATCAATGTCGAGCCCTGGGCCTCAGGAGTCGACACCGCCAAAACGGACCTCGCCTTCAGGATCACGGAGTTGCGTGATGAGGCCGGTGAGCCGGCTGGTGTGCAGGGTGGGGTGTCGTATCGGACGGACCTGTTCGACGCGGTGACGGTGGAGGCCCTGGCCGAGCGCCTGGTGCGGGTACTGGACGCGGTCGTGGCCGATCCGGACCGCAGGGTAAGTGCGATCGAATTGCTCTCCGGGGAAGAGCGCGAACGCGTCCTCGTGGAGTGGAACGACACAGCCGCGCAGGTACCCGACGCCACCCTGCCGGAGCTGTTCGAGGAGCAGGTACGCCGCTCACCCGACGCCACCGCACTGATCACCAGCGCGGGAGAACGGTCGTACGACGACCTGAACACGGCGGCCAACGCGCTGGCACGGCTGCTGCGGGCCCAGGGCATCGGCCCGGAGAACGTGGTCGCCCTGGCACTGCCCCGCACGGCGGCCCTGGTCACCGCCGTCCTCGCGGTACTGAAGACCGGAGCCGCCTATCTCCCCCTGGACACGGGCCATCCGGCCGACCGGCTCACGCACATGCTGCACGACACCCGGACCGCCGTCATCCTCACCGACACCGGCATCAGCGGTCTGATCCCCGACGCCGGCATCCCCGCCATCCACCTCGACGACCCCGCCATCACCGCAAAACTCGCCGAACTGCCCACCCACGACCTCACCGACGCCGACCGCACCACACCCCTCCACCCGCAGAACCTCGCCTACATCATCTACACCTCCGGCTCCACCGGCACCCCCAAAGCCGTCACCACCCCCCACAGCAACGCCGTCAACCTGGTGACAACACTCATCGAGCGGTCCGCGATCGGGCCGGACAGCAGGGTGCTCCAATTCGCCCCGCCCACTTTCGACGCTTCGATCAGCGAGATATTCCGGGCGCTGCTGTCCGGGGCGACACTCGTGATACCTCCGGCGAACCGGCTGGCCCCCGGCCCCGACCTCGCGCAACTGGTCGCCGAGTGGGGCATCGACCACTGTGCGCTGCCGCCGTCGGCACTGGCGGTCATCCCCGCAGGAGGCCTGCCCGTCGGAACGAATCTCGCGGTCGCCGGCGAGGCCTGCCCTCCGGACATGGTCGAGCGCTGGTCCGCCACTACCCGAATGCTCAACGTCTACGGTCCGACCGAGACCACGGTGTGCTCCACCATCAGTGGCCCTTTGTCCGGGTCGGTGGTGCCGCCGATCGGCCGGCCGATCGCGAACACCCGAGTCCACGTACTGGACGAGGGTCTGCGGCCGGTACCGGTGGGCGTCACCGGCGAGCTGTACATCGCGGGAGCCGGAGTCGCCCGCGGCTACCTCAACCGGCCCGCGCTCACCGCGGAGCGCTTCGTGGCCGACCCCTTCGGACCGGCGGACAGCCGTATGTACCGGACCGGAGACCTCGCCAAATGGCGCCATGACGGACAACTGGACTACCTCGGCCGAGCCGACCAGCAAGTCAAGCTGCGCGGCTTCCGCATCGAATGCGGCGAAGTGGAAACCGCCCTCACCCGACACCCCTCGGTGGCGCAGGCAGCCGTCGTGATCCGCGAGGACCAACCCGGCGACCGACGCCTGGTCGCCTACACCGTCCCCGTCGACGGCGGCACACTCCCCGGCGGGACGCTGCGCGAGCACCTGGCCGGGCTCCTCCCCGACTACATGATCCCGTCCGCGTTCATGACGGTCGACGCCCTGCCACTGACCCGCAACGGCAAACTCGACCGCACCGCGCTCCCCCGGCCCGACTACACCTCCACCGACACCTACCGGGCCCCCGACACCCCCCGCGAACAGGCACTCGCCACCCAGTTCGCCCACACCCTGGGCGTCGAACGAGTCGGAGCGGACGACAGCTTCTTCGCCCTCGGCGGCCACTCCCTCCTCGCCGCCCAGCTCGTCAACCGCGTCCGTAACGACCTCGGCCTCGACCTCACCGTCCGCGACCTCTTCCAGGCCCCCACCGTCGCCGAACTGGCACGTCGCCTGGAATCACGGTCTCCTGCTCGGCCTCGCCCCAAACTGCGGCGGATTCCCAGGAATCGGGGAGACGGCCCGGACGCATGAACGGCAGAAAAACCCTTTCACATGAAAGCCAGAACAGGAGATTCTTCGGTGCCCTTTGACAACAGCGTCTGGCTGCGCCGCTTCCATCCGGCCTCGGAAAACTCGGTACGTCTTGTCTGCTTCCCCCACGCAGGGGGAGCGGCCAGCTTCTACTTCCCGTTCTCCGCGGCTCTCGCACCATCCGTGGAAGTGCTGGCCGTGCAGTATCCCGGGCGACAGGACCGGCTGGCCGAGGAAGGAGTCCCGGACATCGGCCGGCTGGCGGACGGAATCTTCACGGAGCTCCAGTCCCTGACCGACAAGCCAATGGTCCTCTTCGGCCACAGCATGGGTGCCATCATCGCCTTCGAAGTGGCCCACCGACTGGAACAGAAGGCCGGTATCTCGCCACGGAACGTGATTCTCTCGGGGCGGGCCGAGCCGTCGGCGCGGCCCGAGCAGATGTTCGACATCACCGACGAGGGCCTTGCCGCGGAGATCGGGGCGATGGCCGGCACCGATCCCGCACTGCTGGACCACCCGGAAATCCGGCAGATGATGTTCCGTGTCCTCCGCAACGACTACATGGCCATCTGGCGGTACCGCTCATCGTCCGACGCCGTACTCGACTGTCCCATCACCGTTTTCACGGGAGACCGCGACTCGAAGGTCACGGTTGACGAAGCGGAATCATGGCGCCACCGCACGAACAGTGAGTTCGGTCTCCAGGTGTTTCCGGGCGGCCACTTCTACCTCACAGACCAGAAGGAAGCCGTTGTCAGTGCTCTGATCGGCAGCGCCGCATAGGTTTTCCGGCCTCGCGCCACAGTTCCTTCCGCGCCCATCATCCGAACAAAAGAAAGCGAAGAAACCGTCATGACGAACCCGTTCGAGCGCGACGACGCAACCTACTATGTCCTGCTCAACCACGAAGGCCAGTACTCACTGTGGCCGTCGTTCGCGGAGATCCCCGCCGGCTGGTCGGTCGCTCACGGCGAAGCGAGCCGTGCGGCGTGCCAGGAATTCATCGAAGAAAACTGGACGGACATGCGGCCGAAGAGCCTCGTCGAGCTGATGGAGCGACGGCCCGTCCAGAGCATGAGGTAGCTGAATCGCCGCCGGGCGACCGCCGTGGACCGATATCAAGCCGACGAAGGAGCAGTACACCATGCGTGAGATCTACGAGCCCGGGCAGCTCCCCCCGCTGGGAGTCGTCCCGAAGTACATGTACGCCGCGATGATCCGGCCGGAGCGCTACGGCCCGCCGGAGAAGGCGATCTGCATCGAGACCACCGAGGTACCCGAGGTGGGACCCGGCCAGGTGCTCGTCAAGGTGATGGCGGCCGGGGTCAACTACAACAACATCTGGGCCGCGTTGGGCAGTCCGGCCGACGTGATCGCCGACCGGCAGCGGCTGGGGGCGAAGGAGGACTTCCACATCGGCGGGTCGGACGGCGCCGGTGTGGTCTGGGCCGTGGGCGAGGGCGTCAGCCAGGTGAAGGTCGGCGATGCGATCGTCATCTCGCCGGGGATCTGGGACGAGAAGGCCGCCGACATCCGGATGGGCGCGGACCCGATGACCTCGAAATCCGCGTTGGCCATGGGGTATGAGACCAACTACGGCACGTTCGCACAGTTCACCGTGGTCGACGAGTACCAGTGCCATCCCAAACCGGCCGGGCTGACCTGGGAGCAGGCGGGCAGCTTTCTGCTCACGGCCAGCACCGTCTACCGGCAGTTGCGCGGCTGGCAGCCGCACGTGGTCGAGCCCGGCGACCCTGTTCTTGTCTGGGGCGGTTCGGGCGGCCTGGGCTCGATGGCGATCCAGATCGTCCGGCAGTTCGGCGGCATCCCCATCGCGGTGATCTCCGACCCCTCGAACGAGGAGCACTGTCTCCGCCTGGGCGCGAAGGGGGTGATCAACCGGAACGACTTCGACCACTGGGGGCGGATCCCGTCCGCTTCCGACGGGGCCGCGTTCGCCACCTGGCTGGCCGGCGTCCGGGCGTTCGGCAAACGCATCTGGGACATCCTGGGCGAGCGCCGCTCACCCAGGATCGTCCTGGAACACCCGGGCGAGGACACCATTCCGACCTCGATGTACGTCTGCGACAACGCGGGCATGGTGGTCACGTGCGGGGCCACCAGCGGCTACGCCGCCGATGTCGACCTGCGGTTCCTGTGGATGCGGCAGAAGCGGCTGCAGGGTTCGCACGGGGCGAACACCTCACAGTTCCGGGCGGTCACGGAACTGGTCGCGCAAGGGCAGCTCGACCCCTGCCTGTCCATGGTCGTCCCGTTCGAAGACACCCCCGGTGTGCACCAGTTGATGTACGAGAACCGCCACCCGGGGGGCAACATGTCCATCCTGATCGGCGCCGCGGCTCCCGGACTGAAGGAGTGACCCAGCCGGAGTTCGGCTCCCTGTGCGGGCCGTCGCGTCCGCCGGCGGATCGGCGATGACCAGCGGTGTGCCTCCGGCACCCGTCCCTGGTCGGTGGACCGGTCTGGCCCTCAACAGTCGGCAGCGGCAGCTGAAACGCCCGAGGGCGGCACCCCCAGCCGTAGCCAGGGGATACCGCCCTCGGTCCGAAGGACAGGCGATCAACCGTCAGGTCGATCAGAAGTCCATGTCACCGCCCGGCATGCCGCCGCCGGCCGGGGCCGCGGCCTTCTCCGGCTTGTCGGCGATGACGGCCTCGGTGGTGAGGAAGAGCGCGGCGATGGAGGCGGCGTTCTGCAGGGCAGAGCGGGTCACCTTCGCCGGGTCGATGATGCCTTCCTTGACCAGGTCGACGTACTCGCCGGTCGCGGCGTTCAGGCCGTGCCCCGGGGTCAGGTTGCGCACCTTCTCCACGACCACGCCGCCCTCGAGGCCGGCGTTGACGGCGATCTGCTTCAGCGGGGCCTCGAGCGCGATGCGCACGGCGTTGGCGCCGGTCGCCTCGTCACCCTCGAGGTCCAGCTTCTCGAAGACGGAGGACGCCTGGATGAGCGCCACGCCACCACCGGCGACGATGCCCTCCTCGACGGCGGCCTTCGCGTTGCGGACGGCGTCCTCGATGCGGTGCTTGCGCTCCTTGAGCTCCACCTCGGTGGCGGCACCGGCCTTGATCACGGCCACGCCGCCCGCGAGCTTCGCCAGGCGCTCCTGCAGCTTCTCGCGGTCGTAGTCCGAGTCGCTGTTCTCGATCTCGGCGCGGATCTGGTTCACACGGCCCGCGACCTGGTCCGAGGAACCGGCACCGTCGACGATGGTGGTCTCGTCCTTGGTGATGACGACCTTGCGGGCCTTGCCCAGCAGGTCGAGGGTCGTGTTCTCGAGCTTGAGACCGACCTCCTCGGAGATGACCTCGCCGCCGGTGAGGATGGCGATGTCGTTCAGCATCGCCTTGCGGCGGTCGCCGAAGCCCGGGGCCTTGACCGCGACGGACTTGAAGGTGCCGCGGATCTTGTTGACGACCAGGGTCGACAGGGCCTCGCCCTCGACGTCCTCGGCGATGATCAGCAGCGGCTTGCCCGACTGCATGACCTTCTCCAGGAGCGGGAGCAGGTCCTTGACGTTCGAGATCTTGGAGTTCGCGATCAGGATGTACGGGTCGTCGAGGACGGCCTCCATACGCTCCATGTCGGTGGCGAAGTACGCCGAGATGTAGCCCTTGTCGAAGCGCATACCCTCGGTGAGCTCCAGCTCCAGACCGAAGGTCTGGGACTCCTCGACGGTGATGACGCCTTCCTTGCCGACCTTGTCCATGGCCTCGGCGATGAGCTCGCCGATCTGGGTGTCGGCGGCGGAGATGGAGGCCGTGGAAGCGATCTGCTCCTTGGTCTCGACATCCTTCGCCTGCTCCAGCAGGGCGCCGGAGACGGCCTCGACGGCCTTCTCGATGCCGCGCTTGAGGGCCATCGGGTTGGCGCCGGCGGCGACGTTGCGAAGGCCTTCCTTGACCAGGGCCTGGGCCAGGACGGTCGCGGTCGTCGTGCCGTCACCGGCTACGTCGTCCGTCTTCTTCGCGACTTCCTTGACCAGCTCGGCGCCGATCTTCTCGTACGGGTCCTCGAGCTCGATCTCCTTGGCGATGGACACACCATCGTTGGTGATCGTGGGGGCGCCCCACTTCTTCTCGAGGACGACGTTGCGGCCCTTGGGGCCGAGCGTCACCTTGACGGCGTCCGCGAGCTGGTTCATGCCGCGCTCGAGGCCGCGCCGCGCCTCCTCGTCGAACGCGATGATCTTGGCCATGTGAAGTGGTCCCTCCAGGACTGGGGGTGATTCCTTCGGACCGCGCCCGCGCCCGCGACGGACGGCTCGCAATGCCGCGTGGTTCCTTGCCCCACCTGGCCTGCGGGCCTCACCGACCCGGTCCTTCTTTGTCACTCTCACCTTCAGAGTGCTAACGCAATGATTAGCACTCGGCATGGTCGAGTGCAAGCGCCTCTCCCGGATGCGGACCACTTGCCACCCCTGACGCCGGGCACGCCGAAGGGCTCGTACCCGGGAGGTACGAGCCCCTCGATCATGTACGGACCGCGTACAGAGTCCGTACAAAGAAAGTGCGCTCTCAGTCGGCGCGTGCTTCAGCCGGTCGCCAGCCGGACCATGTCCGCCTGCGGCCCCTTCTGACCCTGCGAGATCTCGAAATCGACCCGCTGGCCCTCTTCCAGGGTGCGGTACCCGTCCATCTGGATCGCGCTGTAGTGGACGAAAACATCCGCACCACCGTCGACCGCGATGAAGCCGTACCCCTTCTCCGCGTTGAACCACTTGACGGTGCCCTGAGCCATGCCTAACTCCCCTATTACTGGCCCTTGCACAGATCCACACTTCGCGGATCCGGGTCAGACCTCACCCCCCAGTTGGTTGGGGGCGTGCGCCGGAACGCGTCGACCGCGGCTGAATGTATCTGTCCAACTGCCGTCTGCAACAGGTCAGTCGGACGAGAATTCTGGACGCACGCGATCCGGAATGTGGCGAGAATTCGCCAGAATTCAGGGCAAGTCGGGCCCCGCAAAAGCCACAAATGCCACACAAGAGACACACACTTTGGCTGCTTCTTGTCGGGCCAGGGCAGAAATCAAAGGCTCCGGATCAGGGTTTCGCGACCCGGTTCCCCAACTGTACCGCGCTCAACCACACTGAATTGCCCCCTCCGCTTCTCTCACGGAGGGGGCAATTCGATGAACTCTCGGTAATCACTGTTACCGACGGTTACTACCGGCCGGTACTGACCAAAGGTCAATCACGACTCAGCCGCCGGCGACGGCGGGAATGATCGACACGCCCGCACCGTCCGGAGTGGCCGTCTCCAGCCCCTGCTCGAAGCGCACGTCGTCGTCGTTCACGTACACGTTGACGAACCGCCGCAGCTTGCCCTGGTCGTCCAGGACACGGGCGGCGATGCCGGTGTGGTTCTTCTCCAGATCGGCGATGACCTCGCCGAGGGTCGCCCCCTCGGCGGAGACCTCGGCCTGCCCGCCGGTGTAGGTACGCAGGATGGTGGGGATGCGGACGTTGACGCTCACGATGTGACCTCCGGTCGGGTGTCTGTCTGGGGACGGGCCGCTCTTACGCGAGACCAGCCTCGCGGAACGACTCCAGGTTGGGGCGGATCGTCGCCGTGAGCCCCGTCCCGGCCACCGCGTCCAACGTCTTCAGACCGTCACCGGTGTTGAGCACGACGGTCGTCAGCGTCGGGTCCAGCAGGCCGTTCTCGATCAGCTTGCGCGTCACACCCACGGTCACCCCACCGGCGGTCTCCGCGAAGATCCCCTCGGTCCGCGCCAGCAGCTTGATCGCGTCCACGACCTGCTCGTCCGTCACGTCCTCCACGGCCCCGCCCGTACGCCGCGCGATGTCGAGGACGTAAGGACCGTCCGCCGGGTTGCCGATCGCCAGCGACTTGGCGATGGTGTTCGGCTTCTGGGGACGGACCACGTCGTGGCCCGCCTTGAAGGCCACGGACACCGGGGAGCAGCCCTCCGCCTGCGCGCCGAAGATCTTGTACGGCTTGTCCTCGACGAGACCCAGCTTGATCAGCTCCTGCAGACCCTTGTCGATCTTCGTGAGCTGCGAGCCCGAGGCGATCGGGACCACGAGCTGGTCCGGGAGCCGCCAGCCGAGCTGCTCGGCGATCTCGTACGCGAGGGTCTTGGAGCCCTCGGCGTAGTACGGCCGCAGATTGACGTTGACGAAGCCCCAGCCCTCGCCCGCCGGGTCGCCGATGAGCTCGGAGCAGAAGCGGTTGACGTCGTCGTAGTTGCCCTCGATACCGACGAGCTCGCCGCCGTAGACGGCGGCCATGACGACCTTGCCCTGCTCCAGGTCGTGCGGGATGAACACGCAGGAGCGGAAGCCGGCGCGGGCGGCGGCGGCGCCGACGGCGCCGGCGAGGTTGCCGGTGGAGGAGCAGGAGAGGGTGGTGAAGCCGAACGCGCGGGCGGCCTCGATGGCCTGCGCCACCACCCGGTCCTTGAAGGAGTGCGTCGGGTTGCCGGAGTCGTCCTTGACGAAGAGCTTGCCGGGGTCGACGCCGAGTTCACGGGCGAGGTTGTCGGCCTGGACGAGCTGGGTCCAACCGGGGTTGATGTTGGGCTTGTCCGCCACGTCGGCCGGGACGGGCAGCAGCGGCGCGTAACGCCAGATGTTCGCGGGTCCCGCCTCGATGCGCTTGCGGAGCTCCTCGGTTTCGTAGGAGGAGAAGTCGTACGCGATCTCGAGCGGGCCGAAACACTCCTCGCAGGCGAAGACCGGGCCGAGGGGGACGCGGTGGCCGCATTCGCGGCAGCTCAGGGCCGCGGCGGGGCCGAGGTCGACGGTGGTGGAGTCGGTGGTGCTTGCAACAGTCTGCGCAGCCATGTGAGGCGAGGCCCTTTCTCCTCATCTTCCTCACGACGCATCTCGCCGTGAGACGGATTTGGCACCTTCCCTAGCCGGGAGCCTCACCACGACGACGTGGTCAGACCGGCTGGAGGGTTGCCGGGGCTTCATCGGGCCGTATCCCTCTGCCCCTCTGGATGAGCGGTATGCGGTTGTTGAACGTCGAACGCCTGATGACCCCGGACATGCGATGGTCATCCGCGTTGTTCAAGACTGTAACCGAAGGCCAGGACAGTTGAGAGAGTCGTCCGAACCGCGAGATGGATCACACGGTCACCTGCCGTGCACCCGGTGTGATCACGACAGTGAGGAGCCGCTGACTGTGCTGGAAGAAGTCGAGCGCTGGCTGGCCACCCGCTCCTGGTCCGTGACAGATCGTCCGCTGCACCGCGTCCTGTCCGCGAAACGCGCCACGGGTCAGTCGGTGTCCGTCGTCCTGCCCGCGCTGAACGAGGAGGAGACGGTCGGCGACATCGTCGCCATCATCCGTCACGACCTCATGCAGCAGGTTCCGCTCGTCGACGAGATCGTCGTCGTCGACTCGGGATCGACCGACCGCACGTCCGAGGTCGCCGCCGCGGCCGGCGCGCGGGTCGTGCACCGCGACGCGATCCTGCCCCGCATCCCGGCCGTGCCCGGCAAGGGCGAGGTCCTGTGGCGCTCCCTGCTCGTCACGAGCGGGGACATCGTCTGTTTCATCGACGCCGACCTGAGGGAGTTCTCCTCGGACTTCGTCTCGGGCATCGTCGGCCCGCTGCTCACCGACCCGGGCGTGGACCTGGTGAAGGGCATGTACGACCGTCCCCTGGGCGGCGCGGCCGGCCAGGGCGGGAGGGTCACCGAGCTGATGGCCCGGCCCCTGCTCAACATGCACTGGCCGCAGCTGGCCGGTTTCGTGCAGCCGCTCGGCGGTGAGTACGCGGCCCGCCGCGGCCTGCTGGAGCAGCTGCCGTTCCCCGTCGGGTACGGGGTGGAGCTGGGGATGCTGGTCGACGCGCTGCACCTGGTGGGGCTGGACGCGCTGGCCCAGGTGGACGTGGGGGTGCGCAAGCACCGCCACCAGGACGGGCAGGCGCTCGGCCGGATGGCCGCGGCGATCTACCGCACCGCCCAGCTCCGCCTGGCGCGCGGCCATCTCATCCGTCCCTCCCTCACCCAGTTCGAGCGCGGCGCCGACGGTTTCGAGCCGCGCACCTACTCGGTGGACATGGAGGAACGGCCGCCGATGGCGGAGATCGCGGAGTACGCGGCGCGCAAGGTCGCGTAACGGCACGGGCGGGCCGTATACGGCTGGATACGGCCCGTCCACAGGGGGCGACCGTACGTTTGAGCGTTTACCGACCGGGCTAGGTTGTGGCGTATGGCTTCCATGCACGGTGCTGTTGCTCGGGGTGCTGAGGTGCTGGTCGCGTCCAACCGCGGCCCCGTCTCCTACACGGTCGGCGAGGACGGCTCGCTGCACGCGAAACGCGGGGGCGGCGGCCTGGTCTCCGGTCTGTCGGCGATCGGCCCGGACGCGGGCGCGCTCTGGGTGTGCTCGGCGCTGTCCGAGGGCGACCGGGAGGCGGTCCGGCGCGGGATCGGCGAGGAGGGCGTGCGGATGCTGCCCGTCCCGGCCGACGTGCACGAGGACGCGTACAACGGCATCGCGAACTCGGTCCTGTGGTTCGTCCACCATCTGCTCTACCAGACCCCGCTGGAGCCGGTCTTCGACACGGAGTTCCGGCGGCAGTGGGCGTCGTACGAGACCTACAACCGCGCCTTCGCGGAGGCGCTGGCGGAGGAGGCGGCCGACGGCGCGGCGGTCCTGGTGCAGGACTACCACCTGTGTCTGGTCCCCGGGATGCTCCGGGAACTCCGCCCCGACCTGCTCATCGGCCACTTCTCGCACACTCCGTGGGCGCCGCCGGCGTTCTTCCGGATGCTGCCCGACGACATCCAGGAGCGGCTGATGGAGGGGATGCTCGGGGCGGACCGGGTGGCGTTCCTGACCTGGCCGTGGGCGACGGCTTTCCAGAACTGCGTCGAGGGGCTCGACCCGTATCGCTGGGTTCCGGCGTGGCAGTCGGGCGGGCCCAGGTCGATCGGGCACCTGAGCGACGAGCGGATCAGCCGCCGTACGTACATCGGCGTGCACAGTCTCGGCGCCGACGCGGAGTTCCTGCGCGCCCGTTCGCACGCGGCAGACGTCGAGGAACGCATGGCGGAGCTGCGCGCGGAGATCGGCGGGACGGGGCGCAAGACGATCGTCCGGGTGGACCGTACCGAGCTGTCGAAGAACATCGTGCGCGGACTGCTGGCCTACCGGCAGCTGCTCGAGGACCACCCCGAGTGGCACGAGCGGGTCGTGCACGTGGCCTTCGCCTACCCGTCCCGTCAGGACCTCGCGGTCTACCGGGACTACATGGCGGAGGTGCGGCGGGTGTCGGACGAGATCAACGAGCGCTACGGCACCCCGGGCTGGACCCCCGTGCTCCTCAACCTCAAGGACGACTTCGCCCGCTCCCTCGCCGCCTACCGCCTCGCGGACGTGGCCCTCGTGAACCCCATCAGGGACGGCATGAACCTGGTCGCCAAGGAGGTCCCGGTCGTCTCCGACGAGGGCTGCGCGCTGGTGCTGTCGCGGGAGGCGGGAGCGTACTGGGAGCTGCGCGAGGACGCGATCGTCGTCAACCCGTACGACATCCTGGAGACCGCCCGTGCCCTGCACGAGGGCCTGTCGATGAAGCCGGAGGAGCGCGCCGAGCGCACCAAACGGCTGGCTGCCGCCGCGACCGCGCTCCCTCCGGCCCAGTGGTTCCTGGAACAGCTGACCGCCCTGCGGGAGCTTCAGCCGAGCTGACCGGCCAGGTTCCGCAGGAGTCGTACGACGCCGGAGGGGCCGTCGACGACGAGGTCGGCGCGGGCCGCCAGTTCGGTGACCTCGGCACTGCCGCTGCACACCAGGAGGCCGGGGACGCCGTCGGAGCGGAGTTTCTCCACGGCGGCGAAGGCGGGGAGGTCGCCGAGGTCGTCGCCGGCGTAGAGCACGGACTCGGCGCCGGTCTCACGGATGTGCTCGAGGAGGGCGACGCCCTTGTCCATGCCGGGCGGGCGAAGCTCCAGGACCATCCGGCCGGGCTCGACGATCAGGCCGTGGCCGGTGGCGAGGCCGGTGAGGGGTTCACGCAGGGCGTCGAAGGCGGCCTGGGGGTCGGTGGCGCGGCGGGTGTGGACGGCGACGGCCCGGCCGCCCTTCTCCTCCACCCAGACGCCGGGCCAGTCCCCGGCGGCTTCGAGGACGGCGGGGAGTTCGGCGCGGGCGGCGGCGACTCCGGGGTGCGGGGCGGGGGCGGTGACCTCGCCGGTGGCCGCGTCCCAGCGTTCGGCGCCGTAGTGGCCGAGGACGGCCAGACGGTCCAGCCCCTCGGCTCCCGCGAAGCCCGCGTTGCGTACGGCCACCTCGGCGGGGCGGCCCGTGATCACCGCGACGGCGGCGACCTTAGGGGCGAGGGCCTGGAGGGCCGTAAGGGCGTCGGGGTGGGCGCGGGCGTCCTCGGGGTTCTCGACGATGGGGGCGAGGGTGCCGTCGAAGTCGAGGGCGACGAGGGTTCCGGAGGGGCGGGTGGTGATCGCGGCCAGAGCGGCCCGGCCTGCCGGGGTCGTGGGTGCGGGGTCCGTGGAGTGCGTCTCTTGGCTGCCCATGCGACGACCCTAACTTTCTAGCGGTCGGACCGCCGCGCCTCCCTCACTCTCCTCAGTCTGTTCACCGTCACCGGGTCGTGGGCCAGGGCCCGCGGGTCGTCCAGGAGGGCGTTCAGGAGTTGGTAGTAGTGGACCGGGGACAGGTCCAGTTCCTCGCGGATCGCCCGTTCCTTCGCGCCGGGGCCGGGGAAGGTGCGGCGCTCCAGGGCGAGTATGTCCCGCTCCCGCGGCTCCAGCTCTTCCTGCATGCCCCGCACGCTACCCCCGCCCGCCGACAGCGGCTCACTCGCCGGTGGCGCTCTCCGCGCTCGTGGCGGTGGCCTGGAGGTGGCCGAGGACCGCGGCCGCGCTGCCGGAGGGGCTGACGGCGGCGCCGATCCTCTTCTTGATGGACGCGCTGACCCGGGCCCAGGAGGTCCGTCCCACGGGGTAGAGCTGGGAGAGCGGGAGTTCGTCCAGGAAGGGCCGGAGATCGGCGTCCTGCTTGGCCGTGCTCATGACCTGGGAGGCGGAGTTGGTGGCGGGCAGCAGGTCGTACTCGCGGGAGAAGTCGAGGACGTTCTTCTCGCTGTAGACGTAGTCGAGGAACTCGCCGATCTGGTCGGCGTGCCCGTTCTGCCGGAAGGCCATCATCCAGTCGGCGACACCCATGGCGACCTTGCTGGGGCCGTCGAGGCCCGGCATCGGCACCATGCCGACCTTCACGCCCTTCGCCTCGGCGGCCTTCATCAGGGAGGGGTGCCCGTTCAGCATGCCTACGTCACCGGCGGCGAAGGCCGCGAAGGCGTCCGCGCGATTCAGCTTGCCGGGCGCGACCGGCCCGGTGAGGCCCTTGCCGACCAGCTCGTTCTTCAGCCAGTTGAAGGTCTCGATGTTCTCGGTGGAGTCGAGGCTGTAGCTGCTGACGGTCTGGGTGTAGCCACCCCCGCCGCTGAGCAGCCACTGCAGGGTCTCGCCCTGCGCCTCCTCGGGCCCGAGGGGCAGCGCGTACGGGTACTTCACGCCCTTGGCCTTGAGCGCCTCGGCGTCCTCGGCGAGCTCGGCCCAGGTGGTCGGCGGGGTGATCCCGGCCTGGGCGAAGAGGGTCTTGTTGTAGAAGAGCAGGCGCGTG
The DNA here is from genome assembly GCF_044465285.1 of Streptomyces sp. NPDC049687. Classification (NCBI taxonomy): domain Bacteria; kingdom Bacillati; phylum Actinomycetota; class Actinomycetes; order Kitasatosporales; family Streptomycetaceae; genus Streptomyces; species Streptomyces sp. NPDC049687. The sequence goes on from NZ_JBITLN010000019.1 coordinate 19,005, forward strand.
GAGGAGGCGAACGGCATCCCGTACTGCGAGCCCCGCACCTTGCCGGCCTGCGCGAGCTGGGGGACGAAGTCGGCCTGGGTGGTGATGGAGAGCACGTCGTCCGCCTTGTAGAGCTGGTCGGCGGCCGCGTAGTCGGCGTAGGCGCCGATCTGCGCCAGGTCGGGCGCCTTGCCCGCGTCGACCATGTCCTTGACCTTGGCGTCGACGTCGTTCCAGGAGTAGACGGTCACGTCGACGGTGACGTCCGGGTGCTTCTTCTCGTACGCGTCGACGAGCTCGGCCCAGTACTTCTCGGAGCTGTTGGCGCTGCTGTCGCCGTAGTCGGCGGCGACCAGTCTCAGGGTGACGTGGTCGGAGCCTCCGGTGAGTCCGCATCCGGAGAGGGCCGCGGTCATGCCCAGGACGGACACCCCAGCGATCCTCCCGGCGATCGTCATCGACTTGTCTGCCCGCCGCTGCACAGCGTCACTTCCCTCGCGAGTGTCCGATTACTGGACAACTGATTGTGCCTACCAATGGATCGTTATCCGCATGAAGGTCTACACCACATGTGTGGACTAGACCTCTTTCGGCCCTCTTGGGGGCGCACGCTACCCCCAAGACAGGGCAGTGGACTAGACCTCTTGTGGGTCCACGGGCCACACTGTTCCCGTGAGACATGTCATCGCCCTCGACGTGGGCGGCACCGGGATGAAGGCTGCCCTGGTCGGGGCGGACGGCACTCTGCTGCACCAGGACCGCCGGGCCACCGGCCGCGAGCGCGGCCCCGACGCGGTGGTCGCCGCCATCCTCGACTTCGCCGCAGACCTGCGCGCCCACGGCGTCCAGCACCTGGGCGAGCCCGCGGCCGCCGCCGGTGTCGCCGTACCCGGCATCGTCGACGAGGCGCACGGCATCGCCGCCTACGCGGCCAACCTGGGCTGGCGGGACGTACCCCTGCGCGAGCTGCTCACCGAGCGGCTCGGCCTCCCCGTCGCCCTCGGCCACGACGTCCGCACGGGCGGGCTCGCCGAGGGCCGGATCGGCGCCGGCCGGGGCGCGGACCGCTTCCTGTTCGTGGCCCTGGGCACCGGCATCGCGGGCGCGATCGGCGTCGACGGCCGGGTGGAGGCGGGCGCGCACGGCTTCGCCGGCGAGATCGGCCATGTGGTCGTACGTCCCGGCGGGACCCCGTGCCCGTGCGGGCAGCGCGGCTGTCTGGAGCGGTTCGCATCGGCGTCGGCGGTCAGCGAGGCATGGGCGGCGGCCTGCGGGGATCCGGAGGCGGACGCGGCGGACTGCGCCAAGGCCGTCACGTCCGGCGACCCGAACGCCGTCCGGGTCTGGCAGCACGCCGTGGACGCCCTCGCCGACGGCCTGGTCACCGCCCTCACCCTCCTTGACCCTCGCACGCTCGTCATCGGCGGCGGCCTGGCGGAGGCGGGGGAGACGCTCTTCACACCGCTGCGGGACGCCGTCCGGGAGCGGGTCACCTTCCAGAAGATCCCGACGATCGTCCCGGCGGCCCTGGGCGACAGCGCCGGATGCCTCGGCGCGGGCCTGCTGGCCTGGGATCTCCTCAACCACACCATCGACCGTTCGGAGGTAACCGCGTGACGGCAACGCCCGCAGGGGCGCGGGAAACCGCGCGACCAGCCACAACGCTTCCGCAGCCCGCGACGGCCGGAAGCCCCCTGGTGCTCGCCGGTGCCAACGTGGTCATGCCCACAGGAACCGTCGAAGGCGGACGGGTCGCCCTCGAGGGCAGGCGCATCACCGGTGCCGCCCCTGAACACGCGCAGGTGATCGACGTGTCCGGCCACTGGCTGGTCCCCGGCTTCGTCGACATCCACAACCACGGCGGAGGAGGGGCCTCCTTCTCCGGCCCCCTGGACGACGTGTTCAAAGCCATCCACACCCACCGCGTCCACGGCACCACCACCCTCGTCGCCTCCACCGTCACCGACGACATGGACGTGCTGGTCCGTCAGGCCGGCCTGCTGAGCGAGCTCACCGAGCAGGGCGATCTGGCCGGCATCCACTTCGAGGGCCCGTTCATCTCCCCGTGCCGCAAGGGCGCGCACTCCGAGGAACTGCTGCGCCACCCGGACCCGGCCGAGGTGCGCAAGCTGATCGACGCGGCACGCGGCCAGGCGCGGATGGTCACCCTGGCCACGGAACTCCCCGGCGGTCTGGACTCCGTACGCCTGCTGGCCGCACACGGTGTGATCGCCGCCGTGGGACACACGGACGCGACCTACGAACAGACGGTTCAGGCCATCGAGGCGGGAGCGACTGTCGCCACCCACCTCTTCAACGCGATGCCCGTCCTCGGCCACCGCTCCCCCGGCCCGATCGCCGCCCTCCTGGAGGACGAGCGGGTCACGGTGGAGCTCATCAACGACGGCACCCATCTCCACCCCGCCGCCCTTGAGCTGGCGTTCCGTCACGCGGGCGCGGGTCGGGTGGCGTTCATCACGGACGCGATGGACGCCGCCGGCATCGGCGACGGCCGCTACATGCTCGGCCCGCTGGAGGTCGAGGTCAGCGAGGGCGTGGCGCGCCTGGTGGAGGGCGGTACGATCGCGGGCTCGACCCTGACCCAGGACCGCGCCTTCAAGCGGGCGGTGACGATCGACCGCCTCCCCGTCGAGGACGTCGTCGCCGCCCTGTCCGCCAACCCGGCCCGCCTCCTGGGCCTGCACGACAGGGTGGGCTCCCTGGAGCCCGGCAAGGACGCCGACCTGGTCCTGCTGGACGCGGACTTCGACCTCAAGGGCGTGATGCGCAAGGGCGATTGGGTGGTCGGTCCCCCACTGGCCTGAATCATCCCCCGGCACAGGAACGGTGGCCGACCCGAGGGCTGGGCCGGTCGCCGTCCTTTTGGCATGATCAGGCCTCCGGAATCAGTCGCACACGCTTGCACCACTCGGGGGAGGTCGGCACAGGTGATCCTCACGGTCACGCTGAACACCGCTCTCGACATCACCTACCGGGTCCCGGCGCTGCGGCCGCACGCCTCGCACCGGGTGACCGACGTGACGGAACGCCCCGGCGGCAAGGGGCTGAACGTCGCCCGCGTGCTGGCCGCCCTCGGCCACGAGGTGACGGTCACCGGTTTCGTGGGCGGGGCGACGGGACGTGTCGTACGGGAGCGGCTCACCCAGGTGGCCGACGCGCTCGTACCGGTCCGCGGGACCACCCGCCGTACGGTCGCCGTCGTGGACGCCGGCACCGGTGACACGACCCAGCTCAACGAGCCCGGCCCCGTCATCACGCCCACCGAGTGGTCCGCCTTCCAGCGGGCGTACTCGGAGTTGGTCGCCGACGCCGACGCGGTGGCCCTGTGCGGAAGTCTGCCGCCGGGGGTGCCGGTGGGGGCGTACGCGGGCCTGGTCCGTACGGCGCGGGCCGTGGGCATACCCGTCCTGCTGGACACGAGCGGTGAGCCGCTGCGCCGGGGGGTCGCCGCCCGCCCGGACATCATCAAGCCGAACGCCGCCGAGCTGGCCGAACTCACCGGTTCGCACGAGCCGCTGAGGGCGACTCAGGGCGCCCGGCGGCGGGGGGCGCAGTCCGTGGTGGCCTCGCTGGGAGCGGAGGGCGTGATCGCGGCGACACCGGAGGGCCGCTGGCGGGCCACCCCGCCCGCCCGGATGCACGGCAATCCCACGGGCGCCGGCGACTCGGTGTCGGCCGGTCTGCTCTCGGCCCTGGTCGAGGGCCTCACCTGGCCCGACCGGCTGGCCCGTGCCGTCGCGCTGTCCGCGGCGACCGTCCTCGCCCCGGTGGCCGGCGAGTTCGACCGCGCGGCGTACGAGGACCTGCTGGGCCGGGTCACGGTGACCGGGGAGGCCACCGCGCCTGAGGGTCAGTCCTTGACCTGACCCTCCTTCAGGTACAGCTGGTCGAGCAGCACGTCGCACTTGTCGCCGTTCTCACAGGAGACGGAGATCGTGTTGGTGCCCTTGGTGAGCGTGGGCCAGGAGTAGGTCTTGGTCCAGCCCTTGGCGAAGTCGCCGTCGTCGGCTTGCGCGAAGTTGCCCAGGTTCAGCTTGCTGCCGAAGACCTTGCCGTTGACGGTGAGCGTCATGGACTGGTCGTCACCGGCCGCGCTGTAGTGCGCGAAGAGGGTGTACGTGCCGTCCTTGGGAATGCCGTTGACCGTCCAGGTCACCGAGTTGCCCACCTGGTTGAGGTTGCCGACGTAGACGCCGCCGTCCGCCTCTGCGCCCTCGACGTCGGAGGCCAGGGCGGCGGTGCCGCCGAGTTTCAGGGCCTTGGCGTCGATCGTCGGCAGTTCCGCCTCGTTCGCCTCGCTCGTGGACGACTCGCTGGGCGAGGGGCTCGCGGAGGCGGAGGACGAGGGCGAGACCTCGGCGCCGGCCTTGTCGTCGTCGGTGCCGGAGTCGCCGTTGGCCATGGCCACCGCGATGCCGATCACGACCGCGGCGACCACCGCGACCGCGCCGATCAGCAGCCCCTTGGTGTTGGGGCCGCGGCCACGGCCGCCACCGCCCTGGGCCGGCTGCCGCCCGGTGGGTGCCCCGCCGGGGAGGGTCTCGGGCGCCGTGTAGTGCGCGTTCGGCTGGCCGTACGCGCCCTGCTGCTGCGGGGCCGTCGGCTGGCCGTACTGCCCGTACTGCGCGGTCTGCTGCTGCGGCTGCCCGTACTGGCGCTCGCCGACCGCACGCACTCTGCTGACCGAGTTGGGGTAGCCGTAGCCACCGCCGGAGGGCGGCTGGGCGCCGTTGGCCTGGCCGTCGGCGTAGAGGTAGCCGAACGGGTCGTCGTCCTCGGGCGTACTCGCGCCGTTGTTGCCGGGCGTCATCCCTTCGTACTCCTCAACAGGTGCGGGGCTGATGCGATGCAAGGTGAGAGTTGCGAGCCTACCCGCTCCCGGTGCCCCAAACGGGTGACTCGGATCGCATCAGCTCGGTGACCAGGCTGCTGACCTGGTCGTACGGCGTGGATTCACCCCGCACGTCTGTGCTGTTTGGGACGAGATCGTTTCTCGACGTACATCCGTTCGTCGGCGGACTTCAGGACCTCGTCGGCTGTCATCCCGCAGTGCGCCCATCCGATGCCGAAGCTGGCGCCCACCCGGACGGCCCGGCCCTCGGCGCGGATCGGCTGGATGATCTCGTTGCGCAGGCGTACGGCGAGGTCCGCCGCGTCGGCGCGGCCGAGTCCGTCGGCGAGGATCACGAACTCGTCGCCGCCGAGCCGGGCGACCGTGTCGCCGTCGCGCACGGCCCTGGAGAGGCGCCGGGCGACCTCGATGAGGACCGCGTCGCCCGCGTTGTGCCCGAACCGGTCGTTGATCGACTTGAAGCCGTCGAGGTCGCAGAAGAGGACCGCGAGCCCCTTGGTGCCGTCGTCGCGGACGCCGTCCTCGGGGGCGGCGGTGTGCACGTGGTGGTCGTAGGCGTCGTACGCCTCCGCGCCGGGGGGCCGGTAGTCGAAGCCGTGGCCGTTGGCGTCGAAGGCGGGGTGGCCGTAGGTCTGGTCCATGGCGTCGACCGCGGCGGGGTGCGTCGACTGGGGGCGCTGGCAGATCCGGGCGGAGAGCCGCGAGCGCAGTTCCGCGGAGTTGGGCAGGCCGGTCAGGGAGTCGTGGGAGGCGCGGTGGGCCAGCTGGAGCTCGCGCCGCTTGCGTTCCTCGATGTCCTCGACGTGGGTGAGCAGGAAGCGGGGCCCGTCGGCGGCGTCGGCGACGACGGAGTTGCGCAGGGACACCCAGACGTACGTCCCGTCCCGGCGCCCGAGCCTCAGCTCCGCGCGGCCGCCCTCCGCCGACGTACGCAGCAGGGTGCCTATGTCCTCGGGGTGGACGAGGTCGGAGAAGGAGTAGCGGCGCATCGCGGAGGCGGGGCGGCCGAGCAGGCGGCACAGGGCGTCGTTGGTCCTGAGGATCCGGCCGTGCTGGTCGCCGCCCATCTCGGCGATCGCCATGCCGGAGGGTGCGTATTCGAACGCCTGCCGGAAGGATTCCTCACTGGCCCTCAGGGCCTGCTGATCACGCTCGAGGCGCACCAGTGCCCGCTGCATATTCGCACGTAGACGCGCGTTGCTGATCGCGATGGCGGCCTGGAAGGCGTACATCTGCAGCGCCTCGCGCCCCCACGCGCCCGGTCGCCGGCCGTTGCGCGGCCGGTCCACGGACAGGACGCCGATCAGCTCGCCGCACTGACCGCCGCTGCCGGGTGCCGCCGGCGTGTACATGGGGGCGAAGAGCCGGTCCGAGGGGTGCCACTCGTCCTCGAAGCGGGGCGCGGGCCCGTCGGTGTACCACTGCGGGACGTCGTCGTCGTCGAGGACCCAGCCCTCGGTGTGGGGTATGAAGACCAGGTCACCCCAGGTCTCGCCCATGTTCAGGCGCCGCTCCCAGGAGGCTCTGGAGCCGACCCGGCCGGTGATGAGGGCCTCGGCGGCCGGGTTGCCCGCGAGGGCGGCGACCACGAGATCGCCGTCCGGGCGCACGAGGTTGACGCACGCCAACTCGTACCCGAGTGCCGTGACCACGCCGTCGGCGACGGTCTGCAGTGTGTCGGCCAGGCTGCGGGCCGTGTTCATGTCGGCCATGACCTGGTGCAGCTGTCGCAGGGACGCAAGACGGACGTACGGTTCCGACTCGGTCTCCATGCTTCGCCCTCCCCCCGAGACTTCGCAGCGAATCAAGGGTTGTCTTCGGCGTAACGTTCGTTTCTGTCGTTCCAGTCGTTGCGTATGCCCTAGTGACACCTCCGCCACTGAATCACAGCGCGCTGCCCACTCGGTACACAGGGTCAACAATTCATGCGTCTTGTGACTCAAGTCACAGAGGAACGTGAACATTTGAGTGGAGTTTCCGCGTTTCCCCTGTGTGCTTACCGAAACACAGGGAACAAACAGCGAATCCGTCCACGGACCTACGACCCTACTCGGACCGAGGTCCGATGCGGCGCGCCCACGGCTGACACTAGCGTTCCGGACGTGGCTCCCGACATTTTGAAGACTTCAGCCGTCCCCGCCCACTCCCCGGCCTCCGGGCATGCTGTGGGGGTGAGCAACGACGAGTTCCGCGCGGTCATGTCCCGGCTGGCCGGCGGCGTGGTCCTGGTGACCGCTCAGGAGCCGCCACTGGACCCGGACGACCCGCAGGCGCCGGCCGGCGAGAACGCCGGCATGACGGCGACCGCGTTCCTGTCGGTCTCCCTGGACCCGCCCCTGGTCCTGGTCAGCCTGCGCACGGGTTCCCGCATGGACGACCTGCTCGACGAGCAGCCCCTGTGGGCGGTGTCGGTGCTCTCCGAGAGCCAGCGGCACATCGCGGGCCGCTTCGCGATGAAGGGCCGCCTCAGCGACCGCCTGCTCTTCGAGGACATTCCGTACGTCCGCGGCGAGGTGACCGGCGCGCCCCTGGTGGGCGGGGCGCTGGGCACCCTGGAGTGCCGGACCGAGCAGCGGGTTACGGCGGGCGATCACACGCTGGTGATCGGCCGGGTGCTGAAGGCGCGGATGCCGAGTGCGGACGGCGGTCCGCTGGTGTATTTCCGGGGCCGTTACCGGCAGTTGGACTGACGGGAATTCAGTGGCCCGCCGTCGACCGGCCGTTTTACTTTGCCCGGATGACGACAAGGACTTCTCTCAAGCTCGAAGAAATCACCCCCGCGAATGTGGACGCGGCTCTCGCCATCAAGGTGCGGCCGGAGCAGGAATTCGCAGTCGCACCGGTGGTGAAGTCCCTCGCGGAGGCATACGTCCATCCCGGCGTCGCCTGGCCCCGGCTGATCTTGGACGGCGACCGTCCCGTCGGCTTCCTGATGGCCTTTTTCGACATCGACTGGAAACTCGACGGCACGGTGATCCGCTCCGGTCTGTGGCGCCTGAACATCGCGGCGGGCGAGCAGGGCCGGGGCTACGGGCGTTTCGCGGTGCAATCGGTCGCGGAGGAGATCCGGCGCCGGGGCGGCAGGGAGCTCTTCGTCAGCTGGCACGGGGGAGAGCACGGCCCGGAGAACTTCTATCTGGGGCTGGGCTTCCGCAGGAACGGGGAGAAGGTCGAGGGGGAGACGGTGGGGGTGCTGGCGCTGGACTGAGCCTCAGCGGGCACCGCGGGCCCGGCACTCCTCCAGGAAGTCCAGCAGGCGCAGATGGTGGCGGCGGGCGGTGCGGCCGAGGCTGATGTTGTGGCCGGCGTCCGGCTCGTGGTCGACGCGGACCAGCGGTGCGGCGAGGGACCGGGTCAGCTCCCGCAGGGCCGGGGGGTCCCAGGCCCACAGGCGTTCGTACTCGGCGAAGGTGAAGCGCACCGGGATACGGATACGGCGGGCCACCTCGGCGTACTTGCCGGGCCAGTCGGGGATCTCCTCGGCCTCCCGGGCCGGGACGGGCGCGACGAAGCCGCGGGCCAGCCGGAAGGTCTCCGGCGGATACAGGGTGAGCGGCCCCCAGTGAAGGCGGTGGTCGGGGCGGTGCCCCAGGGTGGCCAGCCGGTCGGGCGGTACGGCCCAGCGGGCGCCGACGCCGGAGACGTCCACCCCGAGGAGCCCTTCGCCGCACTCCGCCGCGGCAGCCGTGGTCAGCGCGACCTTGCCGCCCAGCGAGTGGCCCACGAGGAGGAACCCGGCCCCCGGGTCCCGCTCGGCGGCGTACGCGCGCAGGGCCGCCCGCACGCACCGGGCCTGCTCGGCGACGGGCAGCCCGTGCGGCAGACGGCGCGCCGAGAGGCCGTAGCCGGGGCGGTCCAGGGCGAGGGCGGCGTAGCCCGCGCCGGCGGCCAGGGAGAGCAGGGAGGTGGAGGCCTCGGCCTGGCCGTGGAAGTACCCGGCGGCCATCCCGCCGCCGTGCAGGGCGACGAGGACGGCGCGGGGCGGGGCAGCGGAGGGAAGGGCGAGCAGCCCGGAGAGCCGGATGCCACCGGCGTCGAGCTCGACGCGCCGGACGGGCTGGACCTGCTGCTGCCGGACCGGCTCTACCGGCTCGACCGGCTCTACCGGCTCGACCTGCTGTACGGCCATGGGCGGCGTCTCCTCGCTTGCGGGCTACCGTCCAATGTCACACCGACGGAAGCGGCCTGCGAGACGACGAGGGCCTGTCGAGGGTGCCTCCCGGCCCTCAGGCCCAGTCCCGCCCGGTCCTGCCCCGCTTGGTCTCGGACCGCTGCTTCTTCTCCCGCAGCCGCCGTTCGTTGATCCCGCGCGGTATGCGGGTCGGCCGACGCTGCTTGGGCGGCGGGGCGGTGGCTTCCGCGAGCAGCGCGGCGAGTCGTACGGCGGCGGCCTCGCGGTTGCGCCACTGGGACCGGTGCTCGGAGGAGCGGACGCTGACGACACCGTCGACGAGACGGCCGGCCAGCCGCTCCAGCGCCCGCGCCTTCCACACCTCGGGCAGGGCCTCGGTGCCGGCCAGGTCGAACCGCAGTTCCACCTGGGAGTCGCTGGTGTTGACGTGCTGCCCGCCCGGCCCCGAGGACCGCGAGAAACGCCACAGGAGCTCCGCCTCGGGCAGGGCGACGGAACCGCGGATGAGATAGGGACCGGACATGCCGACCATGTTCCCGCCCGGGTCGGCCCCGAGTCACCCCATTTAGCGACGGGGGGGACGGCTCGGTAAAGAAAGTAAAGAAACCGGGGGCTGCGGGGAACCTTGGCCGCGCTTCACTGCGTTCATAGGGATAGCTGTAGCTTCGTGCCCGTACGAAGCCCGTACGAAGCCGTACACAACGAGGGAAGGACTCCCAACCATGGCTGTAAGCCTGTCCAAGGGTGGCAACGTCTCGCTCACCAAGGAGGCTCCGGGCCTGACCGCCGTCACCGTGGGCCTCGGCTGGGACGTCCGTACCACCACCGGCACGGACTTCGACCTCGACGCCTCCGCCATCGCGGTCAACACGCAGGGCAAGGTCTACTCCGACGCCCACTTCGTCTTCTTCAACAACAAGCAGACCCCCGACAGCACGATCGTCCACACCGGCGACAACCGCACCGGTGAGGGCGCGGGCGACGACGAGGCGATCAACGTCAACCTGGCGGGCCTCCCGGCCGACATCGACAAGATCGTCTTCCCGGTCTCGATCTACGACGCGGAGAACCGCTCGCAGAACTTCGGCCAGGTCCGCAACGCCTACATCCGCATCGTCAACCAGGCCGGCGGCGCCGAGATCGCCCGCTACGACCTCTCGGAGGACGCGGCCACCGAGACGGCCATGGTCTTCGGCGAGCTCTACCGCAACGGCGCGGAGTGGAAGTTCCGCGCGGTCGGCCAGGGGTACGCCTCGGGCCTCGTCGGCATCGCCCAGGACTTCGGCGTGAACGTCTGACCCACCCGCACCACCACGCCGACCCGCCCCGGCTCCCCCAGGAGACCGGGGCGGTCGCGTACGCAAGGACGCGGCCTGGTCGGTGCCGGACGGTGACCGTAGCCTGCGCCCCATGATCCTGACCCCCCTCCCCCTCACCCCCGACCACGACATCCCGGCCCCCCTCCTCACCGAACTCACCGCCCTGTACGCCTCCAACCGCGAGTTCCAGGCGCTCAGCGGGGACTTCCCGGACCCGGACGACATCCGGCCGGAGCAGGTGGCGGCGGCGTTGGCGAAGGAGTCGGCGAACCCGGAGATCGAGGTGCTGCTGGCGCGCAGCGGGGGGCGGCTGGTGGGGGTCGTCATCACCCTCGCCCGGCATCCCGACCCCGCCGACCCCGACCCGTGGATCGGCCTGCTGATGGTCGACGCGAGCGCGCACGGGCAGGGGTACGGCCGGCGCATCGCCGGGCAGGTCGAGGAGCGGTTCCGCCGCGACGGCCGTACCGCCGTTCGCCTCGCCGTCCTCGACGCCAACCCCAAGGGGCTCGCCTTCTGGACGGCCCTGGGATACGAGGTCGTCGCTCACCGGCCCGACCTCCAACTGGGCCGGCCCTGTTCCGTGTTGCGCAAGCCGCTCCCGACCGTCCGCCTCGCCGGCCGCGTCGCCGTCCTCGACCCCGACGGCGCCGTCTTCCTCTTCCGGTACGACGGCGAGGACATCGGCCCGCACTGGGCGCTGCCCGGCGGTGGCCTTGAGGAGGACGAGACCCCGCTGGAGGGGGCCTTGCGCGAGGTGCGTGAGGAGACGGGGTGGGGGGACGTGACGCCGGGCCGGCTCCTGTGTGTGTGGGAGCACGACTTCACCCGCATGGGACACCGCGTCCGCCAGCACGATCACATCTACGTCTCCCACGGAGCCCACCGCGAACCGACCGGCCCCCACCTCGCCGCCGAGCACGCCAGGGACGGCATCCTCGGCGGACGCTGGTGGAGCAGGGAGGAACTGCGCACCACGGCCGAACTCGTATGGCCGCCCCACCTGGCCCGACTGCTCGACGAGGCCGACGGAGCCGGCCCCGGCCCCGGCGAGAGGGGCTGAGCCCGCGGTGGAGTGGACCACCCTCGCCGCCACCGGCCTCGGCGCCCTCGTCGGTGTCGGCTCCACCCTCCTCGCCGACCGGGTGCGTTGGCGCCGCGAACGGGCGGAGCGGACCCGGCAGGAGCGCAAGGAGATCTACGTGACCTGTCTGACGAAGTACCGGCAGGCGTACGAGGACATGTACGCGGCAGCGAGCCGGCCCCCGGAAGGGGTCGCCCGGGAAGCCGCCGTACGCGAGGCCTTCCGCGCCTCCGGCTGTGACGAGGTCCGCGAGTCGGCGCTGATATGCGCCCCGCAGGCGCTGAGCGACGTCCTGGAGACCGTCTACGAGACCCTTCGGGACCTGCTGGAGGTCCTGGCCCGCGGTGAACCTCCTCTGGACTCCCCCGCGTTCCAGGAGCGGCGGCTCAGGCACGGGAAGGCCGTGTGGGCCGCCCGCGCGGCGATGCGGCGCGACCTCGGCCTACGGGGCTGAGGCCGGGACTCCCCTGGCTACGGCCGCTCCGGTTTCCCCTCCCCGTACAGCCAGTCGTCCCAGATCCCGGTGAAGTCCTCGTCCGGCACCTGCTGTTCGACGTAGGTCGTGAAGTCCTCGGTGCTCGCGTTGCCGTGGCGGTGGGCGGCGGTCCAGCCCTGGACGAGGTCGTAGAACGTGTCGTCGCCGACCGTCCGGCGGATGCGGTGGATCACCATCGCGCCGCGCTGGTAGACGGGGTCGCCGGAGATCTGCGCGGCGGTCGTGGGCTCGGCGGGCGGGAAGGACCAGAGGTCCTCGTACGTGTCCTCGCCGTGGTCGTACAGCTCGGTGAAGGTCTCCTCCGCCGTGTCGCCGCCCTCGTCCTCCGTCCACAGCCATTCGGCGTAGGTCGCGAAGCTCTCGTTGAGCCACATGTCCTGCCAGGTCCTGGGCGTCACGGAGTCGCCGAACCACTGGTGGGCGATCTCGTGGACGAGGGTCTCGGTGTCCGGGGCACCCGGGTACACCGGGCGGGTCTGGGTCTCCAGGGCGTAGGCCGAGTCCTCCGGGCGGTCGACGATCGCGCCGGTGGAGGAGAACGGGTACGGGCCGAAGTTGTCCTCCGCCCACTCCATCACCTCGGGGAGCCGGGCGAGCACCCTGCGGCTCGCGGACACCTGCGACGGGTCGACCGCGACGTACACCGGCAGGCCGTCCCGGATGGAGGAGCGGGTGACGGTGTAGCGGCCGATCGCCACCGTCGCCGCGTAGCTCGCCATCGGCTCGGCGGTGTGCCAGGTGAAGGTCGTGCGGCCGTTCACCGTCCTCGCACCGCTCAGCTCTCCGTTGGAGACCGCCGTCAGGTCTTCCGGGACCGTGACGGCGATGTCGTACGTCGCCTTGTCGGAGGGGTGGTGGTTGCCGGGGAACCAGGCCATGGAGCCGGTCGGTTCGCCGAGGGCCAGCGCTCCGTCCTCGGTGCGCAGCCAGCCCTCCTTCGAGCGGTCCGGGTCGGTGAGCGTCCGGGGCGTGCCGGAGTAGCTCACCCTCGTCTCGAAGGTCTCGCCCTTGTCCAAGCCGCCGGGCGGGCGGACGGTGAGCTCCTGGCCGTCGCGGTCGGCACCGGCCGCCGCGCCCTCGACGGTGACCTTCGTGACCTCCATGCCCTGCAGGTCGAGGTCGAAGGACGCGAGGTCCCGCGTGGCGCGGGCCGTGATGGCCGCCGTACCGGTGAGACGGTGGGTGCCGGGGTCGTAGGCGAGGGTCAGGCCGTAGTGGGAGACGTCGTAGCCGCCGTTGCCGGCCTTCGGGAAGTAGCGGTCGCCCACGCCCGGGGCGCCTCGCGCACCGTCGGGCGATCCGCTGTCCTCGCATGCCGTGAGCACAAGGCCCAGGGACAAGAACGCGACGGCCGGGACAAGGCGTACGGATCTGGACATGTCAGAGATCCTAGGGGGCCCGTGCGTCCACGCGTCCGTGACACCATCGCCTACGTGCTCGACATCGGCTACGCCCTCTCCAACCGCTTCCCGGACCCCCCGCAGACGGACTACCGCCGCGCGGACGTCCACGCCCTGCGCCACGACCTGTTCTGCGGTGACGTGTACCTCGCGGACACCAAGGCGGACCGGGAGTTGTCCACAGCCTGGGGATGGGTGCCGGTGCTCGACTTCGCCTGGGCGCTGTGCGACATCGTGGAGCGGATCGACCAGGACCCGGCGGGCTCCCGCGCCTCCCGCCCCCAGTACGCCGAACTCGACTTCACCGAGTCCACCGACCGGATGCTCTTCGAGCGCCGCTTCGGCTGGGTGGACATCGAGGCCGACTGGATGCCGGCCGAGGAACCCCCGCTCACCTTCTCCCACACCGAACTCCGGCGAGAGGCCCGCGACTTCCTCCACGACCTCCTCGCCGACCTGACCGACCTCCATGAGGACCTGGCCGAGAACCCGGCCGTCTGGACCCTCCAGGCCCGCTTCCCGAGAATCGGCTGAACGCCGGCGGCCGCCCCGTCGCCCCGCCCGGCCCTCAGCCCTCCACCCGTATCCCCAGCGCCCCCGCCAGGACCGGAGCCAGGTCCAGTAGCTGCGTCGCGCTGATCACCGCGCCCGAGAGGCGGTCGACGCCTGCCGCGACGGTCAGTTCGGCCGCGGCGCGCAGGTCGACGTCCGTCAGGGTCGCCGCGGTGAGGTCCGCCGACCGCAGGGCGCAGTCGACGAACTCGACGCGCTCCAGGCGGGCGCCGCCGAAGTCCGGTTCGACCAGGACACAGGACTCGAAGACGACGTCCCGCAGCCGTGCCTGGCGGAGGTTCAGGAAATCGATCTTGCCGCCTCTGATCAGCACCCGCTCCAGGACCGCCCCGTGCAGCTGGGTGCCGCCGAGGCGGGCGTCGACCAGCTCGACATCGCGCAGGGTCGCGTCCGCGAGGTCCGTGCCGACACCCCGGACGCCGGTGAGGACCGAGTCGAGGACACGGGCGCGGGTCAGGGCCGTCCCGTCCAGCGCGCACTCCGTCAGCGCGCAGTCCATGAAGCGGGCGCCCACGCCGTCCTGCCCGGCCAGGTCGGCCTCCCGGAACTCCACGCCGTCGTAGTCCCCGTCCGGCTCCAGCTCCCCTCCCCCGTACGGCTCCAGTGCCGGCAGCCGCACCTCCGGCCGCCGCGCACCCTTCACGGCCCCACCGGTCCCGCTCGCTCGCCTCGCCATGCCCCCCATCCTGCACCCCGCCACCGACAATCCCCCTGACCTGGAGCGACGCCCCTTGACCTCAACCATGCTCGAGGTTGAAGAGTGGGTGCCCGAGCACGACGGAGATCGGGCCGGGAACGGCCACCGACAGAGAACGCCAACCGATGGGGGACCCCAGATGCACGCCATCCGCCTGCACGCCTTCGGCCCGGCCGAGAACCTCACCTACGAGGAGGTGGACGACCCCGTCCCCGGCCCCGGCCAGGTCCGTATCGCCGTACGAGCCGCCGGTGTCCACCTCCTGGACACGGCCCTGCGCGAAGGACTGCGGGGCCCCGCCGCCGCGCCGCCCCCGCTGCCCACCGTCCCCGGCCGCGAGGTCGCCGGTGTCGTCGAGTCCCTCGGCCCCGGCGCCCCCGGCTCCTGGCTCGGCCGACGCGTCGTCGCCCACCTCGGCTTCGCGCCGGGGGTGCCCCAGGGCTCTTCCGGCGTCGGGGGAGGCTATGCCGAACTCGCCGTCACCGACGCCGACCGTCTCCACGAGATCCCGGCGACCCTGGACCCCGCCCAGGCCGTCGCGATGATCGGCACGGGCCGTACGGCCCTGGGGATCGCGCAGTTCGCCGCGCTCGGGCCGGACACGGTGGCCCTCGTCCCGGCGGCCGCCGGAGGTATCGGCACCCTCCTGGTCCAGTACGCCAGGAACGCCGGCGCCACCGTCATCGGCCTCGCCGGCGGGCCGGCCAAGACCGCCCGGGTCGCGGCCAACGGCGCCGACCTCGCCGTCGACTACACGGACCCCTCCTGGCCGCAGAGGGTCCGTGCCCACCTCGGCGGCCGGGCCGTCACCGTCGTCTTCGACGGCGTCGGCGGGGAGGTGGCCCGCGAAGCCGTCGCCCTCCTCGCCGACAACGGCAGGCACCTCGTCTTCGGCTGGTCCGCGGAGGGCATCCGAGACGGAAAGGGCCACTTCGTCGAGGGCGTCTCCCAGTCGGTCCTGGGGCCGGTGATGCTGGAGCGGGCCGGAGGCGTGCGCCCCCTGGAGGAACGCGCCCTCGCCGAGGCCGCCGCAGGCCGACTCACCCCCGCCGTCCACCGCTTCCCGCTCGCCGAGGCCCCCGCCGCCCACCGGGCCCTGGAGACCCGCGGAACCACCGGAAAGGTGGTGCTGGAACCATGACCCGCCACCATCCCCTCACAGGAAGGGGATGCGATACACGCCGATTCATGGTCTTCTGGGCGAATGAGTGTCACCCGGACAGGTGAACCCTCGACGGAGCCGGACCAGCCCGACCCCCGCCGCTGGTGGGGTCTGGTGATCATCGCCCTCGCTCAGCTGATGGTCGTCCTGGACGCGACGATCGTGAACATCGCGCTCCCCTCCGCCCAGCAGGACCTGGGAATCTCGGACGGCAACCGCCAGTGGGTCATCACCGCCTACACCCTCGCCTTCGGCGGCCTGCTGCTGCTCGGCGGCCGCATCGCCGACCTGGTCGGCCGCAAACGCACCTTCGTCGTCGGACTGATCGGCTTCGCCGCCGCCTCCGCGCTCGGCGGCGCCGCCGTCGACTCCGGGATGCTGTTCGGCGCCCGCGCCCTCCAGGGCGCCTTCGCCGCCGTCCTCGCGCCCTCCGCGCTCAGCCTCCTGACGACGACGTTCACCGACCCCAAGGAACGCGGCAAGGCCTTCGGCATCTACGGCGCCCTGGCCGGCAGCGGCGCCGCGATCGGCTTCATCGTGGGCGGAGTGCTCACCGAGTACCTGAACTGGCGCTGGTGCCTGTACGTGAACGTGCCGATCGCGATCATCGCCGTCCTCGGCGCCTCCGCCCTGCTCCACGACCGCCCCGGCCACCGGGGCGCCCGCCTCGACGTACCCGGCGTGCTGCTGGGTTGCGGCGGCCTGCTCGCGATCGTCTACGGCTTCAGCGAGGCCGAGCCGCGCGGCTGGACCGACCCGTTCGTGCTGTCCCTGTTCGCGGCCGGCGCCGTCCTGCTCACCGTCTTCGTGTGGTGGCAGACGAGGGCACCCAGCCCCCTCCTCCCCCTGCACATCATCAAGGACCGCAACCGCGCGGGCTGCTTCCTGACCATGATGCTGGCCATCATCGGCATGTTCGGCCTGTTCCTGTTCATGACCTACTACCTGCAGGTCATCCTCGGTTACTCCCCCATGAAGACCGGCTTCGCCTTCCTCCCCCTCACCCTCGCGATCATCACCGGCTCCACCCAGATCTCCGCCCGCCTGATGAACCGCGTGCCGCCGCGCGCCCTGATGGTCCCCGGGATGATCCTCGCCTCCGGCGGCATGCTGGTCCTCACCCAGATGACGGTCGACTCGTCCTACACCAGCGAGATCCTGCCCGCGCTGCTCCTCATGGGTCTCGGCATGGGCCTGACCTTCATGCCGGTCTTCGCCACGGCCACGGCCGGGGTCGCCCCGCAGGACGCCGGCGTCACCTCCGCCACCGTCAACACCTCGCAGCAGGTGGGCGGCTCCATCGGTACGGCACTGCTCAACACGATCGCCACCACCAGCAGCACCGCCTACATCACCGCCCACCTCACCCGCGCCGCCGACCGCGACGCGATCACCCGCGCGGGCATCGTCCACGGCTACACGGTCGCCATCTGGTGGGCCGCCGGCATCATGCTGCTGGCCGGCCTGATAGCGGGCCTGATGGTGACCGCGAAACCGCCCAAGCAGCACGCCCCCGCGGAGACGGCCGTACCGGAGCCCGTCGGCTGACGGCCCCCGCCGCTCGCCGGGGGGACGGGACCGGCCGGTGCCTCAGTGGCGGCCGGCCCGCAAGCCTCAGTGGCGCCCCGCCACCCGGTCCGCGACCCGCGCCAGCCGCGACGACCGCGTACTGTGCCGCTCGGTCTCGCGCCGGTCGGCGGTCCGGTAGGTGGCGTACATCCCCTGCACACCCAGCCAGCGCAGCGGCTCCGGCTCCCACTTGCGCACCTTGTGCCCCACCCACGGCAGCACGGTCAGCTCGGTCTGCCCGCCCTCCCCGGAGTCGAACCGGACGAGGTCGCACAGCGTCCGTCCGGCCAGATTGGCGGTCGCGACCCCGGAGCCCACGTACCCGCCCGCCCAGCCGAGGCCCGTGGCCCGGTCCAGCGTCACCGTGGCGCACCAGTCACGCGGCACCCCCAGCACCCCGGACCAGGCATGCTCGACCCGCACCCCGGCCAGCGCCGGGAAGAACCCGACCAGAATCTCCCGCAACGCCTCGACGGTCTCCGGCCGCGTCCGCCCGTCGTTGTCGGTCCGCGACCCGAAGCGGTACGGCACCCCCCGCCCACCGAGCGCGATCCGCCCGTCGGCGGTGCGCTGGGCGTACATATAGGCGTGCGCCATGTCGCCGAGCGCCTCCCGCCCCTCCCAGCCGACGGCCGCCCACTGCTCCCGCGTGAGCGGCTCGGTGGCGATCATCGACGAGTTCATGGGCAGCCAGGTCCGCTTCTCCCCCTTCAGGGCGGCCGTGAACCCCTCCGTGCACCGCAGCACATACGGCGCCCGCACGGTCCCGTACGGCGTCACCGCCCGCCCCACGAGGATCTCGGTCACCGGCGTGGACTCGTGAACAGCGACCCCCAGCCCCTCGACGACGGCCGCCAGCCCCTTCACCAGCTTCACCGGATGCACCCGTGCCCCGTGCGGCGTCCACGTCGACCCGACGGCCCCCGCCACCCGCACCCGCTCGGCGGTCTCCCGGGCCCCGTACAGCTCGCGGTCCTTCTCCCCGTACGACAGCTCATGGGCGTGGAAGTCCCTCAGCCGGGCCAGCTGCGCGGGCGTCCGGGCGACCTCCAGCACGCCGCCCTCGTGGACGTCGGCCCCGAAGCCCTCCGCCCGCATGACGCGCACGACCTCGCCGACGGTGTCGTTCATCGCCCGCTGCAGCCGCACGGCGGCCTCGTGCCCGTGCAGGGCGGCGTACCGGTCACGCCCCGCGATCCCGTTGTACAGCCAGCCGCCGTTGCGCCCCGAGGCCCCGTACCCGCAGAACCGCTGCTCCAGCACGACGATCCGCAGCCCGGGCGCCGCCTTCTTCAGGTAGTACGCCGTCCACAGCCCCGTGTACCCGCCTCCGACGATCACGACGTCCGCGACCGCGTCCCCCGCGAGCGGCTCCCGTACCGCCGGGAGCCCGTCATCCGCGTACCAGAAGGAGACGCCACCGTTCACGACACCGCCGGCCGGCGGGGGAGTGCTGCTCATGCCCGGACGCTAACCCGGTGGAACGGCCCCTGTCTCCTTCGGATTCCGCACTCTTTCCCGCCCCCTGACCAGCGGATAACAACCGAGACCGATGAGTACGGCGGCGAAGTGACCGAAGTCGGTGAAGGTCGGCCCGGCCGTCAACGGCACGACGAACACCCCGAGCACGACCGCGACATACCCATACCGCCAGGGCACCGGCACCCGGTACGCGAGCACCGCCACCACCCCCGCCAGCGCGTAACTCACCCCCACGTCGAGGGTGTTGACGTACGACTCGGGCGCGATCCCGTCCCGGATCGCCTTCAACAGCGCACCCTCGCTGATCAGCGTCGCCAGCACATGCGCCGCCACGCACACCACCAGCCAGCGCACGGTCCCCAGCCACCGCTCCACCTGGGCGTGGAACACGGAGTACAGCACCGCGTACGGCACCCAGGAGCCGCCGTCGATCCACATCGCACTCGCGATCAGCGCCCGCACCGGATGCCGCGACAGCTCATGGAGGTTCGTCGAACGCTGCCGCAGGAACTCCTGCTCGAACTCCGGAGACATGTGACGCAGCGCCACCGTGGTGACGAAGAGGATCCCCAGCCACACATACGTGCCGGGCGCACCGCGGACATACGCCCACACCGCCCGCCGCACACCGGAAACGCCCCGGAGCCGATTCACACCCGCAAGTATCGTCCCTGCGGGAAGGGCACCTGATCTTGCGTTTCCAGAGCCCCCTGTCGGATTCGAACCGACGACCTACGCATTACAAGTGCGTTGCTCTGGCCAGCTGAGCTAAGGAGGCATGCGCGCACGAGGTCACGTACGTGCCCGTGCAGTGTACCCAGGTCGCCGGCGTGCTCCGTCGAAAATTTCGGCGAAGTTCACATGGCCTCGGGTACTGACACAGCGGGAAACGCCAGGTACCGTCCTGACCCAGTTCGCTCATGTGGACTACACCAACCACCTTCCTGCAACGGATCGTCCGGCACGTTCCTGCCGGTAGAAGGGGGCCCTTCACCATGGCCACTGTCACGTTCGACAAGGCGACCCGGGTCTACCCGGGTTCCACGAAGCCCGCCGTCGACGCCCTGGACATCGAGATCGCGGACGGCGAGTTCCTCGTCCTGGTCGGCCCGTCCGGCTGCGGCAAGTCCACCTCGCTCCGGATGCTCGCCGGTCTCGAGGACGTCAACGCCGGCGCGATCCGCATCGGTGACCGCGACGTCACCCACCTGCCGCCGAAGGACCGGGACATCGCCATGGTGTTCCAGAACTACGCGCTCTACCCGCACATGACGGTCGCCGACAACATGGGCTTCGCGCTCAAGATCGCCGGCGTCAACAAGGCGGAGATCCGGCAGAAGGTCGAGGAGGCGGCGAAGATCCTCGACCTCACCGAGTACCTCGACCGCAAGCCGAAGGCCCTGTCGGGTGGTCAGCGTCAGCGTGTCGCGATGGGCCGCGCGATCGTGCGTGAGCCCCAGGTCTTCCTCATGGACGAGCCGCTGTCCAACCTGGACGCCAAGCTCCGTGTGTCGACGCGTACGCAGATCGCGTCCCTGCAGCGCCGCCTCGGCATCACCACCGTGTACGTCACCCACGACCAGGTCGAGGCCCTGACGATGGGCGACCGCGTGGCGGTCCTCAAGGACGGTCTGCTCCAGCAGGTCGACACCCCGCGCAACATGTACGACCGGCCCGCCAACCTCTTCGTGGCCGGCTTCATCGGCTCCCCGGCGATGAACCTCGTCGAGGTGCCGATCACCGACGGCGGCGTGAAGTTCGGCAACTCGGTCGTGCCGGTGCAGCGTGACGCGCTCTCCGCCGCCACCGACAAGACGGTCACCGTCGGTGTCCGCCCCGAGCACTTCGACGTGGCCACCGACTCCGACAAGGGCGTCGCGGTCGTCGTGAACGTGGTCGAGGAGCTCGGCTCCGACGCCTTCGTCTACGGCACCGCCCAGGTCGGCGGCGAGACCAAG
This sequence comes from Streptomyces sp. NPDC049687, assembly GCF_044465285.1. Lineage (NCBI taxonomy): Bacteria > Bacillati > Actinomycetota > Actinomycetes > Kitasatosporales > Streptomycetaceae > Streptomyces > Streptomyces sp. NPDC049687. The sequence continues at coordinate 39,729 of NZ_JBITLN010000019.1, forward strand.
GACCTCGTGGTCCGCGTCGGCGGCCGTGACGTCCCGGAGAAGGGCAGCACGCTGAACGTCGTCCCGCGCGCGGGCGAGACCCACGTGTTCTCCACCTCGACGGGTGAGCGTCTCTCCGACTGATCCAGTGTTGACGAGAAGGGCCCCGCAGCAGCCTGCGGGGCCCTTCTCGTTGCCAGGAACACCCCCGGCGGACCGGGCGATTCCCCTCGACCGGACGAACGTCCGTCAACCCATTACCCAAAAAGAGACACCACTTCATCCCCCATCCGAGTGACTAAATGTCGCTGAATGATTACGGGGCGCTACCCTCTCACGCGTGAAGCACTCCGCGAACCACTCCACCCAGCGCACGCGACGCGGCCAGGGCGGCCCAGCCCGCCGGATCGGCCGCTCGCTCGCCCTCGTCCTGCCCGTCGTCATGGTGCTCTCGGGAACCCTCGCGGTCACCCGGGTCAACTGGTCGGGGAACCCCTCGGAATCGGTGCTCACCGCCTCCGACGTCTCCGCCGCGCACCACTCCTCGCACGGCGCCGCCCAGGCCCCGCAGGACGCCCTGCGCGACCAGCTGCTGACCGAGCTCCAGGAGAAGGACCCGGGCACCGCCCTGACCCACCTCCAGGCGGCCGTGAACGGCAAGCCGTCGCTGGCGAGGCACTGCACGTCCATCGCCCGCGCCCTGGGCCGCGCCGCGGTCCGTATCTACGGCCCCTCACGCGCCCAGTCCTACGCCCGCCCCGTCTGCGACACGTCCTTCGCCTCGGGCGTCCTGGCGGCCCACAGCTGAGCCCGTGGGGCGTGGGGGGGGGGGGGGGCCCCCGGGGGGGGGCGCCCCCCCCCCCCCCCCCCCCCCGCCCCCGGCCCCCCCCCCCCCCCCCCCCCCCCCCCCCCCCCCACGCCCCGGAATCACGGCGCGTACAGTGCGCCCATGACCCATCCGCACGCCGCGTCCCGTCCCACGCAAGCCGTCGTCCTGGCCGGTGGCCAGGGGTCCCGGCTGCGTCCGTACACGGACGACCGGCCCAAGCCGATGGTCGAGATCCCCGGCACGGGGACGCCGATCATCGGTCACCAGCTCGGCTGGCTCGCCGAGGAGGGCGTCACCGACGTCGTCGTCTCCTGCGGCCATCTCGCCGAGGTCCTGCAGGACTGGCTGAAGTCGGCCGACCTGCCCGTGAACGTCACCACGGTCGTCGAGACCGAGCCGCTCGGCCGCGGCGGCGGCCTCAAGTACGCCGCCGCCCGTCTCCCCCACCCGGACCGGCCCTGGTACGCCACCAACGGCGACATCTGGACCCGCTTCTCGCTGCGTGAGATGGCCGACTTCCACACCGAGCGGGACGCGGTGGCGACCCTCGCGCTCGCGCGTCCGCGCATCCCCTGGGGCGCCGTCAAGACGGACGGCTTCGGCCACATCACCGACTTCATCGAGGCTCCGCCCACGACGTACGAGATCAACGCCGGTGTGTACGTCTTCTCGCCCGAGTTCGCCGGGCTGCTGCCCGAGCGGGGGGACCACGAGCGGACCACGTTCCCGCACCTTGCCCGTGAGCGGCGGCTGGCCGGTTTCCCGATTCCCCAGGGCGCGTACTGGCGGGCGATCGACACCGCGAAGGATCTGACGGAGGCGGCGAAGGAACTGGCAGCGTTGGGCCGCTGAGAGCCGCTCCGCGGATGGGGCCGCCTTGTCGTACCGCCCCGCGCCCCTGAAAACACCAGGTGCCGCACGCCCACGGGCGCGCGGCACCTTTGTCGTCCGATACCGCTACCCGAGCAGGCCTCCCACCAGCCCCGGCTGACCGGAGGACGAGGAACCACCGGTCGAACCGCTCGTCGCGCCGCCGGAGGTGCTGCCGGCGCCGCCCGACGTGGGGCCGGAGGTGGTCGAGGGGGCCTGTTCCACCGGGGTGGACCGCTGGGGCGGGGCCTGGCCCGCCGTGCCCTGGGTCTGGCTGGGGGCGCCGGTGGTGGCGGCGCCGGTGTCGCCGGTGTCGCCGGTGTCGGGCGCGCTGTCGGTGCCGGCCGTCGGGGACGCCGAGGTGGCGCCCTGGGTGGGCGAGGTGGACGCGACGGGCTTGCGGGGCGCCTTGTGGGTGCCGGACTCGCCGGGGAGCGGGGAGCCGGGCAGCTCGTTGCGCGGGGCCTCGCCGGGGCCGGGGACGACCACGCGGTCGGCGTCACGGACGGCGCCGCCGAGCAGGGAGCCGATCAGCAGGGTGAGGCCGACGGCGATCGCGGTGACCAGGGCGCCGCGGCGCAGCACGTAGCGGCGCAGTTCCCAGAGGTCGGAGCGGGGGCCGAGACGGCGCCAGGCCCCGGCGGCGAGGCGGCCGTCGACGGAGTAGACGGGGGCGCCTGCGATGATCAGCGGCGACCAGGCCGCGAGGTAGATGATGTCGGGCGTGTCGTAGACCGGGACGGTCTTCCAGCTGACGGTGACGATGAGCGCGGCGGAGAGGCAGGCGCCGACCACCGCGGCGACCCGCTGCCAGCAGCCCAGGACGGTGAGGACGCCCACGACGACCTGGAGGAAGGCGATGACGAGTCCGGAGCCGACGGGGTGGTGCAGGGCGAACTGGCGGAGCGGTTCGGCGACTTCCCATGGGTGCAGGGTGTTGAGCCACTTGACCATCGAGCCGCGCTTGCCGCCGTCGAAGTAGACGGGGTCGCACAGCTTGCCCATGCCGGCGTAGACGGAGATGAAGCCGAGGAAGACGCGGAGGGGGAGGAGGACCACGCCGAGGTTCATGCGGCGGCCCGGGTAGTAGGCGTGCCGGGCGGGGTCTCCGTCGCCGTGCCGTCTGCCGCGTGGCTCGCCGACCTCCGCGAGCGCCTCCCCGAATTCCTCGAACTCGGAGTCGTCGTAGGGCGGTTCGTCGTAGGCGCTGCCGACGGTGCGCATGGCCGGCAGGAGGCGGTGCTCGCCGGCGGCGGGGGCGCGCTGGGCGCCGACGATGGGGGTCTCGAGGGTCTGCGTGGTGAGGTGGCCGTCGTAGCCGTCGCTGACGCGGGGGATGACCTGGGTGGCTCCGGCGTCGGCGGCCGACGGTTCGCCGTGGCCGACGCTGCCTGCCCGCACGGCCTGCAGCAGCCGGTGGGCGCCGGTGTCGTCCGGGGCGGTCTGGCCGCTCCAGACGACCGGCCGGCGGCGGGCACCGGACGCGGCGCCCGCTCTGCCCGCCGCCCCGACGACGGGGATGCGCGCGGTGTCCTCGGCGCTGGGGTGCCAGGCGATCCGCGGGTTCTGGTTACGCCGCGCCGACGCGCCCAGCTGCACGCGGAAGCTGGCGTGATTGACGATGATCTGCGCCGGATCGCTCGGCACCTTCACCATGCTCAGCGCGGGAGCGTCGTCGAATCCCGACGAGCGGTCCCCCGTGGGTGTGCGGGGTGTTCTGGTGTCCACACTCATCTAACCGAGTGACGTGTGGATAGGACACTGCTTTGACCCGCCGGATCTGTCCGGACCCCGTCAAGGCTGCACAACCCGCACGAATTGCCCGTCCGGGTTGCCTCACGGACGGGTGTTCAGGCCCGTCGCCGGGCCGCCTCGTACAGCACGATCCCCGCCGCCACACCGGCGTTGAGCGATTCGGCGCCGCCCGGCATCGGGATCCGTACGCGGAAGTCGCAGGTCTCGCCGACCAGTCGGGACAGGCCCTTGCCCTCGCTGCCCACGACGATGACGACCGGGCCGTCCAGGGCCTGCAGTTCGCCCAGCTCGGCCTCGCCGTCGGCGGCCAGGCCGACGACCACGATGCCGGCCTTCTTGTAGGCCTCCAGGGCGCGGGTGAGGTTGGTGGCGCGGGCCACCGGCGTACGGGCCGCCGTACCGGCGGAGGTCTTCCAGGCGCCCGCCGTCATGCCCGCGGCGCGGCGCTCGGGGACGACGACGCCGTGGCCGCCGAAGGCGGAGACGGAGCGGACGACGGCGCCGAGGTTGCGCGGGTCGGTGACCCCGTCGAGGGCGACGATGAGCGGGTCCTCGCCCTCGTCGTAGGCCGCCTCGGCGAGGTCCTCGGGGTGGGCGTACTCGTACGGCGGGACCTGGAGCACGAGGCCCTGGTGGTTGAGGCCGTTGGTCATGCGGTCCAGCTCGGGGCGCGGGGCCTCCATGAGGTTGATGCCGCCACGTTCGGCCGCGAGCTGCAGCGCCTCGCGCACCCGCTCGTCGTTGTCGATGAACTGCTGGACGTAGAGGGTGGAGGCCGGTACGCCCTCGCGCAGCGCCTCGACGACCGGGTTGCGGCCCACCACCAGCTCCGAGGTGCCCTTGCCGCCCCGGCCGCGCGCCACCGGACGGCGCTGGGCCTGCTTGGCCTTGGAGGTGGCGATCCGGTTCTTCTTGTGCCCCTTGCGCATCTCGGCGGGCGGGGTCGGGCCCTTGCCCTCCAGGCCCCGGCGCCGCTGGCCGCCACTGCCGACCTGCGCGCCCTTCTTGCCGGACATGCGGCGGTTGTTGGCTGCCATGACCTACCTGTCTGTGTGAAGTGTGCGTACGTCTGTGCAGTGTGCCGCCCGGACGGCCGGGCGGCACAATCGATCACCGTCGGGGACTACCTGGGACCGAGCGTCCAGCGCGGTCCCTGCGGACCGTCCTCGATGGTCAGCCCGGACTGGTTGAGCTGGTCGCGGATCGCGTCCGCGGTCCCCCAGTCCTTCCGCGCGCGCGCCGCCTCCCGCTGGTCCAGGACCAGGCGTACGAGGCTGTCGACGACGCCGTGAAGGTCCTCGCCCCCGTCGGACTCGCCGGCCCATTGCGGGTCGAGCGGGTCGAGGCCGAGGACGCCGAGCATGGCGCGGACCTCGGCGAGGCGGGCCACCGCGGCTTCCTTGTCGTCGGCGGCGAGGGCGGAGTTGCCCTGCCGGACCGTGGTGTGCACGACGGCGAGGGCCTGGGGGACGCCCAGGTCGTCGTCCATCGCCTCGGCGAACGCCGGCGGCACCTCGGCGGCGGGCTCGACGACTCCCCCGGCCAGCTCGACCACGCGCTGCACGAAGCCCTCGATCCGCGCGAACGCCGAATCGGCCTCGCGCAGCGACTCCTCGCTGTACTCGATCATCGAGCGGTAGTGCGGCGTACCGAGGTAGTAGCGCAGGACGATGGGCCGCCACTGCTTGACCATCTCGCTCACCAGCACCGAGTTGCCGAGCGACTTCGACATCTTCTCGCCGCTCATGGTGACCCAGGCGTTGTGCACCCAGTACTGCGCGAAGTCGTCGCCGAAGGCCTTGGCCTGGGCGATCTCGTTCTCGTGGTGGGGGAAGATCAGGTCGAGGCCGCCGCCGTGGATGTCGAAGGCCGAGCCCAGGTACTTGTGCGCCATGGCCGAGCACTCCAGGTGCCAGCCGGGGCGCCCGCGGCCCCAGGGCGTCTCCCAGTCGGGCTCGCCCGGCTTGGTCGCCTTCCACATGGCGAAGTCGCGCGGGTCGCGCTTGCCGGTGATGCCCTCCTCGGCGGGCTGGCGCAGGTCGTCGATGTCCTGGTTGGACAGCGCCAGATAGCCGGGGTAGGAGCGCACGTCGAAGTAGACGCTGCCGTCGGCCTCGTAGGCGTGACCTCGCTCGACGAGGCCGCGCATCATCTCGATCATCTCCGGGACGTGCCCGGTGGCGCGCGGCTCGTACGTGGGCGGGAGGCAACCGAGGGCGTGGTAGCCGTCGTTGAACGCCCGCTCGTTGTCGTAGCCGATGGACCACCAGGGGCGGCCCTGGTCGTGCGACTTGGTGATGATCTTGTCGTCGATGTCGGTGACGTTGCGGATGAACGTGACGTCGTAACCGCGGTACTCGAACCAGCGGCGCATGATGTCGAAGTTCAGGCCCGAGCGGATGTGCCCGATGTGGGGGGCCGCCTGCACGGTGGCGCCACACAGGTAGATCGAGACACAACCCGGCGTGAGCGGGGTGAAGTCACGGATCTGCCGGGCGCTGGTGTCGTACAGGCGAATGGTCACCACTCCAGGGTAGTGGGCCCCGGGCGATGCCCCGAGCCCGATCCCCCCAAGGGCCACACATTCGTGACATGCCTTGGCATATGTCAGGCAGTGCGGACGACCAGGGCGGTCGCGATCGCCATCAGCCCCTCGTCGCGGCCCGGGAAGCCGAGTCCGTCCGTCGTCGCTCCCGACACCGACACGGGGGCGCCCGCCGCCTCCGACAGGAGTTTCTGTGCCTCGTCGCGGCGTTTGCCGATCTTGGGGCGGGGGCCGACGACCTGGACGGCGATGTTGCCGATGGTGAAGCCGGCCTCGCGGACGATGCGGGCGGCCTCGGTGAGGAGCGTGACGCCGGACGCGCCGGACCACTCGGGTCGGCCCGTGCCGAAGTGCTGACCGAGGTCACCCAGCCCCGCCGCCGAGAACAGCGCGTTGCAGGCGGCGTGGGCGACGACGTCGGCGTCGGAGTGGCCGGCCAGGCCGGGGCCCTCCCCTTCCCATTTCAGGCCCGCGCACCACAGTTCGCGGCCCTCTTCGAAGGCGTGGATGTCGGTGCCGATGCCGACCTGGGGGAGCGCGTAGGGAGCCTCAGAAGCCATCGTTGAGCCTCCTGCGGGCCAGGACCGCCTCCGCGAGCACCAGGTCCAGGGGGCGGGTGACCTTGAAGGCCTCCTCGTGGCCGGGGACGACCACGACCGTGTGGCCGAGCTGCTCGACCATGCTCGCGTCGTCGGTGACGTCCTCGGTCACCGTCTCGTGGGCGCGGACGAGGGTGGCCCGGTCGAAGCCCTGCGGAGTCTGCACGGCGCGCAGACGGGCGCGCACCGGGGTGGCGACGACCGGCTCGGGGTCGCCGGGGGTGCCGGCCGGCTCGACCTCCTTGACGGTGTCGGCGAGGGGCAGCGCCGGGACGACGGCGGGGGCGCCGTCGCGTACGGCCTCGATGACGGCGTCCACCGTGTCCACGGGGACGAGGGGGCGGGCGGCGTCATGGACGAGGACGATGTCGTAGTCGGGCGGCAGCGCGTCCAGGCCGAGCCGTACGGACTCCTGGCGGGTGTCGCCGCCCGGCACGACGAGGAAGTCGGTGCGGTCGGGCAGCGCGTGCGCGTCGAGCAGCGACTTGACCTCGGCGGCGCCGTCCGGCGGGGCCACGACGACCACCAGGGAGACGGCACGGGAGGCGGCGAGCGCGCGCACCGCGTGGATCAGCATGGGCGTTCCGCTCAGCGCGCGGAGCGCCTTGGGGGCGCCCGGACCGAGGCGTACACCCCGGCCGGCGGCGGGAATCACCGCGGCCGTGCGGGCGGGCGCGGGCGAGGGACGCGAATCGTCAGACATCGGTTCCTGTCAGGTTTGTGTGCTCGGCCTACGTGGGTACGGAGACAGCGTGCCGGGCGCGACGCCTTGACCGGACCCTTCCGTGACGCGCCGGTCGAGCGCAGCCCGGGCTCGGCACGAAAAGTATCGGGGGAAGGATCGGGGGATCTCTCCCCGAGGTGTCGGCAACAGCGGCCTCGGCGTCCGTGGCTCGGCGTCGGTGCGCTCGGCGCAGTGCCGTTTCCGGAGGAACCTTCGGAGCTTCCGGGCGCGAACATGCCGCAGCGCCCGGCGACGGGAAATACGTCATCGGGCACCGCGGCATTTCGGTGTTCAGTGTGCTGAGGCTGGCTCTTGCGCCGGCGTCAGGACGCGAGAACCTCGTCGAGCAGGGCCTCGGCCTTGTCCTCGTTGGTGTTCTCCGCGAGGGCGAGTTCGCTCACCAGGATCTGGCGGGCCTTGGCGAGCATGCGCTTCTCACCTGCGGAGAGTCCACGCTCGCGCTCACGACGCCACAGGTCACGCACGACTTCCGCGACCTTGATGACATCGCCGGAGGCGAGCTTCTCCAGATTTGCCTTGTAACGACGCGACCAGTTCGTGGGCTCCTCGGCGTACGGCGCGCGCAGCACCTCGAAGACCCGGTCCAGCCCGTCCTGACCGACCACATCACGTACGCCGACGAACTCCGCATTGTCCGCTGGCACACGCACCGTCAGGTCACCCTGGGCGACCTTCAGCACCAAGTAGGTCTTGTCCACGCCTTTGATCTGGCGAGTTTCGATGGCCTCGATCAGCGCGGCCCCGTGATGGGGATAGACCACGGTGTCGCCAACCTTGAACGTCATGTGACAGGTACCCCTTCCGTGGCTATCCAGAGTAACACGGAAACGGCGGTTCCTGAATGGCGTTTTCGCAGGTCAGGGCATATCTCGGGGCTTGACAACAGTAACAGGAACGTGCTTCGGGCGGCCTGCGGAAGCAGGTATTCGCAGGTCGGAGCGGCTCTTCGAGGGGGGTGAAACGCGTACGTTACACGCATCCGGAGCCCGCTCCGAGCGGCGGAACATCCACATATGTCCACCTCCAAGCGTGCGACTTCCGCTACTCCGTTCGATACCTGTGGCCGGATACACGTCGTTTCCGGAATTGATCACCGCCCGTTCGACGGAGGTCGCGGTGATCAATTCCGGGGGCCGCGCATTCCTTCACTGAAAATCCGCGAGCGGAGCTCGACGGCGCTTAAGCGGACGCGGGTCGCGCTTATGTGAATGACGGACGAGCAGGAAGACCAGTGGTGAAGTCGGAGTGGCCGGTGGGTCACTTGTGAGTGGCGTGACGGGTGTGGCGACCAGGGCCTTCGGGCGCCCAGGGGGCCCCAGAACGCGCTAGAGGCGGGTCGGGTGCGGCGGCGCGAGAACGGCTCGGTAACCTAAGGCCGCTGACAGACCCTTAGGGCGGCTTTATCACCAGGTGAGCTGCCCGTGTGCGTTCAAGGAGTTGCCGCCGCCGTGAGCAGCAGCCTTCGACGCGGCGCCCTCGCCGCATCCGCCATCGCGTTCTCGATCGCCTCGCTCGCCGCCTGCGGCGCCGGCAACGACTCCCAGACGCTGGAGATCAAGCCGGACAACGCAGCCACCAGCGTCGGCGACATCAAGATCCAGAACGCTGTCGTCATTACGCAGCCCGACCCCACCGGAGGCGGCCCGGTCGCCGTCTCCGCGACCATCTTCAACAGCGGCAGCAAGGCCCAGACCCTGGACTCGATCGACGTCGAGGGCCTCGGCGCCGCGAAGCTCTCGCCCGCCGGGGGCAAGGGCGAGCTGACCGTCCCGGCCGGCGGCTCCGTCGTCATCGGCGGCAAGGGCAACGCCTCCGCCGTCCTGGAGCACCCCGCGGAGGACTCCCTCGACGGCAACGCCCAGAAGACCACCTTCACGCTGAGCGAGACCGGCGCGGTGAGCCTGCGGGCCTTCGTCGTCCCGGCCGACAGCTACTTCTCCGGCTGGGGCCCGACCGCCGTCCCGAGCGCCCCGGCGGAGTCCGCCTCCCCGAGCGCGACGACCTCCGAGTCGCCGTCCGGCGCCCCGTCCGGGACGGGTACGGCCTCGGCGACCGCGACCTCCTCGGAGTCCGCGACGACCGGCCACTGAGCCTCGTACACACGAGAAGGGCGGCACCCCGTGTCGGGGTGCCGCCCTTCTCGTACGTACCGAGCCGTCTGTGGCGTTCTCGGCGTCGCTGTCGATGCGGCGCTGTCTACGGCTCGAACTTGTAGCCCAGGCCGCGGACCGTAACAAGGTACCTCGGCGCGCCCGGGTCCGGCTCGATCTTGGCGCGCAGTCGCTTGACGTGGACGTCGAGGGTCTTGGTGTCGCCGACGTAGTCGGCGCCCCAGACGCGGTCGATGAGCTGCATGCGGGTGAGGACGCGGCCGGCGTTGCGCAGCAGCATCTCCAGGAGGTCGAACTCCTTGAGCGGGAGGTCGACCTTGGAGCCGGAGACCGTGACGACGTGGCGGTCGACGTCCATGCGGACCGGGCCCGCCTCCAGCGCGGCCGGGGTCACCTCCTCCGGCTCACCGCGGCGGCGCAGGACGGCCCGGATACGGGCGACCAGCTCCCGCGAGGAGAACGGCTTGGTGACGTAGTCGTCGGCTCCTATCTCCAGCCCGACGACCTTGTCGATCTCGCTGTCCTTGGCGGTCACCATGATCACGGGGACGTTGGAGCGGCCGCGCAGCTGCCGGCACACCTCCGTGCCGGGCAGGCCCGGCAGCATCAGGTCGAGGAGGACGAGGTCGGCGCCGTTGCGCTCGAACTCGTCGAGTCCGTCGGGCCCCGTGGTCGCGACGGCGACCTCGAAGCCCTCCTTGCGGAGCATGTACGACAGGGCGTCGGAGAAGGACTCCTCGTCCTCGACGACGAGCACTCGGGTCACGGAAGGACCTCCGGGGCGGGAAGCGTCTGGTACGCGGTCGAATCGGGGGATGAGGCGTGGGACGGGAGATGGGGGGAGGCGGGAGAGGAGGAGGCGGAGGTGTGGGGGGTGCCGGCGGCCTGCCCGTCCTCGTCGTTGAGGTCGTCCAGGTCGTCCAGGTCGTCGGGGCCGTCGGGGCCGTCCAAGTCGTCGGGGTCCGCGTACTGGTGCGCCCGGTCGCGGGTCGCCGCGTCGGGAAGCCGCAGCGTGAACGTGGAGCCCTGTCCCTCGGCGCTCCACACCGTGACCTCCCCGCCGTGCGAGGCGGCCACGTGTTTGACGATCGCGAGTCCGAGGCCCGTACCGCCCGTCTGGCGGGAGCGGGCCGGGTCGACGCGGTAGAAGCGCTCGAAGATGCGCTCCTTGTCCTTGTCGGAGATGCCGATGCCCTGGTCGGTCACGGCGATCTCGATCAGGTCGCCGCCGGGTGCGTTCACCCTGTGCGCGGCTATGCCGACGCGGGTGCGGGCGGGCGAGTAGTTGACGGCGTTCTCGACCAGGTTGCCGAGGGCGGCGGCCAACTGGCCGCGGTTGCCCCAGACGCTCAGGGCGGCGGTGCCGCCCGCCCGTCGCCCGCCACCACCCTGCTCGAGTCCTTCGGACGCCGTCACACTCGTGGCCATGGTGATCTGCTTGGTGCCGGCCTGGTGACGGCAGCGGTCGACGGCCTCGGCGACCAGTTCCTCCACGCCGACCCGTTCGGCGTCCTCCAGAGGGTCGTCGTTCTGGACCCTCGACAGGTCGATGAGCTCCTGGACCAGATTGGTGAGCCGGGTGGCCTCGATCTGCATCCGCCCGGCGAACCGCTCCACCGCCTCCGGGTCGTCGGAGGCGTCCATGACAGCCTCGGAGAGCAGGGAGAGCGCGCCGACCGGGGTCTTCAGCTCATGGCTGACGTTCGCCACGAAGTCCCGGCGGACCGCCTCGATACGACGGGCCTCGGTGAGGTCCTCGACGAGGAGGAGGACGAGCCGGGAGCCCAGCGGTGCCACGCGCGCCGAGACCGCGAGGGCCTCCCCGCGCCCGGTCCCGCGCCGGGGCAGATCCAGCTCGACCTGGCGTATCTCCCCGTCGCGCCGGGTGTCCCTGGCCATCTTGAGCATCGGCTCGACGGCCAGTTTTCCGCCACGGACCAGCCCGAGGGCGTACGCCGCCGAGCTGGCCTTGACGACGGCGTCGGCCTCGTCGAGGACGACGGCCGAGGAGCGCAGCACCGACAGGACCGTGTCCACGCCCGGCGGAAGCACCGGGTCGGTGTGCAGGGAGGTGCGGGTGGGGCGGGCCTGGTCGCGTTCGCTCCAACGGAACGCCAGCATGGCGATGACACCGGTGAGCACCCCGGCGATCGCTGCCGCTGCGGCGACCGCCGCGTTCACGTCCATGCGTCCAGGTTAGGCATGGGATCCGGCCTGGCCACAGCCATCGAGGTGCGAGCTCGAACACTCGTCGCCCAGAGTTCACCTTGGAGCCAGTAGTGGTTCATTTGAGGTGACGGAATCCGACGCGTACGGGGCAGACCGTGGCACCGTGGGGTTCGCAGCGCCGGTTCCACGGCCGGTTCTGGCCCCCGGGACCCCAGGAATGACGTACGAGAGGGAATGCTGATGCGGGACGCGTACCACGAGGAACTTGACTCGATCGGCGACAGCCTGGTGGAGATGGCCCGGCTGGTCGGGTCGGCGATCGGGCGCGCCACGACCGCCATCCTCGACTCCGATCTGAAGCTGGCCGAGAGCGTCATCGAGAACGACCAGAAGGTCGACGAGCTGCAGCACGACCTGGAGGCGAAGGCGATAGCCCTGCTCGCCAGGCAGCAGCCGGTCGCCACCGACCTGCGGATCGTCGTCACCTCGCTGCGGATGTCGGCCGACCTGGAGCGCTCCGGCGACCTCGCCCAGCACGTGGCGAAGCTCGCGCGCCTGCGCTTCCCGAACCGTGCCGTGCCGCACGACCTGCACGCCACGATCCTGGAGATGGGCCAGCTCGCGCAGCGCCTGATGGCGAAGGCGGCGGAGTGCATCATCACCAAGGACGTCGACCTGGCTCTCCAGCTGGAGTCGGACGACGACGCGATGGACCTCCTCCACCGCACGCTGTTCCAGCACCTGATCGACGAGCGCTGGAAGCACGGCATCGAGACCGCCGTCGACGTCACCCTGCTGGGCCGCTACTACGAGCGGTTCGCCGACCACGCCGTGGCGGTCGCCAAGCGGGTGGTGTTCCTGGTCACGGGCGAGCACGCGGACGAGCTGCAGGCCGACGTCCAGCCGGAGATCCAGCCGACCGAGAGCGCGTAGGGCGTGTTTCGAAAGTAGCGTCGTCCGCCCGGAGACCAGACGGGACTTTCGAAACACGCCCTAGCCCTCCAGGGCCCTCGGGGTTGGCTTCCGAGGGCCTCTGGGGGGTGGGCCTCCCAGGGGTGGGCTTGCTCGGGGGCCTGCTTCCGGGGTGTGCGGGCGCCACCGTGCGCCGTTGATGCGCCCGACCCACAGGGCATGCAATGGGCACAGGCCCTACGCCTCCGGGAGGAACCCATGGCCGAGTCCCCGAGCACTCCTCAGCCCGACCCGACCCAGGAACGCCCGACCGAGCGGCCCGCCGAGATCAGGAACCTGATGCTGATCGGCGCGTGCGGCTGCGGCTCGGGATGTGGCTGCGGATGCCAGTCGGGCAATGCGTGCCAGTGCGGCTGAGTACGGTCGTACGACCGTGGGGGCTCCGGTGAACTCACCGGGGCCCCTTCCCATGATCGTTCCCGCACGGTAGCGGGCGGGCCGGGCCGGGCGCAGCATGGAGAGACGGACACCAGCAGGGGCGGGCACGAGCAGGAAAGGGGGTGGACACCATGGCCAAGTTCATGGACGTCCACCACGGTATGGAAGGCATCACCGCCGAACAGCTCCGTCAGTCGCACCAGTCCGACCTCGACATAGAGGGAGACGAGGGCGTGCACTTCGAGGCCGCCTGGGCGGACCCCGAGGCCGGCATCGTCTACTGCCTCTCCGAGGCCCCGTCGGCGGAGGCGGTCCAGCGCATCCACGAACGCTCCGGCCATATGGCGGACGAGATCCACCCGGTGCCGCTGTCGGTCTGAACGGCCTCGCGCTCAGTGCGTGGGGAAGGGCGTGCCTTCGAGGTCGGCGAGGAGGGCGGGCCCACTGTCCGGCCGGGGCTCGGCCTCCTCGACGGCGCGTCGTCGAGGAGCCCGAGGGCGGCGTCCCTGATTCGGGGCCGCCCGCGGGGGGTCGTCGCCGGGACGGGTGGCCGGGACGGGTACCGCGGACCAGTCCACGGAGTCGACCGAGGCGTCGGGGACACCGGCGCATTGTGCACAACGGGGAAACCGGCATCATGGAGGTCCTCACGGGGAGGGGACACCCATGGACAGACAGGCGCCGGATTCCGCCTCTGCTTCTGCTTCTTCTGCTGCTGCTTCTGCTGCTGCTTCTTCGGATTCTGCGGCGATGATCGCGGAGGCGCGGAAGGCGTTCTTCGTGATGTTCGGCTTCCTGGCGCTCGTCTGGCTGGTGCAGTTGGTGAATTTCGCGGACGACTACACGCCGGCGCGCGAGTACGGGGTGGTCTCCGAGGACGTCGGCACTCTGCCCCACATCCTCACCGCACCTTTCCTGCACTGGAGTTGGGCTCACATCGAGAGCAACTCCGGCCCGTTGTTCATCTTCGGCTTCCTGGCCGCGTACCGCGGGGTGCTCCGTTTCCTCGGGCTGAGCCTGTTGGTGGCGGTGACCAGCGGTCTGGCGGTGTGGTTCTTCGAGGGCGGGAACGCGGAGACGGTCGGCGCGAGCGGCCTGATCTTCGGCTACTTCGGGTACGTCGTCGTCCGCGGCCTGTTCGACCGCCATCTCATCGACACCCTGATCGGCATCGTCATGGCGGCCTCCTTCGCCTACATGCTGACGGTGGCCGTCCCCGGCACCCCCGGGGTGAGCTGGCTCGCCCACCTCGGCGGACTGCTCGGCGGCCTGGTGGGCGCCTGGCTGTTCCGCGACCGCCGCAAACGCCCGACGGCCACACCCCCCGCCCCACGCGGCACGACACCACTGACCACCGGCACCGACAACCCCCGGGCGGACCTGCACAAGGAACTGGGCGACCTGGGCCTGCTGTAGGCACGAAGGAGTGGGGCCCTTATCTCCTACGGCACCGGGCTCCTCTTCGCGGCTTCTTCCCGGCTTCTTCCTCAGGCTTCTTCCAGTGCCTCACCGAACTCGCGCAGCACCCGGCTGTGATGGTTGTGTGCGAGCTGGTGTCCGACCGCCAGGACCAGCGCCACCGGCCATTCGAGGACGTTGACGGCGGCCAGTACCCCGACACCGGCGAGGAAGGCGAGGTGGTCGGGAGGGGGCAGTTCGAGACGCGTGCCGAACACTTCCAGGGCCACCGTGTTGTGCGCGACAGCGCGTTCGGCCGCCGCTCCGGCCGCCGTCGAATCCGCGCCCGACGCACCACACTGGACGGGGCGGCTGCCTTCTGCGGCGAAGGTTGATGCGGTCATGGTCGCCATCCGTTCCATCGCCGAACACGACCCGTTCGCCGATGCGTTTTGGCATGATTCGTCCGTTACCAAGCATATCCAGCCCACAAGGCCGACGCACCGCCGTGCGCGACCCACCGGCTTGTCCCGCGCGGCCAGGGGTCGGGGCTGTGGACCGACGCTGGACATCCTCATCGAGTACTACGACAGCGTGGCGAAGAAATGGGTGCTGTCTCCTGGTATGTCATGAGTGGATGATCAAGCCGTCTACCGCCGCCCAACTCCGCCGGATCGCCCGTCGACGGGCCGCCGGAGATCAACGACCGCGACGGAGCCGCCGCGTCGGGACGGGCCGCGACACCGGTATCAGCCGACTGACATGGGTGGCACTCGCGGCGTCCACGCTGCCGGGACTGGCCGCACTCGTCGCCCTGCTGTTCACATGGATGTCGGTCGAGCAGACCGACAAGGATCTGCAGATCTCCGAGCAGGGGCAGATCACCACCCGGTACAACGCCGCGATCACCAACCTGGGATCGACATCGTTGGATGTGCGTCTTGGGGGAATCTACGCCCTGCAACGCATCATGCAGGATTCCTCGCGAGATCAGCTCACCGTCGTCTCGGTGCTGTCCGCGTTCGTACGCCGGCACGCTCCCGTTCCAGGCAGTGGCTTCAAGCCGGCAGAGGAGTACAGACCCCCTGCTGACGTGGCGGCTGTGGTTGCCGTGCTGGGCGACCGGTCCGCCGACCGGGAGGTGACCCGGGACGGGAAGCCGCTGTACCGAGTTGATCTGAGCGGCGTCGATCTACGCGGCCTGGAGCGCGAAGTGGGCCTCACAGAAGCCGGCCTGCCCAAACGCAGCAACTTCCGCTTCGCGAACTTCACCGGCGCGGACCTCCGAGACGCGGGCCTCGAGAATTTCGACCTCTTCGGCGCGTCCCTCGACGACGCCAACATGCCCAACGTGAATCTGCAGGACACGGACCTCCGGCACGCATTTCTCGGAGGCGCCGTTCTGACCAACGCGCGCTTGGGCGCGGCCGTCATGACCGGCGCGGACCTCGGCGGAGCGAACCTTCACAACGCGCACCTGAGCAGGGCCGAGGAAACCAACGAAACCAGCGAGGCCGCCTCGAGCGCCGACTTGACCCGCGCGTTTCTGAAAGACGCGAATCTGAGCACCGCCGACCTGCGCGGTGTGGTCCTGATCGGTGCGAACCTGACTGACGCGGACCTGGCCGGAGCCGACCTGCGCGGCGCCGACCTGACCCGTGCGGACCTGAGCAACGCGGACTTGACCGGGGCGAAGATGTCGGGCGCGAAGCTGTCGGGCGCGATCCTTGAGGGCGCACGCGGAGTTCCTCCTCACAGCGGGAGCGGCTCGCCGTGATCCTCCGGCCACCGCACACGGACGGCCGGTTCAGACGGTCCGCGGCCGGAGCGTCTGCCTTGAGTTCCGCTCCCTTGACGGCCCGGCCGCACCCATGCGGCGCCGCCTTGGCATGCTGGGTGCCTTGATCCAGCGAGAGGACTCGATGCCAACACATCCTGACGCCGCAGCCGTGACAGACGGGCGGCGCTGGTACGCCGCGAACGAACTGCTGGCGTTCCTGGTGGAGCTTGCCGCTCTGGCCTGCCTGAGCTGGTGGGGATTCGCCGTCGGCCACGACCAGGCCCTTCGTATCCTGCTCGGCGCGGGAACCCCCCTGCTGGCCATGGTGCTGTGGTCCTTGTTCGCGGCACCGAGGGCCCGGCTGCGACCCGGGCTGCCGCTCGTGCTCGTGGTCAAGGCGGTAGTGCTGGGTGGTGGCGCAGCGGCCTTGTACGGCGTCGGGCATCCGGGTGCCGCCGTAGCCATGGCAGTCGTCGTGGTGGCGAATACAGCCGTTGCCGAGATCTTTCGCCGCAGGCCGCCCGCCCCGCACACAGGGCAGTCACCCGCGGACGGCTCACCGGCTTCCTGAGATGAGCCCCGATGCCAGAAGTCGAGGTCCTGGCCGTCCGATTGGGCTCACGGCCGCAAGGGGTCCTGGAGCCGCGTGACGATCCGGGGGGAAGGCCCACGGACTACCGGCACCTCGGCCCGGGCAGATGGAACCCATCAGAAGGGTCAGCTGCCTTGTGACCTGCTCCCCCAGGCCCGCGAGGCCTACCCCCTCGAGGTCGTCGAGACATCACCCGGCGCCTACGAGTGGCGGCGTGCTCGCAACGTCTGACGGCCCGACCGAGCAACTGACGGCCCAGCCCCACCAAAAAGCCCCCGCCCCGCGAGAAACTCGCAGGTCGGGGGCTTATCAGTGTCGAGTTACTTCTTCTTGCCCTGGTTCTTGACCGCCTCGATGGCGGCCGCGGCCGCCTCCGGGTCCAGGTAGGTTCCGCCGGGGGTGGTCGGCTTGAAGTTGGCGTCCAGTTCGTAGGCGAGGGGGATGCCCGTCGGGATGTTCAGGCCCGCGATGTCGGTGTCGGAGATGCCGTCGAGGTGCTTGACGAGGGCGCGCAGCGAGTTGCCGTGGGCGGCGACGAGGACCGTGCGGCCTGCGAGGAGGTCCGGGACGATGCCGTCGTACCAGTAGGGGAGCATGCGGACGACGACGTCCTTGAGGCACTCGGTGCGGGGGCGCAGCTCCGGGGGGATGGAGGCGTAGCGCGGGTCCGACGCCTGGGAGAACTCGGAGTCGTCGGCGAGCGGCGGGGGCGGGGTGTCGTAGGAACGGCGCCACAGCATGAACTGCTCCTCGCCGAACTCCGCGAGGGTCTGCGCCTTGTCCTTGCCCTGGAGGGCGCCGTAGTGGCGCTCGTTCAGGCGCCAGCTGCGGTGGACCGGGATCCAGTGGCGGTCCGCGGCCTCCAGCGCCAGCTGCGCGGTGCGGATCGCTCGCTTCTGGAGGGACGTGTGGACCACGTCGGGGAGAAGGTCGGCGTCCTTCAGGAGCTCGCCACCGCGGACTGCCTCCTTCTCGCCCTTCTCGTTGAGATTGACGTCCACCCAGCCGGTGAACAGGTTCTTCGCGTTCCACTCGCTCTCGCCGTGGCGGAGGAGGATCAGCTTGTACGGTGCGTCGGCCATGGGTCTGAGCGTAATCCACCGTCCTGATCCGTTGCGCCCCTGCTCGTAGCGCGGACGGTTGACTGGATCTGTTAATTGGGTGGCTTCCCGTGAGTCCCTCCTCGTAAGTTCTGAGAACCGCCTACGCCACTTACCCACGGGGGACTCAGCCATGTCTGTCGCCTCTCTCAGACGCGCCGCCCGAGAAACCCTCTCCGGTCTGCCCCGCGAGTTCTGGTGGCTGTGGACCAGCACCCTGGTCAACCGGCTCGGCGGGTTCGTCGCCACCTTCATGGCCCTCTATCTGACGCTGGACCGCGGGTACTCCGCCTCCTACGCCGGCCTCGTCGCCTCCCTGCACGGGTTGGGCGGGGTCACCTCCTCGCTCGGCGGGGGTGTCATGGCCGACCGGATCGGGCGGCGGCCCACCCTGCTGCTCGCGCAGAGCGCCACGGCCGTGTCCGTCGCGGTCCTCGGGTTCGTGGAGGATCCCGTCGCGATCGCCGGCGTCGCCTTCCTCGTCGGCATGGCCTCCAGCGCCTCGCGGCCCGCCGTGCAGGCGATGATGGCCGACATCGTGCGGCCCGAGGACCGGGTGCGGGCCTTCTCGCTCAACTACTGGGCCATCAACCTCGGGTTCGCCGTCTCCTCCATGGCCGCCGGGTTCATCGCCGAGTTCAGCTACCGCGCCGGGTTCCTGCTCGAGGCCGGGATGACGCTCGTGTGTGCCGTCGTCGTGTTCCTCAAGCTGCCCGAGTCGCGGCCGCCGCTGGAGGCCAAGGCCCTGGAGGAGGACTCCGTGGGGCTCGGGACCGTTCTGCGCGACACGCGGTTCATGAGTGTCGTCGGGTTGTCCTTCCTCGTCGCGCTCGTCTTCCAGCAGGGCTCGGTCGGGCTGCCGGTGGCGATGGGCGCGGCCGGGTTCACGCCGGCCGACTACGGCATGGCGATCGCCGTCAACGGTGTCCTCATCGTCGCGCTGCAGATCCCCGTCACCCGGTTCATCGAGCACCGGGACCCGCGTCGGCTGCTCGTCGTCTCCTCCGTCCTCGCCGGATACGGCTTCGGGCTCACCGCCTTCGCCGGGTCGGTCGGCGTCTTCGCGCTCACCGTCTGCGTGTGGACCCTCGCCGAGATCGTCAACGCGCCGACCCAGACCGGGCTGGTCGTCCGCCTCTCCCCCGTCCACGGACGCGGCCGTTACCAGGGCATGTACACCCTCTCCTGGGCGGTGGCCGGCCTCCTCGCCCCGGTGATGTCCGGCTTCGTCATCGACCGGTTCGGGGCGGAGTGGCTGTGGGGGATGTGCGCGGTCGTGGGGACCGTCGCGGGGGCCGGGTACGGCCGGCTGATGCGGCGTCTGCCGGACGAGGAGCCCTTCTCCGAAGACGCCGAGGGTCCCGGGGGCCCCGGAGAGGGCGGAGAGGCCGAAGCCGCCGAAGCCGCCGAAGCCCGTGCGGCCGGGGTGAAGCCCGAGGTCAGTCCCGCCTGAGGCCTCGAGCCCGCCCGGTCCGACCGGCTCACGGATGCATCCGCGCCCCCTTCAACACCTTGTCCACGGCGTTGCGCGGCCCGTACACCGCGAGGCCCACCAGGTCCAACTCCGCGGTTCCCACGGCCCGTACCGCGGCGCGGTTGTCGCGGTCGTTTCCGGTGGCGAAGAGGTCGCCGGTGAACACCGCGCGCGGGAGGTCGCGGGACAGCACGCGCGCGTGGGCCGCGACGAGCGTCTCCTTCGTGCCCTCGAAGACCAGCACCGGCTGCCGGAACATCGGGAGGTAGCCGACGCCGTCGGCGTCCTCGTACGGCTCCCCGACCACCTCGGGGGCCACCGTGCCCAGGCCGCTGACCAGGAACGCGGTGACGTTCAGCCGCTGCCAGGACTCCAGGTCCCCGCGCAGCAGGACGGCGATCTTGGTGTCGAAGCGGACAGGTTCAACAGGTGCGACAGTGTTGGTACTCGTGCTCATGTGGTGAGACTGCCGTTCCGCGGACGCCCCCGTCTTGTACGTTCTTTGCATGGCCGCCCGGCAGGAAGAAGTCTCCGCCTGGCGCCCGGCCGTCCCGGGCGTCGTGGAGGTCTTCCACGCCCATTTCACCGAGTACGCCTACCCCATGCACGTGCACGAGGCATGGACGCTGCTCATCGTGGACGACGGAGCCGTACGGTACGACCTCGACCGGCACCAGCACGGCACCCCGCACGACACGGTGTCGCTGCTGCCCCCGCACGTGCCGCACAATGGCTCGCCCGCCACTCCGCACGGCTTCCGCAAGCGGGTGCTGTACCTCGACGCCGGCGTCCTGGGCGAGGACCTCATCGGGTCCGCCGTGGACGCGCCCGACCTGCGTGATCCCGTGCTGCGGCGGCGGGTGGGCCAGTTGCACTCCGCGCTCGCCCGGCCCGGCGACGAGCTGGAGGCGGACAGCCGGCTGACGTTGATCGGGGAGCGGCTGCGGCGTCACCTGCTGCGCACGGAAGGCTCCCCGCGCCCCGACCCCGCCCTCGCGCGCCGGCTGCGGGAACTCCTCGACGCGTGCGTCGTCCAGGGGGTCTCCCTGGAGGAGGCAGCCGCCCTGTTCCAGGCTCACCCGACCCATCTCGTACGGGCGTTCAGTAGCGCGTACGGCATCGCCCCGCACCAGTATCTGACCGCGCGCCGCGTCGACCTCGCCCGGCGGCTGCTGCTCGACGGCCGACCGGCCGGCGAGGTCTCGGTGGCGGCCGGGTTCTACGACCAGGCCCATCTCACCCGGCACTTCAGGAGGTTGGTGGGGGTGACGCCGGGTCGGTACCGCGGCGGGCCGGTCCCGCTGGGCCGGGGCGTTCCGACCTGACGTCTCAGCAGCAGGTCAACGGCGGTCTGCCGCCGGATCCGGACGCCGCGTCAGATGGGCGAAGGCGTCCAGGTTGCGCGTCGGCTCGCCCCGGGAGACCCGCCACGCGTACTCCTTGCGGATCGCCGAGGCGAAGCCCAGCTCCAGGAGGGTGTTGAAGGCGCCGTCCGCCGCTTCCAGCACCTGGCCGAGCAGGCGGTCGGTCTCCTCGGGGGTGACGGCGGCGAGGGGGAGGCGGGCGGTGACGTAGACGTCGCCGAGCTGGTCGACGGCGTAACTCACGCCGTACAGCTTGAGGTTGCGCTCCAGGAGCCAGCGGTGGACGCCCGCCTCGTTCTCGTCGGGGTGGCGGATGACGAAGGCGTTCAGGGAGAGGGAGTGGCGGCCGACGATCAGGGAGACCGTCGTCTTCAGCTTGCGGGCGCCGGGGAGCTGGACGACGTAGGTGCCGGGCCGGGGGCTCTCCCACTCCAGCTCGGCCTCCTTCAGGAAGCCCTCCAGGACCTGTGCTGCCCTCTTCTCCGCGTCACCCATGGGGGGAGCGTACGTGACGGCGGTGGGCCTGGGCGGCGGCCGTGTAGACGTCGGCGGTGGCGGCGGCCGCGGTGTCCCAGCCGAAGGACTGGGCGTGGGAGGCGGCGGCCGCGCCCATGCGGGCGGGGAGTTCCGGGGTGTCGGCGAATCGTGCGAGCACGCGCGCGTAGGCCGCCGGGTCGTGGCCCTGCACCAGGAAGCCGGTTTCGCCGTCCCGTACCGCGACCGGGAGGCCGCCGACGGCGGCTGCGAGCACCGGGGTGCCCGCCGCCTGCGCCTCTATGGCGACCAGTCCGAAGGACTCGCTGTAGGAGGGGACGACGAGGAGGGACGCGGCGCGGAACCAGTCCGCGAGCTGGTCCTGGCCGACCGGGGGGCGGAACCGTACGACGTCGGCGACGCCGAGGCGGGCGGCGAGCTTCTGCAGGCCCTCCGGCTTGGCCAGGCCGCTGCCGCTGGGGCCGCCGACGATCGGTACGACGATCCGCGAGCGCAGCTCGGGGCGCTCGTCCAGGAGTACCGCGACCGCCCGGAGCAGTACGTCGGGGGCCTTGAGGGGCTGGATGCGGCCCGCGAAGAGGGGGACGAGGGCGTCCTGGGGGAGGCCGAGGCGGGCGCGGGCGGCGGCGCGGCCGTCGGCCGGGGAGAAGCGGTCGAGGTTGACGCCGGGGTGGACGACGGCGACCTTGCCGGGGTCGGCGCTGTAGTGCCGTACGAGCTCGTCGGCCTCCTCCGCCGTGTTGGCGATGAGGCGGTCGGCGGCGGAGACGATCTGGGTCTCGCCGATGACGCGGGCGGCGGGTTCGGGGGTGTCGCCGTCGGCCAGGTTGGCGTTCTTGACCTTGGCCATGGTGTGCATGGCGTGCACCAGGGGGGCGCCCCAGCGCTGGGCGGCGAGCCAGCCGACGTGGCCGGAGAGCCAGTAGTGCGAGTGGACGAGGTCGTAGTAGCCGGGGCGGTGGCCGGCCCAGGCCTGCATCACGCCGTGGGTGAAGGCGCACAGCTGGGCGGGGAGGTCCTCCTTGGCGAGGCCCTCGTAGGGGCCGGCGTCGATGTGGCGGACCAGGACGCCGGGGGCCATCTCCACCTTCGGGGGGAGGGCGGCCGTCGTCGCGCGGGTGAAGATCTCCACCTCGATGTTGATCGCGGCGAGGCGCTGGGCGAGCTCCACGATGTAGACGTTCATGCCGCCGGCGTCTCCGGTGCCGGGCTGGTGGAGTGGTGAGGTGTGCACGGAGAGCATCGCGACACGGCGGGGGCGGCGGTGGAGCCTGAGCCGCGGGGGTGCCGCCGTAGAGCGACGCCCGAGCCTGCTGGCGTACTGGCTCACGTGGCGTTCCTCCTTGCTGCGGGCATGCCGGAAGGAGGGTGTGGGGCGCCCTCCACGGGAGGCAACGCCGGAGGGAGTCGTTCCCATTCCGTGCGGCGTGCGCCGGGACGTGGTTTTTGCCGGAGCATTACCGAGATCGCTCAACCGTTCGACCCTGGGACGCGTCCGCTCGGCATGGGGCGCACCGCATACCCTCATGGCCATGACCTCCCGCGCACCCCGCCCCGTGGGCACTGTCACGCGCGGGACCACCAACCCCAATCGGCTGCGCCGCATGGACCGCTGGATCGCCGCGGCGCACGGCGCCGAGCTGCGGCGGGCCGCCGACCCCGTGGCCGTCGACCTCGGGTACGGGGCGGCGCCCTGGACGGCCGTCGAGCTGCTGGACCGGCTGCGTTCCGTGGCGCCACGCGCGCGTGTGGTGGGCGTCGAGATCGAACCGGCGCGGGTCGCGGCGGCGCGGCCGTACGAGCGCGACGGGCTCGTCTTCCGGCACGGCGGGTTCGAGATCCCCCTCCCCCAGCGGCCGCACCTCGTGCGCGCCGCCAATGTGCTGCGGCAGTACGACGAGGACGAGGTGGCCGGGGTCTGGGAGCGGCTGTGCGCGCGGCTCGCGCCGGCGACGGGGGCCTCGGCGGGCGGGCTGCTGGTGGAGGGGACCTGCGACGAGATCGGCCGGCGGCACGTGTGGGTCGCGCTGGGGCCCGAAGGACCGCGCACGGTCACCTTCGCGGCCCGGCTGGGGTCCCTGGACCGGCCGTCGGACCTGGCGGAGCGGCTGCCCAAGGCGCTGATCCACCGCAATGTGCCCGGGGAGCCGGTGCACGCCTTCCTGCGCGACTTCGACCGTGCCTGGGCCGCCGCCGCGCCCTACGCGTCGTACGGCGCCCGCCAGCGCTGGCTGCGCGCGGTCCGGGACCTCACGGCCGACTGGCCGGTGACGGACGGGCCGGTGCGGTGGCGGCAGGGGGAAGTGACGGTGCGGTGGGGAGCGTTGGCGCCGCGCCGCTGACCGTCAGCCCTTTGGCGTCCTACGGGAACGATCTCCGTGAGTCGTTCGTCACATCGGCGGGAGATCGTCGTGCCGGAGGGTGACGACGGGACCCCGATGGGGAAAGGCTTCAACCTGTCGGCCCCGTGTCGGGCTCTGTCGTTTTCGGCCGTGACGTGGCACGATCCCCCGAGCACCGCAAGTTACTGACGGGACATCAGTTTGGGGGACGAGGTATGGGACCGGGCAAGCGCGGCCTGTTCGTGGCGGCGGTGGCGGTCGTCTGCGCGGTCACCGTGCTGGGGGCACCCGGCGCGGCCTTCGCGAGTCCCGGCCCCTCCCCGTCCCCGACGGCGACGACCAGCCCGGATCTGACCCTCCCGCCCAGCAAGGACCTGGAGAAGATCCGCCAGAGGCTGGAGACGCTCTACCACAACGCCGCGGTCGCCACCGACGCCTACAACGCGGCCGAGGAAGCGGCGAAGAAGCAGTCCGCGGAGATCGTCGCGCTGGCCAAGAAGATCGTCGAAGGTCAGGAGCGGCTGGCGGAGTTGAAGGACCGGGCCGGCGCCGCGGCCCGGTCCCAGTACCGCACCGGCGGGCTGCCCGACGAGGCCCGGCTGATGCTGAGCGACGACCCGGGCGAGTTCCTCGACGGGGCGGGCCGGGTGCTTCAGGGCCAGAAGGCCACCAAGGGTCTGATCGCCGAACTGACCCGCACCCAGGAGGACTTGGAGCAGTACTCCCAGGACGCCTCGGCGCAGTGGCGAAAGCTGGAGGTCAACCGCAAGGCCAAGGCGGCGGCCCAGAAGAAGATCGAGAAGCAGATCGCGGCGGCCGAGAAGCTCGAGTCCCAGCTGGAGAAGGAGGAGAAGGAGCGCCTCGCCAAGCTCCAGGAACAGGCCGACCAGCAGGCGCAGACCGCCTGGCTGGACACCGGCATCCTCGACGACATCGACGGCAAGGCGACCGCGCAGGGCAAGAAGGCCATCGAGTACGCCACCGCCCAGATCGGCAAGCCCTACGAGTGGGGCGCCGAGGGCCCACGCTCGTACGACTGCTCCGGGCTGACCTCCGAGGCCTGGAGGAGCGCCGGGCAGTCGATCCCGCGGACCTCGCAGGAGCAGTGGAAACAGCTCGAGCACGTCGACGTCAAGGACATGCGCCCCGGCGATCTGATCATCTACTTCGACGACGCCAGCCATGTCGCCCTCTACGTGGGCGACGGCACGATCATCCACGCCCCGCGCCCGGGCCGCACGGTGACCCTCGCCGGGGCGGGCACGATGCCGATCCTCGCGGTCGTCCGGCCGGACGCCTAAGAACTCCCCAATCACCCAAAAGGGGCGGCCTCATGGCTTCACCCCACCCCGAGGCGGCCCCCACCACGTGACCCACGGCACGCCCAACGGCCTCCCAAACCCCACGAGGACGTGACCTTCGTCATCCCCCACTGTGTACCGCCCTGCCCAACTGCGCCATGGAACGCGGCATATGACAGTGGCCAGAGATCAAGCGGCGTGTCCTGGACCATTCCGTTGCGGCGCCTTCTGCCGCTATGGTCCCCGTCGGTGGGTCGAGGTCCCTCGTCCCCGCCATGCCCTCGGGGGGAGGGAAGGAACCGACACCATGCCCGCACCGATACCGCGGCAGAGAGCGATCCCGGCCGTGGAAAGTGGTCAGGCGCAGGCCGTGCCCGCAGGAGGCGGCCCCTCCAACGACGTAGCCCCGCCCCGGCGGGAAGCCGCCCGCAAGGACGAGACCGTGCGCAACGAAGCGACGGCCGACAACGACGCCGCGCACACCACGCTGACTCTGCTGCTGATCGAGGACGACCCCACGGCCGCGCCGATCCTCCCCGATCTGCTCGACTCGGACGGCAAGCCGATCCGGGTCCGCACCGCCCGCAACCTCACCGAGGCCGAGCGGCTGCTCACCGACGACGTGCACTGCATCCTGCTCGACCTGGCGCTGCCCGCGCCCGGCAAGGCCGGCGAACCCGACGACGAACTCGCCGTCCTGCGGCACGTCCTGCGCCTCGCGCCCCGGCACGCCGTGCTCGCGCTCACCGCCTCCGGCGACGCGGAGCGCGGCGCCGAAGCCGTGCGCGTCGGCGCCCAGGACTATCTCTTCCGGGACGAGCTGGACGGCCGGCTGCTGAGCCGGGCGATCCGCTACGCCGTGGAGAGGAAACGTTCCGACACGGCCGAGCGGCGGCTCGCCGAGGGCAAGCTGCGCGCACAGGAGAACGCCCGCCTGGAGCGCGGCCTGCTGCCCACGCCCCTCCTGGAGGGCTCCCCGCTGCGCTTCGCCGCCCGCTACCGCCCCGGCCGCTCCCGCGCGCTGCTCGGCGGTGACTTCTACGACACCGTCCGCACCCCGGACGGCACCGTGCACGCGATGATCGGCGACGTCTGCGGGCACGGCCCGGACGAGGCGGCGCTCGGCGTGGAGCTGCGGATCGCCTGGCGGGCGCTGACCCTGGCAGGGCTGTGCGGTGACGAACTGCTCAACACCCTCCAGCAGGTGCTGGAGCACGAGCGCGACGACGACGAGATCTTCGCGACCCTGTGCACCGTGGACATCGCGCCCGACGGCCGCCGCGGGGGCCTGTGCCTGGCGGGGCACCCGGCGCCGCTGATCGCCCGCCCGGACCGGCCGGCGCAGCTGCTGCCGTACGACAACAACGGCCCCGCGCTCGGGCTGGTACCCGGCGCCCGGTGGCCGCGGATGCAGGTCGAGCTGGGGGCGGAGTGGAGCCTGATGCTCTACACCGACGGGCTGATCGAGGGGCGGATCGGCGAGGGCCGGGAGCGGCTGGGGCAGGACGGGATGGTGGAGATGATCCGGCGGCAGCTCTCCGAGGGGTTGCGGGGTGAGGAGTTGCTGCGGGCGGCGGTGAACGAGGTGCGTGAGCTGAACGGGGGTGAGCTCACGGACGACGTGGCGGTGGTGCTGCTCGATCGGGTGCCGTAGGGGGAACTCGCCGTTCGGGGCGGGCGCCCGGCAGGGGCGCCAGGGCTCTACCGTCCGCCGTTGTAAGGGCCGTACGGGCCGTCGCTGCTCGAGCCGCCGCCTCGGCGGGTGCGGCCGCCGCCCGGGAGGGCGCGCAGGGCGGGGCGGACGTCGACCATGTAGACGATGGTCGCCACCAGCCCGATGATCGGCAGGAACGACAGGATCGGGAAGATGAGGTTCACCACGAAGGCGATCCCGAGGATGATCATCCAGAACGGCTTGGTCTGCTTGTCGGTCGCGCGGTAGCCGTCCTCGCGGCGCAGGGCCGCGTCGATGAGCGCGAAGCCACTGAACACGATCAGGGCCAGGCTCAGCAGAGCCATGAAACTGTTGAACCCCTGCATCAGCACTACGTCCACCACCCGACTCGGCACGACCTGGCTCGTCCTTACGCGGTCACCGTACCCTCAACCGCGCCGCCCCTACCCGTACAACGGGCCGGACACCGCAGGAGTGCCCGGCCCGTAACCCTATGTCCGTGTTGCCTCTCGTATCGGCCGGCGGTCTCACTTGGCCGGCGGCGTCGTCTTCTTCGCGGTGGTGGTCTTGCGGGGTGCCGGAGCCTTCTTCACGGCCGTCTTCTTCGCCGGCTCGGGCGTGGGCTCGGCCTTGGCCTGGGCGGCCGGGGCGGGCTTCGGCTCCTCCTTGACCGCGGCGGCGGGCTCGGTCTTGGGCTCGTCCTTGCCCTCGACCACGATCGCCAGCTCCTCGATCTCCTCGGCGGCCTCGCCGCGCCAGGTCTTCACGGCCTGCTCGCCGTGCTCGGCGACCTTCTCGTAGGTCTCACGGGCCTTGACGGCGTACTCGGCGGCGACGCCGACACCGCGCAGCGCGAAGTCCTGGGCGGACTCGCCCAGCTTCTTCAGGTCGGCGTCGAGCGTGGAGCCGAGCTTCTTGATGTCGCCGTCGAGGGTGGCGATGAACTCGTTGACCTTGCTCTGGAAGGTCTCCTGAGCCTCCTTGGCCTTGGCGCCCGCCTCCTTGGCGCGGGCGGCGGCCTTCTCCTGCACGGCCTTGGGGTCGGTGTTGCGCACGGCCTCGATACGGGCCGGGGCCTCGGTGCGCAGCTGCTCCACCAGGGCCGGCACCTTCTTCGCCTGCTGGAGCGCCAGGTCGGCGGTGCCCGCGGCGAAGTAGAGCGGGGTCGGGTCGCTGAGGGTCTTGCGCAGGTCGTCGGTGATGGCCATGGTGTAGGTCCTCCCGGATTCGCGTTCGTCGTGTTCGTCGTCTTCGGCTGAGGGTCGTGCAGGTCCGCAGCGGGGCGGCCGGTCCCCTGGTCCGGTCAACTGGCCGTCTGCTGCGGATCGGCGTCGCTCTCCCGCTCCGGGGTCTCCACCATGCCCTCGCTGAACCCGTTCTCCTTGCGGAAGGACTCGTAGATCTGCAGCAGCGCCTGCTTCTGCGCCTCGGTCAGGGTGGGATCGGCGAGGATGACCGCACGCGTCTCGACCTCGTCCCGGTCCCGCTCCGCGTCGAGGATCCCGGCCCGCACGTACAGCGTCTCGGCGGAGATCCGCAGGGCCTTGGCGACCTGCTGCAGCACCTCCGCGCTCGGCTTGCGCAGCCCGCGCTCGATCTGGCTCAGGTACGGATTGGACACCCCGGCGGCATCGGCGAGCTGCCGCAACGAGAGCTGGGCGTTGCGCCGCTGCTCGCGCAGGTAGTCACCGAGATTGCCGACGTTGAGCGATGCCATGCCCCCACTGTGCACCACCGCCGCTAACTATTGCAAGCACCTGCTTGCAATAGTGTGTCGCGTCACGGAGACCCACGACCAGGTCTGCATCCCCCACCGTCTCCGGATCGGTCTCCCAGAGATCGTCGCCGCCCAACGGCACACCCCGACGGTCATGGCTCCGCCGCGGCTGACCGGCATATCCCCAAGACGGGGCTGCCGGCGCTCATCCGGGACAACGACCGAGCCAACGTCCCCCGGGGCCGGGCCGTCGACGGCGCGGACGTCCATTCGACGACCGGTACTGTGCTCAGTGCCTCAAGCCCAGACCAGGCCGACCGAGCGGGGAGACGACCCGTGTCGTGCACAGTCCCCAGCCCTCCGCCCGGAAGGACCGCACTCAACGTGTTCTGCCCACAGCCCGCTTCACCCCCCTCGCCGGCCGTGGGGCTGGTCCTCTCCAGCGGGGCGGCCCTCGGGGCGGCGCACGCCGGTGTGCTGCGGGCCGTGGAGGAGGCGGGGATCGAGGTGACGGTCGTGGCCGGGGCGAGCGCGGGTGCGCTGATCGGCGGCGCCTGGGCGGCCGGAGTGAGCAGCGAGCGCATCACGAAACGGCTGCTGCGCGCCCAGTGGGCGGACTTCGGCACGGCCGCGATCAGTCCGCGCCTCGGGCTGCTGGACACCTCGCCCCTGGCCCGCAACATCGAGGAGATGGTCGGCGACCTGCTGATCGAGGACCTGCCGATCCGGTTCGGCGCCGTGGTCACCGAACTCGGCTCCGCCACACCCCGGTTGGTGGCCTCGGGTTCCCTCTCGGCAGCCGTACGCGCGAGCAGCGCCGTACCCGGGCTCTTCCCGCCGGTCCGGCTCGAGGACGGCGGGGCGCTCTGCGTCGACGGCGCGGTGGTGTCGCCGACGCCGGTGTGGGCGGCGCACCGGCTGGGCGCCGCACGGGTCATCGCCGTCGGTTTCGGCCGGGGCGCCACTCGCTGGCGCCGCTGGTTCGAGTCCCGCCCCGACCACCCGGCCCGCGGTCACCTCCCCGACCTGTCCATCACCATCGACCCCACCGGCCACTCCTCCTGGTCCCCCACAGGTGTCCCGAGCCTCATAGAACGGGGCTACGAGACGACCCGGGCGGCTCTGGAGGGCTGGACCGACGAACCGCTGACCACGGCGACGGAGGCCTGAGCCGCACAGCCCCCCAAGCCCTACACCCCCGCGATCCACGCCTCCACGGCGGCGAAGTCCGCGTCCGTGAGCCCGCGCCGGTGGTCGACGCGGTGCAGGAGGGCCGGGGCGGGGTGCCGGGCGGCCACCCAGGCGTGGTCGGCGTCGGTGATCTCGTCGTCGAACCAGACGAAGGGACGGCCCGCGGCCCGGTCGACCAGGGGCCGCGTCTTCCAGTGCAGACCTCCCGGCGACGGTCCCACCTCGTCCTCCGGCCACTCCACCACGGGCAGCGGGGGCAGGCCGAGCCAGGGCGCGAGGAGGGCGTTCGCGTCGTCCAGCCAGGTCGTCGCCCACACCGGTTCACAGCCCAGCGCGAGCAGGCGGGGGCCGAGCGCCGGATCGAGGCGGGGCAGGAGGGGGTGCGGCGAGGTTCCGTGCTCCGGGTAGGGATCAGCGCCGCCGAACGGGAGCAGGGTGCCGTCGACGTCGAGGAAGAGGAGTGTCATAGGGCCCGCGGTCAGCTCTCGAAGCCGGTGCGGTCGTCGGTCGTCATGGTCGGGACGGTAGTCGGCCGGCCGAGAGCGGAAGGAAGACCTCGCCGACCTCGCCGCCCCTCATCCCTCGCCGCCCCTCACCACGGCAGGTCCCGCCCGTGGATCACCTCCAGGCGGGAGACCGCTCGGGTGAGGGCCACGTACAGGCGGTTCAGGCCGCGGGGTTCCGCCTCGACGATGGCCGTCGGCTCCACGGTGATCACGTGGTCGTACTCGAGGCCCTTGACGAGGGTGGCGGCGATCACCGTCACCCGGCCCGTCGCCATGTCGACGCCGGCGGCGGTGAGTGCCTCCCTGACGCGGGGCGCGTCCACGTCCGCGGCGATCACGCCCACCGAACCCTCGTGGGTGAGCGCGTCGCGTACGGCGGCGACGACCGCGGGCGCCGGGTCGCCGTCCGCGCGGCGGATGTTCAGCTCGCCGTCGCGGCGCAGCGACCGGGCCGGGGGCACGTTCGCGTCGAGGCGGGCGAGGAGCCGGTTGGCGAGGGCGAGGACCGCGCCGGGGACGCGGAAGCCCGTCGTCAGCGGGACGATCGTCGCGTCGGGTTTGCCCAGGTGGGCCATCTGGACCCGCCAGGAGCTCGCCGCCCAGGGGGTGGTGCCCTGGGCCAGGTCGCCGAGGACCGTGAGCGAGCCGAAGGGGACGCGGCGGGCGATGGCCCGGCACTCCATCGGGGAGAGGTCCTGGGCCTCGTCGACCACGACATGGCCGTATCCCTGCGGGTGTTCGAGGAGCCCGGCGATCTCGTCGAGGAGGACGAGGTCGGCTGCCGACCAGCGCGCGGACTTCGGGGAGCGGGGCGGCCGGGCCCGGAGCAGGGCCCGCTGCTCGGCCTCCTCCAGCAGTCCGTCGGCCGCGCGCGCCAGCTCCTCCCGCCCGGTGAGCAGTGCGGCCAGCACCTCCTCCGGCCGCACCTTCGGCCACACCGCGTCCACGCAGGCGCTCACCGCCCGCGCCCGCTGGATCCCGCGCAGCCAGGAACCCGGGCGCGGGCCGCCGCGCCGTTCCGCCTGCTCCTGGATCCGGCGCACGATCCGGCTCCGTACCCGCTCCCGCCCGACCTCATAGGGCGGTTCCTCGGCGAGCACCGCGGTCACGATCTCCGCCAGTTCGTGGCCCGCGATCCGCCAGCGGTACGACCCGTCCGGCACCGCCAGATCCTCCGCACCGCCGGCCGTCACCCGCCCGTACACCGCCCGGCGCAGCACCTCGGCCATGCGGGCGTCGTGCTTGACGGCGGCGGCCGGCTCGGAGTCGGTCCCGGTCACCGGGTGGCGGGCGATCTCCTCGTGGAGGGTGGACTGGCGTACGCCGGTCTCGCCGAGGGAGGGCAGGACCTCGGCGATGTAGGAGAGGAAGGTGCGGTTGGGGCCGAGGATGAGGAGTCCGGCGCGCTCGACGCGCTGGGGGTGGGTGTAGAGGAGGTAGGCGGCCCGGTGCAGGCCGACGGCGGTCTTGCCGGTGCCGGGAGCGCCCTGCACGCAGACCGACTCGGTGAGGTCGCCGCGTACGAGGTCGTCCTGCTCGGGCCGGATGGTGGCGGCGATGTCGCGCATGGGGCCGACGCGGGGCCGTTCGAGCTCGCGGGCGAGGAGGCCGTCGTGGCCTGCGGACCGGCCCTCCGCGAGGTACTCGTCCTCCATCCCCGTGAGGTCGGCGGAGTCGCCGCGGCTGCCGGGCGCCCAGCCGAACCGCCGCCGTACGGCGACGCCCTGGGGGTCGTGGGCGCTCGCCTGGTAGAAGGCGCGGGAGACGGGGGCGCGCCAGTCGACGACCAGGGGCGGGGCGGCGGGGTGCTCGCTGATGCGGAGCCGGCCGATGTGGTGGCCATGGCCTTCGCCCGCGAAGTCCAGGCGCCCGAAGAACAGCGGGCCCTCGGGCAGTTCGCGCAGGGCCTCGGCCCGGCTGCGCAGTCCGAAGCCGAGGACTTCGGCGTCGGCGCCGGACGCGGAGACGTCCTCGCCGGTGACGACCCGCAGGTCGGCGCCCTCGACCATGGCGGCGAGGGCGGCGCGGCAGGTGTCGTGGTGGGCGCGTTCGTGACGGAGGGCGGAGTCGAGGTCTTCTGAGTCCTTCGCGGCAAGGTCGGCAGACGTCATGCCCCGAGGATAGCGAACAACGCAACCGAGTTAAATATTTAACCGAGTAACGCTTATGCCAGATGCGGAAGCCCCGCCTCCAGCACCGCGAAAGCCCGCCCGGCCGCAGCGGCCGCCTCCCGCCGTACGTCCTCCACCGGCTCCCCCGCCGCGATCCGGCGCCAGTTCTCCTCAGCGAGGATGCGCCGTACGGCGATGACCTGGCCGGCCGCCAGCCGGGCGTCGAGGCCGCCGCCGAGGGCCTCGGCGAGGGCGGCCTCGGAGCGCTCCAGGTGGGTGTGGAGGCGGGCGACCAGGGAGGGGGTGCCGTAGAGGAGAGTGTGGAAGGCGCGGACCTGCGGGTGGTCGTCGACGCCGGTGATGGGATCGGCGGCGGCGAGCCCGTCGAGGAAGTGCCGCCGCAACGCGGGAAGCGGCGCGACCCCCTCGGCCCGCGCGGCGACGACCACCCGCGCGGCCTCCCCCTCGTGGTCGGCGATCCGGTGCAGGACGAGGTCCTCCTTGGCCGGGAAGTACCGGAACAGGGTCGGCTTGGAGATCTCGGCCGCGGCCGCCACCTCGGCGACGGACACGGCGTCGAACCCCCGCTCGACGAAGAGCCGCACGGCGATGTCCGACACCACCTGATACATCCGCTGCCGCTTGCGCTCCCGCAGACCGGTCTCGCTCATGGGATGAGCCTACGGCCGTCCGCCGACCGCCGTGACGTGTCCCGGTCCCGTCCCTACGCCAGGGCCCGGGAGAGATAGGGGTTCGCCGAGGCGGGCATGGGGAGGCCCAGGGAGGCGGTGGCAGCCGCCAGGGTGTCGGCGTAGGAGTCCACCGCACGGCGGACGTTCGGGGCGTCGAGGCTCGAGCAGGTGACCAGCCGGTCCAGGTCGATGTAGGCGGAGCGGACGATCTCCATCCTGCGGTAGACCCGCCAGTCCAGGGCCCAGTTCTCGGTGTACTCCGGGGGGAGGAGCCGCTCCCACCTCCGGAACATCCGGTCCCTGATCTCCTGCCGCGTCGGGGTCAGGTGCATGTGCCGGACCAGGTCGTAGAGGGGGTCGCCGACGAGGGCCAACTCCCAGTCGATGATGGTCAGAGCCAGATCGTCGCTCCGGCGCACCAGGTTCCACGGGTTGAGATCGCCGTGCAGCAGAGTGGGCTTCCGGTCGCTCACCTCGTACCGGGACAGGATCTCCCGCAGGCGCACGTCGTCGGGAAGCCCGAGCATGCGCGCCAGTTGCAGCGACTCCTTCGGCAGCTCCCCGACCATGCCGACGAGTTGCTCCTTCAGCCACCTGTAGAAGTCACCGCTGCCGGCCGCGGGATCGACCATGGTGTAGTCGACCTTCGTGAGCTCGTGCATCTGGTCGACGAGCGCGTCCGCCTCGTGCGGCAGCAGCCCGTTGACCGGGTGGCTGGGCGGCCGTCCGATGCGCGGGCCGACGTAGGTGTGAATGGCGAAGGGATCGTCGGGATAACTCTCCCCCAGGGCCAGCACCCGCGGAGCCGCCACCCGCACCCGAGAATCCTGGATCGCGCGAAGGACGGCATGCTCGCTGAGGTAACTCGGCTCCCTGCGCGAGACATTGGGCAGCATGCGCCGCACGACCACCGGACTGGGGTAGCCCTGCGCCCACACCACCGTGTTGAGGTGCGCGGTCCCCTTGAACACCCGGTTCGCCGGAGCGGCACCCTCCGCGAGCAAGGCTTCCCGTACGGCACTGGCGGGAAAGCCGCGGTTCTCGGAGACCCGCCGATCCCGCTTCCAGTCGAAGGCCCTGCCGAACCAGTCCCGGCCGTTGATCCGGCCGCCGCTGCGCGAGGCCAGCCATCGGAACAGGGCCCTCTCGACCTCGTCGTTCGACGGCGGGCCCCCCAGCCGCAGCGGTTCCGCGGCCGCCTCCAGGGCCCTGCGCACCTCGGCCGTCGCCTCGTCCAGGCTCTTCTGGGTGAACGACTCCCGCAGGGACCGCGCGGCACGCATGACGTCGGGGTAGACGGACTGCGCCCGCTCGAAATCGACGTAGTGGCGCAGATCCTTGATGCCGGGGACCGCGGCGGGACGGTACTTCCGCATCGCGGCCACCCAGGCGTCGATCACCTCGTCCCACTGATGAGCCGGGTACCGCATGCGCACGAGGTGCGTGGCGAGGTCGTGCAGCGGATCGCCATAGGTCGCCAGTTCCCAGTCGACGCACACCAGGGGCGGGTCGCCGTCGTACGACACGATCACATTGTCCCGGTGCAGGTCCGCGTGGAGCAGGCCGTACGGCCGCCGGACCATGGCGGGGACCCGGTCGGCGAACGCGAGCAGCGCGTTCTCGGGGATGCCGAGCGCGGTGAACAGGCCACCGAACTCCTCCCAGTTCGGCTTGCGGATCTGCTCGTCGGCGAGCCGCGCCAGGGTCCGCAGAAAACCCTGGCTGTCGGTGTGGCTGGTGGGCCAGACGGACGGCAGGGGCGGCAGCGCCGAACGGCGCACCTGGGTCATCCGGGCCAGCAGTTCGGCCAGCGCCTTCATGATCAGCGTGTCGACGGGTTTACCGTTTCCGCAGATCTTGGACAGCGGCACGCCCTGCACATACCTGTGGACGGCGTACCCCGGCCCCTTGACCAGGCACTCCGGCGCATGGGGCAGGACGGGGCGCACGGCGTCGAGGATGGCGGCCTCGTCGTTCCAGGTCCTGATCACCACCGACAACACGTCGGAGCGCGGAATCCGCACCGTGACCGTGCTGCCTGCCTCACGGCCCAGCAGACGGGACATGTCCTCCGTCAGGGGGATCACGTAGTTCCGGTTGTGATGGCCGCTGTGCTCCGTCGATGTTTCCGTGGCCCTGAGGAACATCCCGAAAACGTCGTCGGTCCCACCACCGGCGGCTCGGCCCCCGGCAGCGCACTGGGGGACAAGGGGCTCGACCACTGGCCGCTCCGGATACTCACGCTCGATCGGATGGGTACGGCAATCCTCGAATGCCTGGTGTTGCGCCGCACGACCGGAGTGACCGGTGGAGTGAGCACGAGGGGTGGTGTGTCACTCGTTCGCATCAGGTCGTCGAAGCCGGCTGGTTCGCCGTTTCATACGTACGGGCGGAGGCGATTGCTCGCACAATGCGGGGCATGTTAGCGCAACCGCGTTTCCGCTATGCGGCAACGCGGTCCCAGACCGAGTCGAACCACGCCTGCCAGGTATCGACGAAAACCGACTGCGCCGAGTCCGGGTCGGCGTCCTTCACATGCCGGGTGAGCGGGGCCCCGAAACCCAGGACGTCGAGGGCGGAGATCTTCTCGCCGGTGTCCAGACTGATCTCACGCCGGATCACCTGATACGGCGCCAACAGCGCGTCCGTGCCATTGAGCAGGTAGAGCTTGCAGGTCGGGGTCAGAGGGGCATGGCGGATCCGAAGGTCCACGTCGGGCACGAGCTCCTGCAGATCCCTGAACAGTCCGCGCACCGACTCCGTCGACTTCCGGGTGATGACGTGCAGTCGGTCCGTCAGCCGTGCGTCGGCCGGGTCGTCCTCGACGCGCGGATAGGGCACGGCCAGGTCCTCGGACGGCAGAATCAGGCGCAGGGCGATGCGTTGGGGACGGATGGCACGGCTGTAGATCCGCTCCGCCTGCACCCGCAGGTGGGCGTCCAGCGACTCGGATGTCAACGAGTAGACGTCCAGGGTCACCTCGGGCCGCTCGAAGGCCTCGTCGAGCACCGGCCCCAGGGTCACTCCGCCCAGCCGCCGGCCTTCGCTGACCGCCGAGGGCTGGGTCCTGGGAACCCGGATCACCTGGGACCCGCTCCCCTGCCGAGACTTGATCCAGCCGCCCTCGGCCAGGTCCCGAAGCACGCGCTGAACGGTGTCCCGTGAGACCTCGAACTCCTCCGCCAGGTCCCGCTGGGACGGCAGGAAGGTCCGCACCGGATACGTTCCGTCGGCTATCCGGGCCCGCAGCGCATCCGAGACCCGCTGGAACTCCCTGCCACCGCCGTCGCTGCTCCGCCGTTCGTCCACAACGCGACCGTACCGCCCTCGGTCCAATGGCAAACCAGTTTCAGTCAAGTCGACTTGGGGATTGGCCTGCTGCTTAAGGATCAGGCAGGCCGGGGAAATCCACTTCACTACAACCAGTCCAATTGGACTGAGAGTTGAACGCTTCACTGAGACTGGTCGGGAGGTGAAGAGGGATGCTTCTGTTGTCGGCGCTGCAGGGACTGCTCGAGATGGCCGCCGGGATGCTGGCGCAGGCGAAGCTCGGGACGCTGGGGCTGGTCCTGCTGTTCGGGGTGGGGGTGGGCGTCAGGGCCCGGCACAACGGCCTGGCCGTCGGGGCCGCCGTCGTGCTGATGTTCCTGATGACTCAGGCCTGAAGGGGTGGCTCAGGCCCGCTCCCTGACCATCCTCAGCACCGTCTCCAGCGAATTCACCACCGTCGTGGCGCCCACCCCCCTGAGCAGCTTCTCCTTGCGCCCGTTACGCGCGTAACCCAGGAACGGGACGCCCACCGCGCGGGCGGCCAGGAAGTCGGAGGGGGTGTCGCCGATCATCAGGGCGGTCTCGGGGGCCGAGCCCATGGCGGACAGCGCACGGGTCAGACAGTGCGGGTGGGGTTTGAGGAGGTGGAGGTCCTGGGTGCGCCCGTAGACATGGGGGGTGAAGCAGGAGGTCAGACCGCGGCTCGTCAGGTACTTGGCGATCACCCGGGGGGAGTTGTTGGTGGTGATGGCCAGGCGCAGGCCCACCGCCGTCCAGGTGCGTATCAGCGGGTCGGCCCATGCCGTGGGCATCGCCGAGGACGCGGCCCGCAGCTCCTCCTGCGTGAGACGTTCCTCCAGCTCGGCCACCAGGTCGCTGCCGGGGTGCCTGCGGTCCACGGCACGCAGCACGATGTGCGGGTCCAGCGTCTCCCGTTCGGACTCCGTCAGCAGGTGGTGCAGGCCCCGCCCTTCGAGCCACTCCACCAGTCCCTCGGCCACGTCCTCCGCCGAATGACCGGCGAAAAGCCGGCAGATCGGCCCGTCGAAGTCCCAGAGGACGACCCTCGCACCTGTGATCAACGCCCGCAGATCCGCGGTCTCGTGTCCCGTCTCATTCTCGCTGTCGCCTGCCACCTGTTCAGTCTGCGCCGTATCAGAAGTCACTAGGAGAGTGTCAGGTCCGTCGTGATGGTTTCCCAGAGGGCGTTGAACCACTTCTGGGATTCCTCCACGAACATGGCGTCCCGCTGCCCCGCGGACTTCTCGAAGGAGAAGAGCAGCGATTCCGTGCCCAGCACGTCGTACATGTCGAGCATCCCGCTGTCGGTCGGCTCCTCCCGCCGCTCGACCATGTAGTACGCCATCAGCGCCTCCGTGCCGTTGAGGAGGTACAGCTTCACGGGCGGGGTGAACGGCAGCGCGCGGAAGGTGATGCCGACGTCGATGCCGTGGGAGCGCAGGGTCTGCAGGTTGTGGCGCAGGACATGGCCCTGGGCGTTGCGCATCGCCAGCCAGCGCTGGTGGACGGGGTCGTCGTCGCCGCGGCCCTCGACCGGGACCGGGAAGGCGAGGTTGATCCGCCGGGACGGCAGCAGGATGCGGACGTCGATCTTCTCGGGGCGGACGACGCCCGCGTGGATCAGTCGCAGGGGCTCGCCCAGGGCGGGGATCAGACTCTCGGCCGTGAGGCAGGCGGCGTCGATGCGGACGTGCGGTGCGGAGAAGGCCTCGGTGATGCGGGGGGCCAGGGCGACCATCGTGGGCTGGGGCTCGTCGTGACCGGCGGGCGGCGGCTCGGCGATGCGCGGCGGGCTGCCCTTGCTGACGTTGGTGAGGAGCCCGTCGTCCTGCAGGGCCCGCAGGGCCTGGCGTACGGCACCCCGCTCCACGCCGAACTCGTCGGCGAGCTCGGCCTGGGTGGGCAGGCGGTCGCCCGCCTTGAGGTCACCCACGCGGATGCGTTCCCGCAGGACGTCGGCGATCTCCTGGGGCGACCTTCTGCTGCCGTTCACTGCCACGTTCTCCTGAGTCACGACCAAACGCTACAACTTAGATCCATCTAAGGGCAGTTGCCCAGAAGTTGTTTAGGGGTTATCACCAAGTGGGGACAACTTAGTAAGAGTTGGTAACCAACTCAACCGAGTTGGCAAGGGTTTACCTCCCGCTCCAATCCATCGACCCTCCGAAGGGAGGAACCATGCCTGTCCTCGCCCTCGTCTGCGCGGCCGTCGTCGTCGGCGTCGAGCAGACCATCCAGTGGAAGTACGGCACCACCGGCGCCGTCGGCCTGCTGCTGCTCAGCATCGGCATCAAGGTCAAGAGCCCCGCCATCAGCTCCGTCGGTGCCGTGGTCCTCGCCCTCGTGGCCACCGGACCCGCCGTCAGCTCGTGAGCAGCAGCTCCGAGCTGATCGTCTCCCACAGTGCGTCGAACCACAGGTGGGACTGTTCCACGAACGCCGAGTCGCGCGGACCGGCGCCCTGTTCGAAGGCGAACAGCACCGACCGCGTGCCCTCGGCGTCGTACATCTCCAGGTGTTCCTGGTCGATCGTCTGTTCGCGACGCCGGACGGTGTAGTACGCGAACAGCGCCTCCGTGCCGTTGAGGAGGTACAGCTTCACGGGCGGGGTGAATGGCAGCGCGCGGAAGGTGACGTCGACGTCGATGCCGTGCGTGGAGCGCAGCGTCTGCAGATTGTGCCGCAGCACCTGGCCCTGGGCGTTGCGGTGGGCCAGCCAGTGGCGCTGCAGCCGCTCGGTGGCCGAGGTGTCCACCGGGGTGGGAAAGGCCAGATCGATGTTCCGGGACGGCAGCAGCACCCGGACGTCGATCTTGGCCGGTTTCAGCTGTCCGGCGTGGATCTGCCGCAGTGGTTCGCCGATCGCGGCGGTCAGCGAGACCGAGGTGAGGCAG
This sequence comes from Streptomyces sp. NPDC049687, assembly GCF_044465285.1. Classification (NCBI taxonomy): domain Bacteria; kingdom Bacillati; phylum Actinomycetota; class Actinomycetes; order Kitasatosporales; family Streptomycetaceae; genus Streptomyces; species Streptomyces sp. NPDC049687. Next base: position 78,604 of record NZ_JBITLN010000019.1, read on the forward strand.
AGGGCGTCCACCTGGACGTGCTCGGCCGCGAAGGCCGCGGTGATGCGGGGCGGCAGGGCCACCATGGACGGCTGCGGGGTCGCGGCGGGGCCGATCGGGTGGCCGGCCGGGCCCGCCTGCGGGGCGACCGTCGCCGGGCTTCCCTTGGAGACGTTGGTGAGCAGGTGCTCCGACTGCAGAATGCGCAGCGCCTGGCGTACGGCACCGCGCTCCACCCCGAACTCGTCCGCCAGCTTGGCCTGCGTCGGCATGCGCTCGCCCGGCCGCAGCACGCCGGTTCTGATCCGGGTGCGCAGCTCGTCGGCCACCTCGCGGTGTGAGCGCTGCGGCCGCTCCGCCCTCCTCCGGTCGTTGACGGAGGCATGTTCCGGCTCCACATTCGAACAGTACAACTTCCCGCCATCTTGTGGCAGTTCAAAGAGAGATGGTTATAAGACGCTTCCAAGCGGACATAAGTACAGTGAAGTTGGCAGCCAACTTCAACAACGTGGTCAAACTTTCAGACGGTTGGCCGTCGGGCTCCCTTCCGGAGGGGAGCCGGGAGCCCGAACAGTCGGCACCGACGCACAGCCACAACTTCAGATCGCCGCACAGCCACAACCGAACATCGCGCGCACAGTCACAACTGAACAGCTACGGATCACCCGTCACGGCGGAAGAAGGGAGCTCAGAACAGGTCCGGGCACCACGGGCGCCCGGACGTACGCAGCAGGGCGTCGGCCTTCCGGGCGGCGCCCGCTCGTTCTTCCCGGAGCCGGCCCAGCGCCGCGAGCCGCACCACCGACTCGTCGCCCAGCCACAGCGACGCCAGCTCGGCCACGTCGAGCGTCAGGTCGGCGTCGCGCGTCGTCGGCGTGCACGCGGCACCGTCGGGGGTCGCGTCCAGCAGGAAGCGGCCCCCGGCCAGACCGGCCCGGTCCACCACCTCCAGCACCAGCGCGCCCGTAGCGTCGTACGTACGCGCCTCCAGGGCCCGTACGACGTCCAGGAGCCGCACCCACAGCCAGTCCGACTGCGTGGTGATGCTCGCCGCGCGCGGGTCCGGCAGGAGGAGCGGGAGCAGGTCGTCCGGGGAGCGCAGGTCCGACTTCACCCGAATGACCCAGTCGATGGAGCACAGATAGTGCCACAGGGCACGCTCGGCGGCCGGGGTCACGGACAGCAGCCAGTTCACCGAGGCCGTGTTCAGCGGCTGCTTGGCGTCGCTCCACGTGGCGTCCGCCTCGTACGAGACCAGACCCTCGACCTCGCCGTCCGCCGAGCGGTACACGGCGTAGAACGGCTCGGTGCGGTTCTCGTCGCCGTGCAGGCGTATCACGCCGGTGTCGATCTCCCACCAGTACTCATCGCGGCTGACCGCGCCGGGCTGGGCCCGTCGCAGCCGCTCGTGCAGTTCGGGGCCGAGCTTGCGGACATCCTCGCCGTCGATCAGGTCGATACGGCCGCCGGCCAGGGGGACCGGGTGGCGCGGGTCGAAACCGGCGCGCGGTACGTCGATCGCCCACTTGGTCGTCGTGGTGGCGGGGCCGAAGCCGTGGCGGCCGTAGATGCGGTACTCGGCGGCGATGAGGGTGGCGACGACGTCCCCGCGGTCCTTCGCGGCCGTCAGGTCGCCGGACATCAGACGGGTGAGGAGGCCTCGGCGGCGGTGGGTGGGGGTGACCGTGACATTGGAGATGGCGTCGGCGGGGACGGGGGTGCCGCCGACCGCGGTGAGCTCCTGGGGGAACGAGCGGAAGGTCGCGACGCACCTGCCCGCGTCGAAGGCGCCGTAGGTGCGGGAGTCCCCGAGCGTGGCTCGGCGGGCGGCGAGGGACTGCTCGGTGACGGTCGGGGGACGCAGGAAACCCGTGTGCAGGGCGCGCATCCAGTCGGACAGTTCGGCATCGGTGATGGGGCGGACGTCCATGGGGTCACGGTAGGCAGGGTGGGGGTGGGTGTCGCCGGGTTTTTCGCCCGCCACCCGCCCCCCTCCGACGGGCCGGATCACCGGGCCCACCGCGACCGGGCCGCTACACCAACAGGTCGTCCACCTGGGCCTCGCCCTCCCGGTACCGGCGGGTGATCTCGGCGCCGCAGTCGTCCGCCGTGCGCTGGAGACTCTGGCGGCGGCGGGAAACCTGCTGCTCGTAGCGCACCAGGCGGGCCATCGCCTCGTGGAGTTCGGGGTCGGTACGGGCGTCGAGGTCGGAGAGTTCGACGTCGGCGAGCATGTCGGCGGCGAGGCGGCCGTACTCCTCGCTGTGCGGGGTGCCCAGGGTGACGTGGCGGGCCGAGGAACGCTGGCGGGCCGGGGCGTCGGTGAGGATCTCCGACAGCCGCTCGACCACGGAGGCCGCGCCCGTCGGGGAGCGCCGGGCCAGTTCCGCGCGCAGGATGTCGATCCGGCCCTGCAGCAGCCGCCGTACGTAACTGAGGTCGGCCTCGTCGCGCTGGGCGCCCTGGCGCAGGGTGCGCAGTTCGGGCAGGCCCAGCCGGGCCAGGTCGTGCTCGGGCGGTTCCGGGGGCAGCGGCCCGGGGCTGTCGCCGCGCTGGGAGGGCGGCCGGTGTGTCTCCAGCCGCCCGGTACTCGGTGTGCTCATGTCCCTCTACCGTCCCCTCGACCGGCGTGTGGTGGAAGCATCGTGCCACCCCAAGTCGCCGCGATGTGACCGAGTCCCCCCGAACGGCCCAGACAGGGCCTAAAGGATCAAAAATGGGCCCCCCGAGGCACCACGCGGGCCAACCGGCATGATGGTCCGCATGCGAGCGGTGGTGCAGAGGGTGGACGGCGCGAGTGTCGTCGTGGACGGGGAGACGGTCGGGGAGATCGCGGGTGAGGGGCTCTGCGTCCTCGTGGGGGTCACCCACGAGGACACCGAGGAGAAGGCGGCCCAGCTCGCCCGCAAGCTGTGGTCGGTGCGCATGCTGCACGACGAGAGGTCGTGCAGCGACATCGACGCCCCGCTGCTGGTGATCAGCCAGTTCACGCTGTACGGAGATGCCAGGAAGGGCCGGCGTCCCACCTGGAACGCGGCCGCTCCCGGGCCCGTCGCCGAGCCCCTCGTCGACGAGGTCGTGGCACAGCTGCGGGCCCTGGGGGCCACCGTGGCCACCGGGCGGTTCGGGGCACGGATGCGGGTGTCCCTGACCAACGACGGGCCGTTCACCGTCCTGATCGAGGTCTAGGGTCCCTCGAAGCCCCGTCGATCCGGCTCACCGACCCGACCGGCCGCAATCTGCGTGACGGCGGACGGGCGCGACTGGCGTGCGGGGACACCCGGGACGTGGTGCTCGTCGACGGGGAGGCGGAGACGTATTCGGCGGAGGGGGTTCCGGCGGCGGCCGAGGCGTTCGAGATCTGACGGACAGTGAATCGGGGAGTCTCAGGGTCGTTCTCGGGGATCAGTGGGGGTGGCTCCTGATGGGCGGGAGCCCGGTGCGGTGGGAACTTGGCGTCATGACCTTGTTACCCGCCCGCGTCCGCGTTCCCGCCGTCGCCGCTCCTGTCCTGCTGTTCCTCTATGGTGTGCTCCGGCTCGTCGACGGCCTCGACGGAGCGCACGGACCGGGACTCGCCTGGAACCTCGGCCACTCACTGTTCTTCGCCGGCCTCGTGTCCTTCGGCGTCCTCATCGTGGGGCTGCGCCGGCTGGTGCCCGACCGGCCGCCATGGGTGCGGCGCGTGGCCGATGTCTCCGTGGCCGCGGGGCTGTTCGGCGTGGGCTGTTTCCTGTGGGTGACGCTGTGCGACCTGTTCCCAGAGCTGGACGAGACAGCGCCGCTGCCCGCACCGCTGAAGATCGTCGGCCCTCTCGCGTTTCCCCTCGGCTTGGTGGCGCTGCTGGTGATCCCCGCGACCATGCGGCCGCGCCGGCTGCGCGCGGACGGACCGCTGCTGGTACTGGCCGGCTTTGCGATATTCACGGCCGATCTCGACCTGTTTCCGGTCGGTGCGCTGTTCCTGCTGGCCGGGCTGGCCCCGCTGGCGCGGCCTGCGCTCTTCAACAGACGGTCGACGCCCGGCGATGCGACGGTCAGCCGGACTTCCGGTGAGCCGCGTTCAGGCGATCGGACTCCTCGGCCGTGAGCCGCAGAGCGCCGGCGGTCCCACGCCGCCGGAGCACGCTGCTGCGCGCCGCCGTCGGCCTGCTCATCCCCACCGGCGGCACCGTCCGCCTGGAGCTGGCGGTCGTGGTTGGCCTGGGGGCCCGGCAGTCGCAGGCGGCCTGGCTCCACGCTTCCCAGGTCTGTGCCGCCCTCCTCCGGTACTGCCCCGGCGCCATCCCGTACTCCCGCTTGAAGGCCTTGCCGAAGGCGAACGACACTGGTCCTAGGGTTCCACGACCACTTCCTGGGCGGCGGCCGTCGTCCCGGCCATCAGGGGGGCGTCCACCGGCACGTTCCGCTTGACCAGGGCCAGGGCCACCGGGCCCAGCTCGTGGTGGCGTACGGAGGTGGTGATGAAGCCGATCTTGCGGCCGTCGGGGGCCTCGTCGGCGACGCGGAGTTCGGTGCCGGCGGTCGGCAGGTGGACCTCGCTGCCGTCGAGGTGGAGGAAGACCAGGCGGCGGGGCGGCTTGCCCAGGTTCTGGACGCGTGCGACGGTCTCCTGGCCCCGGTAGCAGCCCTTCTGGAGGTGCACCGCCGTGCCGATCCAGCCCAGCTCGTGCGGGATGGTGCGGTGGTCGGTCTCGAAGCCGACGCGCGGGCGGTGCTGCTCGACGCGGAGCGCCTCGTACGCCAGGATCCCGGCCGCCGGACCGGCCTTCCCGGCGTACGACTCCAGGTCGGCGCGCGGGAGGAAGAGATCACGGCCGTACGGCGTCTCGCGTACGACGACGCCCTCCGGCACCTCGGCGATGGAGCCGGCGGGGAGGTGGACGACGGCGGTGTCCGCGGTGCGGTCGGCGACCTCGACCCGGTAGAAGAACTTCATCGACTCCAGGTACGCGATCAGCGCGTCCTGGGTGCCGGGCTCGACGTGGGCCCAGACCGTCGTGCCGTCGTCGACCAGGTAGAGCGCGTGCTCGATGTGGCCGTGGGCGGAGAGGATCAGGGCCTCGGTGGCCTGCCCGACCGGGAGGTCGCTGACGTGCTGGGTGAGCAGGAGGTGCAGCCAGCTCAGGCGGTCGTCGCCGGAGACGGCGACGACGCCGCGGTGCGAGAGGTCGACGAATCCGGTGCCTTCGGCGAGGGCACGCTGCTCGCGGAACAGGTCGCCGTAGTGCGCGGCGACGCCTTCGTCCACGCCCTCGGCTGGGACGGCGCCGGGCAGGGACAGCAGTGGGCTCTTCATGGGCACAAGCCTACGACTCGGTAGTTGAACTCTTGAGTGAGCAGTCCGTGCAGCGGCCGAAGATCGCGAAGTGCTTCATGTCCGTCTCGAAGCCGAAGGTCTCGCGGAGCTTGGCCGTGAACTCGGCGGCCACTTTGACGTCCGCCTCGATGACGTTCTGGCAGTCCCGGCAGACGAGGTGGATGTGGTGGTGCCGGTCGGCGAGGTGGTAGGTCGGGGCGCCGTGCCCGAGATGCGCGTGGCTGACCAGCCCGAGCTCCTCCAGCAGTTCCAGCGTCCGGTAGACCGTCGAAATGTTGACCCCCGACGCCGTCTTCCTCACTTCCACGAGGATGTCGTCGGGGGTCGCGTGTTCCAGGGTGTCCACGGCTTCGAGGACAAGCTGGCGCTGCGGCGTCAGCCGGTAGCCGCGCTGCCTGAGGTCGCTCTTCCAGTCGGTGCCTACCACGGCGCCCAGTCTAGGGCGTGTTGCGAAAGTAGCGTCGTCCGCCCGGAGGGCGGGGCCCGCGGCGTCTGGCGCGGTGCATCGCAAGGCGGAGGGTCGTCCGCGTACCGGGCGTACGCGGGCGATCCCGGCAACGCGGCGAGGCGCCGTGCCAGACGCCGCGGGCCAGACGGGACTTTCGAAACACGCCCCAGGCCGCCGCGGTGGACGGGCGTCACGTCCCGGGCGACATGGCCCCCCTCATCAGCAGGTCGGCGAGCAGCCCCCGGTACTCACCGGTCGCCCGGGCGATCTCGGTGTGCACCCGCACCTTCTCGTCGAGGGCGGCGAGGGTGTCGCCGATGGCCTTCTGTTCGGCGGGCGGGGGGAGCAGTACGGGAAGGTCGCCCAGGTCGCGCAGGCTCATCGAGGCGATCACCGCACTGGCCGAGCGCCGCTCGATCCACCTCTGGGCGGCGCCCGCGCTCAGATACCCGGTCAGGTACGTCGCCAGGGTGAGGTCGGGTTCGGCGAGCCGCAGTCTGACCATGTGGGTGTACAGCCAGTGGTGCTGCTCTCCGGTCACCAGTGCGCACCGGCCGACGGTACCGGTCCGGGTGAAGAGCACGTCACCTTCCAGCAGCCGGTACCGCTCCAGCGTGCGGGCCTTGGCCGGTTCCACCCCGACGTGCTCGGTCGGCGCGATCCGCTGATGGGCCAGGTCCCTGGGCAGGACGAGCGGTACGCCGTCGTCCGCGGCCGTACGGTCGTCCGGGCGGACGCCCGGTCCCAGCTGGAAGGAGCACAGCTCCCTGAGGGCGTGGGCCTGCCATCCCGCAGGCAGCGGCCCCAGGTCGTCGCCGGTCACAGGCCATACCTCCGCAACTGTTCCTCCAGAGCGCCGTCGGCAGCCCTCGCCCGGGCGTGCAGCCGCCCGAGCTCCTTCGACAGCTCGGCGAGCCGGTGCTTCGCGGCGGGCAGGTCGTCGACGCCGGCTCCCATGGGCGAGTCGCCGTGCACGAGGAGCGGCGGATCCATCCGGTAGTCGAGCGCCGCGATCTCCCCCGGATCCACCGCCCGGCTGAGTCCCGGCGTGCCGGTGTGGGGCCGTCCGTCGTCCCTGGCCGCGCGCCAGGACGCGTAGGCCCGGACCAGCCGGTGAACGTCGTCGTCCGACAGCGAACGGCGGTTCCGCGACTCCATGTGTCCGAGGCCCGCTCCGTCGACGAACAGCACCTCCTCCGCCCGCCCGCTGGGGGAGCGCAGGAACCAGATCTGGGTCTGGATCCGGGTGCGTTCGAAAAGCTGCGACGGCAGCGCCATCACGCATTCGAGGGCGCCGTTCTCCAGCAGATAGGCCCTCACATGGCGTTCCGAACCGCCCTGGAAGCCGGCCCCCGACGGCATGAGAACAGCGGCCCTGCCCCCGGGGGCGAGCCGTGAGAGCACGTACTGAAGCCAGTCGAACTGCGGGGAGACCGTCCTGACGTACTGCCAGGGCTCCCGCGGTCTGTCCACACCCGCCACGATGACGCCCCCGCCGAACGGCGGGTTGGTGAGCACCGCGTCGAACCTCCCCGGCGGATCGGCGCTGTCCGCCTCGGGCCTCATCGTCCCCGGCCACAGCCTGGGTCTGCGCCCACCGTGCAGCCGGACGTTCATCCGAGCGAGCCGCAGCGCCCTCTCCTGCGGCCCTCGGCCACTGACCTCCTCCGGCACCTCGGCGCCCTGCTCCGCGACCGCGTCGAGGTACGCGCACAGCAGCTCCCCGCTGCGGCAGAAGGGGTCGTGCAACCGCTTCGCCGCGGGGCCGTGAGCGGCCAGCGCACGCGCCATGACGCGGCTCACCGAAGGAGGCGTGAAGTACTCGTCGGCCGCCCGCGCGTCCGTGTCCCGGAGAAGCCCGAGCAGACGGTCGAACGCCTGCCGGCTCTCGTCACGGGAGGCGGGCGGATTGCGGTCCAGGAGCCTCAGGACGTCGGCCAGCACCGCCAGTTCGTACTCGGCCGGCACCTCCAGCTCCTCCAGGGCGGCGCCCGGGTACTCGACGTAGTGGGACCAGCGCTCCCTGTCCCGGCTCTGGACGAAGACCAGGGACAGCAGCAGGTCCAGGTACTCGGGCATGCGCAGTCGCCCGGCGAGCCTGGCGGCGTCCCGCCCGGCCAGCTGCTCGACGGCGGACAGAAGGCTGCCCTTCCGGTCCCCGCCGAGGCCCGCACGGAACCGGTCGCCGTACGTCGTCCCCGTCGGCTCGCCCGGCTGGAGGGCGTTCGCCGGGATTGTGCGGCCGGACAGCCAGTGGAGGACCTGGTCGGCGCGGAACGTGTCGAGGTCACCGCCTGAGACGGGGGCGGGGAAGTCCGCGTGGCGCCGCTCCCAGTTGGTGACGGCCGGCCGCTTCACCCCCGCCATCCGGGCGATGTCGGAGCGCGAGACGAGTACCTCGCCGAAGTCACTCAAGAGCGTCCCCCTTGCCGTCCAGCACGGTCCGGAACCGGTCCGTCGCCCGCACCTCCTTGGCCAGGTCCGGGCTGAGCGCCTCCAGCACCCGGTAGATCCTGGCATGGTCCTCGGCGAGGTCCGCGCGGTGGATGGGCTCATGGTGCATGACGCGGTTGCGCAGCCGGACCAGGGCGTCCAGGTCGCCGTACAGGGCGTCGCGACGGCCGGCGTTCGGGAACGCCTTGTGCAGGGTGGGAACCCAGAAGGCCCGGTCGTAGCGCGACATGAGCAGGTTCTTCCAGAAGCCGAAGCTGAGCTCCGTGACGACGTCGTTGACGGTCACCGGCCGCTTCGGCCGCCCCTGCTCCCGGGCCCGCTCCTCCTCATTGAGCTCGCACTTGGCGCGCGCGCTGTCGACGAGCCGCTTCCCTCCCTTGTTGAGCGGCGCCACCGTCCACCAGTCGGGCCGGCCGTACTTGGTGACCAGGCAGTCGTGGAGGGCGTTGCGCACGGCGAGCTCGACGTAGTGCAGCGGGGCGTACAAGGCGGCCGACGCCTGGAGGTTCCACTGGTACAGCCGCATCGCGGCCTCGGGGTCTCCCCCGGCCGCACGCAGGTACGGCTTCATCCGCGGCTCGGAGAAGAACCGCCTCACCCATGCGGGCATCCTGTCGACCACCGTTTCCCCCTTCTTCCGGGCACACGGATGCCCGGGACCTTTTTCTCCTCACGGAACGGACTGCTGTGCTAAATTTGACGGCGAACGTTCTGGGCCGCCTCTGCTTGCATGCCACCCAGGGCACGGCTTGTCGGAACCCCGACCGCAGTCCAAGTGCGGTCGGGGTTCCGTGCGTTGGTGTCAACGATAGCCGGTAGTAGTGGCGGGATCAAGCGCATTGCAGTGCACTCAGATCTGTTAACCCCTCCGAGGGTGTGAAACAGGGCCCCGCGGATGTCCGCGAGGCCCTGTCCGTCGCCGGAAGGCGGCTCTACTTGAAGAACGCGATGCCGTCGTCCGGGAGATCGTCGGGAAGGGCCTTCGCCCAGCGCTCGACCTCCTCCGGGGTGACGACCTTCTTCAGGTGGGCCGACATGTAGGGGCGCAGCTCGACCTCGGGGGTCTGCTTCTCGCCGACCCACATCAGGTCGCTCTTGACGTAGCCGTAGAGCCGCTTGCCGCCGGTGTAGGGGCGGGAGGCGGCCGTGCGCGCGACGGCGTCCGTGACCAGGTCGATCTGCGGCTTCTTGTCGGCCATCTCGCCGTACCAGATCTCGATGACACCGTCGTCGCGGGTCATCGTGACCTCGACCTTGCGGGCGCCGTCGATCCGCCAGAAGCCGGACTCGGACTCCAGCGGCCGGACCTTGTTGCCGTCGTTGTCCAGGACCCAGGTGCGGGAGTGGTACTCCAGGAAGTCACGGCCGTCGTGGGTGAAGGTGACCTCCTGGCCGAAGTTGCACTTCTCCGAGCCGGGGAAGTCGTGCACGCCCGCGCCCGCCCAGGTGCCCAGCAGGAAGGCGAGGGGGACGAGGTCCTTGTGGAGGTCGGACGGGATCTCGATCATGAGTGGCAGTTCCTGGAGTGGTAGGTCAGCGCTGGCCCTGGTACAGCTTCTTCACGGTCAGACCGGCGAAGGCGAGGACGCCGACACAGACCAGGACCAGCAGGGTTTCGAAGAAGATCTCCACGGGGTGCTCCTCGGATGAGCGTGGTTGGTTCCGCTTGTACTCAAGGCCGGCCCCCAGCTTACGCGGCCGGGGACCGGCCCTCCGTATGAGGTACGCCCCTCACGGGGTCACTCCAGCAGCTGGCTCTGCAGGACCACCGTCTGCTGGAAGGGGAGGGCGGGCACGGTGCCCTTCCCGGACTGCACGATCACCGCCATCACATCGCCGGCGCTCAGGTACGCGAGGCGCACCTGCTCGGCTCCGTACGGCTTCGCCTCGACGTACGGCGTCAGCCCGATGTTCTTGGACTGGGGCGCCACGGGGAAGTCCTCGTCCCGCTCGTACAGGTCGGCGCCGCGCACCGGGTACACCGGGGTGTCGTAGGCGGTGAAGGTCTCGGAGACCATCTCCTCGGTGACGGCCACCGTGCCGAACCTGAGCAGGTAGACGCGGGTGCCGGTGCCGTCCGCGGCGGTCCAGCCGCGGGCCGCGATGTGCCGCAGACCGGCGTCGACGAGCTTGTCCTGGATCTGCTCCCGGCGCGCGTCCTCGAACTCCTCGAGGAAGTCCTTCGTCGCCAGCCAGCCGTCGGAGCCGCGCAGCGCCTTGTCCTCCGTCGCTCCCTCGGGGGCGGGCAGGACCAGGGCGCGCAGATCGGCGTAGTGGGCGTTGGTGTGGTTCGCCCTGGCGAAGGGTGCGGGGCTGCCGGAGGGCAGGGGCGGCCTGGTGAGCGCCGGGTACGCCCACCGGCCGTCCGACTCCGTGCGCAGACCCGGTACGTCCGTGCGCTCCATCCGTGTGATGCCGTACGCCGTCGACGCGCCGACCGCCGCGAAGACGGCCACCGCGGCGGTCCAGCGCAGGACGGCGCGGAGCAGGGGCCGACGGTCCTTGCGGGGTGCCTCGACGTGTTCGGGGGTCGCCGTCGGACCTTCGGGGGGCGCTGTCACCTCCGTCGGCTGTTCAGGAGCCTCTGTCACGTCCGTGGCGCTCTGCTGGTCGGTCATACCGCCTCCCCCGGGTCCGCGATGCGGTCGAGCTGTTCGCGGAGGAGCATCGCCACCCCCTTGGTGTCGAGTGGCTTCACGGCCTCCGCGGTCAGGGTGACCAGGACCTCGCCCACGTACGCGGAGCAGAACATGCCCTCGAGATCCGAGTCGTCGTCCTTGGGCGGCAGGAAGCACTTCGCGTTCTTGTGGCCCTCGATCCCCGGGCCCTTGCGGAAGATGTCCAGGGCGTCGAGGAACTCGCCCTGGAAGGTCGCGATGTCGCGCACCGCCGCCTTGTTGTCCATCTGGGACAGCTCGATGCTGACGGTGTAGACCCCCTCGTTCACGTCGAGGGCGCTGCCCTCCTCGCTGAGGTAGCTGCGCATCGCCATGCCCTTGATGCGCTGCCGGTCGATCTGCTTCTCCAGACGCTTGCGCTGGGAGCGGGGCAGGTCCTTCAGCGACTCCTTGCGCAGGGCCGCGGCGCGCGCCCCGCTGAGCTGCGCGTCGGCGCCGAACTCACCGAGGTCCGGGCCCGGGCTGAAGCCGTCGGTGCCGTAGGGGACGAGCATCGCGGCAAGACCGGTCCGGGCCGTCCCGAGTTCCGCCGGCTGGTCCCCGAAGGGCGTCTCCTTCGGGAACTTCCAGACCGGCGCCCCGGCGTCCCGGTCGGCGTCCCGCACGGTGACGGCCGTGATGCCGACCCCGGCGACCAGCGCCCCGGCCAGCACCAGGCAACCCGCGACGGCGGCGGCCCGCGCCCGGCGCCCGCGCTTCACGACGGGGTCGGCGGGATCGGCGGGCGGCACGGGCAGCTCCGGGCCGACCGGTTCCACGGGGCCCACCGAGCCGGCCGACCCGGCGGCGGACTCGTACTCCTTCTCGCTCACAGCCGCTCCATCTGCCGCTCGGCCAGGTCCATGATCTTCTTCTTGGAGACCGACTTGGATCCGTAGACCCAGATCTCCACGGCGATGTCGCCGCGCCAGGCGTGCGCCTCCGCGCTGTACACCGGCAGATAGCCGGCCTCGGTGTGCGGCTTGTGGTGGACGTACGCCATGCCGGTGCCGGTGCCGGCGACGGGCCAGCTGTCGGTGGACTCCTCGTGCTCCGCCCAGTACTGGTTGTTGTCGCAGTAGTCGGCGGCCGCGACCGACTGCTCCTGCCGGAACTGCACCAGCCGCAGCTCCACGGTGTACGCGCTGCCCTCTTTCCAGCCGGTGACGGCGGCGCGGCGGAACTCGTCGCCGACGAGGTCGCCGAAGATCTCCTTCGGCTTCTCGTACGAGTCGGCGTAGGCGGCCAGATCCATCCAGCCGTCGTCGGCCAGCCAGTCGGCGTCCTTCGTGCCCTTCGGCTTGGTCAGCAGCAGCTTGCGCAGGTCGCCGTCGGTCTTCACCTGACGGTCCCGTGCCGCCGACAGCGGCTCCGGGGCGGGGCCCTTCGCCTGCAACATCGTCGGCTGCGAGAGCGAGGGCAGCTTCGTCGGCTCCCGGTCGGCCTGGATCAGGTAGCCGGTGCAGGTGCCGGCGACCAGACCGAGCACCACGGCGCCGGCGATCAGCAGGGCGGTACGCCCACGCCGGCGAACGGGCACCTCCGCGGTCTCCGGCACGGCCGGCACTTCCGGCTGCGCCTCGGGCACATCCCCGGGCAGCCCGCCGGCCCCCTCCGCGTGTTCTCCCACAACGTCCCCCTCAGAACGTGAAGCGCGCCGTACGCAGCGCGCTTCACAGGAGACCCATGGTCAACACAAGGAGTTGTAAAGGCGTTGATTACGATTCGGGCATGGCGAAGAAGCTCGTGATCAAGGTGACCGCGGGGGCCGATGCCCCCGAACGGTGCTCGCAGGCGTTCACGGTCGCGGCGGTGGCCGTGGCCAGCGGTGTGGAGGTCTCCCTGTGGCTCACCGGGGAGTCCGCGTGGTTCGCGCTGCCGGGCCGGGCCGCGGAGTTCGAGCTGCCGCACGCCGCCCCGCTGCCCGACCTGATCGACTCGGTCCTGGCCGCCGGCCGGCTCACGCTGTGCACGCAGTGCGCGGCCCGGCGGGACATCACGGAGAAGGACGTCCTGGAGGGCGTACGGATCGCGGGGGCGCAGGTCTTCGTGCAGGAGGCACTCGCCGACGACACCCAGGCGCTGGTCTACTGACGGCGCTTCTTGCCGTCCAGCTCGTCCCACCACTCGTCCGACTTCGGGTCGCCGGAGGGGTCGTCCCACCAGCGGTCCTCGGGCCCGCGCCGGTTGGCGACCATCGCGGCGAGCGGCGGGATGACCATGGCGACCACGCACATGCCCACGGCCACCGGCACCGACCAGATGCGCACGACGCCCCACGCCAGGACGAAGAGCGCGAGGCAGGTGCCCATCATGGCGAAGTAGGCGTGCCGGCGGCGGGCGTACATGACTTCAGGGTAGGCCGAAGGGCCGCCTCCCGGGGTGTTCGGCCCACGGGATGCGGCCCTTCGCCGGTCGGTGGTTCAGACCGCGATCGCGACCTCCGCGAGGCCGCCCTGCTGGGCGACGACCGTGCGGTCGGCGGTGGCGCCGGGGACGAGGGCGCGGACGGTCCAGGTGCCCTCGGCCGCGTAGAAGCGGAACTGTCCGGTGGCGGAGGTGGGGACCTCCGCGGTGAACTCGCCGGTCGAGTCGAGGAGGCGGACGTAGCCCACCACCGGCTCGCCGTCGCGGGTCACCTGGCCCTGGATCGTGGTCTCACCGGGCTTGATCGTCGAGGCGTCGGGGCCGCCGGCCTTCGCTCCACACATGTGCTTCTCCAGAGGTCTTGAAAAGGGGGGCGGACTTACTTGTTGGCGCCGAGCTCGATCGGCACGCCGACGAGGGAGCCGTACTCGGTCCAGGAGCCGTCGTAGTTCTTGACGTTCTCGACGCCGAGCAGCTCGTGCAGGACGAACCAGGTCAGGGCCGAGCGCTCACCGATACGGCAGTAGGCGATGGTGTCCTTGGCCAGGTCGACGTTCTCCTCGGCGTAGAGCTCCTTGAGCTCGTCGTCCGACTTGAAGGTGCCGTCGTCGTTGGCGTTCTTCGACCAGGGGATGTTGCGGGCCGAGGGGACGTGGCCGGGGCGCTGCGACTGCTCCTGCGGAAGGTGCGCCGGGGCGAGCAGCTTGCCGGAGAACTCGTCGGGCGAGCGGACGTCGACCAGGTTCTGCGAGCCGATGGCCGCCACCACGTCGTCGCGGAAGGCGCGGATGGAGGTGTCCTGCGGCTTGGCCTTGTAGTCGGTGGCCGGGCGCTCGGGCACCTCGGTGCCGTCGACCAGCTCGCGGGCGTCCAGCTCCCACTTCTTGCGGCCGCCGTCGAGGAGCTTGACGTTCTCGTGGCCGTACAGCTTGAAGTACCAGTACGCGTAGGACGCGAACCAGTTGTTGTTGCCGCCGTACAGGATCACCAGGGTGTCGTTGCCGATGCCCTTCGCCGACAGGAGCTTCTCGAAGCCCTCCTGGTCGATGAAGTCACGGCGGACCGGGTCCTGGAGGTCCTTGGTCCAGTCGATCCGGATCGCGTTCTTGATGTGGTTCTTCTCGTAGGCCGACGTGTCCTCGTCCACCTCGACGACGGCGATGTTCTCGTCGTCCAAGTGGTCCTGCAGCCAGTCGGCGTCGACCAGGACGTCGCTGCGGCTCATGCTCGTTCTCCTCCGGGGCAGTTACGGCAGGGGTGTGCAAGAAAGAGAGGGTGCGCGGCCGGGTCTCGCCGGCGGCCGGCGCACGGATGCCCTCGGTTCGAGGGCGCCGGGAGGCGCGGAAGGCCGGCGGCGCTTCCGCTTCAGACGGTGCGACAGAGCATGGCGGCGACGCGGCACAGGTCGACTGCCCGCCGCTTCGTGAGATCCGCCTGTCGCTGCATCATGCGGTCGATCGTAGGGATGTAAAGGTGGGCATGTCACCAGCGCTCCGAATAATGAGACGCGATCGTCCGCATAGTGGGACAGAAGCGCGCCCGGAGCCGTCGCCGCAGGGCCTCCGGGCGCGTGTATCCGCCATCACATCTACGGTACGGACGGCGGCGTCTCGCCCTTCGGACACCGCCCTCCGGCGCCGGGGTCCTACCCGGCCAGCCGCACGTTCGAACCCTTCACCGTGATCTCCACACCGCTCTTCCCCGCTTCGACCTTGTCGAGCTGGATCCCGCCGGGCAGGTCGTCGATCTTCTGCTCGAAGTCGGTGATCGAGCGCACCTCGTTCTCGGCCGCGGTCACCCCGCCGAAGCTGGGCAGCGAGTCGGCGTGCACACGCACGGTGTCGCCCTCGGCGGTGACCGTGCTCAGCACGGAGACGGGCTGCGGAAGCGTCTTGCCGAACACGGTCGCCTCGACGGTGACCTTGATCTTGCCGTTGCCGCCGTCGGAGAGGCCGATGACGCGGGCGGTGACGCCCGGCGCGACCTGGGTGGGCTCGGACTTGGCGGTCTTCAGCAGCTCGTCGTAGGCGACGGTCGCCGTGCCGGAGGCCGTGGCGGCGGTGGCGGAGCTGTAGTCGCCGGAGAACTCGACGCCCTTCATGTCGGCCTGGAGGTCGTCGATGCGGATCGTCCGGCCGTTGGTGCCGGTGGCCGCCTCGTAGTCCTTGATGCCGACCTCGACGTCGTCCAGCGAGCCGCCGACCACCTGGGTGAGGAAGGGGAAGCCCTTGATGGACACGTCCGGGGTCTCGGCGAGGCCCTCGCTGGTCCTGAGCTTGTCCGCGGCCTCGCCCTCGGCGAAGTGGACGGCGAGACGGTCCGCGAGGACGAACAGGCCGCCCAGGATCACCACGACGATCAGCAGTATTCGAAGAGCACGCATTGCCGTTTGTTCCCCCGGGTGGCCCGACAGTCGGTTGGACGATCCACCGTAACCCTGAGCGGAGGGGCGCCCCGGGGATTGTCGATCGGCTGTGACAGACCTTGACCGATCCTTACCCCAGCGCCCGCCCCAGCACATACACCGCCGGTGCGGAGGCCGCCAGCGGCAGCGCCACGCCCGCCGTGAAGTGCACGAAACGGGAGGGGTAGTCGTAGCTCGCGACCCGGTGGCCGATCAGCGCGCACCCCGCCGCGCCGGCACCGAGCAGCGCGCCCGGCGCGCCCATGCCTGTCATCCCGCCGACCGCGATACCGGCGCCCGCCGCGGCGAGCAGCGAGACGACGACCGAGGCGGGGGTGGGCAGCTGCAGCGCACGGGCCAGGATCGCCACCGCGACCGCCGCAGCGCCGACGGTCACCGCGTCCGGGTCGGCGCCGAGGTGCCCGGTGGCGACGACGGCCAGCGCCGAGGAGGCGACGGTCGCCATCAGGCCGTACATCCGCTCGTCCGGGTCGGCGTGCGAGCGCAGCTGGAGGACCAGGCAGAGCAGCACCCACACGCCCAGGGTGCCGAGGATCGCGGCGGGCGCGTTCTCGCGGCCGGCCGCCAGGAGCGCCACGTCCGAGACCAGCGCGCCGAGGAAGGCGAGCGCGATGCCCTGCCGGGCCGGCCACATGCCGTTCAGCCGGAACCAGCCCGCGGCCGTGACGGCCTGCAGGACGACGAGCGGGACGAGAAGGGCGTACGACCCGACAGCCGCCGCACCGGACAGGAGCAGGCCGAGGAGCGCGGTGAGCGCGGCTGGCTGCATGCCGGGCTCGATGATCGGCGAGCGCCCCTCCAGACGGGCGCGCTGGGCATCGGTGACACGGGCGTTGCCGGCGAGGGTGGCGGGGCCGTAGCCGGGAGCGTCGCCCCCGGCGTCGGGGGACCCGGCCCCACCGCCCGGGGCGGCGTCGGGAGACCATCCCCCGCCCGGGGCCGTCGTCCCGCCGGCAGCACCCGGCGCCATGTGGCCGGGGTCCGCGACAGGCGTGGCGGCACCGGGCGCCGCGTATCCGCCGTGGTAGCCCTGCTGCGGATACCCGGCGCCGTACCCCTGCTGCGGCGGGTACGCCGACTCGGCCGGGTCGGCCGCGGGGACCTGCGGCTGGACGTTGGTCTCCCAGGTCTGGCCCTGCCACTGCTGGGTGTACTGGAGGTGGGCCTGCGGGTCGTCGTACCCCTGCTGCTCGCCGGGCCAGCCCTGCTGGTCGTAGCCCGGATACTGCTGATACGGCTGCTGGTCGGACATCCTCACCCTCCTGCGAACGGCGGGAGCACCTCGACCGTGCCGCCGTCGGCCAGCCGTACCGTCTCATGTTCACGGGTGCCCACGGGGTCACCGTCGACGAGGAACGAGCATCGTTGCAGGACACGTACGAGTTCCCCGGGGTGTCGCGCCCGCGCGGCGTCGAGGGCCTCGGCGAGGCTGTCCGCGTCGAACGGCTCCTCGGCGACCCCGGCCGCGGCCTTGGCGGCCGCCCAGTAGCGCACCGTGACCTTTGCCATCTCGTCCCTTGTCTCGAATCGGCTCTTCAACAGGGTTCAGGCTAGCCCGCCCGCGAGGCCACCCAGTCCCCGATCCGGGCCAGCAGGACGTCGTCGGCCGCGTGCTCGGCGTGGCCCATGCCGGGCTCCAGCCAGAGTTCGCCATGGTCACCGGCGGCCGCGTGGAGCATGCGGGGATGGTCGAGGGGGAAGTAGCCGTCGCGGTCGCCGTGGACGATCAGGAGGGGCGTGGGCGCGATCCGGGGGACGGCCTCCGTCGGGGAGAGCGGCACCGGGTCCCACTCCCGGTGATGAATACGGGTGCGGAAGCCGTAGCGGCCGACCAGGCGGCCCTCGGGGCGGGTGACCAGCCAGTGCAGCCGGCGCATGGGGGCGGTTCCCCGGTAGTACCAGCGGGCCGGCGCGCTCACCGAGACGACGGCGTCCACTCCCTGGTGGAGGGCCGCGTGCCGCAGCACGACCGAGCCGCCCATCGAGAAGCCGACGGTGGCCACGCGCGCGTGGGGCTGGAGTGCGTGTGCCCACTCCACCGCCGCCGCCAGGTCGAGCACCTCCCGGTCGCCGACCGTGGAGCGCCCGCCGGAGCGGCCGTGGCCGCGGAAGGAGAAGGTGACGACGGCGCCGTGCCGGGCGAGGGCGTCCGCCACACGGCGCACGTGCGGGCGGTCCACGTCGCCGGTGAAGCCGTGGGCCACGACGAACACGAGGTGACCGGTGGATGACGCCGAGGTGTTGTATACGACCGCACCCGGGTCATATACGGAATCGATGGAAATCCCGTCGGTGGTGGGCAGAAACGTCCGCAATGGGGTACCACTGCCCGTCTCGGGATGCGGACGATCGATGGAACGCGCCACATGACCTGCCGGACTGCTGCTCATGTGGGCTATTCTGCTGGACAGAGGACTCGGGCAGCGTAGCCCCCGGGTCCTTTTGTGCTTTCGGACGCGTTGTATACGAAGCGGGAAACTCCAGGTGACCGCCGGTGTACGGGCCTTCGGGATCGCAGAGCAGACCGCAGATCGCTGTGCAGTCGTGCAGTGCAGTGCCGCAGTGCCGCAAACGTCCTCGCAGGGACCGAGGAGGAACCAGACGTATGAGTTCTCTGCTGCTCCTGACCAATGCCCTCCAGCCGTCGACAGAGGTGCTTCCTGCCCTCGGTCTGCTGCTGCACAACGTCCGCGTGGCTCCGGCGGAAGGCCCCGCTCTCGTCGACACCCCCGGTGCCGACGTCATCCTCATCGACGGCCGCCGCGACCTTCCGCAGGTGCGCAGCCTGTGCCAGCTGCTGCGCTCCACCGGGCCCGGCTGTCCACTCATCCTGGTCGTCACCGAGGGTGGTCTCGCCGCCGTCACCGCCGACTGGGGCATCGACGACGTTCTGCTGGACACGGCGGGCCCCGCGGAGGTCGAGGCGCGCCTGCGGCTGGCCATGGGCCGCCAGCAGATCGTCAACGACGACTCCCCGATGGAGATCCGCAACGGTGATCTGTCGGTCGACGAGGCGACGTACAGCGCGAAACTGAAGGGCCGGGTCCTCGACCTCACCTTCAAGGAGTTCGAGCTGCTGAAGTACCTGGCCCAGCATCCTGGCCGGGTGTTCACGCGCGCACAGCTCCTGCAGGAGGTGTGGGGCTACGACTACTTCGGCGGCACCCGTACGGTCGACGTGCACGTACGACGGCTGCGCGCCAAGCTCGGTCCGGAGCACGAGTCGCTGATCGGCACCGTCCGGAACGTGGGTTATCGATTCGTTACGCCCGAGAAGGCCGAACGCGGCGCCGAGGACGCGAAGACCAAGGCCGAGCGGGCAAAGGCGGACGAAGCGGACAACGCGACCGCTCTGGACACCGAAGAAGTCTCGACGGAGGCGTAGTACTGGCCGGTACCGATCGGTTACCCACCGGTACCGGCCGGATCCGCTCGTCGGAGGCATCGCCTCCGGCTGGGGAACGTGACGTACGCCCTGCCCAGAGCGGGTCCATCCGCGTAGACTCCGCGCGTGGCCAAGGTGACTCGGGACGACGTCGCACGACTGGCGGGTACCTCCACCGCCGTCGTCAGCTACGTCATCAACAATGGACCCCGGCCGGTCGCCCCGGCCACGCGCGAGCGTGTCCTCGCCGCGATCAAGGAGCTGGGGTACCGGCCGGACCGGGTCGCCCAGGCGATGGCGTCCCGGCGCACGGACCTCATAGGTCTGATCATCCCGGACGCCCGTCAGCCCTTCTTCGGCGAGATGGCGCACGCGGTCGAGCAGGCCGCGTCCGAGCGCGGAAAGATGGTCCTCGTCGGCAACACCGACTACGTCGGCGAGCGCGAGGTCCACTATCTGCGGGCCTTCCTCGGGATGCGCGTCTCCGGCCTGATCCTGGTCAGCCACGCGCTCAACGACCTGGCCGCCGCCGAGATCGAGGCCTGGGACGCCCGGGTCGTCCTGCTGCACGAACGCCCCGAGGCCATCGACGACGTCGCCGTCGTCACCGACGACGTGGGCGGCGCCCGGCTCGCCGTGCGGCACCTCCTGGAACACGGCCACGAGTACGTCGCCTGTATGGGCGGCACCGCCGAGACACCCTCCGTCGGCGACCCCGTCTCCGACCATGTCGAGGGCTGGCGGCGGGCCATGGCCGACGCCGGCGTCAGCACCGAGGGCCGGCTCTTCGAGGCGCCGTACAACCGCTACGACGCCTATCGCGTCGCGCTCGACCTGCTGTCGGGCCCCAACCGGCCGCCCGCGATCTTCTGCTCCACCGACGACCAGGCGATCGGCCTGCTGCGCGCGGCCCGCGAGCTGCGCATCGACGTGCCCGGCGAGCTCGCGGTCATCGGCTTCGACGACATCAAGGAAGCGGCGCTCGCCGACCCGCCCATGACAACGATCGCCTCGGACCGCTCGGCCATGGCCCGGGCGGCGGTGGACCTGGTCCTGGACGACGGGGTGCGGGTCGCGGGGTCGCGGCGGGAGCGCTTGAAGGTGTTTCCGTCGCGGTTGGTGGTGCGGCAGTCGTGCGGCTGCGCATGAGCGCATACGCGTGGAGCTGACCGTATGAAGGGTTTCTGAGAGACCCGCCCAGACGCACGGATCCGTCTTTATTTCGGGCGAACGAGGTTCTGGCGGGCTTCTCAGGGAGCACTCAGGGAGCTCTCATGGTCGCGGGACAAGCTTCTTGTCATGACCGAGAGCATCCGCCGCAGCGGCGAGTACGAGAGCCACGAGCACTTCGACAACCCGTACCAGGGCGCCCAGCAGCACGCTTCCTCCCCCGTCAACCCGGAGTGGCCGCCCCCGCCCGCGTACGAGCCGGCTCGGCAGCAGCCGGCGCAGCATCCGGTGGTCGAGCCCACCGCGGTGTGGCAGACGCAGGCCGAGGCCTCCGCGGGCGGGGACGGCAGCGGCGGCGGAACCGCTCTCCTCACCCCCGTGGCCGCCGAGCCCGCCCCCGAGTCTCCGGCCGGCGGCAGGAAGAAGCGCACCCGCGGCCCGCTGGCGCTGCTCGCCGCCGTGGCGATCGTCGCCGCGGCCATCGGCGGCGGCACGGCGTACGGCATCCAGGAGCTGACCGGCAAGGACACGGTGGTCTCCTCGTCCACCACGACCAGCGTGGTGCCCTCCAGCAAGACCGGTAACGTCGCGACCATCGCCGCGGCGGTCAGCCCCAGCGTCGTCGAGATCAACGCCACCCTCGGCAACGGGTCGTCCACCGGCTCCGGCGTGATCATCACCAGCGACGGCGAGATCGTCACCAACAACCACGTCATCACCGGCGCCTCCTCGATCAAGGTGACGACCAGCGACGGCAAGTCGTACACCGCGAAGGTCGTCGGCACCGACAGCAAGAAGGACCTCGCGCTGATCAAGCTGGAGAACGCCTCCGGCCTGAAGGCGGCGACCCTCGGCGACTCCGACGGGGTCCAGGTCGGTGACCAGGTCGTGGCGATCGGCTCCCCCGAGGGGCTGACCGGCACCGTGACGAGCGGGATCGTCTCCGCGCTCAACCGGGACGTGACCGTGTCCACCGACGAGAGCCAGCAGCAACAGCAGGGCGACGGCCAGTGGCCCTTCGAGTTCGGCGGCCAACAGTTCAACGGCGACACCGGTACCTCCACGACCACCTACAAGGCGCTCCAGACGGACGCGTCCCTCAACCCCGGCAACTCCGGAGGCGCGCTCATCGACGCCAGCGGCAACATCATCGGCATCAACTCCGCGATGTACTCCGCCGCGTCGTCCGCGTCGTCCTCGGACGCCGGCAGCGTCGGCCTCGGCTTCGCCATCCCGATCAACACCGTCAAGTCCGACCTGGCCGGCCTGCGGGCCGGCGGTTCCGACAGCTGACACATCCACCGAGTCCGAGCAGGGAGTACGTCATGATCAAGCAGGTTTCGCACACGGTGACCGGTGTCGGCGCGGCCGACCTCGCCCTGGCCCTCGACGTGGTGTACGAGCTGCACGCGCCGGTGCGGCAGCTGGTCGTACGGGCACCGGAGGTGGCGGCCCCGCAGCCGGTCCCGCAGCTGATGGGCCTGCACACCACGGCCGCCCGCCCGCACCGCCGCAAGGTGCCGCTGAACCGCATCGCGGCGATGCGCGGCTGATCTCACGCCGCACCGCTCTCTACGCGCCGGCCGGGAGACATGCGAGGCTGAAGTCGTTCAGCACGCCCCGTCTGCCGCCCCGTTCCCCCGCACCCGAGGATCCACGCCCATGAGCCCCGCCGAAGGCGACCGTGACACCCAGCGCATCCTGATCGTCGACGACGAGCCGGCGGTGCGCGAAGCACTCCAGCGCAGCCTGGCCTTCGAGGGCTACGACACGGAGGTCGCCGTCGACGGCGCCGACGCCCTGGAAAAAGCGACGGCCTACCGCCCCGACCTGGTCGTCCTCGACATCCAGATGCCCCGCATGGACGGCCTCACCGCGGCCCGCCGCATCCGCGGGGCGGGCGACACCACTCCCATCCTGATGCTCACGGCCCGCGACACGGTCGGCGACCGCGTCACCGGCCTCGACGCGGGCGCCGACGACTACCTGGTCAAGCCGTTCGAACTGGACGAGCTGTTCGCCCGGGTGCGTGCGTTGCTGCGGCGCAGCTCCTACGCGGCGGCGGCCGGCTCGGCCGCCATGGAGGAGGACGAGGCCCTCACCTTCGCCGACCTGCGCATGGATCTCGCGACGAGGGAGGTGACGCGAGGCGGGCGTCCCGTGGAGCTCACCCGCACCGAGTTCACGCTGCTGGAGATGTTCATGGCACACCCGCGCCAGGTCCTCACCCGTGAGCAGATCCTCAAGGCGGTCTGGGGCTTCGACTTCGAGCCGTCCTCCAACTCCCTGGACGTGTACGTGATGTACCTGCGCCGCAAGACGGAAGCCGGCGGCGAACCGCGCCTCGTGCACACCGTGCGGGGTGTGGGGTATGTGCTGCGACAGGGCGGCGCGGAGTGAGGAAGCTGCTACGACGGTTCCGGACCCTTCCCATTCGGGCCCGGCTGTCGATGCTGGTCGCCGCCGCTGTGGCTTTCGCGGTGGCGGCGGTTTCGGTGACGTGTTGGTTCATTGTGCAGGGGAAGCTGTACGAAGAGCTGAACAACGACCTTGAGCAGGGCAGTTCTCGTGCGCAGCCGGCACAGCTCGTGGCCGCAGCGCTCAGCACGTGTGCGCAGTCCCCTTCCGACGCGTTCCCGATCGGCGGCCCGCGTTTCCAGGGGTACTCCCAGCTGGTCCAGTCGAACGGCAAGTCCTGTCTCTACGGCTCCTCCACCGCGCTGGTGAAGGTCACCGGCAGCGACAAGAACGTGGCCAAGGATCAGCAGGAGAAGGTCTTCCGCAACGGCGTCGACAAGGAGGGCGACCCGGTGCGCGTGCTGACCATGCCGCTCATCGTCGACGGCGCCGATGGGCAGTACATCGTCAAAGACACCGCGCTCATGATCGCCGTGTCACTGAAGAGCACCCAGTCCACCCTCAACGAACTGGCCCTGATCCTCCTCCTCGTCTCCGGCGTGGGTGTCCTCGGCGCCGGCGCCGCCGGTCTCGCCGTGGCCCGTGCCGGCCTGCGCCCCGTCGACGAGCTCACCGAGGCGGTCGAGCACGTCGCACGGACCGAGGACCTGGGGATCCGCATCCCCGTCGAGGACGACGCCGAAGACGAAGTGGCCCGTCTCTCCCGGTCGTTCAACTCCATGACCGCCTCCCTCGCCAACTCCCGCGAGCTCCAGCAGCAGCTGATCGCGGACGCCGGGCACGAACTCCGCACCCCCCTCACCTCCCTCCGTACGAACATCGAACTCCTCACCCGCAGCGAGGAGACGGGCCGCCCCATCCCCGCCGCCGACCGCAAGGCGCTCCTCGCCTCGGTGAAGGCGCAGATGACGGAGCTGGCGTCGCTCATCGGCGACCTTCAGGAGCTGTCCCGATCGGAGGGCCAGCGCGGGGAACGCGTCCAGGTGGTGTCCCTGGAGGACACGGTCGAGGCCGCCCTGCGCCGGGCCCGGCTGCGCGGCCCCGAGCTGACGATCAACGCGCATCTGGAGCCCTGGTTCACGAGGGCGGAGCCGGCCGCGCTGGAGCGCGCCGTGGTCAACATCCTGGACAACGCGGTGAAGTTCAGCCCCGAGGGCGGCACGATCGACGTCCAGCTGACCGAGGGCGTCCTCACCGTCCGCGACCACGGCCCCGGCATCCCCGAGGACGAACTCCCCCACGTCTTCGACCGCTTCTGGCGCTCCCCCAGCGCGAGGGCCCTCCCGGGCTCCGGCCTCGGCCTCTCCATCGTCGCCCGCACGGTCGAACAGGCCGGCGGCAACGTCACCCTGGCCCGCGCCCACGGCGGCGGCACGGTGGCGACCGTACGGCTGCCGGGGGCGGCCACGCCTCCACCCGAGGTGCCGTAGCCGGACGAGGATCCTGAGGAACTGCACGAGATCCAGCGGTGCAACCGTCACTCCAGAGGTCCCGGCGCCGTAAGAGAGACCACGGCAACCTTTCCGTCCCAGGCGGCGACCATCCACCGACGCACGCCCCACCAGTGATCCCCTCCTGGAACGGAACCCGCAGATGAGTGAATCCCGCCGCGCGCCCAGCACCGGCTCCCGCCCCCGGCACCGCAAGCGCCGCACCGCACTCGCCGCAGGCATCCCCCTCGTCCTGACCGCCGCCGGCACCCTCGCGTACGGCACGGACCTGGGCCTCTTCGGCGCGGACGCCCAGCAGAACGCGTCGGCCGCGACCGCCGCCCCCGCCTGGGCCACCGCCACCGCCGACGGCTTCGCCTCCGTCGACGCCCTGGGCCAGAACGGGACGTACGGCGGCCGGGACGGCAAGACCGTCACGGTGAAGACCCTCGCCGACCTGGAGAAGTACGCGACCGCGAGCGAGCCGTACGTCATCGTCGTCGCGGCCACCATCGACATGGACCCGGTCGGGAAAGAGATCAAGGTCCAGTCGAACAAGACCATCATCGGGTCCGGTACCAGCGGACAGATCGTCGGCGGCGGCTTCTTCCTCGGCCAGGGCGTCCACAACGTGATCATCCGGAACCTCACCATCCGGGACGCCTACCAGGGCGTCTGGAACGACAAGGAGCACGACTACGACGGCATCCAGATGGACGGCGCGCACCACGTCTGGATCGACCACAACGACATCCGGCACATGGCCGACGGGCTGATCGACAGCCGGAAGGACACCACCTACCTGACCGTCTCCTGGAACAAGCTCAGCCAGGAGAACAAGGCCTTCGGCATCGGCTGGACCGACAACGTCACCGCGGACATCACCATCCACCACAACTGGATCCGCGAGACCGAGCAGCGCAACCCGTCCACGGACAACGTCGCCCACGCGCACCTCTACAACAACTTCCTGGAGGACGTGGCGGGGACGGACATCACGTCGTCGTACGGGAACTACTCGCGCGGGAAGACCAACATGCTGCTGGAGAACTCCTACTTCCAGGGCCTGACCAACCCGGTCGTCAGGGACAGCACCGCCACCCTCGTCCAGCGCGGCAACGTCTTCTCGGGGACGACGGGCAAGAACGAGAGCGGCGGAACGGGCGGCGCCTGGGACCCGAAGACGTACTACTCCTACACGCCGGACAAGACGGCCGACGTCCCCGCTCTTCTCAAGTCGGGCGCGGGACCCCGTAGTTCGCTCGGTACCACCACGACCACGACGACGAAGGCCGCCGCGGCCACGACGCTCACCGTCGCGGCGGACGGCAGCGGCCAGTACAGGACCGTCCAGGCCGCCGTGAACGCCGTACCCGCGAACAACCCCTCCCGGGTCGTCATCTCCGTCAAGCCGGGGACGTACCGCGAGCTCGTCAAGGTTCCGGCGAACAAGCCGCACGTCACCATCCAGGGATCCGGCGGCAGCCGCAAGGACACGGTGATCGTCTACAACAACGCGTCCGGCACCCAGAAGCCGGACGGCTCGGGGACGTACGGCACCGGCGGCAGCGCCACCGTCGCCGTCGAGGCCGACGACTTCCAGGCCCGCAACCTGACGATCTCCAACGATTTCGACGAGGCCGCCCACCAGGACATCGCCCAGCAGGCGGTCGCCCTGCGCACGTCCGCCGACAAGGTGTTCCTCGACGGTGTCATCGTCAGCGGCGATCAGGACACCCTGCTGGTGGACACGGCGTCCAAGGACAAGCTGGGCCGCGTCTACATGACCAACTCCTACGTCATCGGCAACGTCGACTTCGTCTTCGGCCGGGCGACGGCGGTGATCGACAAGTCGGTCATCACGCTGAAGAAGCGCTGGAACGGCACCTCGGCGGGGTATGTGACGGCCCCGTCGACCGCCGCCGGCCGCAAGGGCTTCCTCATCGCCAACTCCACGGTGAACGGCGACGTCTCCGACCGCAGCTTCCACCTCGGCAGGCCCTGGCACGCCGGCGGCGACGCGACCCTCGACCCGCAGACCACGGTCCGCAACACGGTCCTGAGCGCCGCCATCAAGACCACCCCCTGGACCGACATGAGCGGCTTCTCCTGGAAGGACGACCGCTTCGCCGAGTACCAGAACACCGGCGCGGGCGCGGGCAGCGCGAGCAGCGACCGTCCCCAGCTGACCGCCGCCCAGGCCGCCGACCAGGAGGTCGCGGACTGGCTGGGCGACTGGACCCCGTCGGCGACGTGATCCCAGCCCGTCCACACCCTTCTGCCAGGTCGGCCACAGTCCTTCGCCGCACCGTGAGGGGATGGTGAATGACGTGGTGAAGGGGACCGGGACGGGGGCGGCGGGGCGGATCCTGCTCGCCGACGACGACGTGGACGTACGGGAGGGCCTCGGCAGGTTGCTGCGCTTCGAGGGCTACGAGACCGTCCTCGCCGGCGACGGCCGCCTCGCCCTCGACCTCCTGGGAGCCCCCGGCGGAGCCCCCGACCTGGTCCTCATGGACGTCACCATGCCGGGCCTCGACGGCCTGGCCGCGACCCGCCGGATCCGGGCCTCCGGCAGCACCGTCCCGATCCTGATGATCACCGGCCGGGACGCCGTGGGCGACCGCATCGTCGCCCTCGACAACGGGGCGGACGACTACCTGATGAAACCCTTCGCGGCGGAGGAACTCCTCGCCCGGGTCCGCGCCCTCCTGCGCCGCGCCACCCGTCGCCCACCCGCACCCCGCGAGCCCGCCGCGGCGGACCTTCTGGCCTTCCATGACATCGCCATGGACCTGTCCACCCGCTCGGTGATCCGAGGGGGCCGCCTCCTCGACCTCACCCGCACCGAGTACTCCCTCCTGGAGTACCTCCTGCGCCATCCGGCCAGGGTCCTCAGCCGCGCCCAGATCCTTCACGACGTCTGGGGCCTCGACTTCGAACCGACCTCCAACACCCTCGACGTCTACGTCATGTACCTGCGCCGGAAACTGGAGACGCGCGGCGAACCCCGTCTCATCCAGACGGTGCGGGGGCTGGGCTACATGCTGCGGGCGGGCTGACCCGCGTCCCGTGTCTACAGCCTCAGCACCAGCGTGTCCTCCGCCGGGCGGTTGCGCGCCCAGGGCTCGGTCAGCCGGGCGTAGGACGGGCAGCGCACGATCAGGTCGTCGTGGGTGCCCTCGTCGACCAGTCGGCCGTCGTCGATCACGAGGACGCGGTCGGCGTCGGGGGCGAGGCTGAGGTCGTGGGTGATCATGATCGTCGTACGGCCGGCCATCAGACGGCGGAGGGGCTGGACGATCCGGCGGGCGGCCACCGAGTCGAGGCCGGCGGTGGGTTCGTCGAGGACGAGGACCGGGGCCGCGCGGAGCATGGCGCGGGCGATGGCGACGCGCTGCAGCTGGCCGCCGGAGAGGGCGGCGGTCCCGGGGGCGATCGGGGTGTCGTAGCCCTGGGGCAGGGCGGTGATGAAGTCGTGGGCCGCCGCGCCCCGGGCCGCCTGTTCGATCTCCGGGTCCGTCGCGCCGGGGCGCCCGCACGCGATGTTCTCCCGGATCGTGCCGTTGAGGACGAGGGTCTGCTGGGGGAGGAGGGCGATGTGCTCGCGGACGAATTCCAGGGGTACGTCCGTGAGGGGCACGCCGTCCAGGCAGATCACGCCCGCCTCGGGGTCGTAGAAGCGGGTGAGGAGCTTGGCGAGGGTGGACTTGCCGGCTCCGCTCGCGCCGGTGACCAGGATCAGTTCGCCGGGGCCGGCGGCGAAGGTGACGTCCCGGAGGGAGGGGCGGGGCGCGTCGGGGTAGGTGAAGCCGACGCCGTGGAAGCTGAGCCGGCCCAGGACCGGCCAGGACGGGACCGGGTCGGCCGGGTCGTGGACAGCGGGTTCCGCGTCCAGGATCTCGGCGATGCGGTCCGCGCCCGCGGTGGCCGCGGTGACCGTCAGACCCAGTTGGCCGAGGCTGCGGACCGGCGGGTAGAGGTAGCCGATGAAGGCGGCGAAGGCGAGGAGAGTGCCGAGGGTCATACGGCCGGCCGAGATCTCCCAGACGCCGAGGCCGATCACCGACAGGACGCAGAGGGTCTCCACGACCTCGACGAACTGCTCGTACATCTCGCTCAGCCGCGCCCCGCGTACGCTCGCCCGCATCCAGGCCCGTGCCTCGCCCTCCAGGCGTCGCTCCTCGTCGGCGCGGCGGTTGTACGCCTGGGTCAGGACGACGTTGCCCAGGGACTCCTCCACCACCGAGGTGATCGCGCCGTCCGCGACCCGTTCGTCCTGCGAGGCCTGCTTGATGCGGCCGGAGAAGCGGCGGGCGGCCAGGAGGAAGAGCGGGGCGAGGAGGAAGGTGGCCAGGGCCAGGTCCCAGCGCAGGTACAGGGCGGCGGTCGCGTAGAAGAGGGCGGAGAAGGCCGCGGAGATCGTGCCCACGACACCCGACACGACCAGTTGCTCGATCGCCTCCACGTCCCCCGTCAGGCGTTCCACCAGATCGCCCTGGCGGTGCCGCTGGAAGAAGTGGGGTGGCAGGTCCTGGACATGGGTGAACGTCTTCGCGCGCAGGCGCAGGACGAATCGTTCCGCCGTCCAGGTCGCCAGCGAGTTGCCCAGGTAGCCGACGAGCGCGCCCAGCGCGGCGACGACCAGCCAGGCGCCGGCCGGTCCCCAGAAGGCGGAGAGCGAACCCGCTTTCAGCGCGTGGTCGGTGAGTTCGGCGAACAGGAGGATGGAGGCGGTCTCGGCGAGCGCGGAGACCACCACGCAGGCCACGATCACCAGCATCCACCTGCGGTCGCCGCGGGTCAGCGGCCAGAAGCGGCGGAAGGCCCCACGGGCTTCCCTCATCGTCGACTCCTTCCCGTACATGACTTCCCGTACATGGCCGAGGCGGGGCCACCGGTGGTGGCCCCGCCTCGTGGCGTCCCGTCAGCCCTGGTGCGCGACCGGGCGGCGCTTCGGGGCGGGCTTGGGGGCGGTCTTCTTCTTGGCGGCGGGCTTGCAGTTCTTCTTGGCGACCGGGGCGATCTTACGGAAGCTCATGGGAATTACCTCGCTGTTTTATGAGTGCTTGCTATGTGCTGCTGTGAATTTCGCGTCAGCCCTTATGGGACACCGGGCGGCGCTTCGGAGCGGGCTTCGGAGCGGCCTTCTTCTTGGCGGCGGGCTTCGGTGCGGGCTTGTGGGTCTTCTTGACGGGGGCGATCTTGTGGAAGCTCATGGCGTTCTCCTTCGCTCTGTTCGCTTTCGCGTCGTTCGCTTTCGACATGGAAAACACTACGGGACGCCAGAGGCAGGAAAAGCCAATTCCGCTGAGACCTCGATGAATTACAGCTGAAACTAGTTTTCAGGCGGATTCGGGAACCACACGGGTGCTCACACAGGTTTTAAACGCGCGGAGGCCGCCGCGTCCGTGACGCGGCGGCCTCGCCGAAGGCAGAGCGGGGGCTACTGCACGATCGTGATCCGGTTCGTCACCGGCGGGGCGATCGGGGCGGTCGCCGAGGAGTTGGCCGTCAGGTACTGCTGCAGGGCGGCGAGGTCGTCGGTGCCGACGAGGTCGCCCGTGCCCTGGCCCAGGGTGGTGAAGCCGTCGCCGCCGCCCGCGAGGAAGCTGTTCGTCGCGATGCGGTAGGTGGCGGCCGGGTCGACGGCCGTGCCGTTCACCTTGATGGAGTCCGTGACGACCCGGTCGGCTCCGGTCTTCGTCAGGTCCAGGGTGTACGTCAGGTTGGCGGACGGCTGCAGGATCTTCGGCGCGCTCGTGTTCGTCCCGCTCACCTGCTCCTTCAGCACCTGGATCAGCTGGGCGCCGGTGAAGTCCTGCAGGTTCACGGTGTTGGAGAACGGCTGCACGGTGAAGCCCTCGGCGTACGTCACCACGCCGTCGCCCTCGCCGCCCTTGGCCGCGTAGGTGAGGCCGGCCCGGACGCCGCCCGGGTTCATCAGCGCGAGGTCGGTCCCGGGGTCGAGCTCCTTGCCGTACGCCAGTTGCGCGTCCGCGATCAGGTCACCCATCGGGGACTCGGTGCCCGTGTTGGGGATGTCGGCCGAGATGTAGCCGATGGCGCGGTTGCCGACGGGGGCGGCGAGGGTGTTCCACCTGCTGATCAGCTCGGTCATGTCCGGCGCCTTGGCGACGGTCCGGGTGACCACGTGGTTCGCCGACTTCACCGCCGTACGCGCGATGTCGCCCGTGAAGCGGTCGTACGTCAGCGTGGTGTCCGTGTAGAGGCGGCCGAAGGACGCGGCCGAGGTGACCGTGCGCGGCTTGCCCGACGGGTCGGGGATCGTGCACGCGTACGCGGCGTGGGTGTGGCCGGTGACCAGCGCGTCCACCGACGGGGTGATGTTCTTCGCGATGTCAACAATCGGGCCGGAGACACCGGCGCCGGCGCCCGGGGAGTCGCAGTCGTAGTTGTACGCGCCCGACGCCGGCAGACCGCCCTCGTGGATGAGGGCGACGATCGACTTCACGCCTTGGCGCTGCAGCACCTTGGCGTACTTGTTGATCGTCTCGACCTCGTCCTTGAACTTCAGGCCCTTGACGCCCTCGGCGGAGACGACACCCGGGGTGTCCTCCAGCGTCACACCGATGAAGCCGATCTTGACGTCCTTCTTCTTCCAGACCCAGTACGGGGCGAGGATCGGCTTGCCGGTCTTCTCGCTCAGCACGTTGGCGGCCAGGTAGGGGAAGTCGGCGCCCCCGAACTCCTCGTCCGTGTAGCAGCCGGCCGTCGGGTGACAGCCGCCGTACTGCAGACGGGCCAGTTCCTTCGCGCCCTCGTCGAACTCGTGGTTGCCGACGGAGGTGACGTCCAGGTCCAGCTTGTTCAGCGCCTCGATGGTGGGCTCGTCGTGGAACAGGCCCGAGATCAGCGGGGAGGCGCCGACCATGTCACCGCCGGCCGCGGTGATGGAGTACGCGTTGCCCTTGCGGGCCTCGCGCAGGTGGGTCGCGAGGTACTCGACGCCACCGGCGTCGATCGTCTTCGTCGTACCGTCCGCCTGCAGCTCGGTGACCCGGCCGGAGGAGCCGGACGGGGGCTCCAGGTTGCCGTGCAGGTCGTTGAAGGAGAGCAGCTGCACGTCCTGGTAGCGGCTCGGCAGCGGCTTGCCGTGCTGTGCGTCGTGGGCGTCCGCCGGGAGCGCGGCGGCGAGGGCCCCCGCGGTGGCGAGACCCGCGGCGGCCGCGAGCAGGCGGTACGTACGACGTCTGCTGCTGGGGTACGGCTGAGAAGTGGCTGGCATGCGCCCCCCTGTGAATCGGCTGAAGTAGGTGGCCCCGTCCGGCGCAGCCTAAGGTCAACGCGCGTAGCGAAACAGGGGGTTCGTGGTTACATCCTGGTTTCCCTTTGCCCTCCTCTTTGCCCCCACTTTGCGGCGCCCGCCCCTTACCCTCGTACGCATGACCAGCGACGACATCGCACGGCCCCACGGCTCCCGATCCATCGAGACCCTCTCCGCGCTCTCCCCCGAACTGACCGACGCCGTCCTCGAACTGCTCGCGGAAGCCGCCCGTACGGACGGTCAGCAGGCGGTGTCCGAACAGGGTCGGCTGCAGTTGCGCGGGGGCGCTCGCGAGGGCGTCGCCCACCTGGTCCTCACCATCGGCGGCGAACTCGTCGGATACGCCCAGCTGGAGGACACCGACCCGGTCGAGGCGCCGGCCGCCGAGCTGGTCGTCCACCCCTCGCACCGCGGCCACGGGCACGGCCGCGCCCTCGGCTCCGCCCTGCTCGCCGCCTCCGGCAAGCGGCTGCGGGTGTGGGCCCACGGCGGCCACTCCGCCGCCCGTCATCTCGCCCAGGTCCTCGGTCTCACCCTGTTCCGCGAACTGCGACAGATGCGGCGGCCTTTGACCGATCTCGGCCTGCCCGACCCGGTGCTGCCCGAGGGCGTCACCGTCCGCACCTTCGTCCCCGGCCAGGACGACGCCGCCTGGCTCACCGTCAACGCCGCGGCCTTCGCCCACCACCCCGAGCAGGGTTCGCTGGTGCAGCGCGACCTCGACGACCGCAAGTCCGAGCCCTGGTTCGACCCCGCCGGCTTCTTCCTCGCCTTCCGCGGGGACCAGCTCATCGGCTTCCACTGGACCAAGGTCCACGCGGAGGAACAACTCGGCGAGGTGTACGTCCTCGGCGTCGCCCCCGGCGCCCAGGGCGGCGGGCTCGGCAAGGCGCTCACCACGATCGGCCTCCGGCATCTCGCGGCGCAGGGCCTGCCCACCGCGATGCTGTACGTCGACGCCGACAACAAGGCGGCGGTGTCGGTGTACGAGAGGCTCGGCTTCGTCACCCATGAGACGGACTTGATGTACCGGACCGAGACGTGAGCGCGCCGGTTGTTCGGTGAGCGGTCGTCCGGGTGACCGGGCCTGGGGGCCGCCGCCCCGGGATCTCCGCTTCGGCCCCCGAGGGGCCTCGTCCTCAGACGTCGGACGGGCTGGGATGACCTGACCTGCGCGGCAAGCGCTCCGGTGTCCAGAGCGCGAGCACCCCCACCGTCACCATCAGGACCGCAGCCCACCTCAGCTGCGTCTCCTGCCACCAGGGATCGGCCGGCGTGGCCAGCAGGCCCCAGCGGTTGGGGACCAGGATCGCTGTCGCGGTCGCGGTGCCCAGGGCGATCGCGGTGTTCCTGCCGACCTCCGCGGTGTCCGTGAAGCGGATCGCGACCGTGGCCAGGGCGACGGCGCCGACGGCCATCGCCGCCGCCTGAAGGGTGACCGGAGCCAGTGGGGGGCGCGTCGGGGACGGGACGAGGAGGAGCGCCGCCGTCCACCAGACCGCGGCGAGGGGCGCGGCCAGGGCCAGGCGCAGGGCCGTACGGACCGGGCGGCCGATCGGCGTGGTCGCGCTGGTGTTGCGGGCCGGGTCGTCGAGGAGGAAGGCCAGGCCCAGGGCGCCGGCGAGGGCGGTGAGGCGCAGGACGAGCAGGCCGAGCTCGTGGTCCGGGGCGGCGGAGGGGAGGCGGGTGCTCGCTGCGAGCAGCAGGCCCAGGGCGGCGGCCGTGGTCAGGCGCCGCCAGGGGAGGGTGCGCCACAGCGGGGGCACCAGGGATCGGAGCAGGGCTGCTGAGACCTGTCGTTTTCCGGCCATGCCTGTTGCTTCTCCCACTCCCACTCCTTCTCCCGCTCCCACTCCTTCTCCCGCTCCCACTCCTGCTCCTTCTCCCGCTCCCGCCGCTTCTCCTACTCCGAGTCGTCGCACGACTCCGCCTCCTTCGGCACCGGGACCCCCAGCAGCCGCGCGGCCTGGGCCGTCGTCGTGGTCGTGGAGGTCAGTTCCTTCCAGTGGGTCTTGACGCGGGCCGTCATCTCGGCGCGCGGGCGCTTCAGGAGCTCCCGGACGACGGTCGTCTGGTCGGCCGTCAGGTGCAGCGGGTTGGTGGGGGTCAGGGCGTAGTCCGAGCCCTTGGCGCTGTCGTTCAGCCGGACGTTCTTGAACGTGGCCATGGGGGTGGGGTCGGCGCCCAGCGCCAACCACATGACCGTCACTGCCCGGGCGTTGCACATGTGCTGCTCCGCCGCCGCCTCCGTGCCCGCGACGAGAACCGAGGCGGCCCCGACCGCGAACTCCGGGACCCGGTTGCCGCCCCAGCGGGTGCCGACCGTGACCTGGCCGGCGATGGTGGAGGATGCGAGGGTGCTGTCGACCTCCACACCACCGCTGACGTCGATGCGCTGACGGACGGTCAGGGGTGTGGTGGCGGCCGCGCCTCCGGCCAGGGACCGGACGCGGTCGACGACTTCGGCCCAGTGGGACCGTACGCCGTCCCACTCGGGGAACGAGCAGTACGTCGAGCCGTCGAGCTTCGTGCAGGACTGGACCTTCTCGGGGGTCTCGGTCGCCGTCCGTCGCGCCGTCTCCAGGGCCGCCGTGTCGTGCGGCATCTGGCCGATCACGCCGGCCGCGGTGGTCGCGAGGGCGAGGGCGGTCGCGGCCTTGACGGCTCGGGTGCGGCCGCCGGAGTACAGCAGGGCGGCACAGGCCACGATCGCGCACAGGCCCAGCATGTACACGGCGTGCCAGGCCGCGGGGCGGCCGAGCAGGTCGGACGGTACCGGGTCGCCGCCGCCGTCCGGGGCGAGGACGAGCGGGGAGAGCCAGCCCCACCACTCGTCCTCGCCGCCGGCCGCCGACGCGGCCACCATGGCCATGTACAGCGCGATGACGAACAGTATGGGGACGAAGGGGGAGGGCAGCGCGCGGGCCAGCAGCACTCCCACGACGCCGGCCAGCAGGGTCGTCAGGGGGGCGACGGCCAGTTCGCCGAGCGAGCCGTGGCCGATCGCGCCGGGCTTCATGGCCTCCCGGACGTACTCGACCGCGACGAGGACCGCGACGAGCGCCGCGAACGGGACCACGGAGAGCAGATGGGCGACCGTCCGCCGCCAGGGCTCCATGGGCAGCATGGCGAACTGCTGCTCCGTGGCGTGCCTCCGCGAACGCAGCGCTGCCGCGTTGGTGCAGACGAGGACGGCGATGGCGAACAGTCCCGCCGACTGCGTGGCGCGGTCGGCCATGTTGAGGATCGGGTAGTCGTCCATGCCCTCCTGGCGGATCATCCGCAGGGCGACGAGGCCGACTTCGATGGCGAGGAAGAACAGGATCTGGATCTGGAGGAGCAGTTCGCGGGTCTCGAAGAGGGCGAGGGCGAGGACGGCGCGGATGCGGCCGCCGTCGCGCGGGGGCTCGGCGAGGGCCGGGGCCGGTCCGGTGACCGGGGTGGTGGTGACGCTGCTCATGCCGTCACCTCCGCGCTCTCGCCGTCCAGGGCGAGCAGGTAACCGTCTTCCAGGGTGGGTTCGAGCAGATCGGCGTCCGCCGGCGGGTCGCCGATGTTGCGGAAGGTGCCCAGGCCGGTGCGCCAGCCCGCCAGCGCGCCCGGGTCGCGTTCCGCGCTGCTCCAGACCCGGCCGGCCGCGCGGGCCGTCAGCTCGGCGGGGGTGCCCTCGAAGCGGACCCGGCCGCGGACCAGGACGACGACGCGGTGGCAGAGCATCGCCACGTCCTCGGTCTGGTGCGTGGACAGCAGGACCGTGCGGTCCTCGCCCGCCTGGGCGATCAGGTCCCTGAAACGCATGCGCTGTTCGGGGTCCAGGCCGACGGTCGGCTCGTCCAGGACGAGGAAGCCGGGATCACCGACGAGGGCGGCGGCCAGGGCGACGCGCTGGCGCATACCGCCGGAGAGCCGCTTGAGGCGCTTGCCGCGCACATCGGCCAGGTCGACTGCGTCCAGGACGCGGCGTACCTCGCGGTGGCGGGCGCCCCGGTCGGTCAGCTCCTTGAGGATCGCCACGTAGTCGACGAACTCGAAGGCGGTGAAGTCGGGGTGGAAGCCGGGGGTCTGGGGCAGATAGCCCAGCGTGCGGCGCAGGGCGAGGCGGCCGCCGGTGGTGCCGGGGTCGTGGCCGAGGGCGGTGAACTCGCCGCCGTCGGCCGGTACGGCCGTGGCCAGCACCCGCAACAGGGTGGTCTTGCCGGCGCCGTTGGGACCGAGCAGCCCGGTGACGCCACGCGTCAACCGCAGCGAGACCCCGTCGAGGGCGCGGGTGCCGCCGTAGCGCAGGGACAGGTCGGTGGCCCGCACGGTGGTGCGTTCGGCGAGGGGATCGATGGTCATGCGGGACTCCTGGGGCTCCTGAAAGTGCGATGGGCGGACGGGGCGGTGTCATGCCGGGCTTCCGTCCGGGAGGGGGTGTCATGCCGTGCCCCCCGGCCGAAGGGCGGCCGTGTCGTGCCGTGCCCCCGGCCGGAAGGCGGCCGTGTCATGCCGTGCCGTCGCCCGGGAAACCGCCCAGGGGGCGGGTGTCGAAGCGGTCGCGCACCTGGTAGAGCAGCAGGGCCGCGAGGACCACGACCGCCGCCGCGGCGGACTGGCCGGCCGCCGTGAAGGGGGCCAGGGTGCTGTCGGCGGTCCGCGCCCGCTCGTGGGCCACCACGAGCAGGGTCAGCCAGGCGCCGCCGACCAGCGCGGGGGCGAGGACCGGGCCCAGCCGCGCGGAGAGCGCGAGGGCGGTCGCGGTGAGGGCGAGGGCGGGCAGCAGCCAGGCCAGGGCCATCAGTCCGTACCCCGGGAGGGCGAGGGTCGCCAGGCCGTTCAGCGCCAGGCCCGCGGTGAGGACCGCGACCGTTCGGATCATCAGCAGGCGGAAGCCGTGCAGCGGGGCGACCACGGCCATCTCGTACGTCGGGTCGAGGGCCGGGCCGTAGGACAGGGCGACGCCGGCCAGCGGGAGCAGCGGGGCGAGCGCGAGGAACAGCGCCGGCGTGTCCGCGACGCGTCCTGCCAGCACCGTCATGACCAGCAGGAACAGCACCGACAGCAGCCAGGAGCGGCGCAGTATCGGGGTGGCCGTCAGCAGCCGCGCGGTGTGGTCGGCCACGCCGAGCCGCACCAGCAGCCGCTCGGTGAGGCTCGGCCGGGGCGCGTCCAGCTCGGCGTCCAGCCGCTCCCAGCCGGCGTCCAGCACCACGGGGTCGGCACTGTGCGCGAGCCGGGCCCGGCACTCCGCGCACGCGGTGAGGTGCGTGTCGGCGGACCACAGCAGGGGCGGCGCCAACTCGCCGTGGGCGTAGGCGCGCAGATCTTCTTCCGCCACGTGCCACGTCATGCCCGTGCCTCCCTCTGCTGGTCGATGCCATTGCTCGGGCGGGTGTTCGCCGCCGCCTCGCCCGCCGTCGGGCGCTGCGCCCGGTGCCATCTCGCGCGCTCCCCGTCGGTGGCCACGGCCTCCGCCTGCGCGTACCAGCGCAGACCGGTGTCACCCGCGCGGCCGGGGCGCCGCACGGACCCGGGTGTGCCGCGTCCCCCGTCCATGAACCGCCTCATGCCAGCGCCTCCCGCAGTTGCTTGCGGGCTCGAAGGGCCCGCGTCTTGACCGTGCCGGGCGGGATGCCGAGCAGGACGGCCGCCTCCCGCGTGGTGAGCCCGTCGATGACGGTCGCCTGCAGGACGGCCCGCAGCTCGGGCGAGAGGCGGGTGAGGGCCCCGGCGAGGTCCCCGTGCTCCACGCCCGCCAGCACGCGCTCCTCCGCCGAGACCTCGTCGCGGTGGCGCAGGCGGGCCACGGCCTGGCGCAGCCGGCCGCGCGCGCCGTCGCCGCGCAGGGCGTCGACCAGCCGCCGGGCCGCGATACGCCACAACCAGCCGGCCACATCGCCCTCCTCGCGGTAGCGGGCGCTGCCCCGCCACACCGCGAGGAACGTCTCCTGTACGACGTCGTCGACTGTCCCGGCGTCGGCGCAGCGGCCGCGCATGCGCGCGGTCAGCCACGGGGCGTACCGCCGGTACAGCTCCTCGAAGGCGTGACGGTCCGCGTCTGCCGCGATGGCCCGCAGCAGTTCCCCGTCGCTTCTCGTTTCGCTCACAACCCCTCATCGGAACGGCCCCGTCGATCGGTTCACGATCCGCCGCACATTTTTTCCCGCCCCCCGCCCAGCCCCACCCGGCCCTGCCCCCAGCCCCCACGCCCAGTCCTTCCCCCAGCCCTCCGCCCACCCCGATCTTGACTTCCCCGCCACCCTCCACCACCCTTTCACTACTCAATTAGTGAAAGGGTGGTGGAAGGTGGTCGACTACCGCATCGACCGGCACAGCGGCGTGGCCACCTACGTCCAGATCGTGCAGCAGACCAAGCAGGCCCTGCGTCTGGGCGTGCTGCGGCCCGGCGACAAGCTGCCCACGGCCCGCGAGGTCGTCGAGGCGACCGCCATCAACCCGAACACCGTGCTGAAGGCGTACCGCGAGCTGGAGCGCGAGGGGCTGGTGGAGGCGCGGCGCGGGCTCGGCACGTTCGTGCGGCGCGGGCTGAGCACCGCCCCGGCCGACTCGCCCCTGCGCACCGAGCTGGCGGCCTGGGCCGTGCGGGCCCGCGAGACCGGCCTGGACCGCGACGACGTGGCCGCGCTCTTCACCGCCGTACTCGAAGAACACTTCGCCGCACCCGACGTGAACCCCGAACCTCTCGCCGCTCGCGGAGGGCCGGCGCACCCCCAGGGAGACCGCTCATGACCGACACCGTGATGGCGGCAACCGCGCTCGGCAAGCGCTTCGGGCGGCGCGGGGGCTGGGCGCTGCGGGACTGCACCCTGCGGCTGCCCGCCGGCCGCGTCTGCGCCGTCGTCGGGCCCAACGGAGCCGGCAAGTCCACGCTCCTCGCCCTCGCCGCCGGGCTGCTGGCCCCCACCGAGGGCAGGGTCGCCGTCCTCGGCACGGACCCCGCGTCCGCACGCGCGCGTGTCGGCTACGTCGCCCAGGACAAGCCGCTGTACCCGCAGCTCACCGTCGCCGCGACACTGCGCGTGGGCGCCGATCTCAACCCGGGCCGCTGGGACGCCGCGACCGCCGAGCGGATCGTTTCCGCGGGGGATCTCGACCCCAAGCGGAAGATCCGCGCGCTCTCCGGCGGCCAGCGCACCCGCGTCGCCCTCGCGCTGGCCCTCGCCAAGCAGCCGGAACTGCTGCTCCTGGACGAGCCCATGGCCGACCTCGACCCGCTCGCCCGGCACGAGCTGATGGGCACCCTCATGGCACAGGCGGCGCAGTACGGGACGACGATCGTGATGTCGTCGCACGTGGTCGCCGAGCTGGAGGACTCCTGCGACCATCTGCTGCTGATCGGCGGCGGACGGGTCCGGCTGGCCGGGGAGATGGACGACCTGCTCGCCGCGCACACGCGCGTGAGCGCGACGACGGAGGCCGCGGACACACCCCGCGGCCACTCCCCGCACCCGCTCCCCGACCTCTCGCCGCACACGGTCGTCGAGTCCCGCGTCACCGGCCGTCAGTTCACCGCGCTGATCCGCCCCGCCGGCCGCCTCGCCGACGACTGGCGCACCGCGACTCCCTCCCTGGAGGAACTCGTCCTCGCCTACCTGCGCAACCCCGAGGCCACTCCCCTGACCCCGGCGACGCCCGAGGAGGCCCCGGCGTGACCACCAGGCCCTCCGCCGAGCCCCGCCGAGACCAGGAGTCCGCCGCGTGACCGCCCTCTCCCCGTCCACCGCTCCCGCCCCGCCGCCGTCCCCCTCGCCCCGCCGGCTCCCGCGCCCGCACCGCCCCGCCCTCCGCGTCCGGCTGGGCCTGGTGGTCGCCCTGGCCGCCCGCCTCGTGTGGCTGTGGGGCCCGCTCGCCGACGCGGCCGTCACCGCCCGGCGGCACCACGACGGCTGCGCCGCCGCCCGCTGCCCGCACGACCAGCGCCCGGGCGTCCTCCACAAGAAGGTGTACTGCTCCACGACGATCGCCCCGAACGCGCTCCCCTTCCTCGCCTCCGCCCTCACCGTGGCCGCGTTCGTGCTGCTCAGGCACTCGACCGCGACCCCGCGCACCCGCACACCCGCAACCTCGCGCCCCACCCCGACCGCCGTTCAGGAGGCCGCCGTATGACCGCCGTCGCCGATGCGGGAGCCGGCTCCGCCGGCACGTCCGCGGCCCTTCGCGCCCCCTGGGGCACCGCCCGTACCGTGCTTCGCCTGCACCGCGCCGCCCTCGCCGTCTGGGCCCTCTTCGTGGTGGGCCTGAGCGCCGGCCTGGTGTGGCTCGCCGAGGTCACCGGCAAGGAGGAGCGCAAGGCCCTGGAGGCCTGCGACAGCGCCGGTCAGGACTGGTGCGACATGACGATGATCGGCCTGCCCGGGTACGAGAACGGCCTGCGCTGGACGGGCCTGCTGATCTCCTACCTCTTCCTCGGTGTGGCCGCCTTCGCGGGCGGCGCGCTGACCGGCCGCGAACTGGAGAACGGCACCGCGCACCTCGCCTGGACCCAGGGCGTCTCCCCCACCCGCTGGCTCACCGCGAAGCTCGCCGTCCCCGCCCTGGTCGTGACCGGCGGCGCCACCGCCCTGGTCCTGGTCTACCGCTGGGCCTGGGGCACCAACGAGGACCTGCTGCAGAGCGGGTGGATGAGCGACGACGGGTTCCTCTCCCGAGGTCCGGCTTCCGTCGCGTACGCCCTCTGCGCGCTCGCCGTCGGCGCGCTCACCGGGCTCCTGCTGCGCCGTACGCTGCCCGCCCTCGCCGTCTCCGTCGTCACGGCGGGGCTCATCTCGTTCGTCGTGGCGCGGTACCGCAGCTCGTTCTCACCCGCGGTGACCGTCACCTCGGCCGCGGAGGACTTCGACTACCCCCTCACCGCGTGGCAGGTGGAGAGCGGTGCGCTGATCCACGGCCACCGGGTCCCGAACTTCGACGTAACCAAGTGCTACGGCGGCTCCACCGCCACGACCCAGAACTGCCTCGACGACCTGGGCGTCACGGGCTTCTACACCACCTACCACCCCGAGTCCCATTACTGGCCGATCCACCTCGTGGAGACCGGCATCGTCCTCACGGTCGCCGCCCTCGCCACCACCGCCGCCTTCCTGCTGCTGCGCCGCCGTACGGCCGGAGCCGGCCGCCGCGAGGCCTGAGCCAGGGGTGCGTACGTCCCTCCACGGGGGGAGGGACGTACGCACCCCTCACGAACGGGCCGCCTCTCCCGGGCACGCCCCTGGAAGGCGCCCCCCCCCGGAGCGCCCGACCCCCGCGAGCCTCCCCCCGATATCCCACACGCCATGTCTCCGTAACCACCGGTTCAGACGACCTTGCGACGCTCGGCGAATGAACTCCGCCGTGCCCGAGCCCGCACCGCCCCCCGAGGGGGCGCGCCCCGACGGAAGCTCCGCCGCGCTCAAGCCCGCGCGATCTGACGCGCCCATAATGCTCGCGGCGCGGAAGAATGGGTTCATGAGCCAGCAAGACACCCAGGAAAAGGTCCAGCACGCACAGCCCTCCGTGGGCTCCATAGCCGCGCACCGCCCGCACACGGTCTCGGCCGCGGTCTCCGACCTCGAACCCGACATCGATGCCGACCTCGACTCCTACGAGGAGGCGCCGTACGACGGTCCCCAGCTGCCGCAGGGCCGTTTCCTGGACCGGGAACGCAGTTGGCTCGCGTTCAACGAGCGCGTCCTGGAACTCGCCGAGGACCCGAACACCCCCCTCCTCGAGCGGGCGAACTTCCTCGCGATCTTCGCGAGCAACCTGGACGAGTTCTTCATGGTCCGGGTGGCCGGACTGAAGCGCCGCATCGCGACCGGCGTCGCGACCCGCTCCGCCTCCGGCCTCCAGCCCCGCGAGGTGCTGGAGATGATCTGGGCCCGCTCCCGCGAGCTGATGGCCCGGCACGCCGCCACGTACCACGAGGACATCGCCCCCGCGCTCGCCGAGGAGGGCATCCACCTGGTCCGCTGGAGCGAGCTGACCGAGAAGGAGCAGGCCCGCCTCTTCACGCTCTTCCGGCACCAGATCTTCCCGGTCCTCACCCCGCTGGCCGTCGACCCCGCGCACCCCTTCCCGTACATCTCGGGTCTCTCGCTCAACCTCGCGGTCGTCGTACGCAACCCGGTGAGCGGTCACGACCACTTCGCGCGCGTCAAGGTGCCGCCGCTGCTGTCCCGCTTCCTGGAGGCGTCCCCGGGCCGCTACGTCCCCATCGAGGACGTCATCGGCGCCCACCTGGAGGAGCTCTTCCCGGGCATGGAGGTGCTTGAGCACCACGCCTTCCGGCTCACCCGCAACGAGGACCTCGAGGTCGAGGAGGACGACGCCGAGAACCTGCTCCAGGCCCTGGAGAAGGAGCTCATGCGGCGCCGCTTCGGACCTCCGGTGCGTCTGGAGGTCGAGGAGTCCATCGACCGCAAGGTGCTCGACCTGCTGGTGCGCGAGCTGAAGATCTCCGAGGCGGAGGTCTACCCGCTGCCCGGCCCGCTCGACCTCACCGGTCTCTTCCGCATCCACGGCCTCGACCGGCCCGAGCTGAAGTACAAGAAGTTCATCGCCGGCACGCACCGCGACCTCGCCGAGGTGGAGTCCGCCTCCGCCCCCGACATCTTCGGCGCGCTGCGCAGCCGTGACGTGCTGCTGCACCACCCGTACGACAGCTTCTCCACCTCCGTCCAGGCCTTCCTGGAGCAGGCGGCCGCCGACCCGGACGTCCTCGCGATCAAGCAGACCCTGTACCGGACCTCCGGCGACTCCCCCATAGTCGACGCGCTCATCGACGCCGCCGAATCCGGCAAGCAGGTCCTCGTCCTGGTCGAGATCAAGGCCCGCTTCGACGAGCACGCCAACATCAAGTGGGCCCGCAAGCTGGAGGAGGCCGGCTGCCATGTCGTCTACGGCCTCGTCGGTCTGAAGACCCACTGCAAGCTGTCCCTGGTGGTCCGGCAGGAGGGCGAGACGCTGCGGCGGTACAGCCACGTCGGCACCGGCAACTACCACCCCAAGACGGCCCGGCTGTACGAGGACCTCGGTGTGCTGACGGCCGACCCGCAGGTCGGCGCGGACCTCTCCGACCTGTTCAACCGGCTCTCCGGCTACTCGCGCCGCGAGACCTACCGCCGGCTCCTCGTGGCCCCCAAGTCGCTGCGGGACGGCCTGATCTCCCGGGTCGAGAAGGAGATCCAGCACCACCGCGCCGGGCGGCCCGCCCACGTCCGCATCAAGGTCAACTCGATCGTCGACGAGGCCCTGATCGACTCCCTCTACCGGGCCTCCCAGGCGGGCGTGCCGGTCGAGGTGTGGGTGCGGGGCATCTGCGCGGTGCGCCCGGGCGTGCCCGGCCTGTCGGAGAACATCAAGGTCCGCTCGATCCTCGGCCGCTTCCTCGAGCACTCCCGGGTGTTCGGCTTCGGCAACGGCGGCGAGCCCGAGGTGTGGATCGGCAGCGCCGACATGATGCACCGCAACCTCGACCGTCGTATCGAGGCCCTGGTCAGGGTCGTCGACCCGGCCCACCGGGCGGCCCTGAACCGGCTGCTCGAAACCGGCATGTCCGACGCCACCGCCTCCTGGCACCTCGGTCCGGACGGCGAGTGGACCCGGCACGCGACCGACGCGGACGGCCAACCCCTGCGCAACGTCCAGGAGATGCTCATAGACGCCCGGAGGCGCCGGCGTGGCACAGCAACACCATGACCTGACGGATCCCGCGGCCGGGGCGTCGACGGGGGACGCCCTCGCGGGCTACCTCCGGGCCCAGGCCACGGACTTCCTCCGCGCCCTGCGACTGCACCGGGAGACGGGAGGCGGATCGTCGAACGGCTCGGCGACCCACTCCCCGCCGTCCCACGGTTCGGCGGGCGGCGTGGAGGAATCCGTCGACGCGGCGCGCGCCCTGCGCCGCACGGCCCGCCGCATCAGCGGCAGCCTGCACACCTTCCGCCCCCTCCTCGACCCCGACTGGTCGGAACAGATCCGCCCGGAACTGGCCTGGCTGTCGGGCACCCTGGCCCTGGAACACGCCTACAGCGCCCGCCTGGAGCGCCTGCTGCTGGCCCTGCACCGACTGTCGGGCTCGGCACCGGTACCTGCCCAGCCCGCCGGTGTCGCCGCGGGCAGTCGTGCCGCCGGCGCGACGACGGTCCCGAGGAAAGCAACACCCGGCACCGCACCCGCCCCGGTGCCCACCCCCGACCGCGGCAACCTCACCGTCGGCGCGGCGAAGGCAGGCGCCCTCCTCGACCGCCAGCTCACCCTCGCCCGCACCCGAGCCCACAGCACCGCCCTCCAGGCCCTGGGGTCCAGCCGCTTCCACGCCGTCGCGGACAAGGTCGCCGTCCTCGCCAGCGAGGTCCCCCTCACCCCCACCGCCCCCGGCACCGACCTGCGCCCCCTCGCCGACGCGGCCGAGGAACGCCTCGCGGACGCCGTCGCCGCCCTCCCCCTGGTCACCGCGGGCAGCCCGTACAACGCGGAGGCGCTGGTCCACGGCCTCTCCCCGGACCCGTCCCCGCACCCGCAGGACGCCCCCTGGCACCAGGTCCGCCTGCTGCTGCGGCTGCACCGCTACGCCTGCGAGGTCCTCCACGGCGCCGGCACCCCCCTGGACCCGCGGCTGACCACCGCGGGCCAGGCCCTCGACCGGCACCGGGACGCCTCGGAGGCGGCGGCCGCCGCGGCCCAGGCCGCCCGCACCCCGCGGATCGCTCCGGCCACCGCCTACGCGCTCGGCGTACTGCACGCGGATCAGCGGCATGAGGTGGAGGCAGCGCGGTACGCGTTCCAGCGGTGCTGGCAGAAGCAGACGATCGGAACGCCGTAGACACCGTGCCGTAAGGCCCTGGACAGCACGCCGTAAACAGGAGGACAGGCAGCCGGGAAGACAGGAAGGCAGAAGCCACACAGGCAGGCGGTGAGGATCACGTGAGCTCCCCGAACCAGACCCCCGTCCAGGCAGCCGGCTGTGTCCTGTGGCGCCGCTCCCCCGCCGGGGGTGAA
This sequence comes from Streptomyces sp. NPDC049687, assembly GCF_044465285.1. Classification (NCBI taxonomy): domain Bacteria; kingdom Bacillati; phylum Actinomycetota; class Actinomycetes; order Kitasatosporales; family Streptomycetaceae; genus Streptomyces; species Streptomyces sp. NPDC049687. The sequence continues at coordinate 122,923 of NZ_JBITLN010000019.1, forward strand.
CTGGAAGTGTGCCTTGTCCACCGACCCAAGTACGACGACTGGTCACACCCCAAAGGCAAGCTCAAGCGGGGCGAGGACCCACTCGCCGGGGCGTTGCGCGAGGTGGAGGAGGAGACGGGCTACCGGGCCGCGCCAGGCCCCCCGCTCCCCACGCTGCGGTACGAGGCGAACGGCCGGCCCAAGCAGGTGCGCTACTGGGCCGCCGAGGCGGTCTCGGGCGGTTTCACCCCGAACGACGAGGTCGACCGCCTCCTCTGGCTCCCGCCGTCGACGGCCCGAATCCGCCTCACCCAGCCCAGGGACCGTGATCTCGTGGACGCCCTCCTGAGCACCATGCGCCTCGCGTGACCCGGAACACCGCCGTGTCCTCGACGTAAGCGTTCCGTGACCTAACCAGGCCTTCCCCACGGGTTCACCCGCCGTTCATTCACGCCCGTAGGCGCCTTCACCTGATCTGCCTAATTTCGGCCTTACCCGGTGCGGCACGCGTCCTGACGGACGCGTCCATGCCACCCATGACTTTCGCACGCCGCCGAATTCAGGACGGCGGCTCCTGGAAGGATCTCCCTCAAGTGAAGCTTCAGCGCATGAACCGGCGGGCCCTCACCCTCGGTGCTCTCGCCGTCTCCGGCGCCCTGGCCCTCACGGCGTGCGGCTCCGACGACACCGGTTCCAGCAGCGGTGCCAGCAGCTCCACCGCGACCGCCGCGGCCGGTTCCATCAAGTGCGACGACGCCAAGGGCCAGCTGCTCGCCGACGGCTCCTCCGCGCAGAAGAACGCGATCGACGCCTGGGTGAAGAACTTCACGCAGGCCTGCTCCGGTGTCCAGGTGAACTACAAGGGCTCCGGCTCGGGCGCGGGCGTCACCGCCTTCACCCAGGGCCAGGTCGCCTTCGCCGGTTCGGACTCCGCGCTGAAGCCCGAAGAGGTCACCGCCTCCAAGTCGGTCTGCTCCGGCGGCCAGGGCATCGACCTCCCGATGGTCGCGGGCCCGATCGCCGTCGCGTACAACGTCTCCGGTGTGGACAACCTGGTGCTCGACGCCTCGACGATCGCCAAGATCTTCGACGGCAAGATCACCAAGTGGAACGACGACGCGATCGCCAAGCTCAACCCCGACGCGAAGCTGCCCGACCTGAAGATCCAGCCGTACCACCGCTCGGACGAGTCGGGTACGACGGACAACTTCACGAAGTACCTGATCGCCGCCGCCCCGAGTGACTGGAAGTACTCCGGTGGCAAGGCCTGGCAGGCCAAGGGCGGCCAGTCCGCCTCCGGCTCCTCCGGTGTCGCCCAGGGCGTGAAGCAGACCAACGGCGCGATCGGCTACATGGAGCTGTCGTACGCCAAGGACGGTCTGGGCACGGTCGCCATCGACACCGGCGCCTCCGCCCCGGTCAAGGCCTCCTCCGACGGCGCCACCAAGGCCGTCGCCGCCGCCCAGGTCGTCGGCACCGGCAGCGACCTGTCGCTGAAGCTCGACTACACCACCAAGGCCGACGGCGCCTACCCGATCACCCTGGTCACGTACGAGATCGCGTGCGACAAGGGCAACAAGGCCGCCACCCTGCCCGCCACCAAGGCGTTCCTGCGCTACATCGCCAGCGAGGAGGGCCAGGGCATCCTCTCGGGCATCGACTACGCGCCGATCCCCGACGCCATCATCTCCAAGGTCCGCACCACCATCGAGGGCCTGAGCTGATCTGAAGGTGCGGTCCGGCACCGGGGAAACCCGGACCGGACCGCACCCGTCCGGTGCACCGCCGCCAGGGGCCGCCCGCAGCCGGCCCCGCCCGAGCCGCCCCACCCACCCGCGGCGGCTCCGCAGACCGGAGACCCCCATGGACATATCAACGCACAAGACAGGCGCCGGCGCCGACGCGCCCCCGCCCCACGACTCCACTCCCCCCACCCTCCCGCCCGCGACCGCCGAGCAGAAGCGCGCGGCCCGCGGCGCCACCCGACCCGGTGACCGGATCTTCCTCGGTCTCTCCCGCGGGTCGGGCATCCTGCTGCTGGTGATCATGGCGGCGATCGCGGTCTTCCTGACCTACCGCGCCGTCCTCGCCATCAGCAAGGACGACGCCAACTTCCTCACCGCCTTCGAGTGGAACACCAGCCTCGTCCCGCCGAAGTTCGGCGTCGCGGTCCTGGCCTTCGGCACGGTGGTCTCGTCGATCATCGCGATGGTCATCGCGGTCCCGATCGCGGTCGCCATCGCGCTCTTCATCACGCACTACGCCCCGCGCCGCCTGAGCGGCCCCATCGCGTACGTGATCGACCTGCTCGCCGCTGTTCCGTCCATCGTGTACGGCCTCTGGGGCGCCCTGATCCTCGTACCGCACATGGACGGGCTGTTCGGCTGGCTGAACGACTACCTGGGCTGGACCGGTGTCTTCTCCTGGGACCAGGGAGCCCCGCGCTCGATGCTCACGGTGGGCATCCTCCTCGCCATCATGATCCTTCCCGTGATCACCAACGTGAGCCGGGAGGTCTTCCGCCAGGTTCCGCAGATGCAGGAGGAGGCCGCCCTGGCGCTGGGCGCCACCCGCTGGGAGGTCATCCGCATGGCGGTGATCCCCTTCGGCCGCTCCGGAGTGATCTCGGCCTCCATGCTCGGCCTCGGCCGCGCGCTCGGCGAGACGATGGCCGTCGCCACGGTCCTGTCCCCCGACTTCGACATCCACGCCAGCCTGCTGAACCCCGGCGGCGGCACCTTCGCCCAGAACATCGCCAGCAAGTTCAACGAGGCGACGGAGTTCGGCCGTGACGCGCTCATCGCCTCCGGTCTCGTCCTCTTCGTCATCACCCTGCTGGTCAACGGCGCGGCTCGCATGATCATCGCCCGTCGCAAGGAGTACTCGGGGGCCAACGCATGAGCCACGCAACAGCAGTCGCCGACAAGCGCCCCAGCACCCTGCGCGGTGCGAGCCTCCCGAGCTGGTCCCCCTGGGCGATCGCCGGCGGCTCGCTCGTCGTCGCCGTCGGGATCGGCCTGGCGGCCGGCCTGGACAGCAAGATCCAGTGGGGCCTGATCGCGGGCATCCTCTTCGTGCTCGGCACGTTCGGCATCGCGGCCAAGGTGGAGGGCCGCCGCCAGGCGAAGGACCGAGTGGCCACCAGCCTGGTCTGGGTGGCCTTCCTCCTGGCCGTGGTGCCCCTGGTGTCGTTGCTCTGGACCACCATCGCGCGCGGTGTGAAGGTCCTGGACATCTACTTCCTGACCCACTCCATGGGTGTGGTCGCCGACTCCGAGCCGGGCGGCGGTATCTACCACGCCATCATCGGCAGCCTGGAGCAGGTCGGCCTGGCGACGCTGATCGGCGCCCCGATCGGCATCCTGACGGCCATCTACCTGGTGGAGTACGGCCGCGGCAGCCTGGCGAAGGCCGTGACCTTCTTCGTGGACGTCATGACCGGCATCCCGTCCATCGTGGCCGGCCTGTTCATCCTCAGCCTGATGCTGATGTTCGACATGCAGCCCTTCGGCTTCGCGGGCTCCCTGGCGCTGGCGATCCTGATGATGCCGGTGGTCGTGCGCTCGACGGAGGAGATGCTGAAGCTCGTCCCGAACGAACTGCGTGAAGCAAGCCTGGCGCTCGGAGTGCCGAAGTGGCGCACCATTCTGAAGGTGGTCGTCCCGACCTCGATCGGCGGCATCATCACCGGCGTCATGCTGGCGGTCGCCCGCATCGCCGGCGAGACAGCCCCCGTTCTCCTCCTCGTCTTCGGCAACCCCTTCATCAACAACAACCCCTTCGAGGGCGCGCAGGCGTCGCTGCCGCTGTACATCTACCAGCAGTACGCGCAGAGCGCCGGCTCCACGGCGGCGTACGACAGGGCCTGGGCGGCGTCGCTCACGCTGATCGCCTTCGTGATGATCCTCAACCTGGTGGCCCGCGGCATCGCCCGCTGGAAGGCCCCCAAGACCGGTCGCTAAGGCGACATTTTCCCGCTCCGCGGGGCGTGGCCCCTCAGCTCAGCGACCGAGACGGAAGTGAAGTAGCAACCATGTCCAAGCGAATCGATGTAAGCGGACTGACCGCCTACTACGGCACCCACAAGGCGATCGAGGACATCTCGATGACGGTCGAGCCGCGCTCGGTGACGGCCTTCATCGGCCCCTCCGGCTGCGGCAAGTCGACGTTCCTGCGCACGCTGAACCGGATGCACGAGGTGACCTCGGGCGGCCGGGTCGAGGGCAAGGTGCTGCTGGACGACGAGGATCTGTACGGCGCCGGCGTGGACCCGGTGTCCGTCCGCCGCGAGATCGGCATGGTCTTCCAGCGCCCGAACCCGTTCCCCACGATGTCGATCTTCGACAACGTGGCGGCGGGTCTGCGCCTGAACGGCAGCTACAAGAAGAGCGAACTGGCGGAGATCGTCGAGAAGTCCCTCAAGGGCGCGAACCTCTGGAACGAGGTGAAGGACCGCCTCAACAAGCCCGGTTCGGGCCTGTCGGGCGGCCAGCAGCAGCGCCTGTGCATAGCGCGGGCCATCGCCGTGGAGCCGAAGGTCCTGCTGATGGACGAGCCCTGCTCGGCGCTCGACCCCATCTCCACCCTCGCCATCGAGGACCTGATCGGCGAGCTGAAGGAACGCTTCACGATCGTCATCGTGACGCACAACATGCAGCAGGCGGCCCGCGTCTCCGACCGCACGGCGTTCTTCAACCTCGCGGCGGTCGGCCAGCCCGGCAAGCTGATCGAGATCGACGACACGGAGCGCATCTTCTCCAACCCGTCGGTCCAGGCGACCGAGGACTACATCTCGGGCCGCTTCGGCTAGGGCCCTCGAACCCCTCGCGGTGCTGCATGGCGGTGCCACCGCGAGGACGCAAAGGGCCCGCCCCCCGACTGCCTCGGGGGGCGGGCCCGCGCCATTCGGCGAAGCTCCGCAACGGCGTTACAGGAACGCCAGGTTCACCACCCAGAACGCCCCCGCGGCGACCAGCGCGGCCGCCGGCATGGTGATGAACCACCCCAGCACGATGTTCTTGGCGACCCCCCACCGCACCGCGTTGACCCGCTTGGTCGCTCCCACACCCATGATCGCCGACGTGATCACATGGGTCGTGGAGATGGGCGCCTTGAACAGAAACGCCGTGGTGAACATGATCGACGCCCCGGTGGTCTCCGCGGCGAACCCCTGAGGCGGATCCAACTCGATGATCTTCCGCCCGAGGGTCCGCATGATGCGCCACCCACCGGCATACGTCCCCAGCGACAGCATCACCGCGCAAGCTATCTTCACCCACACCGGAATCGGATCGTCGGGCCCCTGCACATCCCCGATGACAAGCGCCATCACCACGATGCCCATGGTCTTCTGCGCGTCCTGCAGACCATGCCCGAGCGCCATTCCCGCCGCCGAAACGGTCTGCGCTATCCGAAAGCCGCGCTTGGCCTTGTGCGGGTTCGCCCGCCGGAAGAGCCACAGAATCGCCGTCATCACCAGATAGCCGACGATCAGACCCACCACCGGCGACAGGAACATCGGAATGACGACCTTGTCGAGCACCCCGGACCAGATGACCTCGGTCCCGCCGGCCAGCGCCGCGCCCACCATGCCCCCGAACAAGGCGTGCGAGGAGGAGGACGGAAGCCCGAAGTACCAGGTGACGAGATTCCACACGATGGCGCCCACCAGCGCGGCGAAGAGGATCCCCATCCCCTTCGACCCGTCCGGGGTCTCGATCAGCCCCTTGCTGACGGTGTGCGCGACCCCACTTCCCAGAAAGGCCCCGGCGAGATTCATCACAGCGGCCATCGCCAGCGCCGCCCGAGGCGTGAGCGCCCGGGTGGAGACCGACGTGGCGATCGCGTTGGCGGAGTCGTGGAAGCCGTTCGTGTAAGTAAAACCGAGCGCGACGCAGATCGTCACAACCAGAGCGAAGGTGTCCATGAAGAACTCAGGACTCCTTGACGGCGATGGTCTCCACCGTGTTCGCCACATGCTCGAACGCGTCGGCGGCTTCCTCCAGCACGTCCACGATCTGCTTGAGCTTCAGCACCTCGATCGCGTCGTACTTCCCGTTGAAGAGATGGGCGAGCAGCTTCCGGTGGATCTGATCCGCCTGGTTCTCCAGCCGGTTGACCTCGATCCAGTACTCGGTCAGGTTCTGCATGGTCCGCAGATTCGGCATCGCCTCTGCCGTCAGCTCGGCCGCCCGCGCCAGCACCTCGATCTGCTGCTCGACACCCTTGGGAAGATCCTCGACGTTGTAGAGGACGACCAGATCGACGGCCTCCTCCATGAAGTCCATGATGTCGTCGAGGGACGACGCGAGGGAGTAGATGTCCTCCCGGTCGAAGGGCGTGATGAACGAGGAGTTCAGCTGGTGGAAGATCGCGTGCGTCGCGTCGTCACCAGCGTGTTCCGCGGCCCGCATACGCTCTGCGATCTCGGCCCGGCCGGCGGTGTCCGCCCCGAGCAGTTCCATCAGGAGTTTCGAGCCCGTGACGATGTTGTCCGCGGATGCGGCGAACATGTCGTAGAAGCTCGTCTCCCTGGGGGTCAGACGAAAGCGCACTTGGGGTCCTCGGGATGCATCGGTTTCGGTCAAGCTAGGGGCCAGGGTGATGCTAAGCGCACCATCCGGGCATGGCTATCGGGCCGTACCCCAGTGTCACCCATCGGACAGGGTGATCAGCACAGGGGCACTTCTAGGGTCCTGTACCCGGCAAAGTTCGTTACGATATACCCGGCAGGGGTATATGTCCGAAACCGGGAGGACGCGATGACGACGACGGAGGGCACCGAGCCCAACCACCTGACGCCCCCCGGGCAGCTCACGGCCACCCCGCCGGCCACCCACGGCTACCACAAGCAGAAGGAAGAACACCTCAAGCGCCTGCGCCGTATCGAGGGCCAGATCCGGGGCCTGCAGCGCATGGTCGACGAGGACACCTACTGCATCGACATACTCACCCAGGTGTCCGCCTCCACCAAGGCCCTGCAGGCCTTCGCCCTGCAGCTGCTGGAGGAACATCTTCGGCACTGCGTCGCCGACGCGGCCATGAAGGGCGGCGACGAGATCGACGCGAAGGTGGAAGAAGCGACAAAGGCGATCGGCCGTCTGCTCCGCGCCTGACCAGGACTACGACCCCGACCCGGCCCGGGATCCACCGGCGCCGCCGGCCCGCTCCTCGCCCACCCGCAGCACCTCGTCGATGCTCTCCATGCTGAGGCGCTCTCCCCCGGCCGCCGAGGCCGCGATGATGAGCTCCCCGCACAACTCGATCTCGGCGAGGGCCTCGTGGTCCTGAACTGCCGTACCGCCGACCGGAGCCACGCGCATCACCTCGTCTCTGCCGTCACCGGCTTCCTAGAGTAGGGAGCGCTATACACCGCGCGCATGGCACGGACGGGCTAGTCCTTGTGCCCGTCCTGTGCCGGAATCGGTCCCGGGGCGCGTCCGGCGGCGGTTCCCGCCGACGCGGGCCCTGACACGCCCTCGAACGCCGACGAGGCGCCGACGGCACCCCTACTCCTCCGCGATCCGCCCCGCGTAGATGTCCCTCGCCGCAGGCAGCCGTACGTCGGCGGGCGCCCCGAAGTCGTAGAGCAGGGTCGTCGACGCCACCGCCACGGCACCCTTCTGGCGCCCGTTCACAAAGCTGAACCGGTGCCGGATCTTCCGGATCCGCCCCTCGTCGTCCAGATAGACGTCGAACGGCACCCGAGCCGTGGCGAAGCCCTTGGCCGCCGCCGCCAGCGCCCCCCGGCTCCCGGCGGAGGCGTCCCCGGCCGCGACGGCAAGATCGGCGGTGCCCCGGTAGTGCCGCACCGCGGTCCCCGCGAGCTCGGCCCTTCCCACATACGTCGCCGTACGCGTCCCCCGCAGCACCTCGGCCGCGGCGAACGGATCCGTGGCCCCGCCGGTCACCAGGTTCCCGTCGGACAGCGTGGCCGTCTCCACCCGCACCCATTTGTCGTCCGGGACCCCGGCGCCCCGGTTCTTCATGAACAGCGCACCCGGCGCGAGCAGTTCGATGATGGACCGGTGCTCGCTCGCCCCGGCCGGATCCTGCGGCAGCAGCACCTTCAGCCGCCCCAGCTGCCTGTGGTAGTCGTACACGCCCTCGCCCCGGATGGTCACCCGGGTCCCTCCGGCGGCCATCTCCATGGACGTCCGCGTCTTCGAACTCCCCGCCTGCCGCAACGTGTCGGCGGCCCCGTGCAGCAACTCCACCACCTCCCCGCCCCGCGCGTCCCCGCCACCGTCCCCGCCGCCCCCGGACCCCGAACAGCCCGCCGCCCCCGCACAGCCACCGGCCACGAGCCCCGCGACGACCACCACACCACGCCACCCGCGCCACCGCTCCGCCATCGCCACCTACCCCCAGCCGGTACGTCCGTCACGGGCCCCCTGTCGCCCCGAATAACGACGACCCCCGTGCCCCCGTCACGCGCCCGGGCCCCCGCCCTCGCGCGACCGCCGGACGGGTGGCGGACGAGTGGCGAACCAGTCGCGGACCAGTGCCATGGGAGCCCTTTACCCTCCCTGGGTAACGTTGTCTGCGTGACGCAGCAGGACGGCTCGCCCCCACCCCCCACTCCCGGCGAACACACCACCACGACCGTCGAACAAGGGAGGTTCTGCCTGGCCCGCTGCACCTGCGGCTGGCGGGGTCCGGCCCGCAGGGCGAGAAGCCTGGCCAGGACGGACGCCGAGGGACACACCGGCCGCTGACGTCACCGTTCCGTCACCGCCGACGTCCTCCTGGAACCCGTAGCCTCGTGGTCGCATCTCGCACCATGGGAAGCCGACAGGCCGTGGGAAGCCGACAGGCCGACGGAAGGCGCAGGACATGGAACGGCGTACGTTCATCGCAGGCGGCACCGCGGCGATCGCGGCCGCGACGGCGGCGTGCAGCACATCGAAGGGCAGCGGCACGAGCGCCTCCAGCGCCGCGAGCACCACCGGCCTCACCGCCCTCACCACCACCGCCACGTCCGCCCCCGCCGACTGGGCGGCCCTCGCCCGCGATCTGGACGGCATCCTGGTCCGCCCCGGCGACGCCTCCTGGACGACGGCCCGCCAGCTCTACAACACCCGCTTCGACGGCCTGAAGCCGGCGGCGGTCGCGTACGTCGCCCACGCCGACGACATCCGCACCGTCCTCGCCTACGCCCGCGCGCACCGCACCAAGGTCGCGATCCGCAACGGCGGCCACTCCTACGGCGGCTGGTCCTCCGGCGACGGCCGGCTGATCGTCGACGTCTCGAAGCTCGGCACGGTCCGTGCGAGCGGCGGCGAGGCCGTCGTGGGCGCGGGCGCCAAGCTGATCGACGTCTACCGCGCCCTCACCGCGAAGGGCATGACGATCCCGGCCGGCTCCTGCCCGACGGTGGGCGTCTCCGGCCTGGTCCTCGGCGGCGGCCACGGAGTCGTCTCCCGCGCCTACGGGTTGACCTGCGACAGCCTCACCCAGGCCACGATCATCACGGCGGACGGCAAGCAGCTGGTCACCAACGCGACGCGGAACAAGGACCTGTTCTGGGCCCTGCGCGGCGCGGGCAACGGCAACTTCGGCATCGTGACGGAACTGCACTTCAAGACCCACCCCGCCCCGCAGGCCGTGACCGGCTACCTCACCTGGCCCTGGGCGAAGGCGGCGGCGGTGGTCAGGGCGTGGCAGGAATGGGGCCCGTCCCAGCCCGACGAGATCTGGTCCTCACTCCACCTGTCCGCCCCCGCCGGCGGCAACCCCGGCATCTCCGTCGCGGCCTTCTGCATAGGCACCTACGGCCAGCTGCAGAACGCGGTGGACCGCCTGGCGGACAAGGTGGGCGCCTCGGCCTCCTCCGTCTCGCTCCGCCGCCGCTCCTACGAACAGGCGATGGAGGTCTACGCCGGCTGCTCCTCCTTCTCCACCGACGCCCAGTGCCACCTGCCGGGCTCGACACCGGGCCGCAACACGCAGGGCAGGCTGGGCCGGGAGACGTACGCGGCCCGCTCCGACTTCTTCGACCGCTCGCTGACGACGGCGGGCATCCAGACCCTCCTCAAGCAGATGAAGACGGTCCAGGGCGGCGCGGGCAGCATCGCGCTGACGGCGTTGGGAGGTGCGGTCAACCGGGTCTCCCCGACGGCCACGGCGTTCGTCCACCGGCGCTCCCGCATGCTGGCCCAGTACCTCGTGTCCTGGCGGGCGGGCACGACGGGCTCGACGGCCCAGTCCTGGCTGAACGGAGCCCACAAGGCGATGACCCCGTACGCCTCGGGCGCGGCCTACCAGAACTACGCGGACCCGACCCTGACGAACTGGCGCAAGGCGTACTACGGCGACGCCCTCCCGCGCCTGACCCGGTTGAAGAAGCAGTACGACCCGAACGGCTTCTTCACCTACCCGCAGGCCCTCTAGGGCGTGTTTCGAAAGTCCCGTCTGGCCCGCGACGCCTGGCACGGCGCCTCGCCGCGTTGTCGGGATCGCCCGCGTACGCCCGGTACACGGACGACCCTCCGCCTTGCGATGCACCGCACCAGACGCCGCGGGCCCCGCCCTCCGGGCGGACGACGCTACTTTCGAAACACGCCCTAGTGCCGCGGCACCTCAGGCGGCGAGATCCCGTTCCTCGGCGGCGGCCTCCGACCGGGCGCCCTGGATGAACGTGTCCCGGGCCTCGTCCCGGGCGGCCCGGCTCCGCACCGCCCATCCGGCCCGCGGCGACCGCTCGACGGCCTGCACCAGCGGGGTGAGCAACAGGGAGGCCAGGGGCGAGAGCAGCAGCGCGACCGCGGTCCCGAGCGCGAACCCACCGACCACATCCGTGGGGTAGTGCACGCCCATGTAGACCCGGCAGAACCCTTCGAGCAGCGCGATCCCGATCCCGACGAGCCCGAACCTCCGGTTGGCGACGAACAGCCCGACCGCCATCGCCATGGTGAGAGTGGCGTGATCGCTCACAAACGAGTAATCGGTCTTCCCGGAGACGAGAACCTCGAGCCCCTGGTGATCGCGGAAGGGCCGGGGCCGCTCCACGAACCCGCGTATGGGTACGTTCACCAGCACCGCGAGGGCGGCGGCGAGCGGCGCCCACACCAGCGCGGCAACGGAGGACGCGGCCTCCTCGGCCCCCCGGACCTGCCGCCGCACACTCGCCCAGCACCACACGATCAGCAGCACCATGGCGACGAGAAGCCCGTACTCGCCGACGAACTCCACCACCCGGTCGAGCCAGTGCGGGGCGTCCTTGGCGAGTCCGTTGATGTCGTAGAGCAGGTCGACGTCGGGGTTCGACCCGGTTACGGCGAGTCCAGCCATGGTGCTGCGGCCCCTTCGTCATGTTCTGCCCAGCGCATCTCACGTGCGCCCGCTCCAACAGGAACGCACGGCCCCGGTTGATACGTTCCACTCTCCACCGAATGATCACTCAGACGTTATCGAAGAGAGACACAAAGCCGCAGCTCAGGGGGCGGGTTCGAGGACCCTTCACACGTTCGTGGGGAGCGCTTTCGCGCCATCTTCGGTGACGCGGGTGGCACCAAAGTAGTCAGCCGAGTCAATGGGATCAAACCGGATGACGGCCCCCGTGTACGGGGCGTCGATCATGTACCCGCCGCCCACGTAGATCCCCACATGGTGAATCGCCCGGGAGTTGCCCAGGTCGTTCGAGAAGAACACCAGATCCCCCGGCAACAACTCACTCCGCTTCGGGTGCGGCCCGGCGTTGTACTGATCATTGGCCACACGCGGCAGAGTGATCCCCACACTCGCGTAAGCAGCCTTGGTCAACCCGGAACAGTCGAACCGTCCCCCCTGCTCAGCCGTACCGTTCCCACCCCACAGATAGGGCGTCCCCAACTTCTTCTGCGCGTAGTAAATGGCCCCGGCGGCCTGCTTGGAGGGATCGACACGGGTGACGGGGGCGGCGAAGCTCTTCTCGAGGGTGCGGATCGTCTTGACGTAGTTCTGCGTCTCCCGGATCGCCGGAACGCCGCCCGCCCTGATCACACGGTCGGGGCCGGCGTTGTAGGCCGCGAGCATGTTGTTGGTGATGTCACCCGGCACGGTTTTGACGTACTTGGCGAGATCGCAGTCGTACGACGCGGCCGATGGAATCGCGTCATTCGGATCCCAGATGTCGCGGTCGCCGTCCCCGTCGCCGTCTATGCCGTGCGTCGCCCAGGTGCTGGGGATGAACTGGGCGATGCCGCGTGCGTCGGCGGGACTGACCACGTCCGGGTCGAACCCGCTCTCCTGGTACAACTGGGCGGCCAACAGGGCGGGGTTGATGGCGGAGCAGAGGTTGCCCCATTTCTGCACGAGCGCGCTGTAGGCCGAAGGCACGGCTCCCTTGGCCAGTCCGACGCTTCCCGCGCCGACGCCGTTGACCAGGTTCCCGGCCACGACGTACACCCCGACGACGAGCAGCATCACGAAGCTCAGCCCGAGCCCGACCGCGGCACCGCCGACCACCCAAACTTTTCGCACGCTTCAACCCTCCCCCACCGCAGCCCTGTTTACGGGTCTTTTCCAAACCTGTCCGTGTCGTGTGCGCTACTTCGAGACGAACCCGTCGCAGGCGATGCTCGCGTACTTCTTCGTACCTTGGACGTGGAGATAGAGCACCGTCCAGTCACCGGGGTCGTTCGCCACGGGTATGGCGTCGCCGGTCTCCTTGCCCAGCACGATCTGCCGGAAGTCGTCCGGGTATGTGAGATACGTCCAGCCCGTGCTGGCTGCGGCGGGTTTGCTGGTGTAGCCCAGGTCCAGGTTCTGCTGGGGCGCGCCCTCGATGGGCTTGCCCGTGTCCGCGTCGATCTCGTGCGGGGGCTTCACGGCCACGGACACGTAGTACGGCTTCGAGGGGGTGGACGTGAGCCGGAAGCCGAGGCGGCCCTTGCCGGAGGTGTAGGGAGCGTTGGCGTCCGCGGCCGTAACCGACCACTGGAACTGCAGGTTCTGCTCCTCCACCGGAAGAATGCACGCCCCCTGACCGGCCCCTGACGCCGTGTCGGCCGTCCAGTAGTCACGGGACGGGTTCGTCTGCTCGACGTAGGCCGGTGGCCGCAGCTCCGACCCGCCGCCGCCGGAAGTCGTGGCCGCGGCCGAGGTGGTCCCCGGACCAGCCGTGTCGTCCGCGCCCTTGCGGGTGTCGTCGTTCCCGCCCGGAAGGAACATGACAGCGGCGACTGCCCCCACCGCGACGACCACGCCCGCGGCCCCGGCGATCAGCCACGATTTCCCGCGCGGCCGGGCGGCCGGGGTCGGCTGGACGACCTGGGTGGGCGTGTAGCCGTAGCCGTGCGGGACTTGCGGGGCAACCGTAGGCAAGTCATGCACGCTGCCCGGAGGGGTGGCCGGCATCGGCGGCCGGGCCGTCGGCGGCGAGGGCACCGCCTCCCCCAACCCGGCGAGTCCTCCGTAGAACGTGTCCTCGACGAGCGCGGTCCGCACCCCGCAGCGCGCGATCACCTCACCGAGGCCGGGCCGTGCCACCGGGTCCTTGGCGACGCACGCCTCGAGGAGCGCGGCCAGCCCCGGGTCCACACCGGCAAGGTCGATGGCTTCGTGAACGGCTCGATAACTCACCCCGGCGGGTTCCCCATGACCGAACGGCGGCCGCCCGGTGGCCGCGTAGGCCAGGGTCGCGCCGAGGGCGAAGACATCGCCGGCGGGCCCCACCTCGTTGCGCAACAGCACCTCGGGAGCACTGAAACCGGGCGTGCCGGGCGCGAACCCGGCCTCGGTGAGCACCGTTTGCGCCGCGGTCCGTGCTATCCCGAAGTCGATGAGCTGCGGCCCCTGGGCCCCGAGGATCACGTTCTGCGGCTTGAGATCCCGATGCGTGACCCCGTACGCGTGCACCGCCGCGAGCCCTTCGGCGAGGGCCGCGAGCAGCCCTCGGCACGTCTCCACGGGCAGCGGTCCCCTCTGCGCCACGGCGTTGCTCAGCGTGGGCCCGGGGACGTACTCCGTGGCCAGCCAATACGGCGCCGACTCCAACGAGGCATCGATCAGGTTCGCCGTATACGCACTCCGCACCGCCCGAACCGTCTCCACCTCCCGCCGGAACCGCGCCAGCGCCTCCGGATGGTCGACGATCTCGTCCCGGATCACTTTGAGCGCGACGAGCCGCCCGCCGGGCGACCGCCCGAGATAGACCTGTCCCATGCCCCCCGCACCAAGCCGGGCAAGCAACGTGTACGCGCCGATCCGCGCGGGGTCTCGATCCTTCAGTGCGTCCACTGAACTGACCATGCCACACAGATGACCTTGCAGAGCACTGCCCAAGGCCCCTACGGGTCGGAGGCGGCGTCCCGATAGAGCTCCGCCGCCTCCGCCCCCAGCACCACGCTGTACGAGATGTCGTCGGTCACCCCGCCCTGTTCATGCCCGCCCAGCACACCCACGACCTGCCCGTCCCCGTTCACCCACGGGCTGCCGCTGGTGCCGCCCGGGAAGTCGGGGCAGTCGATGCGCTGCTGGGTGGAACTGTGCGCGACGGGCCGGTTGGTGCAGCGGATCGGGACCTCGCGGGAGTTCGCGTACCCGGTGACGGTCACGGCGGTGGCCCCGGTCGCCGTCCGCGTCACGAACCGGTTCCCGCCGACGACGTCCTCGACGCCCCGACCGCCCCGCGCCCGCAGAACCGCGAACGCGACATCGCTGTCCTCGTCCTGCCCCTTCGCCCACCCGTCGGGCAGGAAGACCCGCGCGACCTCCCAGACGCCGTAGGGCGCCTTGCCGTCCCGGTATCCCGGTACGAAGACGAGGTCCCCGCCCTCGCCGAGGCAGTGGGCGGCCGTGACGAGGAGATCGCGGTGCGGGGAGTGGACCACGGAGGCCGTACAGAAGTGCGCGCCGGCGAGGTGACCGGCGTCGTCCGCGTCGAACAGCGCGCCGATCCGCGCGGAGTCCTTCGTCGCCACGGCCACCGTGGTCACCCCGAGCGGCCCGGGCCCACCGTCGGCGGCGGCCTCGGACGCGGAGGTGACGGCCAGCAGCACGACCGCACCGAGCAGGGCGTTTCGCTTCATCGGTCCCACTGTTACCCAGCAAGGTGAGAGAACTGCAGCGGCCGGCCTATAAGTTCTTGTACGGATTCCGAGAGTGCACTGATTCGCCGAGAAGGAAACCCCCCATGTCTGACATCCCCCCCGATCTCACCTGGGTCCGCGCCGCCCCGCCCGAGGCCACCGGACCCGGCCCCTGGATCGAGATCGCCTTCGGCGAGGGCGACGACGGCGAGGCGCCCGTCTACCTCCGCGAGACCAGCGACCCGGACAACGTGGTCACCACGAACCGCCGCAAGTGGGATGCCTTCGTCCTCGGCGTCCAGGCGGGGGAGTTCGACCACTTCGTCGAGGGCGTCGAGGAGGATCCCCCGGCCATGTGACGTGTCCGGAAGACGCGGACACCCCCGTCGCACCCAAGCCGAAGGCGCTCGAGGTGATGAGGCGCACGAGGTGATGAGGCGCTCGGGGTGATCGACCTCACGGCTCTGTGAGCGCGCTGTGTCCGGAGTCAAGTCCCGCCCATCCCCCCACCACGCCCCCACCATCCACCAGCAATACCCCAACCCCCTTCAGTAAGGCGGAAGTCAGAATTCCGCCACCCCTCTTGTTGTCGCGTACTCAACAAGCAACAGTCGTCGCGGGCCGCCGCCCGCCACCGGGGACCACGTACCGGTGGCACGCACCACCCCCCACCCGCACCGCCCCTGTCACCCACATTCAGGAGCTGTCCGTTGCGTACGACGACTTCCCCCACCGCCCCCGCCACATCCGGCAGATGGCGCCGCATCGGCACCGCCGCCCTCGGCACCGCCGCCCTCGTGTTCGCCGGTTTCGGCACCGCGGCCCACGCGAGCGCGGCCCCCACCAAGACGACCTCCTCCGCCGTCACCTGGACGGCCACCCCCTGCGCCACCCCCAAGCACAAGGGCGAACTCGCCTGCGACAGCTTCCGCGTGACCGGGGGCACGACCGCCTTCCAGAAGGCGCGGGCCAAGGAAACCGGTGACACCGCGAAGGTCACCCCGAAGGCCGCCGCCGCCAGCCCCACCGGCTACGGCCCCACCGACCTCCAGGACGCCTACGGCCTGACCGACGCCGCCTCCGCCAACGGCGACGGCAAGACCATCGCGATCGTCGACGCGTACGACGACCCGAACGCCGAGGCCGACCTCGCGAAGTACCGCTCCTACTACGGCCTGTCCTCCTGCACCACCGCCAACGGCTGCTTCAAGAAGGTCAGCCAGACCGGCTCCACCACCGCCCTCCCCTCCGCCGACAGCGGCTGGGCCGAGGAGATCTCCCTCGACCTCGACATGGCCAGCGCGGTCTGCCCGAACTGCAACATCCTGCTCGTCGAGGCCAAGTCCGCCACCATGGCCAACCTCGGCACCGCGGTGAACCGCGCCGTCACCCTCGGCGCGAAGTACGTCTCCAACAGCTACGGGGGCTCCGAGTCCTCCTCGGACACGAGCTACGACTCCTCCTACTTCAACCACGCCGGCGTCGCCATCACCGTCAGCGCCGGCGACGCGGGCTACGGCGCCGAATACCCGGCAGCGTCCAAGTACGTGACGTCGGTCGGTGGCACCGCCCTCTCGACGAGCTCCACCACCCGCGGCTGGACCGAGAAGGTCTGGAACACCAGCAGCACCGAGGGCACCGGCTCCGGCTGCTCCGCCTACGACGCCAAGCCGACCTGGCAGACCGACACCGGCTGCTCCAAGCGCACCATCTCCGACGTATCGGCCGTGGCCGACCCGGCGACCGGCGTCTCCGTCTACGACTCCTACGGCGTCACCGCCGGCTGGTACACCTTCGGCGGCACCAGCGCCTCGTCACCGATCATCGCCGCGGTCTACGCCCTCGCCGGCACCCCCGGCAGCAGTGACTACCCGGCGTCGTACCCCTACGCCCACCTCGGCACCTCCGCCCTCAACGACGTCACCAGCGGCAGCAACGGCACCTGCTCCTCCAGCGCCGCCTACCTCTGCACCGCCAAGTCGGGATACGACGGCCCCACCGGCGTCGGGACCCCGGAGGGCATCGGCGCCTTCACCGGCTGACACACCCTCACCCCACCGAAAGACAGCCACAGTGGACCGTGGGGGCCACACGTGGCAAGGGCGAACGGGCCGCGGCATCCAGCCGCGGCCCGTTCGCCGTGCGTCATGAGAACATCGAAACGTACACTCACCCGACCAGCCGTCAGAATCGGCAGGACGCCATTCATTGCCCGGCGTGACCAGCCGTGATACACAGAGTGACCATACTGACCATTCATACGAATCCCATCCGTCGATGACGCCAAGTCGACATACGAAGGCGACATCGTCGGCGACAATGAGGCCTGACCTCTGCACTCCGCAGGGGACACGCGGAACTATCCACCAGGGGCGGTGACTTACATGCTGTTTGCGGCCGACAAGGGCGACATCAACACCATCATCGGCGGGATCGCTCCGGACTGGGGCCCCTTCGGCAGCCTGGGCAACGAGGCGAAGGTGATGATCGAGGTGGTGATGGCGGTCGCCATCCTCCTCTGCCTCGGCATCGCCGTCTGGGGAGCGGCCAAGCAGCGCATCGGCGCCACGGCCCTCAGGGACACCTTCAGTGCGGAACAGGGCAAGGGCCTCATCATCGCCGGCCTGACGGGCGTCTTCATCATCGGCTCCCTCGGCACACTGTTCACGATCGTGTACGGCATGGCCGTGTAGTCCATCACTCACCCCCGGTCCCAGTCCCGTCGGGCACGCCCAGCGGCGCCCCTCCACCCCCACCCACCCGTCGTGCCCACCGGCTGAGGTTGCGTTTCCCTGATGTCGAGTCACCACACCGCGCCCGCGCGGGAACCAGCACGGCTACCGTCGTACTTCTACGCTTTTCGGTACGGCAGCGAGGGGACGTACGCGGCATGACTCCCGGCGACGAACACGACTACGGCGAACCGGCGGGCACCCGCGTCCGCCTGCCCGACGCCGACCCCTACGGCGGCGCCCGCCGCGGCACCCGCTCGTCCTCCCGCAGCATGGTCACGGTCGTCGGCGTCGTCGTCCTCCTCATCGCGGCCATCGCCTTCGCGAACCGCGGAGGCGACGACTCCCCTTCCTCCACGGCAAACGGCGACGGCAAGAAGCCGGAAACCACCGCAACGGCGGCGACGGGGACGAAGCCGGTGGAGGCGAAGAGCGGTGGCATCCCGACCGGGTACGCACATGACGCACAGGGTGCCCAGAGCGCGGCCGCCAACTACGCCGTGGCACTGGGATCGGCGGACATGTTCAACAAGGACAGCCGGCACCACATCGTCGACACGGTGTACGCACCCGACGTCGCCGCCGCCAGACGGTCCTCCCTGGACACCGCGTATTCGAACGAGACGTTCCTGAGCAACATCGGACTCGACAAGGACGGCACCGCCCCGGACGGCCAGACCTTCGTCTCCCGGGTCGTCCCCGTGGGCACCAAGGTCACCGCTTCCAGTGCGAGCAACGCCACCGTCGAGGTCTGGTACACGTCGCTCTTCGGTCTCTCCGGCGACGCCTCGACCAATCCCGTCTCCGAGAGCTGGTTCACCACCACGTACCAGCTCACCTGGGCCAGCAACGACTGGAAGGTCACCGACTTCCAGCAGAAGGACGGCCCCGTTCCGGTCGGGCGTGACCAGAAGGCCTCCACCAGCGACGACATGACGAAGGCCGTCGAGGAGTACGGAGGGTTCACGTATGCGCGCTAAGCACCTCTACCTCAAGGTGACGGCCGCAGTCGCCGCCGCCCAGACCACCGCGGTGCTACTGGCCACCCAGGCCTTCGCCGCGCCCTCGCCCAGCCCGTCTCCGTCCCCCTCGGCATCGCCCTCCGCCTCTCCCAGTGACAGCACCTGCGATCTCATTCGCGGCCCCGCTCAGGAGTACTGCGAGAAGGGCAACAACCGCTCCGGCACCACCAACCCCGGCGTCTCCGACACCCTCGACCCCCTCTCCTCCCTCGCCAAGGGCTGTGCCGACGCCGCCTCCTGGACCGTCGACAAGCTCAGCGACGCGGTGAAGGACACGGCGAACGTCGACTTCACCAACCCCAAGTTCCTCCAGCAGTACGCCGTCGTCTTCGCCGCCTCCACGGTCCTGACGATCCTGCTGTGGCTGCTGGCCGTGGCCAAGCGAGCCGTCCGCGGCGTCCCCCTCACCACCGCCATCGGCGAAGCGGTCGGCTTCCTCTGGCTCACCGTCCTGGCCTCCGCCTTCACCCCCCTGATCCTCTACACGGTCGTATCCGCCACGGACGGCATCACCGACGTCCTGGCGAAGACCACCGGCGACCAGACGGACACGTTCTTCGGCACCTTCTCCGCCGCCCTCGAAAAGGGCGAGGACATCGGCGGCGGCCCGATCATGCTGATCGTCGTCTCCCTGGTCTCCATCCTCGCCGCCGGCGTCCTCTGGCTGGAGCTCGTCATAAGGGCCGCCCTGCTCTACGTCGGCGCCCTCCTCGGCACCGTCGTCTACGCCGGCCTGGTCGACAAGAACCTGTGGAGTCACGTCCGCCGCTGGGCCGGCATCATGATCGCCGTCATCCTGGTCAAACCGGTGATCGTGATCGTCCTGGGCCTCGCCGGCGCCCTCTCCGCCGACGACGGCCCCGACGCCTTCTCCGCCGTCGTCTCCGGCCTCGCCATCATCCTGCTCGCCATCTTCGCCAGCGCGATGATCTACCGCTTCGTCCCCGGCTTCGGCGACGAGATCGCGGGCTCCCGCAGCAACCGCATCATGCAGGGCGCCGAAGGCAAGGCCGCCGCCGTCATCAGCTCCCCCGCGACCCTCGTCGCCCAGGGCATCAAGACGCACAGCACCCGCGCCGACAACAACGGCGGAGGCGGCCAGGCAACCGGCGGCGCCCGCCCCTCGAACCCCGCCTCCGGCGGCGTCGCGGCGCACAGCTCGCGCACCTCGAACGGAGGCGGCGGATCTGTCCCCTCCGCCGCGCCCGCACCCCGCACGAGCAGCCCGATGAACACCCCGCACGCAGGCAACACCCGCAACAACCGCACGGGAGGTGAAGGGCGTTGACGACAGATTCCCATGTGGCCCATGTGTCCCACGCGGTCTCGCCCCGCCGCACATATCTGATCGGCCGCGCCCGGCCGAACGCGATCGTCGGCCGCAACCGCGAGACCGGCGAGATCGCGCTCATCGTCATCGGCGCGTTCCTCGGCATGATGTGCGGGCTCCTCGTCCCCGTCCTCGCCCTGCGCATCGTGCTGCTGACCGGCTTCCCGATGATCGCGCTCGCCGCGGTCTACGTGCCGTACAAGCACCGCACGTTCTACAAGTGGTTCGAGATCAACCGCAGCTACAAGCGCACCCTCCGCCAGGGCACGACCTACCGCTCCGGCGCGATGGAGGCCGGCACCCGGCTCGACGGCCAGGAGGTCGAGGTCGGCCCGCCCCCGGGCATCGGCCGCATCAGCTGGCTCGCCGCTCCCTTCGGCCCCGACGAGATCGCCGTACTCCTGCACGCGGACCGCAGAACCGTCACCGCGGCCATCGAGATCGAGGGCCCGGGCGTCGGCCTGCGCGACAGCGAGGACCAGGAGGCCCTCGTCGACCGCTTCGGCACCCTCCTCAAGCACGTGGCCAACGGCGACGGCTTCGTCACCCGCCTCCAGATGCTCGCCCGCACCCTCCCCGCCGACCCCGACGCCCACGCCAAGGACGTCGCCCAGCGCGGGGACGACAAGGCACCCGGCTGGCTCGCCCAGTCTTACGACCAACTCCAGTCCATGGTGTCCACGAGCAGCGAGCAGCACCGCGCCTACCTCGTCGCCTGCATGCACTACACCCGCGAGCTGGCCGCCGAGGCGCACGCCATGGCCCGCGCCGCCCGCCCCCAGTCGGGCCGCAAACTGGACCGCGACGCAGGCCTGGCCGTCGTCATGGCCCGCGAGCTGACGGACATCTGCTCCCGTCTCCAGGAAGCGGACATCCGAGTACGCCAGCCCCTCGGCCAGGGCCGGCTCGCGTCCCTGGTCCACTCCATGTACGACCCGGACCACCCCATCGACCACATCCAGGCGATGACCCGCCGCAACGCCTGGCCGGCCGAGCTGGACGCCATGGAGCCCACCTTCCTCCAGGCCAAGACCCGCGAGTCGTCCACCCGCGCCCCCTGGTGCCACGCCACCGCCTGGGTGAAGGAATGGCCGATGACACCCGTCGGCGTCAACTTCCTGGCACCCCTGCTGGTCCACACCCCGGACGTCATCCGCACGGTCGCCGTCACGATGGACCTCGAACCCACCGAGGTCGCCATCGAACGCATGCTGACGGAGAAGACGAACGACGAGGCGGAGGCGAGCCGAGCCGCCAAGATGAACCGCACCGTCGACCCCCGTGACGTGGCCGCCCACTCCCGCCTGGACCAGCGAGGCGAGGATCTGGCCTCCGGCGCCGCCGGCGTCAACCTCGTCGGCTACATCACCGTCTCCTCCCGAACACCCGAGGCCCTCGCCCGCGACAAGCGGACGATCAGGGCGTCGGCAGGAAAGTCGTACCTGAAGCTGGAGTGGTGCGACCGCGAGCACCATCGCGCGTTCGTGAACACACTCCCGTTCGCCACCGGCATCCGAAGGTAGGGGCACTCCATGCGGGATCCGCTGTCCGTCCTCACCGACGCCTTCACGTCCTTCCTCTTCGGCAAGGTGGAGACGACCCGCCTCCCGGTCCGCACCTCCACCGGCCAGGCCCAGGCGGTCTACCTCCCCACCGCCGCCCCCGGCCTGGGCGACTCCGGCGTCATCATCGGCCGCGAGGTCTACTCCGGCAAGGGCTACATCTACGACCCCTTCCAGCTGTACGGCCAACAGCTCCCGGCACCGCACTGGCTGGTACTCGGCGAGTCCGGCAACGGAAAATCGGCGCTGGAGAAGACCTACGTCCTGCGCCAGCTCCGCTTCCGCGACCGCCAGGTCGTCGTCCTGGACGCGCAGGGCGAGGACGGCGTGGGCGAATGGAACCTCATCGCACAGGCCCTCGGAATAACTCCCATCCGCCTGGACCCGATGGCCGCCCTGGACCACGGCATCCGCCTCAACCCGCTGGACCCGTCGATCACGACCACGGGCCAGCTGGCACTGCTCCGCACGATCATCGAAGTCGCGATGGGCCACGGCCTGGACGAACGCTCCGGCTTCGCCCTCAAGGTCGCCCACGCCTACGTCAACGAGACGATCGTCGAACGCCAGCCGGTCCTCATGGACATCGTGGAACAACTCCGCCACCCCGAACCCGAGTCGGCGGAGGCGATGAACGTCGCCATAGACGACGTCAGGGCGTGGGGCCTGGACGTGGCCCTGGTCCTCGACCGCCTGGTCGACGGCGACCTGCGCGGCATGTTCGACGGCCCGACAACGGTGGGCATCGACCTGGACGCCCCGCTCATCGTCTTCGACCTCTCCCACATCGACCGCAACTCCATCGCCATGCCGATCCTGATGGCGATCGTCGGCGTCTGGCTGGAACACACCTGGATCCGCCCCGACCGGAAGAAGCGCATCTTCCTGGTCGAGGAGGCCTGGCACATCATCAACAGCCCGTTCGTCGCCCAGCTCTTCCAACGCCTGCTCAAGTTCGGCCGCCGCCTGGGCCTGTCCTTCGTGGCGGTGGTCCACCACTTGTCCGACGTGGTGGACGGAGCCGCGGCCAAGGAGGCGGCGGCGATCCTCAAGATGGCGTCGACAAGGACGATCTACGCACAGAAGGCGGACGAGGCGAGGGCCACCGGCCGGGTCCTCGGCCTCCCCCGCTGGGCTGTGGAGATCATCCCCACCCTCACCCCGGGTATCGCGGTCTGGGACGTCAACGGCAATGTCCAGGTGGTCAAACACCTGGTCACGGAGACGGAACGCCCGTTGGTCTTCACCGACCGGGCGATGACGGAGTCGTCGGCGGACCACCTCGCCGCCGACGACGCGCTGCACGCCGCCGAAGTCGAACAGGAACGGCGAGCGGCGGCCTTCATGGAACACCACCTCGCCGACTTGGACGGCTCGTCCGAGTCGACGGTGGCATAGGCGGCAGGGGGTAGTCATGAGACCGGATGACGAACGCGCCCCCCGCCGCGAGGGCCAGGGCGGCATCCCCGACGGCCTCCTGGTGGGCATACTCGCCTTCCTCCTCGGCATGACCCTCCTGGTCTGGACGGCCACGGGCCTGGCCGCCCTCTTCGCCCGCGGCACCTGGCCCACCGGCGTCACCTTCACCCGCACCCCCCTGGCCATGCGCCACCTCATCACCCGCCCCCACGACATCCCCGGCGCCTGGCCGGACGCCGACCCCACGGCCCTCTCCGGCTACGGCCTCTTCTGGGGCCTCTTCATCGGCCAACTGATGGTCCTCTTCGTCCTCACGGTGTTCACCATGGGCACGGTGGCGAGATGGAGGGCGGTCAGGGCAAGAAGAAAAGCCGCCCCCACACCCACCCCCGGGCCCCTCACCCCTCCGGCCCACCACGAGGTCCCCACTCCCCGAACCGAACCGGAACCCGAGACCGGCCCCCGGACAACGCCGACGCCGGCGCGGCCGCTCTCCTCGACACCGGTCCCGCATACGCCCTCGACACCCGCTCCTCCGTTGCCGGGTGAACAGGCGGGCGGGTGGGAGACACCCCGCGCCGAAGGCGTGGTGCAGTACGCCCCTCCGCAAACCCGATACACGACCGCCACCCAGGCCGTCCGGGACGCCGAGGCCGCGGCCCTCATCCTCACCTCCAACCCCGCCCTCTGGCAGGACACCAAGGACTCCAGAGCCAAGCTGGGCCCGGTCCACCTCTACGACCCCACCCACCGCTGCGACACCCCCGCCCGGCTCCACTGGTCCCCCACCGCAGGCTGTGAGGACAAGCTGACCGCGGCCTCCAGAGCGACAGCGCTCCTCACCCCCGTACGCCCCACGGCCCGCCTGGACCAGGCGGTCGCCGAGACCGCGGAAACCCTCCTCCGCAGCTACCTGCACGCCGCCGCCATCGACGGCCGCACCATCCGCCACGTCCACCGCTGGTCCCAGGGCACCGGCATCCAGGAAGCGGTCCGCAGTCTCCGTACGAACCCCAAGGCCGCCCCCGGCTCCGCCGGCGAACTGGAAGCCGCCCTCACGGCGCACCCCGAGCGCCGCGACATCGCCCAGGAACTGACGACGCGCGCCCTCTCCGCCCTCTCCACGGTCAACATCCGCGAGGCATGCACTCCAAACCGAAGTGATGCCCTCGCCTTGGATTCCTTCGTGGCCGAGGGGGGAACGCTTTATGTGGTCGGCGAATCCATCGAGGACCCCAGGACGAACCCCGGCGCCATGCCTCTCCTTACGGCCCTCGTCTCCAGCGTGGTCGAGCGCGGCCGGCGCATGGCCGAACGGTCATCCTCCGGTCGCCTCGACCCACCACTGACCCTCGTCCTGGACGACATCGCGGCCGTCGCCCCCCTCCCCCAGCTCCCGGACCTCCTCGCGACCGGAGCCGAACGAGGCCTCCCCACCCTGGCCCTCCTCCGCTCCCGCGAACAGGCCCGAGCACGCTGGCCACATCACGAACTCCCGGTCTGAGGGCTACCCCGGCTCCCGCACGAACTCCACCTCGACATCCCCCGAGTCGTCCCCCAGCGTCACGGACACCCCACTGGGCACGAACCCCACCTTCCGGTACGCCGCCTGCGCCCGCAGATTCCTCTCGTGCACCAGCAGCCGCACCCGCTCCAGCCCGGCCTTCCAGGCCCACTCCACACCGGCCTGGAACAACCCGCGGGTGACCTCACCGCCACGCCACTCGGGCCGCACATACACCCCCACCACATGTCCCTGCCGCCGTTCGACGGGAAGTCCGGCCCAGTCCAGGCTGCCGGCCTCCTCGACGAGTACGGTCACCGAGCCCACCCACTCACCGCCGGCCGTCTCGGCGACGAACTGGGGGTTGAGGAACATCGGAACGAAAACCGGCGCTAAGCCCCTGGAGGGCTTGAGAGCGCTTTGACCTGGGGTTCGGCGGGGGCGGAGCCTTCAGCAGTCGTGTTGATCACTGACTGTCGGGAGGTCCGGGGTGCCGGTCGAGTTTCTGAGGTACACGGAGTTCGCCGAGGCGGAGGCGGAGCTGCGGGCGTGGGTGGACGCGCGGGCCTGGACGACCGTGCGCCCGGCCGACGAGCCCGGCTACCGGCGGCAGATCAAGAGCCAGGCGAACCTCCAGGAGGGTCGCCACTCCCTCGCCCGGAAGATCTTCCATGGCCGGTCCAGGCAGCTCTACCAGCGCTACCAGGACGGCATGGAAGACCAGATCGGCGCCCTGGGCCTGGTCCTCAACGCACTCGTGCTGTTCAACACGCGGTACATGGACGCCGCGGTGAACCAACTGCGTGCGGACGGCTTCGACGTCCGTGACGAGGACGTGGCCCGCCTCTCCCCGTTCGTGCGGCATCACGTCAACATGCTCGGCCGGTACTCCTTCCAGCTTCCCGACCTGCCCGGCGGCCTGCGTCCGCTGCGCGATCCGGATGCCACCGACGAGGAATGACCCGGTCCCGCGCCGCCGGATGGGAGGACCCTGGAGCCACGGCCAAGAGGTACGTCCGACGATGCGCATAACGAGATCTCCGACAGAGCCTGGAATTCCCCAGCCCCGGTCACCTGGGCTGGGGAACATGGGGCTCCGCAGGTGGCCGCAGGCGGGGCGGAGCGGTTCTTCGGGCCGGTGTCGCCCGTCAGGGCTGCCGGGTCGACGGTGTGCTGGTGGATTGTGCGTCCTGCTCCTGTCCGGTCGTGGCGGACCAGCTGGCGAGCAGCTTCAGGCCGTCCTCGGCGGCGGTTTTGGGGGGCGCGCTGTAGACGACCACGCTCAGGCCGCTGTCGTCCGGCAGGCTCATGGTCTCCTGATCGAGTTCCAGTTCGCCGACGAGCGGATGGTTGAGGCGTTTGGTGCTCTCGCGGAAGACATGGACGTCGTGGGAGCCCCACATCACGCGGAAGGTGTCGCTGCGGGTGGACAGTTCACCGATCAGGTTCGACAGTTCCCGGTCGTAGGGGTTTTTCCCCGCCTCGACGCGTAGCGCGCCCACGGCGAAGCGGGCCATGCGCTCCCAGTCGGTGTAGAACCGCCTGGCTGCTGGATTGAAGAACGCGAACCGGGCGACGTTCGCCCCGCATGTCGGGTCGGCGTACATCTCCGAGTACAGGGCCCGGCCCAGCGCGTTGGCGGCCAGCGCATCGAGGCGGTTGTTCATCACGTACGCCGGCATCCCCGGCATGCCTTCGACGATCCGCGCCACGCTCGGCCTCACCGTCGGCCGGACCTCCCGGTGCCGTGCCCGCGCCTTAGGCGCCGGTCCGGCGGCGCGGGCGAGGTCGTACAGGTACATGCGCTCGGTGGCATCCAGTCGCAGTGCCTGGGCGAGGGCGTCCAGCACGCTGTCGGAGACACCCCGCAGGTTGCCGCGCTCCAGGCGCGTGTAGTACTCGACGCTCACCCCGGCGAGCGTGGCGACCTCGCCCCTGCGCAGTCCGGGCACCTGCCGCCGGCCGTAGGTCGGCAGACCCGCCTGCTCGGGGGTGATCCTCTCGCGTCGGGAGCGGAGGAATGCGCTGACTGCGTCCCGGTTGTCCATGCCGACCAGGGTAGGCAGGCCGCGCGAGGGGTGGGGGGCCCTGCCAGTACCCCTCGCAGCAGAGACTCCCCGGTCACGGCCGTCTGCCGTTGCATGGTGCGTGCCCCGATCCCTGGGGCCCGACCGGTGCGAGGACGCAGGCGCCCCCGGCCGGCCGATCTTTCTTGTACCGGAAACAAACCTGAAGGGCACGCGAGATGAGCAACCAGATGAAGACGGTGACGGAGAGCCCCGCGGAGGTCGTGCGAGGGCTGTATGACGCGCTGGGCAGGGGCGATGTGCCGGGTGTCCTGGCCAAGCTCGACCCTGAGGTGATCGTCGACGAGCCGACCCAGCTCCCTTACGGCGGCGTACACCAGGGCCGGGAGGCGTTCGTGCAGTCGATCCTGGGCGCGATGATGGGCTACGCCAACGTTGCCATTACCGATGCCGAGGTGTTCGAAGGTCCGGCCGGCGTCGTCGGAACGCTCACCGGAACGCTCACGGCCCACACCACCGGTGAGGAGTTCCCGCTGACCATGGTCGAGATCCACCAGGTCGAGGACGGAACGGTGCGCAAGATCGACGTCTACACCAAGAACCCCCACGAGCTCGCCGCGTTCTACGCGCGCGCCGAGGCGGGCACCCGCTGACGACGGCACCCCTTCACGAGTCCGGCCGAGTTGCCTCACGGCAGCGCAAGCAGCTCGGCCGACTCATGCCCAGGCCCAGGCCGTCGCATCGATGACCCCTGTCCGCGTCAGCGACACCGCGACCAGCCACGCGCACCACACAGCGAAGGACACACCATGACCACCACCTGGTTCATCACCGGCACCTCCTCAGGCTTCGGGCGACTGCTCACCGAACGCCTCCTGGCCCGTGGCGACCGCGTCGCCGCCACGCTCCGCCGGCCCGAGGCTCTCGACGACCTCCGCGCCGAGCACGGCGACCGGCTCTGGACCGCCCAGCTCGATGTCACCGACACCGAGCAAGTGCGTCGCGTCGTCACCGAGGCGTTCAAGACCCTCGGCACGATCGACGTCGTCGTCAACAACGCCGGTTACGGCGTCCTCGCCTCCGTCGAGGAGGCATCCGACGAGCAGATCCGGCGCGTCATCGACACCAACCTGCTCGGCTCGATCCAGGTCATCCGTGCCGCCCTCCCGCACCTGCGCGCCCAGGGCCGAGGCCGCATCCTGCAGGTGTCCACCGCAGGCGGTCAGACCACCTACCCCAGCCTCGGCTACTACCACGCCTCCAAGTGGGGCATCGAGGGGTTCTGCGAGACCGTCGCCCACGAGATCGCGCCGTTCGGCCTGGCCCTGACCATCATCGAGCCGGGTGCGACCCCCACCAGCTTCGGCACGTCGCTCGACATCGCACCGCCCCTGCCCGAGTACGAGAACACCCCCGCGGCCGACACCCGGCAGGCGTTCCTCGGCGGCCACTTCCCGGTGCCCAACAGCGCGGAGAAGCTCACGGACGCGATGATCGACCTCATCGACTCCGGCGCGACCCCGCTCCGCCTCCCGCTCGGCCCCGACACCTACGAAGACGTCCGCACCGCCCTCACCGGCCGGCTCGCCGAACACGAGGCTCATCGCGACATCGCCCACTCGGTGGCGGCCACAACCGCCCGGTGACCGAGACCAGGCGTCAGTCGCCGCCGACGACGAGTGACTAAAGCGGGTTCGCCGTACTCGGCGATGTATGCCGCGCGGTTCTCCGCGATGATCGCCCGGCCGCCCTCTGCGGTGAGGTGGTCGACCGAGGAGACGGCCGGCACTTGCCGCCCGTCCGCGTTGGACGTGATCAGTGCGATCCGGCGGTCCAGGCCGGGACCGCCGGGCCGTCGTAGCCGTACTCCGCGCACCAGCCCAGCCACGACAGCACCGCCGCCCGGCGGGCGTTCCAGGTGTTGACCGCCGCCGTGCCCCACAGCAGTTCCAGGGCCTCGCCGATCTCGTCGTCCGCGACCGACCCCAGCGGGCGGCCCTCCCCGATCCGCTCGGCCGTCTTGCCGACGCCGGTCGCGTAGCTGCGGACCGTGTTCGGGTTCCGGAGCGAGTCGAGGAAGGCATCCGCCACCGCACGGACGGTCAACGCCTTCCCGGCCGGCAGTTGCACGACGGTGGGCACCGCTTCCCCCTTGCTACAGATAACAGGGCCGCTTCACGCGCGGCCCGGAGAGCATCACCGCAGCTCACGAACCATGCTCCCGCAGACAATAGGGCGTTATCCGTGGGACGACTTCAGACCGGTCCCGCGACCGACGCTCCGTCAGCCGCCCACCAGGGGCGACGGAGGCTTAGCGCCGGTTTTCGTTCCGATGTTCCTCAACCCCCGAACTGCCGAGCTCCGACGGCCCCTCCGCGGCTCTCAGCGCCCTCTCCTGCCAGAAGGAATCCGGCCGCCCCAGGGCATCCTCATACGTTTCCAGAAAGGCGACGCCCGCGACCGGAAACAAAATCCTTCATGCAAGTACCCTAAACGCAGAAAACCCCCGCACCGAAAGGTGCGGGGGTTTTCCCAAAGATTGTTCGGCGGTGTCCTACTCTCCCACAGGGTCCCCCCTGCAGTACC
>NZ_JBITLN010000020.1:0-110474 GCF_044465285.1 Streptomyces sp. NPDC049687
GAGTGGGGCAAGAATCCCGGCCGGGCGGCCGGTGCGGTGACCTTCAACGTCCTGACGACCGTCTTCACCGGTGGTGCGGGGGGTGCGGCGGCGGGCGCGGGCAAGGCGGGCGCGGTGGCCAAGGCCCTCTCCATCGCCGGCAAGGCAGGTCGGGTGATCGACCCGATGACGTACATCGCCAAGGGCGCGGGCGCCGGTCTGTCGAAGATCGGCGACATCACGAAGGCGTTGAAGGGCATCGGGAACATCGAGATCCCGAAGCTGCCGGAGAACGCGATCACGTTGCCGGAGGGTTCCTCGCTGTTGCCGGACGGCACGGTGCACCTGCCGGAGGGCGCGGCGATCCCTACGGGCGCGACGGAGCTCCCGAACGGCACCGTCAAGGTCCCGGACGACGTACCGGTCCTCCCGGAGGGCGCGGAACGCCTCCACACGCCCGAGGGCGAACCGATGCTCTTCGCCGACCAGCACGGCAACATCATCGACGAGCGCGGCAACGTCGTACTGGACGCCAAGGAAACCGGCCCGACGGACGTGGTCGACCGCCCGGCCACGGACGCGAACACCCCCCACACCCCGGCCTCGGTCAAGGAACCGGCCCTGGTCGGCGCGGGCACTCATGCGGCCGAGTCCGCCGGACAGCACATCAACCTGGGCAACAGCCTGGACACCAACCTCGGCGACGTCGGCCGCGTCGGCGACGACGCAACCACCACTCCGGTGGTCCACGCCGGCGACAACCTGCCCGGCGGCAGCGTGGGCGACCACCTCCCAGGGAGCACGGCAGACCACCTCCCGGGCGGCGGAGTCGGCGACAACATGCCGAGGAACAGCATCGACACCCATGTGCCGGCGGGCACCGGAGACAATCTGCCTGGCAGCCCAGGCCATCACACGCCGTCCAACAGCCTGGACAACGCCGCGTCGTCCGGCGCTGCGGACACCGGGCTGCGCCCGGGCGGCCTCGGTGGCCCGATCTCTCCGGGCGCCCTGGACGATCTGGCCGCCCGGTTCGGTGACGACGCATTCGGCGACATCGGCCACCTCGGCGACGACCTGGGTGACGGGGGCAGGGTCGGCGATGAGACGGGCACGCCCGCTGACCACGGGGACGAGGGCGCTGGGGCCACAGACGACACGCAGCCGGCGCGTACGCCCGAGGAACAGCAGCAGATCATCGACGAACAGATCCACAAAGCCAACACCGATCCGGACTGGTTCAAGGAGCACTACCGCTCGGATGGCCACCGGCACAGCACCGACTCAGTCGACGAGAACGGCGAGCCTCTGCCCGTCCTCGCCAAGGATGCCGACGGCGACTGGATCGCCCGGGACTCTATGCCCTCCAAGCAGCCGCCTCCAAGGCTGGACCCGGTGCCGGTCAAGACCGACTCCCTTGGCGACACCCAGATCGATCACCTCGACAAGGTGGCGAAGGACCGCCACATCGCGGCAGAACTCACCGCGGCGGAGAAGGCAGTCAAGGCCAACCCGGCGGACACGGCCCTGCATGACGCTCTCAACGAGGCCAAGGCGGCGTACGACAAACAGCTTCCCGGCACGCCCAACAACAGCGCCATCGCCGAACTCCTTGGCGAGGAGGCGGCCAAGGTCCATGTCATCCCGCAGGAGTTCCCGGACTACACGCCGATGACGCTGCCGAAGACGCCCAACGGCGCCAACATGTTCGACCAGTTGTACAAACGGGAGGACGGCCGCTATCTGATCGTCGAGGCCAAAGCACCCAAGAGCGACTTGATCTGGCGCCAGGGCGCCGGCCCCGCGAAGGGCTGGATGGTCAGGCAGGGCACCTCGGAGTACGTCCACACGATCATCGCCGAGATGATGACCCGCAAGGCAGCCGACATTCGCATAGCGGGCGAACTCCTGCGGGCGTGGAAGGATGGCAAGCTGGACTACGTCCTGGTCAAGGCCAAGGAGAACACCGGCAGCTACGCCGGGGCCACCCTGGAGCAGTTCCCGATCAAGTACGAGCCTTAGAGGAGAGCGTCAGTGGTCACGACCGTTCCCCGCCACGAGTACTCCACGGACGACGTGCCGGACACTCTCAACGCCCTCGGTGAGACCGCGAACTGGATTCTCGACGAGTTCGCCGACTCGCCCGTGCTACGCCCCCAGGCGTTGAGTACGGCGCTCACCTTGGCACAGCAGCACTGCGCGGTAGACCCGCAGGCCGTGAAGTTCGAGACCTGGGAGGCCTGGGTCACGGCCATGCAGACCGGCTCCGCGCTCTTCGCCGCGGCGAGCGCACCCGAGGGCACCAGCGTCACCTGCCGGATCAAGGAACGGGAGCGTACGCTTCCGGCGACAGGTCCCGAGTCGCACCTGAACGCGGGGGCCTGGGTCACCTCCTTCTACCTGGCCATGATCTGCCGCGACAACGACCGCCTGCGTCTGCTGGCCGAGGTGCCCGTCTCCTTGCTGCGCGACTCCGGCGCGGTGTTCGACGAGTACATTTACTCCTGGGTCGAGGCGCTGCAGAGCTTCTGGCTCGGCCGCCAGGACGTGGGCGAAAAGCTCGTCGCGGCGGTCGACGGCACCGCGCCGGAGGCGCTTCGGTACGCGGACGCGGATCTGATGTCGAAGATCCTCTATCCGCCGTTGATCCTGCTCTACCGCGTCATCCGCCGCGACCCCGCGCAGTTCAACAAGGCGTTGGCCGACGCACTGCGCTGGCACAAGGCGTACTGGACCGCTGACGAGGAGCGCTCGGCCGGCGCCGACGGACTCATCGCCCTCGGACCGCTGGCCATGGCCTGCCTGGCCCGTGACCAGGGCATCACCGTGGAGGTCGAGTCCGAGTACCTGCCCAAGGCGCTTCTGGAGTACGCCTGGATCGGCGAGATCGAGTACTAGGATCCCGCCGGTTCCGCCGCCCTCGGAGTCACCTTCACGAGCGTCCCCGCTCTGCAGAACAGCAGCTCGGGGACCTCGTCCTTCGGTATCGCCCGAGCAGGCCGAGACGCCACCGCAGATCGTCGAGTACGGCATCCGAGAGCGTCGGCTCGAGGTCGAGGGCAGGGTGACGTCGAGGCCCGCTCCCGGTACGCCGCCCGGGGCCCGGCAGCCGCGTGCCTCGTGCCGCGGCACTAGAACAGACTCAACAACGCCTCCGCCGGATCCACCATCCCCGTCTCGCCGTCCGGCAGGGGCAGTTCGAACCACACCGTCTTG
This sequence comes from Streptomyces sp. NPDC049687, assembly GCF_044465285.1. Lineage (NCBI taxonomy): Bacteria > Bacillati > Actinomycetota > Actinomycetes > Kitasatosporales > Streptomycetaceae > Streptomyces > Streptomyces sp. NPDC049687. The sequence goes on from NZ_JBITLN010000020.1 coordinate 3,196, forward strand.
CCGCGGGGCGTGCGGCGGGAGCCCCAGGCGGCGCTCAGGAGTCCGACCAGTTGCAGGCCGCGGCCGCCCTCGTCCGTGTCGCGGGCGCGGCGGCGGCGGGGCTGGACCAGGCCCGCGTCCCAGACCTCGCAGACCAGGGTGCGGTCGAGCAGCAGACGGAGTCTGATCTCGCCCTCGCCGTACCGCAGGGCGTTCGTCACCAGTTCGCTGACGAGGAGTTCCGTCGTGTCGACCAGGGGTTCCAGGTCCCAGGAGAGCAGTTGGGCGCGCGCGTACTCCCTGGCCCGGCCCACACTGCGCGGCTCGCGCGGCAGGGTCCAGTCGCCCACGGAGTCGTTGGGCAGGCCCTGTACACGTGCCATCAGCAGCGCGATGTCGTCCTCGCCGTGGTGCGAGTCGAGGGTGTTGAGGACGTGGTCGCAGACGTCCTCCAGAGGGCGGGAGGGGTCCGTCAGGGCTCCGACGAAGGCCTGGAGACCCTCGTCCAAGGGGTGGTCGCGGGATTCGACCAGGCCGTCCGTGTAGAGCGCGAGCAGCGCGCCCTCGGGGAGGTCGACCTCCACCTCCTCGAAGGGTTCCCCGCCGACGCCGAGCGGCATGCCCGGCGGAACGTCGAGCATCAGGGCCGGTTCGCCGGGCTCGACCAACACCGGCGGAAGGTGGCCCGCGTTGGCGAAGGTGCACCTGCGTGTCACCGAGTCGTAGACCGCGTACACGCACGTCGCGAGGTACACCTCGGACAGGTCCGCCTCGCGGGGGCGGCGGGCGGCCCGGGTGGCCTGCTGGACGCCGCCGGGGGTGCCGAGTCCGCGCGCGATCTCGTCCAGCGCGGAGAGGACTTCGGCCGGTTCGAGGTCGAGCAGGGCCAGGGTGCGCACCGCCGTACGGAGTTCGCCCATCGCCACCGCCGCGCGCAGCCCTCGGCCCATGACGTCGCCCACCACCAACGCCGTACGGTGGCCCGGTAGTTCGATGACGTCGAACCAGTCACCGCCCACCTCGCTGGGGCGGTCCGTGGAGGCGTTGCCGGGCAGGTAGCGGCAGGCGATGTCCAGGCCGGAGGCGACCGGGTCGCCGGGCGGGAGCAGGGACCGCTGCAGTATCAACGCCCGTTCGTGCTCGCGCCGGTAGAGGCGGGCGTTGTCGATGCAGACCGCGGCCCGCGCCGCCAGTTCCACGGCCAGATCCCGGTCCCGGTCCCCGAACGGCTCACTGCCCTTCGTCCGCGAGAACTGCGCCAGTCCTACGACGGTGTCGTGGGCGACCATCGGGATGGCGAGGGTGGACTGCACGAGGCCGCCCTCCTCGCCGGGGATGTTCTGCGGGCGGGCGGTGCGCAGGGCGTCCGCGCAGGGGGAGTTGAACGGGAAGTGGTGGACCGCGCCGACCGCGACGGGCGCGCCGGTGCCCGCGAAGGGGGCGTCGGAGACGGCCGACGAGAAGGCGACCCGGCGCAGTTCGGCGCTGCCGTCGGCGAGGCCGGGCGGGGTCTCGTCGCCGGCCAGGAGGCCCTGGTAGAGGTCGACGGTGGCGAGGTCGCAGAATCCGGGCACGACCACGTCGAGGAGTTCGCGCGCGGTCGTCTCCAGGTCGAGGGAGTTCCCGATGCGGGCGCCCGCCTCGTTCAGAAGGGCGAGATTGCGCCGCGCGGCGGCGGCCTCGCGGGCGGCGGCGCGGCGGGCGGTGTTGTCGATGCCGAGCCAGGCGATGCCGATGGGACGGCCGCTGCCGCTGTGCACGCGGTAGAGGTTGATCGACCAGTGCCGGGGCTCGTCGGAGCCCGGGACGAAGCCGGTGACGTGCATGTCCGTGATGGAGTCGCCGGTCGCCAGGACCCGGCGCAGGGTGGCGGTGACCCGCTCGGCCTCGGGCCGGGGCAGGTAGTCGTGGACGCCCTTGCCGCGGTGGTCGTCGGGGGTGCCGCCGAAGAGGGCGGCGAACCGGTTGTTGGCGCGGCGGACCCGCAGGTCGGGGTCGATCAGCAGGAAACCGAACGGGGATTGGCCGAAAATGGCCTGCGAGGCGGCGAGGTCGGTCTCGATGCTGCGCAGGGTGCGGACGTCGACGACGATGCACACGGCGGCCTTGGCGCCGTCGAGGCTGCGCGTCGGCATGACGTACACCTCGGCGAGCCCCCTCTCGCCGCGCCCGCCGCCTGGCACCGGGTCCGGCATCCGGAAGGGGACCACGCCGGTCCACTCCCGCCCGTCGAGGATCTCGGCCATCTTGCGCTGGCCGCGCTCACGCAGGTCCGGGTCGATGAACGCCTCGATGGGGTCCATGCCGACCGCCCGGTCTGCGGAAATGCCGAAAATCTGCTCGGCACGCAGGCTCCACTGGTCGACGAGCCCGTCGGGCCCGATCGAGAACGAGGCGACCTTGATGTAGTCGTAGATCGAGCCGGGCGGGCTGCTCTGCCACATGGCGTCCCCCGTCGCCGCCTCGCCGTCCACGAGACCCTCGTGCACGGTGTCGGCGGCGTCCGCGGCTGTCGCGGCATCCGACGCGAGCCCACCGGCCCTCGTCCTCGCGCCGCCCGACGGGTCCTCGGACTCCGTGGCCTTCGCTGGTATCTCGCTCACGCGAACCGTCCCCTCCAGCTCACCGCGTCCGGCACCGGTCACCGGCGGCGGCTGCCCGCAGTATCCAGCACTACGGCGCCGCACGACACGGTGTTCACGATCACAGCACGGTCCAGGCGTTTTTTGGCCCGTTCCGCGACAACACTTCCAGTCTTCTAACCAGCGGGCACGCGGTCGAATCGCACCTTCCCGGACCGTTCGGCGGCCCGAACCTGTCGGGTGCCACCACAACCCCCGCTGTACAGGTCGTCAGCCAGGCACCGTCAGTTCGAACCACACGGTCTTCCCGTTCTCCCCGGGCCGGGTGCCCCAGCGGCGAGAGGACGAAGCCACCAACTGCAGTCCGCGGCCGCTCTCGTCCTCGGGCCGGGCGGCCCGCTCGCGGGGCGGGTCCGGCAGGGGGTCGGAGACCTCGACCAGGAGGACGCCCTCCAGGCCCGCGGGGCGCACCAGGCAGACGCCGATGGGGCCGGTGGCGTGCCGCAACGCGTTCGTCACCAGCTCGCTGACCAGCAGAGCGGCGACGTCCCCCAGACTGTCGAGGTCCCAGCCGCGCAGCTGGCCCCGGACGGCGCTGCGGGCGGTGCGCACCGCACCGGGATCCGCGGGGAACGTCCACTCGGCACGGTCGCCTTCGGTGTCGCTCACACCGATCACTTCCCAGGCCAGCGAGTGCACCCATGTCCGTTTTCGTGGGGTTAATTGGCACATACCCGGTATTCGGGAGGCGGTACCGCGCGAAGGAGCACGGAAGGACGCACTGTGGCGCGAACGGCGTACGGGGCGTTGTCACGTCGGCATGTCTGTCGGCGTCCGGAAGCCGTTCAGTGGGCTCCCGTGCCGAGCCGGGTGAGTGTTTCACGTACGGCGGGGACGTCCTGGTCGAGCCAGTGCACGTCCCAGATCTCGTCGGGGGTGAGCCAGCGCAGTTCGTCGTGGTCCTGGAGGGGCGCGGGCGCGGCGGAGCCGGGGCGCAGTCGGGCCGTCCACACCTGGAGGGCGTAGGGGGATCGCAGGGGCCACTCCCCCGGGACGCGCTCGACGGCCTCGGCCTCGACGCCGAGCTCCTCGCGCAGTTCGCGGACGAGGGCCGCCTCGGGCCGCTCGCCGGGCTCGACCTTGCCGCCGGGCAGCTCCCAGCGGCCGGCCAGGTCGGGGGGTGCACTGCGGCGCGCGGCGAGCAGGCGCCCGCCGTCGAGGAGGGCGGCTCCGACCACCACGATCCGTTCCGTCATGCGCCGGAGCCTACGGGACCGCGACCCGGTCAGTTCCGGGTGCCGTCTCCGCCCTGGGTCTGATGCTGTGTCTGGCCGACGCGCTCGACCCAGTAGAGCTGCTTGTGGCCACGGCTGTCGAGGCTGTCCGCGATCTTCTGGGCCTCCGCCCGGGTGGCGTACCGGCCCACGCGGTAGCGATTGCCGTTGTCGTCCTGCCGTATGACGAGCCAGGGCAGAGAGATGGTGCCGTCGTTCATCGCGCCCCTCCTCCGCTTCCCCCGCGCGGCCCGCCTCGCGCCCCGCCGTCTAAGGAAACCGCAATCCGCATATGCCCGAGCGTACGCCTTACCTTTACACAGCGAACACGGGTTTGCACAAAGAGGTACGCAACCAGCCAAGACGCAGGGGGCGCGCGGGGCCGAACGCGCCGTGCGCGCGCCCTTTTGCGTCCGGTCGGCGGGGTGTCGGGCAGATATGGGGCGACCTGCGAGAACACCCGGAAACGGCCGGATTCCTACGCCGCACGGACGAGGGCGCGTCCGGCGTTTTCCGGGGGCAACTGCCGGAAGGGTGTGCGCCGTCGGCCCCGGTGCGCTACCGCGGGGAGACACTCGTCCTCCGGGCTATCTGACGGGCAGGTGGTACGCGACCCGGTAGCGGTCGGCCGGGATGACCACGTCGGCCGTCTCGACCGGGCGGCCGGAGGCGTAGTACGTGCGCTGGACGACCAGGACGACATGCCCGGGGACACCGCCCAGGGCGAGGAGTTCCTCGGCGAGGCCGGGGCGGGCGCCGACCTCCTCCGCCACGTTGTCCACGATGACGTCGATGGCGCGCATGCGCTCGACGACGCCCATGCCGCCGAGCGGCCCCTCCTCGGGCAGCATGACGGGCGTGCGGCCGGTGACGGCGAGGGGCTCCCAGGAGGTGGAGAGCATCATGGCCTCGCCGGCCTCCCGGAACGTGTACTTGGTGCACATCACGCGGTCACCCGCCTCGATGCCCAGCCGCTCGGCGACCGCGACGCTCGCCTCGGTCTGCTCGCTGCGGGACTCCCACGTCCCGCGCGCGTGCACCTCGGCCTGTTCCTGCCGGAACGGTGTGGCCCCGCTCGCGGGCCGGTAGCCGGAGCGGGCGATACGGCGCGGCACCGGCCGCTCCCGCACATACGTCCCCGAACCGGAGCGGCCCTCGACCAGCCCTTCGGCCATCAGCACCTTGCGGGCCTCCAGGGCGACGGTGTCGGAGACGCCGTACTCCTCGCGGATCCTGGCCTGGGAGGGAAGGCGGGTGTGCGGTGGCAGCGAGCCGTCGACGATCTTCTTGCGGAGATCGCCCGCGACCCGCAGATACGCCGGCTGCTCACCGAATGTCACTGGCCGCTCCCATCAGGTTGTACAGACAGCAACAGCGTGGCAACCGTGGGTTCCGACACGCAAGCAAAGGCCAGAGAATCACTCGATGTGATGACATGTGCCGGGGAAGGGCTTTACGCAGGCGGTTTCTCCCCGCTATGGGGGTGATCACACATCCTCGCTCCCACTCCCGCCGCCGCTCCCGCTGTCGTGGTCGTCCTCGTCGTACGAGGGCGGGGTGGTGGACAGGCCCAAAGCCTTACGCGTGGCGACGGTGGTGTCGCCGTCGACGTAGTCGTAGGCGTTGTCGTAATGCTCGTAGTACTCGTTGACCTCTGGGGACTTGGCCGCCTTCGTCCACTCCTGGTTCGCGTCCCGCATGTCCTTCACCAGGGCCGCGACCGGCTCGCGGGCCGCGGCGGGCCAGGTGCGCGCGTTCAGCGCCTTCGCCTGGGCGCCGGTCACGGCCGCGACCTCGCCGGCCCAGGTCTGGTTGGCCGGCAGGTCCTCCTCGGCGTATTCCTCGGGCTCCTCGTAGAGGACCGTGTCGACGGCGTTCATCGCCTTCAGAAAGGCCACCTGGTCGGCGTCGAGCGTCGTTGCGTCGGCGCGCAGCGAACCGGTCAGGGTGCCGGACCCGCCGGTGCCTGCGAAGACACAGGTGATCTCGCGGTCACCCCATTCCCAGCTCTCGCTGGTGGGCGTGAGGTAGTAGACGTCGACATCGTCGGTCAGCGCCCAGGGGTCCATCGCGTAACTGTCCTGGAGGGTCCAGCACTTGTCCTCGGCCTGGTCCGTGACGTAGTCCTCGCCCGGGTAACTGCCGCCGGACAGTGGGACGGTGCCGAACACCTCGCCCTCGTGCTCGCCGGAGCAGGACACCTTGTCGACGTCGTAGACGTCCTGGTCGAAGCCCGGGCCCGGCACGTCGAAGCAGTCGCCCGTGACGAGCGAGAAGGTGTTGCCCCGCGCGCCCTCCTTGGCACTCTCCCAGAAGTCGGAGGCGGCGTTCGTGGACAGCGACACGACCCAGAGAGCGAGCCCGAGGGACGACACGACCGCGCCCGCGATCGCCATCCCCCTGCCGCGCTCGCCCCGCTTCTTGATCTGCACCAGGGCGACGATCCCGAGGACCAGCCCGACGGCCGGCAGGAAGCAGAGGAGTCCGAGGACGAGAGCGGCGATGGCGACACCGTTGACGGGCGCGGGACGGGTGAAGGGGGTGTAGCCCTGGCCCCAGACCTGGTAGGGAGCCGGCGCGTACGGGCCCTGCGGGTATGGGCCCTGCGGGTAGGGGCCCTGCGGATACGGGCCCTGCGGGTGCTGTGGAGGCTGGTACGGGTCCTGGGGCTGCTGGGGCCCTGGGGGCGGAGGTATGGACACGGGTACCGTGCTCCTGTTTCGGGCGATGCGACCGGGTGCGGGCAGTGTGGCAGGGCGGTCCGACAGTGGCGGGGAACTGACGTGCGACTGGGCGACTGGGCGCATGGTAAGCGGCTGACGAGCGGGGGCGTAATGGTGGTCACGAATACGACGATTCGGGCGGTGAACGCCCTCACGGCGCGGTGGGCGGGGGACCTCCGGAAAGACACGAACTCGGTCTTCTCGGCAGCGGGTGTCTGGCCCCTGCTCGCCTTCCTCGCGGACGGGGCCGGGGCTGCGGCGCGTGAGGAGCTGGCCGAGGCCGTCGGCGTGCCCGCGGGCCGGGCGGCGGCCGCCGCCCGGGAGTTGCTCGCCGGGATGGCCGAAATAGGCGGTCTGGACACGGCCGTGGGGCTGTGGACCAAGCGGACACTGGAGCCACGACAGGAGTGGGAGACGGGGCTGCCGGTCGGGGCGCACGGGGTGCTCTCCGGGGACACGGTGGCCGACGGGGCGGCCCTGGACGCCTGGGCGGCGAAACGGACCGGCGGGCTGGTGGAGCGGATGCCGGTCGTGCTGAGGGACGACACCGAACTGGTACTGGCGAGCGCGCTGGCCATGCGGACGCGGTGGCTGCGGCCTTTCGACGAGGTCCCCCTGGACAGTCCGGCGTGGAACGAGAGTGTCGTCCTCGGCCTGCGGCGCAGGACCGAACTGCTGGACCGGATCGGCGTCGCGGACACACCCGGGGGTCACCTCACCGAGCTGAAGGTCCTGGGCACGAACGGCATCGACGTCCACCTCCTGCTCGGCCAGGAACATCTGACGCCGGGCCAGGTACTGGGTGCGGGCGTGGAGCTCCTCGCCCGCACCCACCCGGTCGTTCCCGGCTCCCGGCTCCCCTACGGGGAGGTCGGTCCCGGCCTGCGGGTCCTGAGGCAGCGCTCCACGACACCCGATCCGCCCATGCTCGAGGTGACGACGGCGGCGTTCGGTGTCACGGCGGACCACGATCTGCTGGCGCGGCACGAGCTGTTCGGGCTCACGACGGCCCGGGACACCGACCGCGGACATTTCCCCGGCGTCAGCGCCCAGCCCCTGGCGGTCGGGGCGGCCGGGCAGTGCGCGGTGGCGGAATTCGGCGCGGAGGGCTTCCGGGCGGCCGCGGTGTCGTCCTTCGCCCTCGCCGCGGCCGGCGGGCTGCCTCAGCTCCGCTGGACGACCACCACCCTCAAGGCCCGCTTCGACCGCCCCTTCGGCTTCCTGGCTCTGCACCGCCACTCACGGCTGGTGCTGGCGGCGGGCTGGGTCGCGGAACCGACGCCTTTCCGGTGACCTCCTGATCCTCGTCGGCCTCGCCCGCCAGCCGGCGCTGCTCCTCCTCCACGATGCGCCGGGCCAGACCGTCGTCGGAGACGTCGACCGCGTCCGGGGTGGACTCCGCGGTGGCGCTGCGGCGGGCGTAGGCGTCGAACAGGCGGTTCTTGTTCACCAGCAGGCGCAGCAGGCGGTCGTCCACGCTGTCCGTGACCAGCAGGCGGTGCACCTGGACCGCGCGGACCTGGCCCATGCGGTGCGCACGGGCCACTGCCTGGTGTTCCAGGGTCGGTTTGATCTGCGGCTCGCACAGGACGACCACGGAGGCGGCCTGGAGGTTGAGTCCGACACCGCCCGCCTCGATCTGGCAGAGCAGCACCGCGTGCCCGTCGGCCGCCGTGAAGTCGTCGACGAGACGCTGTCGGCGGGCGGCGGGCACAGAGCCCGCCACGAGGCCGGACACTCCGGCACCGAGCACCTGGTGGACGGTCTCGAGGACGCTGCGGAAGTACGAGAACACGACCACTTTCAGGCCGTTGGCCGCCGCCTCCGCGACCAGTTCGCGCAGCCGCTGGAGCTTGGCCGACTTCTCGGGGTCGGCGTACGCGGCCCGGCGCATCGCCATGAAGTTCCCCTGGGTGACGGCCGTACGGTAGGCCGCCCGGTCGGCGGCGCTGAACTCCTCCCATTCGTCGACCTGGATCAGCGCGGGCAGTTCGGTGAGGACGTCCTTCTGGTTGCGCCGCAGGTAGGCGGGGGCGACGGCCCTGCGGAAGGTGTGCGGTCCGGCGGCCGCGTCGCTGTCGTGCATCTCCGGGAGCAGTTCGGGGCGGAGTTGGTGGACGAGGGTGCGGAACTCCTGGACGCGGTTCTCCATGGGCGTACCGGTGAGGAACAGGACGCGGTCGCAGGCGCCGCTCCAGGCGGCGACCGAGCGGGCGCGGCGGGTGGCGGGGTTCTTGACGTAGTGCGCCTCGTCGACGACCAGCAGACCGGGCGGCGCGTCCTCGGGGCCGGGCAGGGTGTGCAGCACGTCGAAGGTGGTGACGGCGACGCCGCCGCGCTCGCGCCACTCCGCGTACGCCTCCCGCCGCTCCGGGCCGTGCACCGGCACCGCTCTGAGCGTGCTGCGGGCGCGGATCTCCCGCGTCCAGTTGATGAGGACGCCGGCCGGGCAGACCACCAGGAAGTGGGCGTGGCCCTCCGCCGCGAGGTGGGCGAGCACCGCGATCGCCTGGACGGTCTTGCCGAGCCCCATCTCGTCACCGATCACCACCCGGCGCTGGGCGAGCGCGAACCGGGCACCGAAGGCCTGGTAGCCGCGCAGGGAGACCCGGCGGTGGGTGTCGTCCAACGGCTGCGCGCGCACCCGCTCGGCGACCTCGGAGGGCACGAACCCCTCGGCGGCCGCCAGATCCGTCGGCTGCGCGCAGATCTCCGCGAGCCGGCTGTAGTACTCGGCGGAGCGCACCTCGAAGTCGACCCAGGGCTCGATCTCGGAGGCCGGCTCGCGCAGCAGGTCCGCCGTGGCCTGCGCAAGCCGCAGCGCCACGTCGGTGGCCGCCGCCTCGGCCGTCAGCTCGCGCAGCTCCCGCCCGGCGGCGCGGGCGGCCTCCCGGCGGTGCTTCCCCGCCAGCGCCAGCCGCAGCCGGCCGGTCGCCGGGTGCAGCGCGGGCAGCAGCTCGGCGAGCCGGGTCTCGTACCGCTCGGCGGCGGCGACGGCGCGGGGCAGGTCGGGGCCGGCCTCGACGAGCCGGTACAGCGCGGTGACCAGGGCGGTGGTGCGGGGCTCGGGGGCGTCGACGTCGATCCGTACGGAAACGGTCTCCTCGACCGCGCGGGCGAGCTGCCGGGCGGCGGCGAGCGCCTGGTCGGCGGTGTGCGCGCCGACGCCGGGAATCTGCCGCAGCGCGTGCCGGCCCGCCTCGTGGACGGCGCCCACCGAGCCGAAGCCGGCCGCCTCCACCGCCGTGAGACGCAGCCGGCCCTCGGTGACGTCCTTCAGCCGGGCCAGCGGGAGGGACCGGAGCTCCTCGGCGACAAGGGCGTCCCGCAGCGGCGCGTGGGTGGCCCGCACGGCCTCCAGGGCGCGGGCGTGGTCGGCGCGCAGGGTACGGGCCACGTCGTACAGCCGCGTCCCGGCCTCGTACAGCTCGCGCGCCCGTCGTCCGACGGCGGGGACGGGATCGTACGGCGGCGGGACGGGGCTGCCGACAGACTCCGCCTCTTCGGCCCTCGCCATGTCCCCACCCCCGTGTGTCCACCGTCGCGCTCCCCATGCTCCCACCCGGCACCGACAGCGGGCCCGGACTGGCACGATGGCCACGAAAACGAAGGGGAGGCCGTGTCCGTCACATCCACCGGGGCCGTGCCCGCCTTCTCCGCATCGGTACGGACGAGTGTGTGCGTCGGCACGGGCACCGCCCCGGCCCATCACGGCGAGCTCCTCCAAGGCGCCTTCACCGACGCCGCGGGTCAGGGCCCGGTGCGCGCCCTGGTCACCCTCCCCTGCCCCCTGTACACGACCCGGGCGACCTTCACCCCGGCCCCGGGCGGAGCGGTGACGGTCTCCCCACCCTGGAAGACGAAGGCCCGCCGGGCGGCCGAACTGGCCCTGCGGGACGTGCCGTCGGGCGGCCACCTGGAGGTGTCGGGGAACGTACCGCTCGGCCGTGGCTTCGGCTCGTCCACCAGCGACGTACTGGCGGCCGTCCGGGCGGTGCGGGACGCGGTCGGCGCCCCGCTGACGGCTGGGGAGGCGGCCCGGCTGGCGGTGTGCGCGGAGACCGCGTCCGACGCGCTGATGTTCGAGGAGACGACGGTGCTGTTCGCGCAGCGCGAGGGAAGGCCGCTGGAGGACTTCGGCAACACCCTGCCCCCGTTGCGCGTCCTCGGCTTCGGCTCACGCCCGGAGGCCACCGGCCGAGGCGTGGACACGCTCGCCCTCCCGCCGCCCCGCTACGACGACACAGAGACCGCCCGCTTCGACCAGCTGCGCGTGCTGCTGCGCAAGGCGATCCGTACCCAGGACGCGGCCCTGTTGGGCACGGTGGCGACGGAGAGCGCGGTGCTGAATCAACGCCGGCTCCCGGTTCCGGCGCTTGACCGGATCCTCACGGTCGCCGACACCTGCGGTGCCCTGGGCGTCCAGATCGCCCACAGCGGCGACATCGCGGGCCTGCTGTTCGCCCCGGAGACCCCGAAGCCACGCACCACCCTCGCTCGCGCCCTGCTGCGCCGCGCCGGAATCGAGGAACTGTGGGAATGGCGGCTGTGAAGTCGGGAATCCCCCGCGCGACGGCCGGAAACGGTGCCGGTGACGTCGTGGCCACGGCCATGACAGGCCTGAGTCGTTGTGTACACATGAGACATTCGGTGCTCTTGAGCGCATGACGCAGCCACTGCCCATAGAGTCCATTCGTGATGTCCGGGCGCACCTCGCCGAGGTCGTGGAGCGAGCCGACCGGGATGACGTACCACCGTGATCACCCGACGCGGCAAGCAGGTCGCCGCCGTCGTCTCCATCGAGGTGCTGCGCAAGTACCAGGAATGGGAAGAGCGCGAGATCAACCGGATCATCGACGAGCGCATGGCCAATCCGGCCCCCGGCATCCCGATCGAGGACATCATGAGGGAGACGCTGGCGCGCAGTGAGTGAGTACCGCACCGTCTTCCGGCCCGAGGCTCAGGCCGAACTTCGCAAGGTCCCGCGAGACATGGCCCTGCGCATTCTGGCGAAGCTGACCGAGCTGGAGAACGACCCCTTGGGGTTCAACACCACCGCCCTCGTCTCCCAACCCGACCGCCGCCGCCTACGCCTGGGCGACTACCGCGTGATCTACACGATCGACAACGGCGCACTGGTGGTGTGGGTCGTGAACGGGCTTCTGAGGGATCCAGGTCAGCACAGAATCAGCACGGGCGGCAGGCCCGAGGAATTCGGGACGACCAGGAAGGCGGGCGCCTCTTGACGATCTCGTGGCCCGGACCTCGCGGAGTCGCTACGGTTTAGCCATGACCGCACTGCCCGACTGGATGCGCCCGCCGCGCGAGGAAGGCTGGTTCGCGGAGGACCTGGACCGCCTCCCCGAGGCACCCCGCCACACCGAGCTGATCGACGGAGCCCTCGTCTTCATGATGTCGCCCCAGCGGTGGTGGCATGGCCACCTCGTCACCATGCTCACTGTCGCCCTCATGGAGCAGGCGCCCAGCGACGTCAACGTCGGCCGCGAGATGACCATAAAGCTCGACGAACGAAACCGGCCCGAGCCCGATCTCCTCCTGACGACGGCCGATTTCGACGGAGACCGCACCTGGTTCACGCCCGATGAGGTGCGACTCGTCATCGAGGTCGTCTCGCCCGAGTCCGCGCACCGGGACCGCACGGTCAAGCTCCGCAAGTACGCGGAGGCCGGCATCCCGCACTACTGGTGCATCGAGGACGAGGACGGCGACCCCGTCGTCCATGTCTATGAACTCGACGAACCGACTGGCGCCTACGCGCCCGCCGGCATCTTCCGGGGCATCCTGAAGCGGCCTGTGCCTTTCGAGATCAGCCTGGATCTCGACAAGCTCACCCCGCCGAGGAGCAAATAGGAGTCAGCACCAAGTCAGCACGGGAACGCAGAGAGGGGCGGGACTCACCGAGCCCGACCCCCTCTGACCTGACCGTTTGACGAACTATTCAGCACACGGTAGTGAACCGCTCACACGTTGAAGCGGAACTCCACGACGTCGCCGTCCTGCATCACGTAGTCCTTGCCCTCCATGCGGGCCTTGCCCTTGGCGCGGGCCTCCGCGACCGAGCCGGTCTCCACCAGGTCGGCGAAGGAGATGACCTCCGCCTTGATGAAGCCCTTCTGGAAGTCGGTGTGGATGACACCGGCGGCCTCGGGGGCCGTCGCGCCCTTCTTGATGGTCCAGGCGCGGGACTCCTTGGGGCCGGCCGTGAGGTAGGTCTGCAGGCCGAGGGTGTCGAAGCCGACGCGGGCCAGGGTGGCGAGGCCGGGCTCCTCGGCGCCGACCGACTCCAGCAGTTCCATCGCGTCCTCCTCGTCGAGCTCGGCGAGGTCCGCCTCCAGCTTGGCGTTGAGGAAGATCGCCTCGGCCGGGGCGACCAGGGCGCGCTGCTCGTCCTTGAAGGCCTCGTCGGTCAGTTCGTCCTCGTCGACGTTGAAGACGTAGAGGAACGGCTTGGTGGTCAGGAGATGCAGGTCGTGGAGGAGCTCGGCGCGCTCGCTGCCCTGGACGATGCCCTGTCCGAAGAGCGTGTCGCCCTTCTCCAGGATCTCCTTGGCCTCCTCGACGGCCTTGACCTTCGGGGCGACGTCCTTCTTGATCCGCGACTCCTTCTGGAGCCGGGAGAGAACCTTCTCGATCGTCTGGAGGTCCGCGAGGATCAGCTCGGTGTTGATCGTCTCGATGTCGTCCTTGGGCGAGACCTTGCCGTCGACATGGACGACGTTCTCGTCCTTGAAGGCGCGGATGACCTGGCAGATCGCGTCGGACTCGCGAATGTTCGCCAGGAACTTGTTGCCGAGGCCCTCGCCCTCGGAGGCGCCGCGCACGATGCCCGCGATGTCGACGAAGTCGACGGTGGCCGGGAGGATCCGCTGGGAGCCGAAGATCTCGGCCAGCTTGGTCAGGCGGGCGTCGGGGACGCCGACCACGCCCACGTTGGGTTCGATCGTGGCGAACGGGTAGTTGGCCGCCAGCACGTCGTTCTTGGTCAGGGCGTTGAACAGGGTCGACTTGCCGACATTCGGCAGACCGACGATTCCGATCGTGAGCGACACGTTGCGACTTCCCGTAGTCAGAGGGCCAGGGGCCGGATCCCGCGGAGAGAGGGGGCCGGGGGCGGGCCCGAGGGCCGGCCGATCCCCCAGTTTACGGCGTGCCCGGCACCGGGCCGGCGGGCCTGTCGAACGATGGCCGAGCTCTGCCCCTCGGCGTGTCCGACACCTGATTCGGCACATAAACCGACCTAAGTTGGTGCTGTGGAGCAACACAGGACGCGGCCCCCGCAGGACCGAGCGCGACGCGACAGGCCTTCGCCCCCACCGCTGCCACCCCAGGCGGCCCGGGACCGGGACGGGCTGGGCGGCGAGGAGGAGCGCGGCCGCGGACGGAGAGACCGGGGGGCCCGACCGGCCCAGGCGGCACAGGGGGCCCGGGCGGCAGGGGCGGCAGCGAGGGCGCGCGGAACCCAGGAGGCGCGAGGCCACGCGCGCCCCGTACGCCCCTCCCGGGACGGGTCCGCTCCCGCCACCCCCTCCGCCTCCGGCGCCGCTTCTGGTCTCCGCTCCGGCCCTGGTTCCGCTTCCCGTCCCGGCTCCGGGTCCCGGCCCCCTTCCGGTTCTGGTGGTCGTGCCGGTAGCCGGCCCGGCGGTCGGGGCTCCGGTGCCGTTGCCCGGTCTGCCCGGGGCACCTCCGGGAGTCTTCCCTTCTCCGCCGGGCGTCGGCCGCCGCCTCTTGCGGTGGCCGGCCGTCGGGTGCCGAACCCCCGGCTCACCGGGCTGGGGGGCGGGCTGCTCAGCGGGGTTCTGACGGTCGTGCTCGGGTGTCTGGACCAGCTGCTGTTCGGGGCCTCGCTGACGGTGTACGGGGTGCTCTTCCTGCCGGTGTGCCTGGTGACCGCGCTGTGGGTGCGCCGGGGCGACCTGCTGGCGGCACCCGTCGTCCTGCCGATCGCCTTCGCCCTGGGGCTCCTGCCCGTCGTCGAGGGCGCGAACGGGGTCGGGGCGCGGCTGATGGGCCTGGTCACGGCGCTGGCCACCCAGGCCGGCTGGCTCTACGGCGGGACGCTCCTCGCGGCCGTGACCGTCCTCGTGCGCGGCGTACGGCGGGCGGCCGCCCGTCGGAGGGCCGCCACCGCTCAGTCCGGCCGACCGCGTTAGCCCTTCGCCGCCCGCATCGCCGCCCCCACGATCCCGGCGTTGTTCTGCAGCTGCGCCGGCACGATCTCCGCCTTGATGCCCTCGATGAAGTGAAGGAACTTCTCGGACTTACGGCTGACCCCGCCGCCGATGATGAACAGTTCGGGCGAGAAGAGCATCTCCACGTGCTCGAGGTACTTCTGGACGCGGCGCGCCCAGTGCTCCCACGTCAGCTCGTGGTCGTCCTTGGCCTTGCTGGAGGCCCGCTTCTCGGCGTCGTGGCCGTTCAGCTCCAGGTGGCCGAGCTCGGTGTTGGGGACGAGGACGCCGTCGACGAAGACGGCGCTGCCGATGCCCGTCCCGAAGGTCAGCAGGATGACCGTGCCCCTGCGCCCGCGCCCTGCGCCGAAGGCCATCTCGGCGACGCCCGCCGCGTCCGCGTCGTTGACCACCGTCACCGGCAGCCCGCCCAGCCGCTCGCCGAACAGTGCGCGCGCGTCGGTGTCGATCCAGCTCTTGTCGACGTTGGCCGCCGTCCGGATGGTCGATCCGCCGGTGACGACGCCGGGGAAGGTGAGACCGACCGGGCCCGTCCAGCCGAAGTGCTCGACGACTTCCCTGACGCCGTCGGCCACCGCGTCGGGCGTCGCCGGATGCGGGGTGAGCACTTTCAGGCGCTCCTGAGCCAGGTCGCCCTTGTCCAGGTCCACAGGGGCGCCCTTGATCCCGGATCCACCGATGTCCAAGCCGAAGATCTGCATGGCCCTACGTTACGACGATCGACTGACCGTCACTCAGTCGGCGAGGTCGAGGAGGTCGACCAGGCCGCCGGGTTGACGAGTTCGAGCGGCTCGGCTACTCCGCCGCCCCGCTTCCGCCGCGCTCCGCGACCAGCGCCGCGGCCTCCTCGCGCAGGTCCCGGCGGAGTTCCTTGGGCAGCGAGAAGGTGATGTGCTCGTCGGCCGCCTTGACCAGCTCCACGTCCTCGTAGCCCCGCTCGGCGAGCCAGGCGAGGACCTCCTCGACGAGGACCTCCGGGACGGAGGCGCCGGAGGTGACGCCGACCGTGCTCACGCCCTCCAGCCAGGCCTCGTCGATCTCGCTCGCGAAGTCCACCAGGTAGGCCTGGCGCGAGCCGGCGAGCTTGGCGACCTCGACGAGCCGCTTGGAGTTGGAGGAGTTTCGGGAGCCGACGACGATCACCAGTTCGGCCTCGGCGCCCATCTGCTTCACGGCGAGCTGACGGTTCTGCGTGGCGTAGCAGATGTCGTCGCTGGGCGGGGAGATGAGCTGCGGGAACTTCTCCTTCAGCGCGTCGACCGTCTCCATCGTCTCGTCGACGGAGAGGGTGGTCTGCGACAGCCAGACGACCTTGGAGGGGTCGCGGACCTCGACCCCGGCGACGTCGCCCGGGCCGTCGACGAGCTGGATGTGGTCGGGGGCCTCGCCGGAGGTGCCGATGACCTCCTCGTGGCCCTCGTGCCCGATCAGGAGGATGTCGTAGTCCTCGCCCGCGAAACGGACCGCTTCCTTGTGGACCTTCGTGACCAGGGGGCAGGTGGCGTCGATGGTGGCGAGCTTCCCGCGCGCGGCCTCCTCGTGGACGACCGGCGCGACGCCGTGCGCCGAGAACATCACGATGTTGCCCGGGGGCACCTCCTCCGTCCGCTCGACGAAGACGGCGCCCTTCTTCTCCAGGGTCTGCACGACGTACTTGTTGTGGACGATCTCGTGCCGGACGTAGACCGGGGCCCCGTACTGCTCCAGGGCCTTCTCGACGGCGATGACGGCGCGGTCCACACCCGCGCAGTAGCCCCGGGGAGCGGCGAGCAGGACACGGCGGCGGGCTGGCGAAGCAGTCATGCGTCCCATCGTAAGGCCGGGTCCGGCCGCGGCCGGCGTCCCGGGTGCTGCCGCCCCCGGCCCCGCCGCGGCCCCGGACGGGCCTCGTCCTCGAACGCCGGGCGGGCTGGTCTTGCGGACCGTGCGTTGTCGGTGCGGGCCGTTACTCTCGGGCGCATGGCTGTGAACACGTCCGCTGATGCCCCGCTGCCCGTCGGTGAGGTGTCGCGGCTCATCGGGGGGTGGATCGAGCGGCTCGGCGCGGTGTGGGTCGAGGGGCAGATCACCCAGTTGTCGCGGCGTCCGGGGGCGGGCGTGGTGTTTCTGACGCTGCGGGATCCGTCGCACGACATCTCGGTGGGCGTGACCTGCTACCGGCAGGTGTTCGACGCCGTCGCGGACGTCGTCGGCGAGGGCGCGCGGGTCGTCGTCCACGCGAAGCCGGAGTGGTACGCGCCGCGGGGCCAGTTGTCGCTGCGGGCCGTCGAGATACGGCCGGTGGGGGTCGGGGAGCTGCTGGCGCGGTTGGAGCAGTTGAAGAAGTCGCTGGCGGCGGAGGGGTTGTTCGCGGCCGAGCGGAAGAAGGCGTTGCCTTTTCTGCCCCAGCTCATCGGGCTCGTGTGCGGGCGCGCCTCGGCCGCCGAGCGCGATGTGCTGGAGAACGCCCGGCACCGGTGGCCGGCCGTCCGCTTCGAGGTGCGCAATGTCGCGGTGCAGGGGGTGCACGCGGTGTCGCAGGTCGTCCAGGCCGTCAAGGAGCTGGACGAGATCGGCGATGTCGATGTGATCATCGTGGCGCGCGGCGGTGGCAGTGTGGAGGATCTGCTGCCGTTCTCCGACGAGCAGCTGGTCCGGGCGGTCGCCGCCTGTCGCACGCCGGTCGTCTCGGCGATCGGGCACGAGCCCGACCATCCGCTGCTGGACTACGTCGCCGATCTGCGGGCCTCCACCCCCACCGACGCGGCCAAGAAGGTCGTACCGGATGTCGGGGAGGAGCTGGAGCGGGTGCGGATGCTGCGCGGGCGGGCTCGGCGGTGTGTGGAGGCGTCGGTGGAGCGGGAGGAGCGCGGGCTGGCGCAGGCGCTCGCGCGGCCCGCGATACAGGATCCGCACCGGATGATCGAGGAGCGCGCCGATCATGTCGCCTCGCTCACCGACCGTTCGCGGCGGTGCCTCGGTCATCTGCTCGACCGTGCCGACTCCGAGCTCACGCACACGCACGCGCGCGTGGTGGCCCTCTCGCCGGCCGCGACCCTGAAGCGGGGGTACGCGGTGCTGCAGCGGGCCGATGGGCATGTGGTGCGGGATCCGGGCGAGGTGACGGCGGACGAGGCGCTGCGCGCGCGGGTCGCCCGGGGTGAGTTCACGGTTCGAGTCGATGGATAGAGAGAGTGGGTCGATGGCGGGCAAGGTCGAGGAAGCCCTCGGGTACGAGCAGGCGCGCGACGAGCTGATCGAGGTCGTCCGTCGTCTGGAGGCGGGGGGTACGACACTGGAGGAGTCCCTCGCCCTGTGGGAGCGCGGGGAGGAGCTGGCCAAGGTGTGCCGGCGCTGGCTGGAGGGCGCGCGGGCACGGCTGGACGCGGCGCTGGCGGAGGAGGAGGAAGAAGAGGAAGGCGAGGGGCGGGGATAGTTCCGCGGGGTCGCTGGTTCGGCGATCGGTTTGTGAGGCCCGTCACCACGACCCCGATTTCGTTGAAGCTTGAACTTCTCTGGCGTACGGTCGACGACGTCAACCGGTCCACGGTCCGTTTACGCGGCCGATGCCCGACGCCGCACTTCCCGAGAAGGTTCACGCATGTCTCTCGCCCTTGACCCCGCCGCCCAGGACCTGCTGTTCCGCGAGGCCCGCACCGCGAACACCTTCACCGACGAGCCGGTGACCGACGAGCAGATCCAGGCCATCTACGACCTGGTCAAGTTCGGCCCGACCGCGTTCAACCAGAGCCCCCTGCGCATCACCCTGGTTCGCTCCCCCGAGGCCCGCGAGCGCCTGGTGAAGCACATGGCCGAGGGCAACCAGGCCAAGACCTCCACCGCTCCGCTGGTCGCGATCCTCTCCGCGGACAACGAGTTCCACGAGGAGCTGCCGCAGCTCTTCCCGCACTTCCCGCAGGCCAAGGACCTCTTCTTCGCCGAGCGTCCGGCCCGCGAGGGTGCCGCCTCGCTGAACGCCGCCCTGCAGGCCGCGTACTTCATCATCGGCGTGCGCGCCGCGGGCCTCGCCGCCGGCCCGATGACCGGCCTCGACTTCGAGGGCGTCCGCAAGGAGTTCCTGGACGACGACCACACCCCGCTGATGGTCGTCAACATCGGCAAGCCGGGCGAGGACGCCTGGTTCCCGCGCTCCCCGCGCCTCGCCTACGACGAGGTCGTCACCACCGTCTGAGACCGGTGACCGGTGACACATGAAGAGGCCCCCGGCTGCCGCCGGGGGCCTCTTTCACACGTCGGGACGTACGGCGCTCACGCCATCCTCAGCGCGCCGGCCATCTCCGTCAGGCGGTCGAAGGAGGCCGTGCCCGCGACCACCGTGGTCGAGCCGTCGGCGCCCTGCAGGACCAGGGCGTCGTAGCGGCCGCCGGTGTAGCGGGTCCAGGTGCGGCCGCCGATCTTCTCCGTGACCTTGGTGGCCTGGGCGCCCTGGCTGGCGTCGTCGATGAACTGCGAGCGCTTCTGAGTGGACTGCTCGATGGCGACGTACTCCCCGTCGGGGGCGTGGAAGCCGAGGTGCCAGGAGTCGAAGTCGGCGCCCTGGAAGCGGACGGAGGTCGCCTTCCAGCTGTGGGACAGGCCCTCGGGCGCGGCCACCGGGTACGAGGCAGCGCGGCGCGCCGTGAGCAGTTCGACGCGGTAGTCGACCCGCTTGATGTCCGGAGCGTGATCGTCGTGCGGGACGAAGAGGTAGATGACCCACGCCGCGATGATGATGAGACCCAGGGAAAGAATCATGTCCCGGGCCGTCTTCTGCTTGCCGTTCGAACCTGCCACGCCCCCTATCGTCGCAGGTGCCCGGTCCGCTCATCCGTGGGGTCCCCTGCTCATTTTGTCGGACTGACGATAGAGTCGAGGATCGAACCCTCATCCGGCCGTCGTCGTATCAGAAAGGTGCGCTCCGATGACCGAGCACCATCATCTGCCGTCCGAACTCGATGTCCCCTCCGAGGCGCCCGACCGCAACCTCGCCCTGGAACTGGTCCGTGTGACCGAAGCCGCCGCGATGGCCGCGGGCCGCTGGGTGGGGCGCGGTGACAAGAACGGCGCCGACGGTGCCGCGGTGCGCGCGATGCGGACCCTCGTCTCCACCGTCTCGATGAACGGCGTCGTCGTCATCGGCGAGGGCGAGAAGGACGAGGCGCCGATGCTCTTCAACGGGGAGCGCGTCGGCGACGGGACCGGGCCCGAGGTCGACATCGCCGTCGACCCGATCGACGGCACCACGCTGACGGCCAAGGGCATGCCGAACGCGATCGCCGTCCTCGCGGCCACCGAGCGGGGCGCGATGTTCGACCCGTCGGCCGTGTTCTACATGGACAAGCTGGTCACCGGGCCGGAGGCGGCCGAGTTCGTCGACATCAACGCACCCGTCGAGGTGAACATCCGCCGCGTCGCCAAGGCCAAGCGGGGCACGCCCGAGGACGTCACCGTCGTCATCCTCGACCGGCCTCGGCACGAGGGGCTCATCAAGGAGATCCGGGACACCGGGGCGCGCATCAAGCTGATCTCCGACGGCGATGTGGCCGGCTCGATCCTGGCGCTGCGCGAGGGCACCGGCATCGACCTGCTGCTCGGTATCGGCGGCACCCCCGAGGGAATCATCTCGGCCTGCGCCGTGAAGTGCCTGGGCGGCACGATCCAGGGGAAGCTGTGGCCCAAGGACGACGAGGAGCGGCAGCGGGCGGTCGACGCCGGGCACGACCTGGACCGGGTACTGACCACGGAGGACCTCGTCCAGGGCGAGAACGTGTTCTTCGTCGCCACGGGTATCACCGACGGTGAGCTGCTGCGGGGCGTCCGGTACCGGGCCGAGACCGCGACGACCGACTCCATCGTGATGCGGTCGAAGTCGGGGACGGTGCGGCGGATCGACTCCGAGCACCGCCTGAGCAAGCTGCGGGCCTACAGCGCGATCGACTTCGATCGGGCGAAGTAGGTTCGCCCGCGGTGGAAGGCAGGGCGCCCCCGGTGCGGAGGGGGCGCCCTGCGTTCAGCCTGCCTGCGCTATGCGGCCGGCCGCCCGTGCCGCCTTCTTCAGTTCCATGTCGCGGCGGCGGCGCCTGGCCAGGACGACCCGGCGTTCGGCGGCGGTGAGGCCGCCCCAGACACCGTAGGGCTCCGGCTGCAGCAGTGCGTGCTCGCGGCACTCCACCATGACGGGACAGCGGGCGCAGACCCGCTTCGCGGCCTCCTCGCGGGAGAGGCGCGCGGCGGTGGGTTCCTTGGATGGGGCGAAGAAAAGCCCTGCCTCGTCGCGCCGGCACACCGCCTCGGTGTGCCAGGGAGCGTCTTGGTCCCTGTCGCGCGCTGGCACCCGCTGGGCCGGAACAGCGGCGACCTGCAGGGACGAATGCGGCGGTTGCAGCACGGGTCTACTCCTGACGACGGCTTCGCGAGCGAGAGACGATGCGCAAGGCCTACCCGCTGTGCGCGCGCCTATGCACTGAGTTCAGGACGCCGGCGCCAGGACGACTTCACGACCGTCAACGGTCGAGGTGTTTGCGCAAACCCCTGTCCACCTTGCGCTGAACCCGATCGAGGATGTCCGCCACGAGCCTGCCGCGCTTCGGTCTGCCCTCGATGCTGCCCAGCACCGCCCAGCCGTCGAGGTAGACCGCCGGTGCGTCCGGGTCGGGCGAGTCGAGGGTGTCCACCTCGAAGGCGCCGAGCACGCCCGCGCCGGTACCGTGCAGCGACACGTTCTCCGGGACGCGGACCTCGACGCTGCCGAAGACCGCGTACGCCTTGATCACGACCTGCTGGTACTCGAAGAGCGCCTCGCTGAGGTCGATCTCCACACTCCCGAAGACCGCGTACGCGTGGATGCGCCGGCCCGCGCGCCAGCGGCCCCTGCGGACGGCGCTGCTGAAGACCGCGACCACGTTGTCGTCGGGGTCGACGGGTATGGGGCCGGCGGCGGGACGGGGCGGGGCCGACGGGGCCGTGCGGCGCTCGTGGGCGGCGGGCAGGTCCCGTATGAAGACCTCCAACTCGCCCACTGTCTTGGCGGCCAGCACTCCCTCCACGCGCTCGGCGTGCTCCTCGGCGGTGAGCCTGCCCTCCGCCAGGGCCTCGCGCAGGATGTCGGCGATTCGGTCGCGGTCGGCGTCCGAGGCGCGCAACTCGGCGGCTGGTGTGGGGGCGGCAGCGGTCTGCTTCTGAAGGTCCACGGGGCCAGCGTACCCAAACACGATAGATCGCGATAGCCCCCGCCTGGGTTTCGCCGCGTCGAACTGAGCCTTACCTCACAGACTCCGTGTCAGAGGCAGGTTCTAGGCTGGTGACGCCCGCCGGCGTCGGCGGGTCGCCGTCTGCAGAGTGAGGAATGGGCTGCGATGCCTGAGTTCGCGTACACCGATCTGCTCCCGATGGGAGAGGACACCACCCCCTACCGGCTGGTGACCTCCGAGGGTGTCTCCACCTTCGAGGCCGACGGGCGGACGTTCCTCAAGGTGGAGCCGGAGGCGCTGCGCAAGCTGGCCGAGGAGGCCATCCACGACATCCAGCACTACCTGCGGCCCGCGCACCTGGCGCAGCTGCGGCGCATCATCGACGACCCCGAGGCGTCGAGCAACGACAAGTTCGTCGCGCTGGACCTGCTGAAGAACGCGAACATCGCGGCCGCCGGCGTGCTCCCCATGTGCCAGGACACCGGTACGGCGATCGTGATGGGCAAGCGCGGCCAGAACGTGCTCACCGAGGGCGGCGACGAGGAAGCCCTCAGCCGGGGCGTCTTCGACGCCTACACCCGGCTCAACCTGCGCTACTCGCAGATGGCTCCCCTCACCATGTGGGACGAGAAGAACACCGGCTCCAACCTCCCGGCCCAGATCGAGCTGTACGCCACCGACGGCGGCGCGTACAAGTTCCTGTTCATGGCCAAGGGCGGCGGCTCGGCCAACAAGTCGTTCCTCTACCAGGAGACGAAGGCCGTTCTGAACGAGGCCTCCATGATGAGGTTCCTGGAGGAGAAGATCCGATCGCTCGGTACGGCCGCCTGCCCGCCGTACCACCTGGCGATCGTCGTCGGCGGTACCTCCGCCGAGTACGCGCTGAAGACCGCGAAGTACGCCTCCGCGCACTACCTGGACGAGATCCCGGCCGAGGGCTCGCCGCTCGGGCACGGCTTCCGGGACAAGGAGCTGGAGGAGAAGGTCTTCGAGCTGACGCAGAAGATCGGGATCGGGGCCCAGTTCGGCGGGAAGTACTTCTGCCACGACGTGCGGGTCGTCCGCCTCCCCCGCCACGGCGCCTCCTGCCCCGTCGCCATCGCGGTCTCCTGCTCCGCCGACCGGCAGGCCGTCGCGAAGATCACCGCGGAGGGCGTGTTCCTGGAGCAGTTGGAGACGGACCCGGCGCGGTTCCTGCCGGACACGACCGACGAACACCTCGACGAGTCCTCCGACGTCGTCAGGATCGACCTCAGCCGGCCCATGGACGACATCCTCGCCGAGCTGACCAAGTACCCGGTCAAGACCCGGCTGTCGCTGTCCGGTCCGCTGGTCGTGGCGCGGGACATCGCGCACGCCAAGATCAAGGAACGCCTTGACGCGGGCGAGGAGATGCCGCAGTACCTGAAGGACCACCCGGTGTACTACGCGGGCCCCGCGAAGACCCCCGAGGGGTACGCCTCCGGGTCCTTCGGCCCGACCACGGCCGGCCGTATGGACTCCTACGTCGAGCAGTTCCAGGCGGCGGGCGGCTCCAAGGTCATGCTGGCCAAGGGCAACCGCTCGCAGCAGGTCACCGACGCCTGCGGCACCCACGGCGGCTTCTACCTCGGCTCCATCGGCGGCCCCGCCGCCCGTCTCGCCCAGGACTGCATCAAGAAGGTCGAGGTCGTCGAGTACGAGGAGCTCGGCATGGAGGCGGTCTGGAAGATCGAGGTCGAGGACTTCCCGGCGTTCATCGTCGTCGACGACAAGGGCAACGACTTCTTCAAGGACCCGGCGCCCGCGCCGACGTTCACCAGCATCCCGGTGCGGGGGCCGGGCCTCGTGTGATCCTGTGACGACGACGCCCGCCCCTGATTGGCGCAGGGGCGGGCGTCGTCGTCTCAGAGCGGGGTCAGGGTCGTCTCGGAGCCGGACCGGGACCGGATGTCAGCCGGCGCAGACGGTGAAACCGACCGTGTCGCCGTTGTGGACGATCGCCGGGGCGTGCGGGGACACCCCGATCACCGAACCCGGCTTGCAGCCCTTGACGGCCTTCTCGGTGACGGTGCCGAGCTTGGTCTGCGTCTTGGCCAGGTACGTCTTGGCCCCCTCCAGGGACCAGCCCGCGAAGTCGATCGGGATGGTCGGGTCCTCGCCGTACAGCATGGTCGTGGCGTCGCTCCCGCCGGTGGTGCCGCTCGCCGCCGGGGTCGAGTTCGAGCCGCCCGCGACGTTGGTGGCCAGGGCCGTGCCCCCGCCCGCGAGGATCAGGCCGACGGCGACCGCGGCGATGCCGACGGTCCGCCTGCGCCGGGTGCGACGGACGATCCCGGGCGCGTCGAATTCGGGTGCGTCGGCGGAGTTCGCGAAACGGTTCATGGCGTTCATCAGTTCCTCTTCGAAAGGCGTGCGGCCGGAAGGCCGTGCGTCGCCGTACGAGGTCATCGGATTCCTTCCGGGTGCCGCAGTGGTGAAGGGTCGGAGAGTGCGGGGAACTGACTTCTGAGCTTCTCGATCCCCCGGGCGAGCTGGGAGCGGACCGTGCTCGGCGAAACGCCGAGGTCGGCCGCGATCTCGCCGTCCGAGAGATCGTGGAAGTACCGCAGCACCACCACCGTCCGCATCCGCATGGGCAGTCGCTGCAACGCGCGCACCAACTGGTCCCTGCTGTCGACCTGCCCGTACTCGTCACCCGGCGCCGGCAGGTCGCCGCCCTCCGGGTGGGAAGTCGTGGTCAGTCGGCGGAACTTGCGCCAGCGGTCGTTGGCCAGGTTCACCATGATCCGCCGGACGTAGGCGTCCGGAGCGTCCTTCGCTGCGATGGTGCGCCACTTGCGGCAGGCCTTCTCCAAGGTCTCCTGGACCAGGTCCTCCGCGGCCTCCCGGTTTCCCGTGAGGACGAGGGCGCCCCTGAACAGCGTGGCCGACCGGGCGGCCACGAATTCCTGGAAGTCCGTCTCCACACGCTCCTCCCTTCCTGTCACCCCTCCTCGACGTGGACACGCTTCCTTTTGCTGCACGCCCGTCCTGAGACCTGGATCACACACCGAGACCCGTACGGGTGCGGTCCGGAACAACCGTGCCGCCCCGATCGCTGTACCAGGTATGAGCGATTACCGGATCGAGCACGACTCCATGGGCGAGGTACGCGTCCCGGCGGACGCCAAGTGGAGGGCCCAGACGCAGCGGGCCGTCGAGAACTTCCCCGTCTCGGGGCAGCACATCGAGCGCGCGCACATCGAGGCCCTCGCCCGGATCAAGGGGGCCGCCGCCAAGGTGAACGCCCAACTCGGGGTACTGGACAAGGAGATCGCCGAGGCGATCCAGGACGCGGCCGGCGAGGTGGCCGAGGGGAAGTGGGACGAGCACTTCCCGGTCGACGTGTTCCAGACCGGCTCGGGGACCTCGTCCAACATGAACACCAACGAGGTCATCGCCACCCTGGCGAGCGAGCGGCTGGGCCGGGACGTCCATCCCAACGACCATGTCAACGCCTCGCAGTCGTCCAACGACGTCTTCCCGTCGTCGATCCACATCGCCGCCACCGCCGCAGTCACCCGTGACCTCGTCCCGGCCCTGGAGCACCTCGCCGACTCACTCACCCGCAAGTCCGAGGAGTTCGCCGACGTCGTCAAGTCGGGGCGCACGCACCTCATGGACGCCACGCCCGTCACCCTCGGGCAGGAGTTCGGCGGGTACGCCGCCCAGGTGCGACACGGCGTGGAGCGGCTGACCGCCTCGCTCCCCCGGCTCGCCGAGCTGCCCCTCGGGGGGACCGCCGTGGGGACCGGGATCAACACCCCGCCCGGATTCTCCGCCGCCGTCATCGAGGAGGTCGCCCGGGTCACCGGGCTGCCGCTGACCGAGGCGCGGGACCACTTCGAGGCGCAGGGCGCCCGGGACGGGATCGTGGAGACGAGCGGGCAGCTGCGGACCATCGCCGTCTCCCTCACGAAGATCGCCAACGATCTGCGGTGGATGGCGTCCGGGCCGCGCACCGGCCTCGCCGAGATCTCCCTGCCCGACCTCCAGCCCGGATCCTCGATCATGCCCGGCAAGGTCAACCCGGTGATCCCGGAGGCCGTGCTGATGGTCGCCGCGCAGGTCGTCGGGAACGACGCGACGGTCGCGACCGCCGGCGCGGCCGGCAACTTCGAGCTCAACGTGATGCTGCCGGTGATCGCCAAGAACGTGCTGGAGTCCGTCCGGCTGCTCGCCAACGTCTCGCGGCTGCTCGCCGACCGGACCGTGGACGGGATCGTCGCGCACCGCGAACGCGCCCGGGAGTACGCCGAGTCGTCGCCGTCCGTGGTCACTCCGCTGAACAAGTACATCGGCTACGAGGAGGCCGCCAAGGTCGCCAAGAAGGCGCTCGTGGAGCAGAAGACGATCCGGCAGGTGGTACTCGAAAGCGGGTATGTGGAGCGCGGCGACCTGACGGCCGAGCAGCTCGACGAGGCGCTGGATGTCCTGCGGATGACGCGCCCGTAACCTTTCACGCCCGCGCGCAGAACCGTGACACGCGCCGCAGCGTCGTATGGCCATGGCACCTAATATCTGTGCATGGCAGACGGTGGAGCGGTGAGACGCGTGGGAACGGGTGGTGCGGCGGCGTTCTGGGAGCCCGGGGACCAGATCCTGTGGCGATACCGGGAGAACGGCGGCGCCCTGTTCCATATCGCCCGCCCGGTCACCGTCGTCCGCGACGACGAGGAGCTGCTCGCGGTCTGGCTCGCCCCCGGCACACAGGTCGTCAAGCCCGTGCTCGCCGACGGCACCCCGCTGCACCAGGAACCGCTGCCGACGCGCTACACGAAAGCGCGCACCGTCCAGCTCGACCGCTGGTTCGGCACCGGCGTGCTGAAGCTGGCCCGGCCCGGCGAGCCCTGGTCGGTGTGGCTGTTCTGGGAGCCGGGGTGGAAGTTCAAGAACTGGTACGTCAACCTGGAGGAGCCGCTGTCCCGCTGGGACGGCGGGGTGGACTCCGAGGACCACTTCCTGGACATCTGTGTGTATCCCGATCGCAGTTGGGGCTGGCGCGACGAGGACGAGTTCGCGCAGGCCCAGCAGGACGGGCTGATGGACCCGGCCGTCGCCGGACAGGTCCGGGAGGCGGGGCGTGGAGCGGTCGAGGCGATCCTCGCCTGGGGGCCGCCGTTCAACGAGGGCTGGCAGCATTGGCGCCCGGATCCCTCCTGGGCCGTACCGTTGCTTCCGGAGGACTGGGACCGTACGCCTGCGCACGTGTCCACATGAGACCCTTGATGCGCCCCCGGGCAGGAAACGTAGGATCGTCCTCCGCAAGGCCATGGCAGAACAACTCCCGGGGCCGACACCGGGTCTGACCGAACGTCACCGAGGGGCGGCAGGACGTGAGCGAGGGGTACGAGGGCAACACCGGCGGGGCCGACGTCGGCCCCCGGGGCCGTGCCTGGTCCTCGGGTGACACAGGAACAGCCTCTGACCACGCGGGAATTCCGTTCCGGGGACACGTATTCCGGGTATCGGGTTTTCTGCGGGACCAACTGCGTGCGCGGCACGCAGCCCCGGACGGACGGATTCGACACGCGTGACGGAGCAGCCCACGAGCTACGAACGCCCTCAGGGCGTCGACCCCACGGACCCCCGCGGGGCGCTCCTGCGTACCCCCGCGCCGGGCGGTTCGGGCGCCTTACCTCCCGCCGCCTCCCAGGGCCGCACGGAGGACGGCCCTGGCACCACCGTGCCGTGTGCCACCGGCGGGAAGGGCAGCAAGGTAAACCAGAGTGCCGAGGGTAAGGATCCGGCCGCTGCGCAGGCCGAGCACTCCCAGCCGGCGGGCGGTGCCGAGACCGACAGCCACCGGCCGCGTCCGGCGCCCGAGTCCATCCCGGCCCAGCCGGGGGGTGACATGCGCTCCGAGCGCCGTACGGGGCAAGGGGTGACGCCGGGGCGGCCCACGCCGATGCGCCGGGACGGTGACCGGCTGCGTTTCGTGGGCGCCGCGACCCGGCGGATCGCCCGCGGCCTGGACCTCGACGAGATCGTGATGGGGCTGTGCCGGGCCACCGTGCCGACCTTCTCCGACGCGATACTCGTCTATCTGCGCGATCCGCTGCCGGTCGGTGACGAGCGGCCGGTGGCCGACCGCGTCATGCTGCGGCTGCGGCGCACCGACCGCATCCCGGAGGAGCGCGACACCGAGACCGGCTTCGCCGCGCTCGCCCTGCCGCCGCCGGAACCGGTGGAGCTGAACGCCGAGTTGTCGTCCGCCGTCACGGAACTGTGCGAGGTGCGGCCCGGCGGGGTCCTCGCGGAGGTGCTGCGCGGGGTGCGCCCGGTCTTCGCCGACAGCCCGGCCGCCCGTGCCGCGCTGCCCGAACTCCTGGGCGAGGACAGCACCTTGGTCATCCCCGGCGGCCAGCGGGCCATCCTGGCCCCGCTGCGGGGCCGCCGCCGGGTGATCGGCGCGGCGGTCTTCCTGCGCCGCGCGGAACGCTTCCCGTTCGAGAACGACGACCTGCTCGTGGCGGCCCAGCTCGCCACGCACAGCGCGCTCGGCATCGACAAGGCGGTGCTGTACGACCGTGAGGCGTACATCGCCGACGAGCTGCAGCGCACCATGCTCCCGGAGAACCTGCCGCGCTGCACGGGCGTCCGGCTGGCCTCCCGCTATCTGCCCGCCGCCGAGACCGCGCGGGTCGGCGGCGACTGGTACGACGCCATCCCCCTGCCGGGCAGCCGGGTGGCGCTGGTCGTGGGTGACGTGATGGGTCACTCCATGACCTCCGCGGCGATCATGGGGCAGTTGAGGACGACGGCGCAGACGCTGGCCGGGCTCGATCTGCCTCCGCAGGAGGTCCTGCACCATCTCGACGAGCAGGCCCAGCGTCTGGGGTCCGACCGCATGGCGACCTGCCTCTACGCCGTCTACGACCCCGTATCGCACCGCATCACCATCGCCAACGCGGGCCATCCCCCGCCCGTCCTGCTGCACCTGGGCGGCCGGGCCGAGGTGCTGCGGGTGCCGCCGGGCGCGCCGATCGGCGTGGGCGGAGTCGACTTCGAGGCGGTGGAACTGGACGCTCCGGCCGGTGCGACGCTGCTGCTGTACACCGACGGCCTGGTGGAGTCCCGGCTGCGGGACGTGGCGACCGGGATAGAGCAGCTGCGGGAGAAGCTGGCCGCGACCGCTCAGCTCACGGGGCCCGACCACCCGCCGCCGCTGGAGGCGCTCTGCGACGAGGTGCTCGACATGCTCGGACCGGGTGACCGGGACGACGACATCGCGCTGCTCGCCGCCCGCTTCGACGGGATCGCGCCGAGCGATGTGGCGTACTGGTTCCTGGAGCCGGAGGACGCTGCCCCGGGCCGGGCCCGGCGGCTGGCCCGGCGGGCGTTGGCCCGGTGGGGGATGGAGGATCTGACCGACTCCGTCGAACTGCTGGTGAGCGAAGTGGTGACCAACGCGGTGC
Source organism: Streptomyces sp. NPDC049687 (assembly GCF_044465285.1). Classification (NCBI taxonomy): domain Bacteria; kingdom Bacillati; phylum Actinomycetota; class Actinomycetes; order Kitasatosporales; family Streptomycetaceae; genus Streptomyces; species Streptomyces sp. NPDC049687. The sequence continues at coordinate 32,572 of NZ_JBITLN010000020.1, forward strand.
GGTACGCCTCGCGGCCGGTGACGCTGCGGTTGCTGCGGACCGATGTGCTGCGGTGCGAGGTGGGCGACGACGTCCCCCAGTTGCCTCGGCTGCGGCAGGCTCGGGCGACGGATGAAGGGGGTCGTGGGCTCTATCTGGTGAACCGGCTGGCTCGGCGGTGGGGGGCCACTCGGCTCAGCACCGGCAAGGTGGTCTGGTTCGAGCTGAATCGGTCGTAGTCCGGCTGCGGGACGGTGGGGGCTGACCGCCCCGGCGCGGCGGAGCCGCACATCGACACAGCCCCGCGCCACTCGACACGCGAAGGGCGCCCGGTGATCACCGGGCGCCCTTTCCTCTGTGGCCCTACTGGCCGTTCAAGGGATCCACTGGTTCTCCCGTCCCTGTGGACGGGGCGCCCGTGGCCGGTGCCGTCGTCGTGCTGCCCGGCGGTGTGTTGGACGGAGAGGAGCTCCTGGACGGGGACGAGGACGGAGAGGAGCTCCTGGACGGGGACGAGGACGGAGAGGAGCTGCTCGACGGGGACGAGGACGGAGAGGAGCTGCTCGACGGGGACGAGGACGGGGACGGGGACGAGCTCTGGACCGCCGCGCCCTGGTCGGTGTCCAGGTCGAACTTGGTGACCTTGGTGGAGACACCGAAGGTGTACGCCGCCCAGATCTGCGCCGGGAAGCCACCGCCGTTGATGCGGCCCGCGACCGTGGTCAGGCCCGTCGTCGCGCCAGTCAGCGGGACCTGGGCGTGGGTCTTGGCGTCCTCGCCGAACAGGCCGACCGAGGTCACCAGGTCCGGTGTGTAGCCGGTGAACCAGGCCGACTTGTTGTTGTCGGAGGTTCCCGTCTTGCCGGCCACCTTCTGGCCCTTGCGCAGCGGGTTGTCCCGCACGGACTTCCTCGCCGTACCGTCGTCGACCACACCGGTGAGGACCGAGGTGACCGAGTCGGCGGCCTCCCGGGTGATGACCTGGTCGCCGATGGGATCGCTGTGCTTGAACGACGGGTAGGCGCTGTTCGACGCCGTCTTGATGATCGCCGGGGTGACCTTCTTGCCGTGGTTGTCGAGGGTGGCGTAGACGGCGGCCATCTGCAGGGGGCTCGCGCCCATCGTGCCCAGGGTCTGGGCAGGCACGGCCTTGAGGTCCTTGGTGTCCATCCCGAGGCCGTCCGCGACCTTCAGCACGTTGTCCATGCCGACGTCGACACCCATCTGCGCGAAGACGGAGTTGATGGACTTGTTCAGCGCCGTCTGGACGGTGACGTCGCCGTAGTCCGCGTCGTCCTCGTTCTCCGGGGCGAAGCCGATGTCGCTGCCGACGACCGGGCGCTTGCTGGTGCCGTCGTAGATCGTGTTGGCGGTGATCTCGTCGCCGTCCTGCGTCTTGGCCTTCTCGTCGAAGGCCGCGGCGAGGATCACCGGCTTGAAGGTTGAGGCGGGCTGGTAGTCGGTGCGGGTGGCGTTGTTGACGTAGTGGTCGGTGTAGCCCGCACCGCCGTACATCGCCTCGACGGCGCCCGTCTTGGGGTTCACCGACACGGCTCCGGCCTGGACGTCGCCGTCGACCGAGCGCTTCTTCTTGTCCAGCTTGCTGGTCAGCTGTTCCTTGACGGCCTTCTCCAGCGCCTTCTGCTTGCCCTTGTCGATGTTGAGCTCGATGTTCCAGCCGCCGCGGGTGACCATGTCCTCGGCCGCCTTGAGGTCGTCGGCCACGCCCGTGGCGACGAGTTGACGCATCAGTTCGGCGTTGGCGGCGTTGACCAGGTAGCCGACCTGCCCCTCCTGGCTCGGGTTGGCCTTGGGCTCCTTGGGCTCCGGGAACGTCATGTCATCGCGCTTGCTCTTGTCGAGCCAGCCCTGCTCGACCATGTTGTCGAGGACGTAGTTCCAGCGGGCCTTCACCAGCCGCTTGCCGGTGTCGCTGGCGACGGCCCAGTCGTACTGGCTGGGGGCCTGGAGCAGCGCGGCGAGGTAGGCGCCCTGCCCGACGGTGAGCTTGTCGGCGTCCACGCGGTAGTAGCACTGGGCGGCGGCCTGGATGCCGTAGCAGCCGCGGCCGTAGTAGCTGGTGTTGATGTAGCCGGCCAGGATGTAGTCCTTGGACTTCTCCCGGTCCAGCTTGAGCGAGATGACCAGTTCCTTCAGCTTGCGCGTGACGGTCTGTTCCTGGCTCAGGTAGTAGTTCTTGACGTACTGCTGGGTGATCGTCGAACCACCCTGCGCGCCCTTGCCCATGAGCGTGTTGAGGATGCCTCGTGTGGTGCCCCTGAGGTCGACGCCGGCATCGTTGTAGAAGGTCTTGTTCTCGGCGGCGACGAAGGTGTGCTGGACTTCCTTGGGGACCTGGGCAAGGTCGACGACCTCGCGGTTGACCGTTCCGTCACGCGTCAGGATCGCGCCGCCCTCGTACTCGTAGACGTTGCTCTGGAGCTTCGCGTCGGAGTTGCCCTCGGGGATCGGCGTACTGACGTAGAGCCAGACGACGGCGCCGATGACGGCGGTGGTCATGAGGAGGAAGGCGCCCAGGATCTTCTTCCAGGTGAAGATCCTGCGTATGAGGCTCTTCTGCTTCTTGCCGTCCTTGCCGGCCTTGGTGCCCCGCCCCTTCTTGCCGGCGGCCGCCCTGCGCGCGGCGGCACGGCCGCCGACCGCCGCGCCGTCGGGGGTCCGGGTGGACTCGGACGTCTCCGGCGCCCCGGAAGCCGATACCGACTCGCTCCGCGACGGCGGCGCCTCCGTCCGCGACGAACGGTTCTTGGGCGCAGCACGGCGGCCACCACGCTGTCGCGCTCGTCTCTCGTCCGCTCGTCCCATGAGTCCGCTCGCTCCGCTTCCTACTCGGCAGTCACACCAGTGCCCGGAGGCAGGTCAGCTCAGAAAACTAACACCGACCGCTGTGACGGAGGGCTCCCGAGCCGGTCTTCGGAGGGGGTGACAATCAGCACCCCGCCCGGCGCAACCGGCACAGCGCTCCACCAGATCCGACGAACGATAGGGGTTCAGGGTTGCCGGACGAGGGTAAAGTGATATCAGTTAGCTAGATCGAGGCTAACGCGAGAACCACGCGAAACGGTTCATACGCATATGAAACGGGGGACCCCGCCATGTCCACAGACCACCCCTCGGCCGACGTGCCCGAGATGCCCGCACCGCGCGTCCAGGAGTTCCCGGCGCGCAGCGTCGGCGGCGGACTCGCGCTGCTCCTCGGACTCGTGGGGCTGCTCGTCGGCGCCGGGCTGATCGCCCTCGCCACCACGGTGGCCGCGACCGGAGGCAGAGCCGCGCTGATCGTCGGCGGCATCCTCATAGGGATCGCCGCGTTCCTGTCGATGTGCGGGCTGAACACGGTGGCGCCGGGCGAGGCACGCGTGGTGCAGCTCTTCGGGCGCTACCGGGGCACGATCCGCGAGGACGGGCTGCGCTGGGTGAACCCCTTCACCTCCCGCGAGAAGATCTCCACCCGCGTCCGCAACCACGAGACGGCCGTCCTGAAGGTCAACGACGCCTACGGCAACCCGATCGAACTCGCCGCGGTCGTGGTGTGGAAGGTGCAGGACACCGCGCAGGCCACGTTCGAGGTGGACGACTTCCTGGAGTTCGTCGCCACCCAGACCGAGGCGGCCGTGCGGCACATCGCCATCGAGTACCCCTACGACTCCCACGACGAGAACGGGCTCTCGCTGCGCGGCAACGCCGAGGAGATCACCGAGAAGCTCGCGGTCGAGCTGCACGCGCGCGTGGAGGCGGCCGGGGTGCGGATCATCGAGTCCCGCTTCACCCACCTCGCGTACGCTCCCGAGATCGCCTCCGCGATGCTGCAGCGGCAGCAGGCCGGCGCGGTGGTCGCGGCGCGGCGGGAGATCGTGGACGGGGCCGTGGGGATGGTCGAGGCGGCGCTGAGCCGGATCGCCGAGCAGGACATCGTGGAACTGGACGAGGAGCGGAAGGCGGCGATGGTGTCCAACCTGATGGTGGTGCTGTGCGGGGACCGCGCGCCGCAGCCCGTACTCAACACCGGGACCCTCTACCAGTGACGGTTCCCTCCGGGGGTTCGGCCCCTCAAGGTCGGTCGCAGCGCAAGCAGGTGTTGTTGCGGCTGGATCCCGCGGTGTACGAGGCGTTGGCCCGGTGGGCGGGGGACGAGCTGCGGTCCGCCAACGCGCAGATCGAGTTCCTGTTGCGGAAGGCCTTGAAGGAGGCGGGGCGGCTGCCTGGCGACACCGGGCCCATGCCCCGCCGCGGCCGGCCCCCGGGGGGCTCCGCCCCGCGGGGGCCGTCGGCCTGAACGACCTCCCCCTCGAACGGACGGGCCCGGGAGTCGCAGGACCGGCGGCGAGCAGGCACCGGCGCTGTAGCAGAACGGTGACAATCGGCCCCCACCTGCGCACTCCCACACCCCGCCACGCCCTACACACTCCGCGTATACACCCCGGGTATACACCGCATGTACAGTCCTGCCCATGTCCATCGGTCACACCCTCCTGGGACTCCTGGAGTCCGGGCCCCGACACGGTTACGACCTGAAGCGGGCCTTCGACGAGAAGTTCGGTCACGACCGGCCGCTGCACTACGGCCAGGTCTACTCGACGATGTCCCGGCTGCTGAAGAACGGCCTCGTGGAGGTCAACGGCATCGAGGCCGGCGGCGGGCCCGAGCGCAAGCGGTACGCGATCACCGACGCCGGGATCACCGACGTCGAGCGCTGGCTCGCCACGCCCGAGAAGCCCGAGCCGTATCTGCAGTCGACCCTGTACACGAAGGTCGTCCTCGCGCTGCTCACCGAGCGCGACGCGGCCGACATCCTCGACACCCAGCGGGCGGAGCACCTGCGCAGCATGCGCATCCTGACCGACCGCAAGCGCAAGGGCGACCTCGCCGACCAGCTGATCTGCGACCACGCCCTGTTCCATCTCGAGGCCGACCTGCGCTGGCTGGAGCTCGCCACCGCGCGCCTCGACAAACTGAAGGCAACGGTGACCGCATGAACGCTCCCGGGGGATCCCTGCTCGTCGCGACGGATCTGAAGAAGGCATACGGGCCGACCATGGCGCTGGACGGCGCCGAGTTCTCCATACACCCGGGCGAGGTCGTCGCCGTGATGGGCCCGTCCGGGTCCGGCAAGTCGACCCTGCTGCACTGCCTCGCCGGCATCGTGACGCCCGACTCCGGCTCGATCACGTACGACGGTCGGGAGCTGGCGACCATGAACGACGCCGGGCGCAGCCACCTGCGGCGCTCGGAGTTCGGGTTCGTGTTCCAGTTCGGGCAGCTGGTGCCGGAGCTGACCTGTGTGGAGAACGTGGCCCTGCCGCTCAGGCTGAACGGCACCGCGCGCAAGCAGGCCGAGCGCACCGCGCTGGGCTGGATGGAGCGGCTCGAGGTCGACGACCTCGCCCGGAAGCGGCCCGGGGAGGTCTCCGGCGGGCAGGGGCAGCGGGTCGCCGTGGCGCGCTCGCTGGTGACCAGCCCGCGGGTCGTCTTCGCCGACGAGCCGACCGGCGCGCTGGACTCGCTCAACGGTGAGCGCGTGATGGAGCTGCTCACCGACGCGGCCCGGTCGGCCAACGCGGCCGTGGTGCTGGTGACGCACGAGGCACGGGTGGCCGCCTACTCGGACCGCGAGATCGTCGTACGGGACGGTAAGTCGCGGGACATGGAGCGGGTCGTATGAACCTGCGCAGGGGGCACCTCCCGCGCGAGCGAAGCCGAGCGTGGGGGCGGTCCAGGGACCTGGGCCTGGGAGTCCGGTTCGCCTTCTCCGGCGGGCGGGAGGGGTGGGTCCGGGCCGTGCTGACGGCGGTCGGCGTCGGGCTCGGGGTGGCGCTGCTGCTGCTGTCGACCGCGCTGCCGAACGCGCTCGCGGTCCGGCACGAGCGCGAACAGGCCCGCTCGGACTACTCGTTCGCGGAGAAGCCGCCGGCGAAGTCCGACGCCACCGTGCTGGTCGCCGACGCCGACACGGAGTTCCGCGAGAAGAGCGTGCGGGGCCGGCTGGTGGAAGCGGAGGGACCGCGTTCCCCCCTGCCGCCCGGCGTGAGCGCCTTCCCGGCGAAGGGCGAGATGGTCGTCTCTCCCGCGCTGAAGAGGCTGCTCGCCTCCACGAGCGGAGCGCTGCTTCGGGAGCGGCTGCCGTACCGGATCGTCGGGAGCATCGGTGAGCCGGGTCTGATCGGCTCGCAGGAACTCGCCTACTACGCAGGCGCCTCGGGGCTCGCCTCGCGCGTCGGGTCGGGCGACGCGTCCCGGCTGGAGCGGTTCGGGGAGCAGCACCCGACGGCCGACCCGACCGACCCGGTCCTGCTTCTGCTCAACCTCGTGGTGATCGTGATGCTGCTGATGCCGGTGGCGGTGTTCATCGCGGCGGCCGTCCGGTTCGGCGGCGAGCGGCGCGACCGCAGGCTCGCGGCGCTGCGGCTGGTCGGCGCCGACGGCGGGATGGCCCGGCGAATCGCGGCCGGTGAGGCGATGGCGGGCGCCCTGCTCGGCCTGGTCCTCGGCACGGGTTTCTTCCTGATCGGCCGCCAGATCGCGGGCACGGTCGAGGTCATGGGCATCAGTGTGTGGCCCAGCTACCTCAACCCCACCCCGGTGCTGGCCACCCTGGTCGCGGTCGCGGTGCCGACGGCCGCCGTGCTGGTCACCCTCTTCGCGCTGCGCGGTGTGGTCATCGAACCGCTCGGTGTGGTCCGCTCGGCACAGCCCGCGCGGCGCCGCCTGTGGTGGCGGCTGCTGCTGCCGCTGGCCGGCCTCGCGATGCTCTATCCGATGGTCGGCAAGGGACACGACAACGGCGACTTCAACCAGTACCTGGTGACCGGCGGCGTCCTGCTGCTCCTCGTCGGCGTCACCGCGCTGCTGCCGTGGCTGGTGGAAACGGTCGTCGCCCGGCTCGGTTCCGGCGGTGTCGCCTGGCAACTGGCCGTACGACGCCTGCAGTTGAGCAGCGGCACGGCCGCACGGATGGTGAACGGCATCGCGGTGGCGGTGGCCGCGGCGATCGCGCTGCAGATGCTGTTCACGGGCGTGGACAGCGACTACACCGAGGCCACCGGCAAGGACGTCCGGCGGGCACAGCTGCAGGTGCAGGTGCCGTACGGCGCCCCGATGGCCGAGACCGCCCGGAAGTTCACCGACACCAAGGGCGTACGCAAGGTCACGGCGCTGTGGGAGGGCTATTTCGGCGATTCCTCCTGGCACAACGAGAACGGCCCGAACCTGGCCACCGAGCTGACCGTGGGCGACTGCGCGGCCCTGCGCGAGGTGGCGAAGCTGCCCTCGTGCAAGGACGGCGACGTCTTCGTCCTCGAAGGCGCCGAGTACTCGGCCGACGCGCCGAAGCTGAACAAGCCCGGGAAGAAGCTGTACCTCCAGTCGGACGCCTCCGGGAAGGACGTGGAGACGGCCTGGACGGTCCCGGCCGGGGTGACGCCGGCCCGGTCGATCGACGACCCGACCGGGATGAAGCGAGGCGGCTTCCTGATGACGCCGAGCGCCTTCCCCAAGGACGCCGAGGACACGGTCAGCGGTCAGCTGTACCTCTCGGTCGACCAGTCGGTGCCCGACGCCCTCGAGTACGCCCGCAACACCGCGGCCGCGGTGGACCCGACGGCCTATCCGATGGTGTGGTCGGCCACCAAGCAGGCCGCACGATACGTGGCCATCCGCACCGGCCTGCTCGTCGGCTCCGCCTGTGTGCTGCTGCTGATCGGGGCGAGCCTGCTGGTGTCGCAGCTGGAGCAGCTGCGCGAGCGCAAGAAGCTGCTGTCGTCCCTGATCGCCTTCGGTACCCGGCGGCGCACCCTGAGCCTGTCGGTGCTCTGGCAGACGGCGATCCCGGTCGCGCTGGGGCTGCTGCTGGCGATGGGGGTGGGGCTCACGCTGGGCGCGATCCTGCTGAAGATGTCGGACGTGCCGGTCGGCGTCGACTGGGGCAGCGTGCTGGCGATGACCGGCTGCGGCGCGGCGGTCGTCCTGCTGGTGACGCTGTTGAGTCTGCCGCCGCTGCTGCGGCTGATGCGGCCGGACGGGCTGCGTACGGAGTGAGCACACGGTCCCTCCCCGGTCGGGGAGGGACCGTCCGCGTTAGAGCCGGTACTCCCGCACCACCCTCCGCACCTGGGCGAACAGCATGCCCACGTTGACGGACTTGCGGCAGACGACCACCGCGACGACGTCCTGCTCCTCGGTCATCCTCACGAACAGATGGGTGAGGTTGTCGCTGTTGACGAGGATCTCCTGGAAGAAGTGGTTGTCGCTCTGGATCCCGCGCCGTTCCTTGAAGACGTCCTCGATCATCACGACCGTGCGGCCCTGGAACAGGTCGAGTGTCGCGCCCGCGAGCAGGTCGAGGACCTCGGGCGGGTGGTTGTCGACGGTCTCGTAGGAGAGCAGCATGCCGGTGGACATGTCGACGACGCCGGAGGCGACGCAGTCGGGTGCATCCGTACGCAGTGACTTGACCAGACCCATCACCTGGTCGGAGAAACCTGGGGTCATACGCTTCGTCGCCATCCCTTCAGACTCCTTCGGCGGTTTTCTCGGTCGTCCGCTCGGTGAGGATCAGATCGATCCGGCGCAGGGCCGGCTGGGTCGCCCGGTGCAGGCGTTCCACGTCCATCCCCTCGTCCCCGAGTACGACCATCAGCGCGGTGTCACCGACGGCGTAGAACGCGGCGCAGCCGTGGCTGCCGTAGGTCACCGTGCGGTGCAGGGCGCCGCGGGCGGTCGCCTCGGAGGTGCGGCGGGCGAGGCCGAGGCCGGCGGCGGCGAGGGCGGCGAGGCCCTCCGGGTCGATGAAGTCGGCGGTGTCGGCGGCGATGAGCAGCCCGTCGGCGGCCGCTACGGCGGTGTCGGTGATGCCGCTCACCTGCTCGCGCAGGCCGCGCATCTCCTGAGCGAGGGCCTTGTGGTCCATGGGTACAACTCCCCTGATTCTGATCGCATATGACCGTTTGTTTTCTGTGGGGGATTTCCGAGTGGGTTTCTCTGACTGAGGTTCTCTGGCTGGAGCCTCATGGCGCGGGCGGGTCTTCTGGCCGGGGTCTTCTGAAAGGGTCTTCTGGCACGGGGGTTTCTGTACGGCCGCTATTTCGCCGTCGGGTTGCGCAGGCGGAAGAAGTCCTTCCAGCCCGGGGGATTGCGCTCCGGGGCGAGCGCCTCGGTGATGCCGCTGGCGCCGGGGCGGCGGCGGGGCAGGGTCGCCGGCTGCGGGGGCGGTCCGGCCGGCGGGACGGGGACGGGGGGCGGCGGGGCGGGTTCGCGGGGGCGTACACCGTGGCCGTCGGGCGGCAGCCGGACCGGGATCGGAGCGGGCGCGCCGGCGCACTCCAGGAGCCCCTCGCCGAGCATCCTGGCCACCTCGACCGTCACGGTGTACACCCCGCGCCCGGTGCGGAAGGCGAGGTCGCGGGCGGTGCGCCGGCCGTCGGCGTGAGTGAGCAGCTCACACCGGAGCGGACTGAGCCGGCCGACGGCGTGGGAGAGGGAGGCGGGGACGGGGCGCTCCCCCTCCGGGCGTACGGCGTTCGGCAGCGCCAGGAGCGCGCGCAGCTTGCGGGACGCCTGCTGGAGCAGCCGGGTGGGCGGTTCGCCGATGGCGACCGGGCCGGGCGGTGGCCCGGTCGCCGGACCGCGTTCGCAGCCGTCGACGCTGCCCGCGACGACCGCGAACGCGGCGTCCTGGAGCGCCATCGCACAGACCACCCGGAGCTGGGCGGCCCCCGCGAAGCCGTGGGCGATCAGCCCGTCGGCCGGCCAGCGCGCCCCGCCGGACTCGCGCACCAGACCGGCCCACTCCTCGCCGCCGACCCGGCCGGAGCGCAGCAGCAGCGCCTCCGGGCCGGGCGCACCCGGCGACTCCACGGCGACGACGAGTCCGCCGTGCAGATGGAAGGTGCCACCGGGTGAACCGGACACCCGCAGTTCCCCGGTGAAGCCGTCCCGGCCGCACGCGGCAAGGTCGCGTGCCAGCAGTTCGTAGCCCGACATCACTCCCCTTGACCTGTCGCACGGGATGTCGCACATACGCGTGATGCGTAGCGCTCAGGGGGGAAGGTGTATCAGCCGGCGCGCATATTCCAGCGGCGGATTTTCCCAGCTGCTCTCAGCTGACGGAAGTTGCTCCATCGATGGGCTCAATTCTCTTTGTGAGGGGCTCATTTGATCGAGTGGCGGACCTCATTCGTCGTCGCCGAGCACGCGTCCTCCCGCCCGGCCGCGATGGCGGCGGCCGCGTCCCGGAAGTGCACCCTGTGCCACGATCGGAGTCGTCCAACCCAAGGGACGTGTCCGCGATCCGGACACTCCCCCGCTGCGAGGAGAGCCTGTGCTCACTGTTGGTGACAAGGTCCTGCGGGCCCTGGACGCCCCGCAGACCGACGACCTGTGCCCGTGCAACTGGTCCAGGGGCGAGGACACCCTCGACCCCGTCACGCTGCCGGCCGGGGAGTGAGCTGAGATGTCGTTGGACGCGCTGAGGTCCGCCGTACCGGACTACGCCAGGGACCTGAGGCTCAACCTGGACTCGGTCATCGGCAACTCCGGCCTGACCGCGCAGCAGTTGTGGGGCACGGTCCTCGCGACCGCGATCGCCTCCCGCTCCCCCCTCGTGCTGCGCGAGCTGGCACCGGAGGCGAAGGCGAACCTCTCGCCGGAGGCGTACACCGCCGCGAGGTCCGCGGCCGCGGTGATGGCGGTGAACAACGTCTTCCACCGCACCCGGCACCTGCTGTCGGATCACGAGTACGGCAACCTGCGGACGGGCCTGCGGATGAACGTCATCGGCAACCCCGGCGTCGACAGGGTCGACTTCGAGCTGTGGTCGTTCGCGGTCTCCGCCGTCAACGGCTGCGGCCTGTGCCTCGACGCGCACGAGCAGGTGCTGCGCAAGGCGGGCGTCGACCGGGAGGTGATCCAGGAGGCGTTCAAGATCGCCTCGGTGATCCAGGCCGTCGGCTGCACCCTGGAAGCCGAAGCGGTGCTGGCCGAGATCGAGTAGGCACCGCTGCTCCGTGGACCCCGCTCACCCTTCGTGCGCGGGGTCCTCCGCCTTGGGCCGACCGTCCACGGGGGCCGCGCCCCCGGACCCCCGCTCCCGCCGCGAACGGGCCTCGTCCTCAAACGCCGGACGGGCCGGTCGGGAGTAAGCGCGCAGATAACCGACGACCGTGTTCGTCACCGCCACCAGCGGTACGGCGACCACCGCGCCGCCGATGCCGGCGACCATGCCGCCGGAGGCCACGGAGAGGACCACGGCGAGCGGATGGACGCGTACCGCGCGGCCGAGGATGAAGGGCTGGAGGATGTGGCCCTCGATCTGCTGCACCGCCAGCACGACCGCCAGCGTCATCACCGCGGTGAACACGCCCTGCGTCACCAGCGCCACCACCACGGCCAGCGCACCGGAGGCCACCGCGCCGACCAGCGGGATGAAGGAGAACAGGAAGATGAACACGGCGAGCGGGACGGCCATCGGGACGTCGAGGAAGTAGATGCCGAGGCCGATGAAGATGGCGTCGATGAGGGCCACGACCACCGTGCCGCGGACGTACGCGGTGAGGGTCGCCCAGGCCCGCGGGCCCGCGCCGGCCACCCCGGGCCGGGCGGCGGCGGGAACCAGCTTCAGCGTCCACTCCCAGATCCGTCTGCCGTCGTAGAGCAGGAAGAGGGTCGAGAAGAACGCCAGCAGGATGCCGGTGAGCGCCTCGACCACGACCGTGACGCCCTCCAGACCCGCCGAGGTGATGGAGTCGGTGTTGGCGCCGACCGCCTCGCGCAGGTTCTTGGCGATGCCGTTGATCTGCTTGTCGGTGACGTGGAAGGGGCTGTTGAGCAGCCAGCGGCGCAGGTCGTCGATGCCGTCCTGGACCTGGTCGGAGAGGTTGTCGATGTTCTCCATGACCTGCCAGGTCACGAACCAGCCCATCAGGCCGATGACGACGAACCCGAGGATCGCGGTGAGCGCGGTCGCCAGCCCCTGCGGAACCCCCAGGCGCTTGAGTCGCGCGACGGTGGGTTCGAGGAGGGCGGTCAGCAGCAGCGCCACGACGAAGGCGAGGACGACCAGTTGGACGGCGCTGATGACCTTCATCAGCACCCAGACGGTCCCGGCGAGCACCAGCAGCCGCCAGCCCGCCTCGGCGGCGACCCGGACACCCCACGGCACGACCTGTGCGGGATCGGGGCGCGGGAGAGGGGGTGAGGGATCCTCAGGGGGTGCTACGGCGTCCTCGGGCGCCTCCGGCGCCGGCGCGTCCGCGTCGCCCTCCCGCTCCGCCTCGGCGCGGCGCTCGTCGAGCCGCTCACCCATCTCGGTCAGACCGGCACCGAGCCGGCCGAGCCACCCTGGCACTCGCGACATGATCCGTCCTCTTCCCCCGGTCTCTCCCCATCACTCCCCCTGGAGTCGGTCGGCTTACGACCGTACAGGGCGAAAGCCCCTCCCCAGAGGACGGGGAGGGGCTGCGCGGGGTTGAGCGGCTGCGGTGACGCCTGGTCAGTAGGAGCCGTTGGCCTGCCAGTAGGACCAGGCGTCGCAGGGGCTGCCGTAACGTTCGTTCATGTAGTTCAGGCCCCACTTGATCTGCGTCGCCGGGTTGGTGCGCCAGTCGGCGCCGGCGGACGACATCTTCGAGCCGGGGTAGGCCTGGACGAGGCCGTAGGCACCGGAGGTGGGGTTGACGGCCTGGTAGTTCCAGGTGGACTCGTGGTTCACGATGTTGCTGAAACACTGGAACTGGCCGGCGGGCACGATCTGGCGTGCGATGGCCTGGACCTCGGCGACGGTGTACGACGCCTGCTGGGGGAAGCTGCCGGTGCCCGAAGCCGTGGTCGACTTGGTCTCCGCTTCCTCGCGCTCCTTGGCTTCCTTGGCTTCCTTGTCCGCCTTCGCCTTGGCCACGGCGGCCCGCTGCCTGGCCACCGCGTCCTTGGCGGCCTGCTTGCGCGCGGCTTCCTCCGCCGTCTTCTTGGCGGTGGCGTCCGCGGCGATGCCCTGGGTGGTGGCCTGCTGGGTCAGCGAGGCCGTCTGCACCTGGGCCTGTTGGCCTACGGGTAAGTCGGCGAGGAGTGTCGAGTCGCCCGCCGTCGCCTCTGCGTCGTTGCTGGGCTGTCCGACGCCGGCCTGGGCTACTCCCATGACAGCGCCGACAGTGGTGACCGCCGTGGCCGAGGCCACAGCGAATCCCCGGGCCGCTATTCGGCTCACACGGATTCCTTCTGCTGAGTCGTCAGGTGAAAGAAGGTGCGGCCGGAGCCGCAGGGGCTCAGTACCAGTGGTTGGCCTGCCAGAACGACCACGCGTCACACGGGCTGCCGTACCGGCTGTTCATGTAGTTCAGGCCCCACTTGATCTGCGTGGCCGGGTTGGTCTGCCAGTCGGCACCCGCGGAGGAGTACTTGGAGGCCGGCAGCGCCTGGAAGAGGCCGTAGGCGCCGGAGGAGGCGTTCACGGCGTGGTAGTTCCAGCTGGACTCGTGGTCCACGATGTTGCTGAAGCACTGGAACTGGCCGCTCGGCACCATCTGCGAGGCCATGGCCTGGATCTGCGCGACCGTGTAGGAGCTCTGGATCGGGAAGTCACCCGCGCTGCGGCTGGCCTTGGCCCTCGCCTCTTCGCGCGCCTTGGCCGCCTTCTCGGCGGCCTCCTTCTTCGCGACGGCGGTCTCGGCGGCGGCCTTGCGGGCCGCTTCCTCGGCTTCCTTCTTCGCACCTTCGTCCGCGGCGATGGCCTGGAAGTTGGCCTGCTGCGCCAGGGACGCGGTCTGCACCTGGGCCTGCTGGCCGGCAGGTATGTCAGCGAGGAGCGTCGCGTCGCTCGCCGTCGACTCTGCGTCGTTGGGCTGCGCGACACTGCCCGAAGCAACGCCGACGACGCTTCCGACAGCGGTGACCGCCGTGGCCGAGGCCACTGCGAATCCCCGGACCGAGATCCGGCTCACACGGTTTTCCTTCCAGCATCGCCCGCTTCGGTGACCCTGGCGGACGCAATCGTGCCCCTGACGCTGGCCTCCCCATTGTGGGTCACGGGAGACACGGGCCCGGTGGGCAACTCCCGCGAGGGGGAGCGCCGCGTGGTGCTCGGGCGGCATACGGCGACGCTATGGAGTTGAAGGTGGTGCTGATGCGTTTCCGTACCGCTGGGGGTACAGGTGTGCCGTACGCGGGGCCTGACAGGAACGAGACTCTGCCGTAACCCGACGCCGCAAGGCAATTCCGAGTTGCGTGTGAAAGCTCACACTCCTGGGAACCCTGGGGATTTCGCGAAACCCACACACATGCCGACGCCGCCCGGCTAAGCTCTCGAGCTTTTCCGGACGGCGCCGACTCCCGCGCACAGTTGACGAACGTGTGCGCTTCGGTTCAGATCTGACCGTCCTCCAGCATTTCGGTCACAAGTGCCGCGATCTGGGACCTCTCGGACCGGTTCAGCGTGACATGCGCGAAGAGCGGGTGGCCCTTCAGCTTTTCGACGACGGCGACGACACCGTCGTAGCGACCGACACGCAGATTGTCCCTCTGCGCCACGTCATGGGTGAGAACCACCCGCGAGTTGGCGCCGATTCGGGACAGAACGGTCAGCAGGACATTCCGCTCCAGGGACTGGGCCTCGTCGACGATCACGAAGGCGTCATGGAGGGAGCGCCCGCGGATGTGGGTGAGCGGGAGGACTTCGAGCATCCCTCGGGCGGTGACCTCCTCGATGACCTCGCGGGAGGTGACGGCCGACAGGGTGTCGAAGACCGCCTGTGCCCAGGGGCTCATCTTCTCGGCCTCGGAACCCGGCAGATAGCCGAGCTCCTGCCCGCCCACCGCGTACAGCGGACGGAAGACCATCACCTTCTGGTGCTGGCGGCGCTCCAGTACCGCCTCCAGGCCCGCGCACAGCGCCAGCGCCGACTTTCCGGTGCCGGCCCGGCCGCCCATCGACACGATCCCGACGTCCGGGTCGAGCAGCAGATCGAGGGCGATGCGCTGCTCGGCGCTGCGGCCCTTGATGCCGAACGCCTCCCGGTCGCCCCGCACCAGCCGGATGTTGCCCTCCGGGGTGACCCGGCCGAGCGCCTTGCCGCGCTCCGACTGGATGGTCAGACCGGTGTGCACGGGCAGCTCGGCGGCCTCGGGGACGTAGAGGTGTCCTTCCTCGAAGAGGATGTCCACCTGTTCACCCGGCAGGGTCAGTTCGGACATTCCGGTCCAGCCGGAGGAGTCCGTGATGGCGAGCTCGGCGCGGTACTCCTCCGCCAGGAGGCCGACCGACGAGGCCTTGATCCTGAGCGGCAGGTCCTTCGACACGACGGTGACGTCGAACCCCTCGGCCTGCAGATTGCGGGCGACCGCGAGGATGCGTGAGTCGTTGTCCCCCAGGCGGTAGCCGGTGGGCAGCACGCTGGGGTCCGAGTGGTTGAGCTCGACACGGATGGTCCCGCCCAGATCCCCGATCGGGATGGGGGCGTCGAGGCGTCCGTACCTCACCCGGTAGTCGTCGAGCAGGCGCAGGGCCTGCCGGGCGAAGTAGCCGAGTTCGGGATGGTGCCGCTTGGCCTCCAGTTCCGTGACCACGACGATGGGGAGCACGACCTCGTGCTCCTCGAAGCGGGCCATGGCGTTCGGGTCGGCCAGCAGGACGCTGGTGTCGAGAACATAGGTGCGTCGGTCTGGCATACGACGCTTTGTGCTGGTCACCACGGAAGGACGTACCCCCTCGGATGAGGTCGGGGAGCGACGGAGTGGAGCTGGACCGGTCGACGGCCCCGATGCGCGGGCCGGGGACCGGCCCTCCACTGCTTCTTCCGTGCCGTGACCGCACGGTCGAGCTGGTGCAAAGGGCCTCCCGGGCGGACGGCCCCGTGCCGTCCGCTGAGGATCCGACACCCGTGGTTCGGGCGTCGACCTGCTTGGCTTATGCCCTCGAAGATGCGCCACCATGCCAGGGCATATGACGGCGCGCCGGTGAACTCCTTGTTACTTCCGCCCCAAAAGGGGTACCCACCTGCCCCTTCAGGGGCGTGCGTACGTCAGCCGCCGTAACGGCGGTGACGGGCCGCGTAGTCGCGCAGGGCGCGCAGGAAGTCGACCTTGCGGAAGGCCGGCCAGAAGACCTCGCAGAAGTAGTACTCCGAGTGGGCCGTCTGCCACAGCATGAATCCGGACAGCCGCTGTTCGCCGCTGGTGCGGATGACGAGGTCGGGGTCGGGCTGGTCGCCGGTGTAGAGGTGGCGGCCGATTAGGTCCACGCTGACGGAGTCCGCCAGGTCCTCCATGGAGGTGCCCTTGTCGGCGGCGTCGGTGATCATCGAGCGCACGGCGTCGGCGATCTCCTGGCGGCCGCCGTAGCCGATGGCGACGTTGACCAGTATCCCGTCGACGTGGGCGGTTGTCTCCTCGGCCTCCTTCAGGGCGGTCTGCACATGGGAGGGGAGGATGTCGGGGGTGCCGACGTGGTGGACGCGCCAGCGGCCGTCGGCGGCGAGGGTGCGCACGACGTCCTCGATGATGCCGAGGAGGGGGACGAGTTCCTCCTGGGGGCGGTCGAGGTTGTCCGTCGACAGCAGCCAGAGGGTGACGACCTCGACGTCGGTCTCGGTGCACCAGCCGAGGAACTCCTCGATCTTCTCGGCACCGGCGCGGTGGCCGTGCTCGGTGGTGGAACCGGCGGCCTTCGCCCAGCGTCGGTTGCCGTCCATGATGACGCCGATGTGCTTGGGCACCTGAGCGTGGTCCAGGTGGCCTTCCACCCGGCGTGCGTACAGCCTGACCAGAAGGCCGCGCAGCTTGTCGCGCAGGTTCACGTGATTGTCAGCCCCTCCGTATGGCGGTCCCCGCGGGCCGAAGCCTACCCCTGCGAGGCGTTGAGCCGTGATTCCGGGCCGCGTTGCGGGGCGTCGCCGGGGGTGAAAAAAACGGGCCGGTCCGTGGGGGGGAGACGGACCGGCCCGAGGGGGGGTCTCCACCATAACCCTTCGTAAGTGATGCTGTGTGCATCGACGCGAGATAATTACTCTCCGGAGTTGCCCGGCGACGCCGAGATGACCGTTCCGGGCATGATTTCTGGGTGGTTCATGGCCGGAACGCGGCGGATTCCCAGGGGAATGACGGCGTTTGCCGAGAGAAGCTGAGGTTTTGGCCGGTGCTGGGCGGGAGTCGGGCAGTTGCCCGGGTGTCCCTCCGACGGAGTACACCGGCCGTGAACGCCCGCTTGACGCGGACAACACCGCACAGCCCCCTCCGCTGCGCGGTGCCGCCCGCGCAGCTTTGCTCACGCGAATTACCCGCGCTTGAACTTACGCGAGGTCGACGGCAGATGCGAACCGCTTGCGATAACGATGTGGAAACCTCATGGAGATTGAGGGGCGTTATGCGGCGGAGTGGACCGTAATGCCCTTTTCGCTTTCGTGACGAAGCCGACATGAACCCCCAGGGGAAGGGGCACGGACGACTTCCCGACGTCAGGAGGCGCGGAGCTTCGGCACGGCCCCCTGGACGGTGGTTCTTGGCCAACCTTCCCCTGAAGGGGCTAGGGACGCCGGGCCTCGAAGAGATGGCGGGTGCTGTGGGCCACGAAGGGGCCCTCCGCTCTCATCCGCTCGTGCAGGGCGCGGAGTTCGCGCTCGTACGCCGCGACGGTGAAGCCCGGCACCATCCACACCACCTTGCGCAGGAAGTGGACGACGGCGGCGATGTCGCAGAACTCGATCCGGAGGCGTTCGGCGCGCAGGTCGACGATCTCCAGGCCCGCCGCCTCGGCCTCGGCCCGCTCGTGATCCGGGTGACGCCCGCTGCTGACCTCCTGGGGCTGCGGCCCGAGGAAGTACTCGACCAGCTCGAAGACGCTGCGGGGGCCGACATGCTGGGCGAAGTAGGTTCCGCCGGGGCGCAGCACCCGCGCGATCTCGCCCCACAGGGGCCGAACCGGGTGCCTGCTGACGACCAGGTCGAAGGTGGCGTCCGCGAAGGGCAACGGGGAGTCCTCCGCGGACGCGACGACGGCGATGCCGCGCGGTCGCAGCAGGGCGGTGGCCTTGGCGACGTTCGCCGGCCAGCCCTCGGTCGCGACGGTGAGGACAGGTGCGGCGGCGGCCCTCCCGAGGGCGAAGTCCAGCACCTCCCCTCCCCCGGTCTGGATGTCGAGCGCGGCCGTCGCCCCGGCCAGCCGCCCGGCCAGCGACTCCGCGTACCTCCACGACGGCCGCGCCTCGGTGGCCCGCCCCTCGAACCACGAGAAGTCCCATCCCTCGGTCGGGACGGCGGCGCCTTCGGCCAGGAGGTCTTCGAACGTCCTGTCAGTCATGCGATACGTCATACCGCAGAAGCGCCACGCCGTTGCCGGAGGGGCCGGATTACGCAGACGGCGGTCACCTCGCCGTGGCCCGGCTCGGTACCGTGCCGAGGGTGGCGACGCGGCTGAGGGGAGACGGGGTATGGCGCGCTGGCGGGACGGGTGGGGCGAGCTCGTGGTGGGGGGCGGGGAGGGCGGGGTCCGGGTGCCGCTGGAGATCGCCGCCTCCTACCGGGCGCGCACCAAGGGGCTGCTCGGGCGCGACTCCGTGGAGGGGGCGATGCTGCTGTCACCGGCCGGGAGCGTGCACACCTTCGGTATGCGGATGCCGATCGACGTCGCCTATCTCGACCGGCGGCTCACCGTCGTCGCCGTACGCACCATGCCACCCGGACGGCTGGGCCTGCCCCGGCTCCGGTCCCGGCATGTGCTGGAGGCGGCGGCCGGGGCGATGGAGGAGTGGGGGCTTCGGGTGGGGGTGCGGGTGGAGGTGACGGTCAGTTCGCCGTACGGGGGAAGGTGACCTCCACGCGGCGGTTCTTCTTGCGGCCCTCCTCCGTGGAGTTGTCGGCGATGGGGTACTGCTCGCCGTAGCCGCGTACCTCGAAGGTGATGGCGGGGTTGTTCAGGTCGCCCGCGAGTTCGGCCTGGACGGCGTCGGCGCGCTGCTTCGACAGGACGTCGCCGTGGGCGGAGGAGCCGAGGTTGTCGGTGAAGCCGAAGACCCGGACCAGCTTGGTGTTCTGCTTCTTGATCTCGTCGGCGATCACCGCGATACGGGCCTTCGCGTCCGCGCCGAGCGTCGCGCTGTCCTTGCCGAAGAGGACCTCCGCCTGGAGGGCGAACGTCACGTCCGCGTTGGTGTCCTCACGGCGTTCGTCCCCGGACTGGTCCTCCACGACCTGCTTGATGTCCAGCACCTTGGGCTCGGCCAGGGTGCCGCCCGCGGGCAGCTTCAGGTCCGGGTCGTTGGGGTCCACCTCCACCGGCGCGGAGGCGGTGGGTTCGGTGCCCGGGGGGACGCTGGGGGCGGTGTCGTCGGCCTGGGCCGTGGGCGCCACACCGACGATCAGGAGGGCGGCCGCTGCCACCGCGAGAGTGAGACGTGGGGTCATGACCGGCCTCACCCGGAGATCTTGATGACCGCGCTGGGGAACAGCGGGAGCTGGAAGGTGACGTCCGTGGAGCCGGGGGGCGGGGCGGGGAACTGGAGGAAGACGTCGATGGCTTCCCCGGCCTTGAGGGTGGAGAAGCCCGTGGTGGTGAGGGGGCGTCCGTCTGTGTCGCGGAGGACGTAGTAGCGCTTCTTGCTCTTGGAGTCGACGAGGGTGGCTCCGCCGAGGGACCTGCCGTTGTTCATGATCTCGGTTTCGTTGCCGCTCAACTCCACGGGAATCACGGCTACTTCCGACCCGTCGTTCTTCAACTGGCCGTTGATCGTCACGAACCCGCCCGAGTCCCGTACGGCGGAGGTGATCTGGAGAAGAAGCCCGCTGGGACCCTTCAGCTCGGCCAACGGCTCCTCGGACTGGCCCTCCTGTGCTTCCGGCTGCGATCCACTGGCCTGGGAGGCTGAGGACGAGCTCTGGGGCTTCTTGTCGTCCCCGTCACCACCACCGCCGCATGCGGCAGCCCCGAGGGCCAGACCGGCCACGACCGCCAGCGCGGCCATCCCCCTGCGGGCTTTCGCCGTGCATCGCATGTTCATCACTCTGCTTCCTTCTTCAGCCAGTGGTCAGGTGGACGTCGAAGAGGTCCTCGGGCCCGGGCAGATCGGTCAGGTCCTCCGGGTCCAGCTCCCAGTCCACGTCGTCGCACGTGAGCGTCGGCAGTGCGTCGTCCTCGGCGTCGTCACCCGGTAACTCGAACGAGCACAGCGGCTCGATCACTGCGGTGGCGGAGGCATGCGATCGCTTGGTGCTCGTGATGGGCACCACAGAGTCTCCCATTGCCTTGTTCGTCTGTACGGTGACGCTGTAGCTCAGATGACCGTCAGGGATGCATTGGACGGTGCCCGCGTCGTTCATCGACGCAAGTTCCGTGGCCCGCCAGCACGAATCGGTGGCCCCGACACCGTCGAAGATGTCCTGCCACTTGGTCGGGTCGCGGACGTCCAGCTCCCACTGGCCGGCCAGCTGGTCCCTGGTCTCCTGAGCCGCCGCCAGCGCCGCCGCATCGGCCGCGGTCTGGGCGCCGTTGCGGTTCACCGCGGCCTGGCCGACCGCGAAGTACGCGAACGCGAGAAAGAGCAGGCCCGCCACCACCGTGATGTAGATGGGGAAAGCCTGCCCCCCGTCGCCGCGTGCCCGACGTCGTGTCAGGGAGCCACCTTGGCGATCTGAGCCGTCAGTTTGTTGACGATGGTCGCGCCCAGATTCGTATTCGCGATCAACACCACGATCGCCACCACCACCGCGATGATCCCCAGATACTCCACCGCGGTCTGCCCCTTGTCGTCGGCGGCGCGGCGCCGTACCGCCTCCGTCACCCGGAGCTTGGCCGCGATGGCGGTCCTCAGCAGCAGGTCGCTCATGGCGTTCCTCTCGGTTTGAGGCACTGGCGTGAGGAACGTACGACGGAACGCCTGATCCGGACGAGGGTCCCAGGGCCCAATTTCCCAGCCACTTGGCCGCCGCCTCGGCGCGGCTGCTGCTGTGCAGCTTGGCGAAGATGCGGTTGACGTGGTTCTTGACCGTCTTCTCGCTGATGAAGCACGCGCCGGCGATCTGCTGGTTGTTCAGGCCCGAGGCGATGAGGTCCATGATCTCCGCCTCCCTCGCGCTCAGCCGGAACCCCGCCCTGTGTCTCGACGACACCGACGACTGTCCCACAGTTGATTGCACCTGCGAAAGCACTTCGGCAGAAGTGGTGGAAAACAAGGGGCTTGAGGCGAGATCGGCATGTGCATTCGCACTGCCTCGCGTCACCTCCCGCACCGCCGCCGTCAGCTCCTCCACCGTGAACTCGCCGTGGACCAGGTAACCGCCCGCTCCGAGGCGCAGCGCCTCCCGGACCACCGTGGACTCGTGGCTGTACGTCAGCATCAGGACCGCGGTGATGCGGGCCAGGTGCGGGAGGGCGGAGAGGCCGTCGACGCCGGGCATGCGGACGTCGAGGAGGACGACGTCGGGGCGGTGGCGCGCGGCCGCCTCGTAGGCCTCGCGGCCGTCCGCCGCCTCCGCCACGACGGTGATGTCCTCGCGGCCCGAGAGGAGCGCGGTCAGGCCCGCGCGGACCACCGGGTTGTCGTCGGCCACCACGACACGTACGGCGTCGTCAGGGGGTCGGTGCGGCATGGGGCCTCCTCTCGGGGGTGAGCGCCGCCAGCGGGAGTTCCAGGCGTACCTCCGTGCCCCGGGCGTGGTCGCCGCTGTCGATGCGGAGGCGGGCGCCCACGCAGGCGGCCCGCTCGGCCATGCCGACCAGGCCGAAGTGGCCGGTGCGACGGAGGTGTTCGAGGGTGGTGCCGGGCGGGAGGCCGCGGCCGTCGTCCTGGATGCTGAGGGTGAGGTGCTCGCCCTGGACGCCCGCGCGCACCTCCACGGCGGTGGGGGCGGCGTGGCGGTGGGCGTTCTCCATGGCTTCCGCGGTGATCGTGAGGAGCTGGCGGGCCACGGCGGGCGGGACGGGGAGGGTCGTACGGTCGCCGGTGGGGCGGTAGGTGACCGGCAGCCCGGTGCGGTGGGCGAAGTCGCTGGTGCGGGCGGCGAGTTCGGGGAAGACGTCGACGCCCTGGTCCGCCTCGCGGCGCAGGTCGGTGAGGAGTTCACGGGACTCCGCGGCGGCGCGGCGGGCCGAGCGGGCGACCAGTTCGGCGTGTTGGCGGACCCGGGCCGGGTCGAGGTCGGCGGAGCCGGCCAGGGCGTCCGCCGTCAGCGCGACGCCGTGCAGGGTCTTGGCCACCGAGTCGTGCATCTCGCGGGCGAGGCGGGCGCGTTCGGCGGCCACCGCCTCGGCGACCGCGAGCCGGGCCTTGACGGCGGTGAGGGCCTGGGTGGCCGCGCCGAAGCGGAGCATCAGGCCACGCATGGACGAACCGACCGCGCCGGTGATCACGCAGAAGCCCGGCAGGAGCAGCCGCTCGGCGAGACCGGACTGCGAGCCCTGGCCGACGGTCGCGTGCACCAGCAGCAGGATCAGCGACTGGAGCGAGGCGAAGCAGGCTGCGCCGCGCCAGCCGTAGACGATGCCGGCCAGCAGGGGGGTGCAGACGCTGACGTAGGCGAGGGTGGTGTCCGGGCCGGCGGAGATCAGCAGGAGGGTGCCGAAGACGGTGTCCACGGCCAGGAGGGTGGGGTGGCGCAGGAGGAGGGGGCCGAAGCGTTCCCAGTCGCGGAAGAGGACGTAGGAGCCCATGAAGGTGACGACGACGGCCGCGCCGACCAGGCGGACGCCCAGGCCCGGGGAGGCGTTGAGGAGGGCGGCGGGGGCGGCCACGGCGATCATGGCGAGGCGGAAGCCGAAGACCTGCCGGCACATCGCCTGCAGGGCGTTGACCTGGAGCGGGAGCGGCGCCTCGCCCTTGCTCTTCATGAACCTCATCGGGCCCGCCTACTCCCCCGTGATCGAGCTGAAGTCCGTCCCGGAGCCGAGCAGCATTCCCGCGCCGAGCAGGAGCATGGTCGCCGGGACCATGAACGTCGTGATCATCAGCGTGGCCTTGGGGACCGCGCGGGCCGCCTTGCGGCGGGCGTTCTGGGCGTCCGTACGGCGCATGTCCTTGGCGATCGCGACGAGCGTGTCGACGATCGGCGCGCCGAGTTCCTCGCCCTGCTGGAGCGCGGTGACGAACATGGCGACCTGTTCGGAGTCGTTGCGGCGGCGCAGTTCCTCGAAGGCCTCGCGGCGGCTCACGCCGAGGTCCATCTGGCGGAGGGTGATGCGGATCTCGTCCGCCCAGGGGCCCTCGTACTTGGACGCCACCCGGTCGAGGGCCTGGCGGAAGCCGAGGCCGGCGCTGACGACGACGGCGAGGACGTCGAGGAAGTCCGGCAGGGTGCGTTCGATGGCGTCCTTGCGGACCCGGATCGCGGACCAGATGCCCACCTCGGACCAGAAGGCGGCGAAGGCCAGCATGAGCAGCGCGATGAAGAAACTGCCCTGGAGGAGGGCGGCCAGCGCGCCGAGGCCGCCGATCGCGCCGTAGACCGCGCGGCGGGCGGCGTAGCGGTCGATGGTCAGGCCGCCCGGGTTGCCCGCGAGGTCGATCCTGCGGCGGTAGCGGGCGACCTGCTTGGGGCCCATCAGACGGAGGACGGCGGGGGCGTAGCGCATGCCCATGCGGTCGACGAGCGAGCCGACGGCGCCGGTGCGGGTGGCGCCGACCTCCAGGGCCAGCACCAGGTCGCTGGGGAGTTTCACCTCGGCCCGGTACATGCGGATCCCGGCGAAGATGCCCCAGACGCTCAGGCCCATGGCGAGGGCGAGAAGGAGTTCCATGCTCTGCGTCCCCTCAGACGTCGATGCGGGACATACGGCGGATGAGGAGGAACCCGACGGCGTAGAGGCCGAACGCGATGATCACGCAGGCCTGGCCGATCGCCGACCCCGTCATCCGGTCCAGCGTGCCGTCGCTGACGCTGTCCATCAGGAACAGGGCACCGATGCCGAGGACCGGGACGGCGTACGAGGTCATGTTGACCTGGGACAGCTGCGTGCGCACCTCCCGCCGTGTCTCCTTGCGCTCCTCCAGCGTCTCCGTCAGGTTGCGCAGGGCGCCGACGACCTGGCCACCGGCACGGTTGGAGAGCACCAGGGTGGTGACGAGGACGACCAGCTCGCGGGAGGGGAGGCGGTCGGCGAGCTCGCCGAGGGCGTCGTCCATGGAGTGGCCGACCGCCAACTGGTTGGCGACCTTGCCGAGTTCCTCGCCAGCCGGGGCCTCCAGCTCCTCCGCCGCCATGCCGATCGCGGTGCGCAGGGCGAGACCGGCGTGGGTGGCGTTGGCCAGGATGCGGGCCAGTTCGGGGAGTTGGTTGATGAACTTCTCGATGCGTTTCTGGCGCTGCCAGGTGAGGAACTGCAGGGCCGCCCAGATGCCCAGCAGTCCGGCCAGCGGGCCGAAGAAGGGGGCGAGGACGGCCTGGCCGACCAGCCACAGCCCCGCCACCGCCGCCAGCATGTACACGAAGAACTCGCCGGGCGTCACGTCCAGACCGGTGGCCGCCAGCTTCAGTTCCAGCCTGCGGCCCGTCTTGGTACGGCGCAGGCGCCGGTCCAGGTCGCGGAAGCGGCGCCGGCGTCCGCTCGGGGGGGCCTGGCCGGTGTACGACAGCCGTTCCACGAGGGCGGCGCGCTGGGCGCGGCCCTTGGCGTAGACGTGCACGCCCGCGACGGCCAGGGCGCAGGTCAGGAGGGTCACGCCGGTGGTGAGGGTGATGAGGGTGTCGAGATCCATGGCTGCTACCGGGCTTCCCTTGTCGTCAGTTCGAGTGCGTCCCGTGCGACCCCGAACGCCTGGGGGATCGGCTGGCTCGCCATGTAGAGGCGGTCGGCGCTGCGGCGCGGGAGGGGGAAGTGCGCGAAGGCGCCGGGAACGCGGCCGTCGGCGGTCATCGGCTGGGCGTTGAAGCGGGCGATCGTCGCCAGCCGGTACGGCTCCGAGCCGTGGCTGTCGAGCAGGGCGATCTCGGTGACGCGCCGGGCGCCGTCGGCGAACCGGGTGAGCTGGACGATCACGTCGACCGCGCTGTTGATCTGGTCGTGCAGGGCGACGAAGGGGATCTCCACGTCCGACATCGACGCCAGGGTCTGCAGCCGCATCAGCGCGTCCTCCGCGCTGTTGGCGTGGACGGTGGCCAGGGAGCCGTCGTGGCCCGTCGACATCGCCTGGAGCATGTCGAGCGACTCACCGCCCCGGACCTCACCGACCACGATCCGGTCGGGGCGCATCCGCAGGGAGTTGCGCACCAGGTCGCGGATGGTGATACGGCCGTTGCCCTCGACGTTCGGCGGACGGGACTCCAGGCGGATCACATGCGACTGCTGGAGCTGGAGTTCCGCCGAGTCCTCGATGGTGATGATGCGTTCGCTCTCGGGGATCAGCCCGGAGAGGGCGTTCAGCAGGGTCGTCTTCCCGGTGCCCGTCGCGCCCGAGACGATCACGTTGAACTTCGCCTGCACCAGGCCGGCCAGCAGATACAGCATGGGTTCGTCGAGGGAGCCGAAGCCGATGAGTTCGTTGAGGGTGAAGGAGCGCGGGAAGCGGCGGATGGTGAGGATCGGGCCGGTGAGGGACAGCGGCGGAATGATCACGTTGACGCGCTCGCCGGACGGCAGCCGCGCGTCCACCATCGGGTTCGTCTCGTCGACCCGTCGGTTGACGGTCGAGACGATCCGCTCGATGGTCTGCATCAGCTGGTCGTGCGAGGCGAAACGGAGGGGGAGCTGCTCCACCCGGCCGGCCCGCTCGACGAAGATCGCGTCCGGGCCGTTCACCATGATCTCGGTGATCGACGCGTCCTCGAGGAGCGGCTCCAGAATGCCGAGCCCCAGCGCCTCGTCGACCACCCGCCGGATCAGCTGCGAGCGCTCCCCCGTCGACAGCACCGGGCCCTCGCGGCTGATGATGTGCCCGAGCACCCGCTCGAGCCGCGCCCTGCGCTCGGCCGCCGCGAGCGAACTCATCTCGGCGAGGTCGATCTCCTCGAGCAGCTTCGTACGGTAGGAGGAGACCAGATGGCCGTCCTCGCCCCGGCCGCCCTGCTCCTCGGGGGTGGTGATGCGTGCCCGCAGGCTCATGGCTTCGCCGCCTTCCTTCAGTGGTCCACCGGCATCGTGGCCGTCTTGCGGGCCGTGCCGAAGTTCCCGATGCCGGGGATGACGGACGGGATCCTGACCTCGGCGGTGACCTGGACCTCGTCGCCCAGGTAGGCGGGTGGGCAGCTCACGGTCAGCCAGCTGCTCACCGCCCGGCTGCAGTCCCCCTGGACATCCCCGTCGAGTGAGGCGCTGCGCGCCCCGGTCCGGGCCGCCGTCCCCGCCTGCTGGGCGGCGTACGCGATCAGTCCGAGCTGTACGGCGGCCAGCCCCACCAGCAACAGGAGGGGCAGGAACCCCAGGTACTCGAGTGCCACCTGCCCCCGGTCGCCACGCCTGCGCTGTCCGTACGGCATCTCAGTCGCCGTCCTCTTCCTCTACGGCGCCGGCGTGGCCGTGCACCGGGAACGGGAAGTCGATCAGGCCCGGGAAGAGGACCGGGACGCGCAGTGTGACGTCGGCCGTCACATAGCCGCTGCCGCCGCAGCTCACCTCGGCGTTCCCCCTCCACGCGTCGCCCAGCTTGTCCAGGCCCGCCTGCTCGCAGACCCCCGGCCGCTGCCCCGGAGGCACCGCCGTTCCGGCCCGCACCGCCTCGTCGGCAGCATTCCCCGCGAGCGTGAAGGTGTACCCCACCAGCACGAACTGCCAGACCAGGACGAGGGTCACGATGATCAGCGGTGTCATGCCGAGGAACTCGACGGTGACCTGCCCCCGGTCACGGCGGCCCGCCGGCGTGAAGAGCCTCCTCATGGCCTCACTCCTTCCGCCGCCGGAACCCGACCGCCCCCCGGTCCCCGCCCCGCCCGCGCCCGCCCCGGCGCACGACGGCCCCGTCCGGCGCCTTCACCAGCCCGAGTTCGGCCGCGAGCGCCCACAGGGCCTGACGGACGGTTCCCTTGCCGTCGAGGGCGTGGACGCGGCCGGCGTCGACCGCGGCCTGGAGTTCCTTGAAGTTGGCGGGGATGGCGGTCGCGGCGACGGCCGTGCCGGTGATCTTGTGGATGAGCGGTGGCTGGATCTCCGTACCGCGGCTGTGGCGGTTGACGACGACGGTCGTCTCCTCGGCCTTGCGGACCTGGAGCCGGTCCCACATGCGGACGGTGCGTTTGGCGCCCCGGACGGCCACCACGTCCGGGGTGGTGACGAGCAGCGCGCGGTCGGCCATCTCGACGGCGGCCGCGCCGGCGCCGCTGAGCTGGGCGCCGCAGTCGACGACGACGACCTCGTAGCGGGAGCGCAGGGCGCTGAGGATCTGGCGGACGGCTCGGTCGGTGACCTCCTCGCCGCGCTCGCCCTCGCCGGGGGCGAGGAGCAGGGCCAGGCCGGTGTCGTGCCGGAAGACGGCCTCGGCGAGGATGCGGGGCGAGATGTCGGTGATGGCGGCGAGGTCGACGACCGAGCGGCGGAACTGGACGTCCAGGTAGGAGGCGATGTCGCCGGTCTGGAGGTCGAGGTCGACGAGGGCGGTGGGGCGGCCGGAGGCCTGGGCGGCGAGGGCGATCTGGACGGCGGTGAGGGTGGCGCCGACGCCTCCCTTGGCACCGCTGACCGTGACGACCGTACCGCCGACTCCGGTGAACACGTCGGCCCCGTGGCCGAGATGACGCCGTACGCCGACCGACCACTGGGCGACGGCCTGGACCCGGCTGGCCAGTTCCTCGTAGCTCAGCGGGAGGGTGACGAGCCCGCGCGCGCCGGAGTCCATCGCGGCCTGGAAGAGACCGGGTCCGACGTCCGTGGTGACGAGGATGACGCCGACCGCCGGGAAGCGCAGGGCGACCTCGCGGACCAGCTCCAGGGCCGGTACGGGGCCGATGCGTTCGTGGACGACGACGACCTCGGGGAGTTCGTCGACCGACTCGGCGGCCAGGCGGGCGAGGGTGTCGACGAGCTGGGTGGAGTCGGCGACCGGGGGAACCGGTTCGGCGTCCGGGAGCTGGCTGAGCAGGGTGGTGAGGGAGCGGACCGCGTCCGCGTCGCCGACGGCCGGGAGGATCCTCGTGGGCATGGGCGGCGGCCTCTCACTTGTCCGTGGCGAGTTCGTACGTACGGTCCTGGTCGGGGACCGTGGTGTCGCCGCCGGGGGCCACGAGGGCGAGGCGGACACGCTTGGCGAAGGACTCGGCGTAGGTCATGCGCTGGGCGTCGAGCGTGGAGAGCGCGAAGGTGATCGGGACGACCTCGGTGGCGGACCGGTCGCGGTCGTCCTGGTCGCGTTGGAGGACGGGCAGCTCGCCGACGTCGAGTACGCGCGCGTTGGTGACGATGATCTTCGACTGGTCGGGGTCGGTGTCGCGGGCGCCCTCGAAGGTGGCGTACACGTTGACGGAGGAACCCGGGGTGATCTTTCCCGCCACGCCCGTGGCCGCGTCGATCATGATCGCGACCTCCTGCTGCCCCGGCCGCAGGGCGGGCTGGTCGACGAACATGTCGCTCTGCAGGAGCGAGCCCTTCTTGAGTGTCGTCACGGCGATCTTCTTGCGGATCGCGGCGAGATCGGTCACGGCGTTCTCCGACAGCCAGCGCTCGGGCATCTCGATCTTCTTGAACTGGCCCGCGCTGAGGGGGGTGTACGGCGCCACGTCGGACCGCAGCTCGTACGCGGTGACCTCGGGGCCGACCTTGGAGTTCACGTCGTCGATGACGGAGAGGACGCCGGCGAAGGCCGCGAGGGCGCACAACACCGACAGGAGCAGGAGAATCACGCCGCGGCGCTGACGGGAGTTCATGAAACCGTGCAACCTCGTTGGGGGTCGGGTCGAGCGGGAAGGGTCTTTCGGCGGTCTCAGCCGCCCGCGGTGAGCGCGCGGACGGGGCGGGCGGTGAGTTCGGAGGCGGGCGGCGGGGTGGCGGAGCAGAACACGCAGCGGTCGCCGATGACGTCGATCCCGCACCAGTGGCAGACGCCCTGCCGGACCGAGGCGACCAGCTGGTAGAGGACCGACAGGTCGGGCAGATAGGAGCAGAACTCGATCAGCTTGGGGGTTCCCCACCACTCGGCGGACTCGGCCGGGGCCTCGGTCTCGCGCAGGCCCTGCACCCGCCAGGCGGGGGCGAGCGTGCCGGTGACCCAGTCGGACTGCAGCTGGCCGCGGCCGACGAGCATCCAGGTCCCGAACTCGGGACCGGGAAGGACGACGTCCGGGGCGGCCTTGACCAACTCCGCCTGGGGATGGGCGAGCACGCCGAACTGACTACCCGGAACCCATGACCTCGCATGCGACTTCAGCCCGACGACCGGAACACGGTCGAGCCGGGCGACGGACCCGAGGAGCGCGCCGGCGTGGATGTAGTGGGTGAGCAGCCGGCCCGCCGAGGCCAGCACGCCCGGCCCGAGATCGCAGGAGGCGAGCTGGCGCAACTGGCGGGCGAGGACGGCGACTCCGAGCGGCGGCAGATCGGGCCGGAAGAGCGCGATGCGGTCGCTCTCGAGCAGCGAGCGGATGGTGTGCAGCCGCTGCTCCACGGCCGGCGGGGCCGCCCGTGAGTACACGACCACCAGATGCCCGTACTGCTCGAGCAGCAGTTGGACGGCGGTCAGGGCCTCGTCGAGCGGCCGGCGGTCGAGGCCGTCGAGCACGGCGGCGGGCAGGGTCCGTTCGTCCTGCGGCGGCAGGGCCAGATCGGCGCCGGTCACGGCAATGGCAGTTGGCACGCGCAGCTCCCCGATTCCCGCGGCCCGGCCCACCGGGGTTACTCCGGTGCACCGAGGTGACTTCATTGCGTGACTACCTCAGCACTGTAACCACGCCCCTGTGGCCGGAGAACAGCTTTCCGTAGCCGGTGGCCAACTGTTCTTCTCACAAGTCCTCCCATATGAGGGCATGTTGCGCACACGAGCCCTCCACGACCGGACCCCTTGACAACGGAATTGGTCTGGACCAACTTGTTGTCATGTCCCCACACAAAGGCATGTGCCCACGCACACGATGGACCCGGCTCCGGTCGGGAGCGGCAATCGCCGCCCTCACCCTCTCCCTGGCGGGCGCGGCTCAGGCGTCCGCCGCGGACCTCGACAACGCCAAGAACGCCGGCTTCGAGTCCGGCCTGACCGACTGGACCTGTTCCGCGGGCAGCGGTACGACGGTCTCCTCCCCCGTGCACGGCGGTGCGGCCGCCCTGAAGGCCACCCCCGCGGGCCAGGACAACGCCAAGTGCACCCAGACGGTGGCCGTGAAGCCCAACTCGACCTACGCGTTGAGCGCATGGGTGCAGGGCGGCTACGCCTACCTGGGCGTGACCGGCACGGGCACGACGGACGTGTCGACGTGGACCCCCGACTCGTCCTCCTGGAAGCAGCTGTCGACGACCTTCACCACCGGCTCGTCGACCACCTCGGTGACCGTCTACACACACGGCTGGTACGGCCAGCAGCCCTACTACGCGGACGACGTCTCGGTCTACGGCCCCGACGGCGGCGGTGGCGGCGACCCGGCCCAGACGATCCCGTCCGCACCGGCCGGCCTCACCGTGTCCGGTACGACCTCGTCGTCGGTGTCCCTGTCCTGGTCCGGGGTGTCGAACGCGACGGGCTACACCGTCTACCGGGGCGGTACGAAGGTGACCTCGGTGACCGGCACCTCGGCGACCGTGACCGGGCTCGCGGCGTCGACCTCGTACAGCTTCCAGGTGACGGCGACGAACACGGCGGGCGAGTCGGCGAAGTCGACGGCGGTGACGGGGACGACCTCCGCGACGGGCGGCGGGGGCGGCGGTGCGCTGCCCCGGCACGCGGTGACGGGCTACTGGCAGAACTTCAACAACGGCGCGACGGTCCAGCGCCTCTCGGACGTCTCCGCCCAGTACGACATCATCGCGGTGGCCTTCGCCGACGCGACGACCACACCGGGCGCGGTGACCTTCAACCTCGACTCGGCAGGGCTGGGCGGCTACACGGTGGACCGGTTCAAGGCCGACATCAAGGCGAAGCAGGCCGCCGGGAA
Organism: Streptomyces sp. NPDC049687; assembly: GCF_044465285.1. Taxonomy (NCBI): domain Bacteria; kingdom Bacillati; phylum Actinomycetota; class Actinomycetes; order Kitasatosporales; family Streptomycetaceae; genus Streptomyces; species Streptomyces sp. NPDC049687. The sequence goes on from NZ_JBITLN010000020.1 coordinate 63,541, forward strand.
GAAGGTCATCGTCTCGGTGGGCGGCCAGAACGGCACGGTGTCGGTGAACGACACGGCCTCCGCGTCCGCCTTCGCGAACTCGGTGTACACGCTGATGCAGACGTACGGCTTCGACGGCGTCGACATCGACCTGGAGAACGGCCTCAACCCGACGTACATGACCCAGGCGCTGCGGTCGCTGTCGGCGAAGGCCGGGGCCGGGCTCGTCCTGACGATGGCACCCCAGACGATCGACATGCAGTCGACGTCGAACGCGTACTTCCGGACCGCCCTGAACGTGAAGGACATCCTCACGGTCGTCAACATGCAGTACTACAACAGCGGTTCGATGCTGGGCTGCGACGGCAAGGTGTACTCGCAGGGCTCGGTGGACTTCCTGACCGCCCTGGCCTGCATCCAGCTGCAGGGCGGCCTGTCCCCGTCCCAGGTGGGCCTCGGACTGCCGGCCTCCACGAGCGGCGCGGGCAGCGGCTACGTCCCGCCCACGGTGGTCGACAACGCCCTGGACTGCCTGACGAAGGGCACGAACTGCGGCACCTTCAAGCCCGCGAAGACGTATCCCGACCTGCGGGGCGCGATGACGTGGTCGACGAACTGGGACGCGGCGGCGGGGAACGCGTGGTCGTCAGCGGTGGGGCCGCATGTGCACGCGCTGCCGTGAGACGCGGCGGTCGCGGTGAGGTGAGCTGAGCGGGCGACGCCCGGTTCCCGGCAGGGCCGGGGCCGGGCGGGCGCATGCGCGGTCCCGTCCGAAGGCCGATCACCTGCTCCGACCGCGCAGGGCGCGGGAGCACCAGCCGATGATCGTGGCGTTGAACAGAGCGCCGAAGACGATGGCGAGCAGGGTCATCGAGAGGTGGTCGGGCAGGAAGATCAGGACCAGGCTGGCGGGGGCCGTGGCGAGGAGGGGGACGACTCCTGCCATGGACTCGCCCGAGTCGTCCACGGCCGACATCACCAGGGCCCAGGTCAACAGCCCCGCGCAGACCGCGAGATAGGCGAGGGCGACGACATCGGTGAGGGCGTGGCGCAGGCGGCCTGCGAGGGTCACGGGGGGCTCCTTCTTCGTGGGGGTCAGAGGTGCGTGCCGGGTGGGTTCGGACGGGCGAGGCCCAGGTCGTAGGCCAGGATCGTCGCCTGGACCCGGTCACGCAGGCCGAGTTTGCGGAGCAGGGCGTTCACATGGGACTTGACGGTGCCCACCGTGATGCCGAGCTGCTCGGCGATCTCCGCGTTGGTGAGGCCGGACGCGACCAGGGTGAGGACGTTGCGCTGGCTGGCGGTCAGGCTGTCCAGCTCCGGGGAGGCCTCCCCGGCCGCCGGGCCGCCGCCTCCCGACGCGTAGTGGCCGATGAGGCGGCGCGTCGCGGACGGGGCGAGCACGCTCTCACCGGCCGCGACCACCCGGATCCCCTGGAGGAGTTCGGCGGGATGGACGTCCTTGAGGAGGAAACCGGAGGCTCCCGCGCGCAGCGCGTCGAAGACGTACGCGTCGAGGTCGAAGGTGGTCAGGACCAGGACCCGGGGCGCGTTCTCCCCGCCGGTGATGATCCGGGTGGCGGCGATGCCGTCCAGTTCGGGCATCCGTACGTCCATGACGACCACGTCGGGCGCCAGTTCCCCGGCCAGCCGCACCGCGGCCGCGCCGTCGGCGGCCTCGCCGACGACCGTCATGTCCTCCTCGGCGTCGATCACGGCGGCGAAACCCGCTCGGACGATGCCCTGGTCGTCGACGACCAGTACGGTGAGGCTCATCGTTCTCTCTCCTCGTCGACCGGCGCGAGTGGCAACCGGAGGCGGACCCTGCCCGGCGGGCCAGTGGTCAGGGTGCCGCCGAGCGGCGCGATCCGCGCCGTCAGCCGCTCCCGTACGGCGGCGTCGGCGACGGGGGGTACGCCGGTGGCCGTGAGCGTCAACGTACCGTTGTCCGCGTCGAGTTCGAGCATCGCGGGCTCCTCGCCGCCGGCCGCCAGCACCGTCTCGGCGGCATGGTAGGCGGCCAGGTCCACGGCCGTGGGCAGTCGCTCCGGTACGCGGTCGGTCAGCCGTATCTCCACGGCCCGGCCGGTGGCCCGGATCTGGTGGGCGAGCAGGTCGAGGGCCTGGAGGGTGGGCTGCGGGCGCAGTTCGGGGCCCGTGTCCCCCTCCCGGACCGCGTCCAGCAGGGCTCGCATCGCGGCCAGGGCCTCACGGGCACGGTCGGCGGTCGCGTCCAGCCGGCCCTCCTCCGCCTCCGTGACCATGGCGGCGGTGCGCGCCAGGACGGTCGTCTCCAGGCCGGCGGCGATCCGGCGGCGTTCGGCCCACGCGTCCCTGACGGCCTCCTCGGTCCAGGCGGCGAGGCGTTCGTTCCGGGTGCCCTGGGCGGCCCGGTCACGCCGCCCCCGCAGGGTTCCGCCCCAGCGGGCCGCGGCGGCCGCCACGGACGCTCCGGCCGTCGCCCCCGCCACGACCGCCCAGCCGGGGACCGTCGTACCCCGGTCCAGGACGGCGGCGGTCACGGCGGTCGCGTGCACGGCGGCGGCCGCCGCCGGCAACACCGCCCGCGCACGGGATGATCCGGCGGTCGTACGGGACGCGTCCGCGGCGAGCGCCGCGCAGGTGGCGAGCATGCTCAGCGCGGGCGGCAGGACGACCGGGCCCGTGTAGTCGCCGACGGCCATCGCCACCGGCCAGAGCGGGGCCAGAGCGACCAGGACGCCCTGGGCGGCGCGGGGCGCCCGGCGCAGCCACAGCAGCGCGACCGCCTGTGCCGCCGCGAGCAGCGCGAAGAGCATGCCGGCGGACACCTGCGAACCGGCCGTCGTGGTCTCCGGCCGGATGACCAGCGCGGGAAGCAACGGCTGCAGGACCAGGCCCACGGCGGCCACGACCTGCGCCAGGCGGTAGCCCGGGGGCACGGCCCGCTCCACTGGGGCGGCCGTCCGGCCGGGCAGGGTCGCGCGGACCTCCCAACCGCCGTCCGCGGTCGGGCCACTGGTCAGGGTGCCGCCCGCCTCCCGTGCCCGGGACCGCAGAAAGCCCTGGCCGCGTCCGCCGCCGAGGCCCGCGCCGTGCGCCGCCGCACCGGCCGGCGGGGCCGCGCTGGTGACCACGACGTCCGTGCCGGTGTCGCCGTACCGCAGCAGCACCCTCGTGTCCGCACCGGGGGCGTGCCGTGCCACGTTGGTCAGCGCCTCGCGCACGATGCCGTACGCCGCGTCCGCGACCAGGCCGTCCGGCAGGGAGTCGATCTCGCAGTCCACGCGCTGGTCGAGACGGCGGAACCCGGCGACCAGGCCCAGCAGCCGTTCCTCCGGCGACGGCAGGTCCTCGCGGGAGGGCGCCGGGGCCCGGACCGCGCCGAGCGCCCGGGTCACCTCGCGGCCGGTCTCGACGGCGAACCGAAGGGCCTCCCCGGCCAGTTCGGGACGGCGCTCGCGCAACCCCAGCGCCGCGCCCGCCGTGACCACCACGGCGGTCAGGTGGTGGGCGCTGACATCGTGCAACTCCCTTTCCATGCGGCGCCGTTCGACCGCCGGGAGCCGGTGGCGCTCGGCCTCGGCCCGCCTGAGCAGTTCCTCGGCCGCCCGGCGCGCGCCACGGGTGCGTCGTACGAGGAGGCCGGCGCCGCACGCGGCGGCGTACAGCAGGGCGGTCAGGACGAGGTCGAGTCCGTCGTGGTCTCTGAGGCCGTGCAGGCTGATGGACTGCAGCACCTGCCAGACGGCGAGCGCCACCACGCACAGCACGGTGGTGAAGGTGTCGCGTTCGGTCGCCACGGTGAACAGGGCCAGCGCGACACCCGCGGTGCCCAGGACCGCCGTCGCCCCGGTGGGCAGCGGCCCGGCCCCCAGCGCGCAGGCGGCGGCGACGAGGATCAGGGTGACCACGGGGCGGGTGCGGCGCAGGGCGAGCGCGGCCGTCACCGGGCCGGCCACCAGGGCCGCCACGAGCAGGGCGGACGCCGGCGGGACGGCCCCGCGCACCAGCGCCGACCCCGGCCACACCACGGCCTGGACGCAGATCAACAGGACCGGGAGCAGCCGGTCGTCGGTTCGATTCATGACGGGACCAGGCTATGTCCGCAGGTGAGGGGCCCGACTCCCGCTGAAGTCGTATCCCGTTCTCTTACCTGGGTTGCAGATCCTCCACCTCCGGTTCGAACCGCCGATCGTCCCCCAGCGCGAGGACTGCGCCCGGTCGCCGACCCTAGGCTCGATCACATCGAGGAAGCGGTCGACCACCGCCTCCGCACTCCAACCGGCTCAGGGGGATCTCCCATGTCCAAGCGCGTTCTCCTCTCCTCGCTCATCGGTGTCGTTGCTCTCGGCGGGGTGGCCGCCGGCGGTCTCGCGATGGCCTCCGCCGCCACGGAACTGTCCGTGGCGCACAGCTCGGCGCGTTACGTCGCCCCCTCGGACGGCCAGGCCGGCTCGCTCACCTTCACCGCGGACGTCAGCGACGCCTCCGGTGTCAAGAGCCTCAAGGTCGTCGCCTGGCCGGCGAGTTCGAAGCTCGCCCCGACCGAGGCGGAACTTCGGCACGTGGACAAGGCCACCTGCGAGAGCACCTCGGACGAGACCTCCCGCTGCACCTACACCCTGAAGGTCACGAAGGCGCAGGCCGCCGAACTGGCCAAGGGCACCTGGTACGTCTCCGCCCTGGCGACGGCGAAGGACGGCAACACGAAGTTCCTCCCGCGGGCGGCCGGCTTCGAAGTCACCGCGACCGCCCACTGACCAACCCTCCCCAGCGCGGCCGGGCCCATCCCCCAGGGCCCGGCCGCGCTGCTATCCCATCGGGCGGTAGTAGCCCAGCACCCACGCCAACTGAGCGAACCACCCCTGCAGCAGTTCCCGGGGCTTCGCGTTCACCAGGCACTCGTAGACCCGGCCGTCCAGGTGCACCACCGCCACCATCAGCGCCTTGCCGTTGGGGCTCGCCTTGTAGTGCACGCTGCGGACCTCGGGCCAGGGGAAGTCGACCGTGATGTCGTACATCTCGAAGCCCACACCCGAGGAGTCGACGACGATCGCGTTGTGCTTGTCGACGGCCAGGAACTCCGGTCCGGCGGGCGCCGGCTGGGGTGGTCCCGCCACGGGTTGGGGCGATCCCGGCGCGTACGGGGGCGGGGGCGGACCGAAGCCCGGCGGGACGGCTGGAGGCGGCGGCGGTGGTGGCTGGTCTGTCACCCCGGCAACCTACCCGGCACCCCCTGTGCATTCTCTTTCGGCCGCCTCTGAAACATTTCCCCCACCCCACCGCATCAATGAGGTGAGGACAGCACGGCCACCTGACAGGGGGACTCGCATGAGGAAGGTCCGCGCGGACGAGTACGCCGAGTTCGCGGCGGCGCGCACCGGACACCTGTACCGGTCCGCGTGTCTGCTCACCGCCGGGGACACCCACCTCGCCGAGGATCTGGTTCAGGAGACCCTCGGCAGGCTGTACGTCCGCTGGGGGCGGGTGTCCCGGGTGGACAACCCGGCGGGGTACGCGCAGACCGTGCTGACCCGCACCTTCCTGGCCCACCAACGGCGCCGCAGCAGCCGCGAACGGGCCGTGGAGGTGTTCCCCGACCTGCCCGACGGGAGCGGCACCGACACCCCGTTGCGGCTCACGCTGCTCCAGGCCCTCGGGCGGCTGCCCGCGAAGGACCGGGCCGTCGTGGTGCTGCGGTACTGGGAGGACCGGTCCATCGAGGAGACCGCCGGTGCCATGAACGCCAGCTCGGCGGCCGTGAGAACCCGGTGCTCACGGGCGCTCGGGCGGCTGCGCGAGCTGCTGGGCGAGGACATCGGCGACTACGTCCGGCCCTGAGCATCCCCCTGGCTCTTCCCCACCCTTCGACCTCACCCCGACACAGCTCGTGAAACGGTGGTTCACCATGCCCGCAGACCAGCACGGCGATCCCTTCGAGGACCGTCTCTCCGCCGCCCTGCACGAGGCGGGCGGCACCTTCGACGCCCCGCGCACCGAGCTCGCCGCCGCCGGTGCGAGGCGCGGACGGCGGCTGCAGCTGCAGCGCCGGACCGCGATCGCGGGCAGCGCGGCCGGCCTCGCCCTCGTGGGGGTGGGCGGGGCGCTGCTCGTGCCGTGGGGCGGTACACCCGCCCCGAAGCCCGGCTCCGTCGCGGCGAGCCGCACCCCCGAGCGGTCCTCCGCCTACTCCGCCGACGACGTCGTCCGTACGCTCCAGCGGCTCCTGCCCCGGGGCACGTTCACCACGACGGAGGCGCGCGGCACGGACGAGGACCTGCCGCCCCTCGCGGTGGGTGTGTTCGACGACGGCAAGGGTGAGGGGGCCGTCTCGGTGGGCCTGGACCGGACCTCCGGGAACGGGAGGGACGTCAACCCGTCCGAAGAGGTGATGCCCTGCCCTGAGGGCACCCAGTCGGGCTTCGACAGCTGCACGACCGAAACCCTGTCCGACGGCTCCGCGATCACCGTCTACCAGGGCTACGAGTATCCCGACCGCCGCGTCGACACCAAGGCGTGGGGCGCCGACCTGGTCACCCCGGCAGGACACCACGTCAGCGTCATCGAGTGGAACTCCCCGGCGGAGAAGGACAAGCCGATCACCCGGACCGACCCGCCCCTGAACACACGGCAGTTGAAGGCGCTGGCCTCGGCCGCGCAGTGGCGCGAGATCATCGACGCCCTGCCCGAGCAGAAGCCGCCGGCCCTGTCCCCGGCCGCCCCCACCCGCCCCGGAGAGATGTCCGGCACGACGATCCTGCGCAAGCTCAAGCTCCTGCTGCCCGAGGGGGTCTCGGTCGTCTCCAGCGGCAGCCAGGAGACCGAGTACGGCTATTTCGTCGTCGACGACGGCAAGGGCCGGAGCCTCGTCCAGATCAATGTGCAGCCCGGCATGTCCGACGTCGCCGGCAGCTACGGCTCCGACGCCGAGACGCTCGCCGACGGAACTCAGGTGGTGGTCCGCCAGGGCCCCGGTGAGAAGGGTGGGGCGGGAGTCGTGATGTGGACCGCCGACACCCTGCGGAAGAACGGGCTGAGGGTCGTCGTCACCGCCTTCAACACCGGTGACCAGAACCGGGCCGCGACCCGCGAGACGCCCGCCCTCACCCTCTCGCAGCTGCGGAGGATCGCGCTCAGCCCGCAGTGGCTGAGCGCGTCGACCACACCGTGAATGTCCGGGTCGGGGCCGGCCGGGCCACCCCCTTGCGGCGGGCCGCTCAGAAGAACTCCGACCACGGCTGGTCCCAGACCTGCTTCACGCACAGCACCAGGAACAGCACTCCCGCCAGCACCAGCATCGCGTTGCTCAGCAGCCCGTTGCGCCACTCCCCCGGAGTACGGGAGGAGTTGAGCAGCCACAGCAGCGTGCCGGCCAGGAACGGCAGGAAGGCCGCGCCCAGGACGCCGTACAGGATGACCAGGCGGAAGGGCTGGCCCTGGAAGAGCAGGACGATCGGCGGGAAGGTCAGCCAGAGCAGGTAGGCGCGGAACGGCCAGGAGCGCTCGCGCGCGCCGGAGGCGACCGCCGAGCCCGTCGTCCCCGCGCTGTCGCGGTAACGCGCCACGAAGTCGGCGAACATCAGGCTCACCCCGTGCCAGACGCCGATCAGCGAGGTGAAGGAGGTGGCGAAGAAGCCGATCAGGAAGAACTTGGCGGTCGCCCCGCCGTACTCCGCCTCCAGGATGTCGCTCAGCTGCACGAGCCCCTTGTCGCCGCTCGCGATCGCCACGTTCGCGGAGTGCAGCAGCTCCGCGCCGACGAAGAGCATCGCGACCACGAAGATGCCGGTCGTCGCGTAGGCGACGCGGTTGTCGAGCCGCATCACCTTCATCCAGCCCGTGTCGGTCCAGCCCTTGGCGTTGACCCAGTAGCCGTACGCGGCAAGGGTGATGGTGCCGCCGACACCGCCGATCAGACCGAGGGTGTTGAGGACGGAGTCCTTCTCGTCGGGCAGGACGGGCAGCAGGCCGGCCAGCGCGTCCGGGAGGTTCGGGGTGACCCGGATCGCCAGGTACACCGTCACCACGAACATGACGCCGACCAGCAGCGTCATGACCTTCTCGAAGACCTCGTACTTGTTGAACCAGACGAAGACCAGTCCCACCAGCCCGCACGCGATGCCCCACCACTTGAGGTCCATCACGTCCGGGAACAGCGCCTGCAGCGGCAGCGCGCTCGACGACATCGCGGCCGCGCCGTAGACGAAGCCCCAGATGACCGCGTAGACGACGAAGAACCACGTCGTCCAGCGGCCGAGGCTCGCCCAGCCGTCGAAGAGGGTGCGGCCGGTGGAGAGGTGCCAGCGGCCGGCCGCCTCGGCGAGGGAGATCTTCACCAGGCAGCCGACGACCGCCGCCCAGAGGAGGGTGTAGCCGAAATTGCTGCCCGCGATGAGGGTGGCGACCAGGTCGCCCGCGCCGACACCGGTCGCGGCGACGACGATGCCGGGGCCGATGTATTTCCAGCTGGACTTGCGGGGGGAGGTGTTGTCGATGCCGGATGGTGCCTCGGTGTCCGTGGGGTTTCCCGTGGTGTCCGCCATGACGGTCAAGAAAGCCCAAAGAGGCCGGACCCGCAAGAGGGCGCGAGCCGACCTCCCCCGAAGGGCCGCGGGGCTGTACCGATGTGCGGCTGCGCCGCGTGGGCCCGACCGGCCGGGGCGAACCCGCGGCCCGAGCAGGCCCGGTGCCGCTGGGCGGGCCGCCGTGGCCGGACCGGGGGAGCTACTCGCAGGCGCAGGTGCCGAGTTCGAACCACACGGTTCTGCCCGGACCGTCCCGGTAACAGCCCCAGCGCCGGGCGAGCGCGTCGACCAGGAACCGTCCCGGTCCGCCCGCCGGCCCCACGCGCCGGCCGGTGTCGGTGACCTCGCAGCGCAGGATCCCGTGCGCGGCGGTCAGCGTCAGCCGGAAGCGGCTGCCCGCGTCCAGCACGGAACTCGTGGCCAGCTCGCTCACGAGCAGTGCGGCCGTGTCCACCAGCCCGGCCCGGTCGGCGAGCCCCCAGTCCTCCAGCCGCCCCCGCACCTGCGCCCGGGCCTCGCGGACGGCGGCGGGCCGGGAGTCGTACTCGGTGCTCCAGTGGCCCGCCCCCATCGGCGGCTGGGGGTAGGCACCGTAGCGGAAGGCGGGGTCCGGGCGGGGTCCTCCCCCGGAGAGTCGCAGCATGGCCATGGCTTCAGCATGTCCTCCCCGGCCCGCACGCGTACGGGGAGGACTACCCGATTCCGTACCCGCACCGCTCCCGGGGGTGGGCTCACGCGTACTGCAGGCGTACGGCCGTACCCCCGCCGGCCGCGTCACGGACGTCCACGTACGCGCACACCTGGCGGGCGTACCAGAGCCCCTGGCCGGGCGCCGGCCCGGTGGCCGGTGGCGGGACGAAGCCGACGAGGGGGTCGTCGATCCGCTCGGCCAGGGTGAGTTCGCAGACGCAGCCGGGCGCCTCGCCCCACAGCAGGGCGCCGGTGACCTGCCCGAGGGAGGCCGCCTCGGTGACGGCCGTGACGAACGACTCCGCGTCGGCGACGCCCAGACCGTGCCCGATCGCCCAGGCCCGGACCGCCTCGGGCGCCGGTTCGGTGAGCCGCTGCGCGTCGGACGGGGTGGGCGGCAGGGGTACGGCGTCCAGCTCGGCGGCGATCCGCACCGGGTCCTCGTACACGCCCGAGTCGGGGTGGGCGCGGCGGGCCGCCTCGATGAGGACCGCGCCCGCGGTACGGGTGTCGTAGACGCACATCGCCGTGGTCGCGCTGGAGGCGAAGAGGAGGTTGGCGAGCGCCTCGTAGCGGATCCACTCGGCGCTCTCGCGCGGGGAGCGGCCGGCGCGGCCGTTCCACACCGGTTCCATGAGGAGGTGGGCGCGGCCGCCGGGGCCGGAGTGTCCGGCGAGGTGGGCGGCGGCCCGGGCCACGGCGTTGGCGGCGGAGCCGGTGTACCAGTCGGTGTGCGGGAGGAGACCGACGTGCCGGGTGTCCGCGCCGAGGGCGTCGCGCAGGAGGTCCAGTTTGTCCGGGGCGAGGATCGCCGTCGGCGGTGGCTCGTCGGGGGCGGCGAGGCCCTCGGCGAGGAAGGGGAGGGCGGCGGCGACGAAGTCCTCGTCGGTGCCGAAGACGGTCATGCGGTGGTCGAACGTCCCCGGGGAGAGGGAGGGCGAGGGCTGAGCGGTCATGGATCCCCCATGGGTCGGGTGGTGGTGGAGTTGATGCCTGCGTCAGCGTTGGGCCGCGACCCAGGCGGCGATCTGGCTGCGGTTGCTGAAGCCGAGCTTGCTGAGGATGCGTTCGACATGTCCTTCGGCGGTGCGGCGGGCGATCACCAGGCGGTCGGCGATCTGCTGGTTGGCGAGTCCCTCGGCGACGAGTTCGGCGACCTGGGCCTCCCGGCGGGTGAGGCGGACGGCCGGAACCTCGGACGCCGTCCCGGTCCCGGTCCCGCTCGCGGAGGCGGCCGGTGCCAGTACGTGGCCGGCGAGGGCGGGAAGGGCGAGGGCGGCGCCGCGGTCGTAGGCCCGGCGGAAGGCGGCGGGGCCGACCGCCTCGCGGACGCGGTCCTCGGCGGCGCGGCGGGTGGCGTTGAGGCAGGCCGAGCCCCAGCGGTCGCGGTCCACGTCCGCCCACGCCCGGTCGGCGCCGCCGAGCAGGAGGGCCGCGCGGTCGTGCGCGCCGCGGTCGGCGGCGATCCGGGCCAGCAGATCGAGGGTGAGGCCCATGCCGAGGACGTCGTGCACCGCCAGCTTGAGACGCAGGGCCTCACGGGCGTGCGCCTCCGCCCGCTCCCCGTCCCCCTTCACGGTGTGGGCGAGGGCGAGGATGCGCTCCGTGTACGACAGCACCCACTGCTCGCCGTGTGCCGCGCACAGCCGGCGGGTCTGCTCGCAGACCTCGATGGCCTCGTCGGCATGGCCCAGGTAGGCCAGGGCACAGGCGAGTTCGACGTGGTCGAGGCCGAGGAGGCTGAGGTGCTGGCCGGGCACCCGGCCGCGGGCGACGGCGGTGCGGAAGTGGGTGAGGGCGCCGGGGAGGTCGTCGCCGAAGAGGCGTATCACGCCGATGGCGTAGTCGGCGTGGGCCTCCTCGGCCTGGTCGCCGAGACGGTGGGCGAGGTCGCGGGCCTCCTCGGCGCGGCGGAGGCCGCGGGTGAGGTCCTCGGGGCAGCCGGCGAGGAGGCCGGCCGCCCAGAGGGCGCGGGCCCGTTCGGGGGTGGGTTCGGGGTTGGCGTCGAGGGCGCGGTCGAGCCAGTAGCGGCCCTCCCGGGGGGCTCCGCAGGCGTGCCAGTGGAACCACAGGGTGCCGGCGAGGCGGAGGCCGGCGTGGGCCTCGCCGGGGGTGGTGAGGCTGAAGTCGAGGGCGGCTCGGAGGTTGTCCTGGTCGGCGCGGAGGCGGGCGACGATGACGGGCTGGCCGGGGCCGAACCAGTCGCGTTCACAGGTGGCGGCCCGTTGCTGCATCCAGTCCCGGTGCCGGGTCCGGGCGGCGCGCTCCTCGCCCGGGGTTTCCCGCAGCCGCTCCAGCCCGTAGTGCCGCAGGGTGTCGAGCAGCCGGTACCGGAGTCCCCCGTCCGGGCCCGCTTCCCGGCACAGCACCGACTTGTCGACGAGCCCGGCGACGGCGTCGAGGATGTCGTGGTGGTGCAGGGCGGGGCCGGCTGGACGGGGGGACCTCTTCCGGGGGGTGGGCACGGGCCCGGGGGCCCGGGGGGTGGAGCCCTCCGGCGGTCCCGCGCAGACCGCCTCCGCCGTCTCCAGGTCGAAGCTCCCCGCCAGCACCGACAGCCGCGCCCACACGGCTTGTTCCCGCTCGTCGCACAGGTCGTGGCTCCAGTCGACCGCCGCCCGCAGGGTCTGGTGGCGGGGCAGGACGGCCGGGCTGCCGCCGGTCAGGAGGCGGTAGCGGTCGTCGAGACGGGTGAGGAGCTGGTGGACGTCGAGCGCACGCATCCGGACGGCGGCGAGTTCGATGGCGAGGGGGAGCCCGTCGAGGCGGCGGCAGAGGCGGGCGACGGAGGCGCGGTTGGCCGCCGTGAGGCGGAAGCCGGGGACCACCGCGGCGGCCCGGTCGGCGAAGAGGGCGAGCGCCGGGTAGCCGTCGGCGGCGGTGAGGTCACCGTCCGGGTCGGGGACCGGCAGCGGCCGTACCTCCATGAGGTGTTCCTCGGTGAGGCCCAGACGGTGGCGGCTGGTGGCGAGGAGGCGGATGCCGGCCGTGCCGTGCAGGAGGGCGCCGGCCAGCGCGGCGCAGGCGGTCAGCAGGTGTTCGCAGTTGTCCATGACCAGCAGCAGGCGCCGCTCCCGTACCCGCTCCACCAGCGCCTCCAGCGCCGGTCGTTCGGAGTAGTCGTGCAGGCCGAGTGCGCCGGCCACGGCCAGCGGGACCAGGGCGGGGTCGTGCACGCCGGAGAGGGAGACGAAGCGGACGCCGTCGGGGAAGGCGCGTTCGACCCGGGCGGCGATCCGGCCGGCCAGGCGGGTCTTGCCCACACCGCCCGGGCCCGTCAGGGTCACCAGTCTCGCCCTGGCCAACAGTTCGCGCCCTTCGGCCAGTTCGCTCCGCCGGTCGACGAAGCTGGTCGTCTCCACCGGCAGGTGACTCTCCCGGCGTGGCGCTGATCCGCCCATGATCAGCCAGTCCTCTGGGTGGTGCGTTCGTGCGGACCCCCAGGCTTCCCCGGAATGCACATATGTGCACCTCACCCTCACTCCCCCGGGTGCACTTCACGGAGGACTGCCCCCGGCGACACGCCCATGCGTACACTGCGCCGCCCTACCAGCCGCCGCGTTCCGCATGATTCAGGCCAGCGACTCCTTGTCGCCTATTGACCTGACCATGCCAACCTCGGACCATGAGCGGCACCGCACCGCCGCACACAGCAAGCGCACAGCACGAAGTGACGACCCCCCACATCCCTCCCACAAGGAGACTTCATGCGACTTCGCATCCGCGGCTCAGGCGCCGGCGCGACCCGCGCCCGCAGCGGCAGACGGACCGCCGGCCTCGCCGCCCTGCTGGCCCTCGCCCTCGCGGCACCCGTCTCGGCGGTCACCGACGCCTCGGCCGACAGCGCCCCGAAGGCGTCCTCCTCGGCCGACGACATCCGTCAGTACGAGATCCACGTCGACCACAGCACCCCCCTCACCCGCACCGCCATCGCCCAGGCCGGGGTGAGCGTCGACGAGGCCGACGAGGAGACCGTGGTCGTCTCCGGGCGGGCGGACCAGGTCAAGAAGCTGCGCGCGCAGGGCTACGAGGTCACCCTGCTGGGCTCCGCCCCCGACCGCCTCGCCGAGAGCGAGGTGCGGCTCTACGACTTCCCGACCGCCGACTCCAAGTACCACAACTACGCCGAGATGACGTCGGAGATCGACCAGCGCATCGCCGCCTACCCGGGCATCATGAGCAAGCGGGTCATCGGAAAGTCGTACAGCGGCCGGGACATCGTCGCCATCAAGATCAGCGACAACGTCGGCACCGACGAGGCCGAGCCGGAGGTGCTGTTCACCCACCACCAGCACGCCCGTGAGCACCTCACCGTCGAGATGGCCCTGTACCTGATCCGCGAGCTGGGCGCCGGGTACGGCTCCGACTCCCGCGTCACCAGCATGGTCAACGGCCGCGAGATCTGGATCGTCCCCGACCTCAACCCGGACGGCGGCGAGTACGACATCGCCACCGGCTCCTACCGCTCGTGGCGCAAGAACCGCCAGCCCAACTCGGGTTCCTCGTACGTCGGTACGGACCTCAACCGGAACTGGAACTACCGGTGGGGCTGCTGCGGCGGCTCCTCGGGCTCCACGTCCTCCGAGACCTACCGGGGTTCGGCGGCCGAGTCCGCGCCGGAGGTGAAGGTCGTCGCCGACTTCGTGCGCAGCCGGGTCGTGGGCGGCAAGCAGCAGATCACCGCCGGGATCGACTTCCACACCTACAGCCAGCTGGTGCTGTGGCCGTTCGGCTACACCACCGCCGACACGGCCACCGGGATGACGGCCGACGACAACGCCGCGTTCAAGGCTGTCGGGCAGAAGATGGCCGCGAGCAACGGGTACACCGCGGAGCAGTCCAGCGACCTGTACATCACCGACGGGTCGATCGACGACTACCTCTGGGGTACGCAGAAGATCTTCTCGTACACCTTCGAGATGTATCCGGCGTCCAGCTCCGGGGGTGGGTTCTACCCGCCCGACGAGGTGATCGAGCGGGAGACGTCCCGCAACCGTGATGCGGTGCTGCAGTTGCTGGAGAACGCTGACTGCATGTACCGGTCGATCGGGAAAGCGACCCAGTACTGCGGCTAGGACCCGTCCGGCCGGTCGGCGTCCTCGTCCTCGGCGTCGCCTTCTTCGAAGTAGGCGTCCAGGACCGCGTCCAGCTGGTCCTCCCACTCCTTGAAGCGCGCCCTGGCCGTCGCCTCGATCTCGATCGGGTACCAGCGGCGGTCAGGGGTGTGCACCGTGATCGTGAACCGCTTGCCGAAGCGCGGTGCCTCCGTCTCGATCGCGCCGATCTCGTCCCAACGGAACTCGCACGCCTCCTCGTCGAGCCGGAGCCGGACGCCCTTGGCGTCGGCGGTGATCCGCGCCCGCCGATCGGAGGCCTCGAAGACGGGCCCGTCGGGGGACTCGTCCGCCTCCTCCTCGGCGGGAGTCTCCTCCGCCCCGGCCTCGACGACCGTGTCCTGGACGTCGTCGCCGTCCTCGACGTCCGCGGCCTCCTCGGCCGCCTTCGCCTCCTCCGGCTCCGCGGTCACGGGCGACGTGAGCCCGGGGATGAATGCCGGGTCGAATCCGGCGCCCTCCAGGGGCTGGCTGCTCGAACCTATGCGCTGCTCCACAGCGGGCAGTATGGTCGAAGATCCTGTGCCGGACACAGCCAGCCCCTACTTCGTTACCGGAGACCTACACGAAGAGGCTCAATACGGCCGCCACCGCGAACCCCACCACCGACAGCACCGTCTCCAGCACGGTCCAGGTCTTCAGGGTGTCCCGCTCGGTGATGCCGAAGTATTTCGCCACCATCCAGAAGCCGCCGTCGTTGACGTGCGAGGCGAAAATGGACCCCGCCGAGATGGCCATGATGACGAGGGCGACGAAGGCCTGGGAGTGGTGACCCTCCGCCAGGAGCGGTGCCACGATGCCCGCCGTCGTCACGATCGCCACCGTCGCCGAGCCCTGGGCGACGCGCAGCACCACGGAGATCAGGTACGACAGCACGATCACCGGCAGCCCGACGTCGTTGAAGGTGTCCGACAGGGCCTGTGCCACCCCGCTCGCCTTCAGGACGGCGCCGAAGATCCCGCCCGCGCCGACGACCAGCAGGATGTTGCCGACCGGCTTCAACGACGCGGTGGACACCGTCTCCAGGGACTTGCGGGACCAGCCGCGCCGGATGCCGAGGAGGTAGTAGGCGAGCAGCAGGGCGATGGTGAGGGCCACGAACGGATGGCCGAAGAACTCGATCACCGAGCGGCCCGTGGAGGGGTCCAGGGCGATCGAGGAGAAGGTGGCCGCCAGGATGAGCAGCAGCGGTGTGCCGATGATGCCGAGGACCGTGCCCAGCGGCACCGGGTCCTCACGCGGGACCACTCCCTGCGCGCGCTGCTCGTCGACGACCGCCTGCTTCGCCTCCGCCGCCGCCTCGACCATGTCCTGCGGTACGGCGACGAAGAGGCGCCGCCCGATCCACGCCGAGAACGCCCACGCCGCCAGCACCGCCGGGATGCCGCAGACGACACCCATGAGGATGACCCAGCCGAGGTCCACGTGGAGGAGACCGGCGGCCGCGACCGGCCCGGGGTGCGGGGGCAGGAAGGCGTGGGTCATCGACAGGCCCGCCAGCAGCGGCAGACAGTAGAGGAGGATCGACCTGCCGCCGCGTTTGGCGGCCGCGTAGACGATCGGGGCGAGGACGAAGATGCCCACGTCGAAGAAGACCGGAATGCCGAAGATCAGGCCGGTGAGGCCCATGGCCAGCGGGGCCCGCTTCTCGCCGAAGAGGCCCAGCAGCCTCGACGCCAGCACCTCCGCCCCGCCGCTGACTTCGAGCACCGCGCCCAGCATGGTGCCCAGGCCGATGATGATCGCGACATGGCCGAGGATGCCGCCCATCCCGGACTCGATGGTGGAGACGGCGTCCGAGCGCTGCACGGTGCCGAAGAGCTCCGTGACGGACAGCCCCGCCAGCAGGCCGACGGCTATGGAGACCGCGAGGAGCGCGACGAAGGGCTGGATCCTGACCTTGATGATCAGGAAGAGGAGCAGGGCGATACCGAGGGCGGCGACCGTCAGGAGGCCGGCCGTACCGTCGATCAGGAGGAGCAGGCCACCGGTGTGGGGCGGGGCCTGGGTGGGGGCGGATGCCGCGAGTGAGGAATAGGACAATGGGGGGTCCTCTGAGTGAGTGCACGGTGCTTCTGGGCAGGGGGGATCGCGGCCCGGCGCCCACCGGTGGGGCGCCGTACCGGCGTACGGGGTGCGGGAGTCGACGAGGTCTCAGCCGAGGACGGCCAGCGCGTCGATCTCGATGAGAAGCCCGGCGGGGAGGCCGACGTAGACCGTCGTACGGGCGGCGGGCGGGGCGGTGAGGGCCTGCTCCTCGAAGTAGGCGTCGTAGATCTCGTTCAGCTCGGGGAAGTGAGCCGTGTCCGTCAGATAGACACGGATCATCATCACGTCGTCCCAGCTCGCGCCGCCCTCCTCCAGGATCGCCCTGACGTTGGCGAGGGTCTGGAGGGTCTGTTCGCGCAGGGTGGGGCCGGCGGGCGTCGGAGGCTTGCCCTCCTCGGCGGGGAGGAAGCCGACCTGGCCGGCGACCTGCAGGATGTTCCCCTTCCGCACTCCGTGGGAGAACGTGGCCGGCGGGGTGGTGTGGGTCTTGGGGGTGAGCGCGATCTTCTCGGTCACGGGGTGTCCTTCACGTCCTTCACTGGCGTTCTTCCGGAGTACTCCCCGCTGATCGTGTCCGCCGTACGGCGCACCAGCGGGCGGAGGGTGAGGAGTTCCTCGGCGGTGACGACGACGTTCGGCGCGGAGACCGACATCGCGGCGACCGTCCGGCCGTCGGCGCCCCGGATGGGGGCGGCGACGCAGTTGATGGACTCCTCGTGGCCGCCGAGGTCGGTGGCCCAGCCCTGTTCCCGCACCTTCTCCAACTCCCGCAGGAAGGCGGGGGCGTTGGGAGTGGAGCGGGCCGTGTAGAGGGGGTAGTCGAGCTTCTCGGCGACCGCCCGCCGCTCGGCCTCGGGCAGGTCGGCCAGGAGCAGCTTGGCGACGGCGGCGACCGTGATGGCGACCGGCTTGCCGATCCGTGAGTACATCCGCACCGGGTAGCGGCTCTCCACCTTGTCGATGTAGAGGACCTCTCCCTCCTCGTACACGGCGAGGTGCACGGTGTGCCCGCACTGCTCGTTCAGCCGTACCAGGTGGGGGTGGGCGATCTCGCGGATGTCGAGGTTCTCCATCGCCTCCTGGGCGAGGGCGAAGAGGCGGGCGCCGAGCCGGTAGCGCTGGTCGGACTGGCGGTAGACGAGTCCGTGCTCGTGGAGGGTGCGCAGCAGCCGCAGGGCGGTCGACTTGTGCACGCCGAGGCGGTCGGCGACCTGTCCGAGGTCGGCGGGGCCCTCGGCGAGCAGCGGCAGGATGCTCAGGGCTCGGTCGACGGTCTGGCTCATGGGGTGCGTACCTCCTCCGGGGCCGCTGCGGCTTGCGTCCAGCCGGGGCCGAGTCGAAGTGTCCCCCACGCGGTGTCGTCGAGGGCGGCGAGGCGGTCGGCGTGGTCACGGGAAGGGGGGACGGCGAGGTCGCCGGGGACGGTGAGGGCGGCGGCGGCCCACAGATGCCCGTGCCGGAGCCGGTCGCGCACCGGCAGTCCGCGCAGCGTGGCGGACAGGAAGCCGGCGGCGAAGGCGTCGCCGGCCCCGACGGCGGCGACGACGTCGACGCGCGGGGCCGGGACGTGGAGGACGCTCCCCTTGTCGAAGACGGTCGCCCCGCGCTCGCCCTGCTTGACGACGAGCACCTCCGGGCCGGGGAAGGCGGTGCGGATGGCGTCGACGCCCCTCAGGCCCCATACCTCCTCGGCCTCGTCCTCGCCGACGAAGACGAGGTCGGCGCCGCGCGCCGGCTCCAGCAGCACCTGGGGGCCGGTGTCGTCCGTCCACAGCCGGGGCCGGTGGTTGACGTCGAAGGAGACGAGCGGCCGGCCCGGCCGGGGGGCCGTGAGCTCGCGCAGCAGCCCCAGACAGTCCTCGGACAGGGCGGCCGTGATCCCCGACAGGTGCAGGACGCGTCCCGACCGCGCCGCCGCCAGGTCCACGTTGTCGACGGACATCGCGGAAGCAGCCGATCCGGCCCGGTAGTAGGCCACCTCGTGCGCGTCGGTGCCCCGGTCCCCCGCGGTGCGGAAGTAGACGCCGGTCGGACGGTCGGCGTCCCGCCGTACGGAGGTCACGTCCACCCCGTACGACGCAATCGTCTCGACGAGATGGTCGCCGAACCCGTCCGCCCCCACCCGGCTGACCCAGCGCACTGCGTGCCCGGCCGCCGCCAGCACGCAGGCCACGTTGGACTCCGCGCCGCCGATGGCCCGGTCGAAGGACGGCACGTCGGCGAGGCGGCCCGGCCGGGAGGGAAGGAAGGTGACCATGGACTCGCCGAGCGCGACGACGTCCACCGCGTCGGGGGCGTTGCGGGCTCCGGTCTCGGTCACGATCGTCGTGGCTCCGATGTCCATGGGGTCGAGGCGGCTCCGTTGACCCCGCGTTGGCCGAGATGTTAGACAGCAGTAAGCGATATACGCAATGGACGTTGCACCTACTGCAACGCTCCTCATCAGGGAGGTTCCATGAGCACCGAGGCGCTCGCCGGACTCGCCGAGGAACATGTCGACCACCGCTTCAAGGGCCTCCCGCCGGACGCCGACGGCCTCACCGTCGCCGCGCTGGCCGCCCAGCGCCGCAATCTCTTCACCGACGGCTTCGCCACCCCCGTCCTGGCCCTCTCCGCCGAGCGGCTGGAGCACAACCTGCGCCTGATGGAGACGTACGCGACCCGCCACGGCCTCGCCTTCGCCCCGCACGGCAAGACGACCATGGCGCCCCAGCTCTTCCAGCGGCAGATCGACTACGGCGCCTGGGGCATCACCCTCGCCGTCCCGCACCAGGTCCGGGTGGCCCGGGCGTACGGCATCCAGCGGGTGTTCCTCGCGAACGAGGTGGTGGACCCGGCTGCGCTGCGCTGGATCGCCGGGCAGCTGTCCGCCGACCCGGACTTCCGGCTCGTCTGTTACGTCGACTCGGTTCGGGGGGTGGAGCTGATGGACGCGGCCCTGCGCGGCGTCACGGACCGCCCCCTGGAGGTCGTGGTGGAGCTGGCGGCGGGCGAGGGCGCCCGTACCGGCGTCCGTACGGAGGCGGAGTGCGCGGCGGTCGCCGACGCGGTGGCGGCGGCCCCCACCCTGCGGCTGGTCGGGGTGGCCGGGTACGAGGGCGAGGTCCCGCGGGCCGACCCGGAGCGGGTGCGGGCCTGGCTGCTCCGGCTGGTGGCGCTCGCCGTCGACTTCGACAAGGCGGGGCGGTTCGCCGGCGTGGAGGAGATCGTCGTCAGCGCGGGCGGCAGCGCCTGGTTCGACGCGGTCGCCGGCGTCTTCGCCGAGATCCCCGCACTCTCCTCCCCGGTACTGAAGCTGCTGCGTTCGGGCGCGTACGTCTCGCACGACGACGGCCACTACCGCAGACTGACGCCCTTCAACCGGGTCCCCGAGGAGGGCGCCCTGGAGCCGGCCTTCCGTCTGTGGGCGCAGGTCGTCTCCCGCCCCTCCGCCGACCAGGCGTTCGTCAACGCGGGCAAGCGGGACGCGGCGCACGACCTCGATCTCCCGTTCGCCCAGGTGGTCCGCCGTGACGGCGTCGAGCGCCCGGCGACCGGCGTCTCGGTGACCGGACTGTCCGACCAGCACGCGTGGCTGCGGACGACCGACGAGGCGGACCTGGAGGTCGGGGACTGGCTGGGGATGGGGCTGTCCCATCCGTGCACGTCCTTCGACAAGTGGCAGCTGATCCCGCTGGTCGAGGCGGACGGCACGGTCGTCGACTACATCCGCACGTTCTTCTAGGAGGCCCGTCGTGGAGGAGCTCGTCTTCCGGGACGCGGACGTCGTGGACGGCAGCGGCGAGCCGTCGTACCGCGCCGATGTCGTCGTCGACGGCGGCAGGATCGTCTCCATCGTGCGGGAGGCGGCCGCAGCGGGCTGCCAACGGCCCATGGCACGGCGGGAGGTGGACGCGGAAGGGCTCGTCCTCTCCCCCGGCTTCATCGACATGCACGCCCACAGCGACCTGGCCCTGCTCCGCGACCCGGACCACGGTGCGAAGGCCGCGCAGGGCGTCACGCTGGAGGTCCTCGGCCAGGACGGACTGTCGTACGCCCCGGTCGACGACCGCACGCTGGAAGAGGTCCGCCGGGCGATCACGGGCTGGAACGGCTACGGCGACGACATCGACTTCGACTGGCGTTCGGTGGGCGAGTACCTGGACCGCCTGGACCGGGGCATCGCCGTCAACGCGGCCTATCTGATCCCCCAGGGCACGGTCCGCGCGCTCGCCGTCGGCTGGGAGGACCGCGAGGCGACACCCCAGGAGCTGGACCGCATGCGGCAGTTGGTCGCGGAGGGGATGGAGCAGGGCGCGGTCGGCATGTCGTCGGGGCTCACGTACACGCCCGGGATGTACGCGAAGGGCGCCGAACTGACCGAACTGTGCCGGGTGGTGGCCCGCTACGGCGGCTACTACTGCCCCCACCACCGCTCCTACGGGGCGGGCGCGCTGGAGGCGTACGCGGAGATGGTGGCCCTGACCCGCGAGGCGGACTGCCCCCTCCACCTGGCCCACGCCACCATGAACTTCGGCGTGAACAAGGGCCGGGCGCCCGAGCTGCTGGCACTGCTGGACGAGGCGCTGGCGGCCGGCGCCGACATCAGCCTGGACACGTATCCCTACACCCCCGGCTGCACCACCCTGGTGGCCCTGCTGCCGAGCTGGGCGAGCGAGGGCGGGCCGGAGGAGACCCTCGGGCGGCTCGCGGACGAGGCGACGGCCGAGCGGATCCGCCATCACATGGAGGCCGTCGGCGCCGACGGCTGCCACGGCGTCCCCGTCGAGTGGGACACGATCGAGATCTCGGGCGTGACGCGGCCGGAGCTCACGGATGCCGTCGGCCGTACGATCCAGCAGTCGGCGGACGCGCGCGGCGAGACCCCGTGGACCACCGCCCGCAGGCTCCTCCTGGACGACCGGCTCGGCCCGACGATCCTCCAGCACGTCGGGCACGAGGAGAACGTGCGGGCGATCATGCGGCATCCGGTCCACACCGGAGGCTCGGACGGCATCCTCCGAGGCGCCAAGCCGCACCCCCGCGCATACGGCACGTTCCCGCACTATCTCGGCCGATACGTAAGGGAGTTGGGTGTCCTCTCCCTGGAGGAGTGCGTAGCCCATCTCACCTCACGCCCGGCGGCCCGCCTCCGCCTCCCCGACCGTGGCCTGGTCCGCGAGGGCTACAAGGCGGACCTCGTGCTCTTCGACCCGGCCACCGTGGCGGCGGGCTCGACCTTCGAGAAGCCTCGGACACCTCCGACCGGCATCCCCCACGTCCTGGTCGACGGCCGTTTCGTCATCGAGGACGGCCGCCGGACGGACACCCTGGCGGGCCGGGCGGTCCGTCGCAGTCCCATGTGACGGAACGCCCCTGCGTACCCTGCGGCGCGTGCCCTACGGCTTCGGCAGGGTGCAGGCGCTCGCGTTCAGGTTGAGCTGGTTGCCGGTCGTGAAGCAGGCCGGGATCTGGTAGATCTCCTGGGCGTAGTTGATGCCCTCGCGGACGGTGACGTTGCCGCTCGCGTCGACCTCGCACGGGTTGTTCTCCGTGCAGGTCTGGCCGTCCTCGTTGCCGGTGTTGTTGACGGCGACGACCTTGCCGGTGGACTGGTCGATCACCGGCGAGCCGGAGGTGCCGCCGATGGTCTGGCAGGCCGAGGTGTAACGGACTGAGTCCTTCCAGGTCCAGTCGCCCTCCTTCAGCCGGTACACGAACCCGTCGATGTTGCAGTTGTAGAGCGTCTTCCAGTAGCCGGACGCCACGGTGATGGCGGTGCCGGCGGTCGGGTGGGTGGCCTGCACGGTCAGCGCGGAGATCCCGTAGGAGCTCTTGATCGTCGCGTAGGTGCTGGTGAGCTGGTAGATCGAGACGTCCGTGTCGGTCATCGTCGCGTAGGCGAGCTTGCTTGCGCGCAGCGTCGCGACCCGCGTGCCGGCGGAGTTGAGCAGCCCGAAGGTACGGGTGGAGGTCTGGTTGGTGACGACCTCGCCCGGGTCCAGGAAGCCGGAGGTCAGGCAGTGACCGTTGCTGAGCACCAGTGCGGGGTCGGTGTCCAGGGAGTTCGGGAAGCGGATGACCGATCCCGAACAGTTGCTGAGCGCCACGGTCCCGGCGAGGTTGACCGCCTGGAGCGTCGGCGCGGCCGCCTTGGTCTGCGCCTTGGCCGCGGGCTCCGCGCTCACGGGTGCCGCGACCGCGGGTGCCGCACCGGCCCCGGCGACGGCCAGGGCGAAAACGACGGCAACGAGAGGCTTTCTCATGTGGGGGTCCCCTCTTACGACAAGGCGACCGGAGATCTTCCGGCCGCCCGCTGTTTTGTCATGCGCATTGTTAGTGCACACAGAGGAGAGAACAAGGGTCGCCTTTCAGCCACCGGAGTCCACAGAGGCATCACCCGACTCGGTAGGCACCCGGCCTACCGGCCGCCTTTTCCCGCTCCCCGCCCCTTCCCGGCCTTCCCCTTCGCCGCCCCGGAGGCCGAAGCGGAGGTCGAGCCGCTCACCGCCGGACTGCCGGCAACCCCGGCCGACGACGAAGCCGGCGGCGAGCCGGACGCCGTGGCCCCGGACCGCACCGAACCCTCGCTCGGCGACGCGGACGCGCTCGCGGCCCCGGCGGAGCCGCTCGCGGACGGGGACTCCGACGGGCTCACCGTGTCACCGGACGCCGAGCGCGTACCCCCGTGCTCGCTTTGCTCCACCCCCGCCGGCGAACCGGAGGAGGTGAGGGACACCCCCGCCACCAGGGCGGCCAGCGACACCGCGCCCACCGCCCCCGCCGCGGCCACCACCCGCCGCGAGCGCCGGCCGCCCGTCCGGCGCGCGGCGCGCCGGCGTTCCGCCCGGCCGGCCGGAACGTCGCCCTCGACGGGAGCGATCCGCGGCAGCTGCTGGGTCTCGTCGTACGCGTTCTGCCACCCGTGCGCCGCCGCCGGATCGGCGTACCGCTCGTACGACGACGGGTCGGTCTCGGCGTCGGGGTGGTACACGATCGGCCGCACCGGGGGCACGCCACTCTCACCTGGCCTGGACATGGCCGCGCATTGTAGGGACGGGTGGGGTCCCTGGGACAGCCGCGGGCGATAACCGAACAAATCACCCGACCCGCGTGGCGAGAAACACGCCCCAAGGAGCGTTACCGAGCCGTAAGCTCCCAGACATGCAGGTGATCCAGTCGACCAAGCTCGCCAATGTCTGTTACGAGATCCGGGGTCCGGTTCTCGAGGAGGCGATGCGTCTCGAAGCGGCTGGTCACCGCATTCTGAAGCTGAACACCGGCAATCCGGCCGCCTTCGGCTTCGAGGCCCCGCCGGAGATCCTGGAGGACGTCCTCCGCAACGTCTCGACGGCGCACGGCTACGGCGACGCCAAGGGACTGCTGGCCGCGCGCAGGGCCGTCGTGATGCACAACCAGACACTCGGGATAGAGACGGACGTCGAGCACGTCTTCATCGGCAACGGCGTCTCCGAGCTGATCGTGATGGCGATGCAGGGGCTGCTGGACGACGGGGACGAGGTGCTCGTGCCGTCGCCCGACTATCCGCTGTGGACGGCCGCCGTGTCGCTCTCCGGCGGTACGGCCGTCCACTACCGCTGCGACGAGCAGTCGGACTGGATGCCCGACCTCGCGGACGTCGAGCGCAAGGTCACCGACCGCACCAAGGCGATCGTGATCATCAACCCGAACAATCCGACGGGGGCGGTGTACGACAGGGCGATGGTCCAGGGGCTGACCGACATCGCGCGGCGCCACAACCTGCTCGTCTGCTCCGACGAGATCTACGACAAGATCCTCTACGACGGCGCCACGCACACGCCGACCGCCGCCGTGGCCCCGGACCTGCTGACGCTCACGTTCAACGGGATGTCGAAGGCCTACCGGGTGGCCGGCTACCGGGTCGGCTGGATGTCGATCTCCGGCCCGCGCGCGCACGCCGACTCCTACATCGAGGGCCTGACGATCCTGGCGAACATGCGCCTGTGCGCGAACATGCCGGGCCAGCACGGAGTCGTGGCCGCCCTCAGCGGACGGCAGTCCATCAACGACCTGGTGCTCCCGGGCGGGCGGCTCAAGGAGCAGATGGACACGGCGTACGAGCTGCTGACGCAGATCCCGGGGGTGACGTGCGTACGGCCGAAGGGGGCGCTGTATCTGTTCCCCCGGCTCGACCCCACCGTCTTCAAGATCAAGGACGACCGGCAGATGGTCCTGGACCTGCTGCGGCAGGAGAAGATCATGGTCGTCCAGGGCACCGGCTTCAACTGGCCGGAGCCGGACCACTTCCGGGTGGTGACCCTGCCGACGGCGACGGATCTGCGGGACGCCGTGGGCCGCATCGGACGCTTCCTCGACGGCTACGGCCAGCCCTGAGCTCACGATCGGTGAGCATTCGTCCTGTTCTGTGAACGGCTCAACTTTAGACGAAATCTAAGCTAGGATGGCTTCCTGTCAGAGCACAGGAGGCCATCCTCATGTACGAGCCGATCCGCACCAAGTCGGTCCACAGCACGATGGCCGGCGCCTCGGACTTCCCCCACCGCTCCCGCGAGGAGGAGCTGGACATTCAGCTCGCCGGTCATCTCGCGGCGCTGCTCGCCGTCACGGACGAACTGCGCGGACCGGCACCGTCCGCCGATCTCGACGCCGCGGCCGCACGGCTCGCGCAGCAGGTGACCCGGTTGCGGGGAGGACGGACGCCGGTCCGCGCCGCCCCCTCCGCCGGCCGCATGTCCCGCCGCGCGGCCCTGCACCAGCGGGCGCACTCCCTCGCCGGGCGCGCCCTGGTCGTCGCCGCGTCCCGCGCGGACACGGCGGCGGCGATCCTGGCGGCGGAGCGCATGGACGCGCACGCCGCCGCCCTGGCAGAGGAGAAGGAACTGAGCACCGCCGGCTGACCCTCCGGGGTCCCCCAGACGGCCCCGGTCCGCGTGCACCCGCAGCGACGCGCGGACCGGGCGCCATATTTTTTTCTGCGTTTGTCGTAATTTGACACGGTGAAACGCAGGCATTTGTTGGTCATGCTCACCGCTGCGGCCGCGGTCGCCACCGCAGTGATGGCGTGGGCGGTGCATTCCCACGCGGCGGCGACCCCGGAGTCCCCGGCCGCCCGGCCGTCGGTGAATCCGACGAGCCAGGCCGCCGCACTGGTCCAGGTCGGCCTTCTGCTGCAGGGGAGCCACGATTCCGAAGGGGCCGTCCGTACGTACCAGCAGGTGCTGAGACTGGACCCGCGGAACAAGTTCGCCTGGTACAACCTGGGCGTCATCGCCCATGAGGGCGGACGGACGGCCGAGGCCCGCACGGCCTACGAGAAGTCCCTGAAGATCGATCCGACCTTCGTGTCGGCCCTCTTCAACGAGGCGATCCTGCTGAAGCCGAGCGATCCCGACCGCGCCATGGGACTCCTGGAACGCGTCGTCGGCATCGAGCCACAGGCGGCCTCGGCCCATCTGCACCTCGGGGAGATCTGGGCGCGCAAGAACCGCGGCCGGGAAGCCGCGGAGGAATTCCGTCTGGCCATGACGGCCGATCCCTCGCTCCGTTCCGAAGTGCCGGCACCGTTCAGGAACGGGAGCACGACATGACGTCCAACGCCTCGCCGGTGCGGGTCGACCGGACGGTGCTTGCGCTGGCCGCGTACACGACCGTGGTGGCAGCCCTCTCGGCCCGCGTCTTCCTGATGGCCGACAAGTCGGGGGACTACGTCACCTTTCTCGAGCCCTGGACCCGGCACATCGCCGACCACGGCGGGTTCCAGGCCCTCGCCGACCCCGGCTTCTCGGACTACAACGTCCCCTACCTCTACCTGCTGGCCGCGCTGACCTACCTGCCGCTGTCCCCGTTGACGGGCATCAAGTGCGTCTCGATCCTCTTCGACCTGGCACTGGCGTACACCACCTTCCGGATCGTCGCCCGGCTCCGGCCCACCCCTTCCTGGGCGGCGTTCGGCGCGGGCGCGGTGGTGCTCTTCCTGCCGACCGTCGTGACCAACAGCGGCTGGTGGGGACAGTGCGACGCCGTCTACGCGGCCTTCCTGGTCGGTGGAATCCACCAGGTGCTGCGCCACCGGCCGTGGTGGGCGTGCACGTTCTTCGGGGTCGCGCTGGCGTTCAAGTTCCAGGCCGTGTTCCTCTTCCCGTTCCTGCTCGTGCTGGTGCTGCTGGGCCGGGTGCCGTGGCGGAGCCTGCTCGCCGTTCCGGGGGCGTACCTCGTCCTCGACCTGCCCGCTCTCGCGCTCGGCGCCGACCCGTGGCGGCTGCTGACGGTCTACGCCCGGCAGACGGGCACCTACCGCCTGTTGTCCGTCAACGCGCCGTCCCTCTACGAGTTCGTCTCGGTGCCCGGTGACACGGACGCCGTGCGCACGGCGGGTGTGCTGGTCGCGGGGACGCTCGTGGCGCTCCTGGCCGCACTGACGGTGTGGGCCCTGCGGCGCGGCCGGCCCGACGGGCCCCGACCCACCGACACCCAGGTCGTGTTGACGGCCGTCTGCTCCGCGATCGTGGTGCCCTTCCTGCTGCCCTCGATGCACGAGCGGTACTTCTATGTCGCGGACGTGCTCACCGTGACGGCCGCGTTCGCGCTGCCCCGGCGGCTCTGGTATGTGCCGGTGCTGGTTCAGCTCGCCTCGTTCGGCAGCTATCTGAAGTGCAACTCCGGGCAGCTGGCACCGTATCTGTCGATGCCCGCGCACAGCGCGCTGATGCTGCTGGCGCTGCTGGCCGTGGTCCGTACGACCGCCCGCGAGCTGCGCCGGGGGCGGGAGCCGGGGGTGTCCTACGAACGTCCCGCGACCGCCGCGGGAACCCGGTCACCGGTGTCCTCGGCCACGTAGTACGTCGGGCGTTGCTGGGCGGCGGTGTAGAGACGGCCGATGTACTCGCCCAGCACGCCCAGGCAGATGAGCTGGACGGCGCCGACGAAGAGCACGGCGATGATCAGCGAGGTCCAGCCGCGGGTGGTGTCGCCCGCCGCGTACACGGCCAGCGTGTAGCCGACCATGGCGAGGCAGACGCAGAAGGCGAGCGTGCCGAGCCAGACGGCCAGCCGCAGCGGGGCGACGGAGAAGCTGATGACGCTGTCGACCGCCAGCAGGACCATCTTGCGCAGGGGGTACTTGGTGCGACCGGCGACGCGGGGGTCGCGGCGGTAGACGACCTCGCCGCTGGGGAAGCCGAACCAGGGCATGAGGAGCCGGTACACCTGCGGTTGGTCGGGCAGGGCCCGCAGGGCGTCGAGGGCGTTGCGCGACAGCAGCCGGAAGTCGCCGGCCTGGGCGGAGACATGGTCGCCGACCATGCGGCGCATGAGCCAGTAGTAGACGGCGGCGGTACGGCGTTTGAAGCCGGTGTCGCTGGAGCGGTTGCCGCGCACGCCGTAGACGATGTCCAGGTGCCGGGAGCGGGCCAGCGCGAGCATCTCGGGGATCTTCTCCGGGGGATCCTGGAGGTCGGCGTCGAGGCTCGCCGCGTAGTGGCCGCGGGCGTGGTGCAGGCCGGCGGTCAGCGCGGCCTGGTGTCCGCTGTTGCGGCGCAGTCGCACCACCCGCAGCTGGGGCCAGCCGTCCCGCAGGCGCGCCAGTTGACCGGCCGTGCCGTCCGTGGAACCGTCGTCCACCGCGAGGACCTCGTACGTCTCCCCCGTCCCGTCGAGCACCGGCCGCAGCCGCTCCGCCAGAGCGGGCAGGGCCTCTTCCTCGTTGAACATCGGGATCACGACCGACAGCTCGACCGACGGCTCGACCTGCACCTCGACTGACGACTCGATCATGCGGCGGTCCCTGTACGTCTCCGGAGCGGGCCGGGGTAGCGAAAAGCGCCCGGCTTGCTCACCTACGGTAATATTTGCTCACTTACCGTACAATGCTGGGATGGCTCAGCGCGCCCAGACACACGCACCCCGCCCCGCCGCCGGGGTGGCCCAGCAGCTCCCCCTGTTCGCGGTCATCGGTGTGCTGTCCACCCTCGCCCATCTCGGCCTGTTCACGGCGCTGCGGCCGGTGCTCGACGCCCAGCTCGCCAACCTGGTCGCGCTGCTGGTCACCACGGTGGCGAACACCGCCGCCAACCGCCGGTTCACCTTCCGGGTGCGCGGCACGGAGGGAGCCGCCCGGCATCAGCTCCAGGGGCTGGTGGCCTTCGCCGCCGGGCTCGCGCTCAGCAGCGGCGCCCTGGCGTTGGTGCACCGGACCCTGTCGGACTCGACGTCCGTTGAGGTCGGCGCACTGATCGTCGCCAATGGCGCCGCGACGGTGCTGCGTTTCACGCTGCTGCGGATGTGGGTCTTCGCGCCACGGTGAGACGGGCGAAGGCCTGCCGTCACCTCCCGTCGGGGCGGACGGGCGTGACGACAGGCCTGTGGCTCCCCACGCCGTTGTGCGGAACCTCGCCGGTCTGTGGTGCGGTTGGTGCTGTCACCGCGGCCGGCTGTGACGATGGAGCTGGTCAGGGCACGATCGGCGCCGGCCGCGGCGTAGGGGGAGGGCGTCAGCCCAGGCGCTGCACCAGAGCGTGGTACTCGTCCCACAGCTCCTTCGGGGTGTGGTCGCCGAAGGTGTTGAGGTGCTCGGGGACCAGTGCGGCCTCCTCGCGCCAGATCTCCTTGTCGACCGTGAGGAGGAAGTCGAGGTCGGCGTCGGCCAGATCGAGCCCCTTGGTGTCGAGGGCCTCCTTGGTCGGCAGGATGCCGATCGGGGTCTCGACGCCCTCGGCCTTGCCCTCGAGGCGCTCGACGATCCACTTCAGGACGCGGCTGTTCTCGCCGAAGCCGGGCCAGACGAACTTGCCCTCGTCGTTCTTGCGGAACCAGTTGACGTAGTAGATCTTCGGCAGCTTCGCCTGGTCCTTGCCCTTGGCGACGTCGACCCAGTGGCCCATGTAGTCGCCCATGTTGTAGCCGCAGAACGGCAGCATGGCGAAGGGGTCGCGGCGCAGTTCGCCGACCTTGCCCTCGGCGGCGGCGGTCTTCTCGGAGGCCACGTTCGCGCCGAGGAAGACGCCGTGGTTCCAGTCGAAGGACTCCGTCACCAGCGGGACCGCGCTGGCGCGGCGCCCGCCGAAGAGGATCGCCGAGATCGGCACGCCCTTGGGGTCCTCCCACTCGGGCGCGATGATCGGGCACTGCGAGGCGGGCACGGTGAAGCGGGCGTTGGGGTGGGCGGCGGGGGTCTCCGAGGACGGAGTCCAGTCGTTGCCCTTCCAGTCGGTGAGGTGGGCCGGGGTCTCCTCCGTCATGCCCTCCCACCAGATGTCGTTGTCGTCGGTCAGCGCCACGTTGGTGAAGACCGAGTTGCCCCACAGGGTCTTCATCGCGTTGGCGTTGGTGTGCTCACCGGTGCCGGGCGCGACGCCGAAGAAGCCGGCCTCGGGGTTGATCGCGTAGAGGCGGCCGTCCTCGCCGAAGCGCATCCAGGCGATGTCGTCGCCGATCGTCTCGACCGTCCAGCCGGAGATCGTCGGCTCCAGCATGGCGAGGTTGGTCTTGCCGCAGGCGGACGGGAAGGCGGCGGCGACGTACTTGGACTCGCCCTGCGGCGGGGTGAGCTTGAGGATGAGCATGTGCTCGGCCAGCCAGCCCTCGTCGCGGGCCATGACGGAGGCGATGCGCAGGGCGTAGCACTTCTTGCCGAGCAGCGCGTTGCCGCCGTAGCCGGAGCCGTAGGACCATATCTCGCGGCCCTCGGGGAAGTGCGAGATGTACTTGGTGGAGTTGCACGGCCACGGGACGTCCGCCTGGCCCTCCTCGAGGGGGGCGCCGAGCGTGTGGACGGCCTTCACGAAGAAACCGTCGGAGCCCAGCTCGTCCAGGACGGGCTGTCCCATGCGGGTCATGGTGCGCATGGAGACCGCGACATAGGCGGAGTCGGTGATCTCGACCCCGATCGCGGAGAGGTCCGAGCCGAGGGGACCCATGCAGAACGGGACGACGTACATCGTCCGGCCCCGCATCGATCCGCGGAAGACGCCCTTCTCACCGGCGAAGATCTCCCGCATCTCGGCGGGGGCCTTCCAGTGGTTGGTCGGGCCGGCGTCCTCCTCCTTCTCGGAGCAGATGAACGTCCGGTCCTCGACCCGGGCGACATCGGTCGGGTCGGAAGCGGCGTAGTAGGAGTTGGGGCGCTTGATCGGGTCGAGGCGTTTGAAGGTGCCCTTCTCGACGAGCTCCCCGCACAGTCGCTCGTACTCGGCCTCGGATCCGTCACACCAGACCACGCTGTCCGGCTGCGTCAGTTCGGCGATCTCGTTGACCCACGAGATCAGTTCCTGATGGTTGGTGGGGATGACGGTGGGAGCCGCGATGTCGCGCGCCACGATCGCTCCTAAATGAGGGGTTTTGTGTTGGAGGCCCCGTGGGGGCTGCGGCCCGGATGCTGCTTCACGGGTTCGACCTCTGGGCGCTCATCCGGTGCCGACCGCACTCATCTGATCATCCGACGCTCGCGCCCATCTGTCCAGACGGCGTCACAGGTGAGCAGAGTGAGGATTGCCACGCATAACCGCGTCTCTTTGCGTCCACTTGGCGTTCAGCGGAAGATTCCTTGAGATGAAGCAGGGAGGCGTGGCTGCACGGCACCGTGAGATGATGGCCACTCTTCGCCGCTTAACCGGCTTGATTGATCCGTAACTTACGGTTCCGTAGGTACGATGCGGCCCATGACTGCGCCCGTTCCCGACGCGCCCACGGACACGCCGGCCGCCGGCCGTGGTCCCGTCGCGCTCTCCCTGCCGCATCCGGTCAAACCCAAGCTGCGCGGCTGGCTGCACCTCGCGATGTTTCCGGCCGCACTCATCGCCGGCCTGGTCCTCACCGCCCTCGCGGACTCCACCCGGGGCCGGATCGCCTGCGGCATCTACGCCCTCACCGCCTGCCTGCTGTTCGGCGTGAGCGCGCTCTACCACCGCGGCGACTGGAGCCCGCGCATGGACGGCGTCCTGCGCCGCCTGGACCACGCGAACATCTTCCTGATCATCGCCGGCACCTACACCCCGCTGACCCTGCTGCTCCTGCCGGAGTCCAAGGGCCAGTGGCTGCTGTGGAGCATCTGGGGCGCGGCGCTGGCGGGCATCGCCTTCCGGGTCTTCTGGGTCGGCGCCCCGCGCTGGCTCTACACGCCGTGCTACATCGCGATGGGCTGGGCGGCGGTGTTCTTCCTCCCGGACTTCATGCGCACGGGCGGCATCGCCGTGCTGGTCCTGGTGATCGTCGGCGGGCTGCTCTACAGCGCGGGCGGCGTGATCTACGGCATCCAGCGGCCGAACCCCTCACCGCGCTGGTTCGGCTTCCACGAGGTCTTCCACTCCCTCACGCTCGCCGCGTTCGTCGTCCACTACGTCGGCATCTCGCTGGTGGCGTATCAGCACGCGTAGGGTCGGTTTTCCGCCTACTTCCCGCCTCCTTCCTGGCCACGGCTTGCGAGCCGTGGCCATTTTCATGCTCTGACATCGGGGAGAGTTTGACAGTAACTGGATTTTGATAGCTACTGTCATTTCATGGTTACTGTCACGAACGCTTCGGAGGCGGGGCGCGACCCCCGCCGTTGGTGGGCCCTCGGCGCCCTGGTCGCGAGCATGCTCACGCTCGGCTTCGACATGACGATCCTCAACGTGGCCCTGCCGACCATGGCCGGGCAACTCGACGCGACCACCGGCGAGCAGCAGTGGATGGCGGACTCCTACGTCGTCGTCTTCGCGGCACTGATGCTCCCGGCCGGCCTGCTGGGCGACCGCTTCGGACGGCGCCGGATGCTCATCACCGGCCTCGCGATCTTCCTCGTCGGCTCCGGTATGGGCGCGCTGGCCGAGGACGTGAACTGGGTGATCGCGGCCCGCGCGCTGATGGGCGTCGGCGGCGCGCTGGTCACCCCGCTCGCGCTGTCGGTGCTGCCGTCCCTGTTCCGGCCCGAGGAGCGCACCAAGGCCGTGGGCATCGTCTCCGCCGCCTCGACCCTCGGTCTGCCGCTCGGTCCGATCATCGGCGGCTGGCTGCTCAACCACTTCTGGTGGGGCTCGGTCTTCCTGATCAACCTGCCGATGGCCGCGATCGGCATCGCCGCCTGCGTCCTGCTGCTGCCGGAGACCCGCGACCCCGCCTCGCCCCGGGTCGACACCGTCTCCACCGCGCTCACCGCGACCGGACTCGGCGCGCTCATCTACGCGATCATCGAGGCGCCCACCCGGGGCTGGGGCGACCCCCTGGTGCTCGCGATGTCCGCCGCAGCCGTCGTCCTGATCACCGTGCTCGTCCTGCGTGAGCGGCGGGCCGTGCGGCCCATGCTGGACATGGGGCTGCTGGCCCAGCGCGGATTCCTGTTCAACACGCTCGCCGCGACCCTGGTGATGTTCGTCCTGTCCGGCCTGCTCTTCGTCCTGCCGCCCTACCTCCAGGCCGTCCTCGGCCATGACGCCCTCGGCACCGGGGTGCGGCTGCTGCCGATGATGGGCGGGCTGATGGTCGCCGCGCGGGCCGCGCAGCCGGTCGTCGACCGCTTCGGCCCACGGGCCGTGGTCAGCGCGGGACTCGTCGTCCTCGCCTTCGCCGCGCTCCTGGGCAGCCGTACGACGGGCGACTCGGGCTACGGCTTCACCGCGCTGTGGCTGTCCGTCGCCGGCCTCGGCTTCGGGTTCTCGGTGGTGCCCGCGATGTCCGGCGCCCTCGGCACCCTGCCCGCCGACCGGGCCGGCAGCGGCTCCGGACTGCTGATGACCCTGCGTCAGGTCGGCAGCGCCATCGGCATCGCCCTTCTCGGCAGCCTGCTGGCGAGCGCCTACCGGGACCGCCTCGACGTGACCGGCCTGCCCGCCGGACTCACCGACACCGCGGGGGACTCGGTGGTCGCCGCACATCTGATCGCCGAGAGGACCGGCTCGGCGCACCTCGCGGCCTCCGCGAACGGCGCCTACGTCCACGGCATGACCCTGGCCCTGCTGGTATGCGGAATCGCCGCCCTCGTCTCGGCGCTGCTGTCGGCGGCCTTCCTGCCGGGGACGGCTGGGACGACCGGGAGGCGCCGTACGGAAAGCGGAGGCCCCGAGATGGCCGCGGTGAAGACGGATGCCTGACAATGACTCCCATGACGGCCGCACGCACCTCCTCCGCCGACCGCCCCGGGCCGAGCCTCCGTGAGCGCAAGAAGATCAAGACCCGCGAAGCGATCCGCACGGCGATGTACGCGCTGGTGGAGGAGCAGGGTTACGACGCCACGACGATCGACCAGATCGCCGAACGCGCCGAGGTGTCGCCGTCGACGGTCTTCCGGTACTTCCCGACCAAGGAGGACATCGTCCTCACCGACGAGTACGACCCGGTCATCGTGGAGGAACTGCGCGCCCGGCCGGCGGACGAGCCGTGGCCCGAGACCATCCGGCACGTGATACTGCTGGCGGCCCGCCAGGCCTTCCAGGACGACCCCGAGGTCGCGCGGATGCGCAGCCACCTGGTCGTCCATGTGCCCGCGGTGCGCTCGCGGATGATGCAGAGCATGTCGGTCACCGGCCGCATGCTCTGCTCCGCGATCGGCGAGCGCACCGGCCGCGACCCGGAGAGCCTGGAAGTCCGCGTGTACGCGATGTCCCTCGTCGGCGGGCTGATGGAAACCTCCCTGTACTGGGGCGAGCGGGACCACCGGGACGACTTCGTCGACCTCGTCAAGCGCACCCTGGACGTCCTGGAGCACGGTCTCCCCGGGCAGAACCCCTGAGACCGGCGCTCCTCCCCCGTGCCATCCTGACCAGGTGAACGCACCCGAGATCCACGTCGAAGTGGCCCCCGAGCTGGCGGTGTTCGTCCCGCACGCCCGGCGGGCCGGCGCCCACCCCCTCAGCGTCGACGGCGTCTCCACCCTCGGCCATGTCATCGAGTCCCTCGGCGTCCCGCTGACGGAGGTCGGCACCCTCGTGGTGGACGGGCGGGAGGTCCCGGTCTCCCACATCCCCTCGAACGGCGAGTCGGTCACCGTCCGCCCGGTCACCCGCCCCCAGCAGGTCCCGGGCGCCCCTCTCCGCTTCCTCCTCGACGTCCACCTCGGCACCCTCGCCCGCCGGCTGCGCCTCCTCGGCGTGGACACGGCCTACGAGTCCACGGACATCGGCGACCCGGCCCTCGCCGCCCGCTCGGCCGCCGAACACCGGGTCATGCTCAGCCGCGACCGCGGCCTGCTCCGCCGCCGCGAACTCTGGTCCGGGGCCTTCGTCTACAGCACCAGCCCCGACGACCAGCTCCGCGACATCCTCGACCGCTTCCGCCCCGGCCTGCGGCCCTGGACCCGCTGCACCGCCTGCAACGGCCTGCTCCGCGAGGCCACCAAGGACGAGGTCGCCGCCCAGCTGGAACACGGCACCCACCGCTCGTACGACGTCTTCGCCCAGTGCGAGTCCTGCGGCCGCGCCTACTGGAAGGGCGCACACCACCAACAGCTGGAGGCCATCGTGGAGCGTGCCCTGGCCGAGTTCGCGAGCTAGGGGGTGTGTCGAAAGTCCTGTGCGGTGCCCGCGGTGTCCGGTGCGTGCTCTCGGTGTGCCGGAGGGAAGCCCTCGTACTGGACGTACTTGGGCTTTCGGCCGGTGCGGCGAGTGGGGGCGCCCCCTGGGGGGAGCGTGCCGGGCGCCGTGGGTGCTGTGCGGGACTTTCGAAACACCCCCTAGGCGTGCTGTGCAAGTCCCGCCGCGTTGTCAGGCGTTTAACCCGCTCAGCGCGGCGCTGAGCCTTTCGGGGTCGGTCGTCGGGGCGTCACAGGTGAAGTTGCGGCAGACATAGGCGGTCGGCTCACCGTTGCTCAGCGGGCGGTCGGCGAGCAGGGGGAACTCGTCGCTCCCGGTGGTGCCGTAGGCGACGACAGCGCCGGGAGCGGTGCCGAGGAGGGCCGTACGGTGCAGGGCCTTCGCGGCCGGATCGTCCGCCGTGGGTCCTACGACGGCGACCTCGCGCGGCCCGTCGAGCCGCGCCTCGGCGGCGGCCAGCCCCCAGCCGATGAACCGGGGCACCCGAGGACCCAGCGCCTTGACGGCACCGAGCGCCTTCTCCGCGGCCGTGCGGTGCGCAGCGGAGCCGGTGTGGGCGGCGTAGCCCAGCAGCGCGCCCGCGGCGGCCGACCAGCCGGAGGGAGTGGCGTTGTCGGTGGGGTCCTGAGGCCGGCGGATCAGCCGCTCGGCGTCGGCGGCCGTGTCGTACAGATCACCGGACTCGGGGTCGGCGAACCGCACCAGCACATGGTCGAGCAGGAACCCGGCGAACTCCAGCCAGACACCCTCCCCGGTCACCGAGGCCAGCGCGAGGAACCCCTCGGCGACATCGGCGTAGTCCTCCAGCACGCCCGCGTTGGTCCCGGCCCGCCCGTCCTTGCTGGTACGGCAGAGCCGGGCCTGCTCGTCGAGATGCAGCCGTACGAGGAGATCGGCGGCGCCGAGCGCGGCCTCGACGAGGTCGGGGCGGTCGAAGTAGGCGCCGGTCTCGGCGAGCGCGGCGATCGCGAGCCCGTTCCAGGCCGCGACGACCTTGTCGTCCCGGCCGGGGGCGGGGCGCCGGGCACGGGCGTCGAGGAGCCGCCGCTTGATGCCGGCGATCTTCTCCGCGTCGAAGACACTGTCCTGCTGCGGGAGTTGGAGGACCGAGGAACCCTGCTCGAAGGTGCCCTCGTCGGTGACGCCGAAGTAGTGCGCGGCGAGCCCGGCGTCGTCGGCGCCGAGGATCTCGGTGAGCTGCTGGGGCGTCCACACGTAGTAGGCACCCTCTACGTGCTTCCCGCTCCCGTCGTCGCTGTCGGCGTCGAGCGCCGAGGCGAACCCGCCCTCCGCGGTACGCAGCTCCCGCACCATGAAGTCGGCGGTCTCGAGGGCTACGCGGCGGGCGAGCTCAGAGCCGGTGGCACGCCAAAGATGCGCATAGACCCGGCACAGCAGAGCATTGTCATACAACATCTTCTCGAAATGCGGCACGGTCCAGTCACGGTCGACGGAATACCGGGCGAACCCGCCCCCGAGCTGGTCGTAGATCCCGCCCCGCGCCATGCGCTCGCACGTGTCCTGGGCCATCTGCAGGGCGCCCTCCGCGCCGGTCCGCGCATGGTGCCGCAGCAGGAACTCGATCACCATGGACGGCGGGAACTTCGGCGCCCCGCCGAACCCACCGCGCTGCGGGTCGTACTCGCGGGTCAGCCCGAGCAGGGCCTGCGACAGCTCCTGCTCCCCCGGCGCCCGGCCGTCCCCGAAGGAGATCTCCCGCTCGGCCAGGTCCCGCACGATCTTCCCGGCCACCTCGGCGACCTCCTCCCGCCGGTCGGCCCAGGCCTGCCGCACCCCTTCCAGCACCTGCCGGAACGAGGGCATGCCCTGCCGGGGGACGGGCGGGAAGTACGTACCGAAGTAGAAGGGCTCGGCATCCGGCGTCAGGAACACCGTCATCGGCCAGCCGCCCTGCCCGGTGGCGGCCTGGACGGCCTCCATGTAGACGGCGTCCACGTCCGGGCGCTCCTCCCGGTCGACCTTGACGCTCACGAAGTGCGCGTTGAGATCGTCGGCGGTCTCCTGGTCCTCGAAGGACTCGTGCGCCATGACATGGCACCAGTGACAGCTGCTGTACCCGACGCTGAGCAGCACCGGGACACCCCTCCTGCGCGCCTCCTCGAAGGCCTCTTCCGACCAGGGCCACCAGTCGACGGGGTTGTCGGCGTGCTGGAGGAGGTAGGGGGATGTCTCATGGGCCAGTCGGTTCGCCATGGGGTCCATCCTGCCGCAGTACCCAGCCCGTGACGCGTCAGGCGCCCACCGGACGGTGCCCTCGCGTCCTGCGGGGCCACTGGGGCCTCTGGGGTCGCTGAGGTGAGCCTCGGATCCAGGAGGCGAGCAGGGGAACGCTCCGCACCCTCGCGCCCCGGAGCCGCCCGCCGCACACTTGACCAACCGAAAGGTGAGGCCGCTCGAGGGGGACGGGACATGCGGGACAGCCATAAAGCGGAAGCGGAGCGGTTGTTGGTGCGGGCCGTGGAGGAGGAGGTACGGCGTTCCGGTGGCCGGACCGACCGGCAGGTGCTCATGACCCGGGCGCGCGGGGCGCTGGACGCCATGGCGCGGACCGCCGCCGAGGAGTACGAGGCGTACGCCCGCGCCCTGGACGAGCGCGAGGCCGACCGGGTCAGCTTCGCGCAGCGGTACGCCCGCGAGGGCGGTGGCCGGACTCCCCTGCTGGTGGCGGGAGTCGCGGCCGTGACGGCGGCGGTCGCCGACCTGGTGCTGGGGACCGGTCCCGGTACGGCCCTGGGGGCCGGCGTGACCGTCGGCGTGGTGGGGGCCGCGGCGACCGTGGTGAAGGTGGCCGGGTCGCATCTGCCGGCCGCGCACCACCGCGCCGGCGAGGCCGGACAGCCGGGCGGCGCCGAGCAGTTGCGGTTGCAGTGGCTGGCGGCGCTGGAAGTACGGGGGATCCGGCCGTTCCTCGATCAGCAGCGGATGCTGAGCGCGACCACCGGGCCGAAGAAGGCGCCCGGGCCGCAGCTGAGGGGTGCGGACAAGAGCGCGGCGGCACGCGGACGGACCGTGCTCGAGCAGTCCTTCGGACAACTGCCCGAGCCCGTCGGGCCGTTCGCCGGGCGGCGATCCGAACTGGCGCAGATCCGGCAGTGGGTACAGGCCGCGCGCGCCAGTACCCAGACCAGACCCACGGTCGTCGTGCTGCACGGCCCGCCCGGCAGCGGCCGCAGCACACTCGCCGTGCGGGCCGCGCACGACCTGCGGGACCAGTTCCGCGGAGCATGCGTCGTCGACCTGCGCGGCAACAGCTCCGAGGGCGCCGCCGCCCTGCCCACCCGGGACGCCCTGCTGCACCTGCTGAACCGGCTCGGCGCACCGCGCGAACAGCTGCTCTTCCGTGAGCGCTCCTCCCCCGACCAGCAGGTCAAACGCCTCGCGGACCTCTACTACCAGCACCTCACCGGTCTGCCGGTCATCGTCGTCCTGGACGACGCCGCCGACCCGGAGCAGGTGCGCGCGCTCGTCCCGGAACGCTCCGACAGCCTGGTCCTGGTCACCTCCCGGACCCCCCTGGAGCTCCCCGCCGAGCTGTCCGCCTGGGTGCACGAGCTGCCGGTGCGGCCCCTGCAAGCGGCGGGCGCGGAGGAACTGCTGAGCGCGGCCGCCCAGGACACGTCGGGCCCGTACGACGCCGAATCCGCCGACCTGATACGGGAGCTGTGCGGCGGGCTACCGCTGGCGCTGCGCGTCGCCGGCTCCTCCCTCGGTCCGCGCTCACCGCGCGCGCTGGCCACGGACCTCGGGGCGTACGGCCCCGTCGAACCCGTCGAGCGCGCCCTGTGGCTGCGCTACACCGACCAGCCCGAGGGCACCCGCCGACTGCTGCGACGCCTGGCGCTCGCCGGACGTGCCTCCCTCGGCGTCGCCGCGGCCGCCGCTCTCCTGGCCACCGACCGCGGCGAGGCCGCCCGGCACCTCACGGCACTCGCGGACGCCGGCCTGGCCGACCGGGTCCGCGGCGACCGCTACCGCCTGCACGACCTCGTCCGCGCCTTCGCACAGGCCCGGCTGCTGGACGAGGAGGAGCAGGCGGAACTCACGGCGGCCCAGGAACGCCTGATCGTCAGCTACGCCGAACTCGCCGACTCCGTCCTGCGCCTCGTCGACGGCAACATGTCCACCCGCTCGGACCGCTTCACCCCGCACGGCTTCACCTCCCTCGACGAGGCGCTGCGCTGGCTGGACGACGAGTCGAGCTTCATCACCGCGACCCTGCGCAAGGCGGAGGGCGTGCACGAGACGGCCGTACTGAGCCTGCTGGGCGCGCTGTGCGACTACTGCCTGCTGCGCGGCGACCTCTACCGCCTCGGCGAGATCAGCGAGCTGGCCCAGTCCGTCGGCCAGGACCTGCTGGTGCGGTCCGTGCAGTGGCGCACCGGCATCGCGGCGCGTCAGCTGGGCGAACTGGACAAGGCACGGACGACCCTCAGCTCGGTCGTCGACCTCTACCTCCAGGCCCATCACGACGCGGGCGCGGCCCGCGCCCTGTGCTCGCTCGGCATCACCCTGCACCACCAGGGCAACCTCACGGAGGCGGCGGCGAAACTGCGCGAGGCCATGGACCTGCAGTCCCCGCCCGAGCTGGCGACGGACCGCGCCTGGACGATGCACGCGCTCGCGGCCGTGGAGCGGGACCGGGCCCGTCTCGGCGAGGCCCTGGACCTGCTGACCCGCTCCCTGGTACTGCACCGCGAGGGCGGCTCCGTGCACGGGGAAGCCTGGGCCCACTTCCAGCTGGGCCAGCTGAACCTGCGCCGCGGCGATGTCCCCGCCGCGGAGGCCGACCTGCGCCGCGCCCTCGATCTGTACGGCCGTACCCGCGACGCCCGCGGCGAGGCCTGGGCGCTGACCCAGCTGGCCCGAGCCCGCATGATCGCCGGTGATCCGTCGCCGGCCGTGCAGGGGCTGCGCGCCGCGGCGGCCCGGCACCGCAACAACGAGGACGCCCGCGGCGAGGCCTGGACCGTGTACTACCTGGGCCTCGCCCTGGAGGAGACCGGCGACCTGGACAACTCCGTCCGCGAGCTCGAACGCTCCCGCTCCCTCTTCTCCCGGATGCGCGACGTCTACGGCCTGGCCTGCGCCCGCCACCACTCGGCCCGGGTGACCCGCGACCAGCGGGCGGCCCAGACCGGCTCCCTGCGCAACTCCGGTTTCGCCCGGCAGCTCCTCGTCGACGCCCGTGCCGACTTCCAGCGCATCGGCGTCGCCCACGGCGAGGCGTGGACCTGCCTGGAACTGGCGATCGTCGAGGCGGGCAACGCCCGTACCCAGCAGGCGCTGGTTCTGTGCGACGAGGCGGCGGGACTCTTCGCCTCCTACGGCGACCGCCGCGGCGAGGACTGGGCGCGCTTCCTGCGCTGCACCCTCCTGCCGTACGGGGCACCGGGCGGGGTGGAGGTCGGCGCCGCCGTGGCCCAGGAGGAGCTGACCCAGCTGGGCCGCTCCTCCCACCCCCTCCGGGACGCCAAGCTCACCGAATGCATCGAGGCGTACGCCGTGCTGCTGGAGCGGGGCATACGTCTGGAGGCGGGCTGGCAGGCCTGGCGGCTGGGGCTCGTGCCGGGACGGCACGAGCGGGAGGTGATGGGGGTGGCGGTGAGCCAGGCGTAGCGGCGGCGATGTTCAAGCAAGGGAGGGTCAAGCAAGGGGCGGGTCAAGCAAGGGGCGGGGGCCGTACCCGTCGTACCCCCCACCCCTTGCCTCAGCCCTTCGCCGGCGAGGTCTTCCCCGTCGCACCGGAGGCGGAGGTGTCGTCCGTCTCCGGCGACTCCTTGAAGTCGACCTTGCCCATGTGCTTGTTCATGGACTTCATCAGGGCCCACACCGCCAGTGCCATCGCCGCGAAGACGATGAAGCCGAGGACGCCGGGGGTGACCTTGTTCTCGTCGACCTCCTTGGCGAGGGGGACGAGATGCGTCATTGCCAGGCTCACGCTTGCACTCATGTCAGGCATTGTCTCGGATGCCCGCAAAGAGGTCGTCCTCGGGGAGGGAGGTATCGACGAGTGACTTCGCGAGCTCGTACTCCTCCGTGGGCCAGACCTCCTTCTGGATCTCCATCGGCACCCGGAACCAGCCGCCGTCGGGGTCGATCTGCGTGGCGTGGGCGATCAGCGCCTTGTCGCGGATCTCGTAGAAGTCCGCACACGGAATGTGCGTGGTGAGCGTGCGCTCCTTCACCCCGAACTCCTCCCAGCGCTTGAGCCACTCCCCGTAGGGCGACTCCAGGCCACGGTCGAGCATCGCCTGGTGCAGCGCCATGGTGCGGGGGCGGTTGAAGCCCTGGTTGTAGTACAGCTTGCGCGGGCGGTAAGCGGGCCCGTACTCGTCCTCGGGGTACTTCTCGGTGTCGTCCGCGCCCTCGAACGCCACCATCGAGATCTTGTGGGTCATGATGTGGTCGGGGTGCGGGTACCCGCCGTTCTCGTCGTAGGTGGTGATCACCTGGGGACGGAAGGAGCGGATCTGCTTCACCAGCTCGCCGGCCGCCTTGTCGACGTCCTCCAGCGCGAAGCAGCCCTCGGGCAGCGGCGGCAGCGGGTCGCCCTCGGGCAGCCCGGAGTCGACGAAGCCGAGCCACTCCTGCCTGACGCCGAGGATCTCGCGCGCCTCGTCCATCTCCTTCTTGCGTACCTCGTGGATGTG
Source organism: Streptomyces sp. NPDC049687 (assembly GCF_044465285.1). NCBI lineage: Bacteria > Bacillati > Actinomycetota > Actinomycetes > Kitasatosporales > Streptomycetaceae > Streptomyces > Streptomyces sp. NPDC049687. The sequence goes on from NZ_JBITLN010000020.1 coordinate 105,030, forward strand.
CTCCTCGATGTACTTGTCGCCCTGAAGCTTGGGGTTGAGGATGGAACCACGCTCCCCGCCCGTGCAGGTCACGACCAGCACGTCCACCCCCTCGGACACGTACTTCGCCATGGTGGCCGCGCCCTTGCTCGACTCGTCGTCGGGGTGCGCGTGCACGGCCATCAGTCGCAGCTGGTCAGTCAAGACTCAATCCTCGGTAAGTCGGCGCCCGTGTGAACCGGCGCGATCGCAGGCTTCTATAGTGACCGAATCGGGGGGCGAATAATTCCGGGGCCCTGGCCTGCCGAGAGGACGATCATGAGTACGGCGAGCGCGCGACTGCCCGAGGGCCGTTACGGCCGTGCCTCGGACCAGCGGGCCGACCGCACCCTGAAGATCGTCGGCGCCGCGCTCGGCGGCATCCTGCTCGTGGTCGTGGGCTACTTCGGCTACCAGTATGTCGGCCAGAACAAGATCAGCGCCGAGGTGATCACCTTCAAGGCGACCTCGGACGAGGCGGTGCAGATCCACCTGGAGGTCCGCAAGGACGCCGGGGCCGACGGCTACTGCACGGTGCGCTCGCAGGCCGCCGACGGCGCCGAGGTGGGCCGGGCCGACTTCCACTTCTCCGGCTCGGACACGCGCATCGACAAGGTGGTCACCCTCCGTACGACGGCCAAGGGGACGACGGCCCAGCTACTGGGCTGCCATGCGAGCTGAGGCCGAGGACACCTACGCCCGGTCCGCCACGCCGTCCGCCGGTCGATACGCCGCAATGCGTACACGCTGACCTGCGTAGACGTAATTCTGGTGGCTTATGTCCTCCCCCTTTGCCCACGGAATTGTTAGGCTCGTGGTTTCGCCCATCCCATGAGGAACATGCTTGTGGGTAGGGCGATGCTTTGTATTCCCAGTACCGACGAGGAGCACCTGTGACCCAGACCAGCGAGTCCGTCACCTGGCTTACCCAGGAGGCGTACAACAAGCTCAGGGACGAGCTTGAGTACCTTACTGGTCCTGCGCGCACGGAGATCGCCGCCAAGATCGCGGCCGCGCGCGAGGAGGGCGACCTGCGCGAGAACGGCGGGTACCACGCGGCCAAGGAGGAGCAGGGCAAGCAGGAGCTCCGTGTGCGCCAGCTGACCCAGCTTCTCGAGAACGCCAAGGTCGGCGAGGCCCCGGCCTCCGCGGACGGTGCGGTGGCGCCCGGCATGGTCGTGACGATCGCCTTCGACGGTGACGAGGACGACACGATGACCTTCCTGCTCGCCTCGCGCGAGTACGCGAGCGCCGACATCGAGACCTACTCGCCCCAGTCCCCGCTGGGCACGGGCGTGATCGGCCACAAGGTCGGCGAGGACGCGGAGTACGAACTGCCGAACGGCAAGAAGGCCTCCGTGCGCATCCTCAAGGCCGAGCCCTACAGCGGCTGAGCCGCCATCCTTTCGTCGGCGAAGCCCCTGGCGACCCGTGCCGCCGGGGGCTTCGCCGTGTCCGGGGTCAGGCCGTCGCCGAACGGTACTTGCGGACCGCGAGCGTGCGGAAGATCAGGACGATCAGCACCGAGTAGATCAGCGAGGCCCAGACCGGGTGCTGCATGGGCCAGGCGTCGGACGGGGACTGACCGGGGTTGGCGAAGAGCACCCTGCACGCCTGGACGGTGGCACTGAAGGGGTTCCACTCCGCGATGTGGCGCAGCCAGGGCGTCATGTTGCTGGTGTCCACGAAGGCGTTGGATATGAAGGTCACCGGGAAGAGCCAGATCAGCCCGCCGGAGGTGGCCGCCTCCGGGGTGCGCACGCTCAGGCCGATCAGGGCGCCGATCCAGGTGAACGCGTAGCCGAGCAGGAGCAGCAGACCGAAGGCGGCCAGGACCCGGGCGGCGTTGGTGGAACCGTCGGATCCCACGCGCCAGCCGACCAGGAGGGCGACGACCGCGAGGACGAGCAGGGTGAGCGCGGTCTGGACGAGGTCGGCGAGGGTGCGGCCGGTGAGGACCGCGCCGCGGGCCATGGGCAGGGCACGGAAGCGGTCTATGAGGCCCTTGTGCATGTCGTCGGCGATACCCGCGCCGGCCCCCGCGGTGGCGAAGGTGACGGTCTGGGCGAAGATCCCCGCCATCAGGAAGTTCTTGTAGTCGGTGGCGCTGGTACTGCCGCCGATCTGCATGGAGCCACCGAAGACATAGGTGAACAGCACCACGAACATGATCGGCTGAATGAGCCCGAAGATCACCATTTCCGGAATCCGTGACATCCGGATCAGGTTGCGTTTTGCAACGACCAGTGAGTCGCTCATTTCACCGCTCCCTCGGCCGGCTTCCGGTCCTCCGCGTCTCCGTTCCTCGCCTCGGCCACGTGTCCTGTCAGAGAGAGGAAGACGTCGTCGAGGGTGGGGCGGCGCAGGCCTATGTCGTCCATCTCGATACCGCGTGTGTCCAGTTCCCGGATGACCTCGGCGAGGAGCTTCGCACCGCCGGTGACGGGCACGGTGAGTCTGCGGGTGTGCTCCTCGACGGTGGTGTCGCCCTTGCCGAAGCCGGCGAGTACCTCGCGGGCGGTGGGGATCTGCTCGCGTTCGTGGACCACGACCTCGATGCGCTCGCCGCCGGTGCGGGCCTTGAGCTGGTCGGAGGTGCCGCGGGCGATGACCCGGCCGTGGTCGACGACCGCGATGTCGTGCGCGAGGTGGTCGGCCTCTTCCAGGTACTGGGTGGTGAGCAGAAGGGTCGTACCGCCGGAGACGAGGCGTTTGATCACGTCCCACAGCAGTTGACGGTTGCGGGGGTCGAGGCCGGTGGTGGGCTCGTCCATGAACATCACGGGGGGCGAGACCACCAGCGCGGCGGCCAGGTCGAGCCTGCGGCGCATGCCTCCGGAGTAGGTCTTGGCCGTGCGGTCGGCGGCGTCGGTGAGGTCGAACTGCTCGAGCAGTTCGTCGGCTCGGGCCTTCGCGGGCTTTGCTTTCATCTGGTACAGCTGTCCGACCATCTGGAGGTTCTCGCGGCCGGTCAGATACTCGTCGACCGCGGCGAACTGGCCGGACAGGCCGATCGAGCGGCGCACCTCGTTGGGTTGCTTGAGCACGTCGAGGCCGGCGACCTGCGCACGGCCGCTGTCGGGGCGCAGGAGGGTGGTGAGGCAGCGGACCGCGGTGGTCTTGCCTGCGCCGTTCGGCCCGAGCAGGCCGAGGACGGTGCCCTCCGGGACGTCGAGGTCGACGCCGTCCAGAGCCCTTACGTCACCGAAGGTCTTCACCAGGCCTTCGGCATAGATGGCGCCTGGCATAAAAGTTCTCCACGTCTTCGGGGATCCTTCGAAAAGCCTAGGTTTGCGCTGTTGGGGCCGCCCGCGACGGGCGACCGCGTCCACCATAACGCGATGTATCGCGACTCACAATGGAGTTCGCTCGTTCGAGTGAGAAAGGGGCTGTGACCTGGGGTTTCGTCGATCGTATGGCGGTCCTGCGCCTCAGCCGACGATCCGGTACCCCGCCTCGCGGAGGGCCTGGCCGACCTCGGCGCAGTGCGCCGGCCCCTTCGTCTCCAGATGCAGCTCGACCTCCGCCTCGGTCAGCCCGAGACGCGGGTCGGTCCGCACATGGCTCACGTCCAAGACGTTAGCGTCGACCACTGACAACACCCCGAGCAGCGTGGCGAGCGCCCCCGGCCGGTCCGTCAGCCGCACGCTGACCGCGAGGTAGCGGCCCTGCGCGGCCATGCCGTGCCGCAGCACGCGCTGCATCAGCACCGGGTCGACGTTGCCTCCGGACAGCACCGCGACCACCGGCCCCTCGAACGCCCCGGGATCGCTCAGCAGCGCCGCGACCGGGCTCGCCCCGGCCGGTTCCACGACCAGCTTGGCCCGCTCCAGACACAGCAGCAGCGCGGTGGACAGCTCGTTCTCCGTGACCGTGCGCACCTCGTCCACCAGGTCGCCGATGATGGCGAACGGCACGTCACCGGGCCGGCCGACCTTGATCCCGTCGGCCATCGTGGCCGGACTCTCGATCGACACCGGCCGCCCGGCCGCCAGCGAGGGCGGATACGCCGCCGCCCCCTCCGCCTGCACGCCCACGATCCGCACGTCCGGCCGCAGCGCCTTCACCGCGACCGCGATGCCCGCCGCGAGACCCCCGCCGCCGATCCCGACGACGATCGTCCGCACCTCGGGGCACTGCTCCAGGATCTCCAGGCCGGCCGTGCCCTGCCCCGCGATCACGTCCGGGTGGTCGAAGGGGTGGATGAACACCGCGCCCGTCCCGGCCGCGTATTCCTGCGCGGCGGCCAGCGTCTCGTCGACCACCTGACCGTGCAGGCGAACCTCCGCGCCGTACTCCCGGGTGGCGCTGATCTTCGGGAGCGGGGCGCCCTTCGGCATGAACACCGTGGAGCGCACGCCCAGCAGCGACGAGGCCAGCGCCACGCCCTGCGCGTGGTTGCCCGCGCTCGCCGCGACGACCCCGGCGGCCCGTTCCTCGGGCAGCAGCCCGGCGATGCGGACGTACGCGCCGCGCAGCTTGAACGATCCCGTCCGCTGGAGGTTCTCGCACTTGAGGTGCACCGGCGCCCCGACGAGCTGGGACAGATGCCTGCTGCCCTCCATCGCGGTCACCCGCGCCACGCCCGAGAGCATCTTCTGGGCGCCGCGCACGTCGTCGAGGGTGACGGGCCGCAAGGAGTCAGCCGTGCCATAGCTCATGACATCAGCATCGCAGTTCACAGGCGGGAACGGCCGCTGTGACCAACCACCGAGACTGGTTTGCGCAGCGCCGGTACGGCCCGGCTTCCAGCCGCGTACTCTGTCCCCCATTCCAGCCACACCCCCTTCATGAAGTGAGCCCCCGGCCATGCCCACAACACCTGAAATGTCGATGGACATGACGACCGTCGGTGACACCGGTCTTCTCGACGCGCTGCAGCACGAGGTCGCGGTCTTCGCGCGCCGTGCCGAACAGACCCGGCTCGGCGGCGTCGGGCAGGTGCGCAACTCCATGGACCGCGCCGCGTACCTCCTGCTCAACCGCCTCGACAAGGAAGGCCCGATGGGCGTCAAGGCGCTCGCCGCGAGCATGGGGATCGACTCGTCGACCGTCACCCGGCAGGTGGCTCCGCTCGTCGACACCGGCCTGGTCAAGCGGACCTCGCACCCCGAGGACGGCCGGGCCGTGGTGCTCCAGTTGTCCCCGCGCGGGCAGTCGCGGCTGGAGGAAGTGCGGTCCTCCAGGCGGCAGTTGATGGCCGAGTTGACGGAGGAGTGGGCCCCGGAGGAGCGGGAGGCCTTCTGCACGCTCCTCACCCGCTTCAACCTCGCGCTGTCCTCCCGGATGGCCGCCCAGGGCCTGCCGGGCACGGAGCCGGCACCCGCCGCCTCCTAGCTTGATCTTTAACCTGTGCGGCGGGGTCGTGGGGTTGTTGACTTCTTGGTTCGCTGTTTCGTAGTGCCTGGTTTGCGGACGGTGTGCACG
>NZ_JBITLN010000021.1:0-51703 GCF_044465285.1 Streptomyces sp. NPDC049687
GCGCCCTGCTCACCGCGATCCCCACCCTGATCGTGTACTTCACGCTCCAGCGCCAGTTCGTCAGCGGCCTCACCCTGGGCGCCAACAAGGGCTGAGCGCTCTTCCCCTCACCACTTTCCTGCGATCTCCCGGAGCACCACCAGTGAGTACCGAACGCCGCCTTCACCTGCCCGGCATCGCCTACGGGGGCGACTACAACCCCGAGCAGTGGCCCGAGGAGGTGTGGGCCGAGGACATGCGCCTGATGCGCGAGGCCGGGGTGACCATGGTCAGCGTCGGCATCTTCTCCTGGGCGCTGCTCGAACCGGCGGACGGCGTGTACGACTTCTCCCGCATGGACCGGATCCTCGACCTCCTCCACGAGAACGGCGTCGCCGCGGACCTCGCCACCCCGACCGCCGCCCCGCCCGCCTGGTTCTTCAAGGCCCACCCGGAGGCGCTGCCGGTCGATCCCGACGGCCGCACCCTGTCGTACGGCAGCCGCCAGATCTTCTGCCCGTCCAGCCCCGCCTACCGCAAGGCGGCCCTGCGCATCGCGAACGTCCTCGCCGAGCGCTACGCCGACCATCCCGCCGTCGCCATGTGGCACATCCACAACGAATACGGCTGCCACAACGCCGCTTGCTACTGCGACACCAGCGCGGAGGCCTTCCGGGGGTGGCTGCGGGCCAAGTACGGGGATCTGCCGGCGCTGAACCAGGCCTGGGGCACCACCTTCTGGAGCCAGTGGTACTACGACTGGGACGAGATCCTGCCGCCCCGCGCCACCGGGGCTCCTCCCAACCCCACCCATCGACTCGACTGGCGCCGCTTCTGCTCCGACGAACTGCTCTCGCTGTGCACCGCCGAACGCGACGTACTGCGGAAGGCGGCGCCGGGCATCCCCGCCACCACCAACCTCATGGTCCTGCGCACCTTCGACGCGCTCGACTACTGGCGCTGGGCGCCTGAGCTGGACGTCCTCTCCAACGACCACTACCTGATGTCCGACGATCCCGAGCCGGAGGTCGACATCGCGCTCAGCGGCGATCTGATGCGCTCGCTGGCCGGCGGGCACCCCTGGCTGCTGATGGAGCACTCCACGGGGGCCGTCAACTGGCAACCCGTCAACCGTGCCAAGCGGCCCGGAGAGATGCGCCGCAACGCCCTCGCCCATGTTGCCCACGGCGCCGACGGCATCCTCTTCTTCCAGTGGCGCGCGGCCAGGGCGGGCGCCGAGCAGTGGCACTCGGCCATGCTGCCCCACGCGGGCACCGACAGCCGCATCTGGCAGGACGTCGTGCTGCTGGGTGCCGACCTGCAGTCCCTCGCCCAGGTGCGCGGCAGCACCAGCCCCGCGCAGGTCGCCGTCATCTGGGACTGGGACGCCCGCTGGGCCATGGAACTCCCTTCGCAGCCAAGTGCCGAGCTGCGCTACCAGGATCTGGTGCGCGACTGGTACACGCCCCTGTGGCGGGCAGGCGTCGCCGTGGACTTCGTGCGCCCCGACGACCCCGGTATCGACCGCTACAAGCTCCTTCTGGCGCCCAGCCTCTACCTGGTCGACGACACGAGCGCGGCCAACCTGACGGGATTCGTCGAGCGCGGCGGAACCCTGGCCGTGGGTTTCCACAGCGGCGCGGTCGACGAGAACTGCCATGTCCGCCTGGGCGGATACCCCGGCGCCTTCCGGGAGATCCTCGGCGTGCGCGGCGACGAGCTGTTCCCGCTGCTGCCCGGTCAAACGGTGAGCCTCACCGGCGAGGTCCCCCAGGACGCGACGGCCAACCTGTGGACGGAACGCATCCGCCTCACCGGCGCCGAGGCCGTCGCCACATACGCAGAGGGCCCGCTCGCCGGAGTGCCGGCCGTCACCCGGCACCCGTACGGCGCCGGAACCGCCTGGTACGTGGCCACCCGGCCGGATCCCGAAACCCTGGCCGCCCTCATGCGGCGCATCCGCGAGGAGACGGGTGTGCGGCCCGAGTGCGAGGCACCCGAGGGTATCGAGGTCGTCCGGCGCCGTGGCACGGACGCCGACTACCTGTTCCTGATCGACCACGCCGGCCAGGGCGCCGAGATACCCGCGGACGGCGTCGAACTCCTCACGGGCAAGCCGGTCTGCGGCACGGTCACCGTCCCCGCCGGAGGCGCCGCAGTCGTACGTGAGTCGCACTGACGGAGGTGCATCGAGCAGCCCCCCAGGTGTTCACATGGGGGGCTGGGTCGGCCGCCTTGACGGCTCCGGGGAATGTCAGCTCCTTCCCATGGCGTTGCGGACGGCGTCCTTCGTGCGGTCCATGAGTGCGGCCACCGGACCGAGGGCCACGTTGGCGGTGGCCGACTGGACACCGGGGTGCGGCCGGGTGGGAGCCATCGCCTCGGCGGTTTTGACCGCCCCGGCCATGGCGGCGAGGCTGGTGACGTCGGTGCTGCGGCGGATGTGCGAGAACTCGTAGCGTTCCTCCGCCCGCGCGTGCTCCTGCACCTCCGTGCGCAGCCGCATGAGCCCGGGCAGGAACTCGGGGTCGTCGGTGTCCATGTCGTCCAGCGCCGCGAGGGTCTCCTTCGCCGACTTCTCCTCCGCCAGGCGATCCCCGACGACCTGCTCGCCACCCTCGACCGCCCTGCGGACGAAGGGGTGGACCTGACCACCCTCGGCACCGGTTACGTGCGCGAGGCCCACGAACGCTTCGAGCAGCGGTCAGGGTCGATCGGCTGCACGTTCAGCTCCCGCCGGCTGCGCAGCCGGCGGTCCAGCGGGATACCGCGCTGTTCCAAGGGATTGAAGGTCATCGGGAGGCCTCCTGGGCAGGGCTTGTGCGCGGGTAGGTACCCCGCCACCGGCCCACGAGCATGGGTCCAGCTTCGAGTCTCACCGTCGTCGTCGGCTTTCAGCCACCGCTCGCGCCCCGGTGGGGGCGATTCCCCCCACCGGGTCAGCCGAGAGGACAGCGGCTGCGCGCCGTGGCAGTCCCCTTGCCGGGCCGACGTCCCTCAGATGTCCCGGAAGATCTCGATCTGCGCCCCGATCGAGTTCAGCCGCTCCGCGAGGTCCTCGTAACCCCGGTTGATGACGTAAACGTTGCGCAGCACGGACGTGCCCTCCGCCGCCATCATCGCCAGCAGGACGACCACCGCGGGGCGCAGGGCGGGCGGGCACATCATCTCGGCGGCGCGCCAGCGGGTGGGGCCCTCCACGAGAACCCGGTGCGGGTCGAGGAGCTGGAGGCGGGCGCCGAGGCGGTTGAGGTCGGTGAGGTAGATCGCGCGGTTGTCGTACACCCAGTCGTGGATGAGGGTCTTGCCCGAGGCGACGGCCGCGATGGCCGCGAAGAACGGGACGTTGTCGATGTTCAGGCCCGGGAACGGCATCGGGTGGATCTTGTCGATCGGCGCCTCCAGCTTGGAGGGCCGGACGGTGAGGTCCACCAGACGGGTACGGCCGTTGTCGGCGAAGTACTCGGGAGTGCGATCGTGGTCGAGGCCCATCTCCTCCAGGACCGCCAGCTCGATCTCCAGGAACTCGATCGGGACGCGACGCACCGTCAGCTCGGACTCGGTGACGACCGCGGCGGCCAGCAGGCTCATCGCCTCGACCGGGTCCTCGGAGGGGGAGTAGTCCACGTCGGCGTCGATGTCCGGGACGCCGTGCACGGTGAGCGTGGTGGTGCCGATGCCCTCGACCCGCACCCCCAGGGCCTCCAGGAAGAAGCAGAGGTCCTGGACCATGTAGTTGGAGGAGGCGTTGCGGATGACGGTCACCCCGTCGTGCCGGGCGGCGGCCAGCAGCGCGTTCTCGGTGACCGTGTCCCCGCGTTCGGTCAGCACGATCGGCCGGTCCGGGCGGACGGCGCGGTCGACGACGGCGTGGTACTGCCCCTCCGTCGCCGCGATGTCCAGCCCGAACCGGCGCAGCGCGATCATGTGCGGCTCGATGGTGCGCGTCCCCAGGTCGCAGCCGCCCGCGTACGGCAGCTTGAAGGCGTCCATGCGGTGCAGCAGCGGCCCGAAGAACATGATGATGGACCGGGTGCGTACGGCGGCATCGGCGTCGATCGCGCCCATGTCCAGCTCTGCGGGCGGCACGATCTCCAGGTCGACCCCGCCGTTGATCCAGCGGGTGCGGACCCCGATGGAGTTCAGCACCTCGAGCAGCCGGTAGACCTCCTCGATACGGGCGACCCGGCGCAGCACCGTGCGCCCCCGGTTCAGCAGGGAGGCGCACAGCAGCGCCACGCACGCGTTCTTGCTGGTCTTCACGTCGATGGCGCCGGACAGCCGACGGCCGCCCACGACCCGCAGATGCATCGGTCCCGCGTAGCCCAACGAGACGATCTCGCTGTCCAGCGCCTCACCGATGCGAGCGATCATCTCAAGGCTGATGTTCTGGTTGCCGCGCTCGATCCGGTTGACGGCGCTCTGACTGGTGTTGAGCGCCTCGGCCAGCTGCGCCTGTGTCCAGCCCCGGTGCTGCCGGGCGTCACGGATGAGCTTGCCGATGCGTACGAGGTAGTCGTCTGCCATGAGGCTGAGGTTATCTCAGATATGAGATGGCGCCTCTTGGGGGGTCCGTTCGGGTGACTCCCCGTCAATGACGCCTGGTCGTCCGCGTACGGCGCCACCCGAACGGACCGGGCAGGTCGACCGACGTCGTACGACGTCCGGTGCTGCTGTGTGTGTGCTTCGGGCCGTGCCGGCCGCCGCCGGTGGTGATCGACCACGAGTGCCGGTTGATGTTGAGGCGCACCCCCGGGAGGATGCGGAAGCTCTTGCGGAAGGTGAGGGGCATCGGACCTCCTTCGGTTCGGCAGTGTCCGTCCGCAGTCGTCTACCCCCGCTCGGTCACCTCATGGCAGCAGGCCCCCGGCGGCGTCACGGCGAGCCCGGGCATGACCATTCAGCCCCCATGTACTAGAGTTATCTCGACATCGAGATATCTGCCGAGGCGCACCGCAGCCGCCACCCTGGTAAGGGTTACCTAACTTAGCCTGACCTTAGCGGATCGGCCAAGCTCGCGTGGCGCAGGATGCGGTGGTACGCGCACATCAATGAAGGAGACTGTCGTGTCGGCGAACAGCTTCGACGCCCGCAGCACGCTGCAGGTGGGCGACGAGTCGTACGAGATCTTCCGGCTGGACAAGGTGGAAGGCTCGGCTCGCCTTCCGTACAGCCTGAAGGTGCTGCTGGAGAACCTGCTCCGTACCGAGGACGGCGCGAACATCACCGCCGACCACATCCGTGCCCTCGGCGACTGGGACTCGCAGGCCCAGCCCAGCCAGGAGATCCAGTTCACGCCGGCCCGCGTGATCATGCAGGACTTCACCGGCGTGCCCTGTGTCGTCGACCTCGCCACCATGCGCGAGGCCGTCAAGGAGCTCGGCGGCGACCCGGCGAAGGTCAACCCGCTCTCCCCGGCCGAGCTGGTCATCGACCACTCCGTCATCGCCGACAAGTTCGGCACCAACGAGGCGTTCGCCCAGAACGTCGAGCTGGAGTACGGCCGCAACCGCGAGCGCTACCAGTTCCTGCGCTGGGGCCAGACGGCCTTCGACGACTTCAAGGTCGTCCCGCCCGGCACCGGCATCGTCCACCAGGTGAACATCGAGCACCTGGCGCGCACGGTCATGGTCCGAGGCGGCCAGGCGTACCCTGACACCCTGGTCGGCACCGACTCGCACACCACCATGGTCAACGGCCTCGGCGTGCTGGGCTGGGGCGTCGGCGGCATCGAGGCCGAGGCCGCGATGCTGGGCCAGCCGGTCTCCATGCTCATCCCGCGCGTCGTCGGCTTCAAGCTCACCGGTGAGCTCACCCCCGGCACCACCGCCACCGACCTCGTGCTCACCATCACCGAGATGCTGCGCAAGCACGGCGTGGTCGGCAAGTTCGTCGAGTTCTACGGCGAGGGCGTCGCCGCCACCTCCCTCGCGAACCGCGCCACCATCGGCAACATGTCGCCGGAGTTCGGCTCCACCGCCGCGATCTTCCCGATCGACGACGAGACCCTGAACTACCTCAAGCTCACCGGTCGCTCCGAACAGCAGGTCGCGCTCGTCGAGGCGTACGCCAAGGAGCAGGGCCTCTGGCTGGACCCGAAGGCCGAGCCGGACTTCTCCGAGAAGCTCGAACTGGACCTGTCCACGGTCGTCCCGTCGATCGCCGGCCCGAAGCGCCCGCAGGACCGCATCGTCCTCGCGAACGCCGCCGAGCAGTTCAAGGTCGACGTGCGCAACTACGTCGACAGCGTGGACGAGGCGGGCCAGGAGTCCTTCCCGGCCTCCGACGCCCCGGCCGTCGCCCCGAACGGCGCCCCGTCCAACCCGGTCACCGTGACCGCCCCCGACGGCTCGACGTACGAGATCGACCACGGTGCGGTGACGGTCGCGGCCATCACCTCCTGCACCAACACCTCCAACCCGTACGTCATGGTCGCCGCCGCGCTCGTCGCGAAGAAGGCCGTGGAGAAGGGCCTGACCCGCAAGCCGTGGGTCAAGACCACCCTCGCCCCGGGTTCCAAGGTCGTCACCGACTACTTCGACAAGGCGGGCCTGACCCCCTACCTCGACAAGGTCGGCTTCAACCTCGTCGGCTACGGCTGCACCACCTGCATCGGCAACTCCGGCCCGCTGCCGGAGGAGGTCTCCAAGGCCGTCAACGACCACGACCTCGCGGTCACCTCGGTCCTCTCCGGCAACCGGAACTTCGAGGGCCGTATCAACCCCGACGTCAAGATGAACTACCTGGCCTCCCCGCCGCTGGTCGTCGCGTACGCCCTCGCGGGCTCCATGAAGGTGGACATCACGCGCGAGGCCCTGGGCATCGACCAGGACGGCAACCCGGTCTTCCTCAAGGACATCTGGCCCTCCGAGGCCGAGGTCAACGAGGTCGTGGCCAGCGCCATCGGCGAGGACATGTTCAACAAGTCCTACCAGGACGTCTTCGCGGGCGACGCCCAGTGGCAGGCGCTGCCGATCCCGACCGGCAACACCTTCGAGTGGGACGCGGAGTCGACCTACGTCCGCAAGCCCCCGTACTTCGAGGGCATGACGATGGAGACCACCCCGGTCTCCGACATCACCGGCGCCCGCGTCCTGGCCAAGCTCGGCGACTCGGTGACGACGGACCACATCTCGCCCGCCGGCGCCATCAAGGCCGACACCCCGGCCGGCAAGTACCTCACCGAGCACGGTGTGGAGCGTCGTGACTTCAACTCCTACGGCTCGCGCCGAGGCAACCACGAGGTCATGATCCGCGGCACGTTCGCCAACATCCGCCTGCGCAACCAGATCGCGCCGGGCACCGAGGGCGGCTACACCCGCGACTTCACCCAGGACGGCGGTCCGGTGGCGTTCATCTACGACGCCTCCCGCAACTACATCGAGCAGGGCATCCCGCTCGTCGTCCTCGCGGGCAAGGAGTACGGCTCCGGCTCGTCCCGCGACTGGGCCGCCAAGGGCACCGCGCTCCTCGGAGTCAAGGCCGTCATCGCCGAGTCGTACGAGCGCATCCACCGCTCGAACCTCATCGGCATGGGCGTCCTGCCGCTGCAGTTCCCGGAGGGCGCCTCGGCCCAGTCCCTCGGCCTGACCGGCGAGGAGACCTTCTCCTTCACCGGCGTCGAGGAGCTCAACAACGGCACCACCCCGCGTACGGTCAAGGTCACCACCGACACCGGCGTCGAGTTCGACGCGGTCGTCCGTATCGACACCCCCGGTGAGGCCGACTACTACCGCAACGGCGGCATCATGCAGTACGTGCTGCGCAGCCTGATCCGCAAGTAAGCGGTTCGGTACGGCAGTCGGGCCGCACTCCCCGTCCGGGGGTGCGGCCCTTCGCGTTCAGAGCCAGCCTCGTTGCGCCGCCCGCACCCCCAGCTGGAACCTGCTCGCCGCCCCCAGCCGCTCCTGCAGCTCACTCACCCGCCGCCGCAGGGTCCGCAGGCTCACCCCCAGATGGCGGGCCACCGCCTCGTCCTTCATCCCGGCCGCCAGCAGCCGGATCAACGTCCTCTCGCCCTCGGAGAGTTCACCGTCGTCGGCCGCCTGGCCCAGCGGCGTCGCCTGCTGCCAGGCCAGGTCGAAGAGCTTCTGCAGGGCCTCGGTCACCGCCGAGTGCCACACCACGACGGCACAGTAGCCGCCGGCCACGGAGGCGGTCAGCGGCAGCAGCGCCCGGCGTCCGTCGACCACCAGCAGCTTGAGCGGCACGGACGGCAACACCCGGGCCTGCTCGCCGAGTTCGACCATCCTGAGGGCGCGGGACAGGACCTTCGGATCCTCCAGGCCGGTCGCCGCGTAGATCCCGCGGGAGACGATCCCGCGGCTGAGCAGATCGGCCTGGAGATCCACCTGCGGAGCGGCCGGGGCGAGATACGGCGGGGTGTCGAAAAGGCACACCTCGTGCTCTGCGCGCGCGTACATCTCCTCCAGGCGTGCCGCGATGGCGCCCTCACCGGAGGCGACCTCGACCAGCCGGGTCGGCTCCTCGCGCAGCAGCCCCGCCTCGTAAGCGGTCGCCATCTCCTCGGCGGTGGCGGCCAGCAGCTCGGACTCCGTCTCACGCCGCCGGATCAGCCCGCGGATCGCCACCCGAGGGTCCACCGCCCGTAACCCGCCCATGGAGTCGGGCGGTTGCAGCAGCCCGAGGGCGAGCAGCCGGTTGCAGGCCTCGCGGACCCGGGCCGGGGAGGCACCGGTCAGCAACGCCCAGCCGGCCGTGCCGACGTCGGGTTGGTTGAGGACCGCCTGGTACACCAGCTCGTCGAACGCGGAGACCCCCACCGCGGCCCAGGGGCTCGCGGCGGGGGTCTGCCCTGCCGTGTCGTATGCCGTGTTCACCATGGCCCGGCACGGTAGACGATCTTTGTTAAGGATGTTCGTAACGGCCTGGAAGGCCGCGCACTTCAGGTCGTCTACTTCAGGCCGAACGCCCGCAGTACGGTCTGGTCGACCGCGTTGCCGTTCCGGTCGGCGGCCCGCACGCGCAGCGACACGAATTCGGCGCCCTTCGGGTGCTTGAGTTCCAGCTCGCCGTGTTTCACCTTCATCTCCTTCCAGGACGTGCCGTCGTCGTAGGAGACCCATGCCTTCAGGTCACCGGCCGCGACGCTGCCCGACTGGTTGCGTACGGAGAGTCCGATCTCCGACTTGTCCTTTCGGTCGACGCGGTTGAGGAGGTCGAGCCCGTCCACGTCGTAGTCGACCGAGAGCAGCGGCAGCGCCGTCCGCTGGTCCGTGTGCGCCGAGGCGAAGGACCACTCGGTGTGGGTGCCGGTGGAGTACGCGGCCCGGTCGGCCGTGCGCTTGGCGTCGAGCACGAAGCGGTACGAGGCCTTCGCCGCCGGGACGTCGAAGGTGCCGAGTCCGCCGAGCGCGGTGTCGCCGACCAGCTGTCCGTCCGCGTAGAGCTTGCCCTTCGCGGTGTCCTGGACGTTGTCCACCGACCCGTAGTGCCCCGGCGTGGAGTCGCTCAACTCCGGGATCGTGAAGGTGAGTTTGTCGCCGGTGCGCTGGGAGAGGCCGTACTGCTCACTGGTCGCCGGACGGACGACCTGGCGCAGCCAGTCCTCGGTGGGCAGCCTGCCCGCCTTGTCGAAGGTCCGCAGGGAGTTCCACTGCGGCTTGGTGGCGTTCGTGTCGGGATAGACGGCGTGCCAGATCCGGGTGTCGGAGACGTTGTAGTACTCGGTGCGCTCCATGCCGAGTTGCACGTTGTTGACGGTCGCGATGTCGGCGAACTGCCAAGGACGGTACCTGTACACGGCGTCCTTGCCGACCTGACCGGCCTTGGTCCCGTGATAGCGAACCGTCTGCTTCACCGTGTTGGAGCTGTTCAGGTCGTACGTCTGGTCGGCCGAGACGGCGCCAGTCTGCGGGAACATCACGCTGTACACGTACGGGCTGACCGCGGTGCCCTTCAGCTTCAGCTTGACCTTCTTCCCGCTCTTGAGCAGGGCCCCGAGCTTCGCGCCGTCCTCGCCGGTGGCGGTCATCAGCGGGATGGTCGCGCTGTCCACCCAGGAGATCCAGTACCCGGGCGTCTCGTGGTAGGCGAGGACGTAACCCGCCCCTGCCGCCGTCGCGTTGGCCAGCGCCTCGTCCGCCGTCGCACCGGCGCCCACCCGGACGACCGCCACCTTGCCCTTGACGTCGAGCCCCGCGAAGTCGGCCACGGTGCCGCTGCCCGCGTCCACCGCCCGGACCGTGCGCTCACCGTTGATCTTCACCGGGAAACCGCTGTACGTCTGCGCGTAGTCGAGGGGCAGCGCGTACTTCTCGGGGCTGGTGACGCTCGCCGTCAGCTCCTTGGCGTACAGACGGAACTTCGAGGAGAACTCGAACATGCCCTCGGTGACCTTCTCGGTGGGCGCCACGTAGACGTGGTCGGTCCACCAGCCCTGGCTGTAGGTGATGCCCCAGGCGCTGCCCGGGCCCTCCCGGTGCCAGTTGGTGCTGAAGCCCTGGAACTCGGAGTCCTGCTTGGTCTTCGGCTTGATCTCGACCGCCTTGCGGGCGTCGAGGACGACCTCGGTGTTCTTGTCGACCTTGATCTCCGGATCGCCGACGACCGAGGTGTCGACCTGCAGTCCGGCGGCGTCCATCGTCGAGATCCAGGACGCCACGTTGTACGTACCGGCGGGCACCCTGAAGGTGTAGCCCTTGCCGATGTACCCGTATGTGTCCGGGTACGCGCCGTTGATCTCCTGCAGCATGTAGATCGACGCCGAGGTGGACGGCTTGCCGTCCCGGCCCACCAGCGACACCTTCAGGTCGTAGGTCTTCGCCAGCTTCTCGAAGCCGACGGCGGTGGTGACCTGGACGCCGTCGGCGCCCGCGGTGATGTGGCCCGTGTACCGGCCCGCCTTCTCCTCGGCCGGGTCGACGGTGACGCCGATGGTGGCGGTGCCCTTCGCCGGGACGGTCACGGTGTCCGCGTTCAGGGCGGCGTCCGGGAGCGACGAGGAGACCTTCAACTCCACGGCTTTGTCGGTGGTGTTGGTGTAGGTGATGTCCTTGCTGTCGGCCTCGGTGTCGTCGTGCTTGTACGTGCCGAAGCTCAGCGTCGGCGTCGCGAAGACGCCCTGACGGACCGCCCGTACGGCGTCGACCCGGCCGTCGCCCTGCTCGAACACCGAGTTGACGGTGTTCGTCTTCGCGGTGGTCGCCAGCGCCTGCTTGATCTGCTGTCCCGTCCAGTCCGGATGGGCCTGGGCGACCAGCGCCGCGGCGCCCGCGACGTGCGGGGTCGCCATCGAGGTACCGTTCGAGCTCGTGTAGTAGCCGTCGACCGGCGTGCCCATGGAGGTGCCGGCGGCACGGGCCGCCGTGATGTTCACGCCCGGCGCGGTGATCTCCGGCTTGACCGCGGAGTCTCCGAGACGCGGGCCGCGGCTGGAGAACGACGCCAGCTTGTCCGACTTGTCGACCGCGCCCACGGTGAGCGCCGAGTCGGCGATGCCCGGGGTGCCCACGGTCTGCTCGCCCGGACCCGCGTTGCCCGACGCGATCACGAAGAGGGTGCCGGTGGACGCGGACAGCTCGTCGACCGTCTCACTCAGCACGTCCGAGGAGCCCGATGCGGTGCCGCCCAACGACATCGACACGATCTTCGCGCCCGAGTGCGCCGCCCACTCCATGCCCGCGATGATCCAGGAGTCCTGGCCGCGGCCGTCGTTGCCCAGCACCTTGCCGACCAACAGCTCCGCACCGGGCGCCACACCCTTGCGCTTGCCGTCCGAGGCCGCGCCCGAGCCGACGATCGTGGACGCCACATGGGTGCCGTGGCCGTGGCCGTCCTGCACCGACTGGTCCGGCACGAAACTCGTCGACTCCGCGATCCTGCCCGCGAGATCCGGGTGACCGGCGTCCACGCCCGTGTCCAGGACCGCGACCTTGACGCCCTTGCCGTCGTAGCCCGACCCCCAGACCTCGGGTGCGCCGATCTGCGGCACGCTGACGTCGAGCGACGCCTCGACCTTGCCGTCGAGCCAGATCTTGTCGATGCCGTCGCCGAGCTGTTTCGCGGCCTTGCTGGTGGCCCGGGTGCCGAGGGCCGGGGCGACGTCCGTCCAGAAGGCGGTGGACTTCTTCGCGCTGAGCGCGGCGCCGTCGATCCCGGGGAGAGCGAGCGTCCGGCGCGCGCCCTCGGGGATCGCGCCGCCCTTGCTGTAGGTCGCGATCACCGGAGTGGTGCCGGTCTTCGCGTCGCCGTACCCCTGCTTCACCAGCTGGGTGACATTGAACAGGGCCGGGTCGAGCCGGCCCGCCTTGATCAGCGGGATGGCGTCCGAGGGCAGGACGCTGATCTCGCCGTTCTTCTCGCTGGACAGGAAGGTGGCGGCCTCGCGGCCCTTCCCGCGCCGGACGTCGACGGCGTACTTGCCGTCCGGTCCGGTGGTGAGCGACACGGTGTCGCCGGTGATGAGGGTGACGATCTGCGGTGCGGCGGTGCGCGAGCCTGTGGGGGGTGTGGTGGCCGAGGCTCCGAATGCTGCCGTCGCGGACGGGATCGCCCCCGCGAGCAGTCCGGCGGCCGTGGCCACGGACCACAGGGCGTGGAGTCTTCGCATGGGTGGACGTCCTCCCCTGGAACGTGTCAGAGGCCTCCGCAGGTGAGCGGAAGCCGGAGTTCAGCCTGATCGCCGCACTACAGCCGACTCAAGGGAAACCAGTGGCCGAAGCGTGCCAATGCCCCCTTCGGTCACGGCAGTTGTCGAAATCCACACCCGTCCCGGAAGTCCTCCCGTGCCTGCTGGACGGCCGTTTCGCACGGCTGCGGCTCAGCCTGGACACAGCGTTCCCCCAGCCGGCCGGGACAGAATCGGGACATGACTGGCACCCCGGGGTTCGGCAGCGGACGGGTCCGCGTCCTGATCGTCGACGACGAGCCCGCGCTCAACGAAGTGCTGTCCGTGGCCGTCACGGAGGCGGGCCGGCGCCCCTGTCCGGCGCCCGACGGGCACCGCGCGCTGCGCGAGGCACGCCGGTGCGCCCCGCACGCCGTCGTCCTCGACGGCATGCTGCCCGACCTGGACGGCATCCAGGTCCTGCGCCGCCCGCGCTACGAGAGTCCCGTGCTGCCCGTCCTCATGCTCACCGCCCGCGACGCCCCGGAGTACCGCATCGACGGTCTGGCGAACGGCGCCGACGACTACGTCACCAAACCCTTCTCCCTGGAGGAGGTCGTGCTGCGGCTGCGCGGACTGCTGCGCCGCTCCGGCGCCGAACGCACCCGCGCCGACGACTCCGTGCGTGTCCTCGGCGACCTGGTCGTGGCCGCCGAGTTCGGGGAGGTCCACCGCGACGGCGCCCGTATCGCGCTCACCGCCAAGGAGTTCGACCTGCTCAGCCTGGTGATGGCACACCCGCGCCAGGTGCTGAGCAAGGCGCAGATCCTCGACCGCGTCTGGAGCGGCGGGTTCGACGGCGGCGGCAACCTCGTCGAGGTGTACATCTCCAGCCTGCGCCGCAAGCTCGACCGGGGCCGGGCGCCGGTGATCCAGACCGTGCGCGGGCTGGGTTACGCCATCAGGCCGGAGGAGGACGGGAGATGAGCGTCCGCAGGCTCGTGGGCGGTTCCCTGCGCACCCGTCTCCTCCTGTTCATCACCGCCGTCCTGGTCGCCGTCTGCGCCGCGATGGCCCTCACCACCGTCTTCGTCCAGCGCGCGTACCTCCTGGGCAACCTGGACGACCGGGTCACCGACGCCGCCGAGCGCAGCCTGGGCGTGGCCTCGCTCCACCCGGAACTCACCGGTGACCTGACCTTCCTCAGCGAGAGCGGCCACCCGGCCGGGACGCTCGCCGCCCGCCTCGACGCCGACGGCACCGTCCTCGCGGCGGCGACGGTCGGCCAGGACACCCCGCCGCAGAACCTCACCCACGCGCAGACCTCGGCGCTGTCGGGCATCGCCACCGACGGCTCGTTCCACACCAGGACGGTCCCCGGCCTGGGCACCTACCGCATCACCGCCCTCGACGACCACGGTGTCCGGGTCCTCACCGGCCTCCCGATGGGCGACGTACAGGAGATGATCAGCGGTCTGGTGGTCGTCGAGGCGGTCGTCGCGGCGCTGGGCCTGACGGCGGCGGGCTGCGTCTGCGCGGTGGTCATACGACGGCAGCTGCGCCCCCTCGGCCGGGTCGCCGCCACCGCCGTCGAGGTCTCCCGCGCGCCGCTGTGCAAGGGCGAGGTCACCGGCCTGACCCGGGTCCCCGAACGCCACACCGACCCCGGCAGCGAGGCCGGCCAGGTCGGCGCCGCCCTCAACCGCATGATCGACCACGTCGAGTCCTCGCTCGCGGAACGCCGGCGCAGCGAGGAGCGGGTGCGCCGCAGCGAGGAACGCATGCGCCGCTTCCTCGCCGACGCCAGCCACGAACTGCGCACCCCGCTGGCCTCGATCGCCGGTTACGCGGAGCTGATGAACCGCGGCACCGACCGCGTCGAACCCGGCCTGGCCTGGCGCCGGGTGACGGCCGAGTCGGCACGCATGACGGGCCTCGTCGAGGACCTGCTCCTGCTGGCCCGCCTCGACGAGGGCCGGCCGCTGGAGTCCGCCGAGGTGGACCTGGCGGCGCTGGTCGCCGAGGCGGTGTGGGACGCGCGGGCCGCGGGCGGCGGCCACGACTGGGAGCTGGAGCTCCGCCTCGACGCGTCGCCCCTGGTCCTCGGCGACCAGGCCCGCCTCCACCAGGTGGTGGCCAACCTGTTGGCCAACGCGCGGGTGCACACCCCCGTGGGCACCCGGGTGGTGGCGATGGTGGAGACCAGGGACGGCCTGGGCACGATCCGCGTCCGCGACGACGGCCCCGGCATCCCCCCCGACCTGCTCCCCACCGTCTTCGAACGCTTCACCCGGGCCGACGCCTCCCGCGCCCGCGCCACCACGGGCACCGGCTCCGGCCTCGGCCTCGCCATCGTCGCCGCGATCACCGCGGCCCACGGCGGCCGCATCGACGTCCACAGCGAACCGGGCCGCACGGAGTTCACGGTCGAACTCCCCCTGACGGGCGACCTCGGAGCCGACACACTGACGTGGAGCCCACGGGCCTCGCTGCTGTGACGGGGGCGTCGACCAGCCGGTGGACCAGGCGCGGGCCCTTGGGCCGGATCACCTCAGGGCAGCCTGCGACGAGCGGCCTTTCGCAGAGTCTGCGGGGATCCGTAGCGTTCCAGCAGCCAGGTCACCCGCATCGCCCGGCTCCGCGAGGGCGACGACCTCTTCGTCCGCCGGCGGCGTCGGCACCGCCACCGGCCGGTTCGCCCGACTGTTGGGCGTCGGCCGACTCGTGGGCAGCGCGGGCTCGCCGGCCAAGGTCGACCACCTGACCCGGGAGGTGGGCTACGACGCGGCGTTCGACCACCACGACGGCCTCGCCGCTGAACTGCTCGCCAAGGCCGCACCGGACGGCATCGACGTCTTCGTCGACAACGTCGGCGGCGAACAACTGGCCGCCGCGGTGGGCACACTGCGCGAGTTCGGGCGCATCGTCCGGATCGGCACCATCAGCCGCTACAACACCCCGGACGCGCCCCCGCCGCACTTCAACTACTCGGACGTCGTGGAGAAGAGCCTCCGCATCGAGGGCTTCCTGGTCAGCAACCACCGGGAGCTGCAGGACGAGCTGTACGAGTTCGCCGTTCCCCATCTGCAGAGCGGCCGGCTGGCGCTGGACCAGACCGTGGTGGACGGGTTCGAGCACATCGTGGACGCATTCCTGGCATGCTGCACGGCAAGAACACCGGAAAGATCATCGTGCGGGACCGTGCGCAGGCCTGGTCCGGCCGTCGCGCGCGTGCCGCATCACTTCCGGCGGCCGCTCACCGAAGCCAGGCATGCCAGATCAGAGCGAGTCCCGGACCCTGGTGGGGGCTCGTTGACGGTCAGGTGCGTGGTGCGTGGTGCGTGGTGCTGGAGCCTGCCTGACGCAGGCCAGGGAGCCGGCGGCATGGCTGACGCAGGGCAGAAGCAGTGGGGTGGGTCAGAAGGTGACGGAGAGGACGATCTTGCCGATGGTACGGCCGGTCTCACCCAGCGTGTGGGCCCGGGCGGCCTCTTCGAGGGGGAAGACCTCGTCGGCGATCACGCGCAGGCGGCCGTCCTCGACCAGGGAAGTGATCTCGCGCAACCCCGCATGATCGGGCTCGACGAGCATGAACACCGCCCGTACTCCGGCCGCTTCGGCCTCCTGGGCGGGAAAGGCGTCGTCCAGCGGCAGGATCGAGACCAGCGAGCCGCCCGGCCGCAGCGTTTGCAGGGACCGGGCCCCGTTGGCGCCGCCGAGGGCGTCCAGGACGACATCGACGTCGCGGAGGGTCTCGGCGAAGTCCTGGGTGCGGTAGTCGATCAGCTCGTCGGCGCCCAGTGAGCGCAGCAGCTCGTGCTTGGCGGCGGTGGCGGTGCCGATGACGTACGCGCCGCGGGCCTTGGCAATCTGCACGGCGAGGTGGCCGACGCCTCCGGCGGCCGCGTGGATCAGGACGCGCTGTCCGGGCTGGACGTTCGCGGTGTCCACCAAGGCCTGCCAGGCGGTCAACGAGGCCAGCGCCAGGCCACCGGCCTGGATGTGGTTCAGGCCCTTGGGACGCGGGGCGAAGTGCCGGGCCGGGGCAGCGACATATTCGGCATAGGCGCCCGCCGGGTGCGGGAAGCGCGGCATCCCGAACACCTCGTCGCCGACCTGGAAGAGTGTCACCCCGTCGCCGACCGCCTCGACCACTCCGGCGACGTCCCAGCCGAGCGTGAACGGCGGCCTGGCGCCATTGGCGAACACCCCCCGCTCACGGGTCTTCCAGTCGGCCGGGTTCACGCCCGCCGCGTGCACCCGGACCAGGATCTCGCCCCGGCCCGGCACCGGACGCTGCGTCTCGACGACCTTGAGGACGTCCGGAGCTCCGGCGGCGTCCTGGGAGATGGCGCGCATGGTCGCGGGGGTGGTGGCCTGGTCCATGATGACGTGCTCTTTTCAGCAGAGGGTTTCTGGCGGTTTGTGCCGATTCTCTACGGCACCCGCCAAGACTGCCCGGACGGACAGCCACCCAGTAGTGGCCCGATGGCCAAGGAGTGAAAGGATCGGGTCATGCATCACGTTGGCGTTCTGGCCCTGGATGGCGTGGTGCCCTTCGAGCTCGGTATCCCCGCGCGGATCTTCGGCGCCGCCCGCGACGGCACGGGCAACCGGCTCTACTCCGTGACCACGTGCAGCTTGGACGGCCGGCCCGTCCGCGCCGAGGCCGACTACCAGCTCACCGTCTCTTACGACGCCTCCCTGCTGGCCACCGTCGACACCGTCGTCATCCCGCCCTCCCACGCGCTGGGCCCCATTCGTGAGGAGGGCCGGCTGCCCGACCCCCTGCGCGAGGCCCTGGCCGCCATCCGCCCCGGAACCCGGATCGTGGCGATCTGCACCGGCACCTATGTGCTGGCCGCCGCGGGACTGCTCGACGGCCGCCCCGCCACCACACACTGGCGTGAAGCCGACCGCCTGCAGCGCATGTTCACCACCGCGCGCATCGACCCCGACGTCCTCTTCATCGACGACGGCGATGTCCTCACCTCCGCCGGGGTGGCCGCCGGCATCGACCTGTGCCTGCACATCGTCCGCCGCGACCACGGCAGCGACATCGCCAACGAGGTCGCCCGCTCCTGCGTCGTACCTCCCTGGCGCGACGGCGGCCAGGCCCAGTACATCCGGCGCCCCGTCCCCGGCCCCACTGCCTCCGGCACCGCACCCACACAGGCGTGGATCATGGAACGCCTCTCTGAACCCGTCACCCTGGCTGACATGGCCGCCCACGCCAACGTCAGCCCGCGTACCTTCACCCGCCGCTTCCGCAACGAGGTCGGCACCAGTCCCGGCCGATGGCTCATCCGCCAGCGCGTCGACCTGGCCCGGCACCTGCTGGAGACCACCGACTGGCCCGTCGACCTGGTCGCCGACCGCGCCGGATTCGGCACCGGTGTCTCCCTGCGCCGGCATCTTCATGCCGCCATCGGGGTCACACCCCAGGCATACCGCCGGACCTTCCGCCCCACTTCCGCCGACGGTTCGGCGCAGTAGCGGCGAGCACTCATCGTTGGAGGCGATCGCTATGCTGTTCCTTTCCTCACGCTCGGTGAGGACCTGAAAGAGCATTTACCCGCCGAGGATTCGGACCTCCGATCAGCGTCTCCCGCGGCACCGCCCGGCCCGGTGCCCTCCCCGGTCATCCGTTCCACAGGGGGACCGGTCATGCGGGCCCGGAGGCCGGCGGCCCTCTTGCAGGACCGCGAAGAAGATGACGGGGGACCGGAGGGCCAGACCGGGGCGGCGACACCATCCGCCGGCCCGCCCGACCGAAGGAGGCGACCGTGACGACCATCGCGGTGACCGGACACATGGACCTGACCGAGAGCACCGTTCCCCTGGTCCGTGCCGCCCTCGACGACCTGCTCCGGCGGCACACCGGCACCGGCGACCTCGTCGGCGTCTCCTGTCTCGCCCGGGGCGCCGACCGCCTCTTCGCTGAAGCGGTCCTCGCCGCCGGTGGACGCATCACCGTCGTCATCCCCTCCCAGGACTACCGTCGGAGCCAGGTCGATCCCGACCAGACGCCCCTCTTCGACCACCTCGTCGAAACCGCTCAGGAAGTCCTCGTCCTCCCGTACGAGACCGCCGGCATCCGGGCCTACGAGGCCGCCAACGCCGTACTCGTCGAACGCGCCGACCGACTGGTCGCCGTATGGAACGGCGAACCCCCCGGCGGCAGGGGCGGCGGCACCGCCGACACCGTCCTCGAAGCACGCGCGGCCGGCATCCCCGTGGATGTGGTGTGGCCGACCGGCGCCGCCCGGGCGAGCTGAACCGGCCGGGCCAACCTTCCTCGAGGACAAGAGAGTTGGACTACCGTCGAATCATGGAGTGGACAGCCCTGGTCAGCACGGTGCTCGGCGCCGCGATCGCGACGGGCTCCGCCCTGCTCCTGGACCGCCGGCGCCGGCACCAGGAGCGCCTGGACCGTGATCTGCAGATCCGGCGCAGCCTGTACGGCGAATACCTGGCCTGCCTCTCGGAGGCCCGCCACACCTGCGGAAACGTGGCCCGGGATCCGGACATGGAGCTCCCGACGCGCCGGACGACGGCCCGTGAGGCGTTCGGACCGTGCATCGGCCTGCGTTACCAGGTGACCATCACGGCGCCCGCCGACGTGGTGGCGGCCTCGGAGAACGCCTTCCGCCGCCTGCGCGACCTCCGCGACCACGTCATGGCGGGCGTCCTGGCCACCGAGCAGGTCTACCTGGAGGGACGCCTCGGTTACGACGAGGCCCTCGCCGCGCTCCGGAACGGCATGCGCAGGGACCTGAGCGTCGACCGACACTGAAGGAACCGGAAGGTGAGCATGCGACGGTCGGTCAGGAACAGGGCCATGGGAGACCGTTTACAAGTGGACCGTTGGGCGCTATCTTCCGCCACAGGTGAGGTGGGAGCGCTCCCATAGGGGGACCGGCGGACCGGAACCCGCCGGAACCCGGACCTGGAAGCGCTCCTGCCTCCCGCACCCGCACCTCCCCACCCCACCCGCACGGTCCGTACACGGAAGGACGGACTCTCCATGTCTGTCATGATCACGACAAATAGGGGGGCGGGGTTACGCTCCCGAGCCCTCCTCCTCGTCCTCCTGGCCCTGGTGGCCACCGTCCCCGCCCTCGGTCTGATCGTCACGACCGGCGGCAAGGCCGAGGCCCACGGCACGCCCATGAAACCCGGCAGCCGTACCTTCCTGTGCTGGCAGGACGGTCTGACCGACACCGGTGAGATCAAGCCGGTCAACCCGGCCTGCAAGAACGCCCAACAGGTCAGCGGGACCACGCCCTTCTACAACTGGTTCTCGGTCCTGCGCTCCGACGGCGCCGGCCGCACCCGCGGCTTCGTCCCGGACGGCGAGCTGTGCAGCGGCGGCAACACCAACTTCACCGGCTTCAACGCCCCACGCGCCGACTGGCCGTTGACCCACCTCACCTCCGGCGCGACCGTCGACTTCTCCTACAACGCCTGGGCCGCGCACCCGGGCTGGTTCTACGTCTATGTCACCAAGGACGGCTTCGACCCCACCCAGACCCTCACCTGGGACGACATGGAGGCCCAGCCGTTCCTGAGCGTCGACCACCCGCCGCTCAACGGCAGTCCGGGCACGGTCGAGGCCAACTACTCCTGGACCGGGCAGCTTCCGGCCAACAAGTCCGGGCGCCACATCATCTACATGGTCTGGCAGCGCTCGGACAGCGCGGAGACCTTCTACTCCTGCTCCGACGTCGTCTTCGACGGCGGAAACGGCGAGGTGACCGGAATCCACGAACCGGGCAACCCCGGCGACCCCGTCCCGGGCACCTGCACCGCCACCCGCAGGACGACCAACAGCTGGAGCGGCGGCTACCAGTCCGAGGTGACCGTCACCAACTCCGGTGACGTCGCGATGCTCGGCTGGATGGTCGACTGGACGCTGCCGAGCGGTCAGTCGATCGTCAGCCTGTGGAGCGGCAACGCGACCTACAACGGCCAGGCGGTGATGGTCCACAACGCCGACTGGAACGGCTCGCTGAGTCCGGGCCAGAGCGCGACGTTCGGATACGTCGTCTCCGGCTCGGGCGGCGACAGCACCACAAGCCTTCCCTGCAGGGTGGGTTGACCGCGATTTCCGCAACGAGCGGACCCGGTGGACGGCGTTTTCCACCGGGTCCGCCCGCCGGACCTCGGGTGGTGCGTGGTGCGTGGCTTGGGGCGACGCTCGCTGCGCGACAACGTGATCGAAAATTGGTCTGTACATGACTCTACCGCCTGGGTGGACAACGATGTCAAGCGCGCCGTGAAACAGGCCCGCGCTCTTCCGTGGTACCGGTGGAGCACGCTACTGTCCCTGCGGCTTGTGCGACCCGTGGTGCGCGACCCGTCCGAAGGAGGAGGGGCCGCGTCATGCGTTTCCGTCCTACGTCCCTGCTGCTGGCGGCCGTCCTCGCGGTCACCGGAGCCACCCCCGCCCTGGCGGCGTCCGCCGCCCCGCCCGGTCTCGTCGACGACCCCACCGCCCACGTCGACCCGCTCATCGGCACCAGGAACGGCGGCAACGTCTTCCCCGGCGCCGTGACCCCGTTCGGCATGTTCTCCTTCAGCCCGGAGAACACCAGAGGTGACGCCACCCGCACCGCCGCCCCCGGCGGGTACCAGTACGACGCGACCCGCATCCGCGGCTTCAGCCTCACCCACATGTCCGGTACCGGCTGCGCGGGCGGCAGCGGTGACATCCCGTTCTTCCCGTACCCCGGCGAGGTCACCTCGTCGCCCGCGAGCGACACGAAGGACGCCGTCTACGCCTCCGACTTCAGCCATGCCGACGAGACCGCCGAGCCCGGCCACTACAAGGTCGGCCTCGCCTCCGGGGTCACCGCCGACCTCACCGCGACGGTCCGCACCGGCTCGGCCCGCTTCACCTACCCGGACGGCAAGCCCGCCTCCCTGCTGATCCGCACCGCCAACTCCGAGGTGGGCTCGACCGATTCCTCGGTCACCATCGACCCCGCGACCCGCACGGTCTCCGGCTCGGTCACCTCCGGCAACTTCTGCGGCTACCTGGACCCCGAGGGCCGACGCGCCTACTACACCCTCTACTTCACCGCCCGCTTCGACCGCGCCTTCAAGTCCACCGGCACCTGGCAGGACGGCACCCTGAGCCCCGGATCGACCTCGGCGAGCGGTGGCACCGGGGGCTTCTCCAGCGGCGGCCGGCCTGTCGCCGGCAAGGGCGCCGGCGGCTACGTCGAGTTCGAGCCGGGGTCCGGCCCCGTGAACGTCAAGGTCGGCATCTCGTACGTCAGCCGGGCCGGCGCCGCCGCGAACCTGGCCGCGGAGAACCCGTCGCACCGCTCCTTCGACGCGGTCAAGGACGCGGCCCGCCGCGCCTGGCGGGACCGGCTGGACGCGATCCGGGTCGGCGGCGGGACGGACGACGAGCGCACCACCTTCTACACCGCGCTGTACCACGCGCTCCTGCACCCGAACGTGATCAGCGACGCCGACCGCAGATACCGCGGCGCCGACGGCAGGGTGCACTCCGTGAGCCGCGGCCACCAGGCCCAGTACGGCACGTTCTCCGGCTGGGACGTCTACCGGGACCAGGTGCAGCTGCTGACCCTGCTCAACCCGCGCACCGGCTCGGACATCGCACAGTCGCTGTACGAGCTCGCCCGGCAGAACGGCGGCAGATGGGACCGCTGGCTGCACGGCGCGAGCGGCACCCACGTCATGAACGGCGACCCCGCACCGGCGGCGCTGGCCGGCATCCGCGCCTTCGGCGGCACCGACTTCGACCTGCGCGGCGCCCTGGACTCGCTGGTCGAGGCGGCGACCGTGCCGACGGAGGACGATCTGTCGGCGGCGGGCAAGCCCGTGCTGTCCGTCGGGCAACGCCCGTCCCTCGACAAGTACCTGAAGCTGCACTACATGCCGTCGGTCTCCAACGCCTGGGGCGGAGCCGCCGAGACGCTGGAGATGTCCGGCGCCGACTTCGCGCTCTCCCAACTCGCCACCGCGGCGGGGGACAAGCGGACGGCCGCCGACTTCGCGCGCCGGGCCCAGTGGTGGCAGAACAACTTCAACATCGCCGCCGACCCCACCGGCGGATACATCGCCAACCGCAAGGCCGACGGCAGCTGGGTCACCGGCTTCACCCCGGCCACCGGCAACGGGTTCGTCGAGGGGACGGCCGCCCAGTACACCTGGATGGTGCAGCACAATCCCGCGGGCCTGTTCGCCGCGATGGGCGGCAGGGACAAGGCGCTCGCCCGCCTCGACGCGTTCTTCCACGACGCCGACGGCGACTGGGCCTTCACCGGCAGCGGCGGCGACAAGTCCGAGCTGGACAACGAGCCGTCGATCAACGTCCCTTACCTGTACGACTACGCGGGCGCCC
Source organism: Streptomyces sp. NPDC049687 (assembly GCF_044465285.1). NCBI lineage: Bacteria > Bacillati > Actinomycetota > Actinomycetes > Kitasatosporales > Streptomycetaceae > Streptomyces > Streptomyces sp. NPDC049687. The sequence continues at coordinate 22,926 of NZ_JBITLN010000021.1, forward strand.
CGTACCGGACACAGGAGACCGTCCGCGCGGCGATGAAGCAGCTCTGGTCGACGCAGCCCGGCGGCATCCCCGGCAACGACGACCTCGGCGCGATGTCGGCGTGGTACGTCTTCTCCGCGCTCGGCATGTACCCACAGGTGCCCTCCCGCGCCGAACTCGCCCTCGCGTCACCGCTCTTCCCCCGCATCGAGATCGACCGTCCGCACGGAAACGACATCTCCGTCCGCGCGCGGGGCGCCGGTGCCGACGCGCCGTACATCCGCTCCCTGAAGGTCAACGGCCTTAGCAGCGAACGCCCTTGGCTCCCGGCCTCCCTCGTGCGGGACGGCGGCAGGCTCGACTACACGCTCTCCGGCACGCCGGACAGGAGCTGGGGGAGCGCCCCGTCCGACGCCCCGCCCTCCTTCCGCGCGGGCGAACAGCCGTACCAGCTCGGCGTCGGCCCGACCACGGCGACTCTCGCACCGGGCGAGAGCGCGAAGGTCGGCATCCGGGCCCTGTCGCTGAGCGGCGGCGCCGGGCCCGAGGTGCGCTTCCGGGTGGAGACGCCCGACGGGATCACGGCAACTCCCGCCGAGGGCACGGTCGTCGACGGCACACGGGAGATCACCCTCGGCTCCCCCGAGGGCACGCGGCAGGGCTTCTACGACGTGAAGGTCACGGTGACCTCGGGCGAGACCTCCTACACCCAGCCCGTCGCCCTGACCGTGGCCGCCCCGGGCACGCTGCTCGCCGCCTACGACAACACCGGCGTCTCGGACGACGCGGGTGACCACGACGAGGCCGACTACGACGGCGGTGGCTGGAGCTACTCCCGCCAGGCCCTCGCGGCCGCCGGTCTCACCCCGGGCGGACAGGGGACGGTGGACGGGCTGACCTTCACCTGGCCCGACTCGCCGAGCGCCCGTCCCGACAACGCCGCTGCCACCGGCCAGACCATCCGGCTTCCGCAGCCGGCAGGATCGCTGTCCTTCATCGGCAGCGCGGTCAACGGAAACCAGCGGTCCCCGGCCACCGTCACCTACACCGACGGCACCACCGGCACGATCGACCTGGCCTTCACCGACTGGACCGTCGGCGGAGGCGGCGGGACCGTCCAGTACGGCAATGAGGTCGTCGCCCGGAGCGCGTACCGGAACGTGGCAGGCGCGGACAAGGACCCGGTGGCGACCTACGTGTTCGCCACCAAGCCGTTCGCGGCGCCCGACGGCAAGGCGATCGCGAGTGTGGAGCTGCCCGACAACGCCGATCTGCACGTGTTCACCCTCGCGACCGACTGACCCCCAACACCTCGGAAAGCCAAGCGAGTTGGCGGCGCACATGCACCGCGTCGCCGCCCTCGTGCCCGTTGAACGGGTAGGCGTGGATCTCCTTGCGGGGGTCCACGCCGGCCGATTCGCCATAGTGGTTGAAGGCGGCGTACGCCCCGCTCGGCGGGCACACGGTGTCGCGCAGGCCGACGCCGAAGTGGGCCGGGGCCCGGGCCCGCCGGGCGAAGGAGACGCCCTCCAGATAGGAGAGGGCGCGGTACGCGGCCGTCTCGGCGCCCCGGTGGACGGCCAGGTAGGCCGTGATCTCGCCGTACGGGCCCGCGTCCGTGAGGTCCAGGGCGCGGCGGATTCCGCACAGCAGCGGGGCGGTGACCAGGACCGCCGCCAGATCGGGGACGAGTCCCGCGACGGCCAGGGCGAGTGCTCCGCCCTGGCTGTTGCCGACGGCGACGGTGCGCGCGGCGTCCACACCGGGGAGGGCACGCACGGCGGCCACCGCCCGGACCGCGTCCGTGACGAGCCGGCGGTAGTGGTGGTCCTGCGGACTCGTAAGACCTCGTACGGCCGGCCCGGGGCCGCCGGGCGCGCCGGCGTGCGGGTCGGGCGTGTCGCCGCCGCAGCCGTACTGGTCGCCCTGCCCCCTGTTGTCCATCAGCAGATGCGCGTATCCGGCGTTCACCCAGGTCAGCCGCTCGTGCGGAAGGCCGCGGCCGCGGCCGTAGCCCGCGTACTCGACGACGGCGGGCAGTGGTTCGGACACTCCCGCCGGTCTGCTGAACCAGGCCCGGACCGGGTCCCCGGCGTAGCCGCGGAAGGTCACGTCCCAGGTCTTTGTCAGCCGTAGGCCGGTCTCCACCGGGCGCACGGACGCCACCGGGTCCCGCTGGGCGGCCTCCTCGAGGGTGTCCTGCCAGAACACGTCGAAGTCCGCGGGCTCTTCGGGAGCCGGACGGTAGCGCTCCAACTCGGTCAGGGGCAGGTCGAAGGCGGGCACGGGGGCACCTCGCAGGAATCGGTCGGAAGAAGGAAACTTGCGGAGACGGCGATGCCGACTTCCGGGGTCTACCCCGTCGTCATCCGATTCCAACGCGGCGCATTCGTCTCAACTCTTCGCTGCGGCACCCATTGACAGCGCTTTCTGTGAGCCCTTAAGTTGCCGCGAAGTTACCGGTAAGAGCTCGAAAGTTTCGGTTCCACTTCTCCGTCACGGGAGGACCGAGCATGAGCACCTCCACCCCGTCGGCCCGGCGCGGATCCCTGCGCCGCGACTGGCAGTTGTACTCGCTGGCCGTGCTGCCGCTGCTGTTCTTCCTGGTCTTCCGTTATCTGCCGATGATCGGCAACGTCATCGCGTTCCGCCGTTTCGAGCCGGGCGGTTCGATCCTCGGCGAGCAGTGGGTGGGGCTGCGTTATGTGCGGATGTTCCTGTCCGACCCCACCTTCTGGCAGGTGTTCCGCAACACCCTGTGGCTGGGCGCGCTCACGCTCGTCTTCTGCTTCCCGATCCCGATCGTGCTGGCGCTGCTGCTCAACGAGGTCCGCAGGCGTTCGCTGAAACGGTTCGTGCAGTCGGTGTCATATCTGCCGCACTTCCTGTCGATCGTGATCGTCGCGGGCGTCACCCTGCAGATGCTCGCCACGGACGGCCCCGTCAACCAGGCGCTCGGCTGGTTCGGCCACGACCCGATCCGGTTCATCCAGGAACCGGGGTGGTTCCGCACGATCTACGTGGGCTCGGAGATCTGGCAGACCGCGGGCTGGGGCACGATCCTGTACCTCGCCGCGCTCACCACGATCGACGAGGACCTCTACGAGGCCGCCCGCATCGACGGCGCGAGCCGCTGGCGGCAGATCTGGCACGTCACCTTGCCCGGCATCCGTCCCACGATGATCACGCTGCTGATCCTCAACACCGGCACGTTCATGGCCGTCGGTTTCGAGAAGATTCTGCTGCTCTACAACCCGCTGACCTATCCGACGGCCGACGTGGTCTCCACCTACCTCTACCGGGCCGGGGTCGAGTCCAACAGCTTCAGTTACGCCGCCGCGATCGGCCTGTTCGAGGCGGTCGTCGGGCTGGTGCTGATCACCTCCGCGAACCAGCTGTCGCGCCGCACGGTGGGGACGAGCGTGTGGTGAGCGTCGACCGGCCCACGCGGGGGCACCGCGTCTTCCAGAAGGTCAACGGGGTGATCCTGACGCTGGTCGTGGTCGTCACCCTGTACCCCTTCGTCAACATCGTCGCCCGGTCCTTCAGCGGTGAGCGGCAGATCCGCGCCGGCGACGTCACCCTGTGGCCCAGGGGGTTCAACCTCACCACCTACGACATCGTCTTCCACGACTCGATGTTCTGGCGCAACTACGGCAACACGGTCCTCTACACGGTCGTGTCCACCGTCGTGGCCATGGTCCTGACGACCTGTTACGCCTACGTCCTGTCGAAGAGGCGCCTCAGGGGCCGCGGACTCCTCATCGGGCTCGCCGTGTTCACCATGTTCTTCTCCGGCGGCCTGATCCCCCACTACGTGCTGGTCACCAGCCTCGGCCTGAAGAACAGCGTCTGGGCGATCGCCCTCCCGAACGCGATCAGTGTCTTCAACCTGCTGGTGATGAAGGCCTTCTTCGAGAGCCTGCCGACCGAGCTGGAGGAGGCCGCCGAGATCGACGGCCTGAGCACCTACGGCATCCTGCTGCGGATCGTGCTGCCGCTGTCCAAGGCGGTCGTCGCGACGATGGTGCTCTTCTACTCGGTGTCCTTCTGGAACTCCTGGTTCTCGGCGTACCTCTACATGGACCGGACCGAGCTCATGCCGGCCACCGTCTATCTGCGCAACCTCATCGCGGGCGCCACCACGGGTGCCAACGCGGGCGCGGGCACCGAGCAGCTCAGCCAGGTCGGGGCGAACATCCAGGCGGTCACGATCGTGCTCACCGCACTGCCCATCCTCTGCGTGTACCCGTTCGTCCAGCGCTACTTCGTCTCCGGCGTGATGCTCGGCGCGGTCAAGGGCTGAGAGCCGAAACCCCTTACGTCTTACGGAACAAGGGAGCCTCCGTGAAGAACGCAGGTCAGCTGTCACGACGTCGGATCCTCGCCGCGGCGGGATCCGTCGGCCTCGCCACCCTCACCGGCTGCGGCGGCGGGGACGACGGCGGGGACTCCAAGGACCTCTCCAAGAAGCAGAACGGCGCGATGAAGGAGTACCGCGCCGGCCGGCAGTTCAAGGCGTCCAGGCCGCTGTCGTTCTCGGTCCTGCACAACAACAACCCGAACTATCCGCTGAAGGACGGCTGGCTGTTCTGGAAGGAGCTGACCAGGCGCACCGGTGTCACCCTGAAGCCGGTCGCGGTCCCCCTGAGCGACTACGAGAAGAAGCGCAGCGTCCTCATCGGCGCGGGCGACGCCCCGTTCCTGATCCCCAAGACGTACCACCCCTCCGAGGTCGCCTTCGTGTCGTCCGGCGCGATCCTGCCGGTCAGCGAGTACGTGCACCTCATGCCCCACTTCCAGGACAAGGTCAAGCGGTGGAGGCTGGAACCCGAGCTCGACTCCATCCGCCAGTCCGACGGCAATTACTACCTCCTTCCCGGCCTGCACGAGAAGGTCAAGTCCGGCTACTCGCTGTCGCTGCGCACGGACGTCCTCGACAAGCTCGGCCTGAGCCCGCCCCGCACCTGGGACGAGGTGTACGACGTCTTCGCGGCGATCCGGGCCGAGTACCCCGACCGCTATCCCTTCTCCGACCGGTGGAGCACCAACACGCCCTATCCGGCCGGTGCGTTGTTCCGCTATCTCGGCCAGGCCTACGGCGTCAAGGCGGGCTGGACGTACGACAACATCAGCTATGACTCCAAGGCGGGGGAGTTCGTCTTCACGGGTGCCATGGACGGCTACCGCGCGATGGTCGAGTACCTGAGAAAGCTGGTCGCCGAGAAACTGGTGGACCCCGAGAGCTTCACCCAGACCGACGACGAGGCGCTGCAGAAACTGCTCGGCGAGAAGTCCTTCGCGATCAGCGCCAACCCCCAGGAGCTGGTCCAGAGCTACCGCTACAACCTGGAGAAACAGGTCAAGGGCTCGAAGATCGAGATGGTGCCGGTGCCGCTCGGCCCGGCCGGTCCGGTGGTGCTGGGCGGGGCACGGCTGGAGAACGGGGTCATGATCTCCAGCAAGGCGCTCAAGAGCGACACCTTCGTCGCGATGATGCAGTTCGTGGACTGGCTCTGGTACTCGGACGAGGGCCAGAGGTTCGCCAAGTGGGGTGTCCAGGGCACCACTTACACCTACGCCGGGGGCCAGTACAAGCTGGAGCCCGGCATCAGCCTGATGGGCTCCGATCCGGACGCCCCCAAGGACCTCCAGAAGGACTACGGCTTCTTCAACGGCGTCTTCACCTACGGCGGCAGCTGGGCCCTCGTCTCCTCGTCCTTCTCCCCGGACGAGAAGAAGTTCGAGGACGCCATGGCCCAGCGCCGGGAACTGCCCGTCGACCCGGCGCATCCGCTGCAGTCCGTGGAACAGGAACAGGCCACGCTCTGGGACACCCCGCTGCGCGACCACGTCATCCAGAACACCCTCAAGTTCTGCCTCGGCAAGCGTCCACTGTCCGAATGGGACGCCTACGTCGCCGAGTTGAGGGCCAAGAACATGGACCGGCTCGTCGACCTGCACAACAAGGCCCGCCAACGCTTCCAGAAGGAGAACGGGTGATCCGCGTACCCGCCGAGCCGGCCGGCCGGCTTTCCGACGCCTGGCGACACTGCGTGGGCACGGGCCGGATCGAACTCGCCCTGCGCCGTGACTACCAGGACTCCCTCGCCCTCCTCCAGCGCGACATCGGTTTCCGGTACATCCGGGGCCACGGCCTGCTCGACGACGGCATGGGCGTGTACCGCCCGTACGACCACCAGGGCTCCCGCCACATCCACCACGCCTTCACCTACCTCGACCAGGTCGTCGACGCCTACCGGGAACTCGGCATCCGTCCGTTTCTCGAACTTGGCTTCATGCCCGCCGAGTTGGCGTCCGGCGACCAGACGGTCTTCTGGTGGCGCGGCAATGTCACCCCACCCCGCTCGCACCAGGAATGGGCGGACCTGGTCCGGGCGACCCTGCGCCACCTCGTCGACCGCCACGGCCTCGAGGAGGTCCGCACCTGGCCGATCGAGGTGTGGAACGAGCCCAACCTGGCCGACTTCTGGCAGGGCGCCGACGAGCAGGCGTACCACCGGCTCTACGAGGTGACCGCGCACGCCGTGAAGGACGTGGACGCGGCACTCCAGGTCGGCGGTCCGGCGCTCTCCCCGATGTCCGACGACTGGCTGGACCGGTTCGCGGAGTTCGCCGAACGCCGCGACGTGCCCGTCGACTTCGTGTCGAAGCACGCCTACACCTCCGGCCCCGCCCAGCACGTGCCGTTCGGCGCGCACCAGACCCTGGCCCCGGCGAGTGACCTCCTCGAGCAGTTCGCCACACCCCGCGACCGCCTCAAGGGCACCCGGCTGGACGGACTGCCCGTCCACATCACGGAGTTCAACTCCTCCTACCGCCCCGACAACCCCGTCCACGACACCGCCTTCCACGCCGCCTACCTGGCACCCGTGCTGGCGTGGGGCGGCGACCTCGTCGACTCGTTCTCCTACTGGACGTTCAGCGACATGTTCGAGGAGTCCGGGGTCCCCACCGCCCTCTTCCACGGCGGCTTCGGGCTGCTCACCCACCGGCAGGTCCGCAAACCGACGTACCACCTGTACGCGTTCATGGCCCGGATGGGCCCCGAGCTGCTCGCCCGCGGCGACGACCACCTCGTCACCCGCCACCCCGACGGCCGGATCACCGTCCTGGCCTGGGCACCCGTCGATCCGACCGGCGAGACCCCCGGCCCCGACCGGCACCCGGTGCGCTTCTCCCTCCCGATCGGCGCCGCCGCCGAGGCCTTCGTCCGCCGCTCCACCGTCGACGAGGAGCACGGAAACGCCTACACGGCCTGGCGGCACATGGGCAGCCCGCGCTCACCGCGGCGCGGGCAGCTGGACGTCCTGCACGAGGCCGCCGAACCCGCCCGCACCCACCGCCGCCTCCCCGTGCACCAGGGTCGCGCCGACCTCGACCTCACCCTGGCCCGCCACGAGATCACCCTCGTCGAACTGACCCCGATCGCCGACGAGACCCCGCCCTGGTGGGACGAGGACCGACTGCTGGGCAGGGAGCCCTCATGAGCAGCGCGGCGACCGACTTCGGCACCGGTGTCCTCTCCCGTGCCGCCGCCCTCGTCCACACCCTGCTCACCGTGGAGGCCCTGTTCCTCGCCGCCGCCTCGCCCGGCCTCGTCGGCCTGCTGTTCCTGGGACCCGACCCCGCCAACCTGCCCCTCGCCGCCCTCTGCCTGCTGCCCCTCGGCCCGGCCGCCTCCGCCGCGCTGTACGCCCTGCGCCACCGCAGCCGCGACCTCACCGAGCTGCACCCGGCCCGCGTCTACGGGCGCGGCTGGCGCCTCAACGCCGTACCCGCCCTGAAGCTCTGGGCGCCCCTGCTGGCCTGGCTGACGGTCATCGCCTTCACCCTCACCCACTTCACCGCCACGGGCCTGCCCCGCTGGTGGGCGGTGCTGCTCGGGCTCATCGGCGTGACCTCGCTGCTGTGGGGCGCCCACGCCCTCCTCCTCACCTCGCTGTTCACGTTCCGCGCCCGCGACACCGCCCGCCTCGCCGCGTACTTCCTGCTCCGGCACGGCCGCGCCTCCCTGGCCGCCGCCTCCCTGCTCGTCCTCGCCACCGGCCTGACCGTCCTGCTGACCGAGGCCCTGCCCGCCCTGCTCGCCGCCCCGCTGCTGCTCTCCCTGCTGCACGCCGGCCGCCCGGTGATCGCCGAGGCCCAGGAGGACTTCACCTCATGAGCCCGCACAGCCCCCACGCCGAGCGCGGCCCGAAGATCCCGTACGGCGGCGACTACAACCCCGAGCAGTGGCCGGAGGAGGTCTGGGACGAGGACCACCGCCTCTTCACCCAGGCGGGCATCGACACCCTCACCGTCGGCGTCTTCTCCTGGTCCCTCACCCAACCCGCTGAGGAAGCACACGACTTCACGGTCCTCGACCGTGTTCTCGACCGCGCCGCGGCCGAGGGCCGGCAGGTCTGCCTGGCCACCGGCACCGCCGCCCTCCCGCCCTGGCTCGCCACGAAGTACCCCGAGGTCAACCGCACCGACTTCGAGGGCCGCCGGCACCGTTACGGCCAGCGCCACAACTTCTGCCCCAGCTCACCCGCCTACCGCCGGCTGTCCACCGCGATGGCGGGCCGCCTCGCCGAACGCTATGCCCACCACCCCGCGCTGCTCGCCTGGCATGTCAACAACGAGTACGGCGGCGCCTGTTACTGCGATCTGTGCGCCGGTGCCTTCCGTGACTGGCTGCGCGACGGGCACGGCACCCTGGACGCCCTCAACGACGCCTGGTGGACCACCTTCTGGTCGCACCGCTACACCGACTGGGACCAGATCGAACCGCCCAGCGCCCTCACCGAGCACTGGCGCGGCCCCGACCACACCGCCTTCCAGGGCATCACCCTCGACTACCGGCGCTTCATGACCGACGCCCTGCTCGGCTGCTTCACCGCCGAGAAGGAGGCCCTGCGCGCCCACGACCCGGACACTCCCGTCACGACGAACCTCATGGGCGCGTACCGCCCGCTGGACTACCACCGCTGGGCGCCCCACCTCGACTTCGCCTCCTGGGACAACTACCCGCCCCTCGACGCCCCGCCCACCCGTCCGGCCCTCGCGCACGACCTCATGCGCGGCCTCAAGGACGGCGCCCCCTTCTGGCTCATGGAGCAGACCCCGTCCACCACCGCCTGCCGCGACGTCAACCCGCTGCGCAGGCCGGGCGAGCTGCGCCTGGCCACCTTCCAGGCGATCGCGCACGGCGCGGACGCGGCCCTCTACTTCCAGATGCGCGCCTCACGCGGCGCCTGCGAGAAGTACCACGGCGCCGTGATCGGCCACGCGGGCCGCGACGACACCCGCGTCTTCCGTGAAGCAGCCGAACTGGGCAGGGAGTTGCGGGACCTCGGCGGTGCCTCGCTGGGCGCCCGCACCCCTGCCCGCACCGCCCTCCTCTTCGACTGGGACAGCTGGTGGGCCCTGGAGATCTCCGACGGCCCCTCCCGCCTGGTCCGGTACCTGGACGTCGTCCACGCCTACTACCGGGCCGCCCGTGAGGCGGGCGCCGACGTGGACGTCGTACCGGTCACCGCCGACCTCACGCCGTACGACGTGGTCCTCGCTCCCGTCCTCCACCTTCTCAAGGGAGATCTGGCCGAGCGCCTGGAGACGGTGGCACGGCGCGGCGGCAGCGTCCTCGCGACCTTCCTCACCGCGCGCTCCGACGCCCACGACCGCGCCTTCCTCACCGACGTCCCCGGCCCCCTGGGCCCCCTGCTCGGCATCCGCGTCGACGAATGGGACGCCCGCCCCGAGGACGTCGTACAGCCCGTGGAACTGGAGGACTCGACCTACGAGGCCCGCCTCGTCTTCGAGCTCGTCCGGCTCCGGGGCGCCGAACCGGTCGCGGCCTACGGCGCCGACTTCTACGCGGGCACCCCGGCCGTGACCCGCCACTCCTACGGCGCGGGGGAGGCCTGGTACGTGGCCACCGCCCTCGACCAGCCGGGCGTCGCCCACGTCGTCCGCCGCGTCCTCGCCCGCCACGACCTGATCGGTCCCTACGCCGACCACTTCGGGGTGGAGACCGCGACCCGCGCCGCCCCGGACGGCACCCACCTGCTCTTCCTGCTCAACCACGTTCCCGAGCCGGCCCACCTGACCGCCCACGCCCCGGCCACCGACCTCCTCACCGGCAAGCGGTTCGACCGGGGCGAGCCCCTGACCCTGGAGCCGCTCGGAGTCGTCGTCCTGCGTCTTCAGCAGATGAGCCGGCCGTACGCATCCGGTACCCCCGACTTGCGCAGGAAGTAGCTGTTGATCTGGTCCCGCCACTCCCGGGCGCCGCGTAGCTGCTCCTCGTACCGCTCCGCGACACGCGCGTGCCGTGCCGGCTCCATCAGGTCCGCGAGGCCCGCCCACACCCGGCGGGCCTCCTCCACCTCCTCGACACCCTCGAAGTGGGTGTCGTAGATGTGCTGGATCACGGTCTTCCCGCTGCGGAGCACATGACCGTAGGGCACGTGGTGGAAGAACAGCAGCAGCTCGTCCGGGCAGGTTTCGGCGGACTCGTACACCTCGGCCCACGGCTTGGCGTACTGCGCCGCGTACCCCGTCCCCGTCGCCGCGCTGCGGTCGACGCCGATGCCGTCGCGGTCGGCGAAGTGGTACGTCCCCCACGGGCTGTACTCGTAGCCGTCCACGCTCGGCCCGTAGTGGTGGCCGGGCTGCACCATGAACCCCACGCCGAGCGGGGCGGTGTACTTCTCGTACGTCCGCCAGGAGCCGGCCAGCACCGCCCGCAACCCGGTGACCAGCCGCTCGGGGGCGGACGGGAAGGTGAGGCCGATCCACTCGTCCAGGACGCGGTGCGGGTCGGCGTCCGGCTGCCAGGCCAGTCGTCCGAAGGTGTAGAGGTTCGCCTGGGCCAAGGGGTGGCCGGTCCAGAACGGGTCGTCGCCCACGTTGGAGACGGCGACCAGATCACGGGCCGCCTCGCCGACGCTCGGGCCGGCTTCGCCCTCGGGCCGGAAGCCCAGCACCTCGCTCCACATGGGACCCAGCCAGCACACGTGCCGCTGCTGCCCGGTGTACTCCTGCGTGGCCTGCACCTCCACCGCTACCCGGGTGCGCGGCAGCGCCCCGAGCAACGGTGAGACCGGCTCCCGCACCTGGAAGTCCATCGGCCCGTGCTTGACCTGGAGCACCGCGTTGTCGGCGAACTCCCCGTCCAGCGGGGCGAAATGCTCGTACGCGGCCCGCGCCCGGTCCGTCGACCGGTCCCGCCAGTCCTGCCGGTGGTCGTAGACGAAGGCGCGCCAGTGGACCGTGCCGCCGTACGGGGCGAGCGCGGCCGCCAGCATGTTCGCGCCGTCCGCGTGACCGCGCCCGTACGTGAACGGCCCTGGTTGTCCCTCCGAGTCGGCCTTCACCACGAAGCCGCCGAAGTCCGGGATCGTCTCGTACACCGCGTCGACGGCCCGTGCCCACCAGCCGCGCACGGCCTCGTCCAGCGGATCGGCGGTGGCCGGCCCCCCGAGCAGGACCGGCGCGGCGAAGGTCACCGACAGATGCGTCCGGATGCCGTACGGCCGCAACGCCTCCGCGATCGCGGCCACTTCACCGATCCGGTCGGTGAGCAGCCGCGCCTCGGCCCCGTGCACGTTGACGTTGTTGACGGAGACGGCGTTGATCCCGCAGGCCGCGAGCAGTCTGCCGTACGCCCGGACCCGCCCGAACTCGCCCCGTGCCCGCCCGTCCCGCCAGAACAGCGAGCCTCCGGCGTACCCGCGCTCGACCTGGCCCATGACCGGATGCACGGCCACGTTGTCCCAGTGATCGAGCATCCGCAGGACCTTCGCCGGCCGGTGGACCTCCCGCGCGCGGGTCCCGGTGAAAGCCGCCTCCCCGAGGCGGACCACGTGGAACAGGCCGTACAGCAGCCCGCGTCCGCCGGAGGCGGAGACCGTCGTCGTACCGCCGTCCCGCGCGTACGCGAACCCCTCCTCGCCGAGTCCGCCGTCGGTCACCTCGAGCAGGAGGTCGTACGAGCCGTCCCGTACGACCTCCCCGCCGAACCGCGCGCAGGCGTCGGCCACTTCATCGCGCACGGTCTCGACGAGCGGACCCGCCCCCCGGATCCGGGTGCGCCGGGCCCCCAGCGGCCGGAAGGCCTCGGGGGGCAGCCAGGCGGGGTCGGTCCCGGGCGGGTCCGCTCGGTTCACGACAGCAACTCCACTTCCGACACCTCGGCCTGGCCGTCGAAGACCAGGCGGTACTTCCGGTAGGTACCCGGCGCCGCCACGCTGAACGCCCGCGTCTGCAGGTCCCAGGCGAAGGTCTGCCCGGAGCGGCGGTCCAGCGTCTTCCACGTCGTCCCGTCGGACGAGCCCTCCAGCCGCCAGCTCGTGGGAGCCTGCGCATGGTCGGAGGAGGTAAGGGTGTACTGCACGGCCTTCGTGGCGCCGCCGACCGGCAGGCCGACCGTGTCCGACACCGTCGCGTCCGTCTGCGACGTGTTGTCGAAGAGGGCACCGCCGGGCGTCAGTACGTCCTTCCTGGGCGTCGGCACCTTGTCGTCCCGCGTGATCGACACGGGGGCCGCGTTCTTCCCGCTTCCCCACGCCGACGGCCGCGACCCCATGTCGAACTCCAGGACCCCGCCCTTGGCGAGGAGCGAGTGGGGGAGCGAAGTCGACGTCCAGGCCCGGCCGTTGACCTTCAGGCCCTGCACATGGACATTCCGCGCGCTGTTCTTCGGGGCCTTGATCACCAGGTCCTCACCGTTCTCCAGGTGCACCGTCGCCTTGCGGAACAGCGGAGAGCCGACGGCGTACTCGCCGCTGCCCATCACCAGCGGGTAGAAGCCGAGCGCGGAGAACAGGTACCAGGCCGACTGCTCGCCGTTGTCCTCGTCACCGTGGTAGCCCTGCCCGATGGAGCTGCCGGTGTACAGACGCGACAGCGCCTCGCGGACCTTCGCCTGCGTCTTCCAGGGCTGCCCGGCCGCGTCGTACATGTAGATCGCGTGGTGGGCGACCTGGTTGGAGTGCCCGTACATGCCCATCCGGACGTCCCGCGCCTCCGTCATCTCGTGGATGACCCCGCCGTAGGAGCCCACGAATGCGGGGGAGGCGGTCTCGGGGGTCGCGAAGTAGGTGTCGAGCTTCTGCGCCAGACCGGCCCGGCCGCCGTACAGGTTGGCCAGGCCCCGGCTGTCCTGCGGGGCGGTGAAGGCGTAGCCCCAGCCGTTGGTCTCGGTGTAGTCGTAGCCCCATACGCGCGGGTCGTACTTCGACGACTCGACGCGCCAGGCGCCGTCGTCGTCACGGCCCTGGAAGAAGCCGGCGTCGGAGTCGAAGAGGTTCACGTACCCCTGGGCCCGGTTGAGGAAGTAGGCGGATTCCTCCGCGTACCGCTTCTCGCCCGTCTTCTTGTACAGAGCCTGGCCCATGCGGGCGATGCCGTAGTCGTTGAGGTAGCCCTCCAGCGCCCAGGACAGACCCTCGTGGGTGGTCGTGCTGGTGTAGCCGAGGAAGGGGGAGGTCGCCATGCCCTTGCGGCCCACGCCCGAGGCCGGGGGCACCACCGTCGCGTTCTTCAGGGCCGCCTCGTAGGCCGCCTTCGCGTCGAAGCCGACTCCCTTGACGTAGGCGTCGGCGAAGGCGACGTCCGACGAGGTGCCGGTCATCAGGTCGGCGTACCCGGGCGAGGACCAGCGCGAGGTCCAGCCGCCGTCCTTGTACTGCTGCACGAAACCGTCCGTCAGCTCGCCCGCCTGAGTGGGTGTCAGCAGCGCGTAGGCGGGCCAGCTCGTCCGGTAGGTGTCCCAGAAACCGTTGTTGACGTACACCTTGCCGTCCACGATCTTCGCGCCGGTGTGCGTCGGGGTGTCGGGGCTCTCCATGGGAGAGAAGGGGGAGGCGTACCGGTAGGCCGAACCGACCTTCTCGAAGCCCGAGTTGGGGTACAGGTACAGCCGGTAGAGGCTGGAGTACAGCGTCGTCAGCTGGTCCGCCGTCGCGCCCTCCACCTCGACCGTGCCGAGGAGTTCGTCCCACTGCCGCTGAGCCCGCAGCTTCACGGTGTCGAAGTCCGTGTCCCGCGGGATCTCCTGGCGCAGGTTGTCCTTCGCCTGGTCGACGCTGATCAGCGAGGTCGCCAGACGCAGGGTGACCGTCCGGTCGGCGCCCGCGTCGAAGCGCAGGTAGCCCTTCTCCCCGCTCGACGCCCCGTCCGTCACCGGCGCGTCGAACTCGCCGTACACGAAGAGCCTGGTCGCACCCGCCGACAGCCCGGACTTCACGTCCGAGTAGCCGGTGACGACCCCGGAGTCCTTGTCGAGCGTCAGCCCCGCCTGGTCGGTGACGTTGTCGAAGAGGACGCTCGCGTCCGAGCCCGGATAGGTGAAGCGGAGGGCGGCCGCGTGGTCGGTCGGCGCCATCTCCGCCCTGAGCCCGTTCTCGAAACGCACCCCGTAGTAGTACGGCCGCGCGGTCTCGTTCGAGTGACGGAAGGCCAGTGCCCGTGCCGTCCGTCCGGTGTCCGGGGTGCCCCCCGCCGCCGACGGCATCACCTGGAACGTCTGCCGGTCGCCCATCCAGGGACTCGGCTCATGGCTCGCGCTGAACGCCTGGATCGTGGGCAGATTGTCCGCGTTGTTCCCGCGGGAGTAGTCGTACAGCCAGCTCAGCGAGCCCGCGTTCGTCACCGGGGTCCAGAAGTTGAACCCGTGCGGCACGGCCGTCGCCGGGAAGTTGTTGCCCCGCGAGAAACTCCCGCTGGAGTTGGTCCCGCGGGTGGTCAGCGCGTAGTCCGACAGGTGTGCCTTTTTCGGCTCCGCGGCGGCCGTGCGCAGCGCGATGTCGTCCACCCAGCCCCGGAACTGCTCCGGGCCGCCGGGGGAGTCGTACGCCACCAGGATCCGGTCGACCGTCTTCCCGGCCGCCACCGCCCCGATCCCCGACACCACGTCGTTCCACTGGTTGACGTACAGCACCTTCGCCGCGCCCTGCCCGCGCGGCGACAGCGGGAAGCCGTACTGGTCCACCGCGCCCAGCCCGCTCAGATACGTCCCGTCGGTGAAGGCCAGGTCCACCGAGACGTTCGTCGCCGCGTAGCCCAGTTCGCCGTGCACCATCTGGGGGAAGATCCGGTACGCCAGCTGTGTCCGCGCGCCGACCCGCACGTTCACGTCGAAGACCTTGTTGTACGAGTACGCCCGGCCGTCGGCCGGGTGCCGTCCGGCGTAGCGCAGCGCTTGCAGGCCGGTGAACCCGGCCCGCGCCTTCGCGGTCGGCGAACTGGTCGGGCCGCGGTCGACGACGGTGAGCATGTCCGGTGGCACCGGCTCGCCGCTCCCGCCGGTGCCGAACCGCACGTCGGCCAGTTGGAGGATGGTGGCCCCGTGGTTCTTGGTGAAGTCCAGCCGGAGGTGCCGGTACTCGGCCGTGGCGGCGAGGGTGTACGTCTTCGTCAGGAAGCGCTCGGAGAACGATTCCCCGGAGCGGCTGTCGAGCGTCGTCCAGGTGGTGCCGTCCACCGACCCCTTCAGGGTCCAGTCGGCCGGGTCGCGGGTGGCGAAGTCGTTGGCCGAGGTCAGCGCGTACGTGCTGACCGCGGCCGGGGTGGCCAGGTCGAACTCCACCCAGCCGGTGGAGGCGAAGGTCAGCCATTTGCTGTCGGCGTCGCGGTCGACGAGGTTCTCCTTCCCCTCGAAGGAGGCGTCGTTCTCCGCGCTCGCCCGGAGGCCCGACACCCGGTCGGTCACATCACCGGCAAGTCTGCCGGTGTCGTAGCCGCCGTCGACCCCCGAGGCGCGTTCCGGCGTGCTGACCCAGTCGGGGGCGGGCTGGCCGGCCTCGAACGACGAGGCGAACGCCCGGGCGGGCAACCGCACGGACGCCGGCTCGGCGACCGCCACGCCCGGAGCGCCGACCGTCAGGACTAGGGCGGCCGTGACCGCGATCGCGCGTAACCGTCCGAACCACTGCATGCGTGAGCATCCTCCCCGCCCGGCCAAGGGCCTCGGACAACGTTGTCCTACTCAGTGCGCAGCCAACAGTAGGTGGCCAAGTGGTGGCCGATGTCAAGGAGGTTGATTGCGCCAGGCGGGGCACATGTCGTGCGATTTTCCGGCAAGACCACCGCGGACGGCTCATATTTCCGGGAGGTCTCAACTCGGAAAAGACCAACGGTCAACCGTGCATTCGATCTTGCCCCGTTGGCGGGAAGTGGACTATACCTGTCGGCGATTCATGCGATCCGCACGACCCTGCTTGACCTGACCGCGGTGCCGGGCAGAATCCGGTGCACCGCCCGAGTCCTGGAGAAGGCGAGAACTTGAGCATGGGATCCAGCTCCGAGAACGACGGCGCGGTGAACGGCACCTCGGTGGGCGTCGGCCGACGCGATCTGATCAGACGGTCTGCCGCACTCGGCCTGATCTCCGTCCCCACGATGAGCTTTCTGGCCGCCTGTGCCAGCAGCGGCGGCGGGGGCGAGGAGAAGGCCAAGGCCGGAAAGAAGACGGCGAAGAACCCCCTTGCGGTCAATGAGACCGCCCCGATGGAATTCGTCCTGTTCGACGGCGGTTTCGGCAAGGAGTACGCCGAGGACGCGGTGCAGATCTACGAGAAGAACTTCCCGAAAGCGAAGGTGAAGTTCTCGGCCACCCAGAAGATCCAGTCCACGCTCCAGCCCCGCTTCAACCAGGGCACCCCGCCCGACCTCATCGACAACTCCGGCGCCGAGCAGATGGACATGGGCGTCCTGGTCGGCAAGAAGCAGCTCGCCGACCTCACCCCGCTGCTCGACGCCCCCTCCTACGACGACCCCGCCAAGAAGGTCCGCGACACCCTGCGGCCCGGCATCGTGGAGATGGGCCAGTTCGACGGCGACCCGGTCTGGATCCTGTACTACGCCTACACCGTCTACGGCGTCTGGTACTCGCAGAAGGCCCTGGACTCCCTGGACGCCGCTTATCCGGAGACCTGGGACGAGATGCTCGCGGTCTGCGAGAAGGCCAAGAAGAAGGGCATCGCCGGCTGGACGTACGCGGGCAAATACCCTTATTACCTCCCCTTCTCGCTCTATCCGATGATCGGCAAGGTCGGCGGCCGGGAAGTCCTCGACGCCATCGACAACCTGGAGCCGAACGCCTGGAAGCACCCGGCGGTCAAGGCCTGTTTCGAGGCGTACTACGAGCTCTACAAGAAGGGGTACATCCTGCGGGGCACCCCGGGCCTGGACCACATCCAGTCACAGACGGCGTGGGCCCAGGGCAAGGCGCTGTTCATCCCCAACGGCTCCTGGGTGGAGAACGAGTCGGCCAAGGTCATCCCGGCCGACTTCGACCTCGCGGTCTCCGCGCCCACCGGCATCGACTCCTCCGACAAGATGCCCTTCGGTACCATCTGGGCCTCCGGCGGCGAGCCCTTCATCGTCCCCGCCAAGGCGAAGAACACCGCGGGCGGCATGGAGCAGCTGCGCATCATGCTCAGCGAGGCCTCCTCCAAGAACTTCACCGCCAAGGTCAAGTCCCTCACCGCCTACGACGGCGGCACCGACGGCCTGACCCTCACCCCCGGCCTGAAGTCGGGCGTCGCCGCGCTGGAGAAGGCCGGCGACAACGTGGTGAACCCGCGCATGCAGGACTGGTACGTCCAGTTGCAGAAGGAACAGATCGGCGTCGGCGGTCTCGGCGAGTTGATGGCCGGGCGGCTCACCCCGGTGGAGGCCATCAACAAGATCCAGGGCTACGCCGACGCGGCGGCGAAGGACACGTCCATCAAGCACTACAAGCACCCGTAGCACCAGCAACCGTATTCACGACGGCACCGGAGTGGGGATGCAGCACGGCAAGTACCGGTTCATCGTGGGGTTCCTGGCGCTCCCCCTCGGACTGTACGCACTCTTCGTGGTCTGGCCGTTCATCCAGTCCATCTACTACTCGTTCACGGACTGGACCGGTCTGAGCCCGGAATTCAAGATGGTCGGCCTGGACAATTACCGCAGGATGCTGGACGACGACATCTTCTGGAAGTCGTTGTGGCACAGCCTGCTGTTCGCGCTCCTGGTGCCGCTGGTGACGCTCGGTCTGGCGCTGTTCCTGGCCTTCATGATCAATGTCGGGGGGCGGAGAAGGAAAGGGGGCCCGGCCGTTTCCGGCGTGCGGGGCTCCTCCTTCTACAAGATCGTGTATTTCTTTCCGCAGGTGCTGTCGATCGCCATCGTCGCCCTGTTGTTCGCCTTCGCGTACAACCCGGACAGCGGCGCGATCAATTCGTTCCTGCGGGGCATCGGACTCGACCATGTCCAGCCCCTCTGGCTCGGCGATCCGGATCTCGCCCTGTGGTGCGTGATGGCCGTCCTCGTCTGGTCCACGGTCGGTTTCTTCGTGGTCCTTTTCACCGCGGGCATGGCCTCCATTCCGGCCGATCTGTACGAGGCCGCCCTCCTCGACGGCGCGGACCGGGCCACCACGTTCTTCCGCGTCACCCTGCCGCTGCTCTGGGACACCGTGCAGTCGGGCTGGGTCTACCTGGGCATCCTCGCCCTCGGCGCCGAGTCGTTCGCGGTCGTACAGATCATGACGACCGGCCCCGGCGGCCCCGACTACTCGACCACCGTCATGGTCCTGTACGTGTACCAGAAGGCGTTCCGTGACGGTCAGGCCGCCTACGCCACCACCATCGGAGTCGCCCTCCTCGTCGTGACGCTGGCCTTCGCCGCCGTCGTGATGCGCCTCGGGCGGCGCGAGCGGCTGGAGTACTGACCATGAAGACGATCGAACCCCCCGTCCCCGCCCCCGCGCCCGTCACGAAGGGTGAGATCCCGGCCGGCAGGGGGCCCGCGGCGCCGAGGACCGAAGGCAGGGTCCTCAACGTCTTCTCGCACGGTGTGCTGGTCCTCTGGGCCGTCATGGTGGTGCTGCCGCTGCTGTGGGCGGTGATGACCTCATTCAAGGACGACGGCTCCATCTTCGGCTCGCCCTGGTCGCTGCCGGACCGGCTGCACCTCGACAACTGGTCACGGGCCTGGACCGAGGCCAACATGAGCGACTACTTCCTCAACACCGTGCTGGTGGTGGGCGGTTCGCTGATCGGCACCCTGGTCCTCGGCTCCATGGCGGCCTATGTCCTCGCCCGCTTCGACTTCCCCGGCAACCGGTTCGTCTACTACCTGTTCGTCGGCGGCATGAGCTTCCCGATCATGCTGGCGCTGGTCCCGCTGTTCTACGTGGTGAACAACATGGGCCTGCTGAACACCCTGCACGGGCTGATCCTGGTCTACATCGCCTACTCGCTGCCGTTCACGGTGTTCTTCCTGACGGCGTTCTTCCGCACGCTGCCGACCTCGGTCGCGGAGGCCGCGTTCGTCGACGGCGCCTCGCACAGCCGGATCTTCTTCCAGATCATGCTGCCGATGGCGAAACCCGGCCTGATCAGTGTGGGTATCTTCAACTTCCTCGGCCAGTGGAACCAGTACATGCTGCCCACGGTCCTCAACACCGACCCGGACAAACGGGTCCTCACCCAGGGTCTGGTCCAGCTGGCCGTCAGCCAGGGCTACAAGGGTGACTGGTCGGGCCTCTTCGCCGGCCTGGTCATGGCCATGCTCCCGGTGCTCGCGGCGTACGTCGTCTTCCAGCGGCAGGTCGTGCAGGGATTGACAGCGGGGGCGCTGAAGTAAACCCCCCGCCTTCACGCGGCGTACACGGACTTCCGGCGCACGGGCTGTCCGCGTACGCCGCTTTTCGTAACGCTCCGTCCCTTTTCGCGCCCCCGTACACCCATGCGCCCCGCCCCGGAATCACGCTTTCCGCAACGCGCCGCATCCGGCTCCGCACACCGCGCAACCCTGGACCGGACCAAGCCGGCCGGTTGTGTACGACCACGCGGATAGTGTTCAACCTCTTGACGGGAGCGGACCCGAACGGCTCAGCTTAGAGTTCACTAGTTGGACATAGACGGGGCCTCATTGAAGCGGTCCCGCGCGCAGGAGGTCGTCGTGGAGACTCCGGGGTCGCAGTCGTCGCTGCATCGGGCCAACCTGGAGCGAGTCGTACGCGCCGTGCGTCTGGCCGGGTCCCTCACGCAGGCGGAGATCGCCCGGGCGACCGGTCTGTCCGCCGCCACCGTCTCCAACATCGTGCGCGAGCTCAAGGACGGCGGAACCGTCGAGGTCACGCCCACCTCGGCGGGCGGGCGCAGGGCGCGCAGTGTCTCACTCAGCGGCGACGCCGGCATCGTCATCGGGGTGGATTTCGGCCACACCCATCTACGGGTCGCCCTGGGCAACCTCGCCCATCAGGTGCTCGCCGAGGAGTCCGAGCCGCTGGATGTGGACGCCTCCTCGAGCCAGGGCTTCGACCGTGCGGAACAACTGGTCACCCGTTTGATCGAAGTCACCGGGGTGGATCGTACGAAGATCGCGGGGGTCGGGCTCGGCGTCCCCGGGCCGATCGATCTGGAGTCCGGCACGCTCGGCTCGTCGGCCATCCTGCCCGGCTGGATCGGCACCAGACCCGCCGAGGAGCTCAGGGGCCGGCTGGGGGTGCCGGTGCACGTGGACAACGACGCCAACCTCGGCGCCCTCGGCGAACTGGTCTGGGGCAGCGGCCGGGGCGTTCGTGATCTTGCTTACATCAAGGTGGCGAGCGGTGTCGGTGCCGGACTGGTGATCGACGGGAAGATCTACCGAGGCCCCGGTGGCACTGCGGGAGAAATCGGACATATTACACTTGATGAATCCGGACCGGTCTGCCGCTGCGGAAACCGGGGCTGCCTGGAGACCTTCGCGGCCGCGCGCTACGTGCTGCCGCTCCTCCAGTCCAGTCACGGCACGGATCTGACGATGGAAGGCGTCGTGCGGCTGGCCAGGGAAGGAGACCCGGGCTGTCGTCGGGTGATCGCCGACGTCGGCCGCCACATCGGCAGTGGAGTCGCCAATCTCTGCAACCTGTTGAACCCGAGCAGAGTGGTCCTGGGCGGTGATCTCGCCGAGGCCGGTGAGCTGGTGCTCGGTCCGATCAGGGAGTCCGTCGGCCGCTATGCGATCCCCAGTGCGGCGCGTCAACTCTCCGTTCTCCCGGGGGCACTCGGGGGCCGTGCGGAGGTGCTCGGAGCGCTCGCTCTCGCACTCAGCGAGATGGGCGATTCGACCCTTTTGGACGGCACCCTGTCCACCGCGACACCTGCCTTCACTTAGAGAACGAATGACGCCGTTGCCATCTCGTTAAGTATTTACTTCTTGACGTCGAACTTGCGGCCGAGTTGACTTCGAGCCACCTCGGCCGCAGCGTTGCGGCCCTGTCAGGGAGGCACACCCCAAATGAACGCAACGATGCGTAGAGTCGTGATCGGCGCCACCGCCGTCTCCATGGCGCTGTCCATTGCCGCGTGCGGCAAGGCCGGCGACGACAATGACAACGACTCCGGCAGCAGCTCGGACAGCAAGTCCATCGGCCTGCTGCTCCCCGACAACGTCACCGCGCGCTACGAGAAGTTCGACAAGCCGTACTTCGAGGCCAAGGTCAAGGAGCTCTGCTCCGACTGTGACGTGCAGTACGCGAACGCCGCTGCCGACCCGGCCAAGCAGGCCCAGCAGATGAGCAGCATGGTGACCAAGGGTGTGAAGGTCATCGTGATCTCCGCCCAGGACTCCGCCGCGATCAAGTCCTCCATCACGTCCGCGGTGGACAAGGGCGTCAAGGTCGTCGCGTACGACCGCCTCGCCCAGGGTCCGGTCTCGGCCTACGTCTCCTTCGACAACGTCAAGGTCGGCGAGCTCCAGGGCCAGGCCCTGCTCGACGCCCTCGGCTCCAAGGCGACCACCAAGTCCAAGGTCGTCATGATCAACGGTGACGACGCCGACCCGAACGCCGGCCAGTTCAAGGAAGGCGCCCACAAGGTCCTCGACGGCAAGGTCGACATCGCCTACGAGCAGTCGGGTCTGTGGAAGGACACCGTCGCCGCCCAGAAGATGTCCGCGGCCATCACCCAGCTCGGTGCCAAGAACATCGCGGGCGTCTACGCCGCCAACGACGGCATGGCCGGTGGCATCGCCAACACCCTCAAGGGTGCGAAGATCAGCGGCATCCCGCTGACCGGTCAGGACGCCGAGCTCGCCGCCATCCAGCGGATCGTCGCCGGCACCCAGGCCGCCACGGTCTACAAGGCCTACAAGCCCGAGGCCGACACCGCCGCCGAGCTCGCGGTCAACCTGCTGAACGGCAAGGACATCAAGTCCCTGGCCGACACCACGGTGACCAGCGGCTCCGGTGACAAGGTGCAGGCCAAGCTGCTGACCCCGGTCTCGGTCACCAAGGCCAACATCAAGGACACGGTCGTCAAGGACGGTCTGTACACGGTCGCGGACATCTGCACCGCCGAGTACGCCGCCGCCTGCAAGTCCGCGGGCCTGCAGTAACCACACGCGCAACCCGCGCATCACGGTCCGGGTCCCGGTACGGGACTCGGACCCAGACCGCCGAGCGGTCCCGCGAACCCCTCCGACGCCTGCCCCACCTTCACACCCCGCTGCCGGGGCGGGCGTCGGACGGAACCGTTGCCAAGTGCAGCGGATTCGCGCATGTTCATCTTGTAAACCTCGTGCGTCGAGCGGCCTCGCGCCGCGTCCCGCACGTCCCTCCGCGCACACCCCCAAGCGCGGCATCCCCGCCGGTCAGGCGGCGAAGGAGATGGTTCACGTGTCCGCTACGCCCGTGCTGGCGTTGCGCGGAGTCTCCAAGCGATTCGGTGCGGTGCAGGCACTCACCGACGTCGATCTGGAGGTCCACGCCGGAGAAGTGGTCGCCCTGGTGGGCGACAACGGCGCAGGTAAGTCGACCCTGGTCAAGACGATCGCGGGTGTCCACCCCATCGATGAGGGCGTCATCGAGTGGGAGGGCAAGCCGGTCAGCATCACCAAGCCGCACGACGCCCAGGGACTCGGCGTCGCGACGGTCTACCAGGACCTCGCGCTCTGCGACAACCTCGACGTGGTCGGCAACCTCTACCTCGGCCGCGAGCTGCTGCACCGGGGCGTCATCGACGAGGTGACGATGGAGAAGAACGCCCGCGAACTGCTGTCCACGCTCTCCATCCGCATCCCGAGCGTGCGCATCCCGATCGCGAGCCTCTCCGGCGGTCAGCGCCAGGTCGTCGCCATCGCCCGCGCCCTGATCGGCGACCCGAAGGTCGTCATCCTCGACGAGCCCACCGCGGCCCTCGGTGTCGAGCAGACCGCGCAGGTCCTCGACCTGGTCGAGCGGCTGCGCGAGCGCGACCTCGGCGTCATCCTCATCAGCCACAACATGGCCGACGTCAAGGCGGTCGCGGACACCGTGGCCGTGCTGCGCCTGGGCAAGAACAACGGCTCCTTCCCCGTGAAGGACACCAGCCACGAAGAGATCATCGCCGCGATCACGGGTGCCACGGACAACGCCGTGACCCGTCGTGCGGGGCGTCGCACCGCGGAGGCGGCAAAGTGAGCGACACGTCGAAGACCGTGAAGAGCGACTCCTCGGAGCCGGAGAAGACCGGGAAGGCCCAGACGGCCGACGCGGAGCAGGCCGCGAAGACCGAGGTGACCAAGGCGGAGACGACCGCGAAGGCCGAGTCCGCGAGGGCCGGCAAGAGCGGCGGCGTGGTCGAGGGCCAGGAGACCGTCGCCCCCGCCGACGACCCGACGGCCGCGCCGGTCGCCGTCGTCGACCCGCGTCTGCTGGTCCGTGAAGAGGGCCTCAAGGGGTACCTCACCGAGTTCAAGCGCAAGGTGAAGGGCGGCGAGCTGGGCTCGCTGCCGGTGGTCATCGGCCTGATCGTCATCTGGACGATCTTCCAGCTGCAGAACGACCGCTTCCTGAGCGCCGACAACCTCTCCAACATCAGCTACTACCTGTCGGCCACCGGCATGCTCGCCATCGGCCTGGTGTTCGTCCTGCTGCTCGGCGAGATCGACCTGTCGGTCGGCTCGGTCAGCGGTCTGGCCTCCACCCTCTTCGCCGTGTTCGTGGTGACCCACGGCATGAACCCCTGGTTGTCGCTGGTTCTCGCGATCCTCACCGGCATCGCCATCGGTGCGTTGCAGGGCTGGTTCTTCGCCAGGATCGGCGTACCGGCGTTCGTGGTCACCCTGGCCGGCTTCCTCGGCTGGAACGGCCTGATGCTGTGGCTGCTGGGTGACAGCGGCACGATCAACATCCCGTCCGACACGGGTCCGGTCCACCTGCTCGGCCAGAGCTCCTTCTTCATGGACCAGGCCATCATCGGCGCCTACCTGCTGGCCGGCCTCGCCGTCGTGCTCTCCCTGGTCGGCAACTTCAACGAGCAGCGCCGCCGCCGGGCGGCGGGCGTGCCGTTCCGGGCGACCGGCGAGATCCTGCTGCGCGTCGGCGCGCTCGCCGTCGCGTCCTTCGCCGCCGCCGTCGTCCTCAACGACGCGGCCGGTGTCTCCAACGCGCTGGTGATCTTCCTGGCGGCGCTGGTGATCGTCGACTTCGTGCTCCGCCGCACGACGTACGGCCGCAAGGTGTTCGCGGTCGGCGGCGGCATCGAGGCCGCCCGCCGTGCCGGTATCAACGTGCCGATGATCCGTATCACCGTGTTCGCCATCTCCGGCGGCTTCGCGGCGGTCGGCGGTATGTTCTTCGCCGGTCAGACCGCGAGTGCGACGCTGAGTGCCGGTGGCGGCAACACGCTGATGCTCGCCATCGCGGCGGCCGTCATCGGTGGCACCAGCCTCTTCGGTGGCCGGGGTACCGTCTGGTCCGCCCTCCTGGGCATGCTGGTCATCCAGTCCATCCAGACCGGTCTGGACCTGCTGAACATGAACACCTCGATCCAGTACATGATCACTGGTGGCGTTCTGCTCGGCGCGGTCGTCATCGACTCGGTCTCCCGCAAGAGCCAGAAGGCCGCCGGCCGAGGCTGACCTGCGGCAGAACCGTCACTGTGCCCGGTGCCCCCGAGGTGCCGGGCACAGTCATGTCATAGGCAGGGCCCATCCTGGGTACGGCCGACGCGTGACCCACGACGCGAGGGCCGGGATCGGTCCGTTCCGGCGGAACATTAGACTCGACGAGCCCGGCAACAGATCGAACAGCTTTTACTGCAAGGAGGCACGGGTGCCGCTGCTGACCCGCATCAGGGGACCGCGCGATCTGGACCGGCTCAGCCTGGAGGAGCTGGACCAGCTGGCAGGGGAGATCCGCACCTTCCTCGTCGACGCCGTGTCCAAGACCGGCGGCCACCTCGGTCCCAACCTGGGTGTGGTCGAGCTCACCATCGCCCTGCACCGGGTCTTCGAGTCCCCCCGGGACAAGGTCCTCTGGGACACCGGCCACCAGTCGTACGTGCACAAGCTGCTCACCGGCCGGCAGGACTTCTCGAGGCTGAAGATGAAGGGCGGCCTGTCCGGCTACCCCTCGCAGGCCGAGTCCGAGCACGACGTCATCGAGAACAGTCACGCCTCCACGGTGCTCGGCTGGGCCGACGGCATCGCGAAGGCCAACGAGATCCTCCACCGCGACAGCCACGTCGTCGCGGTCATCGGCGACGGCGCGCTCACCGGCGGTATGGCCTGGGAGGCGCTCAACAACATCGCCGACGCCAAGGACCGCCCACTGGTCATCGTCGTCAACGACAACGAGCGTTCGTACGCGCCGACCATCGGCGGCCTCGCCAACCACCTCGCCACCCTCAGGACCACCGAGGGCTACGAGCGCTTCCTGGCCCGCACCAAGGAGGTCCTGGAGCGGACCCCCGTCGTCGGCAAGCCTCTCTTCGACACCCTGCACGGCGCCAAGAAGGGCCTGAAGGACTTCATCGCGCCCCAGGGCATGTTCGAGGACCTCGGCCTGAAGTACGTCGGTCCGATCGACGGCCACGACATCGAGGCCCTGGAGTCCGCGCTGGTGCGCGCCAAGCGGTTCGGCGGCCCGGTGATCGTGCACTGCCTCACCGAGAAGGGCCGCGGCTACCAGCCCGCCCTCCAGGACGAGGCGGACCGCTTCCACGCCGTCGGCAAGATCCACCCCGACACCGGTCTCCCGATCGCCAGCTCCGGAGCCGACTGGACCTCCGTCTTCGGCGAGGAGATGGTGAAGCTCGGCGAGGAGCGCGAGGACATCGTCGCCATCACGGCCGCGATGCTCCAGCCCGTCGGACTCGACAGGTTCGCCAAGCGCTTCCCGGAGCGGGTCTACGACGTCGGCATCGCGGAGCAGCACGGCGCCGTCTCCGCCGCGGGCCTCGCCCACGCCGGGGTGCACCCGGTCTTCGCCGTGTACGCCACCTTCCTCAATCGTGCCTTCGACCAGGTCCTCATGGATGTCGCCCTCCACAAGTGCGGTGTGACCTTCGTACTGGACCGGGCCGGTGTCACGGGCACCGACGGCGCCTCCCACAACGGCATGTGGGACATGTCGATCCTCCAGGTCGTGCCCGGCCTCAGGCTCGCCGCCCCGCGCGACGCCGACCAGGTCCGCGCCCAGCTGCGCGAGGCCGTCGCCGTCGACGACGCGCCGACCGTGGTCAGGTTCTCCAAGGGCGCCGTCGGCCCCGCCGTACCCGCCGTGGGCCGCGTCGGCGGCATGGACGTGCTGCGCGAGCCCGGTACGGCCACCCCGGACGTGCTGCTCGTCTCCGTGGGCGCCCTCGCGCCGATGTGCCTGGAGATCGCCGGCCTGCTCGACAAACAGGGCATCTCCACCACCGTCGTCGACCCGCGCTGGGTCAAGCCCGTCGACGAGGCCATGGCCCCGCTCGCCGAGCGGCACCGCGTGGTCGTCACCGTCGAGGACAACAGCCGGGTCGGCGGGGTCGGCTCGGCCGTCGCCCAGGCCCTGCGGGACGCGGGCGTCGACGTCCCGCTGCGCGACTTCGGCATCCCGCCCCGCTTCCTCGACCACGCCTCCCGCGCCGAGGTCATGGCGGAGATCGGACTGACCGCCCCGGACATCGCCCGCCAGGTCACCGGACTGGTCGCCAAGCTCGACGGCAAGTACGGCACCCAGGCCGCCGAGGTGGACTCCGTGGAGCCCGCCCGCGACTGAGTCCGCGTCGGCAACACGACACGCCCGGATGGGTCGGTTCCCCACTGTGAGGAGTGGTGAAACCGGCCCATTCGCGTTAACCGGCCCGCGCCGGGGCATACGACCTACGCCCCCTCTCGATCATGTCGAGGACGAGACAGCGTGGGAGGTACCAGTGAGCAGCACCCTCTTCAGGACGAAGAAGGTCGAGCAGTCCATCCTCGATACCGAGGAGCCAGAGCACGCGCTCAAGAAATCCTTGTCCGCGCTGGATCTGACCGTCTTCGGCGTCGGTGTCATCATCGGCACCGGCATCTTCGTCCTGACCGGCACCGTCGCCAAGAACAACGCCGGACCCGCCGTCGCCCTGGCCTTCATCGCGGCCGGGGTCGCCTGCGCGCTCGCCGCGCTCTGCTATGCCGAGTTCGCCTCCACCGTCCCGGTGGCCGGCTCCGCGTACACCTTCTCGTACGCCTCCCTCGGTGAACTGCCCGCCTGGATCATCGGCTGGGACCTGGTCCTGGAGTTCGCGCTCGGCACGGCGGTGGTGGCCGTCGGCTGGTCGGGGTACATCGCCTCGCTCCTGGACAACGCCGGCTGGCACCTGCCGGAGGCGCTCAGCGGCAGAGAGGGGGCCGACGGCTTCGGCTTCGACATCCTCGCCGCCGCCCTCGTCCTGGTGCTCACCGCCATCCTCGTGCTCGGCACCAAGCTCTCCGCGCGGGTCACCTCGCTCGTCGTCGCCATCAAGGTGACCGTCGTCCTGACCGTGATCATCGCGGGCGCCTTCTTCATCCACGGCGACAACTACGACCCGTTCATCCCGAAGGCGAAGGCCGTGGAGGCGGGCAACAGTCTCCAGTCGCCGCTCATCCAGCTGATGTTCGGCTGGGCGCCCTCCAACTTCGGCGTGATGGGCATCTTCACCGCCGCCTCCGTCGTCTTCTTCGCCTTCATCGGCTTCGACGTCGTCGCGACCGCCGCCGAGGAGACCCGCAACCCGCAGCGCGACATGCCCCGCGGCATCCTCGGCTCACTGATCATCTGTACGGTCCTGTACGTCGCCGTGTCGATCGTCGTCACCGGGATGGAGCACTACACCAGGCTCTCCGTGAGCGCCCCGCTCGCCGACGCCTTCAAGGCCACCGGGCACCCCTGGTACGCGGGCTTCATCAGCTTCGGCGCCGCCGTCGGCCTGACGACGGTCTGCATGATCCTGCTCCTCGGCCAGACCCGGGTCTTCTTCGCGATGAGCCGCGACGGACTGCTGCCGCGCTTCTTCTCCCACGTCCACCCGCGGTTCAAGACCCCGCACCGGCCGACCATCCTGCTCGGAGTGCTCATCGCGATCCTGGCCGGCTTCACCAGCCTCAGCGAACTCGCCGAGCTGGTGAACATCGGCACGCTGTTCGCCTTCGTGGTCGTCGCCATCGGAGTGATTATCCTCCGCCGCACCCGCCCGGACCTGCCCCGCGCCTTCCGCACCCCCTGGGTGCCGGTCATCCCGATCCTGTCGGTGTGCGCCTCGCTGTGGCTGATGCTCAACCTGCCCGCGGAGACCTGGCTCCGCTTCGGCATCTGGATGGTCGTCGGCTTCTTCGTGTACTTCCTCTACGGCCGCTCCCACAGCCGGCTCGGACGCCACGAGGAGACGACGGCGGACGAGGTGCAGGGGGGAGGGAACACCGCCCAGGGCTAGGGCGTGTGGTGAAAGTCCCGCCTGCCCGGCGGCGGCGGGGCCCCCCCCCCCCCGCGGGGGGGGGGGGGGGGGCCCGCCCCCCCCCCCCCGCGGGCCCCCCCCCGCCCCCCG
>NZ_JBITLN010000021.1:51713-106235 GCF_044465285.1 Streptomyces sp. NPDC049687
GGGCCGGGGGGGCCGGGCCCCCCCCGCGGGGGGGTTGGGGGGGGCCGCCCCGATACATCCCGTATCGGGGCGACCCCCCGCCTTGCGATCGCACGCACCAGGCACCGCCGGGCCCGCCCTCCGGGCGGACGACGTTACTTTCCTCGTACCGTCCGTGGCCCCGTCACCTCCGCGCCCAGCTCCGTGACCCGACGGCGCAGTTCGCGGTCGGCGGTGACGACCAGGCGGGGGCGGCCGTCGGCCCGGGCGACCAGGTCGACGATGCGGTCGTCCCCGCTGCCGGGCGCCGACTCCACCCGTACGCCCGGCACCGGCTCCACCCCACGCGCCGCGCCCTCGACGACCAGCACGATGTCCGCGCACCCGGCATGCCCCGGCAGACCGTCCGCGGCCAGCCGGTCCCGCAGCCGCTCGGCGGCGCCCCGCCGGTCCCGCCACCAGCCGTCGGGCACCGACCCGACCACGTTCGCGGCGTCCACGATCACGAGGAGTGCGGCGCTGTCGTCCATGGGGCCAGGGTCCCACGGACGCCACGGGAACCGGCCCGCCGGGAGTGCGCGGGAGGCCCTCGACATAAAGTGAACGGGTGAACGGCGACTGGCTCATACGCGGCCGCGACGGGCGGCTCAGTGTCTACCTGACGTCCCAGGACGCCGTCCTGTGCCGCGCGGAACGCGCACCGGGCGGCTCCTGGGACGGCCCGCGCAGGGTCGGCGGCGACCAGAAGGTGCACCCGGTGCTAGCCGTCGGCCGGGGCGCCGACGGCTACGCCCATCTGGTGTCCTGGCGGCCCACCGTGAAGGCGGAGGCGGGCCTGGTGCACTCCACCCACTTCCGGCCCCTGCTCGCGCCCCTGGACTGGGTTCCCGTCGGCCACCCGGACAAGAAGGGCGCGCGCACCGGACCGCCCGCCGTCGCGGTGGACGCCCAGGGGCGGGCCCATGTCTTCGTGCGCGACAAGGCCACCGGGCTGCGCATGGTCGCCCAGAAGGAGAAGGGCGGCTGGGAGCCCTGGCGGGACCTGAAGGGCAAGGGAGTCGAGGGGCCGCCCGTCGCGGTGACGGGGGAGTCGGGCCGTATCGAGGTGTACGCGGCCGTGTCCGGCGGTGTCCTGCACTGGCGGCAGGAGGAACCGGGCGGGCAGCCGGTGCTGCAGGAGGCCCTGGAGGCGCCGGTCCGCCCCGGCACGCTGCGGGCGCTGGCCACCTCCCCGGAGCACACCACGCTCTTCTACACGGACGACTCCGGGGACCTGTGGGCCTGGCGCCCCGGCACCAAGCCGGCTGCCGTGCTCACCGCCGCGGGAGCCGGTCCGGTCGCCGCGATCCGCTGCGAACTCGACGGCCACGACTGCACCCTGCTGGCCCAGCGCTCGGCGAGCGGCCGGGTCGCCTTCGCCGCCTACCCCACCGAGCAGGAGTCGGCGGGCGCCTGGTGGACGGAGTCCGGCCCGCCGCTGCCGGCCGACGCCGAGGTGGCGCTCGCGGTGGACCACGAGGACCGGGTGGTCGCGGCCACCGTGTCCCCGTCGACCGGCCGTCTGCTGCTCAGCCGCCGCAAGGACGAGCCGGTGCTGGCGCTGACGGCGTGGCAGGAGGTATGAGGCCAAAGCCGCGCGGTGCAGGGAGGCAAGCAACGGGCGGGCCGTACGACCGTGTTGGTCCCCCGTGCCAGGCAACTCCCCGGATGTGCGCAGGGGACTTGTCATGGCAATGCGAACGCATAGTATTCGCCAGGTTCACAATGATCACGGGCTGAGCAAGCAGCCGGCTCGATCACGGGGGGAGTCGCTCTTGCGACCAACAGCAAGACGGGCGGGCGTGTGTGTGGCGTTCCTGGCCCTGGTGTTCTCAGCGCTCGTAGGCGCCACGGCCGGCGCCGCCGACTGGCAGGACTGCGCGGCGGAACGGTTCTGCATCTACGCGGACGCGGACGGGCAGGGCGCAGTGGCCGGCTTCGGGCCCGCCAACCCGGTCCAGGTCTACTCGGCCGAATGGGACGAGCGGGTCAGCTCCGTCCACAACAACACCGCCTACTGGGCCTGCGTGTACGAGGACGCCTACTACGGCGGCACGGTCCAGGCGATCCGGCCCGGCTTCCGGGGCAACCTCGCGGAGACGTCGACCCAGCTGGACGACAAGGTCAGCTCGCACAAGCTCGCCAAGTCCAAGGCCGGTTGCTTCACCGGCTTCGAGCGCTGCCGCACCGGCTACCTCTGCCTCTTCACCGAGCCCGCCGGCCGCGGCGCGATGACCGCCACCCAGCTCGACATCGCGCGCTACAGCACCCTGTGGAACGACAAGGTCGCCTCCGTCGCCAACCACACCGACCGCCACGCTTGCTTCTACGAAGGCGCCGACTATTCCGGCTCGTGGCCGGAGGCGGGGAAGACATACACCAAGTACGTCGTCCTCGCGTCGGACGCCACCGTGATCCCGCCGCCGTACGCGGCGACCTTCACCTCCCACAAGCTGGTCACCGGGACGAGCCAGTGCTGACACCGACCCCCCGCCCCATGCGGCGGGCCGCCGCCGCTCTCGCCCTGACCGCCTCCCTGCTGGCGATCCCCGCCGCCTCCGACGCCTCCGCCGCCGAGACCGGGCTCACGCTCGCCAAGCTGCAGATGAGCGCCGCCAAGACCGTCGACACCACCGTCCCCGGCGTCACCCGGACCACCTACACCGGCGGCACCGGCGGCCCCTGGATCGTCAACGTCGTCGTCATCGACCCCGACGAGGCGCCCCTCACCCTCAAGGGCAGCACCGGTACCGGCCTGGCCGTGGCCGAGACCACCTCGTCGATGCTCCAGGGCGTCTCCGTCAACCCGCTGCGCCGCCCCCGCGTCGGCGTCAACGGCGCGTTCTTCGACGGCCATGTCACCTATCCCGACACGAGCGGCTACGACGGCGACATCGGCGGCATCGCCGTCCAGGGCGGAAGGCTGATCAGCGAGGCGGCCCGGGGCAAGGGGAGCAAGCCGGTCGGTTCCGCCGCCGTGCTCCAGCACGGCCGCCTCTACATCACCGAACTCGCCACCACCCTGACCATCGCCCCCGCGGACGGCTCAACCGCCCCCCGGCAGCTCGACGGCATCAACCGCTTCCCGGGCCGCAACGCCCACTGCGAGGGTGCGGAACCCGGCGAGACGCTCGACGCCGAGGGCATCTGCCACGACCCGTCCGAGATCGTCTCCTTCACTCCGGAGTACGGCGCCCGCACGCCCTCGACCGCCGCCCTCGCCCGCAACACCGACCCCGACAACCCCACCGGAGAGACCGCCGTCAGCACCGACGAGGGCATCGAACTGCTCCTCGACGCCGACGCGAAGGTCACCGCCTGCTACGAACCCGCACCACCGGCCGGCAGCAGCTGCCGGACCGGTACGCGCGGCGGACGCACCGTTCCCTCCGGAGGCCGCGTCCTGCAGGGCATCGGCGAGGGCGCCGACTGGCTGCGCGCCCACGCCCCCGTGGGCACCGTCCTCGACCTGGCCGAGACCGTCACCGACACCCGCTTCGGCGACACCGTCACCCTCGACCCGTCGATGGACGTCACGGCCGGCGGCGACCTCCTCCTGCGCAACGGGGCCATCCAGTACGTCCAGCCGGCCACGTACACGAACGGCACTCCGTTCGTCCCCGACGCCGCGCCCCGCACCGCCCTCGCCACGGACGGCTTCGGCCGGACCCTGCTGGTGACCGTGGACGGCTACCACCCAGAGGTCAGCCTGGGCGCCACCCGCCTGGAACTCGCGACCCTGCTGCGCGACCTCGGCGCGGTGGACGCCCTCAACCTGGACGGCGGCGGCTCCACCACCCTGGTCTGGCAGAACACGGTGGTCAACCACCCCTCGGACGGCAACGAGCGGGAACGTCTCGTGGCCGACACGGTGTACGCGGGAGCGGGCGGCTATCCCCTGCCCTGAGAAAGCGGAGAACGACCGGACTCCTGGCCCGGCTCGCGACCGCCGAGAGGACCGAGTCATGACAGAGGGCCTCCGCCACATCGGCGGAGGCCCTCATCACAGCCGTACGACGGTTACGCCGGAACCGACGCCACGCCCGGAGCCAGGAACCGCTTCCCGTTCACGCGCTCGGAGACACCCTCGCGGTCCAGGTACGGCGTGATGCCGCCCAGGTGGAAGGGCCAGCCCGCGCCCGTGATCAGGCAGAGGTCGATGTCCTGGGCCTCGGCGACGACGCCCTCGTCGAGCATGAGCCCGATCTCCTGCGCCACCGCGTCCAGGACGCGTGCCCGCACCTGCTCCTCGGTGAGGACGGAGTCGCCCTGCTTGAGGAGCGCGGCGACCTCGGGGTCCAGCTCGGGCTTGCCGCTGTCGTAGACGTAGAAGCCGCGCTTGCCGGCCTCGACGACCGCCTTGAGGTTCGGGGAGACCGTGAAGCGGTCCGGGAAGGCCCGGTTGAGGGTCTCCGACACGTGCAGACCGATCGCGGGACCGACCAGCTCGAGGAGGACCAGCGGCGACATCGGCAGGCCCAGCGGCTCGACCGCCTTCTCCGCGACCTCGACCGGGGTGCCCTCGTCGATGACGTTCTGCACCTCGCCCATGAAGCGGGTCAGGACGCGGTTCACGACGAACGCCGGGGCGTCCTTCACCAGAACCGCCGTCTTCTTCAGCTTCTTGGCGACGGCGAACGCGGTGGCCAGCGACGCGTCGTCGGTCTTCTCGCCGCGGACGATCTCGAGCAGCGGCAGGATCGCGACCGGGTTGAAGAAGTGGAAGCCCACGACCCGCTCGGGGTGCTGGAGCTTCGAGGCCATCTCCGACACGGAGAGGGAGGAGGTGTTGGTGGCGAGGATCGCGTGCGCCGGGGCGACCGCCTCGACCTCCGCGAACACCTGCTGCTTGACGCCGATCTCCTCGAACACGGCTTCGATGATGAAGTCCGCGTCCGCGAAGCCCTCGGCCTTGTCCAGGACACCGCTCACCAGGGCCTTGAGGCGGTTGGCCTTGTCCTGGTTGATACGGCCCTTGCCGAGCAGCTTCTCGATCTCCGCGTGGACGTAGCCCACACCCTTGTCGACGCGCTCCTGGTCGATGTCGGTCAGCACGACCGGCACCTCCAGGCGGCGCAGGAACAGCAGCGCGAGCTGCGAGGCCATCAGGCCCGCGCCCACGACGCCGACCTTGGTGACCGGGCGGGCCAGGTTCTTGTCCGGGGCGCCGGCCGGGCGCTTGCCACGCTTCTGCACCAGGTTGAAGGCGTAGATGCCGGCGCGCAGTTCGCCACCCATGATCAGGTCGGCGAGCGCGACGTCCTCGGCGTCGTAGCCCTGCTGGAGGTCGCCGTTCTTCGCGGCGGCGATGATGTCCAGCGCGCGGTAGGCGGCCGGGGCCGCGCCGTGCACCTTGGAGTCGGCGACGAACCGGCCGCGCGCGACAGCCTGGTCCCAGGCCTCGCCGCGGTCGATGACCGGGCGGTCGACGACGATCTCGCCCTTGAGGACGGAGGCCGTCCAGATCAGCGACTGCTCCAGGAAGTCCGCGCCCTCGAACAGGGCGTCGGCGATGCCCAGCTCGTAGACCTGCGCGCCCTTGAGCTGCTTGTTCTGGTTGAGACTGTTCTCGATGATCACCGAGACGGCCTTGTCCGCGCCGATCAGGTTCGGCAGCAGGGTGCAGCCTCCCCAGCCGGGTACGAGACCGAGGAAGACCTCGGGCAGCGAGAAGGCGGGCAGGGCCGCGGACACCGTGCGGTAGGCGCAGTGCAGACCGACCTCGACACCGCCGCCCATCGCCGCGCCGTTGTAGTACGCGAAGGTGGGGACCGCGAGGCCCGACAGGCGCTTGAAGACCTCGTGGCCGCCCTTGCCGATGGCGAGCGCGTGGTCGTACTCCTTGAGGAGCTCGACGCCCTTGAGGTCCGCGCCGACGGCGAAGATGAACGGCTTGCCGGTGACGCCGACGCCGACGATCTCGCCTGCGGCGGCTTCCTTCTCGACCTGGTCGATCGCGGTGTTGAGGTTCGCGAGCGAGGCGGGGCCGAAGGTGGTCGGCTTGGTGTGGTCCAGACCGTTGTCGAGGGTGATCAGGGCGAAGCGCCCCGCACCGGACGGCAGGTCCAGGTGGCGTACGTGCGCCTGGGTGACGACCTCGTCCGGGAACAGCTCGGCCGCACCCTTCAGCAGCTCAGCGGTGGTGCTCACTTGTCCCCCTCGAAGTGCGGGTTCTCCCAGATGACCGTCGCGCCCATGCCGAAGCCGACGCACATGGTGGTCAGGCCGTAGCGGACGTGTCGCTGCTCCTCGAACTGGCGGGCCAGCTGCGTCATCAGCCGGACGCCGGAGGAGGCCAGCGGGTGGCCGAAGGCGATGGCGCCGCCGTACTGGTTGACGCGCTCGTCGTCGTCGGCGATGCCGTAGTGGTCGAGGAAGGCCAGCACCTGGACGGCGAAGGCCTCGTTGATCTCGAACAGACCGATGTCGGAGATCGACAGACCCGCCTGCGCGAGGGCCTTCTCCGTGGCCGGGATCGGGCCGTAGCCCATGACCTCCGGCTCGACGCCCACGAAGGCGTACGAGACGAGGCGCATCTTCACCGGCAGGTCGTTCTCGCGGGCGAAGTCCTCGGAGGCGATGAGGGAGGCGGTGGCGCCGTCGTTCAGACCGGCCGCGTTACCCGCGGTGACCCGGCCGTGCACGCGGAACGGCGTCTTCAGACCGGAGAGGTTCTCCAGGGTCGTGCCCGGGCGCATCGGCTCGTCGGCGGTGACCAGGCCCCAGCCCGTCTCGCCGGCCTCCGGGTTGGTGCGGCGCACCGAGATCGGCACCAGGTCGGCCTGGATCTTGCCGTTGGCGTACGCCTTGGCGGCCTTCTCCTGGGAGCGCACCGCGTACTCGTCCGCGCGCAGCTTGGTGATCTGCGGGTAGCGGTCGTGCAGGTTCTCCGCGGTCATGCCCATGAACAGGGCGGACTCGTCGACCAGCTTCTCGCTGACGAACCGCGGGTTCGGGTCCACGCCCTCACCCATCGGGTGACGGCCCATGTGCTCGACACCGCCGGCGATGGCGACGTCGTAGGCGCCGAAGGCGACCGAACCGGCGACCGTGGTGACGGCGGTCAGGGCGCCGGCGCACATGCGGTCGATGGAGTAGCCGGGCACGGAGGTCGGCAGACCGGCCAGGATGCCGGCGGTGCGGCCGATGGTCAGGCCCTGGTCACCGATCTGCGTGGTCGCGGCGATGGCGACCTCGTCGACCTTCTTGGGGTCGAGACCGGGGTTGCGGCGCAGCAGCTCCCGGATCGCCTTCACGACGAGGTCGTCGGCGCGGGTCTCGTGGTAGATGCCCTTCGGGCCCGCCTTGCCGAACGGGGTACGGACGCCGTCGACGAAGACGACGTCCCTGACGGTACGAGGCACGATGGCTCTCCTCCAGAGGGTGCGGGATGGCACTGCTGCGACACGCAAGCGCTGAGCGCGCGCTCAGGACCCATGCTACTTATCGGTAACGTAGCTGCCCAGTCCCGCAGGTCCAAGCGGCGAAGGTCACACCTTCGGCGGAGCGGTCGACCCGCGCGGAGTCAGCACCGGCGTGGGCACCGGATGCGAGCCCGGCCCCTGGCGGGTGATCACCCCGAACAGCGTCCGGGCCGCCTCCGCGCCGAATCCGTGCACGTCATGGCTCATCGCGGACAGCGTGGGATGGGTCAGCCGGCACAGCTGGGAGTCGTCCCAGGCGAGCAGGGAGACGTCCCGCGGCACGCTCAGGCCCATCTCGGCCGCCACCGCGAGCCCGGCCACCGCCATGATGTCGTTGTCGTAGACGATGGCCGTCGGCCGGTCCGGCGGGGCGGCGGTCAGCATGGACCGGGTCGCCCGCGCCCCCGCCTCCCCGGAGTAGTCCGTGGCCACCTGCCACGCCCCGGCCAGCCCCAGGCTCCGCGCGGCCGCGTCGAACGCCGCCGTCCGCATCACCGTGTGCCCGAGCGCGGCCGCGCCCCCGACCCGGGCGACACGACGGTGACCGAGCGCCGCGAGATACCGCACCGCCTCCGTCACCGCCGTCGCGT
Source organism: Streptomyces sp. NPDC049687 (assembly GCF_044465285.1). Classification (NCBI taxonomy): domain Bacteria; kingdom Bacillati; phylum Actinomycetota; class Actinomycetes; order Kitasatosporales; family Streptomycetaceae; genus Streptomyces; species Streptomyces sp. NPDC049687. The sequence continues at coordinate 59,746 of NZ_JBITLN010000021.1, forward strand.
CGTCGGTCCACACCGACGTCAGGGACCCGGTCAGCGTCGGATGCCCCACCGCCACCACCGGCATCCCCAGCCGCTCGGCCGCCGCGACCCGGGGATCGTCGGCCCGGAAGTCCACCAGGATCGCCCCGCCGATCTGCCGCCCCCGCCACCACGACTCGAGCAGCCCGGCCTCCTCGTCCACGGTCCTCACCAGCCGCAGCAGCAGCGAGCACGCGTGCTCGGTCAGGACGCTCTCCACCCCGGAGACGAACTCCATGTAGAACGGTTCGAGCCCCAGCATCCGCGCCGGCCGGCAGATCGCGAGGCCCACCACGTCCACCCGCGAGCTCGACAGCGACCGCGCGGTCGGGTTCGGTTCCCAGCCCAGCTCCCGTGCCGCCGCGAAGATCCGCTCCCGGGTCGACTCCGACAACCCCGGCTTGCGGTTGAAGGCGAGCGACACGGCCCCCTTGGACACGCCGGCGCGCGCGGCGACGTCCTTGATGGTGACGCGCGGAGAGGGGGGCGGGAAGGGAGGCGGCGACGCGGAGGCTGTCATCGAGCGGGCTCCAGGCAGTACAGGACGGCACGGGCGGCGTCGGCATCGGGAGTGTCCCAGCCCGTGACCCCGATCGTCACACGTTCCCCCGGAAGCAGCGTCACGAGCCCCCGGTCGGCCCGCACGTCCGGTCCCAGCCGGTCGGCCTGCAGCAACAGATCCCGTACGAGGGTTCGGGCCTCGACGGTGACGCTCCCCGGCGCCACCGTCACCTCGAACTCCGGCCGGGGATAAGGAACGTCACGATCGGCCGCCGGGAAGTGCACGGCCCGCAGCCCGTCCGCGTCCGCCACCAGGAACTCCTTCGCCCCGGCGGGCTCCAGTTCCGCCGGCACCGGCACCTCGCCCACCGCCCGTGCTCCTGCGGCGAGTCGGACTCTCGCCACCCCGACGACCTCCCCCTCGACCGACATCCGCCGCAACTTCAGCACCCCCGTCCACCGCTCGGCCGACTGGTTGACCGCCGCCAACACCAGTCGATCGTCCCTGACCTGCAGTGTCAGCAACCGGTCCGCGTACAGCCGCCGCAGCTCGTGGTACAGCGGCTTCTCCCGCCCGTCCCCGTCGACCGCGGCCCAGGACGTCACCGGCCAGCAATCGTTGAGCTGCCACACGACCGTCCCCGCGCACACCGGCCAGTGCGACCGCCAGTGCTCGATCCCGGCCGCCACCGCCCGCGCCTGGTTGACCTGGGTCAGGTAGTGCCAGCGGTCGAAGTCCCCCTCCGGCGGGGCGAAGTGCCGGGCGAGTCCCCGCTCCAGCTTCCCGTGGCCGTCCTCCGCCTTCTGGCGGTGCAGCATGCCGGGGGAGTCCGCCGCGAGCTCCTCACCCGGCAGCGCCCGCCGCAGCGTGGCGTACGCGGGCGGCGCCTGCCACCCGAACTCGGCCACGAACCGCGGCACTTCACTCCGGTAGTCGGCGTAGTCCCGTCGGTTCCACACCTCCCAGGAGTGGTGCGTGCCGTGCGCCGGGTCGTTCGGATGGTGCGCCCACGACCCCGACCAGGGGCTGCCCGGCGTGTACGGCCGCGTCGGATCCAACTCGGCGACCACCCGCGGCAGTACGCCCAGGTAGTACCCCTCCCCCCAGGAGTCCCCGGCGAGCCGCCCCTCCCATCCCCAGTCCCGGAACCCCCACAGGTTCTCGTTGTTGCCGTTCCACAGCACCAGCGAGGGGTGCGGCATCAGCCGTACGACGTTCTCCCGGGCCTCCGCCTCCACCTCGCCCCGCAGCGGCTGCTCCTCGGGGTAGGCCGCGCAGGCGAAGGGGAAGTCCTGCCACACCAGCAGGCCCAGCTCGTCGCAGGCGTCGTAGAAGTCCTCGCTCTCGTAGATCCCGCCGCCCCACACCCGGACCAGGTCCACCCCGGCGTCGGCCGCCTGCCGCAACCGTTTCCGGTAACGCTCCCGGGTCACCCGGGAGGGGAAGACGTCGTCCGGGATCCAGTTCACGCCGCGTGCGAAGAGCCGCTCCCCGTTGACCACGAGGGTGAAGCCGGTGCCCCGGGCGTCGGCGGAGGTGTCCAGGCCGACACTGCGGAAACCGACGCGCCGCCGCCACACGTCGAGCGGCGCGTTGCCCTGATGCAACACCAACTCGACCTCGTAGAGCGGCTGTTCGCCGTATCCGCGCGGCCACCACAGGTCGGCGTCCGGCACCTCCACCCGTACGACGCCCGCCGTGCCCGCCACTTCGCCCCGCCCCCGCACGTCCCCCACCCGGGCCTCCAGGGTGAGCGCGGCCTCCACCCGGGTGCGCTCCACGTCGACGTGCAACTCGACGACCCCGACGCGCCCCTGGACGGTCACGACCGGCCGTACCCGGGCGAGCCGTGCCGTCGACCAGCGCTCAAGGCGTACCGGCCGCCAGATCCCGGCCGTCACCAGGGTCGGCCCCCAGTCCCAGCCGAAGGAACACGCCATCTTGCGGAGGTACTGGTAGGGCTCCGCGTAGGCGGCCGGACGCTCGCCGGCCCTCCCGCGCACGGCCTCCGCCTCGGCGTAGGCGGAGGAGAAACGGACCGACAGCGGGCCGCTGGCTCCCGTCACGTCGAACCGGTAGGAGCGGTGCATGTTCCGTACCCGGCCCAGGAGCCGGCCGTCCAGGCGGATCTCGGCGGCCGTGTCGAGGCCGTCGAAGACCAGGTCCGTCTGCTCGTGCCCGGACGGCACGGCCGGCAGTTCTCTCTCGTACGTCCACTCCCGCCGCCCGACCCACGCGACCTCGGTCTCGTTCCGCCCCAGGAAGGGGTCCGGGATCACCCCCGCCGCCAGCAGATCGGTGTGCACGCAACCCGGTACCACGGCCGGGAGCTCCTCGCCCTCGTGCCGCACGATCCATCCGTCGCCGAGCGGTGTGGCCTCCAGCATGCGCACTCCCTAAACCGGTCGAGCCGAATATCGGGTGTCGTCTCTTCAGCCTTGGCGGGAATGGGACTTTACCGGTTGAGGAAAGCGCTGTCAGAGTGCCGAATCAGCCAACCCGCACGTGCTCTTCCGTCCCTCGAACGGAGCTGATGCACATGAACCGCCGTACTGTCCTCGCCATGGTCGCGGGAGCGGCCCTGCTCATCCCCGGCTGTACCGGTACCGGAGCCGCGTCCAAGGGCGCGGACGCCAAGGCGCCCGACGACCCCTCGAAGGTCACCGGGACCATCAAGGTCCTCACCGTGCGGACCGACCTCGTGCAGGACGGCACGATGAAGAGGTACGCCGCCGAATTCAACAAGACCTATCCCAAGGTCAAGGTCGAGTTCGAGGCCCTCACGAATTACGAGTCCGAAGTCAAGATCCGTATGAACACGGAGAACTACGGTGATGTGCTGCTGATCCCGGCGGTCATCAAGAAGAGCGACTACCCGAAGTTCTTCGCCTCGCTGGGCACCCGGGAGGAGCGCGCCGAGAAGTACCGCTTCACCGACTTCACCACCGTCGACGGCAAGGTCTACGGACAGAGCCCCGTCGGGGTGAGCCCCGGATTCGTCTACAACAAGCGGGTGTGGAAGGAGGCCGGCGTCACCGACTGGCCCACCACACCGGCCGAGTTCCTCGCCGGTCTCAAGGCGATCAAGGCGAAGACCGACGCGGTCCCGTACTACACCAACTTCGCGGCCGGCTGGACGCTGACCTCGTGGACGTACGTCAACGGCTCGGTCCACTGCGACCCGAAGGCCACCGACAAGCTGGCCGAGGGCGATCCCTGGGCCGAGGGCGCCGACCTGCGGGTCGGGGACACCCTCTTGTACGACATGGTGAAGCAAGGGCTCGTCGAGAAGGACCCGACGACCAGCAACTGGGAGGAGTCCAAGCCCCGGCTCGCCAAGGGTGAGATCGCCACCCAGTGGCTCGGCACCTGGGCCATCGTCCAGTTCCAGGACGCCGCGAAGAAGGCCGGGGTGAACCCCGACGACATCGGTTTCATGCCGTTCCCGGCCCAGACGGACGGCAGGTTCTGCGCGGTGGTCAGCCCCGACTACAACCAGGGCGTCAACATCCACTCCCGGCACAAGGCGGCGGCCCGCGCCTGGATCGACTGGTTCACCGACAAGTCCGGCTACGTCGAGGACAACCTGGCCATCTCACCGCTCAAGGACGCGCCGCTGCCCCAGGTGCTGAAGCCGTACGAGGACGCGGGCGTGGAGTTCATCGAGGTGGACGACGGCAAGGGCGCCGAGGTCAAGTCGATCGACAACCAGTCGGAAACGGGTATCTACGCCCCCGAGTACCGCCAGAACCTGGTCGACCTTGCCCGCGGTGCCCGCAAGGGCAGCCTGGAGGACTTCTTCGCCGATCTCAGCAAGCGGTGGAGCGAGGCCCGGAAGACCGCGGGGTCCTGATGACGGACACCACCGAGAAGGCGGCCGTGAAGACGGCCGAGGGGGCGGCCCCGGCCGTCCCCGTCCCGGCCCCCGCCCCGCGCGGGACCCGGCTGTGGCGCGGTGTCACCCCCTGGCTGTTCCTGATCGCCCCGCTCGCCCTGCTGATCACCTTCACCTACGCGCCGATCGCCAACATGGTCGCGTACAGCTTCACCGACTGGGACGGTGTGAGCCCCGAGCTGCACTACACGGGGGTCGGGAACTACACGGAGATCTTCACCCGGGAAGACCTCTTCCGCGTCTTCTTCGTCAGCGGTTACTACCTCGCGGCCTCCGTGGTCCAGATCGTCGTCGCGCTCTACTTCGCGACCGTCCTGAGCTTCGACGTCCGTTTCCGCAACTTCTTCAAGGGCGTGCTCTTCTTCCCGTATCTGATCAACGGGGTCGCGATCGGCTTCGTCTTCCTCTACTTCTTCCAGGACGGCGGCACCCTCGACTCGGTGCTGAGTCTGTTCGGGTACCACTCCGACCACGCCTGGCTCGGCAGCCCGGTCTCCGCGAACGTCTCGCTCGCCGGGGTGTCGGTCTGGCGCTACACGGGCCTGAACTTCGTGCTGTTCCTGGGCGCGATCCAGTCCATCCCCGGGGAGCTGTACGAGGCGGCCGAACTGGACGGGGCGAACCGCCTGCAGCAGTTCCGCCACATCATCGCGCCCGGCATCAAGCCGGTGCTCACCCTGACGGTGATCCTCTCCGTCTCGGGTTCCCTCTCGGCCTTCGAGATCCCGTACATCATGACCGGCGGGGCGACCGGCACCGAGACCTTCGTGATCCAGACGCTGAACCTGGCCTTCCGGTTCAACAAGACGGGGCTCGCCTCCGCGGCCGCGGTCGTGCTGCTGCTGATCGTCCTGGCGGTGACCTGGGTGCAGCGACGCCTCGTCCCCGACGACAAGGTGGACCTCGTATGACGCGCCGTGCCGTGGCCCGGACACTCGTGTACCTGTCGTTGACCGCCGCGAGCGCGGTGGTCCTGCTGCCGCTCGGGGTGGTCCTGCTGACCTCCCTCAAGTCCGAGAAGGAGATGGCGGCCGCCGGCGGCGCGCTCGCCCTCCCCGACGACCCGCTCGACCTCCACAACTACGCGGCGGCGTTCCAGGACGGCCGGATGCTCTCGGCCTTCGGCAACACGGCCGTCATCCTGCTGTTCTCCGTCGGCGGCACGGTCGTCATCGGCTCCATGACCGCCTACGCCATCGACCGCTTCACCTTCCGCTTCAGGAAGCTCGTGGTGGCGCTGTTCCTGGTCGCGGCGCTGGTGCCGGGAGTCACCACCCAGGTGGCGACCTTCCAGATCGTCAACAGCTTCGGGATGTTCGACTCGCTGTGGGCGCCCGTCGTGCTCTACATGGGCACGGACATCGTCTCGATCTACATCTTCCTGCAGTTCGTACGGTCGATCCCGATCTCCCTCGACGAGGCCGCCCGCCTCGACGGGGCCAACGCCTTCACCGTCTACCGGAAGATCGTCTTTCCGCTGCTGAAGCCCGCGATCGCCACGGTCGTGATCGTGAAGGGGATCACCGTCTACAACGACTTCTACATCCCCTTCCTGTACATGCCCTCCCAACATCTTGGCGTGATCTCGACGTCCCTGTTCCGCTTCAAGGGCCCGTACGCGGCGCACTGGGAGACGATCTCGGCAGGAGCGGTCCTGGTGATCCTGCCGACACTGATCGTGTTCCTGGCGCTGCAGAAGTACATCTACAACGGCTTCATGCGGGGAGCGACGAGGTGAAGGTGGGCTCAGGAGGACAGCGCCGCCACCAGCACGGGCGTCACCTGTTCCACCTGCCACGGCCGGGCCCCGAGTCCCGTGAGCATGCCCCCGATCGACTCGGCGTCCACGGGCTGGGGCGGCTCCCAGCAGACCCTGCGCACCGAGTCCGGGGAGATCAGGTTCTCCTGGGGCATGGTGAGTTCCTCGGCGAGCGCGGACACGGCGGCCCGCGCCGCGGACAGCCGTGCGGCGGCCGCCGGGTCCTTGTCGGCCCACGCCCGAGGCGGCGGAGGCCCGGCCACCGTCTGCCCCGGCTGAGGCAGCTGGGCCTCGCTGAGCGCCTTCGCCCGGTCGACGGCCGCCTGCCACTGCTCCAGCTGCCGCCGTCCCATCCGGTGCCCGAATCCGTTCAGCGCGGCCAGCGCGTGCACGGTGGCGGGAAGGGCGAGCGCGGCCTCCACGATGGCCGCGTCCGACAGCACCTTGCCCGGCGAGACGTCCCGCCGCTGGGCGATCCGGTCCCGCGTCTGCCACAGCTCCCGTACGACACCCAGCTGGCGTCGGCGGCGCACCTTGTGCATGCCGGACGTACGGCGCCAGGGGTCCTTACGGGGCTCCGGCGGCGGGGCGGACGCGATCGCGTCGAACTCCTGGCGGGCCCACTCCAGCTTGCCCTGCCGCTCCAGCTCCTTCTCCAGCGCGTCGCGCAGGTCGACGAGGAGTTCGACGTCCAGCGCGGCGTACCGCAGCCAGGGCTCGGGCAGCGGGCGGGTCGACCAGTCGACCGCGGAGTGCCCCTTCTCCAGGACGAAGCCCAGCACGCTCTCCACCATCGCGCCCAGGCCGACCCGCGGGAACCCGGCGAGCCGCCCGGCCAGCTCGGTGTCGAACAGGCGCGTCGGCACCATGCCTATCTCGCGCAGGCAGGGCAGGTCCTGAGTGGCGGCGTGCAGCACCCACTCGACGTCGGAGAGGGCCTCGCCCAGCCCCGAGAGATCCGGGCAGGCCACGGGATCGATCAGCGCGCTGCCGGCGCCCTCGCGGCGCAGCTGGACCAGATAGGCGCGCTGTCCGTAGCGGTAGCCGGAGGCGCGCTCGGCGTCCACGGCGACGGGGCCGGTGCCGGCGGCGAACGCGGCGATCGTCCCGGCGAGGGAGTCCGCGTCGGCGATCACCGCGGGGATGCCCTCGCGCGGTTCCAGCAGAGGTGTCGGCTCAGGTGTCGGCGCCCCGGAAACAGGAGTAGCAGTAGATCCGCCGTCGTCCGGAGGGGCGCCTCCGGTGGTTCGCAGTGAGCTGGCTGCTGCGGTTTCTTGGGCGTCGGTCACCTGTCAAGGGTATCCGTACGGGCGAACGCCTGACCCTCCGTTACCCGCGAGTGCAAGTCTGACCAGCGAAAACAAGCCTCGGCGATACTTGTCGGAGAGGCTCGGGCGGGCGAGTCGGGGGCGTGTCGCACGAGCGGGGTCCTACAGACACCCGTCCCATTTTCCTTCACTTGCTGGACCCCTACTCGTTTCGGGAATGGTTGAGGTGATGGTGGAAGGGGGAATGGGGCGAGTGGGGCGGGAGTGCTTGGTCGGGCGGGTGATGAACCCGAGGAGACCCCGACAAGCAGCCCGGCCTCGCCCGAAGGGTGTGAAGGGGCGAGACCGGGTCGATGGTGCGGCGTGGTTCGTGTGGCATTTCTCGGGAGGGTTTCGGCGTGCGGAGATCGCGCGCCGGCCGGGCGGTTTCTCAGTGGATGATGCCGGTCCGCAGGGCCACCGCGACCATTCCGGCGCGGTCGCCCGTGCCGAGCTTGCGGGCGATGCGGGCGAGGTGGCTCTTGACGGTCAGCGCGGACAGGCCCATGGAGACGCCGATCGCCTTGTTCGACTGACCTTCGGCGACCAGTCGGAGCACCTCGACCTCACGGCCGGAGAGCTCGCGGTAGCCGCCCGGGTGGCTCGGGGCACCCGGGGGGCGGCGGTGCAGACGGGCGGCGGCAGCGCCGATGGGGGCGGCACCGGGCCGGGTGGGGAGCCCGAGGTTGGTGCGGGTACCGGTGACGACGTACCCCTTGACGCCGCCGGCGAGGGCATTGCGGACGGCGCCGATGTCGTCGGCGGCGGAGAGGGCCAGCCCGTTGGGCCAGCCCGCGGCGCGGGTCTCCGACAGCAGGGTGAGGCCCGAGCCGTCGGGCAGGTGGACGTCGGCGACACAGATGTCGCGGGGGTTGCCGATGCGGGGACGAGCCTCCGCGATGGACGAGGCCTCGATGACATCGCGCACACCGAGCGCCCACAGATGACGGGTGACGGTGGAACGCACGCGCGGGTCGGCCACGACCACCATGGCGGTGGGCTTGTTCGGGCGGTAGGCGACCAGGCTTGCGGGCTGCTCGAGGAGAACGGACACCAGGCCTCCTGGGTGGGGGACGGAGCCGGTTCGGGGCTTGTGGGGAGGGAGCCGGGACGAACCGTGCTTTCAAGGTCACAGTCGTCTTCGGCAGCGAACCCGGGGGCCTTTAGAAAATGATCACGATCTAGTGAGTAACAATACGTGCAATTCGGACACGCGATCGATCATCCGAAGATCGAATCGGTTTGAGTGGAGGTCGTCCGAGATCGAAAGTGGCCGTATCGACAAAGAGATGGTCAATGAGGGCGGCCAAACGGGTCGATCGCCGTTTCGCCGGCACCCGGTCACCCGGTCAGCGTGCCTGCGGCCCCCGCCGCTGCGGCAGCGTCACCACCGACGCGTCCCCCGGACCGGCCGGCGGCAGCCCCGCCACCTGCGCCAGCAGATCGCACCAGGACGCCAGGTGCGCCCCCGTGTCCGGCGCCCCGCCCCGCCCCTCGCGAGGCGTCCAGGAGGCCCGAATCTCGATCTGCGAGTTGGCCGGGCGCTCCGCGAGACCGCCGAAGTAGTGCGAACTCGCCCGCGTGACCGTCCCGCTCGGTTCCCCGTACGCCAGTCCGCGCGCCTGCAGCGCACCGGTCAGCCAGGACCAGCACACCTCCGGCAGCAGTGGATCGGCCGCCATCTCCGGCTCCAGCTCGGCCCGGATCAGGGTCACCAGCCGGAAGGTGCCGCGCCAGGCGTCGTGCCCCGCCGGGTCGTGCAGCAGCACCAGCCGGCCGTCGGCCAGGTCCTGCTCGCCGTCCACGACCGTCGCCTCCAGCGCGTACGCGAACGGGGCGAGCTTCTTCGGAGCCGGGGCCGGCTCGACCTCGACCTGCGGCCGCAGCCGCGCGGCCCTCAACGCGTCGACGGCGGCCCGGAACGGCGGCGGTACCGGCGGTGCCGTTCCGCTCCCATCGCGGTCCCCCTCGTTCGCCTCGTCCATCCCGCCAGCGCCGTCCGACAGTCGTCCCTGAGCCGCAGCCATGCGGGGAAGATTAAGGGGAACGGGGGCCTCGTGCAGGGCATGACACCCGCGCGGGGGCCGCGGGCGGCTGCGCGCTGGGCGAACACGCGCCCGCGCCGCAAGGGCCGAACGGGTGGGGCCGGCACACATCGGGGGGCGGCTCCGCCGTCCGCACCGCCGTGCGAGACTTGCCGACGTGAGCGTGAACGAGAGCCCCGCGGGCCGGCAGCCGACAGCGACGTCCGACGCAGTCAGAGACTCAGCCTTCCTGAAGGCGTGCAGGCGCGAGCCCGTGCCGCACACCCCCGTGTGGTTCATGCGGCAGGCCGGGCGCTCGCTGCCGGAGTACCGCAAGGTCCGCGAGGGCATCCCGATGCTCGAGTCCTGCATGCGGCCCGAGCTGGTCACGGAGATCACCCTCCAGCCGGTCCGCCGGCACGGCGTGGACGCGGCGATCTACTTCAGCGACATCGTCGTCCCGCTCAAGGCGATCGGTGTCGACCTCGACATCAGGCCCGGGGTCGGCCCGGTCGTCGAGCACCCGATCCGCACCCGCGCCGACCTCGCGCAACTGCGCGACCTCGCCCCCGAGGACGTCTCCTACGTCACCGAGGCCATCGGCCTGCTGACCGCCGAGCTGGGCGCCACCCCCCTCATCGGCTTCGCCGGCGCGCCCTTCACCCTCGCGAGCTATCTCGTCGAGGGCGGCCCGTCCCGCACGTACGAGAACGCCAAGGCGATGATGTACGGCGACCCGGAGCTCTGGGCCGACCTGCTCGACCGCCTCTCCGAGATCACGGCCGCGTTCCTGAAGGTCCAGATCGAGGCGGGCGCGAGCGCCGTCCAGCTGTTCGACTCCTGGGCGGGCGCCCTCGCCCCCGCCGACTACCGCCGCTCGGTGCTGCCCGCCTCCGCGAAGGTCTTCCGCGCGGTCGAGTCCTACGGCGTCCCGCGCATCCACTTCGGTGTCGGCACCGGTGAACTGCTGAAGCTCATGGGCGAGGCCGGCGCGGACGTCGTCGGCGTCGACTGGCGCGTCCCGCTGGACGAGGCCGCCCGCCGGGTCGGCCCCGGCAAGGCGCTGCAGGGCAACCTCGACCCGACCGTCCTGTTCGCCGGCACCGAGGCCGTCGAGGCCAAGACCCGCGAGGTCCTCGACACGGCCGCCGGCCTGGAGGGCCACGTCTTCAACCTCGGTCACGGAGTGATGCCGTCCACCGACCCGGACGCGCTGACCCGGCTCGTGGAGTACGTCCACACGCGGACGGCGCGCTGAGTCACCAGGAGTGCCGGGGCCGCGCCCGCCTGCCGAACAACAGGCCGCGCGGTTCCGGGGGCGGGGGAGTGCCCGGCTTGAGGGGCCAGGCGAGGAGCATGCCGGCGAGGAAGCCGACCACATGGGCGGCGTACGCCACGGTGCCGCCCCCCGAGACCCCTTCCCCGGAGGAGTACACCGCCTGGAGCCCGAACCAGAAGCCCAGCACCAGCCAGGCCGGCAGCCGCAGCGGCAGGAACACCAGGAACGGCACGAGCACCCACACCCTGGCCTTCGGATACAGCACCAGGTAGGCGCCCAGCACCCCCGCGATCGCCCCCGAGGCGCCGATCAGCGGGTCCGTCGAGTCGGCGTTCAGCAGCGCGAAGCCGTAGGACGCCGCGTAGCCGCAGGCGGCGTAGAACAGCGCGAAGCGGACGTGGCCCATGCGGTCCTCGATGTTGTTCCCGAAGATCAGCAGGAAGAGCATGTTGCCCAGCAGGTGCAGCCAGCCGCCGTGCAGGAACATCGCCGTGAAGACGCTCAGCACCGGGTTCTTGTCGTAGTCCGGCGGGCCCAGCGCACAGCCCCCCGCCCGGACCTCTCCCGTGGCGACGAGCTGGGGAAGCTGATGGTGGATCAACTCGCGCGGTACGGCCGCGTAGTGCTCCAGGAAGGCGTGCAGATGGCACGTCTGGGCCAGGCCGCTGTCACCGGCCACGGAGCCGGACAGACCGGGCATGAAGAGGAACACGAGGACGTTCACGGCGATCAGCGCGTACGTCACCACCGGCGTGCGGCGGACGGGGTTCACGTCATGGACGGGGATGACCACAAGGAAGTACTGCCCCCGATCCGTTCGGCGAATCGGTGAACGGGGCCTCGCGGCCGTGCGTATGAAGCGGCAACTGCTCGTGGTCCGGGGAAGGCGGGTCGCGGGGACGACGTGAGGAACAGGCGATGAACGACCGAGTTACTCCCCCCATGCACGCCACGCCCGACGGCGAGGCGGAGATCGCTCTTGTCATCCGGCTGCCCTGGGAGGACGTGGCACGGCTCGGCCAGGAGGCCGGGCGGCTCGCTTCCCAGATGCAGCGGGCGGTGACGCTGGACGAGGCCGTTTCGCACCGGCTGCGGTCACGGCCCGCGACGGCCGCGCACGCGAAGCCGGCGGAGCAGCCTGCCGCGTCGCCGGTCTCCGCTCTGCCGCGGCTCACCGGGACGGCCTGAGGAGCGGTGTCGGCGGGTGCGCGGGGGCCGGTCGCGCCCACGCGGCGGGACCGCACATCGACACGGCCCCGCCCCTTGCCCGGCTGCCCGCGCGCCCTAGGCCTGTAGGCGGATCATGCCGCAGACGCGGGGCTCACCTGCGCCGATGAGTCGGCGTCGGGTTCCTGCGACTTGATCCGCCGGACAGGCCCTAGGAGTCCCGTACCTTCGCCGCGGCCTTGCGGGCCGCTACCAGCACCGGGTCCCACACCGGGCTGAACGGTGGCGCGTAGCCCAGGTCCAGGGCCGTCATCCGGTCCACCGTCATTCCTGCCGTCAGGGCCACCGCCGCGATGTCGACCCTCTTGGCCGCGCCCTCCCTGCCCACGATCTGGACGCCCAGTAGGCGGCCTGTTCGGCGTTCGGCGAGCATCTTGACCGTCATGGGGGAGGCGCCGGGGTAGTAGCCGGCGCGGCTGGTGGACTCGATGGTGACCGTCTCGTACTGGAGGCCCACCCTGCGCGCGTCCTTCTCGCGCAGGCCCGTGCGGGCGATCTCCAGGTCGCAGACCTTGCTGACGGCGGTGCCGACGACGCCGGGGAAGGTGGCGTACCCGCCGCCGACGTTGGTGCCGATGACCTGCCCGTGCTTGTTGGCGTGGGTACCGAGCGCGATGTGGCGTTCCTGGCCGGAGACCAGGTCGAGGACCTCCACGCAGTCGCCGCCCGCCCAGATGCCCTCGTGGCCGCGCACCCGCATCGCGAGGTCGGTGAGCAGGCCGCCGTGCGCGCCCAGGGGCAGGCCGGCGGCCTGGGCCAGCGCGGTCTCCGGGCGGACGCCGATGCCGAGGACGACCACGTCCGCCGGGTACTCGCCGTCCTTCGTGACCACCGCGCGCACCCAGCCGTCCTCGCCGGTGGCCAGTTCGGTGACCTCGGCGTCGTTCACCATGGTGATGCCCAGGCCCTCCATGGCCCGGTGGACGAGGCGGCCCATGTCCGGATCCAGGGTCGACATCGGTTCGCTGCCGCGGTTGACGACGGTCACGTCGTAGCCGCGGTTGATGAGCGCCTCGGCCATCTCCACGCCGATGTAGCCCGCGCCGACGACGACGGCCCGCTTCCCACGCGCGCGTGCCAGCGTGTCGAGGAGTGCCTGGCCGTCGTCCAGCGTCTGCACCCCGTGCACCCCCCGCGCGTCCATGCCCGGCAGGTCGGGCCGGACCGGGCGGGCGCCGGTCGCGAGGACGAGCTTGTCGTACGACGTCCAGGACTCCGCTCCGGAATCGACCTCACGCGCGTGTACCCGCCGCCCGGCCACGTCGATCTCCGTGACCTCGGTGCGCAGCCGCAGGTCGATCCCCCGCGCACGGTGCTCGTCGGGGCCCCGCGCGATCAGGTCGTCCCGGTCGGTGACATCGCCGCCCACCCAGTACGGGATGCCGCACGCCGAGAACGACGTGAAGTGGCCGCGCTCGAAGGCGACGATCTCCAGTTCCCCGGGGCTCCTGAGGCGGCGGGCCTGGGACGCCGCGGACATGCCCGCCGCGTCCCCGCCGATCACGACCAGTCGTTGCATGCTCATGCGAACACGCTACGGGGGAGGCGCATTTCAGTTCCGCCCGGACTCGGTCAGTCCCGCTCGGGCTCGGTCGCCTGGGTCGCCGGGGCCGTCCGGTGGCGGCGCGGGCGCAGCAGCCGGAGCCACGCCAGCACGAGCAGCGCGGCCAGGGCGAGGAACGGCAGCAGCGCGCCGAAGGCGACGGCGATCCAGCGCAGCATCGTCACGAAGGCGTCCCAGCCGCCCGCCAGAGCGTCCACGAACCCGGGGTCCTCGTCCTCGACGGCCTTCTCCACCGGCTTCTCGGACAGGCTCAGCGTGATGGTCGCCAGGCTGGTGCGGTCCTTCAGGGACGCCTGCTGGGCGAGCAGCGCCTCCAGGTCGGCCTCCCGGCGGCTCAGCTCGCCCTCCAGGGTGACCACGTCGCTCAGCTTGGCGGCCCGGTCCATCAGTTCACGGACCCGGGCGACGCTGGCGCGCTGCGACTTGATCCGGCTGTCGACGTCGACGACCTGGCCGGTGACGTCCTGGGCCTTCGCGGTGCGCTCCAGCAGCTTGCCCGCGCCCTGGAGATCGGCGAGGACGTCGTCGTACCGCTCGACGGGCACCCGCAGCACGACCCGGGTGTGCTCGGTGCCGTCCTCGTTCCGGGTGGTGCTCTCGTTCCCGATGTAGCCGCCCGCGTTCTCGGTGGTGGATCGGGCCTCGTCGAGTGCCTTCGGGACGTCCTTGACCTGCACGGTCAGGGAGGCGGTGCGGATGATGCGGTTGGCGGTGGGGAGCGGCGCCGAGGGGGCTTTCGCGCCGCTCGCCCCGGCGCCCTCCCTGGCGCCCGCCTGCGCTTCGGACCCGCCGACGGCGGCCTTGTCGTCGGCGCTGGTGGCGCCGGAGTCCGAGGAGTCCGCGCCGCTGCATCCGGTGAGCGCGAGGGCGGTGGCGAGCAGGATCCCGGCCAGGGTGTGGACCGGCCGTACGGAACGTCGTGTGCGCATGTGGGCGTGCCCCCCGAGGGTCGTGGCGACGACTGACGTTCCTTGGACGCCGGGGCGGGCCGGGACGTTGGCGGTGGACGGTTCCGAAGCGGTCACGGTCGGGACTCGACAGGGCCACATGGCCCTGGCCGGAGCGTCGGTGGGGTCTGAGAGAGTGGGGACATGAGCGCAACGGGTACGGGTGCGGGGCAGCACGTCGTCGTCGTCGGAGCCGGCATCGCGGGGCTGGCCGCGGCCCACCGGCTGCTGGAGCGCGGGGCGCGGGTGACCGTGCTGGAGGCGTCGGAGCGGGTGGGCGGCAAGCTGCTGCCGGGCGAGATCGCGGGCGTGCGCGTGGACTTGGGCGCCGAGTCGATGCTGGCCCGCCGCCCCGAGGCGGTCGCCCTCGCGCGCGAGGTGGGTCTCGCCGGTCGCCTCCGGGCGCCGGCCACCGCGACGGCCTCGATCTGGACCCGCGGCGCCCTGCGCCCCATGCCCAAGGGCCATGTCATGGGCGTCCCCGGCACGGCGACCGCCCTGTCCGGCGTGCTGTCCGACGAGGGCCTCGCCCGTATCGAGCGCGACGCCGACCTGCCGCGCACGGAGGTCGGCGAGGACGTGGCGGTCGGCGAGTACGTGGCGGCCCGCCTTGGCCGCGAGGTCGTCGACCGTCTGATCGAGCCGCTGCTCGGCGGGGTGTACGCCGGTGACGCCTACCGCATCTCGATGCGCTCGGCCGTACCGCAGCTCTTCCAGGCGGCGAGGACCCACACCTCGTTGACGGAGGCCGTCCGCGAGATCCAGGCGAAGGCGGCCGCCAGCCAGCAGACCGGGCCCGTGTTCATGGGCGTCGAGGGCGGTGTGGGCGCGCTGCCCCTCGCGGTCGCGGAGTCCGTCGAGGCGCGCGGCGGGGAGATCCACACGCGTGTGCCGGTGACCGGGCTGCGCCGGGAGCCGGCCGGCGGGTGGCAGGTGACCGCCGGAGACCGGGTCCTGAGCGCCGACGCCGTGGTCGTGGCCGTGCCCGCGCCCGTCGCCGCCGGGCTGCTGGCCGCCGAGTCCCCGGCGGCCGCCGCCGAGCTGCGCACCGTCGAGTACGCCTCGATGGCCCTGGTCACCCTCGCCTACCGCCGCTCCGACACCGTCCTCCCCGAGGGCAGCGGCTTCCTGGTGCCGCCCGTCGACGGCCGCACCATCAAGGCGTCGACGTTCGCCTCCCAGAAGTGGGGCTGGATCGCCGACGAGGACCCGGACGTGATCGTGCTGCGCACCTCCGTCGGACGGTACGGCGAGACGGAGATCCTGCGACGGGACGACGCGGACCTCGTCGATGTCTCCCGGCACGACCTGCGGGAGGCCACCGGCCTGGACGCCACCCCGCTGGAGACCCGTGTCACCCGCTGGACGGACGGCCTGCCCCAGTACCCGGTCGGCCACCACGCGCGCGTGGCCCGCATCCGCGAGCACCTCGCCAAGCTCCCCGGCCTCGCCGTCTGCGGCGCGCAGTACGACGGCGTCGGCATCCCGGCCTGCGTCGCGAGCGCCCACGCGGCGGTGGACCAGCTCGGCGGCGACCTGAGCGCCGTGGAGGAGCTCACCGCCCACCCGGTGCAAAGCATGCACGGCGGAGCAGGAGAATAAGAACCATGAGTGACGACGCCCCCACCACCGAGTCCGGCAGGATCCCGAACAAGGGCAAGCTGGCCAAGGACCTCAACGAGGTCATCCGCTACACGCTGTGGTCGGTCTTCAAGCTGAAGGACGTGCTGCCCGAGGACCGCGCGGGCTACGCCGACGAGGTCCAGGAGCTGTTCGACCAGCTCGCCGCCAAGGACGTGACGATCCGCGGCACGTACGACGTGTCCGGTCTGCGCGCCGACGCCGACCTCATGATCTGGTGGCACGCCGAGACCAGCGACCAGCTCCAGGAGGCGTACAACCTCTTCCGCCGCACCAGGCTGGGCCGCGCCCTGGAGCCGGTCTGGTCGAACATGGCGCTGCACCGCCCCGCCGAGTTCAACCGCTCGCACATCCCGGCGTTCCTCGCCGACGAGACGCCCCGTGACTACGTGAGCGTCTACCCCTTCGTGCGCTCCTACGACTGGTACCTGCTGCCCGACGAGGACCGCCGCCGCATGCTCGCCGACCACGGCAAGATGGCCCGCGGCTATCCCGACGTCCGCGCCAACACCGTGGCCTCGTTCTCGCTGGGCGACTACGAGTGGATCCTCGCCTTCGAGGCCGACGAGCTGTACCGCATCGTCGACCTCATGCGTCACCTGCGCGCCTCGGAGGCCCGCATGCACGTCCGTGAGGAGATCCCGTTCTTCACGGGCCGCCGCAAGTCGGTGGCCGAACTGGTCGCCGGTCTGGCCTGACGCCCCGAGGGGCGCGGGGCCGGATCGATGTGCGGCTCCTCCGCGCGGGCGCACCAGCCACGACCGACCCGCAGCCGGCGTCAGTGATCAGCCGTCGGCTGCGGTTGCGCGTGGCCCCCGCAGGCGGCGCGCCGCGCCGGCAGCCGGTCCTGCAGCAGATACGCGTCGAGATGCCCGTTGACGCACTGGTTGGGCCCGCCCGCGATGCCGTGGGTGCCGGCGTCGCGCTCCGTCACCAGCACCGAGCCCGACAGGCGGCGGTGCAGTTCGAGAGCCCCGTCGTACGGCGCGGCGGCGTCCCGCTCGGCGGCGAGGATCAGCGTCGGCGGCAGCTCACCGGGTCCGGTCCGCACATCGACAGGCCGCTGACGCGGCGCGGGCCAGTACGCGCACGGCAGGTTCGCCCACACGTTGTCCCAGGTCTCGAACGGCGCCACGCGCGCGAGCCGCGTGTTGTCGCGGTCCCACACCTTCCAGTCCGTCGGCCAGGGCGCGTCGTTGCACTCCACGGCCGTGTAGACGGCGGAGGAGTTCTCCGCCTCCGCGGCGGCCTCGGTCACCGGCCCGGCCTGTGCGATCAGCTCCTCCGGGTCGCCCTTCAGGTAGTCCGACAGCGCCCGCGCCCGGTGCGGCCAGTAGTCGTCGTAGTAGCCGGCCTGCAGGAACGCGCTCTGCAGCTGCCCCGGCCCGACCTTGCCGCCGGCCGGCTCCGCCGCCAGCCGGGCCCGGGCCCGCTCGTAGCTGCGCAGCACCTTCCGGGCCGTGTCGCCGAGCCCGTACACCTTGTCGTGCCGGGCGATCCACTCCCGGAAGTCGGCCCAGCGGCTCTCGAACGCCACCGACTGGTCGAGGTTGTTGCGGTACCAGATGTGCGCCGGATCCGGGTTCACCGCCGCGTCGAACACCATGCGCCGTACGTGCGAGGGGAACAGCGTGGCGTACACCGCCCCGAAGTAGGTGCCGTAGGACGCCCCCATGAAGTTCAGCCGTTCCTCGCCCAGCGCGGCCCGCACCACGTCCAGGTCGCGCGCGTTGTTCAGCGAGTTGTAGTGCTGGAGGGAGCCGCCGGCCCGCTCGGCGCAGCCGCGCGCGTACGCCTTCGCCTCGGCGATGCGCTCCCGCTTGTACGACTCGGAGGGGTGAGTCGGCGCGGGGGAGGGGCCCTTGAAGAAGTGCTGGGGGTCCTGGCAGGACAGGGGAGCGGAGCGGCCGACACCGCGCGGGTCGTAGCCGACAAGGTCGTAGGCCGCCCCGATGCGCTTCCACTCCGGGAGCAGGCCGATCAGCGGGAAGTACAGGCCGGAGCCGCCCGGACCGCCGGGGTTGAAGACCAGGGCGCCCTTGCGGGGCACCCGGTGCTTGCTGTTGTGCGGGTCGCGGTGGGTGGCCTCGACCCGGCTGACGGTCAGCTTGATCTGCTTGCCGTCCGGCCGCGCGTAGTCGAGCGGGACGCCGACCGTGCCGCACCGCATGCTGCCGGGCAGGTCCTGTGCGTCGGAGCACGTCCCGAAGTCGATGCCCTGCGCGGCGGCCCGCGCGGCGGCGAGCGCGACACCGGCGGAAGGACCCGCGGCGCCCGGTGATCCCGGGGATCCCGGTGTGCCGCCCGCCGGGGCGGCGGAGAGGGTGGTCAGGAGCAGGGCTCCTGTGGCCGAGTAGAGGGCGGCGGCTCTCATTCGCGAGTCCCTTCGGTGCGCGGCGGCGACAAAAGGGATGTTTCGTACGGTTGCGGGGGAAGGCAAGCACCACCCCCCGGTGTCGGCGTCAATGCTCCAAGTGCGCCCCCGGGGAGGCGAACGCGCCCGTCGGGTCTACTGCTCCCGGTGCGCGAAGGCCGCCCGAAGATCCGGCTCGCCGACCGCGCGGATCCCGAGGACGGCGACGGAGGTCAGATACGACCGGTCGTCAGCGGTGCCGCCCGCACCGCCGGTGCCGTCGGCCCGCCGGGCCAGGGCACCCAGCAGCCGCTGTCCGGCCGGGGAGGCCCAGCGCGCGTACGGGTGCACCTCGACCCGCGCTATGGCCAGACAGCTCATCGTGAGCGCCAGCGGCAGCGCGAACCACAGAGCGACCAGCCCGCGCGGCATATCGGTGCCGCCCGTCGGCATCAGCAGCGCCACCGCGCCCACCGCCAGCACGAACACCGCCGCCAGCCGTACCTGCCGCACCCCGGCCGCGACCGTCGTACGGGCCCCGTCGGGCACCGCCAGGCCGGCGCTGACCAGTCGGTCGGCGAGGCCGCGCACCGCGTCCGCGGCAGCCGCCGCGGCCCGCGCCGGCGCGATGCGGGACTGCCCCCCGGGCCCGATGGCCCCGATGACCGACCGCTCCATCTCGTCGCGCCCGCGCGGGTCCACGACGGTCGCCCAGCCGGTGTGCGCGAGCAGCAGCCGCCGCTGCCGTGCCATCGACACCATGGTCAGGTCGGCGACCCGGCCCGGTCCGCCGGACAGGAACGCCGCCTCGTAGAGCGTCAGGTCATGCCCCCGACCCGCGATGGCGTCCCCGGTGTCCACGGCCGCCGCACGTACGGCGGCCAGGCGCAGCCGGGTGCACGCCGCGCCCGCGACGCCCCAGGACAGGAGCAGGAGAAGGACCCAGAACATGCCACGTTTCTATGCCGTATACACGGGAAAACGCCATGCCTTGTTCATCATCCGGACCGAGCGTTGTGGGTATGTGACGTTCCGCTTGGCTCAGGAGGCGGCGGGCAGCGGGCTGGAGGCCGCCGGCGGCAGGGTGTGGCTCGGATACGGCGACGGCGTCACCGGCACGACGGTCCCCGGGCCGGCCGCGGGCGTGGGGGTGCCGGTCGCCGTCAGATCCCGGGCCAGCGCGTCGAAGTCGACGTACCCGGTGGCCTCCAGGATCCTGATGTGGTCCAGGACGGTCGTGTTGGCGTCGTCGGCCAGTGCGCGCACCAGCGAGTTCTGGGTGCCGGCCCGCACCTGTGCGACGAGGGAGAACACCCGGCCGTGCGCGAGCCGCAGGATGTTGGCGAACTTCCGGTCGAAGTCCACGCCCTGTGCCGCGTTCAGCTCCGCCAGCCAGCCCTTCTGCTGGTCGTTGGGCTCGTTCGGCAGGCTCAGCCCCAACTTGGCGGCCACGTCGCGCACCCGCTGGTCCAGAAGGGTGTGCCCCTCGACGAGATGCTGCCCGGCGGTCCGTACGGCCTCGGTCGTGCCCTTCTGCTGGGCCTGCTGCCCGGCGGGCAGTTCCCACAGCCCGGCCAGCCGGACCTTCGTGATGAACTCCTGGTCGAGCGCGGACAGCGGCCCGTACTGCGTCGCCACGGTCTGCGCGTTCAGCACGTCCGCTCCCGCCGACGGCTGGTCGGTGTAGGTCCAGACCGGGTAGATCAGCGCCACGAGGGTCGCGGCCAGCCCCGTGATGATGATCCCGGTGCCACTGAAGATGCCTCTCCCCTGGACGGGTGGGCGCGGTCGCATGGTGCCTCCTGCTTGCGGCACCGCACACTTGTGCGTTTCGAGTGCGGGAAAGGCAATATTACTGTGTCCGCGACGCCAAGTTCCGTTCAGAGGTGAAGGGTTCATCACGGGCATTGTGGGCGAATGGGGGCGCTTTCCCGATCGGCATAAGCGTCAGAAGCGATATGAACCATGACACTTGAATGGCTGTAGCGGGCACGGGTGTTAGCCCGGGCACACCGGAGGGCGCACGGCCGCGGACCCGCACCTAACGCCGGATCAGCGACCGGCCCATCCGCTCCAGCGCCAGCCGCGACCGTGACCGCGGCGCCGGCCCCGACCGGTCCAGCCACCAGGTACGCAACTCCCGCCGCGCCCGCCCCTCCTCCAGCCGCCCGCCCAACAGCACCTGCTCCGCGAAGTCCAGGGCGTCCTGCCGGTAGCCTCCGCGCATCGGATGGCCGTGGGCGTACGCGAGGAACGCCGGACGGTACCCCTCACCGAGGATGACCGGCAGCTCCGGTGCCACCTTGGCCACGACCCCGGCGCGCTTGGCCGCCAGCGCCCGCGCCTGCACGCCGAGCCGCACCCGGTCGAAGCCCTCCGGCACCGGTGTCCCCGCGACCAGCGCGGACAGCAGCGCGGCCTGGGCGAGCCCGAGACGCTGCCGGGTGGCCTCACCGGCGGCGGGCACCGCCGCCTCCACACCCCCGACGGGCCGACCCGGCACCGCCGCCTCCACACCCCCGACGGGCCGACCCGGCACCGCCGCCTCCACACCCCCGACGGGCCGACCCGGCTCCGCCGCCGCCCCTGCCCTCGCGTCCCGGCCGAGCCGTATCAGCTCCTGCTTCACCGCACGCCGCTCCCCGTCCCGTACCGCCTCCCGGATCGCGCTCAACTCCCCTTCCATCTCAGCGGGTTCGGGGAAGTTCTCGTCGCGCTCCAGCAGCACCCCGGGCGGCGACACCCGGGACGCCAGGTCGGTCAGGATGTCGAGGACCGGGCGCGGGACGGGGTGGGCGTGGCTGTCGTGCCAGACGCCGTCCCGTTCGAAGCCGCCCGCGACATGGACGTACGCGATGGCCTCGACGGGGAGCTCGGCGAGCGCCTTGGCGGGGTCCTCGCCGCGGTTGACGTGGTTGGTGTACAGGTTCGCCACGTCGATGAGCAGCCGTACGCCGGTCCGCTCGGCCAGCTCGTACAGGAACTGTCCCTCGGTCATCTCCTCGCCCGGCCACGCGACGAGCGCGGCGATGTTCTCGACGGCGAGCGGCACGGGCAGCGCCTCCTGCGCGATGCGTACGTTCTCGCAGAGCACGTCGAGGGCGTCCCGGGTGCGCGGCACCGGCAGCAGGTGGCCGGCCTCCAGTCGCGGGGTGGCGGTCAGCGGGCCGCCCGCGCGGACGAACGCGATGTGCTCGGTGACCAGGGGGGAACCCAGCGCCTCGGCCCGCTCGGCGAGCGCCGTGAGCCGCCCCTCGTCCGGCCGCTCGGCCCCGCCCAGCCCCAGCGACACCCCGTGCGGCACCACGGTGACCCCCCGCTCACGCAGCCGCACCAGCGACTGCGGAAGGTGCCCGGGGCAGGTGTTCTCCGCCACGACCTCGACCCAGTCGATGCCCGGCATCCGCTCCACGGTGTCCGCGATCTCCGGCCGCCAGCCGATCCCCGTCCCCAGTCGCGCCATGGTCCCCGCCTCCTTCGGTCCCCCCGGTGGTGACGGGGGTATGACCCCACCACCGTCCGCCGAACCGCCCGGGCGCCAGGTTCAGAGCAACATTTGAGGTTCAGCGCAGCGAGGGGTGATCCGCGACCACGGTGCAACTCCCCGGCGCTATCTCGGTGAAGCCCGCGTCCCGCACCAGCGGCAGCCCGCTCGCCGTCAGCTCCCGCCACCGCTGTGCCCCGGCGGTCCGCACGGCGAGCGGAAACCCGGCCTCGCGCCAGGCGTCCCGCTCCTGCTCCGACAGCTCCCACCAGGCCAGCTGCGCACCGTGCCCGGCCTGGGCCATCGCCTTGCCCGCCGACATTTCGAGGTCGGGATTCAGCCAGATCACCGGCGCGGACGGGTCGGCCTCGACCGGCGGCTCCGGATCGTCCAGATCGGTCCCGGAGACCTGCAGCTTCGCCAGCTCCTTCGGCCACCCGTCCAACGGTACGGGCGGAAACACCCGCACCTCGGCCGCCTTCCCGGTGACCGTGATCCCGGGCAGCGCCTCGGCCCGCCGCCACTCGCCACCACGAGCCCGCCGCACGACCTTCCGAATCCGGGCGTCCTGCCAGTCCCGCACGGCCTGCGCCCACTCGCCCTCGCCGACGGAGCGCTCGTCACTCAGCATGACGAGGACGGCGCGAGCGGCCGTCTCCAGGGCATCGGTACGGGCGGGCGGCGCGGTCCTCTCCATCCGCACGACCAGGGGCAGCACGAACTGGGGCGCCGAGTCGCGCGCGCTCGGCTCGGACCGGAAGGGACTGTCGCCGGGCGACTGATGATCAGGGCTCACACCGGCCAACCTACGACAAGATGCTCCTCATGGAACGCGATCTACGCCTGACGTAGGCCGCCGCTACGGCATACGCGGCCCAGGGTCCTCCGCAACGCGCCCCCGGAACCGGCGCCGGCCAGTCCACCCTAAGTCCACCCTCCCGCGCCTCCTGCCTCCCCGGTACGGCGCCCGGCCGCGTCGATCAAGCCGTAGGCGTCCTCACTCGTACCTGCGGCGTACGAGCCTCACCGCCGCCCGCTCGAAGCCCCGATCAGCTCCGACACCTTCACGAACCGGTACCCCCGCCGACGCAGCTCGGGCACGATCTCGCGCACCGCGCGCTCGGTCGCCGGGGCGGCGCTGCGGGTGCAGTGCATGACGACCACGGATCCCGGCCGCACCCCGTCCAGCACCTCCCGGGCCACCGCGTCCGCGTCCGTCGCGAACGCGTCCCCGCTCACCACGTCCCACTGCACCGCCGTCACACCGGCGCCGCTCACCGCCCGCAGCGCCCGCCGGTCGTAACAGCCGCCGGGGAAGCGGAAGTACGGCATCGCGTCCGGCACGCCCGCCTCGCGGAACGCCGCGTACGCCCGCTCCACATCCGTCCGCATCCGGTCCTCGGAGACGGTCGGCAGGCCGTAGCAGTCGTCGGTGAAGGCGTAGTGGCTGTAGGAGTGGTTGGCGACTTCGAACTGCGGGTCCCGCCCGAGGGAACGGGCCTGGTCCGGGTACTCCTCGGCCCACCGCCCCGTCATGAACACGGTGGCCGGCACTTTCAGCGCCCGCAGCGCCGCGATCAGCCCGGGGTTGTCGAAGTGCTCCCCGGCCGCCGCCCGCGGCCCCTGATCGGCGGTCATGTCGGCGTCGAAGGTGAGGGCGACGGTCCTGCCGAGCGTGCGGGGGCCGTTGGTGAAGACGGGGGCGAGACCGGCCGGTCCCGGCGCCAGGGTCGGCGGCCGGGAGGGCGCGGCGGAGGGGGACGGCGAGGCCGAGGTGGGGGCGGGTGCCGCCGGGCGGGCCGCCGGGGGTGCCGGGGAGGTGCCGCAAGCGGTGAGGGCGGCACCGAGGGCACAGGCCGCGGTCAGACGACGTACGGGAGTGATCACCGTATGACCGTACGAGAAGTCAATCCGTAGGTATGACCATACGATCGATCCTCTCCGGTGGCGTCACCCGCCCGGCCGCTACCTCCGCCAGGGCCCCGTCACCGCGAACGTCGTCCCCGGCGTGTAGCAGTTGACGTACATCGTCCCGCCGTCGGGCGAGAAGGTGACGCCCGCGAACTCGCCCCACTCGGGCTCGTCCGCCGTACCGATGTTCTGGCGGCCCCGGGCCATGGCGTAGACCTCGCCGCCCCGTGTCACACCGAAGACGTGCTGGGCGCCGTTGCCGTCCTCGCAGACCATCAGGCCGCCGCTGGGGGCGAGGCAGATGTTGTCCGGGGACTCGCCGGGGAGCTGGACGTCCGTGTCGGGGCCGAAGACGATCACCAGGGTCAGACGCCGGCGTGCGGGGTCGTAGCGCCAGATCTGGCCGAAGTGGTCGGCCGCCGACCCGTCCGCGCCGCGGGCGAAGGAGGAGACGAAGTACACGCACCGGCCGCCCCAGTAGCAGCCCTCCAGCTTCTGCGCGTGGGTGATGCCCTTCGGGCCGAAGTCCTGGAGGCGGACGGGGGTTTCGGCGGCCAGCGGGTCCGGTACGTCGACCCACTCGATGCCGTCGAAGGTGGCGCCCGTCTCCTGGATCGAGGACAGGTCGGGAACGCCGGGGACACGCATCGCCTGGAGGCGGCCGCCCGCGCGGAGCGAGCCGGTCCCGCCCAGCGGTTTCTCGGGGAGGAAGCGGTAGAAGAGGCCGAACGGCTTGAGGAACGCGTCCTCCGTCTCGTAGACGATTCCGAGGTGCGGGTCGACGGCGATCGCCTCGTGCTGGAAGCGGCCCATCGCGGTCAGCGGGACGGCTCCGGTGCGGCGCGGGTCGGACGGGTCGACCTCGAAGATGAAGCCGTGGTCCTTGGTGTAGCCGTTCGTGCCGGCCTTGTCCTCGGTCTCCTCGCAGGTCAGCCAGGTGTGCCAGGGGGTGGGCCCGCCGGCGCAGTTGACGGCCGTACCGGCGATCGCGACCCGCTCCGAGAGCACCCTGTTGTGGGAGTCCAGCGTCAGGGCCGTACAGCCGCCCTTGCCGGCCGGGTCGTACGTCAGGCCGTCGACCGTCGGGACCGGGTACTTCGCCGTGGGGCGGTTCTCGTGGTTGCGGACCAGATGGACGCGTCCGCCCCGGGCGGGGAGGGCCGTCATGCCGTCGTGGTTGGAGGGGACCGGGCCCTCGCCGGAGCGCAGCGGGTCGCCCTCGCGGGAGAGGACCCGGTGGCGGAAGCCCTTGGGGAGGTCGAGGAGGCCGTCCGGGTCGGGGACGAGGGGGCCGTAGCCGGTGTGGCCGAGGTTCTGCGCGGCCGCGGTGCCCGCGAAGAGGTCGGAGAGGGCGCCGGTGAACGCGATGCCCGCTCCCAGGGCACCGGTGCGGGCGAGGATCTGACGTCGTGTGGCAGACATGCGGAAACCTTCCTGCTGGCGGACAGGAACTGTGATCCCGCTGTGTCTATCACCCCACACGCGTCCCCGGAACCACGCGCGTAGCACGTGTCACCCGTCGGTCTCCCCAGCCGTCTCCGGGGTCTCCGCAGCTTCCGGGGAGGCCTCCAAGGACGCCGTAGGCGGCTGCTGGCCCCCCTTCTCCAGGAAGCGCAGCAGCTCCACCGGGATGGGCAGCACCAGCGTGGAGTTCTTCTCGGCCGCCACGGCCATCACCGTCTGCAGCAGCCGCAGCTGGAGGGCGGAGGGCGTGTCGGCCATCTGCTGCGCCGCCTCGGCCAGCTTCTTCGACGCCTGGAGCTCGGCGTCCGCGTTGATGATCCGGGCCCGGCGCTCCCGGTCGGCCTCGGCCTGACGGGCCATGGAACGCTTCATGGTGTCCGGCAGGGACACGTCCTTGATCTCCACCCGGTCGATCTGCACGCCCCAGCCGACGGCCGGGCTGTCGATCATCAGCTCCAGGCCCTCGTTGAGCTTCTCGCGGTTGGACAGCAGGTCGTCCAGCTCGCTCTTGCCGATGATGGACCGCAGAGAGGTCTGCGCCATCTGTGAGACGGCGAAACGGTAGTCCTCGACGTTGATGATCGCGGCCGCCGCGTCCACCACCCGGAAGTACACCACCGCGTCGACCCGCACGGTCACGTTGTCGCGGGTGATGCCCTCCTGCGCGGGAATGGGCATGGTCACGATCTGCATGTTGACCTTGCGCAGCCGGTCCACGCCCGGGATCACCGTCGTGAACCCCGGCGTCCGCACGTCACCGCGCAGCCGGCCGAGCCGCAGGACCACCCCGCGCTCGTACTGCTTGACGACCCGCGCGGCCGCGCCGAGATATACCACGCCCGCGGCGCCGACCGCCGCGGCCACACCCAGCAGCTCCGGGAGCATGGCGCCCTCCTTTGCAGAGAGGCGACAAGAGGGCCGTTCCGTTTCCTCTGCTTCTGTAACGATATGCCCGCCGTCCGGCCCGGAGCCACGCTCCGGGCCGGACGGCGGGCCCTGCGGTGGTCAGGCCGCCGTGGCGTTCACCGGCTCGGTGACCGGCTCCGTGACCCTCACCGGCTCCGTGCCGGCCGCGCTGTGCTGCTGGGCCCAGGTCTCCAGGGCCGTGCGGCAGGCGTGGTCGAGATGGTGCAGGCCGGAGAGGTTCAGCTCGACCGGGCGGTCCTGCGGGAGGGACTCCAGACTGTCGAGGATCTTCGGCAGCTTCAGGAAGGTCGCGTTGCCCGACAGGTGAGCCTGGAGCGGACCGGCGCCCTTGTCGACGATCTCCAGCTTGAGGTGCGAGGCCTCCCAGGCCGTCTTGACCACGGCGAGCGCGAGACCGATGAGGACGCCCTCGAACATGCTGACCGCGACGATCGACACGGCCGTGACGACCAGGATCAGCGCCTCGCCGCGGTGCTCGCGCCACAGGGCGGCGATCGCCCGGACGGGCACCAGCTTGGCGCCGGCATGGACGAGGACGCCGGCCAGGGCCGGGATGGGGATGTAGGCCAGTACCTGCGGGAGCAGGGCCGCGAACAGCAGCAGCCAGACGCCGTGCAGCACCCGGGACGCCTTCGTGCGGGCGCCCGCCTGGACGTTGGCCGCGCTGCGCACGATCACCGCGGTCATCGGCAGCGCGCCGAGGACCCCGCAGATCGCGTTGCCCGCGCCCTGGGCGACGAGCTCCTTGTCGTACTCGGTGCGCGGACCGTTGTGCAGCCGGTCCACGGCCGCCGCGCTGAACAGTGACTCGGCGGACGCGATCAGGGTGAACGCGACGATCGTGCCGAGCAGTCCGACGTCGGCCAGCTCGCCGAAGGCGGACAGCGACGGCGGCTGGATCGAGCCGAGCAGGCCCCGCACCTCGACGGTGGCCACCGGCAGGTCGATCAGCAGGGCGGCGAGGGTGGCCAGGCCGACCGCGGCGAGCGGGCCGGGCACGGTGCGCACCTTCGCCGGCATCCGCTTCCACAGCACGAGGACGGCGACGGTGCCGGCGCCCAGGGCGAGCGAGGCCGACGCGGTGGGGTCGCCGGCCGCGTCCACGAGCGCCCCGGGCAGCCCGGCGATCTTCCCCAGGCCGGAGTCCGGGGCCTTGGCGCCGACCACCGAATACAGCTGGCCGGCGATCAGCACCAGGCCGATTCCGGCCAGCATGCCCTCGACCACGGAGACCGAGATGGCCCGGAAGTAGCGGCCGAGCCGCAGGGCCCCCATGGCGATCTGCAGGGCGCCCGTGGCGAGGACGATCACTCCGAGGGCGGGCAGGCCGAACTCCTGCACCGCCTCGAAGACCAGCACGGTCAGCCCGGCCGCGGGACCGGACACCTGCAGGGAGCTGCCCCGCATGAGACCCGTGACGATGCCGCCGACGATGCCGGTGACGAGCCCGAGCTCGGCCGGCACGCCGGAGGCCACGGCCACGCCCACGCACAGCGGGAGCGCGACCAGGAAGACGACGAGTGAAGCGGCGAAGTCCTGCTTGAGGTGCGGGAACCTGGATATTCGGTCGCGGTTGCTCATCGGGGCGCTCACAGGGCCTCGAAGCCGTCGGTTTCGACGCGGTGTTCGAGCACCGCGCCGGTGTGCACCTCGTAGTACCAGCCGCGCACCCGCAGCCGGCCGTCCGCGAGCCGCTTCTCCACACAGGGGTAGGAGCGCAGCCGCAGCAGCTGGGCGAGGACGTGGTTCTGGACGGCCAGGGCGACCGTCGGGTCGCTCGGGTCGGCGACGCCCGGCTCGTCCGCGGCGTGCGCGAGCCAGTCGCGTACGGCGGGGACGGCGTCGAGGTCGTCGCCGCGCACCAGCGCACCGACGGCACCGCAGTGCGAGTGGCCGCAGACGACGACGTCCTGGACGCCGAGGACCTCCACCGCGTACTCGATGGTGGCGGCCTCGCCGGTGGGACGCTCGGAGCCGTACGGCGGCACGATGTTGCCCGCCGTGCGCAGCTCGAAGAGCTCGCCGGGACGGGCGCCCGTGATCAGGGCGGGCACGACCCGCGAGTCGGAGCAGGTGATGAACAGGACCTGCGGGGACTGGCCTTCGGCGAGCTTGGCGAACTCCTCAGGGCGCTGTCCGAAGGTACGGGCGTTGTCGATGAGGGGCTGCATGATGGTGACTCCTCCTGGCGCGCTGTGGGGGCGCGTCCGGACGTGCAGGAAAACAGGACAGGTGTGGGGAACTGCTGTTCTGCTCTGCTCTCTCAGCAGCGGAAGACCTGAAGTGCCGCCGGGGAGTGGGCCGTCGAGGATCTCGACGAGCGGTGATGGGGATCGGGCGGCCGGACCGGTTCGTGGTCGGCGGCGGGATCCAGCGCCAGCAGCGCGCGCTCGGGCTCGTGGGGAGCCGGGGCGCTGGTGGTGGCGCGGTGGCGGTCGCGGGAGCGCAGGGGATCCGAGGGGCCACCGGAGTGACCGCAGTCGCGGACCGTGACGAACTCCTCGCGCAAGGACGTGCCGGAGAGCTTGATTCCGGTCGTGACCTTGGCCTCGACCTGACGCACCGTGTGCGCGTGTGCGAAGGAGGACGTAGGTGCGAAGAACGGGAGGGCGAGCAGGACGGCGGCGAGGAGCGCGAGCGCGGTCCGGGCCGTCGTACCTCGCAACATGTGCCCCCCTCCCGGCGGTTCCCACCTCTAGTCCAGACCAACGGTTGGTCAATGGCTGGTCAAGAAACACGTTAACCCTGCAAAGTAGTTTGCAGGGTTAACTCGGCGTTTCGAGAAGAAGTGCGCCTCAAAAGCGAGGGGTATGTGGCGCGAACCGACTCTTGACCGGAGCGGGGGAGATCCTTTACCGGGGCTCGACGAGCCGTCCCGCGTCCCGGGCCAGCGCGGTGAGCCGGGAGATCGCCCGGAAGTACTTCTTGCGGTAGCCGCCGTTCAGCATCTCCTCGCTGAACAACTGGTCGAAGGGGAGCCCGGAGGCCAGCACCGGGACCTCGCGGTCGTAGAGCCGGTCGGCCAGGACGACGAGCCTCAGGGCCGTCGACTGGTCGGGAATCGGCCGTACGTCCGTGAGGCAGACCGCCTTCAGGCCGTCGGCGAGCGCTCCGTAACGGCTGGGGTGGACCTTGGCGAGGTGCTCCAGCAGCCGGGGGAAGTCGTCGAGCGAGGCACCCGGGGTGGCGTACGCCGCCTTGGTCACCTGCTCGTCGGAGTACGGCGCCGGCGCCTCGGGCAGGCCGCGGTGGCGGTAGTCCTCGCCGTCGATGCGCAGCGTGCGGAAGTGCGCGGACAGGCCCTGGATCTCGCGCAGGAAGTCGGCGGCCGCGAACCGGCCCTCACCGAGCTTGCCGGGCAGGGTGTTGGAGGTGGCGGCGAGCGCCACACCCGCGTCGACCAGCTTGCCGAGCAGGGTCGAGACGAGGACGGTGTCGCCCGGATCGTCCAGCTCGAACTCGTCGATGCACAGCAGCCGGTGGCCGGAGAGCGTCTGGACGGTCTTCTGGAAGCCGAGGGCGCCGACCAGGTTGGTCAGCTCGACGAACGTGCCGAACGCCTTCAGCGCGGGCTCGGCCGGGGTGGCGTGCCACAGGGAGGCGAGCAGATGGGTCTTGCCGACGCCGTAGCCGCCGTCGAGATAGACCCCGCGCGGGCCGGCGGGAACCTTGGCCGCCTTCCCCTTCGCCTTCCCGAAGCCGAAGAACCCCCGCTTGCCGCCGCCGACGGCGTGCGCCCCGCCGAGCCCGCCCGCGAAACCCTCCAGGACGGCGACGGCCTCGGTCTGGCTGGGCTGGTTCGGGTCCGGGAGGTACGTGCTGAAGCGCACCGAGTCGAAGCGCGGCGGCGGCACCATCTCGGCGACCAGCCGGTCCGCGGGGACGAACGGCTCACGGGCGCACAAGGACAGCGGGGCCGCGTCGGCTATCTCGTCGACATGGGCGGCTGGGGTGGAGGACGACACGGTTCCCCATGCTAGTCGGCGTGCCAGACTGCGAGGCATGCGACGGCTGTTCCCTGTGACCGACCAGACATCCGCCATGACGTCCGGTGACCGCGAGTGGAGTCTCGACGAGCTCGCCGGCGCCTACGCCTACCCCGAGCCCGCGCCCGGGGAGCCGCGGCCCTGGCTGCGGGCCAACATGGTGTCCACGCTCGACGGCGCCGCCCAGCACGAGGGGCGCTCCCAGCCGATCTCCACCGCCACCGACATGCGGATCTTCGGCACCCTGCGGGGACTCGCGGACGTGGTGGTCGTGGGCGCGGAAACGGTACGGCAGGAGGGGTACCGGCCCGCACGCGCGCGTGCGGAGTTCGCCCCGCGGCGGGAGGCGGCCGGGCAGACGCCCGTACCCGCGATCGCGGTGATCACCGCCAGCCTCGACCTGGACTTCTCGCTCCCGCTGTTCACCTCGCCGCTCGTGCCCACCCTGGTCCTCACCGGCGCCGCGGCAGCCCCCGACAAGGTGGCCGCCGCCGAGAAGGCCGGTGCGCGGGTGGTGATCGCCGGTGACGGCATGGGCGTGGAGCCCGCGCGGGCCGTACGGGCCCTCGCCGAGCTGGGGCACACCCGGCTGCTGACCGAAGGCGGTCCCCGGATGCTGGGACAGTTCGTCGCCGCCGGGGTACTGGACGAGCTGTGTCTGACCGTCTCGCCGATGCTCACCGTCGGGGACGCGCAGCGGATCGCGGGCGGTCCCGCGGTCGCCGTGCCGCACCGTTTCGCACTGGTGTCCCTGCTGGAGGAGGAGGGTTTCCTGTACAGCCGCTATCAACGGTCCTGAGATCGTTCAGCGGTACCGCCGGTGTCGAAAACGCCGGAATCTGTCGTTCCGCTCAGCTTCGGCTGGGCACACTTGATCACGCAGTCCCCGTGAGACCGCGGGGCAGGATGGTTTCCGCAGAAGGGGCGCCCGGTGTTCACAAGCGTATTGATGATCGAGAAGGCCCTGACGTCGGCCGACGTGGAGTTCGTCACGACCTTGCACGGGGACGAGCAGGTCTCCTTCCATGTGCTGCTCCAACCGCGCGGCGACCAGGCCGACCGGTTGCTGCGGGCCATCGACGACGTGGCGCTCGGCGAGCTGGACGAGGCGGCTCGGGAGCGGGAGACGCCGGAGGGGGAGGAGGCGAAGGGGTTCGGGGTGAGAGCCCTCGAGGTGTCCCTGCAGGCGCTGCAGGCGTCCGGCAGCCCGGCGGTGGGGCGGCTGGTCGAGGACCATCCGCTGGACGCGCTGAAGTCCCTGGTGGACGAGGTGGGGGCGGACGAGGTGATCGTGCTCACCGATCCGCACTACGTGGAGGAGTTCTTCCACCGGGACTGGGCGTCGCGGGCTCGGAACAAGGTGGGTGTTCCCGTGCTGAAGCTGTTCTCGCACAGCAAGGCGTAGTCGGCCGGGTACGGGTCCGTCGTGGCCGGTCGCGCCCGCGCGGCGGGGCCGCACGTCGATACGGGCCCGCGCCCTGGGTCGGCCGTCCCTGCCCCTGCCCCATAGGGTGGGGGCGCATTCATCGTCGTAGCGCACCCTTGGAGAACACGCATGGCACCCGGCCTCCCTACCGCCATGGACCGACCGCACTTCATCGGCATCGGCGGCGCCGGGATGTCGGGGATCGCGAAGATTCTCGCGCAGCGCGGGGCGAAGGTGGCGGGCAGTGACGCCAAGGAGTCGGAGACCGCCGCCGCGCTGCGGGCGCTGGGCGTCACCGTGCACATCGGGCACGCGGCGGAGCATCTCGCCGACGACGCGAGCTGTGTCGTCGTGTCGTCGGCGATCCGCGAGGACAACCCGGAACTGGCCCGGGCGGCGGAGCTGGGGATCCCGGTGGTGCACCGGTCGGACGCCCTCGCCGCGCTGATGGAGGGGCTGCGGCCGATCGCGGTCGCCGGTACCCACGGCAAGACCACCACCACGTCCATGCTCGCGGTCTCGCTGTCCGAGCTGGGGCTGAAGCCGTCGTACGCGATCGGCGGCGACCTGGACGTCCCCGGCTCCAACGCGCTGCACGGCGACGGCGAGATCTTCGTCGCGGAGGCGGACGAATCGGACCGCAGCTTCCACAGATACGCCCCCGAGGTCGCGATCGTCCTCAACGTGGAACTGGACCACCACGCCAACTACGCCTCGATGGACGAGATCTACGAGTCCTTCGAGACCTTCGCGGGCCGGATCGTGCCCGGCGGCACGCTGGTGATCTCCGCCGACCACGAGGGCGCCCGCGAGCTGACCCGACGGGTCGAGGGCGTGCGGACGGTGACGTACGGAGAGGCCGAGGACGCGGATGTGCGGGTGCTGTCCGTCGTGCCCCAGGGGCTCAAGAGCCAGGTGACCGTGGTGCTGGACGGGCAGGAGATCGTCTTCACCGTCTCGGTGCCGGGCCGGCACTACGCGCTCAACGCCGTCGCCGCGCTCACCGCGGGTGCGGCCCTCGGCGTCCCGGCCGGCGAGCTCGCCCCCGCCCTCGCCGCGTACACCGGCGTCAAGCGCCGGCTCCAGCTCAAGGGCGAGGCGGCCGGCGTGCAGGTCGTCGACTCCTACGCGCACCACCCGACCGAGATGACCGCCGACCTGGAGGCGATGCGCGCGGCGGTCGGTGACGCCCGCATCCTCGTCGTCTTCCAGCCGCACCTGTTCTCCCGGACGCAGGAACTGGGCACGGAGATGGGCCAGTCGCTCACCCTGGCCGACGCGTCCGTCGTCCTCGACATCTACCCGGCCCGCGAGGATCCGGTCCCGGGTGTGACGAGCGCGCTGATCATCGACGCGGCCTGGGCGGCGGGCGCGGACGTGACCGCCGTGCACGACAAGGACCAGGTGCCCGAGGTCGTGGCGGGAATGGCGAGGGCCGGTGATCTCGTTCTCACCATGGGCGCGGGCGACGTGACCGACCTGGGCCCGCGCATTCTGGACCGTCTTTCGAGCTGAGGGGCTGAGGATCGTGTCGTACGACGTCGAAAAGCCGGACGAGCAGTGGCGGGCGGAGCTGACCCCCACCGAGTACGCCGTGCTGCGCCAGGCCGCGACGGAGCCCGCCTTCACCGGTGAGTACACCGACACGAAGACGAAGGGCGTCTACTCCTGCCGGGCCTGCGGCGCCGAACTGTTCACCTCCGAGACCAAGTTCGACTCGCACTGCGGCTGGCCGTCCTTCTTCGACCCGAAGGACACCGACGCGGTCGAGCTGATCGAGGACCGGTCGCACGGGATGGTGCGCACCGAGGTGCGGTGCGCCCGCTGCGGTTCGCACCTCGGGCACGTGTTCGAGGGTGAGGGTTATCCGACCCCGACCGACCAGCGGTACTGCATCAACAGCGTCTCGCTGCGGCTGGCGCCCGACGAGGGCTGACCCGGCTCACAACCGCTGCCGCTGCACCAGCGCCGACAGCACCAGCATTCCGGGCAGCAGGGGCAGCCAGACGGTCAGCGTGCGGTAGCCGATGACGGTGGCCGTGGCGAGGGGGAGCGGGGCGCCGTAGCCGGCCAGGGTGAGGACCAGGGCGGCGTCCACCGGGCCGATGCCGCCCGGCGCGGGCACGGCGCCGGCCGCGGTGCTCGCCGCGAGGAACGCGAAGAGCAGCTCGGGCCAGGTCAGGGGGAGACCGAGGGCCTTCCCCACCGAGGCGACCACACAGGCCTGGATCAGCGGCGCCGCGAACGCCCCACCCCACAGCGGCAGGACTCGGCCGGGCCGGGTGTGCAGACACCGGGCGTCGGTGAGGGCCGTACGGACGAAGTCCAGGGCGGGGCGGCGCAGGGGGCGCAGGAGGGCGACCACGACCGCGGCCGCCGTGGGGGCCAGGACGATGCCCGCAGCGGCCAGGAGCAGGGTGCGGCCGTCCGGGAGGAGCGCGGCGACGGGGGCCGTGAACAGGAAGGCGAGGACGAGGGGCGTCTTCGCCAGGGCCCTGACCAGCGAGTACAGGGCGATCGACGCCGTGGCGCGGGGGAGCGGGACGCCCTGGCGCCGAAGGAAGCGGACGGTGACCGCGTGCGCGCCGATGCTCGCCGGCAGCACATGGTTCGCGGCGCCGGCGGCGATCTGCGAGGCCACCAGCAGCCCCTTGGGCAGCCGGTCGGGGATCGCCCCCTGCCGGACACAGGCGGCGGCGACCGAACCGAGATAGGTGAAGGCCAGCCCGGCCAGCAGCCACCAGGGGTCCGCGCCGGCCAGGCGGGCGGTGCCGTCGCGCACGGCGTGCCAGTCGACCGCCGCCCACACCCCGAGGTACACCAGGGGGAGCAGGGTCACGGCGTGGCGGGCGGTGGCGGACCCCAGGGGGCGGCGGGGGAGCGCGCGCGGGGGCGGGGCGGCGGGGCACTCGGGCGGGGTGGCGGGGGTGGTGTCGAGCGGCAGCAGGGTCACGGCACACGTCGTCCTTCCGCGTCACGTCCGCGAGCGGGGCGGTGTGACGGATCAGGCCCTGGGCGGGGAGGAGGGGAACGCGAGAGAAACTTCCCCTCCGGTGTGACGGTGCGGTGTCCGGGAACCGACGACGCGCGGGCGGAGGGGCGACCGGGGCGCGGCACGGCTGTGGAGATGTCTGCCCCCGCGAGACCCCGCTCACCCCGCCTCAGTGGTTCTTCGGCGCTCCCAGCGGGAGAGTCAGCGTGAAGACCGTCGACCCCGGTTCCCCGCCCAGGTCCAGCGTGCCGCCGTGGGCCCGGACCAGGGAGCGGGCCACGGACAGGCCGAGGCCGCTGCCGCCGCGGTCGCGGCTGCGGGCCTTGTCGACGCGGTAGAAGCGGTCGAAGATCCGGTCCCGGTCGCCGGGCGGGATGCCGGGGCCCTTGTCGGCGACCCGGACGAGGGCGGTCTCCCCGGGGACGGAGACCTCGACGGAGACCGGGGTGCCGGCCGGGGTGTGCACGGCCGCGTTGGTGAGGAGGTTGTCCAGGACCTGGCGGATGCGGTGCGGGTCCATGCGCAGCGGTACGGCCGCCGGGGCCGGGGCGAGGGTCAGGGGATGGCCGGGGTGGCTGGCGCGGAACGCGTCGACCGCCTGCTCGACCAGCTCCACCAGGTCGGCGTCCTCCATCCGCAACGGCGTCTCCACCTCCGCCGCGTCCAGGCGGGCGAGCAGCAGCAGGTCGTCGAGGAGGACACCCATCCGGGCGGCCTCGGCGCGCAGCCGGGCCAGGTGCTTGTCGCGCTCCTCGGGGGCGTTGGCGGCCGCGTACTGGAAGAGGTCCGCGTAACCGCGCACCGACATCAGCGGGGTGCGCAGCTCGTGCGAGGCGTCCGCGACGAAGCGGCGCAGCCGCTGCTCGGCCTTGGCGCGGACGGCGAGCGAGTCGTCGATGTGCTCCAGCATCGTGTTGAACGCCGTCCGCAGCTCCTCCACCTCGGGGCCGCCGCCGGAGCGGTCCGCGCGCAGCGGGAGCCGGGACGCCGACTCGGTGAGGTCGTGCGAGGCGATGCCCTGCGCGGTGTGCGCCATGTCGCTGAGCGGTTTCAGACCGCGCCGCAGCATCGCCCGGCCGAACACCACCAGCGCCAGCAGCGCGAGGCCGAACGTGACGACCTGGATCGTGATCAGGTGCTGCACGGTGTTCTCGATGTCGTCCATGGGCGCGCCGCTGACCAGGACCACACCGGGTTCCACCTCGCAGGCGCGCAGCCGGTACTGGCCCTCCCCGCGGAGGTCCTCGGTGCGCAGGACCTCGGTGCCCGCGACGGTCTGCGCCTTGGCCAGGGCCGTGAGGTCGTCGACGTTCTCGGGCACGTCGCCGGGGTCCTCGGGCGTGCGCAGCACGGGTGTGCCGTCCCGCACGTCGTACACCGCGTAGTACCAGCGGTAGTACTTCTTGCCGGCCAGCGTGCCGTAGTCCGCGAGGCTCTTGGACTGGGCGCCCTGGGCGAGGGAGAGCTGCTGGTTGAGCTGGGCCGAGAGATAGTCCCGCATGTACGTCGTCAGGGCGGTGCCGACGACGGCGAACACCACCAGCGCCAGCGCGCCCAGCCCCAGCGCCAGCCGGGTGCCGAGCCGCGTCCCCCGGTACGTCCGCCACAGCCGGCGGATCACTCGGCCGCCTGCCGGAGCACGTACCCGAAGCCCCGGACCGTCTGGATCAGCGGGTCGTCGCCCGTCGCGTCCAGCTTGCGGCGCAGCCGGCTGACGACCAGCTCGACGACGTTGGAGCGGCCGCCGAAGCCGTACTCCCACACGTGGTCGAGGATCTGGGCCTTGGTCAGCACGGTCGGCGACTTGCGCATCAGATAGCGCAACACCTCGTACTCGGTCGGGGTGAGCGTCAGCAGCTTCCCGTCCCGCCGGACCTCGCGGGTGTCCTCGTCCATCGTCAGGTCGGCGACCCGCAGCACCGAACGCTGGAAGCCGGGACCCGCGCTGCGCCGCAGCACGGTCCGCAGCCGGGCCATCAGCTCCTCCACCGCGAACGGCTTCACCAGGTAGTCGTCGCCGCCCCGGGTCAGCCCCGCCACCCGGTCGGCGACCCCGTCGCGGGCCGTGAGGAACACCACCGGCACCATCGTCCCGGACTGCCGCAGCCGGTCCAGGACGCCGAAACCGTCGAGGTCGGGCAGCATCAGGTCGAGCACCACGATGTCTGGGTGGAAGTCGGCGGCGCGACGCAGCGCCTCCTCACCCGAGTTCGCGGTGACCGCGTCCCAGCCCTCGTAGCGGGCGACCGTCGCGACGAGATCGGCGATCGGCGGGTCGTCGTCCACGACGAGGAGTCGTACTTTGTCCACCCGCACATAGTGCGTCACGCGCCGCACGGCGAGGAGGCCGCCCGGCACGCGCGCGTGGATCGATAAGCTCTTGAAAGTTGTACGACAGGAAATCGACAGCACCGCACGGACAAGCTCTGTGTTCTGAGGACCCGATCTAGGAGATTCCGTCCGTGACGACCGTCCAATCGCCTCCCGTACCCCCCACGGCGATCCGTCCCAAAGTAGTGGCCCGCACCGGCCTGTACGCCGTGCTGGCCGCGAACGCGGCCGTCGTGACCCTCTTCGCCGTGCAGGCCGGCTTCGCCTCCAACGCGCTCGTCGTGATCGGCCGCTTCGCCGGTCTGTACGGCGCGCTGCTGATGGCGTTCCAGCTGCTGCTGGTGGCCAGGCTGCCCTGGCTGGACCGCCGTATCGGCATGGACCGGCTGACCAACTGGCACCGCTGGACCGGCTTCGGCCTGCTGTGGACGCTGGTCGGGCACGCCGTGTTCATCACCCTCGGCTACGCCGAGTCCTCCTCGATGGACCCGGTCGGCCAGCTGGTCGACCTCGCCGAGACCGTCGAGGGCGTACTGCGCGCCGCCGTCGCCATGGTGCTCATCCTGGTCATCGGCGGCGTCTCGGCACGCCTGGCCCGCCGTCGGCTCGCCTACGAGACCTGGCACTTCATCCACCTGTACACGTACGTCGCCGTCGTGCTGGCCTTCACCCACCAGGTCGCGGTCGGTACGACGTTCACCGCGTCCTCCGCCGCCACGGCCTACTGGTACGGGGTGTGGGGCGTCGCCCTCGGCTCGGTGGTCCTCGGCCGGGCGGTCCTGCCGCTGTGGCGGAACTGGCGCCACCAGCTGCGCGTCGAATCGGTCGTCCCCGAGTCCGACAACGTCGTGTCCGTCTACATCACCGGCCGTGACCTGGACCGGCTGCCCGCCCGGGCCGGCCAGTTCTTCCTGTGGCGGTTCCTGACGAAGGACCGCTGGTGGCAGGCCAACCCCTTCTCCCTCTCCGCCGCGCCCGACGGCACCCGCCTGCGCCTGACCGCGAAGGCGGCCGGCGACGGCTCCGCGGGCCTGCGCCATATCGAGCCCGGCACCCGGGTCTTCGCCGAGGGCCCCTACGGCGCCTTCACCGCGATGCACCGCACCCGCCCCGAGTCCCTCCTCATCGCCGGCGGCGTCGGCGTCACGCCCATCCGCGCGCTGCTGGAGGAGATCCACGGGCACGCGGTCGTCATCTACCGGGTCGCCGGCGAACGCGACGCCGTGCTCTACGACGAGCTGCGCGAGCTGGCCCTCGCCAAGGGTGCCGAACTGCACCTGGTCACCGGGCCGCCGGTGCCGGACCGGCTGGCGCCGCGCGAGCTCGCCGCGCTCGTGCCGGACATCGCGGAGCGGGACGTCTTCCTGTGCGGGCCGCCGCCGATGATGAACGCCGTGCTCGGCACCCTGCGCGAGCTGGACGTGCCCAAGACGCAGATCCACTTCGAGCGCTTCAGCCTGGCGGGATGAGAGAGACGACGTGAAGCGAGCAATCCCCGTTCTTGTCCTGTCCGTCGCCGGTCTGATCCCGGTCTGGCGCTACGAGCCGTCCACCGGGACGTCGTCCTCCGCGTCCGTGGCGGAGTCGGCGGCGACGCCCTCCACGCCCTCCTCGGGTACCACCTTCACCGGTACGACCGTGGCCACCGAGAAGGGCGACGTCCAGGTCCAGGTGACCTTCGAGGGCGACAGGATCACGGCTGTGAAGATGCTGAAGCAGCCGAACCATCCGCAGACGACGGCCGCGGTGCCGAAGCTGATCGCGCAGACGCTGCAGGCGCAGAGCGCGGACATCGACACCGTGTCCGGCGCGACGATCACCAGCGACGGCTACAAGGAGTCCCTGCAGGCCGCCATCGACGAGCAGGCGTCGTCCGCCTCGGCGTCCCCGTCGGCCTCGGAGCCGGCCTCCGCCGCCTCCCGGGCGGTCGCGGGATCCACGGTGGCCACCGAGAAGGGCGACGTCCAGGTCCAGGTGACCTTCGAGGGCGACAGGATCACGGCTGTGAAGATGCTGAAGCAGCCGAACCATCCGCAGACGACGGCCGCCGTGCCGAAGCTGATCGCGCAGACGCTGCAGGCGCAGAGCGCGGACATCGACACCGTGTCCGGCGCGACGATCACCAGCGACGGCTACAAGGAGTCCCTCCAGGCCGCCATCGACGCGAAGGGCGCCTGACATGCACCGGGTCGAGCACGTCATGGGCTTCCCCGTGTCACTGCGCATCGATGACGAGCGGGTGCCGGAGGGCATCGCGGACGACGTCTTCGCGTGGCTGCGGGAGGCCGACGAGCGGTTCAGCCCCTTCAAGGAGGGCAGCGAGGTGTCCCGGCTGGACCGGGGCGAGCTGTCCCCCGACGAGGTGAGCGCCGATCTCGCGGAGGTGCTCGGCCTGTGCGAGGAGTACCGGGTCGCCACCGGCGGCGCCTTCGACGTACGGCTGCCCGGCCGGGGCCTGGACCCCTGCGCGGTGGTCAAGGGCTGGTCGGTGCAGCGGGCGGCGGAGCTGCTGACCGGCGCCGGGCTCACCCGCTTCTGCCTCAACGCCGGTGGTGACGTGGTCGTCTCCGGCGGGCCCTGGCGGGTCGGCGTACGGCATCCGGAGTTCGCCGACAAGCTGTGCGCCGTCCTCGACCTCACGGACGCGGCGGTCGCCACCTCCGCGCGTTACGAGCGCGGCGACCACATCCTCGACGGCCGCACCGGCCTTCCCGTGACCGGTCTCGACAGCCTGACCGTCGTCGCCCCGACCCTCACCCTCGCGGACACCGTGGCCACGGCCGCGTTCGCCCTGGGCGCGGAGGGCGTGGAGTGGGCGGCCGGGCGGGAGGGCTGCGAGGTGTTCGCGGTGATCGACGGCGGGCGCGTCCTGCGCACCCCCGGATTCCCGACCGCGGGGGAGCGGGCCGCCGCCTAGCGGGTCCCCGGTGCGACGCGGGAAGCGCGGGCCTCCTTGACCGCCCCGCTCTGTCCCGCCAGCGCGGCCGCGGTTCCGGCGCCGAGGGGAATCAGGGGCCAGTACGGGTAGAAGTGCCCGCCGAGGGCAAGCAGGAGGAGCAGGATGACCGTCGCCCACGCGACGAGCATTCCGAAGCCCCAGTATCCGAGCCGGTCCTGCTCCTTCAGCCGCACCCGGCCGTTCACGTACGCGGTGGCGGCCATGGTCCAGGCGATCGCATAGCCCAGGGTCAGCGGATACGCCACGAGGATCACCAGGTCCTTGCCCTCCACGGACCACCCGGGCCATACGTAACGCCCGTCGATCTCCACGAGCCGTCCGTCCCACAGGCCCGCCTCCACGGGCTGCCCCTCCTTGAAGCCCGCCGCGGAACTCCTCCGGACGCCGTCCACCGCCTTCCGTTCGCCGCCGACGCGCAACGCGATGGTGTACGTGGTGCCGCATGTCGTGTACTGGGTCGCGCTGTCGCTGTCATGCCCGCACGTGGTGTGGGACGTCAGCTCGGCGATGGTGGCCTCGGCCGTGCGCAGGGTGCCGTTCGACCGCGCGAACGCGACGGCGGTTTCCTCGTAGGTGCGGAAGGCGAGCAGCAGGATCAGGGCGGCCGCCCCGAGGCGGAACACCGTGCGCGCAACACGGGCCGCCACCCTCCACTTCCGCCTCGCGGCCGGTTCCGTCCGCGACGTCGGGTTCCCGGTCGGGAGCGTCATCGTCGAGCCTCGTCCGAAGCGTTCTCGGTGAACAGCAGGGAGTCGCCGGGCAGGAAGAACCCGATGAGCGGGCCGGACTTCGCGAAGACGATGAGCAGCAGGCGCCGGACGCCGAACGCGTCGAGCAGGCGGTCGGGGTCCAGCCGGCTCGGTCCGAGGGCAAGAGTCGTCACGGTTGCGGGCTCCTGAGAGGGCTGGGTCTCGGAGGGGTTCGCCGCGCCCGCAGACCCGTGCACCGCATACCCCCATGGGCTGCTGACCTTGGCACGCGGCCTCTCGCGGTGACATCCGTGAAACCACGTAGTACCGCACGGCCGGAACGGACCCGCGGTCGTGCCGTCGGCCGGGAATCGTGGTGATGTCCGTGGTCGGGTCCCTGTGCCCCGACAAACGTCGGCGGGCGGGCCACCGGAAGGGAGTCCGGTGGCCCGCCCGTCCGCACAGGGGGTCAGCTGACGTCGGAGGTGTCCAGGCGGTACAGGCCGCTGTAGTCGGAGACCGCCGTGCCGTTCTTCGTGACCCAGGTCGAGATCTCGGAGTTCGAGGAGCCCTGGCCGCTGTCGCTGATGACGATGTAGTGCAGCTTGCCGGCCTTCACCAGGCTCTTGAGCTTGGCGAGCGTCATCGCGTCGTCGGAGCCGGACCAGCCGCCCATCGAGATGACCGGCTGACCGGACTCCAGGATGATCGAGGAGGCCGTCTGGTCGGTGGCCACGGCCACCAGCCAGGTGGCGCCGTCCTGGTGCTTCTTCAGGTACGTGATCATCGCGGAGGAGACCTGCGTCCCGCCGCCCATGCCGCCACCGTCCCCGGTGCTGCCCGACTCGGCGGTACCCGACTCCGCCGTACCGGACTCGGTGGTGCCGGACTCCGTACCGGACCCGCTGGTGGACGAGGAGCCGTCACCGGACGGGGCGCTGCCCGACGGGGTCTCGCCCGTCGACTGGCCGCCGGAGTCGCTGGAGCCCGCCGAGCCGCTGCCGCCCGGGCCGCCGTCGCCGCTCGGCCGCGCGCCGCCGCCCATGCCCCCGGTGTTCGGGCCGGCCGTCGGGTTGGTGCCGTTGGTGCTGGAGGTCGCCGCCGAGAACGAGTAGGCCGCCGGACCGGCGAGCAGGGCCACGATCGCGGCGAGGGCCGCGACGCCCATCAGACGGTGGCGCCCGGTGAAGCGGCCGGCCAGGAGGCCGAGGACGGAGAGGGCGCCCGCGACGCTCACCACGATCTCCGCGGCCGTGTACAGCGTCCCGGAACCGGAGACCCGCTGCAGCAGGACGACCGCCCAGACCCCGCTCGCCGCGATCGCGGCCGGGAGCACCCAGCTCCACTTCGCCGCCGAACCCTCACGGAAGGCCTGGTGGAGCATGACCCCGCCGGCGCCGGCCAGGGCCGCGATCCCGGGGGCCATGGCGGTGACGTAGTACGGGTGGAAGGTGCCCTCGGCGAGGGCGAAGGTCAGGTAGTGGAAGACGAACCAGCCGCCCCACAGGAGGAGGGCCGCACGCCTGGCGTCCGTGCGGGGGGCGCGGCCGCGCAGGACCAGCCCGCCGACGATGGCGATCACCGCGAAGGGGATCAGCCAGGAGATCTGGCCGCCCATGATCTCGTTGAACATGCGGTACAGGCCCGCCTCGCCGCCGAAACTCGCGCCGTTGCCGGCCGAGCCCACCGACGAGCTCGCCCCGAAGATCCGGCCGAAGCCGTTGTAGCCGATGACCAGGTCCCACACCGTGTTGTCGGTCGAGCCGCCGATGTAGGGGCGGGAGGAGGCCGGGATCAGATCGACGACCACCATCCACCAGGCGCTGGAGACGACCAGCGCGACCGTGCCGGCGGCCAGGTTGCGGATCCGGCGGCCGAGGCTGCCCTCGGCGGCCCACAGGTAGACCAGGAAGAACACGGGCAGGACGACGTACGCCTGCATCATCTTCGTGTTGAACGCGAAACCGATGGCGACCGCGGACCACACCAGCGGCATCGTCCGGCCGGTGCGGACGGCCTTCAGCAGGGCGGCCGCGCCCAGCAGCATCAGGAAGACGAGGATCGCGTCCGGGTTGGTGTCCCTGGTGATGGCGACCGTGATGGGGGTCAGGGTGAGGGCCAGGGCGGCGATCGTCGCCGCGACCGGGCCGAAGTCACGCTTGACCATGCGGTGCAGGAGGGCCACCGAGCCCACGCCGACCGCCACCATCGGAAGCGTCAACTGCCAGGTGCCGTAGCCGAAGACACGGGCGGACAGGCCCATCACCCACAGCGCGAAGGGGGGTTTGTCGACGGTGATGAAGCCGCCGGCGTCCAGGGCGCCGAAGAAGAACGCCTTCCAGCTCTTGGTGCCGGAGTAGACGGCCGCGTCGTAGAAGGTGTTGCCGGTGATGGAGGAGAGGTTCCAGGCGTACAGGGCGGTGGCCAGGACGAGGATCGCCCAGAAGGCGGGGCGGGCCCAGCGCGGGTCGTCCGGGGCGCCGGTGAACAGGCGCCGGACGA
Source organism: Streptomyces sp. NPDC049687 (assembly GCF_044465285.1). Taxonomy (NCBI): domain Bacteria; kingdom Bacillati; phylum Actinomycetota; class Actinomycetes; order Kitasatosporales; family Streptomycetaceae; genus Streptomyces; species Streptomyces sp. NPDC049687. The sequence continues at coordinate 102,933 of NZ_JBITLN010000021.1, forward strand.
GTCCGCTTCTGTCGGGCGGGGCCGCCCGGTGGTGGCGGGCGCTGTCTTCCCCGGCGGAAGCCGGCGGCGGGGCGAGGATCGTCATGACGCGTACTCCAGGTGGGTGTTCGCCCCGGTGGGCGGAACGGCGGCGGGGGACGGGGTGCGCGCGGCCGGCACCTGGGGGATGCTGCTGCGGCGGGGGACTGCGGGAACGCGGGTGCGGCCGGTGAGGGTGGAGCGGAGCATCCGGCTCATGCCCCTGAGGTCGTCGACGCGCTGGGCGCGGCCCCGGCCCTTGAGCTCCAGGCGCTGGGCGTGGACGTGGGGCAGGCGCAGGGGCAGGCCGGTCGCCACGCTCCAGATGGCGTCCGTGACGGCGTTGTCCGCGATCGTGACGCGGAACGGGAACGGGAAGGAGTCTTCGAGGCGTGCGTGGAGACGGCCGATGCCGTCGGCGAGAACGTGCGCCGCGTTGGGGACCGGCACCACGATCTCGACCGACCGGCGGCGGACGCCTCCCGCGTTCGTTGCGTTCATGGCCATGACGATGGGGGCCGGATCTGGGGGATCCCTGAGCCGCTCCTGAGCGGAGAGTGAGAATCAGGGGACTCACAGGTCGCGCACAGTGGAGGGACTCCTCAGCCCCCGTCTCTCCCGTCAAAACGCCCGCAACACAAGAGGTCTAGACTCTCCCCGCAACAGTCCGGTCTCGCATGGTTCGAGAACGGGCGGGAACTGCCAGACCCGAAGGGCGTTCGGCGCTTTGATACGGATAGATTCAGTCACCAAGCGGTACCCGGACGGCACGGTGGCGGTCGACCGGCTCTCCCTCGAGATACCGGACCGCGCGATCACCGTCCTGGTCGGCCCCTCGGGATGCGGCAAGACCACCACACTGCGGATGATCAACCGGATGGTCGAGCCCAGCGAGGGCACGATCTCCCTCGACGGCAAGGACATCCAGTCGCAGCCGGTCAACACCCTGCGTCGGTCCATGGGTTACGTCATCCAGAACGCCGGGCTCTTCCAGCACCGCACGATCGTCGACAACATCGCCACCGTGCCCCGGCTGCTCGGCTGGAGCAAGGACAAGTCCCGTGCCCGGGCCCAGGAGTTGATGGAGCGCGTCGGGCTCGACGCCTCGCTGGCCAAGCGGTACCCCTACCAGCTCTCCGGCGGCCAGCAGCAGCGCGTCGGCGTGGCACGGGCACTGGCCGCCGATCCGCCGGTGCTGCTGATGGACGAGCCGTTCTCCGCCGTCGACCCCGTGGTCCGCAAGGGCCTCCAGGACGAACTGCTCCGTATCCAGGACGAGTTGGGCAAGACCATCGTCTTCGTCACGCACGACATCGACGAGGCCGTCAAGCTCGGCACCATGGTCGCCGTCCTGCGCACCGGCGGCCGGCTCGCCCAGTTCGCACCGCCCGCCGAGCTGCTGTCCGACCCGGCCGACGCGTTCGTCGAGGACTTCCTCGGGGCCGACCGCGGCATCCGGCGTCTGTCGTTCTTCTCCGCGGCGGGCCTCGAACTCCTCACCACCCCGATCGTCGCGATCGACGCCACCGCCGAGCAGATCGCCGCCCGCGGCGCCGACGCGCCCTACCTCCTCGTCACCGGCCTGGACGGCAGGCCCCTCGGCTGGGGCGAGCCGGGCGAGCTGACCGCCGGCCGGATCGACGCCGCGGACCTGCTGCCGTACGGGCGGCCGTTCGTGACCGGGCGGGATTCGCTGCGGGCCGCCCTCGACTGCGCCGTGCTGTCGCCCACCGGCTGGGCGGTCGCGGTGGACGGCGAGGGCCGGGCCACCGGTGTCGTCCCGCAGACGGTCATCGCGGAGGCGATCCGCGGCGCCCACAAGGAGAGCGCGAGCGACACCAAGGCGCTGCGATGAACCGCTTCTTCGACATCCCCAGCGACCTCCAGCACGACTGGGCCGGTCTCATCGGACTGCATCTGCGCGAGGCCCTGCTGCCGGTCCTGGGCGGACTGCTGCTCGCCCTCCCGATCGCCCAGCTCTGCGTCCGGCTGCGGTGGTTGTACCCGCCGGTGCTGTGGGTGACGACCGTGCTGTACGCCATCCCGTCGCTGGCGTTCTTCGTCGTCCTCATCGACTACACCGGCCAGACCGAACTGACGGTGATGATCCCCCTCACCGTCTACACCCTGGTCGTCCTCGTCCCCGCGATCGTCGACGGCGTGCGCTCGGTGCCGCAGGAGACCCTCGCCGCCGCGACCGCGATGGGCTTCGGACCCCTGCGCCGTTACCTCCAGGTCCAGTTGCCGATCGCGGTGCCCGCCATCATCGCCGGGCTGCGGGTGGCGACGGTGTCCAGCATCAGCCTCGTCAGCGTCGGCATGCTGATCGGCAACCAGGGCGCGCTCGGCAACCTGCTGCACGACGCACAGATCTACAACCGGCCCGAACTCGCCTGGAACTCCGTGCTCACCACGGCCGCCCTCGCGGTCCTCGTCGACGCCCTGCTGGTCGGCGTACGGGTCCTGCTGACCCCGTGGATGCCCAGCGGCTCGGGCACCACCCGGATCCGGAAGGAGGCCGCGGCCCAGTGAACGTGCTCAACTTCGTCAACGCCTTCTTCAGCAACGGCGACCACTGGCAGGGCTACGACGGCATCCCCACCCGGTTGCTGGAGCACCTCGGGTACTCCCTGGAGGCGCTCGCCCTCGCCGCCGTGATCGGGCTGCCCATCGGCCTGGTCACCGGCCACTACGGGCGGGGCGGCAACGTCCTCTCCCTGATCGCCACCGCGGGGCGGGCGCTGCCCACCTTCGGCCTGCTGGTGCTGATCGTCATCATCGCCGGGTTCGGCATGCTGCCCGTGATGATCCCGCTGGTGGTCCTCGCCGTCCCGCCGATCCTCGTCACCACCTACGAGGCGGTGCGCTCGGTCGACCCGTCCCCCGTGGACGCGGCGCGCGGCATCGGCATGGCGGAGCCGCGGATCCTCCTCCAGGTGGAACTCCCCGTCGCCCTCCCGCTGATCCTCGGCGGACTGCGCTCGGCGGCCATCCAGATCGTCTCCACGGCCACCATCGCCGCCTACGTCGGCCTCGGCGGCCTGGGCCGCTACATCGTCGACGGCCTCTACCAGCACGACTACGAGAAGGTCGTCGGCGGCGCCACCCTGGTCGCCGCGATGGCCCTGGCGACCCTCGGGCTCTTCTGGGCGGCGGCCCGGCTGACGGTGTCCCCGGGGGTACGGCGCGGCGCCTAGGGCGTGTTTCGAAAGTCCCGTCTGGCCCGCGACGCCTGGCACGGCGCCTCGCCGCGTTGTCGGGATCGCCCGCGTACGCCCAGTACGC
>NZ_JBITLN010000022.1:0-90015 GCF_044465285.1 Streptomyces sp. NPDC049687
TCGACGCCGCGGAAGCACGGCCCGTAGGTACGCGCCGCCGTGACCTCGTGTGTGGGCGCGTGCTGTGGTGTTCCGGGGGTATGCGGGGTGGGCACCGCTCGGCGCTTCAAGACTCTCCCGCCCCACCCGAAGCGGTCCCTGACCTGGGACCAAGGCTGCGAGATGGCCGCCCACCACGCCTTCAGCATCGCCACCGACATCCCGGTCTATTTCTGCGACCCCGGCAGCCCCTGGCAACGCGGCTCGAACGAAAACACCAACGGCCTGCTGCGGCAGTACTTCCCCAAGGACAGCGACCTGTCCACCCACACCCGTGAGGACCTGGAAGCCGTCGCCGCCGAACTCAACACCGCCCACGCAAAACGCTCGGCTGGGAAACCCCAGCCGAGCGTCTGTCCAAACTGCTCGCGGCGTGATCAACTCACCGCGTGTTGCGACGACCCCTTGAATCCGACTGATCCGCCGGGGCCCTCGGGGCGTGCGACGGTTCTCAGATGGTCGCGTTGTCGATCACGAACCGGTACCGCACATCGCTCGCCAGCACCCGCTCGTACGCCTCGTTGATCTCGGCGGCGGCGATCCGCTCGATCTCCGCGCCGATCCCGTGCTCGGCACAGAAGTCCAGCATCTCCTGGGTCTCGGGGATACCGCCGATCATCGATCCGGCGAGGATCTTGTTGCCGCCGATGAGGGAGAACGGGTGGAAGGCGATGGGCTCCTCCGGGACGCCCACGTTCACCAGGGCGCCGCCCGTCTTCAGCAGGCTGAGGTAGGCGCCCAGGTCCAGCGGCGCCGACACCGTGGAGACGATGAGGTCGAAGGAGCCGGCGAGTTCTTCGAACGTCTGCGGGTCACTGGTCGCGTAGTAGTGGTCGGCGCCCAGCTTCAGGCCGTCGTCCTTCTTGCGCAGCGACTGGGACAGGACAGTGACCTCCGCGCCGAGCGCGTGCGCGATCTTGACGCCCACGTGGCCGAGACCGCCCAGGCCGACCACGGCGACCTTCTTGCCGGGGCCCGCGCCCCACTGCTTGAGCGGCGCGTACGTGGTGATGCCCGCGCACAGCAGCGGTGCGGCGACGTCCAGGGACAGCCCGTCGGGGATGCGGACGACGAAGTTCTCGTCGACGACGACATGCGTGGCGTAACCGCCGTAGGTGATCTCGCCGTCCTTGCCGATGGCGTTGTACGTCTGGACAGCCCCCCGTACACAGTGCTGTTCCTGGCCGGCCTTGCAGTTCTCGCACTCGCGGCAGGAGTCGACCATGCAGCCGACGCCTACACGGTCGCCGACCTTGTACTTGGTCACGCCGGGGCCGACCTCGGAGACGACGCCCGCGATCTCGTGGCCCGGGACCATCGGGAAGATCGCCTCACCCCAGCCCTCGCGGACCAGGTGGATGTCGGTGTGACAGATACCGGCGAACTTGATGTCGATCAGCACATCGAACTCGCGGACCGCCCGGCGCTCGATGGTGGTGCGCTCCAGCGGAGCCTTCGCGGCGGGTGCGGCGTACGCGGCGACAGTGGTCATGCCGTGGTTCTCCTAGCGGGGGTTGCGCGCCCGGCTGCCTTCTTCCGGCCGGGTGCGTTTTTCACTGTAACTCATGTTCGCGTCAGTGCGAACATGGGCCCCGCTGCCTGCTCCTTCCCTCACGGCTCGGGGAGGCGTCGGCGGTGACCGGTCCCCGTCGCCGACACCGTTGCCTACGCGGCGAATCACCGGGAGGTCAGCCCCCTCGCGGTAATTGACAGGGTACGAGCGTACCTCCTAACGTACCCGCATCCGGGGCAATGCCGCCAGCTCGACGAGGAGCACCGATGCAGCACCTGTACGAGATAGATGTCCGAGTTCCGATGCGTGACGGTGTAGCCCTCGCCGCCAACGTGTGGCATCCGGTCGAGGGGAAGGCTCCGACGCTGCTGGTGCGCATGCCGTACGGCAAAGACGTGTTCGGCATCACCCTCGGAGGGGTCATGCCCGACCTCATGGCTTTGCTGGAGGCGGGCTACGCGGTGGTGGTGCAGGACTGCCGGGGTACCCACCGCTCGGAAGGCGAGTTCGTTCCGCATATGGCCGACCGGGCCGACGGCGAGGACACCGTCGCCTGGATCACTGACCGGCCGTGGTCGGACGGCACGGTGGGCATGTACGGGGCGTCCTACCTCGGCATGGTCCAGTGGGAGACCGCCGTGACCGGCGCCCCCGGCCTCAAGGCGATCGCGCCGGCCTTCACCTCGATCGACAACTACGAGGCGCCCTGGTACGGCGCGGGCGGTGCGCTCTCGCTGAGCCTGGTCACGCTGTGGAACGCCATGATGTACACGGCCGACGCGCAGCGGTCTCTGGCGGCCGGCGGGGGCTCCGCGTCCCAGCTCCAGCAGCTCGGTCAGGCTCTCCTGTTCCCGGAGCCGCTGAACGACGTGTTGCCGACGGCCGAGGTTCCGGTTCTGGCGGCGTACGGGAAGTGGTGGGACGACTGGATGGCCCACCCCTCCCACGACGGATACTGGGACGCCATGGAGCTCACGCCCGAGCTCAAGAACGCCACGGTCCCGGCGCTCAACATCGGCGGCTGGTACGACCTCTACATCGGGCAGACCGTCCGTACCTACACCACCGCCCGCCAGAAGGCGGGCAGTGCGCAGGCACGCGAGGGGCAGCGGCTGATCATCGGTCCGTGGGATCACATGTCCGCGAGTGGCGTCTATCCCGACCGCTCCTTCGGCCCGCTGGCAAGTGCCCAGATGATGGGCCTGACCGGCCTGCATGCGAAGTTCTTCGACCGCTGGCTCCGCGGCGACACCACCGCTCTGGACGACGTGGCACCGGTGAAGATCTTCGTCATGGGCATCGACCAGTGGCGCGACGAGCAGGAGTGGCCGCTGCCCGACACGAGGTGGACCGACTTCCACCTCACCAGCGCCGGCCATGCCAACACCGCCGACGGCGACGGCGTGTTGACCACCGAGGCGCCGACCGGCACCGGGCACGAGACCTACCTCTACGACCCGCGCCGCCCGGTTCCCTCGGCCGGCGGGGCATCGATGCCGACGACACCGGGGTTCTGCGGCCCGGTCGACCAGCGGACGGTCGCCGCCCGCGATGACGTCCTGTGCTTCGCAACTCCCGTACTCGACGAGGCCGTCGAGGTCACCGGCCCGGTCAGCCTGACCCTGTACGTCTCCTCGTCGGCGGTGGACACCGACTTCACCGCCAAACTCGTCGACGTCTTCCCCGACGGCAAGGCGATCAACCTGTGCGACGGGATCCTGCGCACCCGCTACCGGGGCGGCCTCGCCACGGAAGAGCTGATGGAGCCCGGCGCGGTCTACGAGATCACCGTCGACATGACGGCCACCTCCAATGTGTTCCTTCCCGGGCACCGCATCCGCGTGGACGTCTCCAGCAGCAACTTCCCCCGCTACGACCGCAACACCAACACCGGCGGCGTCATCGCCCGTGAGAGCGAAGAGCAGATGATTCCCGCGGTCAACCACATCCATCACGGCCCGAGCCACCCCAGCCGTCTGGTCCTGCCGATCATCGACCGTAAGGACCAGCGATGAGGGCCGCCGACCGGGTCGCCGAACTGACCGCCGCCTTCGCGGCTCCTTCACTCGACGTTGCCTGGCTGCTGTGCGACCGGCACCCCGCCGACCGCGTCGCGTTCACCGTGGTCGACGGCGCCGGAAAGGCTTCCACGCTTACCTTCGGCGAGCTCGCCGCGGACTCGCACCGCTGTGCGCGGGCGCTGCAGGGACTCGGCGTCGGTCCGGGCGACCGGGTGGCGACCCTGATGGGCAAGGGCACCGACCTGGTCACCGTCATCCTTGCGATCTGGCGGCTCGGCGCGGTCTACGTCCCGCTGTTCACCGCGTTCGCGCCCCAGGCCATCGCTCTGCGCCTGGAGGGCGCGGGCGCGCACGTGGTGGTCGTCGACCCCGACCAGCGCCACAAACTCGACCCGGGCCCCGACATGCCGGACGACCCCCGGCGCCGCGTCGTCGTCACCGGAGCCGCCACGTCGCGCGGTGACCTGTCGCTGGCCGACCTCGTGGCGGCGGCGTCGCCGGAGCCGGTGCCCGCCATCCCCACGAGCGGGGACGGACCGCTGGTGCACATGTTCACCTCCGGCACCACCGGCAAGCCCAAGGGCGTCATCCACCCCGTCTCCTACATCGCCGGCTGGCAGGTCTATCTGGAGTACGGCCTGGGCGTCACCCGCGACAGCAGCTACTGGTGCGCCGCCGACCCCGGCTGGGCCTACGGGCTGTACTCCGCCATCGTGGCCCCGATGGCCGGCGGCATCCCCAGCCTGCTGCTGGCCGGCGGGTTCTCCCCGGAGACGACCTGGCGCACCCTCGTCGACCATCAGGTCACCGACTTCGCCGCCGCCCCGACCGTGTACCGGGGACTGCGCTCCTCGTCGGTGCCGGTGCCGCAGGGCCTGCGACTGGAACGGGCTTCCAGCGCGGGGGAGCCACTGACGCCCGAGGTCAACGAGTGGGCCGGCGCCGCGCTCGGTCTGGCCGTGCACGATCACTTCGGCCAGACCGAGGTCGGCATGCCCCTGGCCAACCACCACCATCCCGAACTCGCCCGCCCCCTCAAGGCCGGATCGATGGGCCGGCCGCTGCCCGGCTGGAGCCTGACCGTGCTGGCCGACGAGAAGGACGAGCCCGCCGGACCGGGCGTGCTCGGCCGGGTCGCGATCGACGTCGCCGAAAGCCCGCTGATGACCTTCCGCGGTTACCAGATCCCCGGGCAGGCCGGCGCGAAATTCACCGCCGACGCCCGCCATTACCTCACCGGCGACGCCGGGCGCGTCGACGCCGACGGCGACTTCTTCTTCTCCTCCCGCGACGACGACGTCATCATCATGGCCGGCTACCGGATCGGGCCGTTCGAGATCGAGAGCGTCCTCGCCCAGCACCCCGCCGTCGCCGAGTGCAGCGTGATCGGCGCACCCGACGACGTCCGCGGCGAGGTCATCGAGGCGTACGTCGTCCTGCGCGACGGCCACGACGGCTCACCGGAACTGGCCACCGAGCTCCAGCAGCTGGTCAAGACCCGCTACGCCGCCCACGCCTACCCGCGCACGATCCACTTCATCGACGCCCTGCCCAAGACCCCGAGCGGCAAGACCCAGCGCTATCTGCTGCGCAGCCGCCGACGCGCCGAACTCACCACCCCGGAGCCACGTTGACCGACACCACCGAACCTCTACTCGTCGAGCAACGCGGACCCGTCCGGTGGCTGCTGCTCAACCGCCCCGAGCGGCGCAACGCCCTTGACGTCACCCTCATCGAAGCCCTGGACAAGCAGATCACCAGTGCCGAGGCCGACCCCGGCACAGCGGTCGTCGCGGTGGCGGGCAAGGGACGGAGTTTCTGTGCCGGCGGTGACTTCCACCAGTTCCTCCAGCTGCACGACCGCGGCGACAACCCGGTCGACTTCCTGGCAGACGTGTCGGCCTGCTTCACCCGCATCGCGGCCAGCCCGAAACCCTGGGTCGCCGTGCTGCACGGTCACGCCGTCGCCGGGGGCCTCGAACTCGCCCTGGCCTGCGATGTCGTCGTCGCCGCCGACACCACGCTCATCGGCGACGGCCACGTCAAGCGGCGGCTGGTACCGGCCGGCGGGTCAAGCGTCCGGCTGCCCGACGCAGTCGGACGGGGCCTGTCCCGCTGGCTCCTGCTCACCGGCGAACTGCTCCCCGCGACCGCCTTCGCGCACACCGGCTGGATCCGCGCGATCGTGCCCGAGGCCGACCTCGACGCCACCGCCACCCGCATCTGCCACCAGTTGGCCGACCGTCACAGCCCAGCCCAGCAAAGGCTCAAGACGCTGCTGCACCGGATCGACGGCATCGCCCCCGAGCAGGCCCTGCGCGAGGAACTGGCCACCTTCGCCGACAACTGGTCGGCGAGCTCGGTGCCCGACGCGCTGCGGGCCTTCCTCGCACCCCACACCACGAAAGCGGACGACAAGTGAATCGCTACCAGGGACGCGTCGTCGCCATCACCGGGGCTGCACAAGGTCTCGGCCTCGCCATGGCGACCCGGTTCGCCGCGGAGGGCGCCACGGTCGCGCTGGCCGACGTCAACGGACAGGCGCTCACCGAGGCCGCCGAAACCATCACCGACGCCCACGACACGAAACTCCGCACCGACGTCGTGGACGTGACCGACTCGGCCCAGGTCAACGCCTGGATCGACGGCGTCACCACCGCACTCGGCCGCCTCGACGTGCTGATCAACAACGCCGGCATCATCCGCGACAACCGCGTCGAGGACATCACCGACGACGACTGGCACGCCGTCGTCGACGTCAGCCTCACCGGCGGCTTCCACTGCGCCCGCGCCGCCTTCGGCCCCATGAAACGCCAGGGCTACGGACGTATCGTCAGCTTCTCCTCCATGTCATGGCGCGGGAACTTCGGCCAGACCAACTACGTGGCCGCCAAGGCCGGCATCGTCGGCATGACCCGCACCCTCGCGCTCGAGGGCGCCCGCCACGGCATCACCGCCAACGCCATCGCGCCGGGCCTCATCGAGACCCCCATGCTCGCCTCCATGAACGGACCCGCACGCGACAAACTCACCAACAAGATCCCCATGCGCCACACCGGCAGGCCCGAGGACATCGCCGAAGCCGCGGCCTTCCTCGCCAGCGAGGCCGCCGGCTACATCACCGGCATCGTCCTGGACGTTGACGGCGGCATTTCCATCGGATCCTCCATCCGGTAACCGCGAACAGGGCGGACGAGCAGGCGATCAGCCGCTGCATGAGCCGTCGTCGTCCGGCCCAGCCACGCCGACCGGGCCAAGAGCGCCTCGACATCCCGGCGTTCCACGACGATCAGCACGGTACGGCCGTCGTTACGCTTGCGGCCCTGCGCAACGCCGCCGGGCTGACCGGCCGCAAGCTCACCGATCCGCGCACGGTCGTCTCGGGCGCCGGCGCGGCGGGCATCGCGATCGCCGGTCCCCCTTCGACCCGCGGGCGGCCCCCGCGGCCACCGCCCGGCGCGAAGGCCTGGCCCGACGCTGACCCATCCGGCGGAATCACCACGAGGACAGCGGTCGAGGCCCCCTGGCTGTCACTCAGATTTCGCGTCCGGAGGCTCATGGCCCTTGTCCCAGGCGTGACGTGTGCGTCCGCGGCTGGTCATCGGTCGGCGTCGCGCTCCATTTCGCGGACCAGGTCGATGGCCCGGCCGAGGTTGGTGAGCCGGGCGTCCAGCGTGTCGCCGGCGGGGTAGAAGCGGGCAATATCGACTCCGGCGTCGCGCCACACCCGCAGCCGCTGCCGCACCATGTCCTCGGTGCCGATCAGCGTGGTGGCCAGCACCATCTCGTCGGTGATCAGACCGGCCGCGCCGTCCCTGTCACCGGCCTGCCAGCGCTCACGGACCTCCGCCGCGATCTCCGCCCAACCCTGGCGGCTGTAGGCGTTGTTGTAGAAATTCGTACGCTCCGAACCCATACCGCCGAGGCTGAACGCCAGCTCCTTCTTCCGGCCGGCCACCATCGCGCGCAACGCGTCCTCGTCCTCGGCGAAGGCCACCTCCGCGCCCTGGCAGATGTCGAAGTCGGCGCGGGTACGACCGGACGCGGCAAGCCCTGCGTCCAAGTGGTCGAAGTACGCCTCCTTGGCGCCCTCAGGAACGAAGCTGGTGCCCAGCCAGCCGTCGGCGATCTGCCCGGTCAGGTGCAGCATCTTCGGCGAGAGGGTGGCCAGGTAGATCGGGATGTCATGCTCGGCGCGCATCGACAGGCGCATCGGTCTGCCTTCCCCGTCGGGCAGTGGGATCTGGAATTCCCGCCCGGAATAGGAGATCTTCTCTCCCATGGCGGCCTGCCGCACGATCTCGACGGTCTCCCGCATGCGCGACAAGGGCCGGGCGAAGGGGACGCCGTGCAGGCCTTCGATCACCTGGGGTCCGGACGGGCCCAGTCCCAGCAGGAAGCGGCCTTCGGAGATGTTCGACAGGGTGATCGCGGCGCGGGCGATGGCCATCGGGGTGCGCGTGGCGAGCTGGATGATCGCGGAGCCGAGAAGCATGCGCTCCGTGCGCGCGGCGAGGTAGCCCAGCGGTGAGGGCGCCTCAGCGCCCCAGGCCTCCGCCACCCAGCAGATGTCCATGCCGAGCTTTTCCGCCTCGGTGACGAAGTCCACCGTCTCCGGCCAGTTCGTGGACGCCTCGATCGTGGTCGCCGTACGCATCATCCACGCGCCTTTCCGGGCTCCTCGGTCAACTTCTTGATTCCTTCGAGAGTGGCGGTGATGTTGGTCTCGAACTCACGCATGCGCACAAAGACGATCTTCTGCTCCTTCTCCGGCATACGGTCGATGGCAAAGGAAAGGCCCGAGCGGCCCGGCCCCATCTGCATCCACTCCCGCAGCAGCGTCCCGCCGTCCTGCGGTTCGACCGTGAAGCGCCAGATCGCGGAGGGGTGTTCGGGGTCCTGGACCGCCCAGGCGAAAACCCGCGGCGGTTCGTACTCGACGACATACGAGGTGGTCTGCCACCTCCCCAGCGACTCGTGCTTGCTGCGACCGATGAACCTGTGGCCGATGGCGGGCCCGGTGACCCCGTCGAGCCACTCCACCGACTGAAGCTCCGCGCTCAGGGTCGGCATCCTCTCGATGTCTGAGACGAACGCCCATACCTTCTCGGGCGGAGCGTCGATCCAGGTCTCCACCTCGACCGTTGGCGTGTCCGCGTAAAGCGCGCCCGTCCACTCCACAGCAGAGCCTCCTTCCAGACGTCGGAACAGCCGAATTGAGGCTGTGACCTCTAAAGTTGCGCATTAAGACCATCGCTGTCAAGGCCGAATTCCTCGACAGCTTGCGTCGGGTTTGTCCCCACTCCGAGGCCGAGCGCGATGCCAAGATCCGCCTGGGGGTCCACGTCGCATCGAGCACGGGGCTCGTCCGCGGCGACCGGCGTGGCACCGGTCACCGATGGCGGCGATGCAGATCGGGAGCGGGTTCCGGACCGGGCCGATGCTGAGCTTCAGCGCCTTGCCGGGGCCGTTCGGCAGCGGCGGTGTCCAATGCTCGGCGGTCAGTGCGCAGCGAGGACCTGATCGGCGAGGGCGTCGAGCTGGGCCGCGACCGATCCGAGCAGGGAACGACGTGCCCGTGCGCGCTTGAGGTAGACGTGCGAGGGGTGCTCCCAGGTGAACCCGATGCCGCCGTGCACCTGCAGGGCATCACGGGTCGCGCAGTCGGCGGCGTCGATGGCCGCGGCAAGGGCGGTCTGCGCGGCGGCCGTTGCGTCCGGTCGCTCGTCGTCGAGGGCGGCCGCAGCCCACTCGACGAGGAGTCGTGCGGCGTCCAGCTGGACGTGCCGGTCCGCCAGCAGATGCTTGATCGCCTGGAAGGATCCGATCGCACGACCGAACTGATGGCGCTGCCCGGCGAACTCGACCGCGCCGCCCAGGGCCCGTTGGCCCGTACCGATCAGCTCCGCGGCGAGCACCGCCCGGACCCGGTCCAGGCTCGCGACCGGCTCCACAAGCGTGGCCGTCACCCCGACGAGCTCGATGGCCGCGGACGGCTCGGTGACGTCGAAGGAGTCGACGGGAGTCCGGCGAACGCCGGGCGCCTGAAGGTCCACGATCACCGGCACAGTGCCGGCGAACGCGAGGAGTCGCTCGGCGTCCATGCCGAAGGCGACGCTCAGGAGAGTGCCGTCCACGGTGTCGCCGTGGAGTCTCAGCGCGTCCGTGCGCGATCGCGGGACGAGTCCGGTCGGGAAGGTCTCCCAGGCCGGCACCGTCACCGCCGACCCGTCGACGACGTCCGACACGTCGATGCGGGTAGCCGCGAGCACGGCGGCTGTCCCGGAGAACGGGATGCGCGGCACCGCGGACCCCACCTCTTCGGCGAGGACGCACAGCTCGCGCATGCCGCCGCCGGATCCGCCGCGTTCCTCGGCCACGCCGACGCCCACAAGGCCCAGGTCTGCCAGTGACCGCCACAGCTCCCGGTTCAGTCCGGCCGCGCGGTCTTCCCATGTCGGCGGCACCGGATCGACGCGAGCCGCAGCGCCGAGCACCCCGCGGGCGCTGAGGGCCAGCTGGTGGTGCTCCTCGGACAGTTGCATGGACGTCCTCCTCCGACGGCATCTCCGAATAGGGAGGACGCCATCATGACCAGAGTGAGTCTTAATATGCAACCATTGAGTTCAGGAGGAATTCCGGGCCTTGACAGAGTCCGTCTATCTACGCAACCCTGCGATCCGCAACAGAATTCACCCACCCGGCGAGGAAGGCCGATGCCACCCGCCTTTTCTGATCTCCTGTGCATTCACGGCTATACGGCCAGCTGGCGAAACTGGGACCCCGTGGTGCCTGAACTGCAACGCCGGCACCGCGTGGACATGGCTCGTCTCGCGGGCCATGCGGGCGGGACACCGCTACGGCCAGGAGCTCGGCCGACAGCTCGGGCCCTGGCGGACCAGCTGGAGCGGGACCTCGATGCCGCGGGCGTGGGCCGCGCCCACCTTGTCGGCAACTCCCTGGGGGGATGGCTGGCCCTGGAACTGGCCGCCCGCGGGTGCGCCCTGACGGTCACTGCGCTGTCGCCCGCGCTCGGATGGGATCCGGAAGGAACGCACCTCCGCATGCTGAATCTGAAATTCGCGATGACACGTCGATTGGCCGGGGTTCCCCTGCTGCCGGTGCTCTTTCGTTCCGGATTCGGCCGGAGGATCGGCCTGAAGCTCGCCGTCGCTCATGGCGACCGGATGTCGGCCGAGGCTGCTCTCGCCTTCGCCCATGACATGTCCGAGTGCACGATCTGGCAGCCCCTGAAGGAGTGGCTCCTGACAACCGAGCGCACGGTGGGAGCTGTCGATTGCCCGGTTCGCATCGCGTGGGCCGAGGAGGACGCCATGATCCCGCGCCGGCCCTACAGCGCCCGATTCCCCGAGCTGGTGCCGGATGCCGAGTGGGTCACGCTGCCGGGAGTCGGACGCGTGCCCATGTACGACGATCCGGAGCTTGTGGCCCGCACCATCCTCGAACTGACGGCCTGCGTCGACGACGCGGGCGATCAAACCGAGCTCGGATCATTCCGACGCCCGAGATGCTCCAGCCTGACGCGCGAACCGACGCTGGACGTCGGGTCGCTCCCTGAGCCGCTCCGGATAGCCGGGCCCCATCCGCATCGTGACGTCCTCGGAGCGCAAGGCCTCCCGACACTCGGCGCAGACCACCTCGGCATGCGTGTCGTTGCCGCACGACTCGTGATGGAAGACCACCGGCGGACCCGCCTCCTCCGCCAGCCAGGTGTCACCCCAGCGCGACATCGCCGCGATCACGCCGAAGAAGTCCCGTCCCTTCTCGGTGAGCAGGTATTCGTAGCGCTGCGGCTCGGTGCTGTAGAGCTCCTTCTCCAGCAGTCCTTCGTCGACCAGCCTGCGCAGGCGGTCCGAAAGGGTGTTTCGGGCGATGCCCAACTCGTGCTGGAACTCGTCGAACCTGCGGATGCCGTAGTACGCCTCACGGAGCACGAGCGGCGTCCACCAGTCGCCCAGCAGGTCCATCGTGCGCGCGATCGAGCACGGCCAGTTCGCGAATGACGTTCTCCTCATGACGCAATCGTAGCGGATATCTAAATAAGACTTAGCACTTGACGAGGTCAGTCTATCTACGCAACCTTGTGACCGGCAGTACAACGGAGGCCGCTAGGAGGACCACAGCGTGGAACCACAGCTCACCCGCCCCCGGCTCGACGCAGAGGTCGAGTCGTTTCGCACCGAGGTGCGGGAGTTCGTCGCCGGCCAGTTGACCGCTGACGCGCGCGGCATCGGCACCCTCGACGGCGCGGAGTATGACGCCTTCCGCGGCCGGATCCGCTCCGAGCTCGCCGCGCGCGGTTGGCTCGCACCGTCCTGGCCGAAGGAGTACGGCGGCGCCGGGCTCAGCGCCGCCGAGCTCGTCGTACTCGTCGAGGAGCTGACCGGCGCCGGCATCCCCTTCGGCTCGGACAACGACTCCTTCGGCATCAGCATGCTCGGCAACACGATGCTGCAGTGGTCCGAGCCGGCCCTGCTCGAGCGCTTCCTCCCACGGATCCTCGCCGGCGAGTACGTCTTCGCCCAGGGCTTCTCCGAGCCCGGTGCCGGCTCCGACCTGGCGTCCCTTGCACTGCGCGCGGAACTCGACGGGGACCGCTGGGTGCTGAACGGACAGAAGCTGTGGTCCTCGGGTGCCCACGTGGCGAACTGGATGTTCGTGCTGGCCCGGACCGACCGCGAGGCAGCTCCGCACCGCGGCATCAGCATGTTGCTCGTCCCACTTGACCAGCCCGGTGTGGAGATCCGCCCGATCCGGAACCTCACGGGCGAAACCGACTTCAACGAGGTCTTCTTCGACAACGCGACCACACAGGCCGAACTCGTCGTCGGTCCGATCAACCAGGGCTGGTCGGTCGCGATGACCCTGCTCGGCTTCGAGCGGGGAGAGACGGCACTGCACGCCCCGATCAGGTTCCGCAACGAGCTGAGCCGGCTGGCCGATCTGATCCGCGATCGAGGACTCGTCGGTGACCCTGGCATCCGGCGCGCGTTCGCGTGGTGTCACGTCCAGGTCGAGCAGCTGCGCTGCCACGGCCGGCGCATCGCGGCGCAACTGATCCAGGGAGACGAGCCCGGTCCCGGGGCCGCCGCCTTCAAGCTGTTGTGGAGCGAGTACCACCGCGTGGTGACCGAGCTCGCCCTCGACGTCCTGGGCCTCGAGGGCCTGGCGCCGAGCGGGCGCCCCTCGCCCAACTGGTACCACACCGACGACCCCGGGGCGCCGAACTCCTCGGCCTCGTGGACGAGCGTCTACCTCAACTCGCGCGCCGGCACGATCTACGCCGGGTCGTCGCAGATCCAGCGGAACATCATCGGCGAGATGGTGCTCGGCCTTCCCAAGGAGCCCCGTCGATGATCCTCATGGGCACCGCTACAGCTACGGCGAACTCGTGTCTGCCGTGGGCAGCATTGCGAACGCTCTGGCCGCGTGGGGCATGAAGCCGGGTGACGTGGCCGCACTCGTCGCACCCAACTCCGCCGACTACCCCGCCGTCTTCCACGGCGTGCTGCGTTCCGGAGGCGTCCTCACCCCGGCCAACCCGAGACGCCCTACGACAACCTGCTGTCCACGACGCCCGCCGCCGGAGCTGCTCGCGTCTTCGCGGACGACCTGGCCGTCCTGCCCTACTCGTCAGGGACCACGGGGGTGCCCAAGGGCGTGATGCGCACCCATGGCAACGTCGGCGCCAACCTGCTGCAGATGGAGCCACTCGCCCCGCGCACCGACAACCCCAACGGCCTCAGAAATCTCGGACTGTACAAGCGCGGGAGCCTGGTCACTTACAAGGTGCGCTCGGGCATCTCCGTGGCGGGCCTTGACCACGCCTTCGATGTCCCGGCGGCACCTGCGGTCCGGCCGGCGGTGCCCGCGGGCACGTACCCCCTTCGCCTCGCTCAGTCACTGGTGCCACGGGCACCCGCGGCAACTCCGCCCTCGACGGGCCATCGGCCCGTGAGCGATGACCGCGGAATCACACACCAGCACGAACCTCGGCCAACCCACGTCACCGACGCGCGCATCAAGACCTGGACCGAACGGTTGCTCCTCAATCGTTTCCGACCGGGGTATTGACGAGTCTTACCTCCGGTGTCATCGTTTCCGGCACATAGACATCAGATGTCTGATGTCAGATGTGGTTGCCGAACGAAGAGGTTCCTGTCATGTCGCTCTCCGATGACCTTGCCGAGCAGCTGCTCACTGCGATCATCGACGGCCAGTACCCGCCGGACTCCGCTCTCCCGCCAGAGGGAGAGCTCTCGCAGCAGGGCGGGGTCAGTCGCCTGACCGTGCGCGAGGCGGTCAAGCAGCTGCGTGCGCAGAACGTCGTACGGGTGGTGCGCGGCCGGGGCACCTACGTCAACCCGCCAGATCGGTGGACCGCTCTGGAGCCGGTGGTGCGGGCGGCCTCGCGGACGTCGAGCGGCGCCCTGTCGGAGCGGCTGATCGAGGCACGGCGGCTCATCGAGAACGGCGCGTGCGAACTGGCCGCCTCCCGCCGCACCGACGATGACCTGGAGGTGCTGCGCCAGCACCTGGCGGTGATGCGGGAGGCCGCCGACGCGGGCGACACCGAGCAGTTCGTGCAGGCCGACATCGACTTCCACGACACGGTGATGCGGGCGACGGGCAACCTGTTCGTCCCGCTGCTCTTCGAGCCGTTCGGCCCGCTCCTCGTCGAGGGGCGCCGGGAGACCTCGGCCGTCCCCGAGATCCGTACGAACGCCATCGCGCACCACGAGGCGGTGCTCGCCGCGCTGGAGTCCGGCAGCCCCGAGGCCGCCCGAGTCGCCATGGACGGCCACATGAACCAGACCGCCGACGACCTGCGCACCCATGTGATCAAGCGCGACCTCGACTGACGCCCCCAACTCTCCCTCAACCCCCGTTAGAGACCAGGAATTCGCCATGTCCCTACCCCTCCATGCCCAGACGGGACCCGTCAGCGAGGCCGCGGTGCTGGAAGGGCTCCCGCCCGTCCGCGAGGTGAGCGCCGCCGACGTGGCCGCCCGCATATCCGGTGGCCCCCGGCTCGTCGTCCTCGACGACGACCCGACCGGCACCCAGACGGTCGCGGACGTGCCGGTCCTGACCTCCTGGACGGTGGACGACCTGCGCTGGGCGCTGCGCCAGGACAGCGCCGCCTTCTTCGTCCTCACCAACACCCGCAGCCTGTCCCCCGAGGACGCCGCCGCCCGCAACCGCGAGGTGGTCCGCGCCCTGCACGAGGCCGCGGCGGCCGAGGGCACTGGTTACGTCCTGGCCAGCCGCGGCGACTCGACCCTGCGCGGCCACTTCCCCCTGGAGACCGACGTCCTGGCCGAGGAGCTCACCGAGCTGCACGTCGGCGCCCCGGATGGAGTGGTGCTGGTCCCCGCCTACATCGAGGCGGGCCGACTGACCGTCGGCTCCCGCCACTGGATGCGCACGGCCGACGGACTGCTGCCGGTCGGCGAGAGCGAGTTCGCCCGCGACGCCACCTTCGGCTACCACAGCTCCTCGCTGCCCGAGTGGGTCCAGGAGAAGACCGGCGGACTCGTGCCCGCGGACGAGGTCCTGCGCATCGACCTCGACGACCTGCGCGGCGGCGGTCCGGAGCACACGGCGCGGCTGCTGTCCTCGCTGCGCGGCGGGCGGACGGCCGTGGTCGACGCGGTGTGCGACGACGACCTGCGGGTGCTGGCCCTCGCCCTCGCGGAGGCGGAGGAGAACGGCACACGGCTGCTGTACCGGGTCGGTCCGTCGTTCGTCCGGGCCCGCGCCGGACAGGCCGGGCGGGCGCCGCTCACGCCGGCGGAACTGGGCCGGCTGCGCGGGGACGCGCCGCACGGGCTGATCGCCGTAGGGTCTCATGTCTCGCTGACGACACGGCAGTTGGACCGGCTGCGGGAGCGCGGCGGGATCGCCGAGTACGAACTCGACGTCACCCTCCTGCTCGACGAGGAGCGGCGCGACGCCCACATCGCCGAGGTCGCGGCCGCGGCGGCCGGCGCGCTGGACGCGGCCGACGCAGTGATCCGCACCTCGCGCACCCTGGTGACGGGGGCCGACGCGGACGACAGTCTGGCGATCTCCCGCCGGATCTCCGCCGCGCTGGTGGAGGCGGTACGGCAGGTCAACTCCATCCGGCGGCCCGCCTTCGTCGTCGCCAAGGGCGGCATCACCTCCAGCGACACCGCAACCCACGGTCTGGAGATCCGCCGTGCCTGGGCCCGGGGCACGCTGCTGCCCGGCATCGTCTCCCTCTGGGAGCCGGTGGACGGCACCGCCGCCGGCGTCCCCTACATCGTCTTCGCCGGGAACGTCGGCGGCGCCGACGCCCTCGCCGACGCCCTCGACCTGCTCAGGAGTGCCTGATGTTGCTGCACGGGACCGATGCCCTGAAGCAGGCCGCCGCTGCCGGCCACGCCCTGCCCGGATTCGTCGCCTACAACCTGGAGACCGTCCAGGGCATCACGGCCGCCGCCGAGGTCGCCGGACGGCCCGTCCTGATCCAGGCGGGCTCCAGCCCCTTCAAGCACGCCGGACGACAGGCCCTGATGCGGCTGGCGCTGGACGCCGCCGAGGACTCCGCGGCCCGCCTCGGTGTGCACCTCGACCATAGCCGGGACCTGGACGAGATCACGGCCTGCCTGGAGGCGGGCTACACCTCCGTCATGGTCGACGGCTCCCACCTGCCGTTCGCCGAGAACATCGCGTTGACGAAGGAGGCGGTCCGGCGGGCCCGCGACCACGGCGCCTGGGTGGAGGCCGAGCTCGGCGCCCTGCCGGGCGACGAGGACGTCTCCACCTACGCCGTCGCCAAGACCGCGGCGATGACCGATCCGGACCAAGCGGCCGGGTTCGTGGCCGCGACGGGCGTGGACGCGCTGGCCGTGGCCGTCGGCAACGTCCACGGCTTCACCGAGGACCCCGTCCGCCTCGACCTGGAGCGGCTGGCCGCGATCCACGAGGCCGTCCCGGTCCCGCTCGTCCTGCACGGCGCCAGCGGCCTGCCCGTCGAGGAACTGCACGGCGCCCTCGCCCGAGGCGTCGCCAAGGTCAACGTCAACGCCGAACTGCGCCGCGCCTACCTGGAGGCCGTCCGCGCGAGCCTGCCGGCGGCGCTGCCCGGCTCCGACGTCGTCTCCGTGTGGGCGGCGGGCCGCGACGCGGTCCGGGACGCCGCCCTGGAGGTCATAGGCCGCCTCAGCCCTCAGGCCGAGGGAGGAACCACGTGACCTTAACCCGGCTCCGCTGACGACGAACCGCATCACCGCGCCGTACGGCACGAGACCGTCTACGACCGCGCGCCGCAGCGCACTACTCTCGCGCGCCGCAGCGCACCACTCTCGCGTGCCGCGCCTTCTCCGCTGCCGGGGCCTTCCCCATCCCTGGCGGTCGACCCGCTCCGCTCTCCCAGTTTCTCTCTCCAGGAGGACGAAGATGTCTTCGCACCCCCGTCCCCGCACGGCCGTGCTCGGCCTGGGCGCCATGGGACTTCCCATGGCGCGCCGCCTGGCCGGTGAACTGCCCGTGTCCGTCTACGACATCGCCGCCGACCGGCGCGCCGCTCTGACGGCCGAGGGCGCCCGCGCCGCCGCCTCCCCCGTCGAGGCCGCCCGTGACGCCGATGTCGTCGTGCTCGCCGTACGCGACCAGGCGCAGGTCGAGGGCGCACTGTTCAGCGAGAACGGCGCCGCCGAAGCCCTCCGTCCGGGCGTGGTCGTGATCCTCACCAGCACGGTTGGCCCCGAGGCGGCCCGCACCACCGCCCGGCGGCTCGCCGAGCGCGGTGTGCTGACCGTGGACGCGCCGGTCAGCGGCGGCCCGGTACGGGCCGGAAACGGCGATCTGCTGATCGTCGTCGGCGCCGAGGACGCGGCGCTGAAGACGGCCCGGCCGGTGCTCGACCTGCTCGCCTCGACGCTCACCGTCGTCGGCCCCCGCCCCGGCGACGGCCAGGCGATGAAGGCCGTCAACCAGCTGCTGGCCGGCGTGCACATCGCGGCCGCCGCCGAGGCGATCGCGCTCGCCCGCGAGCTCGGGCTCGACCCGGGCACGGTCGTGGACACCCTCAAGCACGGCGCCGCCGGCTCCTTCATGTTCGCCGACCGAGGGCCGCGCATGGTCCAGACGTACGAGGAGGGACCCGAGCCCGAGGTCAAGTCGCGGCTCGACATCTTCGTCAAGGACATGGGCATCGTCACCGGCATCGCCAAGAACGCCCACGTGCCGGTGCCGCTCGCCGCGGCGGCCGAACAGCTCTACCTGCTCGGCGAGCGCGCCGGGCTCGGCGCCCGCGACGACTCCTCCGTCGTCACCGTCCTGTCTCCCAGGTCGTCGGAAACATCCGCAGAAGCAACCCCGGAAGGAGAGGGACGATGAGCCACACCGCCCTGCTCACCATCGCGGTCGCCGGTGTGGCGACCCTGCTCCTGCTCATCCTCAGAGCCAAGGTGCAGCCGTTCGTCGCCCTCATGGTCGTCAGCATCGGCGTCGCGCTCGCCGCGGGTGTGCCCGCCGCCGATCTGGTGAAGACCATCGAGGACGGCATGGGCGCCACCCTCGGCCACATCGCCACCATCATCGCGCTGGGTGCGATGATCGGCCGGATCATCGAACTCTCCGGCGGCGCCCACGAGTTCGCGCACTCCCTCATCGAGAGGTTCGGCTCCCGCCGTACACCCCTCGCCCTGACCGTCGCCGGGTTCGTCCTGGGCATCCCGGTCTTCTTCGAGGTCGGCCTGATCATCCTGATGCCGATCGCGTACGGCGTCGCCCGCGCCGCCCGCAAGCCGCTGCTGGTCTACGCGCTGCCGATGGGCGCCGCGATGCTCACCGTGCACGCCTTCCTGCCGCCGCACCCCGGCGCGGTCGCGGTGGCCGCGACGATCGGCGCCAGCCAGGGCCTGATGCTGCTGCTGGGCCTCCCCGTCACGGCGGTCGTCGCCCTGCTCGGCTACCTCGTGTCCCGTCGCCTGACCCGCCGCGAGTACCCGATGGACCCGGCGGTGTACGCGGAGGTGTACGGCGAGCCGGAGGCCGGGACCGGGGGTGGCAGCGCGCCGGCTCCCGTGGAGGGCGGTCACGCCACCGCCGTACTCACCAAGCCCGCACCCTCGGAGACCGTCGTCCGCCCGCCGTCCTTCGGCATGGTCCTGGTGCTGATCGTCACCCCGATCCTGCTGATCCTCCTTGGCACCATCGGCCAGAACACGCTCGCGGAGGGCTCCACCCTGCGCGCCGTACTGACCGTCCTCGGTGCCCCGATGGTGGCCCTGCTGATCGACGTCGCCCTGTGCGGCTGGTTCCTGGGCGCCCGCCGCGGCTGGAACCGCGCGCACATCGCCGAGGTGATGGGCTCCGCGCTGCCGCCCGTCGCGATGGTCATCCTCGTGGCGGGGGCGGGCGGTGTGTTCGGCAAGGTCCTGGTCGCCAGCGGCATCGGCGACGCCATCGCCGACGTCCTGGACCGCACCGGACTGCCCGTACTGGTGCTGGGCTTCCTGACCGCCCTCGCTCTGCGTGCGGCCCAGGGCTCGGCGACCGTGGCCCTCATCACGACCGCCGGCATCCTCACCCCGCTGCTGCACCGCGCCGACCTGTCGACGGGTCAGCTGTCGCTGGTCGCCCTGGCGATGGGCGCGGGCGCCCTGGCGCTGTCCCACATCAACGACGCCGGGTTCTGGATGTTCACCAAGTTGGCGGGTCTCGACGTGGCCGCGGGCCTGCGCACCTGGACGGTCCTGACGACCGTCATGGGATGCGCCGGCTTCGCCCTCACCGCCGTGCTGTGGCCGCTGGTCTGAGCCCTGGCGCCACGCACGGATCCGCCCGCCCGAGCCCCGACCGGCCCGGGCGGGCGGCTATGTGTGCCGGGGCTACTTCTTCGCGCCCTTGTAGCCGGTGACCTTGGCGATCCAGGCCACGAAGTCGGGCAGGTCGATGTTGGCGCCGTGGCCCTGGTCCCAGTAGTAGAGGTGGTTGACGTCGTCGCCGAGGCCCGTCGCGGCCGCCGCCAGGTTCGCGGAGATGACGTGCGAGGTGTCGGTGTCGTTGGTGCCGAGGCGGATCCACCAGTGCTTGCTCCGCTTCGGGTTGGCCTTCTCCACCAGGTGGTACATCGGGTTCATCAGGTCGAGCTTGGCGGGGATGTCGCTCGCGACGCGCTTGGTGGTCAGGCCCGTTGTGTCGTTTTTGGCACCATACGCGGTGAAGTGGCGGGCCTTGGTGGTGCCCGCGCCGAACTCGTTGTTCTCGCCGGCCGACAGGTCGAAGGCGTCGAAGGCCGGGGCGGTCTTCTTGCGGGTGCCGACGTGGTTGCGGAAGTCGTCCCAGGCGAAGGTCGCCTTGCCGTTCTTCCAGGTGATGAAGGTGTTCTTCGCCAGGTAGGTCTCGCGGTCGGAGTCCGACAGGGCGGCGAGGTAGGTGGTGGCCGAGGGCTCCAGGTACTGCGTGACCAGGTAGTCGTCGTAGTTGCGGGCCGTGAGCGTGCCGAAGCCCGAGCCCTTCAGGCCGCGCAGCCTCAACTTCGCCTGGTACTCGGCGAACTGGGACTGGAGGTCCTTCGACACCGTCTGGTCGACGACCTTGCCGGTCGACTGGGTGACGTTGGTGCCCCAGTTCCACTCGTAGGCGCCGTCGGCGTGCTCCAGGTCGGTGATCGGGCACCAGGCGCCGGTCGCGAAGATCGCGTCGGAGGCGTCGGCAGCGCCGATCTCCTTCAGAAGCTCGTCGTAGAGCGGGCTGTCGCCGGAGGCGCCGAGCAGGGAGGACAGGGCGCCGCCTGCACTCACGCCGGCGGAGACTATCCGGTCGGTGTTTCCGGGGATGCGGCCCTTGTTGGCCCGCAGATACCGTACGGCCGCCTTGAGGTCGACGATCGCTGCCGGGGCCGTGCCGTAGTACTCGCCGGCGGAGTTCGTGGTGGTGCGGCCCCGGGCGCCCGGCTCGACGACGACGTAGCCGGCCAGGAGCGCCATCTGCGGCATGGCGGCCGCCCCGCCGCCGCTGGGCGGGGCGGGGGAGGCCGTCGCGGAGGCGGATGCCGACGGAGACGCGGACGGGCCGCCGCCACCCGTGGGCGGTGCTCCGGTTCCCGCGGCGCCGCCGATTCCGGTGGCCGCCGCCACCGAGGACTCGACGTAGCCGGCGATGACGTTGGACAGGACGATGGGCGCGTTCGAGGCGTCCACGGCCTTGCCGTCGATCTCGACGGGCACGCTGACGATCAGACTCTGGTACTTCTCGTCGACCGGCTTGGAGACGTACGTGATGGCCTTCCAGAAGTGGTAGGTCACGTCGTGGGCGGTGCCGTCGGTGTCCGTCAGGGTCGTCGTGATCTCGGTGTAGCCGTCCGGATCGAAGACCAGGCCGTCCGAGGAGGACGAGTCGGAGGCGGTCTCGCCGGACGCCTGCGCGCTGGCGGCGATGCCACCGACCGCCGCGACACCGGCGGTCGCACCCATCCCCAGAACGACCGACCTACGCTTGATTGCCTTGTGCTTCAACTTGATGCCCTCTCCGGAAGTGTCCCGCCGGTGCTCACAGATGCTCGCGGACCGAGTGATCCGCTCCTGCGAACGTAGAGAAGTGTTGACGATGATGCCAACGATCCTGCTCGTTTCATGGGGGACCCATATGACTTCATGGGCGGCTCACAGCGACGTCCCGCCCGGTACACAGGAGAACTTGAATCGTCCGCCAAGAGCGACCTCGAGCTCGACGGCATCAGCCTGCCCCGGCTGCGGCAGGTGAGGGCCACGGGCTCACCGCGGGGTCCGGCCGGATACGACCGGGTGTACCGGCGTGTGAGCGGCGACGTCGTCCTCAGTTCCATGGCCGGCGGGACCGACGTCTGCACGGTCTTCGTGGGCGGAGCCCCCGTACTGCCGGTCGTCACAGTCGCCCGCATGCGGCGCCGCATGGGTATCGCAACCGCACGGTGCCAACGTCCAGGATGGGCAGCGGCATGGAGACCTGGATGCCGACCGCTCCGTCGCCGTGGGTGCTGATGTCGGCGAAGGAGGCGTGGCGGATGGAGCCGGCGTAGAGGTTGAAGCCGCGTGCGCGCGTCGTAGGTGACGATCACCATGTGGGCGAAGCAGTTCGAGACGCTGTTCGAGGCGTGAGGGCCGCTCAGTCGGGCAGCGCGACGGTGAGGTCCACCTCGACCAGCTGCCCTGCGAAGCCCAGCTGCGCAACCCCCAAGAGCGTGCTGGCGGACGTGAAGGCCGGCCCGAGGGCAGAAGCGGTAAGCCGGTGCCAGGCGAGGCCCAGATCCTCCCTGTCAGCGCTCCGCACGTAGATCACCGAACGCACCACGTGCTGCGGCTGGGCATTCACCGCCGCAAGGGCACCAAGTGCGTTCACGACAACCTGCTCGACCTGCACCTCGAGGGAGCCCGGGCCGACCAGAGAGCCGCCCTGGTCGAGGGGGCACTGCCCCGCCAGATAAGCCGTTCGGCCGGTCTCCACCACGGTGATGTGGTGGTAGCCCGGCGTCTCATGCAACTGATCGGGGTTGATGCGGCTGATCTTCGCTGTCATGCCGCGAGTCTGACCACTCTGCCCCCGACACGCACCGAAATTTTCCCCACCGCGCGACCGTCCGACCGGCGCGGGGTTGAAGAACAAGCCGAGTGGTGGCGAAACGGCAGCGGTGTGCGGCGGCGGGCGGGGGATCCGTCCGCTGTGAAGTTCCTAGGTAGTCGACGATATTGTTGACGATATTTTCGGTACCGACCTAGGGTCTCTATCACTGCGTAAGAGATGTGACCGTCGGGGGCGGACGTTCCGGCCGGTGCGGCCGGAGACGGCTGACGATCGGCGCGGTGGCGTGTGCGGGCGGGGTTTCGAGCCGAACTCCTTGTGCGAGTCGGTGTATCGAGTCGGTTTATCAAGGGAGAAAGATCAGTGAAACGCCGGAGTCTGCTCGCCGGAATCGTCGCCGCAACTGCGGTTCCCGCTGTGGCCGGGTGTTCCTCCGGCTCGGCGGGTACCAGCGTCGCCGGGGTGCAACTGGCCGCAAGTTCTGGTCACATCGTCGCCGGCACGGCCATCACCGAGGTGTTCGGGGACGGGCAGAAGCTCACCGCCGTGGCCCTCGAGTACGACACGGAGATCGACGCGTCGAAGCTGTCGCCGGCCGCGTTCAAGGTCACCGACAGGACCGTGACCAACGTCTACGCCAACACCGCTGCGGCGAAGGCGGGGCACGGGACCGACGGTCGCTACGTTGTCATCGAGCTGTCGCCCCTGGACGAGGCGGCCCGCCTGTACGAGGACGGCTTCTCCGGTTCGTCGTCCTCCTCGCAGCAGCCCACCGCGTCCGCCTCCGCCTCGGCTTCGCCGTCGTCGTCCGCGACCGTCTCGCCGTCGGGCTCTCCGTCCGGTGGCCCGGGCGGGGGCGGAGGCATGAAGAGTCCCACGCTGAAGACGGCGTCGGCCGAGGTGACCCAGGTCGGCACGGTGACCACCACCGGCGGTGACGCGTACGCCGCGAACAGCACGGCGATCACGACGAGCAAGGTCGACAACCTGATCGTCGACGACTTCCGGCAGCTGAAGTACACGGACGCCGACACCGGCAGGTCCCTGCAGTACAACCTGTTCGTGCCGAAGAACTACGACAAGTCCAAGTCGTATCCCCTGGTGCTGTTCATGCACGACGGGGGCACGGCGAGTACGAATCCGCTCATCACGCTGACCCAGGGGCTCGGGGCCGTCATCTGGGCGACCCCGTCGGAGCAGGCCAAGCGCGAGTGCTTCGTCCTCGCACCGCAGTTCACCGGCGAGGACGACGAGGGCAGCGACGGCAACGCACCGGCCCTGCAGACCATCAAGGGGCTCATCGAATCGCTGGCCGACAAGTACAGCATCGACAGGAAGCGGCTGTACACCACCGGCCAGTCAGGCGGCACGATCACGTCGATCGCGCTCGACTTCACCTATCCCGACCTCTTCGCCGCCTCCTTCCTCGTGGCCGGACAGTGGGACGACCTCTCCCAGGTCAAGCCGCTGGCCAAGCAGAAGATCTGGGCCGTGGTGTCGCAGGGGGACGAGCAGGCCTACCCCGGCATGACCGGCATCATGGACACCATCGAGAAGGAGGGCGCGAAGATCAGCCGCGCCGTCTGGGACGGCCAGCTGACACCGGGTGGGTTCGCTCCGCACGCCGCCCGGATGCGGGCCAGGAAGACTCCGGTCAACTTCGTGGCGCTGAAGAAGGGCACGGTGGTGTGGCCCGGCCTGACGGAGAACTCCGTCGACAACCACGTCTGCACCTGGCGGGCCGCCTACACCATCGAAGGAATCCGGGACTGGCTCTTCGAGCAGAAGAAGAAGTGAGCGTGGAGTCGCTGGTGAACCTCCGCCGTGTAGGGGAGGTCGGGAGTGCCGAACCTCTTGTCGGAGGGGACGTAGACCTGGCTGAAGACGACGGCCGAACTCGTGGTGTTCCAGGCGAGGTTGGCGGGGTCGGTCTTCGCCGTGCAGGCGCTGAGCGTGGCGGAGGCGCAGTCGGCGTAGAACTGGTGGCCGAAGGTGCCGGAGGGCGGGACGGTGTAGGACCACACACCTGTCCTGGCGTTCTTGGTCATCGTCGCGACGGCCCACGCCTCGCCGGCTGGTTGGGCGACCGGAGGGGGAAGTCGCCCGCACTTCACGTCGATCTTCGTGATCCAGCAGCGGAGTGTGACCGCGCGGAACCTCCCGTTCGGCGGCCGATCCGCGTCGATGACCGCGGCTGATCATGTTCTGGAGCTACCAGGATGTGAGCCGAAGCGCGGTAGTTGTCACAGAGGCATGCTTGTTGTCACCAAGATCGGAGGACGGGCCTGAGCAGGGCGACTGACGGGATGAGACCGAACACTTCGGCTGGCGCCTCCGCGGTAATTCGCTTGAACCACGGTCGGGGTGACGTGGCAGGCTTGCGCGGTGATTGTCGAGCTGGCCCCCCGTTTTCTGACCTGGGGCGATGTGGATCCCGCGCGTCATTTTTTCGACAGCGCGTCGGCACCGCAGGTGGTGTGGTCACTCGGGCCCGCCCGGAGGGTACCCAGCCGCCCGGACCTCCACTTCGGTGACCCGGCGATGCATGCCTGGAGCTGGGGCGAGGGAGAGCCCTGGGCCGACGCCATGTCGCACGCACTCGCCGAGCACTACGGCCGCTGGACCGTGGGCTGGCGCTGGTCGCACGACGAAGGCGACTTCGACGGAGGACCCGTCGGGAACTGGTGCTGCCCCCGGGACTCGATCACCACACCGCAGGAGACGCTCGCCCGTGTCGTTGCGGCGCTGCGCGAATGGCGCGAGTGGCTGGAGAGTCTCGCCGGGTGGTTCGAGGCGTACCCGCTGGACCTGGCTGGCATCGAGGACCAGCGGATCCTCTGGGAGCGTGCCGCCCGGAACCTGATCCTGCAGGTGACCGACCGCACCGGCTGCGGCAGCGGTTGGCACGGACACTGCCGTCAAGTGCTCACCTGGTTCCTCAGCCGCTGGGGCGTCGCGCCCGACCTCGCGCAAGAGCTGGTCGACGAGGCGATCGGCGGGCGGTTCGCGAGCTGGACCGGCCCCGACATCGTGTTGGTCGAGGACGTCGCGGAGCGGCTCGCGCTGTCGCTGCGGCCGGACGACGGCGCACAGTCCGCCGGACCCGCGCCGGACCACCTCGAGCGCTGGCTCGCGGTGCGCGCGACAGTGCCATGGCAGGACGTTCCGGACGGTGGTGGGGACGAACCGGTGGTTCCGTCGCGCGACGGCGTGGCGGAGGACATACGCACCTTCGACGGCGCCTTGGATCCCGCCCGCGCACGGGGCCTGCTCGCCGCCCTGGACCTGTTGCGGATCGACGCGGCGCGCAGCGCCGCCCTCGACTTCGAGCTGCTCCAGCGCTGGCAGCAGCACGTGCTGGGCACACCGCAGCCACCGCCGTTCCGCGACCTGCCGGCCTTCGCCAAGGGGGGCAGGGAACGCTACGGCATCGGCCCGGACACCCGGGCCCGCCTCGACGCCTGCCTGGCCGAGAGCGCGCGCCACGCCGATCGGCCCGTTCCCCTCACTGCCCGCGCCGCACGTGCCTATCTCGACGTGTGCTTCTTCCATCCCTTCGACGACGGCAACGCCCGGTCCGCTCTCCTCGCCCTCGTCTTCGTGCTCGCCCGCGAGGGCGTCACGCTCGACGGAGTCAGCCTGCTGCGTCGCGTCACCTTCCAGGCTGACGAGCCGCAGGACGCGCTGATCCTCACCGGGTACATCGACATCCACCTCGCGGAGACCCGACGCAACACCCCGTCCCGTGACTCCTAGCAGTGGGCATGAAGGCGCTGACGAGTCCGTGCCCAGCAGCTCAGTCACACAGCGGTCCGGTACATGCCGACTGCGGCCCTCACAGAGGGTGGTCCGGCTCCTGCGCCCTGGCCGCGGTCATGAGCGGGTCCGGCAGCCCGCTGAAGGCGCTGAAGTAGTCCTCCATCGCCCGCAGCCACTGCTCCAGCGCCTCGGCGGGGTCGTCGAACTGCTCGATGTCCGTCTGACGGGCCACCAGTTCCTCGGAGCGCGTCTGCAGCACAGTCGCCAGCAGCGCCTCCCGGGTGGGGAAGTGCCCGTTCAGGGTGCCGGGCCCGACGCCGGCCTCCTTGGCCACCGCCTCGAGGGAGGTGCCGACCCCGTGCTGCAGGAAGTGACGCTGTGCGGTCTCCAGGAGGGCGGCGCGGTTGCGCTGGACATCCGCGCGGGGCTTGCGTCCCCGCAGTTCACCGGCGCTCATGCACCCTCAAAACGGATGCTGCCTCCGCATGCATTCGAGAGTAAAAAGGAGGCTGCATCCGGTCAAATCGGCGGCCCCATGACGTAGCCCGGACAGCACAGGGGGCTGGGCCGAGCACTGACCCGTCTCCCGGCCCAGGACGTCAGGGGGTGAGCTGCTGGTGCCCGATGACGGAGAGCAGTTCGAGTTTGCTGTGGCTCTCCGTGCCGGGGCGAGTGGTCAGTACCACCAGGGTCTGCGCGCGGTTCTCGGTGAACAGGACCTGGGCGTCGACGTCGATGCGGCCGAGTTCGGGATGGAGGATGGTCTTGCAGTCGTCGTAGCGTTGGGCGACCTCCTGAAGTTCCCACATGCGCACGAACTCCGGGCTGTTTTCCTGGAGTTCGGCGAGGATCCGGGCGGCTCGGGGGGTGTCGCTGCCGGCTGTCAGCGCGGCCCGCAGGCGCGCGGCCTGGGCGCGGCCATGGCGTTCGTGGGTCTCCTCGGGAACCATCAGACGTTCGGCCGGGTCCATGAACCAGCGGTAGTAGCCGCTGCGGGCCAGACCGGTGTGGCGGGTCTGGTCGCCGAGCAGCGCCACGGCCAAGGGGTTCATCGCGAGAGTGTCGAACAGATCGGTCTGCACCATGGCCGGGGAGTCGTCCAGGCGGTCCAGGACCCGCATCAGCGGCGGGCTGACATGTTCGGAGCGCTGGAAGCGGGCCGGGGCGTTGTGGCCGATGAGGACGAAGAGATGGTCGCGTTCGTCCAGAGTCAGCCGCAGTGCACGGGCGAGAGCCGTGGTGATCTGGACGGAGGGCTGCGGAGCGCGCTGCTGTTCCAGCCGGGCGTAGTAGTCGGTGGACATGCCGGCGAGCTGCGCGACCTCCTCGCGGCGCAGTCCTCGGGTACGCCTGCGCGGCCCCTCGACCAGCCCGACCTCGCGCGGCCGCAGCGTCTCACGCCGGTGGCGCAGGAATTCCGCCAGTTCCTTCTTGTCCATGCCCCCATCCTCGCCGTAGCCCGGCCGCCTATCCAGAGACCGCCGATCCATGGATGAGCACTCCCCACCCACCGGCGCGAAGCCGTTCATGAGTCCGACGTCGAGGACGCTCGCGGGGACGACCGGCCGGTCAGCTGCTGGTGATCATGGAGAGGACGTTGTCGTAGGAGCCGTTGGCCTGCGCGTCACGGATGAACCTGGCGCCCTCGACGACAAGCTCCTTCGCGTCGGGCTTCTCGCGCAGCAGATCGAGGGCCTGGGTGAGGAAGTCGTCCAACGGCATGGCGTGGTCGTTGTCCTGCTGGCCCAGCAGGGTCGTGCGCACGCCCGGCGGGACCACCTCGATCACCTGGACGCCGGCGTCAGCACCGGCGAGTTGGATGCGCAGGCTCTCGGAGAAGGAGTGCAGCGCGGCCTTGGTCGCGCTGTAGGTCGGGGTGCTCGGGTACGGCACGAACGCGAGCGCGGAGGTGACGTTCATGACGACCGCGTCGTCCTTGCCCGCGAGCAGGGGCAGGAAGGCGTACGTCATCCGGATCGTGCCGAGCAGGTTGACCGTGACGTGATCCTCGGCGACCGGGAGTCCGGCCGGGTCGAGGAGGTTCTCCCGCAGCATGATGCCGGCGTTGTTGACCAGGACGTTCAGCCCCGGGTGACTGGCCGCCACGGTCTCACGGGCCCGGGCGATCGAGTCCGGGTCCGCCACATCGAGGACGAGCGCGTCGATGCCCGGGTGCTCGGCCGTGATCTCGTCGAGGAGTTCCTTGCGCCGGCCGGCGACGACCACCTTGTTGCTGGCCTCGTGCAGGCGCAGGGCCAGGCCGAGGCCGATGCCCGAGGTTCCGCCGGTGATCAGGATCGTGTTGCCGGTCATCTTCATGGGGGTCTTGCTCCTTCGGTACGGCGGGCCGGTGAGCGCCCGCGACCTCGACCGTAGGGGCGCCCGCGCAGGGGCGGGAGAGGACGGTTCATCCATGGATCGGCGGTCCCCGGCTGAGCCGCAGAAGACGCCACAGCCGGTCAGCGCCGCCAGACCAGGCGCAGCGAGCCGCCGGTAGGGGACCCTGGTGGCCAGGACCGCAGTACGGCATACGGGCATGAGCACCGTTTGGTCGCCGATGAGAGAGCGGTCGTAGGGCTGCTGGAAAGCAACGCGGGCTGCCGGGCCGCCTGCCCTGTACCCCGAGTCGGCGAGACGAAGAGGTGACGAGCGCGTCCGTCGACTGTGCAGCACCCAACCACGGTCGCTTCGTCGGTCCCCACACAAGGGCCATGTGCGATCTCAGTCGCCTGGTGGCCGTCCGGCGGTCAGCGGCTCGGCTCGTAGGTGAGTTGCCTGACCTGCCGCAGGGTCAGGGCGGTTTCCACGGCCTGCACGCCGTCGAGGCCGCCGATCTTCTCGCTCAGGTATGTGTAGAGCTCGCTCGTGCTCGAGGTGGCGACGAGGTTGGCCTGGCCTGTTGGCCCTGCGGCCGGCGTCCCGTCGGCGATCCATCCGTCGCCGAGAACGCTCAGGGTGGCGCCGATCAGTCCGTCGGGGCCGTCGACGACCTGTGCCACGGCGGCGGGTCGGCCCCCGGCAACCTCGGCGAGGGCCGCGCCGAGATGCGGCCGGGTTGCGGGGTCGACACGCTGGACGAGGACGTCGAGTTCACCGCCGCAGGTCAGGCCCACGGCGAAGGCGTCGTCATCGGAGTAGCCGAACCAGGCGCGCCGGGGAGGACTCTGGTCGTGGAGCACCTCTCGGCACAGTTCATAGACCTCTCCCTCGACGCAGCCGCCCGAGATGCTGCCGACGGCGTTGCCGTCCTCGTCCACCGCGACCGACGTACCGACGGGCAGGGGTGCGCTTCCGGTGACATCGACAACGGTGGCCAGGGCGAAGGGGCGTGCCTCGCGGCACCAGCGGTCCAGTGTGTCCGCGATGTTCAGCATGGGTCGTTCTCCGGGGTCGCGGTGGGGGGCTGATTTTCTAGTGATCCCGGTCGACTCGTCCTGCGCCGACAACGAGCCTTTGTCGCTTGGGTGGTGCGGCGTCGGTCGCACCACCCAGGCACTCCTGCCAGGAGTGATCCTGACGAGTTGACGGCCTACATCACGTGCTCGATCCGGATGGGCAGCCGGTTCTGTCGCTGTCCGGTGGCGTGGAAGACCGCGTTCGCGACAGCGGCTGCCACGCCGATCATCGTGACTTCGCCGAGGCCCTTCACCCCGACGTCGTTGAGGAGCAGGTCGGGCTCGTCGATGAAGTCGAAGTCGATCTCCTGTATGTCGGCGTTGACCACGACCGGGTACTCCTCCAGCGTTGTGTTGAGGAACCCGCCGAAGCGCGGGTCGACCTCGCTCGACTCCCGGAGCGCCTGGCTGATGCCCCAGATCACGCCCCCGCGGACCTGACTGGCCGCGGTGACCGGGCTGGCGACCCGCCCGCAGTCGGCCACGCAGAGCGCTCTGGGCACACTGATGCGTCGTGTGGTGGCCTCGACCCTGACCTCGACGAAATGGGCGGTCCAGCTGAACGCCGTGAAGTCCGGGAAGACCGGACCAGCAGCGGAGAACAGGCCGGCCCGTGAACGGTCGAGCATCTCCGGGGGCTGGCCCTGTCCCAAGGAGGTCACCTCCACCTCCGGCGCCCCGCCTCCGGCGGCTCGAACCGCGGCTGCCACATCCACTGCCCCGCTGTCACCTGTGCCGAACTGCTTTCGCAGCTCGCGCAGTGCCTTGTGCACCGCGGGCAACGCGGTCGCCGTGCCCCACGCACCGGCGGTGAGATGCTGCGGCGCGAAACGCGTGTCACCGACCCGTACGACGACGTCCTGCACGGGAACACCGAGGTCCTCCGCGACCAGGAGAGCGATGGCCGAGCGGATGCCCTGCCCCATCTCGTGGCCGTCGACGCCGACAGTCACCCGGCCATCGGCCGCCGCGGACAATCGGGCCACGGCCGGAGCGACCATGACCGGGTGGGCGCCGACAGCGACGCCCAGGCCCACGAACGATCCGTCAGCGGCACGCATCGACCCCGGCCGCGGATCGCGTCTGTCCCATCCGAACCGCTTCGCACCCCGCCTCAGACACTGCGCCAGGTGGCGGGAGGAGAAAGGCAGACCGGTGACCGGGTCCGTGGCGGTGTCGTTGGCCAGCCGCAGCTCGACAGGGTCCTGGCCGGTGGCGTGGGCCAGTGCGTCGATGGCCGACTCGAACGCGAAGGTGGCCGGGCCCTCGTGGGGAGCCCTCATGTATCCCGGCGTCTGGACATCGTTCCGAACAAGGCGCTGACGTCCCCCGAAGTGGGGTACGGCGTACAGTCTCGACGTCACCTCCGTGAACATGGCGGGGTACAGGTCGTGGCGGGACGTCTGGTGCTCCGCGTCGTGGAGGGCGGCCAGGATCCGTCCCGACCGGTCGGCGCCGAGCCGGATGCGATGACGACTGACCGGCCGGAAGCTGCTGGTGTGGAACGTCTGCGGGCGCGGAATGACCAGCTTGACCGGACGCTTCAGCCGGCGTGCGGCCAGCGCCAGCGGCCCGATGTGCGGCTGCAGTGCGTTGCGGGATCCGAAGCCGCCTCCGATGTAGGGCGAGATCACTTCGACGTCGGCCGGATCGAGGTTCAGTTGCGCGGCGACTCCGTGGCGGAGTGCGCCGGCGTTCTGGGTGCTCTCGTGCACCACGAGCCTGTCGCCCTGCCATTCCACGACTGAGCTGATCAGCTCTATCGGGACCTGGTGCTGGGCCGGGTGCAGGTAGGTCTCGTCGATCTGCACCGGGCTCGCCGCGTACGCGCTCTCGGCGTCGCCCACCTTGACGTCGGGAAACCAGGACAGGGCTTCTTCTTGGAGGACGGAGGTGGCCCCTTCGTCGTCGATTTCGACGGCGAACGGCTCGGTCTCGTAGCGTGCCCGGACGAGTTCCGCCGCCTCGGTGGCTGCGACCAGGGTGTCGGCGGCGATCAACGCGATCGGCTGTCCCCGGTAGGCGACGACATCGCTGAGGAGCGGCTGCAGGCTCTGGAAGGCGAAGCCGCCGCCCATCAGGAACCCGGGGCCGCGCAGTTCGTCCTCGTCGAACCGGGTCAGGACCAGACGGATACCGGGGACCGCCTCGGCCGCGGCGGTGTCGATGGCCACGGTGCGGCCCTTGCCGATCGTGGCCAAGGCGAACATGGCATACGCCAGGTCGTCCGGGACACGGTCGGCGCCGTAGCGTGCGGTGCCCGTGACCTTTTCGTGGGCGTCGACGCGACGCAGGTCTGGGTTCTTCATCGGGCGGCTCGCTTCCCGGCGGTGAGCAGTGCGTCAGTGACGGTGCGGATGCCCAGTTCGACTCGGAACGCGCCGGTGCGAGGAGGGCGGGCCTCGGCGAAGGCGACTTCCCCCGCTAGGCGGGCCGCTTCCATGGTGACTTGTCCGCCGATCAGCGAGCGTTCCGCTGCCGTCGCTCGCCAGGGGCGCGTGGCGACCCCTCCCAAACCGATCCGGCAGTCCGTGACCGTTCCCTTTGCGTCCAGCGTCACGGCGGTGGCGGCCGAGGCGAGGGCGAAGGCGTAGGACTCCCGGTCACGGATCTTGTGGTAGGTGGAGCCGCGACCGGCGGGGGTCGCGGGAACGCGGACCCGCAGGATCAACTCATCGGGAGCCAGGGTGTGTTCGAGCAGAGGGTTGTCTCCCGGTTCGACGTGCAGTTCGCCGAGCGGCAGCGTTCGCTCGCCTGCTGGGCCGACCACGTCGAGTTCGGCGTCGAACGCGATCAGGGCTACGGCCCAGTCGCCCGGGTAGGTGGCGATGCAGGTGTCGCTGGTGCCCAGCAGCGCGTGGGTGCGGTCGAGTCCGTCGAGAGCCGCACAGCCGCTGCCGGGATTCCGCTTGTTGCAGGGGAATTCCGCTCCGCCGCGGAAGTAGCCGCATCGCGTGCGTTGCAGCAGGTTCCCGCCGACCGTCGCCATGTTGCGCAGTTGCTGGGACGCCGCCCTCCACATGGACTCCGACAGCGCCGGATAGTCGCGCCGTACGACCGGATGGTCGGCGACCTCGGCCATCTTCACTCCCGCACCGAAAGACAGTTCGTCCTCACCCGTGCTGATCTCGGTCAGCTCGGCGAGACGGTGAATGTCGATGACGGCCGGCGGAGCCTCGATGCCGAGCTTCATCAGGTCGTACAGGGTCGTGCCACCGGCCAGGATCTTGGTGCCCGGTACGGCGGCGGCCAGGGCATCGACGGCCCCGGCGACACTGTCGGGCACCACATGGGCGAATGAGCGCACCGTCTACACCTCGGTCTGCTTGATCTGGTCGGCCACCCGGCGGATGGCGGCGGTGATGCCGACGTACGCACCGCATCGGCACAGGTTGCCGCTCATGTACTCACGGATGTCGCCGTCGGTCTCGGTGTGGCCCTCGGCCAGGCAGGCCAGGCCGGACATCACCTGCCCAGGTGTGCAGTAGCCGCACTGCAGGGCGTCGCAGTCGACGAACGCCTGCTGCAACGGGTGCAGCGTGCCGTCGGGAGCCGCGACGCCCTCGATGGTCATCACGTCCCGTCCCGCGACCTGGACCGCCGGAGTCAGGCAGGACACGACGCGACGGCCGTCGATGTGCACCGTGCAGGCGCCGCACTGCCCCTGATCGCACCCCTTCTTCGTTCCGGTCAGCACGAGACGCTCGCGCAGTACGTCGAGCAAAGACTCGCGAGCATCCAGAGCGAGGCACACCTCCTCGCCGTTGACGGTGAAGGCCGTCTCGACAAGGCCAGTCGGCGGTCTGGTGGTCGTCGATGTCTTCATCATGGGCCTCGTAATCCTTTGTGCCAGGGCCCCGAGCGAGGGGGGCAGGAGAGACTGGCAACTGATGTCCCGGCCCCCACTGCGGTGTGGCCGGCGGGTACGTCGTCCGTATCCAGGACGCTCGTGGCCGTTCTCGAAGCAGAGGTGAGCGGGTGGCCGGCGCACTCTTCTCGCTGACGGCGACCCATATGTGACGGACCGGACCGGGCGCGAGGTGCTGCTCGCACTCCCGGGTGCTCAGCTGCGGCTCGGCAGGACCACCCTCATGCCGACGTCGTCGAACAGAGGATGCAGCGGGCCGAATGACTGGCCAGGCCGAGGCGGCTCACAGGGCCGGAGGTGTTGCCCGTCGCGACAGTGATCGTGGCAGCGACCGGCTCACCGGCTTTCGGATCGCGCACGGCGAGTGTGATGGACGCGGCCACGGTCGCCCACACTCGGGCGATCTCGATTCCGCTGCCCGAGAGCCCTTCGTCATCATTGCTCGCCAGCCGGAAAGGGCGATGTCGGCGATCAACTCAGCGGCTGTGGTTTCCAAGCCCAGCCCGGTCCGGATCCCGCCCGATGTCGGAGGCTCCGCCGGTGATCAGGATCGTGTTGCCGGTCATCTTCATGGGGGTCTCGCTCCTTCGTCGCGGCGGGCTGGTGAGCGCCTGCGGACTCGACCGTAGGAGCGCCCGTGCAGGGGCGGGAGAGGAAGGTTTATCCATGGATCGGCGGTCTCTGCCTGAGTCCGTTCAGCAGGAAGTCACCGAGCTCGAGCTTTCCGCGCTTGGCCGGGGGAACGTCCGTGGTGTAGGAGAGGTCGGCGGCGCCGAACTTCTTGTCGGAGGGACGTAGACCTGGCCGAAGACGGCGGCCGAAGCCGGGTTGTTCCAGGCCGGGTTGGCGGGGGCGCGTCTCGACGCTGCGGCGCCTCGCCGACCCGTATGCCTCGTCCTCTTACAGCTCGACGGCGCCTGAGATCGGTGACCTTGCCGGGGTGCGGCCGGGAGCCGTCCCTCCGGGAGACGCGGCTCGAGGCGCAGGGCTGCTGTTCTCCGTGTGTCCGAGGGACGGCCGCCGGCCGCAGCTCAGCGCAGGCCGGCGAAGAGGTCGTTCTCGGGCAGGGGCGCTCCGGTGGTGTCGTGGACCCGGACGAACGTCTCCACGCCCATGAGCTGCGTGAACCTCTCCTTGCCCATCCGCAGGAAGAAGATGTTCTCACCCTGGCTGGCATGCGCGGCCAGCGCGTCGAACTTCTGGCTGCCGAACTCGGTGGTGTCCACCCATGTGGTGATCTCCTCGTCGGGCAGGCCGATTTCGGGCCCCTCTCCGGCCTCGGACGGATCCGGCTCCTCCCAGTCCGCACCGAACTCGCGCATGATCTGCCCGAACTCCTTCATCATCGAGCGCGGCGCCGTCGTCCAGTAGACCTTCGACGCCACCCCGGTCAGCGACAGCGCTGCCATCGTGATCCGGTTCGCCTGGATGTGATCGGGATGGCCGTAGAACCCGTTCTCGTCGTAGGTCACCACGACATCAGGCTGGTAACGCAGCATCAGTTCGGCCAGCCGAGCGGCTGCCTCCTCCACCGGCGTACTCCAGAACGATCCGGGCGCGGTGTTGGCCGGCCAGCCCATCATCCCCGAGTCGGCGTACCCGAGCAGCTCAAGATGACCGACGCCCAGGATGTCACAGCTCGCTTCGAGCTCGCCTCGACGCATCAGGGCAACGGCAGCTGGATCATGCCCGGGGTCGCCCGGCTTGGCACCTCCAGGACCGTCACCGCAGCTACCGTCGGTGCACGTGACGAGCACCGTGCGGATGCCCTCCGCCGCATAACGCCTCAGGACACCTCCTGTTCCCGTAGCCTCGTCGTCCGGGTGGGCGTGCACTGCCATCAGCGTCAAAGGCCGGTCAGTCATGAAATCCATCCCCTGGTCGGTCAAGCGATCAGTGCCAGTCTGCGGCACAGCGGTACGTGACCGCCCGCGGCCCGCCGAGTCCGTCCGGTACCCCGGGATCCGCGGAAGGTGGAACCTCCTGTGCGGGCCCGTTTTGGGCACCGGTCGGCAGCTACCGGTGATGCGCGAGACGGCCCTGGATGCAGCCGACGCCGGATGTGACCGCCGACAAGCGGGAGCCGGGCTCGGGTTGTGCCGCCCTGCACGGACACAACCGCGGCCACGCCATCCTCGGCACCTCCGATGCCTGTGTCGCCACACACCCCTCCGACATCGCCGTGGCAATCGCGGTGCTGGAGGCCAGCGTGCATCTGCTGGGCCCGGACGGTGAGCGCCGCGTCCCCTTCGCGAACTTCCTCCTCACGCCCGGCAGCACACCGAACCGCGAACCGGCCCTGCAAAGGGCGAGCGTGGAGTCCCAGATGTCAGGGTTACGACCCACCCGGACGAGCTCCGCGAGCGCGCGATCCGTGAGGTCCGGGCCACCGGTCGCCCCATCTCGTCGGGTGTGCCGGATCGCAGACGAGTAGACAGCGAGAGACGTCCGGCCCGTCAGGAAAGTCCGGATGCCCGAAACACCGCCTGGAGCGTCTCGTCGTCGATGCGCTGCCCCAGGCGCGCCATGACGTCCGCTCCCAGGCGCTTCGGGTGTGAGTGCGTTCTGTGACGCCGGTCGGCCCGGGGGGCCGCCCGGCCGCCGACACCGGCTCAGGCCGTGGGCGTCTCGGCCGGTGCGCGGGTGGCCAGTGCCTCGACAGCTTCCAGAGCGGCGGTGCGGGACGCCTCGTGGGTGTCCTTGAACTGCGCCAGGAACGGCATGACCGGGGCGTGGGTGAGTTCGGTGTGCACGAACTCCACGTCCTCGAGCCCCAGCGCCGAGAAGTAGAAGTAGGCGCGCAGGAGGGGCTCCTGGAAGTCGAAGGACTCCCGGGGGGTGCCGGGGCCGTAGGCGCCGCCGCGGGCGCTGAGGATCACGGCGGACTTCCCCGCGAGCGGCAGCCACGGCAGGGTCACCCGGTCCATCCAGGTCTTGAGCGAGTCGGGGACGGTGAAGTTGTATTAGACGTCATGTCGCTACAGTCGCACTGCCTTGTGCGCTGTCTTCCTTGGAATGCGGCTTCAGGACGCCCCGCCCACGCGTACGGTCTATCTCGCGCCATTCCGGCCGCAGTCCAGCCAGATTCGTGGTGATGAAGTACGTGGCGCCGCAGGCGAGTATCACCGGCACGAGTCCGACAGCGCTCACCGCCGCCCCGGCGAGCAGCCCGCCGAGAGGGATGCCGGCCCAGGCCAGCGAGTCCCCGAGGGCGTTGACCCGGCCCAGCATCCGGCGCGGCACCCGCTCGACGAGGATAGCCCCCAGCACTGGGTTGACGAAGCCGGCACCGAATCCGCTGATCGCGAAGACGGCCAGTACCGCCTCCAACGGGGCATCGAAGGTGAGGATCAGGAACCTCGGTGCCCCGGCCAGCAGGAACCCGGTAAGAACCACCACCCGCCGCCGCAGCCGGTGCGCGACCACCGCGGCGATCAGGCTCCCGCCGACGCCCGCGGCCCCCATCATGCTGCCCATCAGGCCGATCGCGGTCGGCCCGTTGCCGGACTCCCTGGCCCAGACGGGTACGAGCACCGAGGTGATCGCCGCGTCCAGCAGGTTGGTGATGCCGACCATGACGATGACGGTGAGCAGCAGCGGCTCGCCGCGCAGGAAGGTGAGGCCCTCGCCGAACCGCCGCCAGTAGCCCGGCCCCGTCTCCCCAACTGGCGAGGGGGCTTCCTCGGCCGCGTGCCCCATGCCGCGAGGCAGCGCGAGTTTGATGATCACCGATCCGAGGGCGAAGCAGCCCGCGTTGACGGCGAGTCCGGTCAGTGGACCGATCAGCGCCACCAGGGATCCGCCGGCCGCCAGGCCGACGGTGGAGGCGAGCCGCTCGATCACGCCGGATAGACCGGTGGCCCGCTCCAGTGGCACCCGGCCGCGCTCGGCCGCCTCCGGGACCATCACCTCCTTGGCCAGGTCGCCAGGTCCCCGGGCCGCGCCGATCAGCGCGACCAGGGCCAGTAGAAGGGGAAAGGAGAGCAGGTCCAGGGTGTGGAGCAGGGGAACCGCGGCGGCTGCGGTCGCGCTGGCCAGATCTGTGGTCCAGGAAACGGCCCGCGGGCCGATCCGGTCCACCAGCGGTCCGGTGAACGCCTTGACCACCACGTAGGGAGTCATCTCGCAGAAGGCGACCAGTCCGGTCTGGGTGGCGCTTCCGGTGGTGACGAGGACGAACCAGGGCAGGGCCACAACGGAGATCCGAGTGCCGGTCAGCGACACGGCCATGGCTGCCAGCACTCCGCCCAGCGGCCGTAAGGACCTCTTGCCGGGTATGCCGCTGGCCTCCGAGGCGTCGTCGGTCATGACGTCGGTCTTCCTTCCTCCTCCTGAGGGCCGGAAGGGAGCAAGGACGCGGCGGGCGCATCCAGTTCGGGCAGGATCTGCGTGATCACGGCAACCCGTTCGGCTCCCTCAGGGGCACTGGCGGCCGTCTCCGGCGCGTCTCGCCGGTAGCGCGCGATGACTTCCGTCAACTCCCGGTTTAGGGCGGCGGCTTCCTCGGGCGTGAGCCGCAGGGCCCAGTCGCTCATGTCGAACGTGTTCCGCCATGCGCGGGGCATCGTCTGAAGCCCGTTCAGGGTCTGCTGCGTGCGCAGGGTGTAGATGGCGGCGACGGACTGCTGGTAGGCCAGTGCGGCCTCGGGTTCCTGCTCGGCCAGCTCCGGATCGTTGAACCAGGTCGTCCGGTGCACGGAACGCCACCAGCGCTCCCGCGCGTTGCCGCGTTCGGTGTCCTCCTCGACGAAACCGGCCGCGCCGAGCTGCCGGAGGTGGTAGCTGGCCGTACCTGAATTCACGCCCAGCCGCTCTGCGAGGCGGGTGGCCGTCGACGGGCCGTACTT
The DNA here is from genome assembly GCF_044465285.1 of Streptomyces sp. NPDC049687. Lineage (NCBI taxonomy): Bacteria > Bacillati > Actinomycetota > Actinomycetes > Kitasatosporales > Streptomycetaceae > Streptomyces > Streptomyces sp. NPDC049687. The sequence goes on from NZ_JBITLN010000022.1 coordinate 37,998, forward strand.
CCGCAGCAGCCCAACCAACTGCACGCGCACCGGATGCGCCAGGGCACGCAGCCCCTTGGCATCCAGGACAACCGAGTCCTCTTCAACGTTTGGGCCATCCGGCCTCTCCACTGCATCAGCCATGCCACACACAATAGTCCGCAAAGGGTTCTTCGCAAAGGGTTCTTCGCGAAGAGTCCTTTACAGTTCAGATGTGCCGCCGCTCATCTGTCGACTGAATGACGAGCAAGATCGGAAAGCGGTCCGCCGACACCGGCGTCGACGCGCTCACTCATGCTGTCGAGGCGTATGTGAGCCGCAAGGCCAATCCCTTCTGCGACGGCCTTGCCGTGAACGCGATCCGGAGCATCGGCCGCCACGTACAGGGCGTCTACGCCGACGAGGGAGACACCGAGGCACGCGAGGCGATGATGCTTGCCACCGGGCCGGCATCGCCTTCTCCAACTCCAGCGTGGCGCTCGTGCACGGCATGAGCCGTCCGATCGGCGCTCACTTCCACGTCGCCCACGGTCTGTCGAACGCGATGCTCTTCCCCGCGGTGACAGCGTTTCCGTGCCCGCGGCCGAGAGCCGGTACGCCGACTGCGCCCGCGCCCTCGGAGCCGCCACCGACGGCGACGCCACGGCCGCCGACAGACTCGTCGAGGCGCTCCGCGCCCTGTGCAAGGATCTTGAGGTGCCCAGATCCTCAAGCCCACGGCATCGACAAGGTCGAGTGGTTCCGCCTGTCACGCCTCATGGCCGAGCAGGCGCTCGCGTCCGGATCCCCGGCCAACAACTCTGTCGTACCCACCGTGGACGAGATCCAGGATCTCTACGCGCAGATCCACTCATGACATCCTGCGAGTGAGGAACCGTGATGGCCACGAAAGGCAGGGACCACGAGATGACGGCCCATGACTGATACCGCTGCGGTCGAGGTTCTCGCCGACGTGCGCCGCGGCGTCGGCCGGATCCTGCTGAACCGGCCCAAGGCGCTCAACGCACTGACGACAGGCATGGTGGCCGCCATCGACCGTGTGCTCGTGGCGTGGGAGCACATACCGCTGTCCGCTGTGGTGCTCGCCAGTACCGGCACGAAGGCGTTCTGCGCCGGTGGAGACATCCGCACGATCCGCGAGCACAGCCTCGCCGGGGATGCCGAGGCCAGTGAGCGGTTCTTCGCGTCGGAATACCGGCTCAACGCCCGGATCGCCGAGTATCGCGTGCCGGTCGTCTCGCTCATCGACGGCGTGTGCATGGGCGGCGGTCTGGGGCTGTCGGTCCACGGTGGCTTCCGTGTCGTCACCGAGCGCGCGGTGCTGGCGATGCCGGAGACCGCGATCGGGTTCTTCCCGGACGTGGGGGCCAGCTACTTCCTGCCGAGGCTGCCCGGCGCGATCGGCATGTACCTGGGACTGACCGGGCACCGGCTCGACGCGGCCGACGCCCTGTATACGGGGCTGGCCACGCACTTCGTCCCCGCCGATGGGCTCGACGCGGTCGGGGACGCCCTGGCCGACCATCCCGGCGACCCGGTGGACGTGGTCCTGAACCGCCTGACCGGCCGCTCCCCGGTGGCGCAGAGCAGGCTGGCGGAGGTACGCGGGGACGTGGACTGGGCGTTCGGCGCGCCGAACCTCGGCGAGATCGAGAAACGTCTGCGTCAGATCGACACCGCCTGGGCGGCAGGCGCGTCGGCCGCTCTGGAGTCCGCCTCGCCGCAGAGCCTGGAGATCACTCACGCCCTGCTGTCCCGGGGCAGGCAGCACACGTTGCGCGAGTGCCTCAACTCCGAACTCGCCCTCACACGCACGACCATCCGCACGCCCGACTTCCTGGAGGGCGTCCGCGCGGCCCTGGTCGACAAGGACCGCACTCCCCACTGGCGACATGCGTCGCACGGCGGACGGTCGCTGCCGTCCTGAACATGTCTGCCGTGAGCAGGACATCGCTTTGCGCAAGGGGCCGGTCGTGCAGTCGTGCAAGAGGGGCGCGCGCGTCAGCGAGAGAGAGCGCCGGGCTCCGCGGACTGCCGCGGCAGACGTTCGGGCTGTGCCGCCAGCATGCGGCATGCGGACTGGCGCCGAACGTCCACAGGTGCGGCTCTTCGCGATCGGCGATGCCGTCCACTCTCGGGGATTCAGTCGTGGGAGAAACGCACGTCGGGCAGGATCCGGCGCAGCCAAGCCGGGGCCCACCAGGCGGCGCGCCCGGTCAGGCGGAGCAGGACGGGCAGCAGGACCAGCCTGATGAGGAAGGCGTCGAGCAGGACCGCGACGCCGAGCACGATGCCCATTTCCTTGGGCGGCAGCGGGTCGGCGAGCGCGAACGTGAAGAAGACGGCGACCATGACCGCGGCGGCGGCGAAGACCACGCGACCGGAATGGGCGAGCGCGCCGACAACCGCGTGCTTCGGGTCGCGGGTGTGCTCGTAGTGCTCCTTGGCCGAGGACAGCAGGAAGACGGTGTAGTCCATGGCGATGGCGAAGATCATCGCGAAGAAGAAGACCGGTCCCCAACCGTCGAGGAAGCCTTGTGGTTCGAAGCCGAGCAGGCCGGAGAGGTGCCCGTCCTGGAAGATCAGCTTGGCGACTCCGAAGGCGGCGCCGGTGGCCAGGAGGTTCGTCAGGACGGCGAGGGCGGAGATCAGCGGGGCCTGCAGGGCGACGAGGAGCAGCACGAAGCCGAGGGCCAGGATGACTCCGATGACCAGTGGCGCCTTGTCGTCCAGGGCCTGTTTGAGGTCCAGGTTCTCCACGGCCGCACCGCCGACCAGGGCACGGGGAGGGAGGTCGGAGCGCAGGTCGGCGACGGTGTGCGCCAGTTGGCCGTCGGACGGGTCGACGGACGGAATGGCCTGGATCATGGTCCAGCGAGAACCGTCGACGGCCTGCTGGGCCGGCGCGGTGGCGGCGATGCCGTCCGTGGACGTGAGCACCTTGACCGTGGCGTCGGCATCACCGGAGGGGACGACTACCTGGAGCATGCCCGGGGCGCCCTTGCCGAGGGCTGTCTGAACGAGTTCGTACCCCTGACGCGAGCTGTCGCTGTCCGGTACGACCTTGATGGAGGGCATCGCGGTCTTCAGGCCCAAGACGGGTACGGCCAGGGCGATGAGCACGGCGAGGGCGAGCGCGCCGAAGCGCAGCGGCTGACGCCACAGACGCTCGCCCCAGGCTGCGAAGAGCGGTGAGGACGGGCGGTCGGCCCGGGTTCGGGGCAGGGCGAACCTGTTGACGCGCGGGCCGAGTTTGCCGAGGACGGCCGGGAGCAGCGTGAGGGTGGCGGCCAGGACGAAGATGACCGAGAGCATGATGCCGATCGCCATGGTGCGTACGGCGGGGGCGGGAACCAGGGTCACCGCGGACAGGCTGACCAGGACGGTGAGGCCGGACAGCAGGACGGCCTTCCCGGCGGTGTCCATCGTCTGGACGACTGCGCTGCGACGGTCGCCGGTCTCTGCCAGGGCGGCGCGGAAGCGGACGACCAGGAAGAGCGCGTAGTCGATGCCCAGCGCCAGCGCGAACATCAGGGCGAAGTCCATGGCCCAGATGGAGATGGGCATGACGTGGCTGAGCAGGACCAGCGAGCCGACCGAGGCGGCCAGGCCCGCCATCGTGAGGAGCAGGGGCAGGCCGGCGGCCACCAGTGATCCGAAGGCGATGACCAGCACGACGAGCACGACCGGCCAGGACAGGATCTCGGCGTGGATCATCGCATCGAGGTTGGCGGTGTTGAAGTCGCTCCACAGTGTCGAGGCGCCTGTCGCGCGCACGGTGATGTCGTCGGTCGACAGCTGCCGCAGGGGGTCCTTGAGGTCGTCGGCAGCGCGCACCATGTCGTCGGTGTTCGCATCGGCGCCGCCGAGGACGACCGCGGTCCGCCCGTCCCGGCTGATGCTGACGCCCGGCTGGGGTGCGATCACCTCGCCGATCCGATGGTCGGCCCTCAGCTCGCGGGTGACCTCGGCGATCACTTTTCGCACGGGCGCGTCGGTGACCCTGTCGCCTTTCGAGCTGATGACCACCTGGATCGCGGACGAGGCGCTTCCGCCGAAGTGCTCCTGCGCCAGTTCGCGCACCCGCACCGACTCCGAGCCGTTGCTCTGCCAGCCCGCCCCGGACAGAGCCGACGTGACCTGCGGAGCGAAGGCGCCGAGCACGGCCACCACGACCAGCCAGCCGATCAGTACGTGTTTGAAGTGCCCCGCGGTCCAGTCACCGAGCCGCCCCAACGGCCCGGACCGTGCTGGCGGGGGTGGCTCCGGCTCGTGCCCCGTCACCTGGGGGAACGTCGTGCTGGTCACATGGCCTCCTCGCGTCGAATACCCCGGCGGGTATAGGAGGACAGTAGCAGGATACCCAGGGGGGTATTGATGGATGAGGAGACCCGTCCCGGCCTCAGGCCCCCGGCGAACCTGAACGGCCGGGCGAACACGCCCGGTTCATCCCTGTCGACCGCCGCAAAGACATGATCATCACCGGTGGCTACAACGTGTACCCGGCCGAGATCGAACGGGTCCTGGCCGGACATCCGGCGGTCGCGATGGTCGCCGCCGGACCGGTCCCCGACGCCGTCAAGGGCGAACTGGCCTGTGCCTACGTCGTCCCCGCCGAAGGCGCGAAGGCGACCGAGGAGGAGTTGATCGCCTTCGCGGGCGAGTTCCTCGCCGCCTACAAGCGCCCCCGCCTGATCCGCTTCGTCGACGACCTTCCCAAGACCTCGACCGGCAAGATCATGCGGCGCGAACCCATCAAGTACGGCGGCGACGGGTGACGGCGAAGGTGTCCGACGGCGGCCTGTCCGGCCCGTCGCTCGCCGATCTCGCGGGACAGTACGCCGAGTTGGTCACCGCCCTCGACCGCGGTGAGGCCCTGCGCAGGGCGATCGCGGCGATGGCGGGCCCGGGAGAGGTGGCCTGGGCCGCTTCTCCCACCACGTTCGGGACGCTGAGCCTCGAACGCGTGGTCGGCAACCGGACGGGCCTGTTGCGTGGATTGGAGGTCCGCCCGGGGACCGGCCTGACAGGCAAGGTCCACCGAGCCGGAGGGCCGGACTCGGTGGACGACTACTTCGGGTGCTGGTGTTCACGGCCTTCCCGGAGCACGCCTCTGTCGCCTCCACTCTCGCGGCAGGGGCCTGCGGGCTGCTCGTGAAGGACGCGAACGTGACGGCGGTCCGTGACGTTGTTCGCAGCGTCGTCCGCAGCGGCACCTATCAGCTCACTCACACCGCCACCTCCGTCTCACCGGTCACCGCCCGTGAGTACGACGTCCTGCGCCTCGTCGCGTCCGGCCACACCAACCTCGAGATCGGTGCCGAGCTGAACCTGTCGGTCAACACCGTCAAGATCTACCTGCGGGAGGTCATGCGGAAGCTCGGCGCCCGCAACCGCGCCCAAGTGATCATGAAGGCGCGGTCGAGCGGGTTGCTCTGACCCTCAGTGGTGCTCGGCGCCGGGCGCATGGTCGTCGTGGGACTCTTCCGGGCGCCCTGGACGGGGACCGGAAGCCGGGGCACACGCTGCCGGCCCCGGCCTGGACCGAACGAGGGACTGGACAAGCGTGGCACGAACGCGCTGTTCAGCACGCTTTGTGTACTTGTGCGGGTGCCGCACGCCGGTCCGGCACCGAGAGGTGACGCTATGCGGGAATGGCGGTACGGCATGGCAGCGGTGGCCGCACTGGCGCTGAGCGCGCTGAGTGGTTGCGGCAGCGTCTCCGAGCGCGAGGACGATGTCCAGGCGGCTGTGACCAGATTTGAACAGGCACTCGCGCAACAGGCACCTGCCCGCCTGTGCGCGGCTCTGGCCCCGGGTGCACGGCAGGAGGTCGAACAGTCGGCCAAACGCCCCTGCTCGCAGGCAATCGGCCTGGAGGAGCTGATGGTGGGCGGTCGCGTACGCACCGTCGACGTCTATGGCCAGCAGGCGCGCGTGGTGCTGCACAACGACACGCTGTTCCTGTCCCGGTTTCCGCAGGGGTGGCTGGTGATCGCGGTCGGCTGCCGGCAGCGCCCCGCACAGCCCTACCAGTGCCAGGTCAAGAGCGGGTGATGACGGTGAAGGCCATGTTCGCAGCACAGCTGATCCTGATCGGCGCCGGACTTGCCTACTTCGCGGCGCTGGGGCTGATGCAGCGATGAGTCAGGCGCCTTCCCAGCGGCCTGCCGGCGCGCGCACTGTGCGGCGTTTCCTCTACGAGAACGGGCTCGGCCTGTTCTTCACCGCGCTGTTCCTCGCGATGCTGATCGGACAGGCCGTCGCCGGGCACGCCGACTTCAACAACCAGATGGTGGCCGAGCAGCTCGCCACGGTCAGCTTCTGGGAGTACGTGACCTCCTCCGACTTCGCTGTCGACGCCAGTGAGAACTGGCAGTCGGAGTACCTGCAGTTCTTCTTCTTCATCGCCGCGACGATCTGGCTGGTGCAGCGTGGATCCCCGGAGTCGAAAGAGCTCGGCAGGCACGGCCCGGAGTCGGATGAGGACCAGATGGTCGGCGAGCACGCCACGTCGGACTCTCCCGGATGGGCCGGGGCGCGCGGGTGGCGGCGGAAGATCTACTCCCACTCCCTGCTGCTGGTCATGGGGACGATCTTCATCCTGTCGTGGCTGGTGCAGTCGGTCACCGGAGTCGCCGCCTTCAACCAGCAGCAGCTGCGCCAGCTGCAGTCCCCCTTGAGTTGGCCCCAATACCTCGGAGCGGCTGACTTCTGGAACCGCACGCTGCAGAACTGGCAGTCCGAGATGCTGGCGGTTGCCTCGATGGCGGTGCTGTCGGTCTATCTGCGTCAGCGCGGTTCCCCGGAGTCCAAGCCCGTCGGCGCGTCCCACGACGCCACCGGCGTGGAGGGATGAGTCGGCCGATGGCGAACCTGATCGAGTCGATGCCGATGCCGATGCCGGCGCCGGTGCGCGGCCGAGGTGCAATGTGACGGGGCGACCCCGGCCAGCTTGCCCTTTCAGACGACCGGCGCCCACTCCCCGCACCCCGCCGCGAGTCCACCGCTCGCTGTAGCGGGGCGTCGTCCGACGATGCTGCGCCGCTCCGGAGTGGCGCGTCGGTATGCGACCATCATCTGGCGGGCCGCAGAGTTGATCACTCATGGGTCGCGGATGCAGCCAGTGAACGCTTGGCGATAAGGCGCCTTGGTTACTCGGAGCTCTCTTCCGGCACCTGGTAGGTCTGGGTCCAGGTGGCCCCGCAGCGGCAGGAGGAATGCTCTACGAGTTCACCGTTTTCGGTGACTCCCAGCCCCTGGTTGATGCGAACATGCACGTGCTCGGACATGTGCGGACTTCCTTCTCGCAAGGCTGTCGACTCGATGACAGGGGGAAAGTCCTCATTCTGTGCAGGCAGGGCAGAGCTCGCGTAGGAGCCACGTCACATCCCATAGGGCAGGAGTAGTGGCACGGCGCGGCCCTGCGGTTGGGAAATGGGCGTTCGGAAGCCTGATCCGGCTGCCGCGGGCTGAGGGGCGGGCGGCAGCCGGGAAGGATGTGCCGGGGGAGTGGAGTCGTCCTGACTGCGAGGCGGGAAGCAAGCCCTCAGCGGCGGTCAGCGGCGGTCAGCGGCGGTCAGCGGCCTACCCGGCCGCGGTGCCTTGCTGGGGCTGTTCATGGCCGCCTGCTTCCAGCGGCGGCGCGGCGTGCCGGTCGGTGCGGTGCTGTTCAGGGGCTGTGGTGATCTTCTGCTGGGGAGTTAGTACTCAGCAGGCGCCGAACATTTTCCTCCTGCACTACTCCGACCGCTTCTTCGCCGCCGTGACCTGGACGGGAGTAGCGCTGTCCGCCGCTCTGGCGGCGGGAGCGGGCGACCTCGTGCCGCTGTGGGCATCGATGCCGATGTGGGCGGTGCTGTGGACGCTGTATCTGTCGGTCGTCAACGTCGGCCAGACGTGGTTCGCGTTCATGTGGGAGTCGCTGCTGCTCGAAGCGGGTTTTCTCGCGATCTTCATCGGCAACGACGAGGTGGCTCCGCCGGTGCTGGTGCTGTACCTGTTGCGGTGGCTGCTGTTCCGGCTGGAGTTCGGGGCCGGGCTGATCAAGCTGCGCGGTGATCCCTGCTGGCGCGACCTGACCTGCCTCTACTACCACCACGAGACCCAGCCGCTGCCGGGCCCGCTGAGCTGGTTCTTCCACCACCTGCCGAAGTCGGTGCACCGGGTGGAGGCCACGGCCAACCATGTCGCCCAGGTCGTCGTGCCGTTCGCGCTGTTCGCCCCGCAGCCGGTGGCGAGCGTGGCCGCTGTCTTCATGATCGTCACCCAGCTGTGGCTGGTGGCGTCCGGGAACTTCGCTTGGCTGAACTGGCTGACGGTCGTGCTCGCATTGCCCGTCCTCGGCGGCTCGGCCATCACCGATGCGCTGGACCTTCCCGCACCGTCCGAGTTCGCGGCCACACCGGCGTGGTACGAGGGGACGGTGCTGGGGGTCACGCTCCTGGTGGCGGTGCTGAGCTACTGGCCGGCCCGCAACCTGCTCTCCCGCCGCCAACTGATGAACGCCTCCTTCACCCCGCTGCACCTGGTCAACACCTACGGCGCCTTCGGCAGCGTCGGCCGGGAGCGCTACGAGGTGGTCGTCGAGGGCACGGACGAGCCGGAGCTCACCGATGCCACGGTGTGGAAGGAATACGGCTTCAAGGGCAAGCCGGGGGAGGTGCGGCGTCTGCCACGGCAGGTGGCCCCTTACCACCTGCGTCTCGACTGGCTGATGTGGTTCGCCGCCCTGTCCCCGGCCTACGCGGCGTCCTGGTTCGCGGCCCTTCTCCTCGCGCTCCTCGACGGCAACCGGGCTGTGCTGCGACTGCTGCGCGGTAATCCGTTCCCCGCTGCACCGCCCACCTACGTCCGGGCTCGCCTCTACCTCTACCGGTTCACCACCTGGAGCCAGCTGCGCTCGACCGGCGCATGGTGGGACCGCACGCTCGCGGGCGACTACGTTCCGCCCGTCACCAAAGCACCCAAGGAGGTCGAAACGGGAATTTCTCGACAGTCCGAGACGTGAACTTTATACAGATTGTTAGCTGGGATGCAGATGGAGGAGAGGACCATGGCACGTGCAGTGGGAATCGACCTCGGCACTACGAACTCGGTCGTCTGCGTGCTGGAGGGCGGCGAGCCCACGGTCATCACCAACACGGAAGGGGCGCGGACCACCCCGTCGGTGGTCGCTTTCGCCAAGAGCGGCGAGGTGCTGGTCGGTGAGGTGGCCAAGCGTCAGGCGGTCACCAACGTGGAGCGCACCGTGCGTTCCGTCAAGCGCCACATGGGCGACGCGAACTGGCGGTTCCCGGAGACGGGAAGCATCGACGGCAAGAAGTACACGGCACAGGAGATCTCCGCGCGGGTGCTGCAGAAGCTCAAGCGGGACGCGGAGGGGTACCTCGGTGAAGACGTCACGGACGCGGTCATCACCGTGCCGGCGTACTTCAACGACTCCCAGCGCACCGCGACCAAGGAAGCCGGGGAGATCGCCGGGCTGAAGGTCCTGCGGATCATCAACGAGCCCACGTCCGCCGCCCTGGCCTACGGCCTGGACAAGGAGAACGACCAGACAGTGCTGGTCTTCGACCTCGGTGGCGGCACCTTCGACGTGTCGCTGCTGGAGATCGGCGAGGGCGTGGTCGAGGTCAAGGCCACCAACGGCGACACCCACCTGGGCGGCGACGACTGGGACCAGCGGATCGTCGATCACCTGGTCAAGCAGTTCAAGAACAACTACGGCGTCGACCTGGGCAAGGACAAGATGGCCGTGCAGCGGCTGCGCGAGGCCGCCGAGCGGGCCAAGATCGAGCTGTCGTCCTCGTCGGAGACGACGATCAACCTGCCGTACATCACCGCCTCCGCCGAAGGGCCGCTGCATCTGGAGGAGAAGCTCACCCGGGCCCAGTTCCGGCAGATGACCAGTGATCTGCTGGATCGGTGCAAGGGCCCGTTCCACAACGCGATCAAGGACGCCGGGATCAGGGTGTCCGACATCGACCACGTCATCCTGGTCGGCGGCTCGACGCGGATGCCGGCGGTGACCGAGCTGGTGCGGGAGCTGACCGGCAAGGACCCGCACAAGGGCGTCAACCCCGACGAGGTCGTCGCTGTCGGCGCCGCCCTGCAGGCCGGTGTCCTCAAGGGCGAGGTCAAGGACGTCCTGCTGCTGGACGTCACGCCGCTGTCCCTCGGTATCGAGACCAAGGGCGGCATCATGACCAAGCTGATCGAGCGCAACACCACGATCCCGACGAAGCGTTCGGAGATCTTCACCACCGCGGAGGACAACCAGCCGTCGGTGCAGATCCAGGTCTACCAGGGTGAGCGTGAGATCGCGGCGTACAACAAGAAGCTCGGCGTGTTCGAGCTGACCGGCCTGCCGCCGGCCCCGCGCGGGATGCCGCAGATCGAGGTCACCTTCGACATCGACGCCAACGGCATCACGCACGTCTCCGCCAAGGACCTGGGCACCGGCAAGGAGCAGCGCATGACGGTCACCGGCGGCTCCTCGCTGGCGAAGGACGACATCGACCGCATGATGCGCGAGGCCGAGCAGCACGCCGAGGAGGACCGGCGCCGCCGCGAGGCCGCCGAAACCCGCAACCAGGCCGAACAGGTCGCCTACCAGACCGAGAGGCTGCTCACCGACAACGCCGACAAGATCCCCGGTGACGTCAAGGCCGAGGTCGACGGCGCGCTGACGGAGCTGAAGGAGGCGCTGAAGGCGGAATCGACCGACACCGCGACCCTGCGGCAGGCCGCCGACAAGGTCACCGCCGCGGCCCAGAAGGTGGGCACCGTCATGTACGCCCAGGCACAGCAGGCGCAGGGCCGGCAGCAGGCCGCCTCCGGTGCCGACGGTGGCGGGGCAGGCACCGCCGGGCAGGACGAGGACGTCGTCGACGCTGAGATCGTCGACGACGACAAGCGGCAGGAGGGCACCGGATGACTCGCCCGAGCGACACCCACCGACCCGGCGAGCACCCGCTGTCGCTCATCCGGGACAACCGGCGGCGGGCGCCAGGCACCAGCCTGGAGCCCCGCCGCGGCGGCGACATCGAACCCGTCCGGAAGGCGGACTCGGCCGCAGGCGAAGCCGATGACCTGCGGACCCAGTTGCGTGACCGCATCGCGGACCTGCAGCGCCTGCAATCCGAGTACGAGCACTACCGCAAGCGGGTGAGCCGCGACCGCCGCGCGGTCGGCGAGATCGCCGTGGCCAACGTGCTCGCCCGTTTCCTGCCTGTCCTCGACGCCGTCGATCAGGCCCGCAAGCAAGGAGAGGTCACCGGCGGTTTCCGGCGCGTCACCGACCTACTTCAGAGGGAACTCGCGGCCCTGGGGCTCGAGTCCTTCGGCGCGGTGGGCGACCTCTTCGACCCCGCCGTGCACGAGGCCGTCTCCTGTACCCACTCCGACCACATTGCACAGCCCACCTGCACCTCGATCCTGCGCCCTGGCTACCGGGTCGGTGACCAGCTGCTGCGGCCCGCTCAGGCAGAGGTCGCCGAACCACCACCGGCCGGGTAGGTCTCCCCCCGGCCCCCAGCAAGCAGCAGACAAGCAGTCGCCGGCGCAGGTTCGGCTGCCCGGCACGGGTGAGCGGGGTGCAGCAGCATCCCGGGCGCCGGGTTCGGCGGGTTCAGCGCATGCGCTTGCCCCTGGTGGGCGCCTGCAGCGTGCGGCGCCCTGGGGCTCACCCCTGGGGACTGTTGGCATGCCGAAGGGAGGGAAGATTCATGGTGGCATCGATACGGCTTCTGGCGCCGCGCGCCAGGCGCGCACCGGCTCTGTCGCCCTTCGCGGAAAGCGGTGGCTGACTGCCCGATATGGAGCTGGGCGCTTGTTCGGGCGCAGTCCTGACCGCTTTGCCGACCGAGGCCAGCCCACGCGCACGTCACCGGCGTCGCCCGCCGTATGCGCGATGAGGGCATCGGCGCGATGCTGAAAGGGAAGACGCCCTCGGACTCGCCCCCGGGAGCACGTCGGCGTGCCGCCCACCTGTCTGCGGCCTGCCCCGGCCGGAAGGAACCAAGATGGACCACGACACCTTTGCTCGGCTCGCCGGTCCCGGCTTCGCCGGAAGCACCGGCAGCGTCACCTGACGTCCCGGCAACTTCAGGGGGGGGCGGCAAGCTGAACGGCGCTGCAAGGAGGACGTGATGGAGGAGCACTTTGTCTGGGTGACCACGCGCCGCCTTCGGCCAGGCACCCTGGAGCAATTCGAGGGGGCGTGGCAGCCGGAACCCTACCCCGAGGGTCTGCGCCGCGCCTTCGCTTACTGGTCCGAGGACGGACTGGAGATCACCGGCGTCTCCTTCTGGGATTCCAAGGAGGCGTGCGATTCCTGGCGGGCCTCCGAGCCCGAGGCGCAGCGGCGCGCCAAAATGGCCCCGTACGTCGCCGAGGAGCAGGAAGGCTTCTACCAGGGTCGTGAACTCGCCGTCCCTCAGCGGTAGCAGGGGCTGACCCCGAGGTCGGCAGTCCTGAAGGTGAAACCAGTGGCGGCCAACGATCACGGCGGGGCCACCATGCAGCGTCAGTGCCTGCCGCGATCGGTCGACCCGCATGGACCAGGGAGGCATTCCATGCGCATGCAGTGGGACGGGTTCCTGACAGCGGTGCAGGAGCGGGGTGAGTACAGCACACCGCAGGAGGCGGAGCGGGCCGCCCGCGTCGTACTCGCCCTCCTGGGCGCACACCTGGTGGGTGAGGCACGAGCCGAGCTGGCAGCCCGGCTCCCCGAAACGTTCGCCATGGTGCTGCTCAACCCGCTCCAGGCGCGTGAACCGCTCTCCCCGGAGCGGTTCATCCGGGCCACAGCGGCATGGATCGAGGGAGCCACCGAACAGACAGCGACCTGGGATGTCAGCGCGGTGCTCAGCGTCGCGGCCGATGCCGCGGGCGAAGACCTGATGGGCAGAGTCCTCCTGCAGCTGCCACCGGGCTACGACCTGCTCTTCGGCCGGCCGCAGCCGGCCACGCCCGGGACCGGCGAGCCGCAGCCCTCATGACAAGTGATCTCTCGGCGCCGGTGCACGGGCACCGCCACCCACCCCCCCGCTCCACTCTGAGGACGGCCCTGCACTGAGCGGAGCGCGGCACGATGAGGGCGACGGCGTGCGCGAGGAACGTGCTGGTCGCGAGGGTGCGATACTCGCGCAGGCACTCGTGCACGTCGCCGCGCCAGTAGGTGTCACCCGCATGGCTGCCCCGGGGCGTCGGCCGCTGCGGGCCGTGCCGGCAGGAGGGACCTCCACTCCTGCGGAGGAGTCGATCGGGATGCCGCTCGGCTCGCCGGCGCACGATGTGCCGGCGCGAATTCGAGGGGCGCCGGCCGGTGTCAGCCTCAACCGTGGGGGAACTTCGCAAAAGGTACGAAACCACAGCGTGTGCGGAGGTGAAGGCGATGACACTGCCTGTACGACGCGGCACGTCCCGGCTCGGCGAACGGCGGTTCCCCGGCTGGACCATGGACCCGCTCGCCGAATTCAACGACCTCTTCGGGCGCCTGGGCAACATCGAGATCACGACCGGCGAGTGACCGCACCACGCACAGGCCCAGCCCGGGCCGCCGCGCGACGTGCCCCGCCCCACAGGCAGTAGCACGCGCGGCAGGCGGGCCCACGCCGGTGTGTGCCGCCCCGGGACCCGCATACATGAGTGCCCCGGGGCGGCTTCCTTTTGTGCCCGGTCAGCTGCTGGGGATGCGGGCCTCAGCGGCGGAGATGACGTCCAGGCGTTGCCGGTGGCGCCGCTCGTACTCCCTCACCTGACGCGCCACCCCGGAGGGGGCGTCCTGCAGCCGCGCGGCGATCTCGGCCGGGCCCATGGCGTCGTAGCCGTCCCACGGCTCACTGCCGCGCATCCGCTCGATCGCCTCCAGCACCCCCTTGCGGTGGGCATGCGCGCGCTCGTAGCCCTCGATCACCGTCAGCTCCGACTGAGACAGCGTGCGCAGCCGCTGCTGGATCTTCTCAGTACTGAGCTGGCTGAACCCGGCAATCGGCAGATCCTCCTCCCGCGTGACCACTCCCTGAACTTCCTCAGCCATGCGGCCGGGCTGAGCCGTCTCCCGCAGCGCGCCCTCGGCCGCACCCCCAGCCTGTCGGCCGCCGCGCAGCGTCATCTCGCGAGCACGTTCGAAAGCGCCCCGCACCGCCTGGCCTGCCGCGTCGGCCAGAGCGCCGCCGCGGCCCTGGGCCGGCCGGGAGCCGTTGGTGCGCGTGGCCACGGCGCGGGCGTGCTCGGCGAGGCTGTGCTCCAGTGCCTGCAGCAGTTCCTCGTCCTGGCGGCGGACCGAGCCGAGCGCATCGGCGGCTGCCTGGTCATCCACCCCTTCGGCGAGGACCTCACCCGCCCGCGACGCCGCCAGCGCCCGCGCCGCGGCCGCGTATTCCTCCTCCGTGTTCCTCAGCAGCTGCCGCGCATCGGCCGGACCCGTGCCGTACACGATCCCCGTCACGATTTTTGAACCGGCCCGCAGCGGCAGCAGCGCCGTGCCCGCCACGCCCCGCGCGACGAACCGCGCCGTAGCAGCCGCCGAGCCGACGAGGCCCCGCCGCTGGAGTCGGCGCACCTGGTGCTGGATGAGGTCGACACTCTCCTCCACCTCATCGGTATGACGCTCGAGCAGCTGCCGGTGCGGTCCCGGCGGCGTGACCGCCACATCCGCACGGAACCGGTCGAGGACCGCGGCATGCGCCTGGCGCGCATCCTCCAGCATCGGTACGAGTTCCTCCGTTGTCACAGCCATAGGATGCTCCCTGAAAGAACGAGGAATGGGCAGCGTTGCGCCGCAGGCGGAAAGGCACGGCCGGGCAACAGGCACCATCCTGCGCGAGCTGTCGCCCACCGCGCCTGGTGAGCCACAGCGGGGAGGGAACCCGTCGGTGCGCCGGTCTGCGGCTCGATGCCGAAGGGGGACGGTGGCCGGACTGCGCTGTGCGGGTGACGGGGACGCCGCAGCGCGGCGTGTACGAAGGCCAGACTTGCGTGGGCATGGCATGGTCGGCGATGCCCCGCGCACCCGCCCGTCCGGCCAGCCTGCCGGGCCGATGCCGACGCAGCTCAGGCAGCCTCGTGGCGAGGACTGGCACCGCTGCGGGCCCGTCCGCCGGCCGCCGCGGCCAGTGCGTGGCCCCCGGGCCCGGTCAGCCGACGTCGAACAACGGGCCGGTGATGGTCAGGCCCAGCTCCGCACCGGCGTACGAGAACAGCGCCAGCAGCATCAGGCACGCCCCGCCCAAGGAGACGTCTTTGAGGAAATGGACCTGCTCGTTCTGCCGGACATGCGGGTCTGTCTCCTTCCAGAAGGCGTGCATCAGCAACGCGGTGGGGAGCAGGAACACAGCCAGCAGCAGGGCCCCGAGGTCGGCCCAGATCCCGAGCAGGACGCTCAGGCCGCCCGCCAGGAGCAGCAGGCCGCTCGCGAAGACGGCAGGACCTGCGGCGGGGACACCCCGGGAGGATGCGTACCCGGCCATGGCCTTTGTCCTCGTGAGGTGACCGGCGGCGGAGCTGAGGAACAACCCCACGAGCAGGATGCGGCCGATCAGTACCAGGACGTCCATCGTGACCTCCCTTCGCCCGGGGCACTTGTCGTCAAGCGCGGCCGGTTCCGCGCCGCCCCGGACTCGCCTCACCCGATTGGAATCCGATGCTTGGGCCTGGTGCCCGGGGACGTGCACCGTCAGCACGCCGTGAGTCAGAGACGCGCTGATGTTCTCGGTGCCGGCGTCCGCCAGGGGCGCAGCCAGGTCTCCGTTGTATGTAGTGTGCGGAAATGACGAGAAGCGAGCGAATCGCGGACCAGCTGGACCGGCACTGGCACAAGAACCTGCGGCCGCGGCTGCACGGTCTTGCCGATGAGGAGTACTTCTGGGAGCCGGTGCGTGGCTGCTGGAGCATCCGCCCACGTGGCTCGTCGGCCGCACCGATGTCGGCAGGTTCGGGGGAATGGACGATGGATTCCGCGTCCCCTGACCCGGTGCCGGCGCCGGTGACCACGATTGCCTGGCGGCTGGCGCACATCATCGTCTCCTGTCTGGGATATCGGGTCGGATGGCACTTCGGAGGCCAGGACGTCGACTCCCAGACATTCGCTTACGCGGCGACCGCTGACGAGGCGCTGAAACAGCTCGATGAGATGTATGAGAGATGGAACGCGGGGGTCCGCGAGCTCTCGGACGCTGACCTGGAGAATCCGCCCACGGTGGGTCCCGAGCGGTTTCCCATGGAGGGCATCGTCCTGCACGTCAACAGGGAGCTGATCCATCACGGCGCCGAGATTTCCCTGCTGCGCGATCTCTACCGCTGGCAGGACGGGGCCGTACCGCGCCGAATATGACCTTCCGTCCGCCGGCAACGCGGACTCCAAAACTCCCGGCCCACGCTCCGGGACCCCCTCACTGCCCGACCCGTCACCTGAACCACCGGCGATCCGACGTGGGCCCTCTCGTCGGCGAGTTGCTCACTCAACCGCTGCCACACCCGATCGGCCACGGCAAGTCAGCCGGTGTCCTGATGTCCGCGGCGCCGGTTGGTCCGAAGTGGCCGCAAGCCGGCACCGAGCCCCGCTCAGTGCTGGGCGAGAACCGGCGCCGCGGTCTGGGCGCACCGGGACGGGTCAGTTCCCGGACGGCACGCTGTAAAGCTGCGCAGGGTCGCCTGAGAGGGCGGCCTTGACGAAGCGGCTGGGGTCGTCGACGAGCACCTCGATGGCCCCGGCCTGCACGCCGTCGAGGCTGGCTCGTGCCACCTCGGCCGGGTCGATCTTGGGGGCATCGCGTCCCGCCATCATGTCGGTATCCGCGGCCCCCAGATGCACGCCCTGGACGAGGATCTTCTGATCGGCGAGTTCCACGCGCACGCCGTTGGTCATGTTCCACTCCGCG
Source organism: Streptomyces sp. NPDC049687 (assembly GCF_044465285.1). Classification (NCBI taxonomy): domain Bacteria; kingdom Bacillati; phylum Actinomycetota; class Actinomycetes; order Kitasatosporales; family Streptomycetaceae; genus Streptomyces; species Streptomyces sp. NPDC049687. The sequence goes on from NZ_JBITLN010000022.1 coordinate 54,863, forward strand.
GCCTTGGCCACGGAGTAGGACCCCGATCCCTGGGGGGTGGCGACCCACGACAGTACGGACAGAATGTTCACGATCGCTCCTGCGCCGTTGGAAGCGAGGTGTGGAGTGAAGGCGCGAATGACCCGGAGCGTACCGAAGAGGTGAGTTTCCAGATCCTGCCGGATCTGGTCCAAGTCATCGGTCAGCAGCTGCGCCCCGGTCGCGATGCCGGCGTTGTTGACCAGTACCGCAACGTCCTGCGCTGCTGCGGCTGCGTCCGCGATCGATTTCTCGTCCAGCAAGTCCAGGTACAGCGGCGTGACCCGCGAGTCGGACGTATCGATCAGCTCCGGGCGGCGAGCAGTGGCATAGACCTTCTTGGCTCCCCGGGCCAGGAGCTCGTCGACGAAGCGCCGACCGATCCCGCGGTTGGCTCCGGTCACGAGTGCGGTGGAACCGGCAATATCCATGATCGTTCCTTTCGGTGGGCGGAGGGAGATTCGTTTCCGCCCCGCAGCGCCCTACGCTAAGACTTCACGTTGACGTCAAGGGCAAGTCGCGACAGGCGGCGTCGCCGGCAGGAGCAGTCACGATGCGTATCGGCGAACTGGCCAACAAGGCCGGGGTCAGCACGCGCGCCCTGCGCTACTACGAGGAACAGGGCCTGCTGCAGCCCCAGCGCACGACCAGCGGTCAGCGCGTCTATCCGGAGTCGGCCGTGGACCGTGTGGGGATCATCCAGCAGCTCTACGCAGCAGGCCTCGGCAGCCGCGTGATCGCGACCCTCCTGCCCGCCATCGATGCCCGCCAAGTCGACCCTGAGCTGCTGGAACGCTTGCTCGACGAGCGTTCCCGTATCAAAGCGAAGGTCGCCGAATTGCAGGACGCGGGCCGCCGACTCGACGTGCTGATCAGTCTCGCCACATACCCGGGTATGCAGTCGTGCCCCAGCTCGCTCGACCATGCGCTGACTTGGGAATCCGCCTCAGCCTGACGCCGCCTGGCACCAACCTGAGCTACCGGAGGATGTGCCGCGCGTCGGACGGATCACCGCCAGCGCCCCGCTGCTCACCGAGGAGATGGTCGATGAGCCACACGCCGCCATCGCCGCCTGTCTCCGCTGGCGGAACAGCCGCGCCCTGCCCAAGACCCGCTTCGCGCCCGAGTCACCGATCCGAAGGTCAGGCCAAGGTCACCAGGGCACGGCCCCGTTCTCGTCGAACAGCTGGCCGGTCGGGCCGTCGTCCGGCAGGGCCGCCAGCCGGATGGCGATCGCCGCGCCCTGCTCGGGGGTCTGGGTCCCGCTGAAGCCGTTGAGGTCGGTGGCCACGTAACCGGGGCAGGCGTTGTTGATCAGTATGTTGGTGCCGCTCAGCTCCTTGGCGTACTGGATGGTGACGGCGTTGAGGTAGGTCTTCGTCGGCGCGTAGGCCCCGCTGATCCCTCCGAGGTCGACGCCGGGCGTGGTCTGCAGTGTCAGGGAGCCGACGTGGCTGGACTGGTTGACGATCCGCGGGTGCGCCGAACGGCGCAGCAACGGCAGCATCGCGCTGGTGACCCGGATGACGCCGATGACGTTGGTCTCCACCAGTCGCCGCACGGTCTCCAGGTCGATGGTCGTGGGTTCCTCCGGCCAGCCGCCGGCAATGCCGGCATTGTTGACCAGTACGTCCAGCCGCCCCGCACGCTCCTCGATCAGTTGGACCGCGGCGGTCACGCTCGCGCCGTCGGTCACGTCCAGGGGTACGCCGAACGCGTCGGCACCAGCCGCGCGCAACTTCGCCACGGCGTCCTCCCGGCGCCGCTCGTCCCGGGCGCCGACACCGACACTCCAGCCCCGCGCACCCAGCCCGGCCGCGATCTCATACCCGATTCCCTTGTTCGCGCCAGTGACCAGCGCGATCGTCTTCTCGCTCATGACACCGAGCATGGCCGCCCTGCAGCCGGGCACCAACACCATCTCGGTAGTGCAGCAATACCCGAGCGATATCGATGAGTCGTCCGCCCGTCATTAGCCTGTACTCATGGAAATACGCGAGCTGCGGTACTTCGTCGCCGTCGCCGAGGAGCTGCACTTCGGCAAGGCTGCCCAGCGCCTCGGGATAGCCCAGCCGCCCCTGTCCCGCGCGATCACCCAGCTCGAACGGCGGCTCGGCATCGCACTGCTGGAACGCACCAGCCGCAAGGTCACGCTCACCGAGGCCGGAGCCGTGCTGCTGGCCGAAGGACACACGATCCTCAGCGCAGTGACCGCAGCTGAGCGGCGAACCCGACGGGCCGCGACAGCACACCCCGGCCTCGTCCTCGCCGCCAAATCCGGCACCGCCGACGAGCTGCTGACGAAACTGCTCGACACCTACGCCGCGGAACCCGGCGCAGCCACCGTCGATCTGCTGCTCTGCGAGGCACACCAGCACCAGCAGTTGCTGCAGGACGGGCAAGCCGACGTGGCTCTGCTCCACCTGCCCTTCGACTCGGCAGCCGGGCTCGACACCGAAACCCTGTACACCGAGGGGCAGGTCGCGATCCTGCCGGCCTCACACCCGCTCGCCGGCCGCTCCAAGGTCCGGATGGCCGACGTCACCACCCTGCCAACGCTCCCGATGGCCCGCTGGCCCGGTCCGGGCGGCAACTACCCGGAAGGGCCGGGCGCGGAGGTACGGAACCTGACACAGCTCTTCCAGCTGATCGCGCTCGGCCGTACCACCGCGGTCATTCCCGAGTCGGCCGGCGCCGACCTGCGCCAGGACCTTGCCGCCGTACCGGTGCTGGACGCTCCGCCCGTGACAACGGTGATCGCCTGGCCGCCGCACAGCCACCTTCGTACAGTCGCCGATCTGATCCGCGTCGCAGCACGACTTTGAACTGGGATCAGGAGAGCGGCCACCCCACGACGCCCCCGAGGGGCGTACGCGGTCGGCCGCCCGCGTGCTCACGTGCCGGGGAGCTGCGGGGGATCCCGCACGCCAGGGCTCGGTAGTTCCCGGGCGTCTGACCGATGGTGCGGGTGAAAGTGTCGATGAAGGCGCTCGTCGTCGCCCATCCGCAGCGGCGGCCGGTCTCGGTGACGGTCGCACCCTCGGCGAGCTGGATCATGGCGTGGAACACCCGGGTGGTGGTTCTCCACTGCGGGTACGTCATGCCGAATTCGGTCCGGAACAGCCGTGACAGGGTGCGTTCGCCCACGCCGGACTGCCGGGCCAGCCAGGTCACGGTGCGCAGCTCGGCCAGATTCTCGGTGGCCAGGCCGCAGGCCCGCACCAGTCTGGGGTCCTGGGGTGTGGGCAGGGTGAGCGGCTGGACGTGAGAGCGCCGCAGTCTGTCGCGCATGACCGCCTGGAGGCGATCCGACTCCGGCCCCGACAGGTCCGGATCGCTGCGGGCGATGAGGAGTTCGCGCAGCAGCGGCTCGACGAAGACGACCGTGGGTGATGCGGGCGGCAGCGGGGCGTCGTCCGGAGCAAATCCAATGGTGTGCACACAACTGGGGCCGTAGACCCGATGCTGGTGCCAGGTGTCTGCCGGAATCCACATCGCCTGGGCGCTGGAGGCGACCCAGGACGCCTCTCCCGTCTGGACGGCGAGAACGCCGGTGCTGACGTAGACGAGTTGGTGGAACGCATGGCGGTGGCGCCCGATGACCTGACCGGCGTTGTGATCGTGCCGCGTGATCGTCGGGCTCGTACCTGACTGGCTGTTCTCCGACATTGATCGGCAGATTATCGGAAGCGCGGCATCATGGCTGCCTGCGAGCGTGAGGCCATGAGCACTACACGATCTTCTTCGCCGGGGCATCGCGGGCGACACGAGGAGGGGCTGTCCGTGCGCCTGGCGCGGAGGTTTCGCGGGGCGGCCCTGGACCCACGTCCCTTGACCATAGCGGCGTTTCGGCGCCTCCTGCTGGCACAGGCAGCCGCCTACGTGGGCACCATGGTCACCGGTGTCACCGTGCCGGTACAGGTCTACGCGCTGTCGCACTCGTCCTGGTACGTCGGTCTCACCGGGCTGGCCGCACTGCTTCCGATCATGGTATTCGGCCTGTATGGCGGAGCCGTCGCCGACCGTGTCGACCGCCGTCTGCTCTATCTGTCGGCGTCCGCCGCCACGTGGCTGATCACCCTTGCCTTGCTGGCACAGGCGCTGGCAGATCTCCGCTCGGTGCCGTTCATCCTCGTGCTGGTGTCCGGCCAGGCGGCTGCGTTCGCCGTGTCGTCCGCCTCACGCGGCGCGATCATTCCCCGTATCGTTCCCTCCGGCATGATCCCGGCGGCCAACACCCTTTACTTCACTGTCGGGAACGTCGGCCAGGTGGTCGGCCCGCTCTTCGCGGGAATTCTGCTCGCGCTGCCAGGCGGGTTCGCCTGGGCCTACGGCGTCGACGCCGTCCTCTTCACCTTGCTGCTGTACTCGGCGTATCGCCTGCCCGCGGTACCGCCGCTCGACACGCTCTCGGCACGGGGCGGACTCCGCTCGGTGTGGGATGGACTGCGCTTCATCGGCGCCAACCCTGTGCTGTGGATGTCCTTTGCGCTGGATGTCGCGGCCATGGTGCTGGCCATGCCGACAGCTGTGTTCCCGCAGGCGGCCAACTCCCGCTTCCACGGCGGCGTGGGCCTGCTCTACGCCTCGATCGCCATCGGCTCGCTCGCGGCCGGACTGTTCAGCGGGTGGATCGCAAAGGTACGCCGTCAGGGCATCGCTCTGGCAGCGGCCGTGGCAGGCTGGGCCGCAGCGGTCGGCCTGGCAGGAACCACGTACTCGCTGTGGGGGGCTGCCACCCTGCTGGCCTGCGCCGGCGCCGCCGATCTTGTCAGCGCGGTCTACCGGGAGACCATTCTCCAGACCTACGCTCCCGACTCCATGCGGGGACGCCTGCAAGGCGTCTTCACTGTCGTCGTCGCGGGCGGGCCCAGGCTGGGCGATCTGCGCGCAGGCGCCATGGCGGCCACCATGGGTCTGGGCATGGCCTGGTCGGGCAGCGCCTTCCTGTGCTTGGTCCTGGTTCTCGCCACCGCGGTACTGGTGCGACCGTTCTGGCGCTATGACGCGGGCTCGAAACGACATGGCTCATCGCCCACCGGGAATTCGTAGCCGGACTGCCAGGGGGCTCCGCCTGCGTTCAGCAGGGAGCCCACCGACGCGGACCTGGCCCTGCGCCGGCAGCGTCAACGCGTCCAGCAGGTCCAGGCTCAGCCCGTCCACCGTCTCCGGCATCCTCTTCACGCCTGCACGGTCCGCAGCCGCCTCACCGGACGCGAGCGACACGCCGCCCGCCCTCTCGAGAGAGTGAATCATCAGGTGTTCCTTCTGGTGCAGTTCCCGCCTCATCCATGACACTCCCGTACACCAGCCTCCCCGACCTGACGTTTTCACATGCACACATCGCGCATTGGCTTTGCACCCGTCAAGTTTGGTACCCCGAGGTTGGTACCCCGTCAAAGTAGGTCATGGTTTGGTCGTGGTGGCGGTGGCGGCCGGGTCGGGTGTTCCCTCCGTGGCGGCCCCGCTGGGGGGCGGTGCCTGGCTGGCAGGGGAAGCCGGGGCCTGAGCCGTGGGCGGGCTTGCTGAATGCGAGGGGATGCCTGCGGGACGGACCGGGCTGTCTGAATTGCTGTCGGTGACGGCGAGCAGTGCGCAGGCAGCAGCCGCAGCCAGGCCGAACAGCGCGATGACGGTCCGGCGAGGGAGACGGAAAGACCACCTGGGCCTGCTGGGAAGGGCGGCGGGCCGCAGGTGTTCCAAGTCAGCGCTGTTGGCCCGGGCTTCCAGGGCGTCGCGCAGTCGTTGTTCGATCGCCTCGTGGCGGATCCGGCTACGGCTCATCGCCAGATCTCCGAAAGCCGCCGACAGCGGGAAGGACGGGAGCGCGGCTGAGAGGGGTGCTCGGTCATCGAGGTATCTCCAGTTGTCTGCCGAGAGCGTCCAGGGCCCGACTGGCAGTTGACTTGACCGTCCCGCGGGAGACTCCGAGGGTGTCGGCAATCTGGGCTTCGGTGAGGTCTGACCAGTAGCGCAGGACCAAGACCTCGCGCTGCCGGCGGGTGAGACGCTGCAACGCGTTGATCACCTCCTGGTGGGTCTCCGCAAGGAGCACGCTCTTGTCGGCGGGCGGGACATGGCGTTCACGCTCAGGAATGTAGGCGCGTACCGTACGGCGTCGGCGCAGAACCGAGCGAGCTGCGTTGACCACACTGGTTCGCAAGTACGCCTCGGGGTCGTCCAGATCCGCGAGCCGACGGCCGTGGCGGCGCAGGAGAGCGGCGAAGGCGTCCTGCACCACGTCCTCCGCCGTTGGAAGGTCGTCCACCAGAAGCAGGGCGAGCCGCACCAGCGCCAGTCGGCGATGGTGGTAAAGCTCGCTGAAGCCGTGCTCGTCCCCGGCTGTCGCCGTGCCGGGGGACACGGCTTTGATCAGCCTTCTCCCGCCGTCCTGCCGACTCGTCGGTGAACGCAGAGCGAGTCTGTCCTGCGTTCGGCGCATCAGGTCCACTCCGCCGCAGAACAAGGGGTGCGCCGACCTGCACATGCTCCGCCACCAGGTGACCGACGTTGCGGCGGTTGGGATCGTCGCTGTTCTCACATGTCTCCTGGACGTCGCGGTACCGGTCCGTCCGCCCGGGGCCCCGGGCGGACGGACCGTGCTGCCGGCCTGAGCCGTGCAGCGTGCATTCACGTGGTGTCGCCGAACGACCTGGAGTCGATCAGCGGGTCAAACGCTGAAGAGCCTCACCCGGCCGGAGTCGCGACGTACACCGTCTCGCATGCGTCGAGTCCTCCGGGACAGGGCGCGGCGGGCTGGGCGGGCTTCGCGTCCGCGGGGACGTCCGTCTCGGAGCTCTCGCCCGGCGCCTCCGACCCGGACACGTAGGGCTTGGCGTGCTTCCCGGTGGAGGTGGACGTCACCGGAGAGGTCTTCTGCGTATCGGCGGGAGCATCCGCCGCGGCGGATGCGGCGTGGGCCGTGAAAGCTCCACCGAGGGCCAGCGCGGCGCCCGCAACAGAGAGGCCGAGCGCGGCGGGTACCCGGCCTCGGCGGAGGCTGCGGACAGCGGTGTGACGTACTGACATTTTTCGGTCCTCGAATCATCGGTTTCGATGTATTGGCTGACCGTCCGTCATGGGTGGTTTCCCTTGCGGCGGCCCTCTGCTGGAGGCGCATCCACTCCGACAGACGTCCCAAGGCCCTCGGGGTTGCGGGTCGGGCGAGACAGATGACGGGAAAGATTCAGTGATCTGCGTCACTGATGCCGGAACCGGTTCATGGGCCCGTCGGACGAGAACGCGGGCTGAAACCCTTCTCCGGGCGCTGTCGGGTTGTTGGGCGGGTATGTCTCTGATGGTGCGTCGTGGCGTGGCGAAGCCCGGTTCCGGGCTGTGCTCAGGCAGTGGCGGCGGGGCAGGCGACGCCGGTGATCTGCTCCCAGATCGCGAAGCGGACGGTCGTCTCGGCGCGGTATTCGTGTGCGGGCATCAGATGACGGCGGGGCTGGGAGTGGCGAGAGATGCCGCTGAATGCAGACGGGAACCGCTGGGCTGCGCCGGTGCTGTTGTGCACCTTCATCGGCCGTTCGCGATGCCTGGTTGGCTGATGAACTGTTCTCCGACCGGTTGTTCGGGTACTGCGACTCCCGTGCTCGACGCAGGGCATGACCCTCGCGTAGGGCGGCGCCGTAAGAGCGAAGCTCGTTGATGACCTCGTCCGGGCCAATCATGTCCGTCAGCGCGCGGCCGTGGCGAGGTCGCCCTGGCAGCGCGAGGTCCGGGGGAGCGTGGTGCGGCAGGCCGTGCCGACGTCGTGCTCCTGCCCTCCCGGACCCGGACCCGGACCGCTTCGCGAACCCTGTCCTGACACCCTCACCGCGGAACGGAAGTTATGGATGGGGTTTCGGTCTGTCCGTTGTCCACTGCGGGCACGGCTCAGGGCCCTCGGGTGTGAAGGGCCCTGGACCAGCGGTGGTGTCGGTTTGGGGGACCGTTAACGAGCGGCGAATCAGGTGCTCGGCGACTCGTGAACCGCTTCCCAGTGGGGCTGCCGCACGGACAGGCGTGACCGTGGGCCTCAGGCCGCTTCGAGGAAGGGGTAGTCGGTGTAGCCCTCGGCGCCCGGGCCGTAAAACAGTTCCGGCCGCGGCTCGTTCTCCGGGTGGCCACCCTGCCAGCGCTCGACCAGGTCGGGGTTGGCGATGTGGGCCCGGCCCACGGCCACGGCGTCGGCGTGGTCGGCCTCGATCTGCTGGAGCGCCTGCTCGCGGGTGGTCTGCCCCCGAAGGGGCCGTTGTTGACGATCAGCTTGCCGTCGAAGCGCCGCCGCAGCTCCTGTACCAGGTCGCCGCCCGGCTCGGTGCAGTACGGAGAGGTAGGCCAGGCCCAGCGGGCGCAGCTGGTCGCGCAGGGTGCTGTAGGTGGCCAGGATGTCGTCCCGGTCGGTCTCGAAGACGTCCCCCCAGACAGTCAGTTCTCGGCCCAGAGTGACAATAGGTGTCAGGTTCCACCAACAATAGCCACGCTGGGCAAGAGATTGAGTGCCTCATCTGCTGTGCTTGACTTCATGACGCCAAGTTCCACTCCCGCGCCGGACGCGCCCCGATCGCCCACGCACCGCAGCCCACTGCGCAGGCTCACTGCCCGTGACCGCGGTGAGGTACACCGATCCGCCACTCAGCTGGAGCTCTTCTTCGACCTGTGCTTCGTCGTGGCCATCGCCCAGGCGGGCATCCAGTTGGTGCACGCGGTCGCCGAGGGCCATGCGGGCGAGGGCATCCTCAACTACGCACTGGTGTTCTTCGCCATCTGGTGGGCGTGGATGAACTTCACATGGTTCGCCTCGGCCTACGACAACGACGACGTGCTCTACCGGATCGTCACGCTGATCCAGATCGCCGGTGTGCTGGTGCTCGCGGCCGGGGTCTCCCGAGCGTTCGAGGACCACGAGTACCGGGCGGGGGTAGCGGGCTATGTGATCATGCGGCTCGCCTCGGTGTCCCAATGGCTGCGCGTGGCCAGGGCGAGTCAGGGCAGGGAGCGCAGGGTGGCCCTGCGGTACGCCGGCGGCGTCGTGCTGTGCCAGATCGGCTGGCTCAGCCTCCTGTTCCTGCCCGAGGACACCCTGGTCGCGGTGTTCGTGGCGATGGCGGTCCTCGAGATGTGCGTCCCGGCGTACGCGGAGAAGGTCCAGCCCACGTCCTGGCACCCACGCCACATCGCCGAGCGATACGGGCTGTTCACGATCATCGTGCTCGGCGAGACCATCGCGGCGGCCACAGTCGCCGTGAAGACGGGCATCGACGAGCAGGACGCGCTGGGCGAACTGCTGCCGATCGCCGCAGGCGGGCTGCTGATCATCTTCGCCGCCTGGTGGATCTACTTCGCGGTGCCGATCCACGGTCATCTGAGATCCAACAGGCAGGCGTTCCTGTGGGGTTACGGCCACTACGTCGTCTTCGCCTCGGCGGCCGCGATCGGCGCGGGTCTGGAGGTAGCGGTCGAGCAGTCCGTGGGCAAGGCGCATATCTCGACGCTGTCCGCGTCGGCGGCCGTGACCCTGCCGACGGCGCTGTACCTCCTCACCGTCTGGGCACTGCACTCGCGTCACTTCAAGGTGGGCATCGCCCAGCAACTGGTACTGCCGACCGCGGCCCTGCTGGTGACCTGCTGCATGTTCCTGGGCGAGTGGGCGGTGCTCTCGGCCGGTCTCGTCTGCGCGCTGACGGTGGCGGCCGGCGAGACACTGACGGCGCGCACGACGGCCCGGGAGCGCGAGACGGCGGTGGGAGCGCCGTTCGCCTGACCGGCCCGGTCCGGACGAGACCGGCCCCATGACAGTTGACGCCCGGTCAGATGTCGTGGGGCCGCGGGGGGGGGGGGGGCACGCGACGCGTACCGGCAACAGTTGGCTCACCGGCAACAGTTGGCTCACCGGCACCACGGTGGTGCCGGCGCCCGAGGGCGGTGCCGCCGCCGCGGTGGACGTGCGCGGCGGCGGGCCCGGCACCAAGGAGACCGACGCGCTCGATCCGCGCAACCTGGTGCAGAAGGTCGAGGCGATCGTGCTGACCGGCGGCAGCGCGTACGGGCTCGACGCGGCGTCCGGGGTGACGGCCTGGCCGGAGGAACAGCGACGCGGGGTGGGGGTGGATCCGGCGCATGTCGTGCCGGTGGTGCCCGCCGCCTGTGTCTTCGACCTCGGCCGCGGCGGCGACTTCCGGGCCAGGCCGGACGCGGCCACCGGACGGGCCGCGGTCGAGGCGGCCGCGGCGAGCGAGGCGGGCGCCGCGGTGCCGGAGGGCTGTGTGGGCGCCAGTACGGGCGCAGTACGGGAGCCGCCGCAGGGCCGGTCAAGGGCGGGATCGGCACCGCGAGCACGGTGCTCGACTCGGGGGTCACGGTGACCGCGCTGGTGGTGGCCAACGCGGCGGGGTCGGCCGTGGAACCCGCGACCGGGGCGCTGTACGGGGAGTTGTCGCAGGGGCGGGCGAGCTGTCCGGCGCAGGACGTCCACCGGGCCGCGCGTCTGGCCGAGATCGCGGCACTGTCAGTATTCGCCGAATGGATGGTGCCATGGAGGAGATCCGGGGCCGATCGTCAGCCTCGGTCAATCTGAGGCGCTCGGGGATCCAGCCGGCCAGGGAAGACGCAATCCACGGCATGGTGACCGCGGTGAGGGCGGCGAACCCGGGCCAGTCGTTGTCGCGGCGGAACGCGCACACCACGGCAATGAGCCCGGCCGCGATCCACGTCGAGGACCACAACGCCATCGGGCGCCAGGGCCAGTAATCGGCGTACGCCGCGTGCGTCTGGCAGCCGTTCGGCGAGCTGCCCGGCCCCGTACAAGCCGACGAGGGAGCCGAACAGCAGCAGCGACGCGCCACGGCGCCCGATACGGCAGATCAGCCGTCGGCTCACGGACTCCGGCGCGCGCAGTCATGCGAGGACCGGTCTTCACCCGCCGGCGCCCCCGCCGCTGACCGACCACCAGAAGGCGGAGGACCCCGGCGAACACACCTCGCCGGGGTCCTCCAACTTCAGGATGTCGGCAACCGCCTCGCCGAGCTCGTCGATCAGTTGCGCGGTCAGGCCGTTCTGCGGCGGATGGGCGAGGACGATCTCGGCGATCGCGGCCTCGTCCTCCTTGCCGGGCAGGTGTAGGTCAGGTGCGGCATGACCGGTCAGTTCTCCTTCGTGAGGTGATCGCGGAACCAGGCCACGGCCGCCCTGGACGCCGTATCGAACTGTGCGATGTAGGGATCGAAATGGCCGCCGGGGATCAGTTCGAGCCGCTTGGGCTCGAGTGCCTTCTCGTACGCCGCCAGAGCCAGGTCGGTGACGGTGACGGTGTCGCCGGTGGCGACCACCATCAGCAGGGGGGTGGGAGAGACGCGCGCGATCCAGGTGCCGGGCTCGTACATGCGGGCAGCGCGGGTGGAGCGGACCGTCACCTCGTTCTTCCACAGTCCTTCAGGGACGGGCTGCAGATAGAAGTCGATCGCTTCCTGCGTGCGGTAGGACGCCGGCACCGACGGGTCGGCACTCACCAGGGCCTGGCGGCGCGGAGGTTCGCCCCGCAGACGGCCTCGTTCGTCCTCGTTGAACGCCTCCTCCAAGGCGGTGGCCGCCTCCGGTGGGATGCGGCGCAGCCCCTGCTCGTAGCCGCTGATGGTCGGCACCTGCGAGACAACCGCCTTCAGGCGCCGGTCGGTGGCGCCCAGGACGATCGCATGCCCGCCCGCGTAGCTCGTGCCCCACAGGCCGATCCGGTCGGAGTCCACTTCGTCACGGCTCTCCAAGTAGGTGATCGCCCGCCGCCAGTCGGCGATCTGCTGCCAGGGGTCGATGTCCTGGCGGGGCTCACCGTCGCTGGCACCGAACCCGCGGTGGTCGTGGACCAGGACCACGAACCCTTCCTCGGCGAAGACCTCCGCGAAGGGCTCGATGCCGTGCTTGGTCGTACCGCCGTAGCCGTGGGCCATTGTGATCGCCGGGTGAGGCCCCGGGGTGTCGGGCAGGTACAGCGTGCCGCGCAGCGTCACCGCACCCTCGGCCGGGAAGGAGACTCGTTCTCGCAGGGTCATGAAGGGACACTCCTGGGCAGCGATTGCATACGATAAATGAAAGAGAGTTTCCACGGGTCCCTGAAACGCGAGACCCTCCAGGGCGCCCGCCTCTACGGCGACGCCGGGACCTGTCGCAAAACCGTTTTCGCCTGGCTGGCACGCCACAACACCCGCCGCCGACACTCGGCCAAAATGGCCACCTCAGCCCCAACGAATACGAACGCCGACACCGCTCGGCTAAGCTCACGCTCGCCGCGTGATCAACGAAGCGTGTCCACCATCACGGGGGAAGGCCCGTCGGCGAGTGAGACGACGTAGCGCTCCAGGCGGGCCATCGGCGAGGTGAGCACCGCGTGCGGGACCTCCCGCAGCTCCTCGCGGGCCTGGGCGACGAGGCCCTGGCAATAGTCGGAGAAGACGCGCACATAAAGGTCGTGCTTGCTGCCGAACGCCTTGTAGATGCTGCGGTGTACGTGGATGGATCCGTTGGTGCCCGTCCTGCTGAACGCGGACCAGGGATGCTCGCAATACCGGTCTGAGCACTGTGAGTTATGTGAGCAGCCTGCAATTGGCCTGTGGCCGTCCACCAGAGGTTGGGAGCGCACCTGCTCAGTGCCCCGGTACCTGACCGGCGTCGGCCAGGGCGCCGAGGTGGCTGACGAGGAAGCGGGCGGCGCGGTCGAGTGCGGCGTCCGCCTCGTCGAGACGCCCGTGCTCCGTCTGGTAGACGTGCGGGAGGCCCGGCCCGATCTCCAGCGTGGCCTCGACCTGGGCCGCGCCCGCGCGGGCGGCCAGACGTACCGCATCGTCGAGGAGCACCTCGTTCGCGCCGACCTGTACGAGTATCGGGGGCAGGCCGGCGAGGTCGGCGAACACCGGGCTCGCCAGGGGGTGGTTGCGGTTGCCTGAGCCGATGTAGAGATCCGCGAACGCGCGCATGCCGGCCGCGGTGACGATCGGGTCGGCGTCTTCCTTGGTGCGCATGCTCTCTCCGGAGAGGGTGAGGTCGACCCACGGGGAGAAGACCACCACGGCGGCCGGCTGCGGCAGCCCGGCCTCGCGGGCGGCGAGCAGGGTGGCGATGCTCAGGCCGCCGCCGGCCGAGTCACCTGCCACGGCGATCTCTCGTGGATCGGATCCGGTCGCCAGCAGGTCGCGGTAGGCGGCGAGTCCGTCGTCGACCGCCGCGGGGAAGGGGTGCTCGGGAGCCAGCCGGTAGTCCACCGATGTCGCTCGCAGTCCGGCGCGGGTGGCGAGTTCACCGGCGAGGCCGGTGTGGGTGTCCGGTGAGCCGGCGACGTAGCCGCCGCCGTGGAGGTAGAGGAGCCGTCCGCGGTCTGCCGCTCCGGCCGGCTCCAGGCTCAGGGCGGGCCGCCCGCCCAGGACGGTCCTGCGGGTGGTGACGCCTTCCGGTGCCGGCCGGGTCACGGCCGCGGCGAACGAGGTGCGCAGCTCGGCGGGGGCGGGCTGCGTGTCGGGGCGCGGGACGGAGCGGTGCAGGGCGTCGAGGGCTTGGCGCTGCTGTCGGGACATGGTGGGGCTCCATTTCACGTCATTTTTGCTGCCCCGATCCAAAGAACAGGGCAGCTTCGTCCTTCTTACCTGTTTACCCAAGGCATAGAGAGGTCGATGTCAGAGACCAGCTTTCCGCCGCCGAAGCTCATGTTCTCCAAGGGAATGGCATACATCATCAGGGTGACATCGTCCTGGCTGACGCCAACCTTTTCTACGGCGTATCGGGTGACCAGCTCCGCGAGCTTGCGTTTCTGCTCCACGGTCCTGCTCGTACCGGTCGTCACCGTTACGATCATGCGCTTGTCGGACCTCTTCACGCCAGGAAAAGTCGGATGGATGAAGAATTCATCGTCCTTGTGCTCACTGATGATGACGAAACGGTCATCCATAGGTGTATCCATGGCTTCATGAAGAGCGAGATTCAAGGCATCCGCCAGAGCCCGCTTCTCTTCGCTAGAGAACTTTTGAGCCGGAAGGTAGGCGTGAAACATTGGCATGAGTGTTTCCTCGGTTGTGTTGTTCAGGTCAGATGAGGCGATGAAGTTGGCTGTTTTCTCGGCTTAGCTAAGAGCGGATCATCGGCGAGGCGGCCGCCGGCGCAGGCCGCCACCCGAGGACGCTCCGGCGCGTCTACAACGTGATCGGCGTGATCGGCGACCGCGGGGACGGACCGGGGCTCGTCGGCAATGTGCGGCGGTGGGTAGACACCCTCGCCGAGTGGGCCGTGGAACTCGGCTTCGACACCAGACCCGAGCCCAGGTCAGCCACTACCGACGCCGCGGCGACCCACTTCCGCTCCGCCTACGGCTCGTACCGGCTGGCGTCGGGCAGGTCCGCGATGAACTGGCGCAGCCCGGCCCTGGCCGGCGGGGTGAACGGGTTGTGCTGGATGCAGTCGGGGTGCAGGTGCCGGTCCAACGCGGTGAAGTCCTTCGAGCTGAACGCGGTCGTCAGGAACTCGAGGACGACGGCCCTGTTCCGCTCCGTCGCCGTCCTCGTTCGGCTCTGAGTCATCAGCCCTCCTCAGGTTTGCGGACCGACACGACTTTGTTGACTACCTGGACCACTATGGAAGCATGAAGTGGTCCAGTCAGTCAACAAGGCGGAGAGTGTCAGGCGATGCGCCCGCGCCGGACGGAGGGGGGCGGGTTGCCGACCCTCATTGTGGTCCACTTGGACCACAATGAGGTATCGTGAGGTCATGGGGCGAAAACGAGGCTTCGACGAGACCACCGTGCTTGATGTCGTGCGCGACCGGTTCTGGACCACCGGATTCGACGGCACGTCCACCTACGACCTCATGGATGCGACCGGCCTGGGCAAGGGCAGCATCTACAAGGCGTTCGGCAACAAGCACGACCTTTATGTGCGCGTCTTCTCCGACTACTGCCAGGGCCTCGTCGCCCAGGCCCGCGAGGAGCTGCGGGAGGGCCCGCACGCGGTGCTCACCTCGCCGATGGCCCGCCTGGAGCGCTACGTCGTCTCACTCGCCGACGCCTTCGCGAGCGAGTCGCCCCGCCGGGGATGCTTCCTCACCAAGGTCACCGCGGACCGTGCCGGAGAGGACGACATGGTGGCGGCCACGGCCCGTCGCGCGTTCGAGGATCTCGCCGGCGCCCTCGCGTCCGCGCTACGCGACGCCCAGGACGCGGGAGAAGTGGCCGAGCACGCCGACGCCACGGCCCTGGGATATCTGCTGCTGAGCGTGATCAGGGGCATCGACAACATGGCCAAGGCGGGTGTCGACGCCACGACGCTCCGGCAGACGGCCCAATCGGCGCTGGACCTGATCCCCAGGGCGGACGCACCGAACGTGCGGCACTGACATTCCCCCCTCTCGTCCGACGACGGACATACCGCGGCGGACATCAGCAAAATGTGCAGTTTGACTGCGGCGAAGAGCTCGCCGCCTCTCAACAGGAGTCCCCATGCGTGCCATCCAGATCACCCAGTTCGGAAAGCCGGAGGACGTCGTACGCGTCGTCGATCTCCAGGAGCCGAACGCTCCCGGCGCCGGCGAGGTCAAGGTCGCGGTCGAGTTCTCACCGCTGAACCTGCACGACCTCAAGGTCGTCAGGGGCGAGCTCGGGCGGCCACCGCTCCCGCTGGTCCTCGGCAGCGAGGGTGTCGGCCGGGTTGTCGAGGCGGGCCCCGGCGTCGACAACCTCGCGGCGGGCGACCTGGTGGTTCTGCCGCTGCTCGCCGGTGCCTGGCGCGAGCGGCTGCTGCTGCCCGCCGACGGGCTGTTCCGACTGCCGGAAGGCAGCGTCGAGCAGTTCTCGATGCTGGGCATCAATCCGCCCACGGCCGGTCTGATCCTGAGCGAGTACGCCGACCTGCGGCCCGGGGACTGGATCGTGCAGAACGCCGCGAACTCCGGCGTCGGACGTTCCCTGATCGCCCTGGCGAAGGCCCGGGGATTCCGGACGATCAACTTCGTCCGGGACGAGTCCGTGTTCGCCGAACTGACCGCGGCCGGCGCGGACATCGTCCGCCTCGACGGCGCGACGGCGGTCGAAGAGGTTCGCACGGCGATCGGCGATGCCCGGGTCGCTCTCGCCGTCGACTCGGTGGGCGGCGACGCTCCCGCCCGCCTGCTCGACCTGCTGTCCGAGGGCGGTGCGCTCGTCAGCTACGCCTCGGCGACCGGACAGCCGATGTCCGTCGACGCACTGACCCTGATCGGCAAGCGCGCGACGGTACACGGATTCTTCGCCGGCCATTTCGACTACGCGACAAAGGTGCTCCCCGTCATCCGCGAGGCCACGCCCCTGGTCGCGAGCGGAGCCCTGTTCGTTCCGCTAGGTGCCGTGTTCGACCTCGATGACATCCATACGGCGATCGAGCAGGTCGTCCGCGGCGGAAAGACCCTGCTCAAGGTGGCCCGGTCATGACGATCGAGATGCCCGAACTGTCCTACGAAGTCCTCGTCTCTGACGGCGTCCCCCGGAAGATCGATCTTCGGCTGCCGAACGGCGACGGGATCGTGTCCTCGCCGATCTCATCCACCCTGATCACCGGAGAACGCGACGCGGTCCTGGTGGACCCGCCGCTGACGCACACCCAGATCGCGCAGGTCGCCGAGGGCTTGGCGCGCTCAGGGAAGCGTCTGGCGTACGTCTACGTCACCCACGGCCACCCCGACCACTGGTTCGGCACCGCGACGCTGCTGGAACGGTTCGGCGACGCCGACAGCGTGGTGTACGCCACCGAGGGCACCATCCGGCAGATGCGCAACCAGCTGGAGAGCAAGGACAAGGGGTTCGCGAAGACCTTCCCCGGGGTCCCGGAGAACACCCCGGTCCTCGCCGTGCCCGTGCCGACCGAGGGATTCCGGCTGGAGGGCCAAGTCCTCCGGGCCGTCGAGACCGGTCACACCGACACCGACGACTCCAGCGTCCTGCACGTGCCGTCGATCGGTCTCGTCGTCGCCGGGGACGTGGTCTACAACGGCGTGCACCTGATGATGCTCGAAGGCGGTGACGGCGGCCTTCAGGCGTGGCTGGACGGCATCGACCGGCTCGCCGCACTCAATCCGCGCCACGTGGTCGCCGGCCACAAGAAGGCAAACCTGCCCGACGACCCGAAGATCCTGGACGAGACCCGGCAGTACCTGCGCGACGCGATCCGGCTCCTGGCCGGCAAGCCCGAGCCGCTGGAGTTCTTCGAGGAAATGTCGAAGCTCCACGGTGACCGGCTCAACCCGGGACCCCTCTGGTACAGCGCCCTGGGCCTGCTCGCCTGAGCCACGCCGCGTCGCTTCCCTGCGAAGACAGCCGCATCACCTCGACGAAATACGGAGATTGCCGACATGGCCACCCGCATGAAGATCGCGATCCTCGACGACTATCAGAACGTCGCGACGAGCCTGGCCGACTGGGGGTCGCTCGTTGCCGAGGTCGTCGTTTTCACCGAGCCGTTCGCCGATGCCGACGAGGTGGTCCGCAGCCTCGCCGGGTTCGACGTGCTCGTGGCCATGCGGGAGCGCACGCGCTTCCCGGCCGAGGTCCTGGAACGGCTGCCCGACCTTCGGCTCCTGGTCAGCACCGGCCCGGCCAATGCCGCCATCGACCTTACGGCCGCCGACAGACTCGGCATCACGGTGTGCGGGACCCGCTATGCGTCCCACCCCACCATCGAGCACACCTGGGCGCTGATCCTCGGTGCCACGAGAAACCTGGTCGTCGAGGCGGAGTCGATGCGCGCCGGCGGCTGGCAGGTATCGGTCGGCGAGGGGCTGCACGGCAGGACTCTCGGCATTCTGGGCCTCGGTCGCGTCGGCTCCGGAGTGGCACGGATCGGACAGGCCTTCGGAATGGACACCATCGCATGGAGTCGGAGCCTGACACCCGAAACCGCCGCCGAACACGGCGTGCGGGCGGTGACGAAGGAGCGACTCTTCACCGAAAGCGATGTGCTCTCGATCCACGTACCGCTCACCAAGCAAACACACGGGCTGGTCGGCGCGGCGGAACTCCGGTCGATGAAGCCCTCGGCCCTCCTGGTCAACACCTCACGCGGACCGGTCGTCGACGAGGTCGCCCTGATCGACGTCCTGCGTGAGGGCGCGATCCGAGCAGCCGCCCTCGACGTGTACGACACCGAGCCGCTACCCGCGGACCACCCGTTGCGGGCGCTGCCGAACGCGCTGCTCACGGGGCACGTCGGATTCGTGAACC
This sequence comes from Streptomyces sp. NPDC049687, assembly GCF_044465285.1. NCBI lineage: Bacteria > Bacillati > Actinomycetota > Actinomycetes > Kitasatosporales > Streptomycetaceae > Streptomyces > Streptomyces sp. NPDC049687. The sequence goes on from NZ_JBITLN010000022.1 coordinate 73,086, forward strand.
GCGACTTGTACGAGATTTTCTATCAGGACTCCGTCGAGGACATCGCCGCGTTCCAGGCGGGTTCTCCCGTGCGGCTGATGAAGTAGGAGCCGAGGACGACGACCCGACCGACTCACACACCGTCTCTCTCCCCTGTGACGGCTCCGACGCGGTGCGTCACGGCGAATGGGATTCGGTACGCCTACCGGCGCTTCCGCGCCGAGACCGCCACACCGCTGGTGTTCCTGCAGCATTTCCGTGGCGGCATGGATCACTGGGATCCTGCGGTGACGGACGGACTGGCCGCGAACCGTCCGGCCAATCTGTTCGACAATACGGGCGCCGCAAGCTCCAGTGGCCAGACCCCGGACACCGTGGAAGCGCAGGCCGATGACGCGGCGGCGTTCATCCAGGCGCTGGGCCTGACCCGCGCTGGACTCATTCATGCCACGCAGCATGCGCCATCGGACACGGTGGTGACCCTACTGCCGTGCCGACCGACGCCTCGCCCGTGACTACGAACGCCACCCGCACCGCTCCGAAGCCATGATCCACCTCGCGATGATCGACCTCATGGCCCGCAGACTCACCGGTGAAGCCACCCTGAAGTGGCGCGGAACCTAACCCCGGACCAAACGCTCAGTCAGGACGGCGCGGGCGTGCGGCGGGTAGGCAGCGGAAGAACGGCGGTGCCGCTGCGCAGAGCGTCGTTTTCGAGGGTCAGCTGGCGGATGGCCTCCTCGTACAGGGCGAGAGTGCGGCGCAGGTCGGTGTTCTCCTTCCGTAGCCGGCTCAGGTTGGCTTCCGTACGTACGTCGGATCCGGAGGGTACCCGCGGAACCGCAGGCCGGGCTGGGGCCGGGGTGTGGGGCCGGAAGTGCGCGTCGATCAGGTCGGCGTAGTGCCGGTGGAAGGTGGCGTGCGGGATGTCCAGGAAGCGTTCGACCGCGGTCACGGTGGGCCGCCGTCCGCGGGCGGCGGCCTCGGCAAGGACGGTGTCGATGGCGGCTTTGACGGTGTCGGTGTCGGGCAGAGCGCGTTTCACTCGGCGATCTCCGGGGTGTGGCGGGTGAGGAACGCGGCGGTGGCACGGTGCTGTTCCTCAAGGCGGTGGCGGACGTAGGGGGCGAGGTGGTCGCGGTTGGCCAGGGCCTCCTTCAGCTTGGTCAGGTGGCCGTGCATTGCCTGGCGGTTGGCAGGCGTGAGGGCGGTGTTTCGGCAGGCCAGGGGCTGGCAGTCGGCCAGGACGGGCTGGCCGTCGCCGGGAGCGTTGGACGTGCGGCACAGGGCGCGGTCGGGGTTGTAGACGCAGGTGACGAAGGTCCCCAGGTACAGGTGCGGGTCGTGGCGGGCCACGATGCGGCGCAGGCGGGCTTCGTCAGTGACGACCTGGCCGTCGAAGACGGTGTGCCGGGCGAACTCGGCGAGCCGGGCTTCGGCTTCGGCGCCGGCCGGTCCTGAAAGCGTCGGTCCAGGAGCAGGAGGAACCGTTTGATCGACTGCCACTGGCCGCTCGCCGCCCGCTGGGTCCGGCACCCGCCGCCAGGCCCGATCCGCACTCCCAGCGCGTGCGCGAAGTCGAGATGCATCCCCGGCAGCGGCAACTCCTCGAACCGGAACACGCACTCGCGCCCGTCCTCCCCGGTGAATCGCGCTACCGGCGATCCCCCGTCCTTGGGAACCTCCACGACCGGTGGCGGCTGATAGAGCCCCTCGGGTACAGCCGCCGCACGCCCGCGGCCCGCGCGCGGCGAATCCTTGCTCACGCGGCCACCGCCGACCGCTCCAGCCAGCCCTCCTCGCTGAAGCCCGCCGGCTCCCACGCCCTTTCCGGCACCAGCTCCAGGCGCGTACGCATCTCCAGCTCCTGCAGAGTGTGCAGGTAGATCGCCGTGGTGGTCGCCGACCGGTGACCCAGCCTGATCCGCACCCAGTTCAACGGGTCCCCGAACACCCGCTGATACGTCAGCCGCTGCTGCTCGTTCATCTCGCCCAGTGCCTGCAGATGTCCCCGCCACAACAGCTCCAGCGTGGTCACCGCGTAGGAATGGCGCAGCATGTGCGGGGTCGCCGCAACGCCGACGCCTCGGGCACGGCACCGGTCGTTGGCATCGGCGAAGACCTGCTTCCACCCGGAGACCGTCATCGGCAGGCCCCACTGGTTCAGCCACACCATCGCCGGCTCCCACCCGCCGTCCGCTGTGGCCACCAGCAGCCGGCGCCGCTCAGCCGCGTCCAAGCGAGCCACCGGCACCCAACGGCCCCCGATCCTTACCCTGGGCGCGGCCGGGTCTTCTACCAGCAGCGACCGGCGAGATGGGGTGTAGAAGCCGCGCGAACGGCCGTAGTCGAGCATCTCCGCCCGGTCCCACTCCATGTAGTCCCGCACGTCCCGCAGCACGGACACCGGCCAGTACACCGCCCGCCCCGAATGCCCCTTGGAGATCGCGTGCGGCAGCATCGCCCGCGCGTTGACGATCCCGGACCCAGCCGGCGGGAGCTCCGGCAACTCGAACACCGTCAGCGCCGAGTGCTCGCACAGCCGCAAACCTGTGCGGATCATCGAGTCGGCGTACGCTGCGTTCCGCGCCGCCCACCTGCCCCGGAACACCCGCCTCGGCATCTCGTTCGCGTCAAATCCGCTCACGCCCACGTTGCGCCACAGCCGGTACGACCTCGGCGGCAACCACTTCACCTCACGCCGTGGCCCCGTGTGCGACGCCTCAGCCGGCACCTGTCGCACCGCGCTCCCGTCAGCCCCGCGGCGCCACGGCGACCAGGCCACAGATGCGCGCTGGCGAACGGGGTTGGCTCGTACGAGGTCCTGCTCGATCGCCCACAGGTAGAACTGGTTGACCGTAGAGACTTCCCGGTCCCAACTAGTGTCTTCCACTCGGGGCCCGCAGTCGTCGCGACGACGCCACCACTCGTACGCCGCCCGATCGTCCATCGTCGCGTCGCGCCAGTCGCACCGGCCTCGCCCGAACCACAGGAAGTCGAAGTATGTACGCAGGTCCCGGGCATGCGCGGCCTGAGTGTTCCACGGTGAAGATGCCAGCCACACCGAGAAGTAGCGGTTCAAGGCCACGTCGTACTCGGCCGCCGGGCTCATCAGGCACGGCTGCCCCTCGGGCACGCCCAGGTCATCCAGCCGCTGATCCAGACCGTCGAACAGCACACTGAACTCCCGTATGAATGGAGTCACTTCCCTTGGCCACGCCGGGTCCCGCCGGGTGAAGTGCACCCGCCACCCTGTGATCGACATGACGCTGGACGATAGCCGCGGACAGCTCAACAGCGCATAACAGAAGTGGGAGGGGTTGCGCGTCCGCACCGCTTTCAGCGGCGCATCGCCGAAGCGACCTGTCAGGCTGGGACGTAGGTGCATGGGGACAACGGACGCTACTCAGGCTGCAGTTGAGTACGTGTGCTCATACCCGGCGCGTGCAGCGCGGCCAGTATGGGAGCAACGGCGCCGCAGAGAGCGCCGGTGGGATCCAGCTGAGCCTGTCAGGAGAACTTCTCATGTCGCGTCGCATCGTCGTGTCCGCTGCTGCCGCTGTCGTCGTCTTCGGAGGTGCCGGTGTCTTCGCCCTCGCCTACGCCGGGGACCAGTCGCCGGCGCCGGCGCACAGCACGGCCCGCTACACGGCTCCCACCGCCGACCGCGACGGCTCGCTGGCCTTCACCACCGACGTCACGGCGTCCTCCGATGTCAGGAGCGTGAAGGTGCTGGCCTGGCCGGCCAACTCGTCCTTCGCGACGAAGGGGCTGACGGCCAAGGACATGGCCGGTGCGGAGTCGGCCGTCTGCAAGCCTTCGGACGGCAACAGCCAGCGGTGCACCTACAAGGTGGCCGTCACCCGCGCTGACGCCGAAGGCTCCCCGAAGGGTCTGTGGCACGTGGCCGTCCTGGTCACCGCCAGGGACGGCGACACGACTCTGGAGGCCAAGGCGGCCGACTTCACGGTGGCCTGATCCGAACGCACTGATCCGAATGTGGTGCGCTTCGTCTCCGGGGGCCGGGGGCCGGGGAGAGCAGGTGGTGATGGTGGCGAACGAGCCGTGGCGGATGTCGGTGGACGGCGAGGAGTTCGAGGTCAGCCAGCCGGACGGGAAGCCGGGCACCTACCACTTCACCTGGCTGACCGGGCCCGACCCCCAGTACGGATTCGGGTTGAGTACCCATCCTGCGGTGCGCGCCGGCAGGGAGCATCTGGAGGAGGCCGTGCGCGAGTTCCTGGCACAGGTGGACCCCGACACCGGACACATCGAGTGATCACCGGAACCGGAGGGCACCGTTCGTCGAGGTGATCGTCGCGTGCTACGAGAACACGGTGCACCTGATCGGCAACGCGGTCGCGGCGCTCCTCGCACACCCGGATCAGATGGCGGCGCTGAGCGCAGATCCCGGCGCGGGGACCGGGCGGTGGAGGAGCTGGCACGCTACGACGGACCGGTGCCGTGGGCCATCCGCCGCTTCGCCACCGAGGCCGTCGTCATCGGGCAGGCCACCGTGCCGGCCGGCGAGACGGTGCTGCTATCGCTCGCCGCAGCGTCCTGCCGGCCGACCGCGAGACCAGTGAGTACCTCCTCTCCCATCCCGACATCGACAAGTCGACTTCACCGGTGCGACGGGCGCCGAACGCGCCGTCGCGGCCATTCCCGGCCAGCAGCTGAAGCGGGTGAGTCTCGAACTCGGCGGCGAGACCGCCGCCGTCGTCCTGGACGACGGCCGCGGGCGCCGGGCGGGAACGGCATGGCCATGTGACCGGCCGTCATCCGCGAGAGCGCATCCAACTTCTCTTCGAGCATCGGCGACCATGACAGGCACGCGCAGGCACCCAGGTACGCCCTGCTGGACGGTTCGCCGCTCCTGGCCGGGGTGTCAGTCGACCCATCCCGCATGCCGGCCGTAGCCGTCCTCTGCCGCTTAACCGACCGTCTTCGACCACACCTCGCAAGGAGACCGGGATCCACATGAGCGAGAGCACCGAGAACCTTGAGCAGGCCGCGGAGGGCGCGGCCCGCTCCATGAGTAATCGTCAAGACCTGTGGATCGGTTGGTCTCACTTTCGTTCAAATGAGTTGATCGCGACGAGTTCGACTTCGAAGCCGTCGTCGTTCTCCAGGTAGGCGGCATAGTGCTGTCCGCCGCCGGCGTAGGGATGCCGCTCGGGGAACATCAGGTGCCAGTCGTGCTGGGCGGCATCGGCCACCAGCTTCTCGACAGTGGTGGCGTCTTCGACGTGGAAGGCCAGGTGGTTCAGCCCCGGGCGGCAGCGGTCGTGCTCTTCGGCGGTGAGGGCCGGCGACTGCTCGATGACCAGGTAGGTCGGCCCGAGCCGCCAGCTACGTCCGCCTTCCCAACTCTGGGAGAGGGCATACCCCAGCGCCTCAAGCAGCCAGCCGAGCGAGGCGAGCGCGCGATGGAGGTCCGGCACCCACAGCTCGACGTGATGCAGCATGCCGTGCGACGGCCGACTCATGCAGCGACCGCCTCGGGTCGCTCGACGAGCTGGCCGCGTTCCAAGCGGGCTCCGGCGCGGACGAGGGCGACGAGGTGGGGTGGGTTCACCGCGCGCCACCGTTGCTGGGCGGACTCGACGAGCTGGAAGACCATGGCCAGGGCGGCGGTGCGGGAGCCGGTGCCGCGAGTGGGACCAATTCCCTGGAGCCGTCGGCGCGGACTCCGATGAGCACCAGGACGCAGGCTTTGGCTTCCTCCAGGCGCACGTTTGAGGTGGGTGCCGTCGGCCCATACGTACACGTAGTCGACTTCCGACAGGTCGCGGTCCATGAAGGCGACGTAGCCGTTGGCGGTGGTGCCGTCGTCGTTGACTGCCCTGAGCACGGGCGTGCCTTCCCGACCGGTGCTGTGGACCGGCCTACTCGATGACCATCAGTCGATCACGCGAGAAGGTACACCCCTTCGGGTGCTCCCCGAGCTCGACGACTTTCTGAACAAGATCGAAACAGGCCCGGAGTACGGGTACGCGGTGCCGCCGTTCGACCTGGCGGTCGTGGACGAGGCACACCGAATCGCGGGTCGCGCCGACAAGACGTGCGCGGCCGGCAACGCCTCCGGCAGCCATGACCGGGCGCCTCGCCCGGAAGGGCGCCACCCCCAGCTGGACGAGAAAGCCGACACGGGCCGACTGGGCCCGGCGGTCCACCTGCACATCGACATCATTGAACAGGCGGTTGAGCGTCAGCCCTGGTGTCGTACGCCCGCTGGCAGTTCTGGATCTCTCCGCTGTGCTCGACGGTCCAGTCGTAGAGCAGGCCGAACGGCTCACGCAGGGACTCGCCCAGGGGCGTGAGGGAGTACTCGACGCCGACCGGTGAGGTCGGCAGCACCGTGCGCTGAATCATGCCGTTGCGCTCGAGACGGCGCAGTGTCTGGGTGAGGACCCGTTGTGTGATGCCCTCCAGACACCGCTTCAGTTCATTGAACCGGGTGGGCCGCTCCAGCAGCGCCATCACCATCATCGACCACTTGTCCGCTATCTGGTCGAGGATCGGCCGGCTGGGGCAGTCCGCCCGGAAAACCGTCCGTGTTCTGGCGTCAACGCCGTGCAGATCGGTGTCCTTCATGATCCTAGGTGCTCCCAAAGTGCGTTCTTGACCATCTGGGCGCCCGCCGCGACGGTAGGTATGCATGGCAAACCTACATGCCCTGCGGTAACCAATGGAGAACCTCATGACGAACGATGCCTACTCGACCCTGCGCTTCAGCAGCGAACACGGCGTCGCCCGGATAGTCCTCGACAATCCCCCGGTGAACGCGCTCGGAACGACGATGATGCGTGAGCTGCGGACGCTACTGACGGCCCTCAAGGACGATCCTTCCGTCCGCGTGATCGTCTTCTCGAGCGCCGACCCGGAATTCTTCATCGCTCACGTGGACATGCGCATCGGGGAAGAAATGGACACCCTCCAGGAACTGGCCGCATCCGCGCCGGCGGACGTCAACGTCTTCCAGGCGATCGGTGAGCTGATCCGCCACCAGCCCCAGGTGACCATCGTGAAGCTCGCAGGCAAGGCCCGCGGAGGCGGGGCGGAATTCGTGGCCGCAGCGGACATGACATTCGCCGCCATCGAAACCGCTGGACTCGGTCAGATCGAAGCGCTGATGGGCATCATCCCCGGCGGAGGCGGAACGCAGTACCTCCGGGACCGCGTGGGTCGCAACCGCGCACTGGAGGTGATCCTCACCGCCGACTTGTTCGATGCCGAGACCGCAGCGTCCTACGGCTGGATCAACCGGGCCCTGCCAGCCGGCGAGCTCGACGAGTACGTCGACCGTATCGCTCGTAACATCGCCGCGCTGCCCGACGGTGTCATCGAAGCAGCCAAGCACTCGCTGCCCGCCGATGACTTCAAGGAAGGACTCCTGCGTGAGAACCACGCCTGGGCTTCTACGTTCAGTCTGCCGACCGCTCAGCACCTGATCAGCGGGGGCCTGCAGGACGGGGCACAAACACCGGCCGGCGAACGCGACCTCGAGGGACTGATGCGCAGCGTCGCGCGCTGATTGCCGGACTGGCTCATGACGCCTGCGGGAGGCGCCCGCCCGGAGATTGCGCTCAGAGCTCCCGCGAACGGGCCTGGAAGGGTTTTGCTGGTGCGGTTGTCGTATGGATGATCTAGGGTCGCGTTGTTCTCAGGGGAGGGGGATGACGCATGGTGCGTAAGGGGCGGCGGGCTGTGGTCTGCGCGGCCGCAGTGCTGGTGATGGTTGGGTGCGGGCAGCGAGGGGCGCAGAACGGCCCTGACTTCGCGAGCGCTGAGGAACTGCCGGAAAGGCTCAGTGCGGACGGCATCACCATCACGGTTGGCGATCCCGACGCGCCTGTGAGGGTGCACCTGTATGAGGATCCCCGATGTCCGTACTGCGAGGAGTTCGAGACCACCGGCGGTGGTCCGCAACTGCGTGAGGCGATGCTCGACCGCTCGGCCAGGGCCGAGTACACCCTCGCCTCCTTCCTGGACGACCGGGTCGGCGGCACCGGGTCGAAGAAGGCGGTCAACGCGCTGCGCGCCGCGCTTGAGGAAGGCAAGTTCGTGGAGTACCACGAGGTGCTTTACGCCAACCAGCCCGAGGAGAGCGTCGACGGCTACACCGACGCCTACCTGCTGAAACTGGCCGGCCAGGTGGAGGGCCTGCGCGGCCCGGAGTTCGATGCGGCCGTGAGATCCATGAAGTACCGCTCCTTCGTGACTTCCTCTCAGAAGGCCTACGAGAAGGCCGGGGGAGCCCAGGAGCCCGAAGGCCCCGGTACGCCCACCGCGGTGATCAACGACAAGCGGATCCCGCTGGATTACAGCGCCCTGCTCCTGGACAGCGACGCCTTCGCCGAACTGCTGCAGGAGATCTCCGACAAGCCCGGAGAGTGGGAGGACACCATTCTGTGATCCACCGGGCCCTGCGCCGCAACCTCAAGCGGCTCGGCAAGTAAGTGCGGCGCTGCGCCTACCGTCGGTCAGCCGTGAGTGGGTGGTCTGGCAGCTGTAGTCCGGTCGTCGGTCAGGGCCCTGGCGGATCAGGCGCCGTCCAAGGCATTGGCGCTGGTAGTCGGGGTCGATGGAGGCCCTGTTGATGCCGGCGGTGCGGGAGGCGTCGCACACCGCCTATAGCAGGCGGCCGATGTCATAGCCCTCCCGGTCGAACACGCAGGTTCCATAGGCGGTCGGGTGCCATGGCGGCCAGCACACGAACCGCACCTTCCGGTCAGATCAGTTCAGCGCTGGCCATGTGGGCGCTCAGGGCGTGCGGCCGGGCATCCGCGGCCCTCGGGAAGACCCCCGGGTGCTGTGGCGGCAGGCGGGTGGGGGAGCATCTGCTCAGCCGTCGCTTCCTGTGAGAGGTCGTCATGCGTTCTGCCCGTCGTGCTGCTTCGTTGGTCCTGCTCGCCGCCCTGTGCGTGGCGGGCTGCTCGCCCGGTTCGCTCGGTGGCTTGTCCGCGTCGGAGAGCGGGACGCCGGTGGCGGGCCCGTCGGGGACGGACACTTCCGGTGGGGCAGGTGGGCGTGCGATCGCCGTGGGGGCCGGTCCGCAGAAGAAGTACACGGTGCAGCAGCAGCCGGCCGCAGGCTCCTGCCACTACCGCCGCGAGCACGGGGAGCCGCTGGAGGACCCGAAGTGCACGCCCGGCGCCATCTCCCCGGCGGTCACGCAGGCGAACCTGGCATCGACCATCTGCCGCAAGGGCGGTTACACCTCCGGCATCCGCCCGTCGACCTCCGTTACCGGCAAAGAGAAGGAACTGAATGCCGCCGCCTACGGTTTCACCGGCCGTATGGGGGACGCCGAGTACGACCACCTGATCAGCCTGCAGTTGGGCGGAGACCCCAACGATTACCGCAACTTGTGGGTGGAACCCGCTGACCCCGGCCACCGCAAGGGCTCCGGGGTCAACAACAAGAAGGATGCGGTGGAGACGAAGCTGCACACCGCGGTGTGCAAGGGCCAGGCCACCCTCGCAGCCGCGCAGCAGGCCATTGTCACCGACTGGACCACGGCCCTGGCCACCCTCCACCTCGCCTGAAGGGGGCTGTTGGACTGTCGCCTCCGGCGGCCTGGGCGTCCCCGGAGAACCCCGCGCCGGTCGTCAGCGCGCGAAAGCCCCGGCTGGACGGGGGAGACCAGCCGGGGCCGTAGGGCGGTGGCGGGGGAGGGCGGTCGCCTCTCGGCGGAAGGCTCCATGGGGCTTCAGCCGGACGATCGTCCCCATGGGCTATGGGTGAGGCCCGGGCACACTGTCCCCTCCGCCGGCCACGTATAGGTGAACGGTCAACTGCCCCGGGGTGTTCCCGCCCAGTCCCGAGTGCCGGTGTGCTGAGGAACATCCCTTGAGGGAGACCTCCGTGGGGGGAGCCGGTGACCAGGACGGCGAGTGCGTCCGGATGGCAGGCGGACACCGAAGTCCTCGTGTGTTCACTGCGTTTTTCTTTGTCCCCCGGCCCGGGCTCGTTCGGTGAACGTCTCCGCTTCGTTCGCCGGTCTTTCCGCGTCGTGGCGGGTGGCAGGGTGCCGGTTCTTCGCGCGGAGGGGCCTGCCGGGGCCGGGCCGGTCGGGTTCGGTGGGCCGTTTCGGGGCCGGCGACGGATCCTCGGCCGTCGGAGAGGCGAGGCGGAGTGGGGTGTGGGCGGTGGTGATCAGCCATGTCCAGCGGTCCGCTGCCTGGCGAGTCGAGATGCCCAGGTGCCGGGCGATCGCCCGGATCGGCATCTGCTCGGCCTGGTGCAGGTGGCGGATCTCTGCCCAGCCTTCCACGTGGATCACCTCTGCCCTTCTGACCTTGATCACCAAGGCCAGGGTCAGGTGAAGATCACCAAGTGGGGTCAGATTTGATACGCCGTCAAAGGGTCAGGATTCGAGCGACGCCGAGAGAGTACTCATCTTCGCAGCGGTCCAGGCGGGCGTCTGCTGAACCTCACGGAAGATGTGCTCAAGGCCAAACGCCTCAGGAACGCGTGCCAGCGCAGAGCGGCATCCGTGCCCGGTCATCCCGGTCTTGGAGGACCTCGCGCACCGCCTCCGCGAACGCATCCGCGGCCCCCGCGCCCACGGCTGGCCCGGCGAGGTCGAAGGATTTCACCTCAGCTTCGGTGCCGCATTGGCCAAGCTCGGCAGCCTGATGAACACTCCCTCCGGCGGACGCATTCAGCTGGTTGACCTCGGCATGCCCGTCTTCGCCGAGGAGGTAGCGTCGCCCGGGCCGGATGCAGGACGACCTGGGCCGACGGGATGGCCGCTCTGCACGAGGGTGGCACGGGCTGTCGGGGTCCGGGCGTGCGTGGGTCAGTGGCTGCGGGGGGCGTACATGATCACGGCCATGCCGGCGAGACATACCAGGGCGCCGATGACGTCGAAGCGGTCGGGGCGGTAGCCGTCGGCGGCCATGCCCCAGGCGATCGACCCGGCCACGAAGATCCCGCCGTACGCGGCGAGGATGCGCCCGAAGTTGTCGTCGGATTGGAAGGTGGCCACCACCCCGTACAGGCCGAGGGCGATGACACCGGCGCCGATCCAGATCCAGCCCTTGTGCTCGCGGATGCCCTGCCAGACCAGCCAGGCGCCGCCGATCTCGAAGAGGGCGGCCACGATGAACAGGGCAACGGAACGAGCGACAGTCATACCAGCGGACCCTACCGGCGGCTCGGCCCGCTGATCGTCTGCGGGTCTGCGGACGCCGTGCGGCCACGCCCAGTCCCGGCAGGTCCTTGAGCCCGTCACCGACGATCACGCACATCGGGTCGGGCTGTCGGCGGGTCGGTTCGCGGGTCGCTCAAGACGGCCCCACCGACGGCACGTGGGCGGGGCGGCCGTGCGGTTCCTGCTCGACGTAATCGCTCCGGCGGCCGATCGCCTGCGCCACTTCCCAGGAGGCGCGAGTGCGTCGGCGACGTCCGTCCAGCTCGATGCCACGGTGTCGGGGCCAAGCCGGGCGGCGGCCGCACCGAGGGCCACGGCGCCGGGGAGACCGACGACGTCGTGGACCTTGTCGACGAAGTACGGGTCGGTCGACAGCTTGAAGGTTTCCGACCGGTGCGGCTGCAGGCCGAACGCCCGCCAGATCCGGGACACCGACGACTGCGACAGACCCATCTCCTTCGCCATCGACCCCGTCGACCAGTGCGTGCCGTTCTTCGGAGTGGATTCCAGTGTCTTGGTGACCACTGCGGCGACCTGCTCGTCCGTCACGGTCCTGGGGCCGCCCGGACGTGGCATGTCACCCAGACCGGCCATCCGGTGCTGCACGAACCGGGCCCGCCAGCGGCCTGCCGCATGTGGCGTGGAACCGAGTTCAGCGGCCACGTCCTTGTTCGACGCACCCGTGCAGGCCAGGACGATCCGGCACCGCAATGCCCACGTCTGCGGCGTGGAACGTCGCCGCACCCATTCGTCGAGAGCGGCCCGTTCCTCGTCCGACAGTGTCAACTCGGCCCTGGGCCGCCCCGTCCGTGCCATGGAGCAAGCCTGTACATCTGAACAGAATTCCTGACTCAGAACGGCTCGGCCGGCCACATTCGATGTCTCCTCCTTTCCTCCTCGCTGGCGATCGGTGGTGCCCGAGGTGTGCACCGTGCAGGTGTTCTGCCCCCCGCGTCCGCATACTGTGCCCGGGCGCCTCTACCGGCCTGCTGGCCTGTGCACTAGACCTGAGTGGTCAGCTAGCAACATCACAGAAGGCCGCAGGATGCAGGAGCGAATCAGGAACGAGAAGGGCAGGGACGATGCCAGGCCACCACTCGCGCAACTTCCTGCTCAGCGGAGCGCTTCACCGGCAATAGCGCGCCACGGTGGCGTCGGTCCTGTCGCGGCGATCTTGGCTGTACAGCGGGCAGCGGGGAACTCGGCGGTCACTCGCGCCCTGGCAGAGCAGCGTCACACAACGGAGCCGACACAGAGGGAAGAGGCGAGGGAAGATCCGAAGAGGAGCGTCGGCTCTGAGCGCCCGGTACAGCGTCACGCGGCAGGCGACGGGTGCCAGGAGCCTGTGCAGCGCCGGATGGCCGCGCACGACGTACTGGGCATGCCCGGCCAGCCCCTTTCCCGGCCGCAGCTGCACGACATGGAGGCGCGGTTCGGCGGCGTCGACTTCAGCGACGTACGGATTCATGACAACGCGGCCGCGAAGAAGTCGGCCCAGGAGATCGGGGCCCGCGCCTATACCTCCGGCAGCCACATCGTCATTGGTGAGGGCGGCAGCGACAGGCATACGCTCGCCCACGAACTCACCCATGTCGTCCAGCAGCGGCAGGGTCCCGTCTCGGGTACGGACAATGGCAACGGGCTGAAGGTCTCCGACCCGTCCGACCGGTACGAGGTCGCCGCGGAGGAGAACGCCCGGCGCGTCATGTCCGGGGACACCCCGGCCACCGGGCACACGGCCCAACGGGCGATGGCTGGCGAGGCGGGGCCCGCGCTCACGGTGCAACGCCGCAGACCGTCGGCCAACGCGCCCACGGAGCACTACGCGGCCAAGGCGGAGGAGCACCCTGAATGGGCCGTATTTCAGAAGATGATGCAGCAGGGCGGGTTCCCGACGGATGTGATCGAGAGCGCCTGGCAGCTTCTGCTGGGCGGGGTCCTGGAGCAGGAGGAGCTGAACCGGCAATCCTCGGACGAATCGATCGATCCCGCGGAGCGGCGTAAGGTTCGGGCCTCGAACACCTGGTACCGCGAGTTCGTCAACCTCGTGGGCGACCATCTGAAGATCACCACTCCCACCTTGGCGCTCTGGTCGGGCGGCTTCGACGTGAGCGTCTACGCACACGGCAAGGGACACACCCCGTTGGAGTTCACCCGGCTCGGGAAGGTCGTGGACCAGCTGGAGCTGCACGCCAACTGGAAGCTCCAGGCGCCGCTGTGGAACGTCCTCTCCACCGCTTTCGTCGAGCGCGCGACAGGTCCCGTGCATGTATTCCTGCGTGCCTACAATCCCGACAGTGTCCTGATCGCGCAGGAGATCCCCCAACTGCGCATGATCCAGCGGCTCAATCCCGCCGTCACTCTCATGTGGCACCCGCTGTACACCACGCCCGATGGCAGGATCATGGAAATCTCCGAGGACTTGCAGCTCACCGGCAACGCGGAATACCGGAGCCGCGACAAGTGCGTGAGCGTGATGTACCACTATCTGATGCGTTTCAACGACGAGAGCAACAGCAAGGCGTCGATGGCGTACGGAGAGATGAACGAACTCCTCGAGAAGAACGTGAACCCGAAGGCGGGCGCGGTGTAGAAGCGTGGCCGCCGCACTCACGCCCAACCCGAAGATGCCCTCACCCTCCACAGCATCCCGTGATCAAAACGGACGATCAGGACTCTTCCCGGAGCCCTTGGGCCAGCAACCCCAAACCCGATAACCCACCGACGTCCGCAGACACCCGCACCACCCCGGGAGCACTACACAGCAGCGTACGCCAACGAGCTGTTGCAACGGCATTGGCCTTAGGCCGAAGCGGCTACTTGCCTTCGGCTTCGCGGGAGACGGGAGCCCGCTCGGCCCGCTCGGTGAGGTTGTTGCTGGGGGATGGATTTCTATGGGGTTCAGAGCTCGGCGACGACGCGTCGTAGTGTGCCCGGCGCGATGCGCAGCATGGCGGGCATGACTTTCGTCTGACCGGGGAATGCCATGTTCCGCCGGCGCCGAAGAGCTTTCATCGTGACCGCCGCCACCTGTGCGGGAGTGAGTTTCTTCCCCGTGGCTTCGGCGTTCATGGGTGTGTCCGTAGACGGTGGGAGGACCTCGAGGACATGGGTGTGAGCTTGCGGGGCGAGTTGACGGCGCAAGCCGTCCGCGAAGCCGTGCAGGCCGGCTTTCACCGCGCCGTGGGTGGGTGCGCGAGTGGGCGAGACCAAAGCGAACCCCGAGGTGATGAATACGATCGCGTCGGGCTCTGGCCATCGCTGGAGCACTTCACCCGTCAAGTGGATGGGGGCGGTGAGGTTCAACGCCACCTCGGCATCGAGAGTCGCATTGGGGTTCTTGCCGGCAGCGTAGTCTCGTTCCTCGAACGTACCGGCGTTGTTGACCAACACGTCCAAGCGCCCGAAGCGATCAGCGACTGCCTGCAGCAACGCTGCCCGATCGGCTGCGTCCGTCACATCGGCCCGCACGGCCAGCGCCTGCGGGTGTGCCTGCGCGAATCGGTCGAGCGCAGCCTGCGAGCGCCCGCAAACGACGACGGATGCCCCGAGTTCCACGAAGGATTGCGCGAGGCTCAAGCCGATGCCTGAGGTTCCGCCAGTGATGAGTACGGTCTGTGACACGATGTCGCCTCTCCGTGCTGCGTACCGATTGGTACGAAAGACTTTAGCACATCCGTACCGATCGGTATCGAAGGGTAGGATGGAGAAATGACCTCGACGACACCGGTTCCTACTGGCAGGCCTCGCGCGTTCGACATCGACGAGGCACTCGATCGTGCAGTCCTGGTGTTCTGGTCAAAGGGTTTCGAGGGCGCCAGCCTTGACGACCTCACCGAAGCGATGGGTATCAGCCGCCCCAGCCTGTACAGGGCGTTCGGCAACAAAGAAGACCTCTTCCACAAGGCGCTGGAGCGGTACACCGAGGGCTTGACCGCCTACTTCGCCCGAGCTCTGGCAGAGCCCACAAGTGCAGCAGTGGCTACCGCTGTGCTCCACGGGACGGTCGAGGCGGCAACCATGCCGGGGTTCCCCACGGGCTGTCTTGGCGTGCACGGTGCCTTGGCCACCGGGGATGAGAGCCGCCCAGTCCGAGACGCCCTCATCGCATGGCGTGAGGAGGGGATAGCCCACTTGACGCGCCGGTTTCAACAGGCGGTGGACGCCGGTGACCTTCCGCCTTCCGCAGATCCTCATCTGCTTGCGCTCTACCTGAGAACAGTCGCCAATGGGATCGCCGTCCAGGCCACGAGTGGTAGTTCCCGCCCTGAGCTGCTGCAAGTCGCGAACCTCGCGTTGGACAGCTGGCCCAGTACTCCAGTCTGACTTCGCGATCTTGTGGCGGACCTGGCTGGGAACGGGTACCGCCACCGCCTGATCATCGGTTGGTCTGTGGACAAACGAAGATCGTGCGGCGGCCGCGGGACATAGCGTAGACCCTGCCCGCTGGCGGGCGATGTTCGACCAGGTCATGGCTCGGATCGCAGGACGTTAGGCCGAGTTGAACCTCGGGCCACGGCCCGCGCCTACTTGCTCGGCCTGCTGTCGGCCACCGAGCGGAAGAACTGCTGGCAACTGGCCGAACAGGCCGGTCATGCCCGGCCCCGGCCGATGCAGCGACTGCTGCGCTATGCCCGCTGGGACGCCGACGCCGTCCGTGTCCCAGAGATCCGCACCCGTTCGCCGTGTCGTTCGACGTGATGGAAGCCGGCCGCAAGCTGGACACCTGGCTGTGGTGGGTCCGGTTCGTCGCGGCTGTGGAGGGGTGCTCCGGAGGGTCAGGCGCTCTCGGCGTTCGTGTAGGGCTCCACGCGGCCGACGCTCTCCTTGAGGACGAGGTCGAGCAGTCCGGGGAAGCGCTGGTCGAGGTCTTCCTTGCGCAGGGTGTTGATGCGGCGGGTGCCGACATCGTGCTGCCGGATGAGGCCGGCCTCGCGCAGGACGCGGAAGTGGCGGGTGAGTACGGACGCGGTGACGTCCTGCGTGAAGCCGCTGCAGGCCAGAGCGGGGGAGGCGGCGAGGGTGACGACGATGGTGAGCCGGGTCTCGTCGGTCAGCGCGCTCATGATCTTGAAGAGGTCGAGGTCGTCCGTGTCGGGGTGGACGAGGGGTGAGGAGGTGCGGCTGGCCATGAGGGAAGGATACCTCCCACCCTATGTTCGCGTCAGCGCGTACATGGGCTACAGTGAAGGCACGGATGGACCCCTCATCCGTCATCCACCGGGCTGCCCATCACCGGTACCACGGCATGCCACCAACGCCCCTGACGGCGCGCGGCGTGCATCAAGAACGGAGCACACCCCATGACCGCAACACAGGCGACCGAGCCGAGGACACGCCAGAGCGAAACGGCCGCGGAGGCGGTCGGCCGCCTCCGCGCGACCTTCAACACCGGCGTCACCCGCGGACTGGACTGGCGCGTCGACCAGCTGCAGCGGCTGCGGGCACTGCTGGTCGAAAACGAGCAGGAGCTGACCGAAGCACTCTGGGCGGATCTGAGGAAGAACCCCGCCGAGGCGAAGACGCAGGAGATCGACTTCACCGTCGCCGACATCGACGAGGCACTGGCGAATCTGGAGGGCTGGCTTCAGCCCCGTCCGGTGGAGGTTCCCGCCCACTTCGGTGGTCCCGCGACCACCGCCTACACCACCTACGACCCGCTCGGGGTGGTCCTGGTGATCGCTCCCTGGAACTTCCCGCTGCACCTTCTCATCGACCCCATCATCGGCGCGCTGGCCGCCGGGAACACCGTGGTGGCCAAGCCGAGCGAGATCGCGGTGCACACCTCGG
>NZ_JBITLN010000023.1:0-89365 GCF_044465285.1 Streptomyces sp. NPDC049687
ACGCCCTTGGGGTCACGGACGAACTTCTGCAGCGCGGGCTGCATCACCGTCGAGGTGAAGTCCGGCCGGCTGTCGCGGTCCATGAACTGGGTGAGGCTCTTGGCGCCCGAGATCATCTCGTACGCCTTCTTCTGCAGGGCGGTGTACGAGGAGGTGTCGGCCTTGCTGGAGGCGGCCACCACGCTGGAGTCGGCCTTGAGGTAGATCGACTCGGCCTCGGGGGTGCCCAGGTACTCCAGGAGCTTGGTGACGCCGTCCTTGTTCTTGGGGCTCTTGCTGACCATGAAGCCGTCGGTGGGGGCCTCGACGGTGTCCTGGCCGTACGCCGAGTTGATCTCGGGGAAGGCGAAGAAGTCGAGGTCGTCCAGGTCGGCCTTGTCGGTGAACTGCTGCGCCACGAAACTGCCCAGCAGGTACATGCCCGCCTTCTTCGACACCAGGGTCTGGGCGGCGTCCTGCCAGGTACGGCCGAGGGAGCCCTCCTGGTGGTAGGGGAGGAGCTCGGCCCAGTGGTCGAAGGCGTCCTTCACCTTGGCGTCGGTCCAGGAGGCCTTGCCCGCCATCAGCTCGACGTGGAAGTCGTAGCCGTTGAGGCGGAAGTTGATCTGGTCGAAGGTGCCCATCGCCGGCCAGGCGTCCTTGTCGCCGAAGGCGATCGGGGTGAGCCCGTCCTTCTTCATCTGCTTGCACAGGGCGACCAGCTCGTCCCAGGTGGTGGGGACGGTGTAGCCGTGCTGCTCGAAGACGCTCTTGCGGTAGAAGAGCGCCCAGGGGTACGTGTACAGCGGCACGAAGTAGTACTTGCCGTCGGCGCCCTTGCTGAGCTTCTTCATCGCGTCGGGGAAGTTGTCCCCGATCTTCGCCCACACGTCGTCGACGGCGGTGGTGAGCCCCTTGGCCGCGAAGAACTGCATCCGGTAGCCGGCGAACCAGTTGAACACGTCGTCCGGGGTGCCCTGGAGGTAGGAGTTGATCTGCTCCTGGAACGTGTTGTGGTCCTTGGTGTTCACGTCGACCGTGATCCCGGACTGCTTCTTGAAGGCCGCGTAGATCTCGGCGAAGGCCTTCTTCGGGACCGCGTCGGAGGCGTTGGAGCCGAGGGTGACGGTCTTCGGGTCGGACGAGGTGCCACTGCTGCCACAGGCGGACAGCAGCGGTATGCCGGCGCCGAGGACAGCCGCGCCGCCTATGCCGCGCAGCAGGGAGCGACGGCTCGGGGAGGGGAGGGAGAGGCGGCCGGAGAGGGAGAGGTCGTGCATGTACGGCTCCTGACAGCGGGGTTCGGCCATGAGGCCTGGCTGAAAACTTCCGGTCGAAATCGACCAGAAATCAACTTGACCGAACACTGGTGGCGCAATAACAGCCGTATGTCCGGTCATGCGTCAAGAGCCGTCACCTTCATTTGTCGAAACGTAATCGACTCGGATTGATCGTCCGATTGCTCCCCCGCTGCCCCTTTCCTTGATCACTTGAGCGCGGCGAAGGCCTTCGAGAACGCGGAGTCGCCCTGGACGATCGAGCTGCAGGTGGCGTCAGCGGAGTTCTTGGCCCCGCCCGGGCACTGCCTGTCCCGCGTCGCCGACCACATCGACAGCCACGCCAGCCCCTTTGACTTCGCGAAGGCGACGAGCCGGCCGGCGTCCTCGACCCTGAAGACCTCGGACGTGACGTCGTTCACGCCGATCATCGGGGTGACCGCGACCGCCTTCCAGGCCGCACGGTCGCTCAGCCCGAACACGCTCTTGACCTGTGCCTGAGTCGCGGTGGCCGCCTGTTCGGCATATGTACCCATATCACCGCTGTAATCCGGACCGTAGTCCATGGCCATCACATTGACAGTGGCGCCCTTCACACCGTTGGCCTTTGCGGTCAAGAGCACATTCACGCCGTCCCGGGTCAGGCCCTCGGGCATCACGGGGAGGGTGAAGGAGACATCGAGCCCCGGGTGCCGCTGCTGGAGCTTGACGATGGCCTGGGCGCGCCGGGTGTTCGCCGCGGTGTTCGGCAGCGCCCCGCCCTCGACGTCGAAGTCGACCTTGGTGAGCCGGTAGGCGTCCACGACCTTCCCGTACGCCGCCGCCAGCGCGTCCGCCGAGGAGCAGGTGGTGGCCAGCTCGGAACCGTTGGCGCCACCGAAGGAGACGCGTACGTCGCCGCCCTCGGCCCGGAGCGCGCCGATCCGGGACGCCACCCCGTCGCTCCCGAGGTCGGTGACCCCGCCCCACTTCGGCGTGCAGCCGCCGCCGTCGGTGACGAAGGCGAGGTTGTAGTCCTTCACTCCGGTGGCGGCGACGTTCCCGAGCAGGTCGAAGGCGGGGTGGAGGGAGGTGTCGACGTAGGGCGCGAAGCCGGCGGAGGTGGCGGTGCCCGTGCCGGAACCGGTGCCGGTGCCCGCGCTCGGGGACGGGGCGGTGGTGGCCGTCTGACCGGGAGCGGGCGTCACGGACCGCGTCGGCCGCCCGCCCGGCTCGGGTGGGGCCCCCTCGTCCGCCGAGCACGTGGCGCCGTCGACGAGGCAACCGACCGGATCCCCGGCCCCGTTGACCACGAACCCGACGGTGACCGACTCCCCGACGGCCAGCCCGTCGGTGTCCCACTTCGGCGGGGTCACGGTGACATGTCGCCCGCCGACGCTCGACTCCCCGTTCCAGAGCGAACCGAGCTTCGCCCCCGCCGGCAGATCGAACTCCAGCTTCCAGTCCGCCTTGGCCCGACCGCTGTTGTTGGTGACGACGTACTGCGCGGTGTATCCCGTCGACCAGTCACCGGTCTTCGTGTACACCGCGCCGACCCCGGCCGCCTGCGCGGTGCCCGTGACGAGCACGACCCCACCACCCACCACGGCCGCGGCGACCGCACCCCCGATGACCTTGTTCCTGCCACTGACCTCGCGCCGGTGTCCGCTCATCGCCTGCCTGCCTCCACTGTTGGGTGCGGCAGACGCTAGCGACCCCGAAAGGGGCAAAGTGCCTGACAGGGGCGGGGGTCGGGGATCTTAGGACGCGCTTAAGGAGGGCATCGGGACAGGTTAAAGGTCGAGACCGATCCCCGGAGTCGTACCGCCACTCGGGCGACTTGACGGCCTCATGCGACAACCGCCCCTCATCCGACAACCGCCCGCTTCCGTCGCCGCACGGCCCCCCGATGCCCCCGGCGAACCGGCTCCCGCCCGTCCAGCTGGATCCAGATCCGGACCTCGGTGCCGCCCAGCACCGACGAGCCGATACGTACGTCGCCGCCGGTCGACTCCGCGAGGCGGCGGACGATGTCCAGGCCGAGGCCGGTCGAGCCGGTGGTGCCCGAGCCACGGCCGCGGGCCATGGCCGTCTCGGGGTCGGGGATGCCGGGGCCCGCGTCGGAGACGAGGACGATGACGGCGTCCTCGCTGTTGTGGACGTCGACCGCGAAAGCGGTGCCCTCCGGGGTGTGGCGGAAGACGTTGCCCAGGAGGGCGTCCAGGGCGGCGGCGAGGTCGGCGCGGGCCACGGGTATCCGGACCGGGCGGTCGACGCCGGCCGTGCGCACCTTGCGGCCCTCGTCCTCGGCGAGCGCCGACCAGAACGCCATCCGTTCCCGGACGACTTCGGCCGCGTCGCATCCGGCCCCCGGACCGGGAGCCGTCGTCTGCGGTTTGGCCTCCCGGGCCGTGCGGATGATCGTGTCGACCTCCCGCTCCAGCTGGGCGACCGCCGTGCGGGTCTGCTCGGCGGCCGGGGAGTCTCCGAGGGAGGCCGCGTTCAGCCGCAACACGGTCAGCGGGGTGCGGAGGCGGTGGGACAGGTCGGCCGCCAGTTCGCGCTCGTTCGCCAGCAGTTGGACCACCTGGTCGGCCATCGAGTTGAACGCCACGGCGGCGAGGCGCAGTTCGTTCGGGCCCTCCTCCGGGACCCTCGCCCCGAGCTTGCCCTCCCCCAACTCGTGCGCACCCTCGACCAGTCGCCGCGCCGGCTGCACCATCCGTACGCCCAGCCGGTCGGCGACCGCGACCGAGCCGACGACCAGGGCAAGTCCCACGGCGGCCAGCACCGCCCAGGCAGTGCCGACGCCGTTGGTGACCTCGGACTCGGGGACGTACACCTCGATGACCACGGTTCCCAGGCCCAGCGCCACCGGCTGGAGCAGCGCGGAGCCGCCGGGCACCTCGGCGGTGGAGGCGCGGCCCAGTTTCCGTACGGCCGCGATGTCCGCGTCGGCGGCGCGCCGCCGGCCCAGGTCGACGGCGGCCCGGCCGTCGCCCGCCGGTATGTGCACGGCCATCCCGTCGTCAGAGCCGGCGGAGGCGACCACCCGCTCCAACTGGTCGCGGTCGGTGGTGATGGACAGGGCCGGGACCACGACCGCGGCCTCCCGCTCGGCGTTGGAGAACGCGCGGTCGCGGGCCATCTCCTTGATGACGAGACCGAGGGGGACGGCGAAGGCGACCACGACCATCGTGGTGACCGCCAGGCAGACCTTGACCAGAGCCCATCTCATCGCACCGGCCCCCCTTCCCCCGGTGGTTCGAGCTTCACGCCGACGCCGCGCAGGGTGTGCAGATAGCGCGGCCGGGCCGCCGTCTCCCCCAGTTTCCGCCGCAGCCAGGACAGATGGACGTCGATGGTCTGGTCGTCGCCGTAGGACTGCTGCCACACCTCGGCGAGCAGTTCCCGGCGCGGGACGACGACACCGGGCCGGGCGGCCAGGAAGGCCAGCAGGTCGAACTCGCGCCGGGTGAGGTCGAGGCGCACGCCGTCCAACTCGGCCTGGCGGCGCAGCGGGTCGACGGTCAGGCCGCCGACATCGAGGACGGAGGAGGGCGGGATCTCCACCGTGCCGGCGCGGGACCGCCGCAGGACCGCGGCCATCCTGGCCGACAGGTGCTCCACCGAGAACGGCTTGGTCAGATAGTCGTCCGCGCCCGCGTTCAGCAGCCGGACGATCTCCGTCTCGTCGTCGCGCGCGGTGGCGATGATGACCGGCACGTCGGTGATGCCGCGCAGCATCTTCAGGGCTTCGGAGCCGTCCAGGTCGGGCAGTCCGAGGTCCAGGATCACCACGTCGAAGCGGAAATGGGCGACCTCGCGCAGCGCCTCCAGCGCCGTCCCGACGCTGCGCACGAGGTACGAGGCGTCGGTCAGATGCCGGATGAGCGCCGAGCGTACGAACTGGTCGTCCTCGACCACGAGCACACTTGCCATGCGCCGCACCGTACGCCATCCGCCGAGGCCCGGCCGGGGCCTGTGGACAACTCCCCTCCTGTGGACAACCGGTGGCCCGGCCGTGCGACACCCGTGGGACAGGTGAGGCAAGATGGCCCGCGATGCGCAGAGGACTCGTACACGTACTGGCCTGGCTGCTCGCCACGGGCGCGGCGGTCACGCTGTCGTGGTGGGGCGTCCACACGGTCATGGCGGGCACGGTCTACGACCCTCCGCGTGCCCTCCCCCTGACGGCGGGCGAGGCGACCACGACCGCCCAGGAGTCCAGGCCCCTGCCCTCGCCGAGCGCCGGCCCGTCCACCTCGCCCAGCCCGTCGCAAACCCCCGCCAGGACAACGGGCTCACCCGGGCCGAGCCGCACGCCCACCGCCCCGGCCCCTTCGAGGTCCGCCGCCTCCGGCACGGTCAAGAGCTACGACACCGACGGCGGCCGGGTCGTTCTCGACCTCGCCGAGACCCACGCGACCCTCGTGTCCGCCACCCCGGGCGCCGGCTGGTCGGTGCAGGTGTGGAAGACGGAGTCCTGGATCCGGGTGGACTTCGCCTCGGGCGCGGACCGGGTGACCGTGTTCTGCACCTGGCACGACGGCCCGCCACGGGTGGAGGTGCAGACGTACTAGCGGGCTTGTGCGTGGGACTCGGCGGCACACCGCCTCCACCCCGAAATCAACAAAACCCACCGTCGCCCCTTCGAGACGCCCGGCACGGTCCTAGCGGAACACCGAGGGCGGTGGCGCCGGGGAGGCGACCGCCGCCGCGTCCGTCACCGGTACGGCGCCCCCGGTGAAGTCGGTGAGTGCCCGGCCGTGCTCGACCCGGCCGGGGTGCGGGTCGGAGGCGGCGCGGCGGGTCAGTTCGGCGGTCGGGAGGGGGAGGTCGGAGGCGAGGAGCACGGCATTGCCGAACCGTTTCCCCCGCAGGACCGTCGGGTCGGCGACCAGGGCGAGTTCCGGGAAACGGGCGGCGGCGCTGGCGATCTGGCCGCGGAGATGTGCGAGGGGCGGGCCGTCGGCGATGTTGGCGGCGTAGAAACCGCCCGGCCTCAGCGCCCTGCGGACCTCGTCGAGGAACTCGGTCGAGGTGAGGTGGGCGGGGGTACGGGCGCCGCTGAAGACATCGGCGATGACGAGATCGGCCCAGCCGTCCGGCACCTTGCCGAGCCCTTCGCGCGCGTCGGCCGACCGGACCCTGATCCGCGCCCCAGAATCCAGGGGAAGCTCCCGGCGCACCAGTTGGACGAGGGCCGCGTCCCGCTCGACGACCTGCTGGGTGGAGCGGGGCCGGGTGGCGGCCACGTACCGGGCGAGCGTGAACGCGCCGCCGCCGAGGTGCACGACGCGCAGCGGCCTGCCGGGCGGCGCGGCGAGGTCGATGACATGGCCGAGGCGGCGCTGGTACTCGAAGGAGAGGTACGCCGGGTCGTCGAGGTCGACGTGCGACTGTGGCGCCCCGTCGATGAACAGCGTCCAGGCCCGCGCCCGGTCCCGGTCGGGGAGGAGCTGCGCGAGCCCGCCGTCGACGGTCTCGACGACGGCGGCGTCGGCGCCTCGCTCACGCCGGGTGTTCCTGGACTTCGCCATGAGGGCATCTTCGCAGGCGGCCGGCCCGCCCCGCGCCCTCGGCCGGGGCAGGAGCCTCACCGGCAGTTGTCCGCCGCCTCGATCGTCCTGGCCGCCTCGCCCAAGGCCCGCCGCAGGACGGCCGGATCCGTCGCCAGGTCCGCCTCGCCGGGCGGCACCAGCCAGTCCGAGCCCTCCACCGGGGGCTCGGGGTCGAGTCTCAGCCCGCGGCCGTCGGTCTCCGTGCAGACGCTTCCCGGCAGGTCCCAGGCGGCCGCGGTTCCGGGCGGCACCAGGAAGCCCAGGGTGCCGTCGCCGTCGTCGTGCAGGACGGGCCCTACGGCGTCCCCCGCGCCCCGGCGCAGGATGTCGACCGCCTCCAGTCCCTGCCGGGTCGGCACCGTCACGAGGTCGCAGGCCGCACCCGAGGGCACGACCGCCACCGACGGCGCACAAGGATCGTTGATCTGGCTGGTCTCCATCCCGGCCTCCACCGCGCAGCCCGCTGTAGTCCACAGCATTCAACGCACCATCGCGTCAACGGCTACGGCGGAAGTGCGCCGCAAAGGATGGCAGTTCATGGCAGATCCCGGAGGAGATATCCGGTTTGTGGTCAAACACTGCGTGGCGGCCCGAGCACAGCAGGTACGTTCTTGCCCGCCGGACATCAGGGTGATCACCTCGGTAAATCGGTCAGGACACCCCGTCCCGGCATGGTTCGACGGTTCGCAGAGAGGACCCGGCCATGGCGTCGTCAACGGTGACCCCACCCCGGCCCAACCGGCCACCACGGCCCAACCTCGCCTTCCGGCAGCTGCGTGGACAGCGCTCGCCGGCCGAGTTCGCCGCACTGGTACGGCGCGCCGCGCGCGAGATCGGCGAGCGGGTCAGCTGCGACGCGCGCTACATCGGGCGGGTCGAGGCGGGGGAGATCCGCTGCCCCAACTACGCGTACGAGCGGGTGTTCCTGCACATGTTCCCCGGCCGCACGCTCACCGACCTGGGGTTCGCGCCCCGCGCGTCCGTACGCGGACGCGGGGCGCGCACCGCCGAGGACACGCCCTGCGAGCACATCATGAGCCCGGCGCACACCAGTGGTGAGGCCGGGGAGGTCGATGAGACGCCTGGGGCCTACGAGCCGTATGACACGCAGGACCCGTACCACACGCACCACAACAACGAGGAGAGCGACGTGCTGCGTCGCGCATTCATGACCTGCGGGGGCGCCACC
Organism: Streptomyces sp. NPDC049687; assembly: GCF_044465285.1. Taxonomy (NCBI): domain Bacteria; kingdom Bacillati; phylum Actinomycetota; class Actinomycetes; order Kitasatosporales; family Streptomycetaceae; genus Streptomyces; species Streptomyces sp. NPDC049687. The sequence continues at coordinate 7,989 of NZ_JBITLN010000023.1, forward strand.
GTGGCCGCCGCCTCGCTGGGCCCCCTGGGGCTGCCCCTCCCCCACTCCCGGCTCCGCACGAGCGGGGGGAGTCCCACCGCCTCGACGGCGGAGCGCCGAGTGCGCCGCGCCGGGGCGAGCGAGGCGGGCGCCCTCGAAGAAGCGGTCCGCAGGATCCGGCTGCTGGACGACCGGCACGGCGCCGACGGCCTCTACCGGCGCGCGGCCGCCCCCCTGCGCGCCGCCTACGCGCTGCTCGACGCCGGCACCACCCGGCAGGCGACCGCCGACCGGCTGCACTCGGGCGCCGGGGAGCTCGCGATCTCCGTGGGCTGGCTGGCGCACGACTCGGGCCGCTTCGACGACGCCCGTTCGCACTACGCGGAGGCTCTGGCCACCGCGCGGATGACCGGCGACCAGGCGCTGGAGGCGCACGCCTTCTGCAACACCGCGTTCCTCGCGCGCGACGCCGGGCGCCCCCGCGAGGCGGTGCGCGCCGCGCAGGCCGCCCAGCGTGTCGCACGCTCCCTGGGCTCATCGCGGCTGATGTCACTCCTCGCGCTGCGCGAGGCGGGCGGCTGGGCCGGACTCGCCGACCGGGCCGGCTGCGAGCAGGCCCTCGCCCGCGCGCACGCCCTCTACGACCGGGGCCCCTCGGACGCCGACCCCGAGTGGATGAGCTTCTACGGCGAGGCCGAGCTGGCCGGTCTGGAAGCGCAGTGCTGGTCCGCGCTGGGCGACTGGACGCGGGCGGCGCGGCACGCGGGGCGGGCGGCGGACCTCCAGGACCCGCACTTCACGAGGAACATCGCGCTGTACACCACCGAACTGGCCGACGACCTGGCCCGCGGCGGCCGTCCCGACGAGGCGGCGGTGGCGGGGATGCGGGTACTGGACCTCCTGGACCAGGTCCAGTCGTCGCGCATCCAGGCGATGCTGGAGGGAACGGCCCGCGTCCTGCTGCCGCACCGGCGGGCGAGCGGCGTCCAGGAGTTCCTGGACAGGCACGCGTCGGCGCCGAGATCCCCCTAGGGGGTGTACGCCGTGGCCCTGGTTCCGGAAGGCACGGGCGGCACCCGCGAGAGCGGCGGGCAAACCCCCCGTCGCCGGCGACGGCGGGCGTGAGCCGCCGTCACGCCGCCAGGTGCCCCAAGTCGTTCCAGCTCTCGATCGCCGGCTCCCCGTAAGCCCACCCCAGCACCGACAGCGACGTCGGATTCAGCCGTATCCGCGCCGCGAAGTCCAGTGGCAGCCCCAGCCACCGTGCCCCGATGGACCGAAGGATGTGCCCGTGGGCGAAGACCAGCACGTCCCGGTCCGCGGACCGCGCCCAGGCGACGACCTCGTCCGCGCGCGCGGTGACCTCGGCGAGGGACTCCCCCTCGGGGACGCCGTCGCGCCAGATGAGCCAGCCGGGCCGGACCGCCTGGATGTCGTCGGGGGTCATGCCCTCGTACGCGCCGTAGTCCCACTCCATCAGCGTGTCCCAGCGGGCGGCCCGCTCCCCGAAGCCGGCGAGTTCGCACGTCTCCCGCGCGCGTGCCAGCGGACTGGTGCGTATCTCGACCTCCGCCAGGCCGTCGTACGGCGCCCGGTGCAGCCGCTCGCCCAGCAGCTTGGCGCCCCGGCGGCCCTCCTCCAGGAGGGGCACGTCGGTCCTGCCGGTGTGCTTGCCGGACAGCGACCATTCCGTCTGTCCGTGCCGGGCCAGCAGGATGCGCGGTGCCATGGAGGACCTTTCCGGGGAAACCCTGGGACGGACCAGGGGGAAAGCGGAGGCGGACCTTTCCATCATCGCTCACCCTGGAACGGGGCAACCCAGCGGGCGATCTCGGCGTCTTTGAGGGCCGGGGGGCGCCCCGGGAAGGCGCGCACATACGCCGTAAAGTGGCGCGTCCCGCGCCATGGGCACCGCAGCGAGCATGACAGCTCCACGACAGCGACACGAACAGCGACACGAAGGGGGAGGCGATCGGATGCCGCAGACCGAGACACCGGGCACCGAGGCGGCCCCGCGGACCCGGCTGCGCTGGTGGACCGAGCTGCCGCTGATCCTGCTGGTGTACGCCTGCTACTCGGCGGGCCGCCTGCTCGCGCGCGGGGACGTCACGACCGCCGTCGACCACGGCCTGGCGATCCTGCGCATCGAGAAGGTCCTGCACGTCAACGCCGAGCACCCGCTGAACCGCCTGTTCACCCGCGAGGCCTGGCTCGGCGTCCCGGCCGACTTCTGGTACGCGTCGCTGCACTACCTGGTGACCCCGGTGATCCTGGTGTGGCTGTTCCGCTCCCGCTCCCTGCGCTACCGGGCGGCCCGCACCTGGCTGATGACGTCCACGTTCATCGGCCTGATCGGCTTCACCCTGCTGCCCACCTGCCCGCCCCGCCTGCTCTCGGCGGACCACGGGTTCGTGGACACGATGGCCCAGTACAGCTCGTACGGCTGGTGGGGCGGCGAGGCGAGCGCCCCGCGCGGGCTCGGCGGGATGACCAACCAGTACGCGGCGATGCCGAGTCTGCACGTGGGCTGGTCGCTGTGGTGCGGGGTCGTGCTGTGGCGCTACGGCGGCACCCGCACGACGAAGGTGGCGGCCGTGCTCTACCCGCTGCTGACGACGGTCGTGGTGATGGGCACCGCGAACCACTACTTCCTCGACGCGGTCGCGGGCGCGGCCGTGATGGGTGTGGGTCTGCTGCTGGCGCCGCTCGTGATGCGCACCGGCGACCGGATCCGGACGGCGTTCGCGGTCCGTGTCCCGGCCCCCGCGGTCGGCACCCCGGCGGACGCCCCGGCGGAGGCCTCCGTGGCAGCCTCGGTGGACTCCGCGGTGGACGTCTCGGCGGCCTCTGCGGGCACAGCGGCCTCGATTGTCAGTGGCGGATGCCAGACTTCGACGGGTGAGCGAATTCCATGGCAGCGCGAGTCACGGTTCGGGCCAGGCACCGAGCCGGGTGCCTCCCCCTCGGACGCGGGGGACGGCGCTCCGGCAGCGGCTCGCTGAGCTGCGCGGCCCCGACGTACCGGCCAAGGCGCTGGACGCCCGTGCCCTCGCGGCCCTCGCCGCCAACCCGGGCTGCAGGCGGCGCGCGATCCTCGACGGCGCCGGGGTGAACAAGGCGGCGCTGGCAGGGGCGCTCGGCTCCCCGTCGGCCTTCGGGCAGTCCCAGTTCGCCCTCACGCGCGGCAACGCTTTCGAGGCGAAGGTGAAGGCGGACGGCGGCGCCGAGTTGCTGAGGCTGGTGCACGAGCGGCTGGACCCCGGTGCCGAACCGCCCGCCACCGCGAGCACTCCCGACCTGGCGGCCGCCGGCCCCGAGGGCCGCACGGCGCTTACGGCGCTGGCGCTGCGCGAGGCCACCGAGCAGGCCCGCGGCACCTGGACGTTCCTCGACCACCCCATGCTCGCCCTCGAGGTCGCCGGCTCCCCGGCCTTCCTGGAACCGGACGCCGTGGTGGTGCACCCGGACGGCAGCTGGACGGTGGTGGAGATCAAGTCCTTCCCGATGCTGGACGGTTCGGCCGACCCGGCGAAGGTGGGCGCCGCCGCCCGCCAGGCCGCCGTGTACGTGCTGGCCCTGGAGGAGGTCGCCGCCCGCCTCGACCCCGCCCCGCGGGTCCGCCACCGGATCCTCCTCGTCTGCCCCAAGGACTTCTCCAACCTGCCCACCGCCTCCGCCGTCGACGTCCGCAAGCAGCGCGCGGTCACCGGCCGCCAGCTGGCCCGGCTCACCCGCATCCAGGACATCGCCGACGCCCTCCCGGAGGGCACCTGCTTCTCCCCCGAGCTGCCCGCCGATCGGCTCACGGCGGCCGTCGAGTCCGTCCCTGCGACCTACGCGCCGGAGTGCCTGGCCGCCTGTGAGCTGGCCTTCCACTGCCGCGACCGCTCCCGCGCGGCCGGTGCGGTGACCACCCTGGGCCGCTCGGTCCGCGCCGAACTGGGCGGCCTCACCACGGTCGAGGACGTCCTGGCCGCCGCGCGCGGCGAGGCCGGCGACCCGGACGACCCGGCGGTGGCGGCGCTCAGGAGAGCGGCGGCACTGCGCGCGGAGGCGCTGGCCGGCGCCGTACCGGTGGGAGGCGCCGCCCGGTGACCCTCGCCGTCCGCTCCGAGCCCGCACGCCCGAAGGTGCCCCCGTGTCGCTGATCGCCACCCTCGCCCGCCTGGAGGCCGTCACCACCGGCCGCGCCCAGCCCACCGCCACCGTCCGGCACCGTCATCTGTCCGACCGCCCGCTGGTCTTCGTGCCGCTGACCACGGCCGGTGAGGCCGGCGCCCCGCTCGGCGCGCTGGTCGGCACCGACCGGGACGCGCCGCGCCTGCTCGTCGTACCGCAGCCCCGCGACCGCGACCTCCGCTTCGCGTTCGTGGCGGAACTGGCCGATGTCGTCCTGCCGTACATCGACTCCTGCGCCGAGTCCGTGGAGGCCGCCGAGCGCAACGAGACCGACCCGGAGACCGGCAAGCGCGTCAAGGTCGAGGTCGAGCTGTGCGCCGACGCACCCCAGCTGATCGTCCCCAGCCGCGCGGGCATCGACTACGTACGCCTCCTCGGCCGTTCCACGCGCTTTCGGCGCACGGCGGAGCAGGACCCGGAGACACCGCATCCCGCGCCCCCGCGCGTGCCGCTGCTCGGGCGCTGGCTGACGCACTTCGGGGAGCGGTCCCGGGTGCCCGGGTCCTCGCTGCTCCTCGCGCTCACCGAGGTGCTCGGCCGGCACTGGGCGACCGGTCAGTCCAGCCTGGAGGACCAGCACCTGGGGGCGCTGCTCGCCTGGATCGACCCGCCGGACGGCGGCACGGGCGCCGAGGCGGCCCGGCGGGCGGAGCTCGCCCGGGACGCCGAGGGCCAGCTGCTGTGCCCGCCGGCCGGACCGGCCACCGACCCCGCCTTCGACAACAAGCTGCTCGCCCCGGCCCTCGAGCGCTACGACCGCGCGCGCACCGCCCTCGCCGCCGCCGAGGACGGCCTGCAGGCCGACGACCGCATGGGCGCGCTGACGGCCGCCGAGCGGGAGGTCCGCGCGCTGGTGCTGAGCCGGACGCTGCCCACCTGGGAGGCGGTGTGGCGGGGGCTCGACCTGCTGCGGGACCTGCCCGAGGGAGCGCATGCCGAGGAGCGCTGGACGCGCGACCGCTGGTCGTTCACCGGCCACCGCGACCGGGTCGTCGCCGGGGAACCCCCGCAGCCGCGCCGCGACGACGCGGTGACCGCCGCCAACAAACTGGCCACGCGCGAGCGGGAGCAGGCCCGTCTGGACGCGCAGGAGGCCCTGGACGATCCGCTGGTGATGGCGGGGCGGCGGCTGGCCGGGGAGGCGTTCGCGGGCGAGGTCGTCGACGTCGTCATGGCGTACAGCGAGGGCAGACGGCCCAGCCCGCGCCCGCTGGTCACGGTACGCACGGACGACCGGCCGCATCTCGGGGAGCGGGCGAAGGTCTACCGGTCGCTGGGCGGGAAGCCGCAGGCGGCCGAGTTCGTGGAGCAGCAGGACGAGGGTCTGCTGGTGCTGCGGATCGTCGACAAGATGGGGCGCGGCAAGGAGCCCGAGCCGGGGTCGGTGCCCGAGAAGGGCGACCTGCTGTGCTTCACGCTCTTCGAGCACGAGCAGCGCGGCGGCGCCAAGCTGCCCGACCCGGAGGAGACGCCGTGGACGCACGGCGGCCCGCCGGGCGAGCGGACGCCCGAAGCCCCCGACTCCGTCACCCAGGAGGACGTGCTGTGACCACCGAGGCCGCCTTCGACCCCGGGACCGCCGCCGGCCGCGCCACCGACGCGATCCTGCGCGACACCCTGCACGGCACCGCGCGCGGGGTGGTCGTCGACTCCCCGCCCGGCGCGGGCAAGTCCACGCTCGTCGTCCGCGCCGCGCTGGAGCTCGCCGACGCGGGGCGCCCCCTGATGGTGGTCGCTCAGACCAACGCGCAGGTCGACGACCTGGTGCTGCGGCTCGCCGAGAAGAGCCCCGAGCTGCCGGTGGGCCGGCTGCACAGCAGTGACGCCGACCCCTACGACAAGGCGCTGGAGGCGTTGCCGAACGTGCGGAAGTCGGCGAAGGCGGCGGACCTGGCCGGTCTGCCGGTCGTCATCTCCACCGCCGCCAAGTGGGCGCATGTGAAGGTCGACGAGCCGTGGCGGCACGCGATCGTGGACGAGGCGTACCAGATGCGGTCGGACGGGCTGCTGGCCGTGGCCGGGCTGTTCGAGCGGGCCCTGTTCGTGGGCGACCCGGGTCAGCTGGACCCGTTCGCGATCGTGGGCAGTGAGCAGTGGGCGGGACTGTCGTACGACCCGTCGGCCTCGGCGGTGACGACCCTGCTGGCCCACAACCCGGAGCTGCCCCAGCACCGCCTGCCGGTCTCCTGGCGCCTCCCGGCGTCGGCGGCTCCGCTGGTGTCGGACGCGTTCTACCCGTACACCCGCTTCCGCAGCGGCACCGGCCACGGCGACCGCCGGCTGACCTTCGGCGTCCCGTCGGACGGCGCGGGCCCCGACCGGGTCATCGACGAGGCGGCGGAGTCGGGCTGGGGCCTGCTGGAGCTGCCCGCGCGGCACACACCCCGCACCGACCCGGAGGCGGTACGGGCGGTCGCGACGGTCGTACGGCGCCTGCTGGACCGGGGCGGCGCGGCCACCTCGGAACGCTCCCCGGACCCCACCCCCGTGACCGCCGACCGGATCGCCGTCGGCACGGCCCACCGTGACCAGGCGGCGGCGGTGCGGGCGGCGCTGGCCGAGCTGGGCGTCCTGGACGTGACGGTGGACACAGCGAACCGTCTCCAGGGCATGGAGTTCGACGTCACGGTGATCCTCCATCCCCTCTCCGGCCGCCCCGACGCCACCGCCTTCCACCTGGAGACGGGCCGCCTCTGCGTCCTCGCCTCCCGCCACCGGCACGCGTGCATCGTGGTCTGCCGTGCGGGGGTCGGCGACCTGCTGGACGACTACCCGTCGACGGAGCCGGTCCAGCTGGGAACCCTGGTGAAGTTCCCGGACGGCTGGGAGGCGAACCACGCGGTGCTGGCGCATCTGGCGGAACACCGAGTGGTGTGGAAGCCGTGAGCGCGCGGGACCCTCGCAGGGCCCGGAATGCCGGAGCGCGGGAACATCGTGGGGGCCGGGAGGCTTGAGAGTGCGGGGCGGAGTGCCTCTTGCGCCGCCGGGGGACAATGGAAGGTGGTCCACTCCACCGGTGGTGTTCACCGGTGGCGGCAATCGAACCCTACGAGGAGGTCGAGACATGGCGGAGCCCACGCCGCGTCGGAACGAACCGCGGCTACGCCCCGCGCCCCTGCTCTTCGAGCCGGCGGAGGCGGCCGGTGACCCGGAGCACTTCTTCGACCTGGAGTCGATAGACGACCCGGCCGCGCTGCTGTCGCGGGCGACGGAGCTGACGGTGGCGTTCCAGGCTGCGGCCGACCGGGCGGTGGAGTTCCAGGCCATGGCGGCCGCGCAGCTCGCCGACCCGCGCCGGTTCGACCGGCTGACGCCTGCGGACATCGCCGAGCGGGCCGAGTGGACCGAGGACTACGCGAAGAAGATGGTCGAGTTCGGCCATGATCTGCTGCGGGGGGACGCGGAGGGCCGGGGGCACGTCGACCCCGTGTGACACAGGCCCGGCACAATCCCGCCCGGCATATGCCAGGCGGGCAAGATACTCCCTTCCCCTCCCCTTGTCCCGGTTTTCCGCAACTCTCGGGAATCGCACACTCACGACCGGTAGACCTGTTCGGCATGAGCAGCGCATGTGTCACCGCGGACGGCGCCGTCTGGCTGGCCTCCGCCGGAACGTATCCGCGCAGCACCCTCGCCCTCTGGGACGAGCGGCCGCACGCCCCGGTCGTGCTGCCCTGCGGCTCCGTGTTCGACGTCGTGAGCGCCCCGGCGATGTTCGGGCGGCTGATGCTGGACCGGCTGTGGGACGAGGGGCCGGGCTCGGGGCCGGTGGCGGTGTTCCGGGGGCGGATGCTCCTGTTCGCCGCGCCGGGCACGGCACAGCGGCTGGCCTCACTGCTGGAGTGGGAGGAGTGGAGCGCCCACGGCCGCCGGGACGGCCGTACCGGATCCGTGCCGCCGCTGTTGTGCCACGGCACGGGGGACGCGGTGACCGTGCCCGCGCTCACCCCCGCCGAGGAGCAGGGCCCCACCCGCTGGGTGGTCGCCCCGGACTGCCGGCACCCATGGCTGCCGGGCCCGGAAATCCTGCTCTGGGCGGCCGTACGGGCGGCCCGCGCGGCGGTGCGCATATCGATTTTTCCTCCCCAGGATCAGGGTGCTAATGTCTACGACGTCAGCAGGCGCCGCTAGCTCAGTTGGTTAGAGCAGCTGACTCTTAATCAGCGGGTCCGGGGTTCGAGTCCCTGGCGGCGCACGACGTCGAGGGCGAGGCTTGTTCGCAGAAACGCGAACCGGCCTCGCCCTCGTCCTTTTCCGCGCGGCCCCGTCGCGCGTCGTGGGGGCTCGGCCACCCACCCCCCGGCCGGAGGCTCGCGTGAGCTACCTCTTGAGGGACGCCGGGGTGATCTTCACCGTCCAGGCGCCGGAAGCCGTGCGGCCCTCCGCCTCGACGCGTACGCCGTCGCCCGGCACCGTGAAGCTCTCGCCGAGGGCGACCGGGGCGTCGGCCAGGGGTGGGTAGACGGAGGATTCCCAGCAGGCCTCGGCGCCGGGGTGGGCGTCGATCACCTCGACCGGGCCGCGGCCGGACTGGGCGTCCGCGCTGACGCGGTAGACGAGGATGCCGGAGCGGCAGGCCGCGCGGTCGTTGCCGACGGGCCCGCGGGCCTCGAAGGCGAGGGCGGTGTCGGCGCCGGTGCGGACCACGGCCAGTTTGGTGCCGTGGCCCAGGCCGAAGGCGGGTGAGCCGGAGGCGCCGGTGACGGGGACGCCTGGTCCGGCGCCGAGGGGTTCGAGCGTGAGCCGGGTCGGCCCCACGCTCCGTACGCACACCACCTGCCGTGGCTCCAGCCAGCCCAGCTTCCACTTGTGCCAGCCGAACAGGTCAGGGGCGAGGGCGAACTGGCTGCCCATCAGGTCCCAGTCGCCGACATAGGTGTCCCAGTCGCCCTTGCCGTCGGCCGGGCGGTGGTAGAGGTCGGGCAGGTCGAAGACGTGGCCGGTCTCGTGGGCCAGGACCAGGCGGTCCGGGGGGTGCTTTTCGAAGACGGTGACGACGCGGCGGATGTCCGTGCCGTCGGCGTGCAGGGGCACGTCCAGGTTGACGACCTTCGTGGCGTCCGAGTTCACGCCGGGGGCGTCCGGGTCGGCGACGAAGTAGACGACGTCGTAGCGGGAGAAGTCGACCCGGCCGTCGGCGGCGGCGAGTGCGTCGCGCAGATAGGCGGCGCGGTGCCCGGCGTTCCAGTCGCGCTGTATGCGATAGGCGGTGGACGGCTTCGGCATCCGGATCCACTGCCGCAGGGGGTGCGCGCGCAGCGCGAACCTGCCGTAGGACGCCTGCTGGAAGAAGCGGCTGGTGGCCGGGAAGTGGTCGGCGGCCAGTTCGGCGGGGGAGGTCATCGGGGCCCAGTCCGGGAAGGACAGGAAGACCATCACCGCGTCGAGGGTGCGGGTGGGCCGGGGGTAGGCGGTGTTCCAGGTGTCGAGGCCCTCGGAGTGGTGGGCGTCGGTGCGCTGCAGCGCGCAGGGTGCGGCGGAGAAGGGTTCGGCGACCGAGGGGCCGGTGCACAGGGAGATCGCGGCGAGCGCCGACAGGGTGGTGCACAGGGCCGCGGTGCTGCGCAGTCGGGGGCGCGGGAACAGTCGCGGAAGACGCGGCACTTCAGACCTCCGGGGGGCGGTTCACGGGGCACCGCCACCCAGCCTCTTCCACTTTGTCCCTCTATGCCCTGTTTGCCTGCCCCAGAAGAGTGAGGCGGAGGAAAGCGGGCATCAATCTCGACACCCCCGGAATTCTCACGGAACGTCACAAGCGGTCGGGGGTCCGCAGAACCGGTCCACCTGCGGGCAGAAACGATCTGTCAGAAGGGTGGGTCGTTCCGGGACACTGGGCAGTGGCTGCACAACTCCGGGGGCAGCATCTATGATCGGCACACTTTCCTGCCAGGACAGCGATCGAGTGCACTGCGGGAGCGAGCGGTGAGCGGAACGTCCGAAGGGTCGACGCCCGCGGCAGACCTCGACCGGTCCGCCGTCACGGAGCGTGACAGTCAGGCTTCTCCTTGTGCGGAGGGCCCCGAACGTATCGATCCGCCGGCCTACCGTTCCGTCTTCGCGGCGGCGCCCCTCGCCATGGCGCTCGTGGACCGCGAGGGCCAGGTCGTGGACGCCAACCAGGCGCTCGGCGAGCTGCTCGGCGGGGACGGCGCGAGCCTGGTCGGTCGGGTCGCCGCCGATCTGCTGGACCTCGCCTCCGACGCCCGCACCTGGCACGCCTACGGTGAGGTGCTGCGCGGCCGGCAGGCGAAGCTGCGCTGCACCCGGCGGCTGAAGCACCCCGACGGGCGCTCGCTCTGGACGCAGGTCACGGTCTCCCCGCTCGAGGACGGCACCCCCGGTGTGCTGCTGTCCGTCGCCGACATCAGCGCCCGCCACGACCTGCAGGCGCGGCTGCGGCACCTCCAGATGCACGACCCGGTGACCCGGCTGCCCAACCGCACGCTGTTCTTCGAGCGGGTGTCGGCCGCGCTGGAGGCGGAGTCGTACGAGCAGAGCGGCACCGGCCGGATCGGCCTGTGCTATCTGGACCTGGACGGCTTCAAGGCGGTCAACGACACCCTCGGTCACCGCGTCGGCGACCGGCTGCTGGCCGCCGTGGCCGAGCGGCTGACAGAGTGCGCCAAGGAGGCCGGGCAGAACCGGCCGAGTGAACCCCTGGTGGCGAGACTGGGCGGCGACGAGTTCGCCCTGCTGGTGGAGGACTCCACGGGCACCGAACAGCTCGCGGACCTCGCCGAGTCCGTGCTGAAGGCCCTGCAGGCGCCGTTCGACCTCGCCGGGCAGCGGATGAACGTCTCGGCGTCGATCGGGGTCGTCGAGCGGCACGCGGCCGGGACCACCGCGACCGGTCTGATGCAGGCCGCCGACACCACGCTGTACTGGGCGAAGCTGGACGGCAAGGACCGCTGGACGCTGTTCGACCCGGAGCGCAACGCCCATCTGATGACCACCCAGGCCCTCGCCTCCACTCTCCGGCCCGCCATCGAACGCGGTGAGTTCCGGCTGGAGTACCAGCCACTGGTCGGCATGGCCGACGGACGGCTGCGCGGTGTCGAGGCGCTGGTGCGCTGGGACCATCCGCGGTTCGGCCTGCTGCCGCCGAATCGGTTCGTCGCACTGGCGGAGGAGGACGGCTCGATCGTCCCGCTCGGCCGCTGGATTCTGGCCACCGCCTGCCGGCAGGCCCGGCAGTGGCAGCTCGACCATCCGGACGAGCCGCCGCTGTTCGTCAGCGTCAACGTGGCGGTCCGTCAGGTGTGGGACTCCGACCTGGTGTCGGACGTGGCGCAGATCCTCGCGGAGACCGGCCTGCCGCCGGACCTGCTCCAGCTGGAGCTGACCGAGTCGGCCGTCATGGGTTCGGCGGGACGGCCGCTGCAGGCCCTGCAGGCGCTCAGCGACATGGGCGTGCACATCGCCATCGACGACTTCGGCACCGGCTACTCCAACCTCGCCTACCTCAGCCGGCTGCCGGTGTCGGTGCTGAAGCTCGACGGATCGTTCGTGCGCGGCTTCCAGTACGAGGGCACGGGCGCCGCGCCCAACCCGGCCGACCAGGTCGTCGTCGAGGCGATGATCGACCTCGCGCACCGGCTCGGGCTGACCGTCACCGCCGAGTGCGTGGAGACCGCCGCCCAGGCCACCCGGCTGCGCAGCATCGGCTGCGACACCGGTCAGGGGTGGCTGTACTCCCGTCCGGTGTCGCCGGATCGTATCTCCGAGCTGATGGACACCGAGAGCTACGCGGTCGGCAATCCGTAGGCGTCCGCGACGAGTTCGTAGGAGCGCAGGCGCAGTTCGCCCCGGTGGGCGTGGCTGGTGAGCATCAGCTCGTCGGCGCCGGTGCGCTTGTGCAGGTCGTCGAGTCCGGTGCGGACCTCGTCGGCGGTGCCGTGGACGATGTTCGCCGTCCAGGAGTCGACGAACTCCCGCTCCAGCTCGCTGAGCCGGTACGCCTCCGCCTCCTCGGGGGACGGGAAGAGTCCCGGGCGGCCGGTGCGCAGCCGGACCATGTTCACCCCGGTCGCCAGGACCTGCCGGCGGGCCTCGCGCTCGTCGTCGGCGGCCAGTACGGAGACCCCGATCAGCGCGTACGGCTCGGACAGCACCTCGGACGGGCGGAACGACTCGCGGTAGAGGTCCAGGGCCGGAACGGTGTTCTGGGCGGAGAAGTGGTGCGCGAAGGCGAAGGGCAGGCCGAGCAGTCCGGCCAGGCGGGCACTGAAGCCCGAGGAGCCGAGCAGCCAGATCGGCGGGCGGTGCCGGGACTGCACGCCCCCGGGAGAGGTGGCCTGGACCGGGCCGGGCACGGCGTGGATACGGCGGTAGGGGTGGCCGTCGGGGAAGTCGTCGTCCAGGAACCGGGTGAGCTCGGCGAGCTGCTCGGGGAAGTCGTCGGCGCCCTCGTGGGGGTTGTCCGTGCGGCGCAGGGCGGCGGCGGTCGCGCCGTCGGTGCCGGGGGCGCGGCCGAGACCGAGGTCGACGCGGTGCGGGGCGAGCGCCTCCAGGGTGCCGAACTGTTCGGCGATGACGAGGGGCGCGTGGTTGGGCAGCATGACGCCGCCCGAGCCGAGCCGGATGCGCTCGGTGTGGGCGGCGAGGTGGGCGAGGATCACCGCGGGCGAGGAGGAGGCGACACCCGGCATCGAGTGGTGTTCGGCGACCCAGTAGCGGTGGAAGCCGCGGGACTCGGTGAACCGGGCGAGGTCGACGCTGGTGCGCAGGGCGTCGGTGGCGGTGCGGCCGGAGCCGACGGTGACCAGGTCGAGGACGGAGAGGGGGGTGGGGGCGGTGCCGTGCGCCGTGCCTCGGATCTCGTCTGCCGCCACGGGGGTCCTCCTGTTTTCGGGCTTGCGGTGTCCTCGTGGCACTAACAGGAGGGTGTCCCCGTTTATTCCCGCCGGTCACCCCGGCCGGCGGCTCACACCTGCACGATCGGCTCCCGGGTGAACAGCGCCCCCAGCCCCGGCGCGTTCACCCGCCGGGCCGTGAGGCGCAGCGCCTCCCAGACGGTCACCTGGTTGGCGGTGAGGACGGGCTTGCCGAGTTCCTTCTCCAGGGCCGGGATGCAGGCGACCGTGTGCAGGGCGGTGTCGGGCAGCAGGACCGCCTCGGCTCCGGGGTCGTCGGCCGCCCGTGCCAGGGCGAGCACCTCCTCCTCGCCCCAGGCGCCGGCCTCGGCCGCGGTGGCGACCCCCACGCTGTGCAGCGCGGTCACCTCCACGCCTCCCGCGCGCAGGAACTCGGCGAAGCGGGCGGACACCTCCCGCGGGTACGTCGCCCCCACGGCCACCCGCATGGCCCCCACCTCCTGGACCGCGTGCACGAACGCGAAAGAGGTGGAGGAGGCCGGCATGCCGGCGGTCGTGGCCAGGGTGCGCACCTGCTCGTGGGCGCCCTCCCAGCCGTAGCCGAAACTGCCGCTCGTGGAGGCCCATACGACGGCCTCGGCGCCCGACAGCCGCAGTTGTTCGACGCCCGCCGCGAGCCGGTGGGGGGCACCCAGCCGCAGCGGCGCGTCGCCCTGGTGCGCGTCCTCGGCGAGCTCCGTACCGGTGTCCGTGCGGACGAGCTCCACCCGGATGTCACTGCCCAGGAGCTGCTCGATACGGGGGTAGTCGTCCTCGGCCGAGTGGCCCGGGTGGAGGAATCCGAGTGCGGTCATGTCCAGCCTTCCTACTGCTGCTCTTCTTCCGGCAGTACCCGGGTACCCAGCCGGAGCGACCCACCGCCCGCATCGTCACCTGGTTGGCCGTCCGGCCGTGTTGACGGCCGTGGGCCGGGGTGCGACCGTGTTCCGTCCCCGCACGTCAGGCCCTTGGCCAGGGAAAGGGCACCGGATGGCCGCCGTCCCCACGCTCCTCGTCCTCGACGCCGAGCCCCTCCCCCGCCTGGGCCGTCTCACCGGCCGGGTCCGTGTGCTGCACGCCGACGCCTCCACGCTCGCCGAACTCCTGCCGTCCGCCGACGTGCTGCTGGTGTGGGACACCGCCTCGCACGCGGTGCGCGCCGCCTGGCCGGGCGAGGGGCCGAGGCCGCGCTGGGTGCACACGGCGAGCGCGGGCGTGGACCATCTGCTCTGCCCGGAGCTGGTGGCGTCCGACACCGTGGTGACGAACGCGCGTGGGATCTTCGACGAGCCGGTCGCGGAGTACGTCGCCGCCCTGGTGCTGGCGATGGCGAAGGACCTGCCGCGCACCTGCGAGTTCCAGGGGCGGGGCCAGTGGCGGCCCCGGGAGAACCAGCGGGTGGCCGGCACCCGGGCCGTGGTCGTCGGCTCGGGCCCGGTCGGCCGGGCGATCACCCGCACCCTCAAGGCCCTCGGCATCACCACCGCCCTCGTCGGCCGCGTCCCGCACACCGGCATCCACGGCCCCGACGAGCTGGACCGTCTCCTCGCCCGCGCCGACTGGGTGATCGCGGCCGCCCCGCTCACCGAGCAGACGTACGGCATGTTCGACATCCGGCGCTTCGGCGTGATGCAGCCGTCCGCCCGTTTCGTGAACGTCGGCCGCGGTGGGCTGGTCGTCGAGGAGGCACTCGTACGGGCGTTGCGCAGCCGCTGGATCGCGGGCGCCGCCCTGGACGGTTTCGCCACCGAACCCCTGCCGTCCGACAGCCCGTTGTGGCAGGTCCCGGGTCTGCTCGTGTCCCCCCACATGGGCGGCGACACCGTCGGACGCCACGACGAGCTCGGCGCGCAGTTCGTGGAGCTGTTCGAGCGGTGGGCGGCGGGGAGACCGCTGAAGAACGTGGTCGACAAGGAGCGCGGATACGTGCCCGGGCGCTGAGATCCCGGCCCCGCCGTTGACGTCCTCCGCACACTCCCCTCACAGGACGCCCCCGCATAACCCGTGTGCGCCCGGGTAGCCGCGCGGCCATGGCTCCACCGAACAGACAACCCACACATCACAAGAACCCCACACGCCGGTCGCTGCTCGCGGGGGTGGCGGCGGTCGGCGCGCTGGGCGCGGCGGGCTGTACGCGCGTGGCCACGGCGTCCACCACGGACGGCGGCGACCTGCTCGACCGGCTCCGCGCCGCCGGGGTCGTACGGCTGGGGATCGCGGGTGAGATCCCGTTCGGGTACATCGACAGGGACGGGCAGCTCACCGGCGAGGCGCCCGAGCTGGCGAAGGCGATCTTCAAGCGGCTCGGGGTGGACCGGGTGCAGCCCGTGCCCACCGAGTTCGGCTCGCTGATACCCGGGCTGAACTCGCAGCAGTTCGACGTCGTGGCCGCCGGGATGTACGTCACCCCCGAGCGCTGCGCGCAGGTCCTGTTCGCCGACCCGGACTACCAGATGCTCGACTCGTTCGTCGTGCGCAAGGGCAACCCCAAGGGGCTGCACACCTACCGGGACGTCGTCGCGAAGAAGGCGAAGTTCGCCACCGGCACCGGGTACGCGCAGATCGAGCACGCCGTGGCGGCGGGCTACAAGGAGAGCGACATCCTGATCGTGCCCGACCAGGTCGCCGGCCTGAACGCCGTCGAGGCCGGGCGGGTCGACGTGTTCGCCGGTACGGCCGTCACCACCCGGGACGTGGTGACGAAGTCCCGCAAGGCGGAGTCGACCAAGCCCTTCGCGCCCCTCGTGGACGGCAAACCGACCGTCGACGGGGGCGCCTTCGCCTTCCGGCTCACCGAGACCCGGCTGCGGGACGCCTTCAACGCCGAGCTGCACAAGCTCAAGAAGAGCGGCGAACTGGCCCGCGTTCTGCGGCCCTTCGGATTCACGAAGGCCGAGATGACGGACCTGACCGCGAAGGAGCTCTGCGGCGGATGACCTCCGGACTCTGGGAACTCGTCCTCAAAGGCCTCTGGACGACCGTCCAACTCCTCGTCTTCAGCGCGGCGCTGGGGGCCGCCGTGGCCTTCACCGTCGGGATCGCGCGGACGCACCGGCGGCGGATCGTCCGCTTCCTCGCGGGCTTCTACACCGAGGTGTTCCGAGGCACTTCGGCACTGGTGATGATCTTCTGGGTGTTCTTCGTGCTGCCGCCCGCCTTCGGCTGGCAGCTGGTGCCGATGTGGGCGGGCACGCTCGCGCTCGGCCTGACCTACGGGGCGTACGGCGCGGAGATCGTGCGCGGGGCGCTCGGCGCCGTGGACCCGGCGCAGAAGGAGGGCGGAATCGCGCTCGGGTTCACGCCCGGCCAGCGGATGCGGAAGATCCTGCTGCCGCAGGCGGTGCCGGAGATGATCCCGCCGTTCTCCAACCTCCTCGTCGAACTGCTCAAGGGCACCGCGCTGGTGTCGGTCATGGGCATGGGCGACCTGGCCTTCAGCGGCAACCTGGTCCGGCTGGCGCTCCAGGAGAGCGCGGAGATCTACACGTACGTGCTGCTCATCTACTTCGTCATCGCCTTCCTGCTCACGAGGGGCATGCGGGGGCTCGAGCAGCGACTGAAGGCGGGTGTCCGATGACCTGGAACTGGAGTGCCGTCGGCGACTTCATGCCGCTGTTCTGGGACGGGCTGCTGGTCACGCTCCAGGCGCTGGCCCTCGGGTCGCTGATCTCGTTCACGCTGGGGCTGGTGTGGGCGCTGCTGATGCGGACGCCGACGCGGTGGGTGCAGTGGCCGGTGGGGATCGTCACGGAGTTCGTGCGGGACACCCCGCTGCTGGTGCAGCTGTTCTTCCTCTTCTACGTCCTGCCCGAGTGGGGGCTGACCTGGTCGGCGATGACCACCGGGGTGGTGGCCATCGGGCTGCACTACTCGACGTACACGATGCAGGTCTACCGGGCCGGTATCGACGCGGTGCCCACCGGGCAGTGGGAGGCGGCGACCGCGCTGAACCTGCCCAGGGGCCGGACCTGGCGGGCGGTGATCCTGCCGCAGGCGGTGCGGCGGGTGGTGCCGGCGCTCGGCAACTACGTGATCGCGATGCTCAAGGACACGCCCCTGCTGATGGCGATCACCGTGCTGGACATGCTCGGCCGGGCGCGGCTCTTCTCCCAGCAGCACTTCCAGTTCACCGAGCCGCTGACGGTGATCGGCGTGGCCTTCATCGTCGTCTCCTACCTCGCCTCCCTTCTCCTGCGCACCCTGGAGCGTCGTCTTGTCCGTTGACACCACCCCCACCCTGAAGAAGCAGCAGACCACCGAGCTGATCCGGCTGGAGCAGGTCACCAAGAGGTTCGGCGACCACACCGTCCTCGATCATCTGGACTTCTCCGTGGAGCCGGGCAGGCACGTGACCCTGATCGGGCCCTCCGGCTCCGGCAAGACCACGATCCTGCGCCTGCTGATGACCCTGACCAGGCCCGACGAGGGCACGATCACCGTCGACGGGCAGCGGCTGTTCCCCGCGCCCGAGAAGCAGGTCCGCGAGGTCCGCAAGAAGATCGGGATGGTGTTCCAGCAGTTCAACCTGTTCCCGAACATGAGCGTGCTCAGAAACGTCACCGAGGCCCCCGTCACCGTGCTCGGCCTGTCGAAGGACGAGGCGGAGGCGCGGGCGCGCGAGCTGCTGGACCTGGTGGGCCTGGCCGACAAGTGCGACGCCAGGCCGTCCCGGCTGTCGGGCGGGCAGCAGCAGCGGGTGGCGATCGCGCGGGCCCTGGCGATGCGGCCGCAGATCCTGCTGCTCGACGAGGTGACCTCCGCGCTGGACCCCGAGCTGGTCGCCGGTGTCCTTGACGTCCTCAGGGACATCGCCCGCACCACCGACATCACCATGCTCTGTGTGACCCATGAGATGAACTTCGCCCGGGACATCTCCGACCAGGTACTGATGTTCGACCAGGGCCGGGTCGTCGAGGCGGGCCCGCCGGAGCAGATCTTCGGCGCGCCGCAGGAGGAGCGCACGCGGGAGTTTCTGAGCGCGGTGCTGTAAGAGCACCGCAGGTCCCGCCGGGTCCCGCACCTGGTCTCCACAACTGGGCATGACCTTGGCATATGCCAGAGGGTCAGTGCCGCAGTTGAGGGGACCGAAGGTGCAACACATTCTCGTCGACTACTCCTCCCTTCCCCCTGCTCGGCCGTTATCGTGGAGACGATTCGCTGCCAGGATCACGGCCAAGAAAAGCGACCAGGGGGGAAACCGTGGCGCTGAAGCACGAGCCGACCGCGCCGTACCACTCGGCCCAGGACGCCCTGCGCGTGCTGGAGACAGTGGCCCGACACTCCACCGGTGTCACCGACGCCGAACTCGCCCGCCAGACCGGCCTGGGCACGGAGCGACTGACCGCGCTCCTGCGCATGCTGCGCCGCGAGGGCTACGTCGAGCAGGTGGCCGACGGCGCGTATGTCACCGGGGACGCGCTGACCCGCCTCAGCTCCGCCCGGGAGCACCAGCAGGCCCTCCGCGACCAGCTCCAGCGCGCCCTCGACCGGCTGCGCGACTCGATCGGCGCCGCCATCTACGTCAGCCGGTACGTCGACGGCGAGGTCACCATCGCCCAGTACGCCGACAGCCCCGCGAGCCCCGCCGTCAACGAATGGTTCGACTTCCGCTCCTCGGCACACGCCACCGCACTCGGCAAGAGCCTTCTCGGCCAGCTCGACCACAACGGCCGGCGGGACCACCTCTCCCGGCACAAGATGGCCCGCCTCACCTCGCGCACCATCACCAGCGACCGGCTGCTCCTGTCCCGCCTCGAGTCCCAGCCGCCCACGGTTCCGCACCTGGACCTCCAGGAGTACGCCGTCGGCACGGTCTGCGCGGCCGTCCCGATCACCGCCGGCTCCTCCGTCGGCTGCCTCGCCCTGTCCCTGCCCGTCTCCCACGCCCACCGCCTCCGCCAGGCCGCCGACGCACTGAACAGGAACGCGGCCCCGGTGCTGCTGTCCCTCGTGATCTAGCCTCCGGAAGGTGGTCGGAAGCACCCCTCGGGACCAGGTAGTATTTTCTCCGTCGCCAGCCGCCCGAGGGTGGACGGCGAGGGTCATGCGCCGCTAGCTCAGTTGGTTAGAGCAGCTGACTCTTAATCAGCGGGTCCGGGGTTCGAGTCCCTGGCGGCGCACAGATGAGGGGCCTCTCGTGGACACGAGGGGCCCTTCGGCTTCCCCCTCCGCGAGTCTGCGGTACGCCCGCTCCCCCGGCGGCCGCCACCACACCGGATCGGCACACCGCACCCCCTCCCTCCTCAGCAGCGCCCGGTGGATCTTGTTCGTGGCGGTGACCGGCATCCGCTCGACGACCCGTACGAACCGGGGCGCCATCTTCGTCCCCAGGTCGGCCTGGGCGGACAGGAACGCGGCGAAGGCGAGGGGTTCGAAGTCCCCGGCGATCGCCGCCATCACCTGGTCGCCGGTCACCGGATCCGGCACGGCGTAGACGGCGACGGCGTCCGCGCCCTCGTACCGGGCGAGGATGTTCTCGATCATCGCGGCCGCCAGGTTCTCGCCGTCGACGCGGAGGCGGTCGTCGGTGCGGCCGGCGAAGTAGAGGTAGCCGTCGCGGTCGCGGCAGAAGAGGTCACCCGTCCAGTACAGGCCGTCCCGGCGCCGCTCCGCCTCCGCCGCGGGGTTGCGCCAGTACCCCTCGAAGGGGTTCGGCCCGCGATTGACCAGTTCCCCGATGGCCTCGTCCCCGTTCAGCAGCCGCCCGGCGGCGTCGAAGACGGCCGGAGGGCACTCCCGCCGCGTCCGCGGATCGAGTACGGCGAGCCCGGGCCCCGCCCGCCCCACCGCACCCGCCGGTGTCCCCGGCGTCCACTGCACGGCCGCGCCACCCTCCGAGGAGCCGTACCCCTCCACCAGCCGCACCCCGAACCGCCGCTCGAAGGCCGCCGCGTCCGCCGCCCCCGCCTCCGTCCCGAAGCCGAGCCGCAGCGCGTGGTCCCGGTCGTCGGGGCCCGGCTCGGTGGCCAGCAGATACTGGATCGCACGGCCGACATAGGTGAAGTACGTCGCCCGGTGACGCCGTACGTCCGCCAGGAAACCGGAGGCCGAGAACCGCCGCCGCAGCGCCACCTGGGCCCCCGCCGCCAGCGCGGGCGCCCAGTCGGCGATCACGGCGTTGCCGTGGAACATCGGCATGCAGACGTAGTGCACGTCGTCCGGCGTGACGGAGAACTGCACCGCCAGCGACCGCCCCGCGGCGGCCAGCCGGCCCTGGGTGCAGATCGCGGCCTTGGGGGCGCCGGTCGAGCCGGAGGTGAAGTAGAGGAGGAGACGGTCCCGGGGGGTGGCCCGGGACGGGTCCGGGCGGGCGTCCGCGTAGGGGGCGAGGAGGGCCTCGTACTCCTCGGTGTCCGTCACCAGGACCCGTACGCCGGGCAGGTCGAGGCCGCCGAGGAGGGGGAGGTGGGTGTGCTCGGTGATCAGCAGCCGGCACTCGGTGTGCAGGATGTCCCGGGCCAGCTCGGCACCCCGGCGGGTGTGGTTGATCCCGGCGACCGCCGCACCGGCGAGCGCGGCGGCCGACAGCCACAGCGGGAACTCCGGGGTGTTGTCCAGCAGCACTCCGAGGTGCGGTGGTCCGCCCGGCGGCAGCAGGTCGGCGAGGAGCGCGGCCCGGGCGGCGGCCCCGGCGGCGACCTCGTGGTGGGTGAGGACGACGTCCTCGTACGACAGCCCGGGGCGATGGTCGCCCCAGCGCGCGGCCACCAGTTCGGAAACGGACTCCATGGGGGCGCACGGTAGCTGACGTACCGTCAGATGACTACGGCGCGACGTCCTCCCATCCGGCGAACGCCGCCTGGACGGTGACGATGAAGACGACGCAGAAGGCCAGCGCCACCCCCAGGAACACCAGCAGACAGCCCGACTCGGCGAAGAGCCGCCCGTGCGCCGGAGGCCTGGCCGTGGCCCGCTCGGGGCGGTCGGCCGGGTAGAACACGGTGACGATGTCGCCCTCCAGGGTCGTCCCCGGACCGTTCTCCTCCTCGAACCGGACCGTGCCGCCCTCCCGGGTGGTGAACTCGTAGACGTGGTGCAGGGTCGTCTCCACCCGGTGGTGCTCGCCACTGGTCGTCCTGGCGGTCGTGTACGTCCGCAGACAGCGCGCCTCGGCCGTGAGACCGCTGCCCCAGGCCCGGGTGGCCCGGCGGGAGCGGCTGATCACGGTGTACATCGCGAAGAGGATTCCCGCGATCATGATCGACGGGACGATGACGAAGAAGATCTCCATGTGGCTCCCCCGAAGCACCCACGCACCGGCCCGGTCGGCCGGTGAGGGGGAACGTACCCGCCCGCGCCCCCGGCCGGTCTCAAGGGAAGCTCAGAACTTCAGGGGCCGGTCACCAGCAGGTGGATCATCAAGGCGATGCCGCCGCCGAGGACGACCAAGCCGAACACCATGGACGCCGTGTCCCTGCCGGCCTGCGGAACGGACGCCGTGGCCCGCTCCGGCTCCTCGGCCGTGTAGTGGACGCGAACCTCGTCGCCGACGCCGCGGTCGCGCGGGCCGCCGCCCTCGGTGAACCGGACGGCACGACCGTCCCTGGTCGTGTAGTCGTACTCGTGCCAGTACACGAGGCGGGCCGTGTTGTTGACGATCTGCGTGGTCTGCCAGGCCCGCACCACCCGGGCCGGCGCCGTCAGGCCGCTCTCCCAGGCCGCCCGCCGTTGCAGGGTGCGGCGCACGATCGCGTACCCGGCCGCCGCGAAGCCGATGATGAGCAGGACGAAGACCAACTTGGCGGCCTGCATGTGACCGTACCCCCGTACGTCGGTGTCAGGATCTGCGTGCGCCGGCCCGGGAAGTCCCGCTCCGGCGCACGCGGACCCTATCCGACGGCGTCTCAGAACGTGACGTCGGAGCAGGCGTAGAACGCGTTGCCCGTGTCGGCGATCGTCCAGACCGCGACGATCACGTGGTGTCCGGTCAGGCCCGAGGGCAGCGTGCCGCTGTGGGACAGGGTGGCGGGGGGCCGCTGGCCGCCGTAGGGGATGGTGAGGAACGGGGTGAGGTTGAGGTCGGAGCGGGCCAGGTTGTGGTTCTGGTTCCAGCCCTGCCTGGTGACGTAGTACCTGAAGTCGGTCGTGGCGTGCATCGCGGTGAACTGCCAGCGGAAGGTGTAGCTCTGGCCGCCGGTCACCTTCGTGGTCGGCCACGCGCCGCCCGAGGGGGTCTTCGGGCTGTCGAGCTGGGCGAAGCGGGTGTTGTTCGCGGAGCAGATCCGCCCGTCGGCCGCGCCGGTGGCGGGGAAGCCCTTCGGACCCTCGACGCTCTGCGGCTCCCACTGGATGTCGCCGCAGTTCGTCACGGTGCCGTTCTGGCAGAGCTTCTGCCTGCTGACGGGGAGGTCGGTGTAGCCGTGGCCGCTGGCGCCGCCGGACGAGAGCACGAAGGCTCCGGTGGTGGCGAGGCCCAGCACGGCGGCGTAGAGCCTGGTCTTTGTGCGCATGCTGCCGCTCCTGGAGAACGTGGGGAGTTCTGTGAGCCGTGCAGGTCTAGACCAAGCTCGAGGTTATTGCCGTTTCTTGAGCATGTCCAGACCAATCACGGCGCCTGCTCCCCGCGCCCGGCGCAGAACGCCACCGTCAGGTCCTTCACCAGCGCCTTGCGCTCGTAGTCGTCGAGTTCCACCAGCCCCCGCATGGTCAGGCGGGTCACCGTGTCCTCCACCGAGTCGACGACGGAGGTCAGCACGGTCGCCCGGTGCTGGGCGTCGAGGGCTGCGATCCGACGGCGGTGCATCGCGGCGGCGACCTCGGGGGCGTACTCGATGCGGAGCGGCTGCACGGAGTACACCTCCAGGCCGATCGCACCCGCGTCCCGCGCGACCCGCCGGGTCAGCGCCTCCCCCGCCGCCTCCACCGAACCCCGGCCCGCGCCCGGAGCCTCCACCGGGATCCGGGCGAGGGCCGCCTCGACGCACTCGCGCAGATACGTCTCGTGGTCCTCGACGCCGAGCGTGGCCCGCGCGGTGTCCCGCACCCGCCACACCACCAGGACGACCACCCGAAGCCCCACACCGCTGCCGTCGGCCGCCGGCAGCGCCTCGCTCCGCCAGTGCCGCAGCCGTACGTCGACCCGGCGGCGCAGCAGCAGCGGGTTGACCCACAGCAGACCGGTGCGGCGGACGGTCCCCCGGTAGCGGCCGAACAGACCCAGCACCCAGGCCCGTCCGGTGCGCCCCCGGGCCAGCCCGCCGAAGCCGAACAGCCCCAGGGTGCCCGCCCCCGCGTACGCCGCCCACTGCGCCGGACCGAGCCCGGCGCCCGCCCACTCGGGCAGTCGCATCGCCTCCACCACGACCGGCGGCAACACCCCCGCCCACCAGGAGGTGACCACGCACCCGGCCGCCCCGCAGGCCCCGGCGAACACCCCGGCCGCACCGGGCAGCACCCGCGCTGCCCGTTCCACCAGGGCGGGGTCGACCTCGGCGAGCGGCCGCGCCTTCGCCGGAACCGGCCGCCGGAGTCGCGGCTGCTCCCCGGTCCCGGGCCGGCTGCCCACCACGGTGGGTCCGACGGCCACCGGGCGCGGCTCGGCCTCGTCGCGGAAGAGCAGATGGACGGGGATCTCGGTGGTCGCCTCGTTCTGGATGAGCCGGGCGGGCCGGGACGACCCCTCGGGCTCCGGGGTCGGTGAAGTGGTCGTGTTCATTGCGTGCCTCCAGCCTCCGCGCCAGATACGCCATGACAGTGATGGGGCCGGGCTTCCTTCCCCCTAGGAGAAGAGCCGGCGCCAGGTCTCCGGGCCCGGGTGGCCGTCCGCCGCGCCGCCCCGCCAGCCCTGGGTGCGCTGGAACGCCTCGACGGCACGCCGGTCCGCCTCGCCCCAGCGTGGCCCCGGGCCCGTCGTGTAGTACCTGCCGAACCCTTTCCTCAGCAGTTGCCTCCCCAGCTGGGTGACGTACGCGTTGTGCGCACCGGGGCGGAACATGCCCCGGCCCGGGAAGGCGGGGATGCGGGTGGGCGGGGTGGGGGCGGACGGGCCGGGCGTGGGGACGGGGGGTGGTGCGCCGGGGGCGCCCAGGGGGTTGCCGAGCCCCCCGATGTCCCTCCCCTCCCCCGTCACCAGCAGGCGCCACGTCGCCGGTCCGGGCAGGCCGTCCGCGGCGGGGCCGCGCCAGCCCTGGGCCCACTGGAACGCCCGGGTGGCGCGGCGGTCGGCGTCCGTCCAGCGGGGGCCCGGCCCCGAGGTGTAGAAGCGGCCCGCGCCGCGCGCCACGAGGAGCCGGCCCAGCTGGGTGACGTACCTGTTGGCGGCCCCCGGGCCGAAGGACGACCGGCCGGGGTAGGGGGTCGGCAGCGCCTCGGAGCCGGCGTCCGGCTCGTCGCTCTCCCCTTCCCCCTCTCCCCCTACGTGCACGGGTGCCGCCCCCGCCGTCAGGCCCCGGTAGCGGTACGCCGCATAACGGTCGGATTGGCTCCAGTAGGCGTACGGAGTGGGTTGCCGGCGGGCCCTCGGACGGGTCTCCTCGTAGGCGATGTAGTAGCTGTGGGTGTAGTCCGTCCAGCCGCCGAAAAGGACGACGTGCGAGCCGTTCCAGGGGTTGGCCGGATTGTGGAAGAGGAGAATGTCGCCGGGCTGGAGTTCCTCCTTGGAAATACGCGTCCCGAACTGGTCGAGGGTGCCCGTCCACTCGTTCCCGGGCAGGTTCCACGCCATCGAGACGAAGCCCGAGCAGTCCTGCCGGTAACCGTCGGCCCAGTAGGCGTCCATGCTGTACGGCACCCGCGCCGAGACCCATTCCTTCGCTCTCCGGATGATCTCCGCGCGGGTCGTCCAGGGCGTCCGGACCAGGCCCGGGGGCGTCGCCGGTCGCCCGCCCGGGCCGTGCAGCGGCGCCTTGCCGCCCTGCGGGGTCTCGGGCTCGTCATCTGCGGGAACGCCGGGCCGGTCGGATGCGTGCGGCGCGGCGAGGGCGGGTACGGCGTGACCGGCGCCGAGCGTCGTGGCCGCCGCGGTGGCGACGGCCAGGGTGCGGTGGGCGGCGGGGTGACCGCCGAACCGGGCCGGCCGCGAGCCAGGGGAATACGGGCTCACCCGGCGCCAGTGGACGCATCCGGGGCAGTCGCAGTCACTCGCGGGATCGAATTCCTCGAATACCGGAGTATCCATGCGATTCCCCTCACACTCCAGCTGGAAATGTCCGCGCCTGTGCACGTTCGCCAGTTTCTCAACTGTCTTCCCGGCGCGCATGCTGACGGTCCGAACGATGTACGCGGGCCCCGCGGCGGGTGTCGGCCCGGTGGCGGGTGGTCAGGGGCACCCTCGCACGTCCTGTAGAGTTGTCGACGTCAGCGGGCGCCGCTAGCTCAGTTGGTTAGAGCAGCTGACTCTTAATCAGCGGGTCCGGGGTTCGAGTCCCTGGCGGCGCACAGACGGCAAAGGCCTCTCGCGAAAGCGAGGGGCCTTTCGCGTTGCCCGCACGCCCCCTCGGCCGCCGGTCAGGTGCCCGTCAGGTACGCCGACACGATCACGTTCGCCGTGTAGCTGCGGCTCCCGCGGTCGAAGGTGCCGCCGCAGGTGATCAGGCGCAGTTCGGCGCGGTCCGACTGGCGCGGGCCGTAGGCCTGTCGGGCGTCGAAGCGGTCGCGCTGGACGACCTCCACGTCGTCGACGGTGAACTCGGCGACCCTCCCGTCGTCGCGGACCACCCGGATCGTCTCGCCCGCCCGCATGGAGCTGAGCTTGTAGAAGACGGCGGGGCGGGTCTCGGTGTCGACGTGCCCGACCATCAGCGCGGTGCCCTCGGCGCCGGGTTTCGCACCCGCCGCGTACCAGCCGACGACGCCCGCCTGGTCGAACGGCGGCGGCTCGATCGCGCCCCGCGTGTCCAGGCCACGGGCGACGACCGGGGCCTGGACACCCAGTTCGGGGATGTCGATGCGCTGCGGCAGCGCGGCCGTCAACGGCTTCGCGGCAGGCGGCAGTCCGGCGTCCGGCCTGCCCACGGCGGCCACGTCACCCGTGGTCGGCGCGGATATGCCCTGCCGTACGTCGGTCACCTCGCGCCCCCACAGCCAGAGCCCGAGCAGCAGCACCGCCCAGGCCAGGCCGGTGACGAGGCGACCGGAGGAGCGTTCTCGGTCGGACATGGCTCAACCCGCCCTGCGGCTCCGGCGGGCGCCCCTGGCGCCCCGGTACGCCACGGCGGCCGCGGCGACACCCACCAGGACCAGCCCGGTGACCGCCTGCGCGGTACCGGGACCCTCCACCCGGGCCTCGTCGACGGCGGCCAGCGGCGCGGTGCCGCCACCGCCCGCGTGCACGGGGGCGACCGGAGAGGCATGCGAGGTGACGGGGACCGGCTGGTCCTGGGCCGGTGGCTGCGCCTTCGCCACGACCTCGATATGGCCCTTCACCTGGAAGTCGACGCAGGTGATCTTCACGTCGTAGGTGCCGGGGCCCGCCGAGGAGCGGATCCGGGTCTCGCCGACGAGCGTGCCGCCCGTGCCGACGAGCCGCGCGTCCGCGACGAAGGCGGTCGAGGCGGCGGTGGCGGTCTTGCCGCCGCACCCGCTGACCCTCAGCGTGACCTCGGCGCCGGGCGCGGGCGTCGACGGCGTCACGGTGACGCTGCCGCCTCCGCTCCCGCCGCTCTCGCCCGAGGCGTACGCCGTGGGAATGAGCACCGCGGCCGCGACCGCGACACCCGCGCAGACAGTGACTTTCATTGAACGCATCGTGAACCTCCAGCTCTCTGGAGACTCCCCCGACGGGACCCCGTCCGCATCCCAGGACGGGGTCCCACTGCTCCGTACGGGTGTGTTCCGGCGCCGTCCGGGTTTCAGATCCGGTCGACGAGGTCCGCGATCGAGTCGACGACCTTCGACGGCCGGTAGGGGAAGTTCTCCACCTGCTCGGGCCGGGTCAGTCCGGTGAGCACCAGGAAGGTCTGCATCCCGGCCTCCATGCCGGCCAGCACGTCGGTGTCCATGCGGTCGCCGATCATCGCGCTGGTCTCGGAGTGGGCGCCGATCGCGTTCAGGCCGGTGCGCATCATCAGGGGGTTCGGCTTGCCCGCGAAGTACGGCTGCTTGCCGGTGGCCTTGGTGATGAGTGCGGCGACGGCACCGGTGGCGGGGAGGGGGCCCTCGGTCGAGGGGCCGGTCTCGTCCGGGTTGGTGCAGATGAAACGGGCGCCGTCGTTGATCAGCCGGACCGCCTTGGTCATCGCCTCGAACGAGTAGGTGCGGGTCTCACCGAGGACGACGTAGTCGGGCTCGTGATCGGTGAGGATGTAACCGATGTCGTGCAGCGCGGTGGTCAGACCCGCCTCGCCGATGACGTACGCCGTGCCGCCGGGCCGCTGGTCGTCCAGGAACTTGGCGGTGGCCAGCGCGGAGGTCCAGATGTGGTCGATCGGCACGTCCAGGCCCATGCGCTGGAGACGGGCGTGCAGGTCGCGCGGGGTGTAGATCGAGTTGTTGGTCAGGACCAGGAACGGCTTGCCCGACTCGCGCAGCCTCTTCAGGAAGGCGTCGGCTCCGGGGATCGGGACGCCCTCGTGGATGAGCACACCGTCCATGTCGGTGAGCCACGACTCGATGGGCTTGCGGTCTGCCATGTGCGGGATCTCCTGCCGTACGCCGTACGTGCGCGTGAACGCGGTGCGGTGCGGGTGCGCCGTGCTGCGCGTCCGCCTCGCCGGTGCACGCGGTCTGCGTGCGCCCCAGCCTAATCACAGGCCCGATCTTGAGGGAATGGCCGGAATCGGGGCGTCCACGTGCTGGACACGGCCTGGGCACGGCCCGAGGGCTCAGTCGCGGCGACGGGCCAGCAGCAGAGCGGCGCCCACGGCGAGGAGGCAGCCGGTGGCGGCGAGGAGGGCGGGGGTGGAGGTGAGGCCGGAGCGGGCGAGTTCCTTGGCCTCGTCGGCGAGTGAGGGGGTGCCGGTGGCCCGGGCGGAGGGCGAGGCGTCGGGCTTGGGGGAGGAGGAGGAAGAGGGGGTGGCGGTGGTGGGAGTGGGAGGGGGAGGGGGAAGGAGCGTCGTGGTCAGGTCCGGCTCGGAGGCGGAGTCGGGGGCGGTGTCGGTGTCGGCGTCCTGGTCGGTGGCGGTATCGGTGGCGGCCTCGACGGAGAAGCGGTAGTCGTTCGACTGGCCGATCCAGTCGCCGTCGTCGCCGTGCCGCTGGACGACGGCCGCGTTGGCGGTGATGTCGTTGGGCGCGGTGTCCGAGGTGAGCGCCAGGCGCAGTTTGACGGTGAGGGTCTTGCGGGGGCCGACGGTGAACCCGGGGAAGGCGTCGGCCTCTCCTTTGGGACCGTCGGTGAAGGCGCCGACGAGCTCGTCCTCGTCGGTGGTCTCGAAGCGGACCGGGTGCGGGCGGCCGCCGACGTAGAAGTCCAGGTGGGGCTGGGTGGGCTGCAGCGCGCGTCCGGCGTCGACGAGGACGACGACCGGATGGAGCCCGGTGCAGGTGCGGCCGGTGGTGTTGGTGAGGTCGAGGTACCAGGTGCCGTGGCCGCCGCCGGCCCGGTAGGAACCGGGGCCGTCGTGCAGACGGGTGGTGAGGGGGAAGGCGCCCGGATCCGCGCCGGCACAGGGCGAGCCGGCCTCCGCGTGCGCGGGCACGGGAAGGAGGGCGGCTGCGGCGGCGGCCATGGCTGCGGCACGGCGGAGGGCGGCGGGCGTGGACACTCCCATGAGCACGTGATCCTGCCCGAGGGGATGCGGCGTGAAGGGACACCACTCCGTACGATCATGTGATTTACCTGGTTTTCCCCCGTTCGGCGTATCGCCCGCCTCAGCCGTCCCCCCTCCCGAACACCGGCGCCAGCAGCAGCTGGGCCGCGCCCTCGGCGACCACCCGGTCCCCGCCCGGCGCGAGCCGGACCGGTACGGCGCCCTCCGGCAGCCCCTCGCGCCGGGCGCGGTCGGCCAGCACCGAGGCGACACCGCGCACGAACGGCCCCGGTGTCGCCACGACCGTGCGGCCGCCGAGCAGGATGAGGTCGATGTCGAGCAGACCGACGAGATTGGCCGCGCCCTCGCCGAGCACCCGGGCGGCCTCGCTCACGTCCCCCTTGCCGATGGCGGCGAGGCACAGCGCCTCGACGCAGCCCCGGTTGCCGCACCAGCAGTGCAGCCCGTCCATCTGGATGACCTGGTGCCCGAACTCGCCCGCGCCGGTGCGGGCGCCCCGGTGCACGGTCCCGCCGATCACCAGGCCGGACCCGAGGCCCGTACTCAGGTGGAGATAGGCGAAGGAACCGCGCTCACCGCCGACGGCGAGTCCGAGTGCGGCGGCGTTGGTGTCCTTGTCGACGACGACCGGCACCCCGAGGCGCTCGGCCAGGGTGTCCCGCAGCGGGAAGCCGTCCCACTCCGGGATGCCGGTGACGCGGTGGAGCACGCCGTGCACATGGTCGAGCGGGCCGGGGAGGGCGACGCCGACGCCGAGAAGCGAGGCGCCCGCGACCCGGATCAGTTCGCCGGCCTCCCGTTCCACCACGCCGAGGACCGCCTCCGCGCCGGCCCCCAGGTCCAGCGGCACGCACCGCTCCCCCACCACGGTCCCGTCGAGGTCGACCAGCACGGCCCGCAGCTCGTCCCGGTCCAGGTGGACACCGACGGCGTGCCCTGCCTCCGGGACCAGCCGCAGCACGGTGCGCGGCTTGCCCCCGGTCGACGCGCGATGGCCCGCCTCCGCCGCGAACCCCTCTTCCCGCAGCCGCGCCGTGATCTTGCTGACGGCCTGGGGGGTGAGCCCGGTGCCGTCGGCGAGCTCCAGACGGCTGATGCCGTCCCGCCCCGCCGACCGCAGCAGGTCCAAGACCAGCGCTGTGTTGTGGTTGCGCAGGTCCGGCAAGTTCACGCCGGCCGGGCGCCCGCCTGAGTTCGTCCTGTTCACGCTTCCCATTGTCCCCCCTGCTTGCACTTTGGCAACAGCGTTGCCAAAGTGGGGGGCATGACTGGAAGCAAGACCGGCGACACCGGTGTGACCCCCCTCCGCGTGGGCCTGATCGGCTACGGCCTCGCGGGCTCCGTCTTCCACGCCCCGCTGATCGCCGCCACCGAGGGTCTCGCGCTCGACACCGTGGTCACCGCGAACCCCGGGCGGCAGGAACAGGCCCGCGCCGCGTTCCCGGACGTACGGCTCACCGCCACCGCCGACGAACTCCTCGCCCACGCCGAGGAACTGGACCTGGTCGTCGTCGCGTCGCCGAACAGGACGCACGTCCCGCTGGCGACCGCCGCCCTGAAGGCCGGCCTCCCGGTCGTCGTCGACAAGCCGGTCGCCGGCACCGCGGCCGAGGCCCGGGAGCTGGCCGCCCTCGCCGACGACCGCGGACTGCTCCTCTCCGTCTTCCAGAACCGCCGCTGGGACAACGACTTCCTGACCCTGCGGACGCTCCTGGCCGACGGCGAGCTGGGCGACGTATGGCGCTTCGAGTCCCGCTTCGAACGGTGGCGGCCGCAACCGAAGGGCGGCTGGCGGGAATCCGGTGACCCCGCAGAGATCGGAGGTCTGCTGTACGACCTCGGCAGTCACGTCGTCGACCAGGCGCTGGTGCTGTTCGGCCCCGCGGTCTCCGTCCACGCCGAGGCGGACGTCCGCCGTCCGGGCGCGGAGACCGACGACGACACCTTCATCGCCCTCACGCACGCGAGCGGCGTCCGCTCCCACCTCTACGTCTCCGCGACGACGGCCCAGCTCGGCCCGCGGTTTCGGGTGCTGGGCTCGAAGGCGGGCTATGTGAAGTACGGCCTGGACCCCCAGGAGGCGGACCTGCGGGACGGGAAGCGCCCGGGCACGGCGACGGACTGGGGCACGGAGCCCGAGGAGCTGTGGGGCCGGCTCGGCGCCGGCGAGTCCCCGCTCACCGGTGGCGGACGACCCGTTCGGACCCTCCCCGGCGACTATCCCGCCTACTACGCTGCGGTGGCCAAGGCACTGACCGACGGCGGCCCCAACCCGGTGACCGCCGTCGAGGCGGCCGCCGCCCTCGACGTACTCGAGGCGGCCCGCCGTTCGGCACGAGAGGGAGTGGCGGTGGCGCTGTGATGGGCACCCACGAGTTGACCCCGAAGTTCACCCCGGAGATCACCCCGACCCTGGAGGAGCTCCGGACCCAGGAACGGCGGCTGGTCTTCCGCCAGTTCACCCACGACGACGCGTGGGCGCTCGGCACCCTGCTGGTGGAGCTGGCGAGGGAACGCCAGGCCCCGGTCGCCGTCGACATCCACCGCGCCGGCCAGCAGCTCTTCCACGCGGCGCTGCCCGGCTCGACCCCCGACAACGACGCCTGGATCACCCGCAA
This sequence comes from Streptomyces sp. NPDC049687, assembly GCF_044465285.1. NCBI lineage: Bacteria > Bacillati > Actinomycetota > Actinomycetes > Kitasatosporales > Streptomycetaceae > Streptomyces > Streptomyces sp. NPDC049687. The sequence goes on from NZ_JBITLN010000023.1 coordinate 39,264, forward strand.
GCGCCGCGTCGTGGAGCGCTTCTGCGCCTCCTCCTACCTGGTGGGCACGGAGTACCGGTCCAGGGGAACGACGTTCGAGGAGTCGTCCCGCCTGAACCCGGACGAGTACGCGGCCCACGGCGGCTCCTTCCCGATCAACGTGGAGGGAGTGGGGGTGGTGGGCGCGGTGACGGTGTCGGGTCTGCCGCAGCTGGAGGACCACCGCTTCGTGGTGGAGGTCCTCGAACAGTTCCTGGAGAAGTACCTGAACTGAGCTGTCTTCGAGGGGCGCGGGGAACTGCGCGACCGGCCACGAACGGCGCGCGGTGGACGAACCACCGCAGTTCCCCCGCCCCCGGAGCGGAGCGCTTACGCGTCCTTGAACTCCTGCCGCTGCCTGCCCAGCCCGGAGATCTCCAGCTCCACCACATCCCCGGCCCGAAGGAACGGCTTCGGCTCGGGCGCCCCCAACGCCACCCCCGCCGGCGTCCCCGTGTTGATGACGTCCCCGGGGTAGAGCGTCATGAACCGGCTGACGTACCGCACGACCTCCCCCACGGGAAAGATCTGCTCGGCCGTGGTCCCGTCCTGCTTCAACTCGCCGTTGACCCACAGCCGCAGGGACAGGTCCTGCGGGTCGGCCACCTCGTCGGCGGTCACCAGCCACGGCCCCAGCGGATTGAACGTCTCGCAGTTCTTCCCCTTGTCCCAGGTCCCGCCCCGCTCGATCTGGAACTCCCGCTCGGACACGTCGTGCGCCACCGCGTACCCGGCGACATGCGCGAGCCCCTCCTCCGCCGACTCCAGATAGCGGGCGGTACGCCCGATGACGACCGCCAGCTCCACCTCCCAGTCGGTCTTCACGGACCCGCGCGGGACGAGCACGGTGTCGTACGGCCCGACGACCGTGTCCGCGGCCTTGAAGAAGACGACGGGCTCGGCGGGCGGCTCGGCGCCGGTCTCCCGGGCGTGGTCGTGGTAGTTCAGCCCGATGCACACGATCTTGCCGATGCGGCCCAGCGGCGGCCCGATCCGCAGCCCGGTCGGGTCCAGGACGGGCAGTTCGCCGGACTCGGCGGCCGCACGGATCCGGCCGAGCGCGACGTCGTCGGCGAGCAGCGCGCCGTCGATGTCGTCCACGACACCCGACAGGTCCCGCAGGGTGCCGTCGGCCCCGAGCAGTGCGGGGCGCTCCACACCCGCCGTACCGACTCGCAGCAGCTTCATGATCCCCATCTCCCTCGATCGCGGAGCGTCCGCCGACGGGTGCAGCCATCGGATGACTGGTCGATCCTCCAAGCTCGGAATCCGGTCCGCAAGCCCCCGTTCACGGACTGGACTCACCGGTAAAGGGCGGCCCGTTCGAGCGCGCTCCATGTCGTGCTCGTGATCACGTACAGCGCGGCGGCCAGCGGGACGACGGCCACGGTGACCAGCGTGAGGAAGGACAGGAACGGCATGGCCTTGGCGAGGGTGCCGAGCCCGGGCACCTCCGCGCCGACACCCGCCCCGGCCGTGATCGGCGAAACCCGCCTCGCCCGTACGAAGTTGAAGGAGGCGACGGCCGCGACGACGGCGAAGAGTCCGAAGTAGACCAGTCCCGCCGGCCCGAACAGGCCGTCCCCGGTCAGCGCGTCCGTCCACCGGTCGCCGAGGGGTGCGCCGAGGAACCGATGGCCGAGCAGTGCGTTGGCCTCGCCGCCGATCGAGGAGCTGGAGAAGAGGTGGTAGAGGAGGAAGAAGGCGGGCAGCTGGCAGAGGCTGGGCAGCAGCCCGGACAGCGGCGACACCTTTTCCTCGGCGTGCAGTTCCAGCACCGCCCGCTGGAGCTTCTCGGGGTTCTTCGCGTGCCTCTCGCGCAGTTCGGCGATCCGCGGCTGCAACGCCGTACGGGCCTTCTGGCCCCGGGCGGCCGCTCGGGAGAGGGGATGTACGAGGAGTCGTACGGCAGCGGTGAACAGGACGATCGCGGCGGCCGCGGCGGAGGCACCGAACAGCGGCTGGAGCAGGTCGGCGAGGTGCTCGACCAGGGTGGCGAAAACGGACATGGGTGAGGAGCCCTCCGGGGGTCTCGTCGTGCCGGACGTTCAGGGGATGGCGGCATGACGACCCGCGCGGGGTCACCGGGAGGAACGGGTGTGCCCTACGCGGCGGTCGCCGGGAGGGCGTGGCCGGGCGCCCGGGGGCGGGGCCGGCCGGAGGCGTCCGGGTCGCGTTGCGGCAGGAAGGCCGTACGGCGGGCGCGGTCCCTGATGGCCGTACGCACCCGGTGGGACGGTACGGCGGGGGCGCTGCGCGCGGCGACGAGGGAGCAGACGGCGAGCGCGGAGGAGACGGCGGCGGTCGCGGCGAGGGCCACGGTGGCCGAGAGGCTGCCGGCGTCGAGGAGGAGGACGTCCAGGACGAGCAGGAGGAGCAGCGGCGCGGGACGCGCGAGGAACCGCTTGCGGATCACGTCTGACTCCCCCCTTCTCCAGCAGCCCTGTTGCCGTTTATACCTGACCGGTCTCGATCGATTCCAGAAGCCCGCGTGTCTCGCGCCGTCTCGCGCCGTCTCGCACTGTCCCGCGCGACGAAGGACACCCCAGGGCCTTGTATCAACTGTTTGACACAAGATTCCTCCGCACGGCATCTTGTACTCACCATTTGATACAAGCATTCCCGGGGGCCCGCCATGCTCGACACCGTTCCACCCGAAAGACTCCTGGCACGTGCCGACCTCTGCGCCCGCTGGGCCGGGCTGGCGCTGGGGGTCGCGGTCGTGCAGGCGTGCGCCGCCCTGGGTGGCGATGACATGGCCATGCCGTTCGTGTCCGCGGTCACCGCCTTCGGACTGTGCGCGGTGGGCGGGGTGCTGCTCGGGGACTCGCTCACGCCCGCCCCGCGAGAGGCGGTCCGCACCGCGGCTCTCGCCCCGCGCCGGGTCCGCGACCACGTACCGCCCCGGATGGCCCCGCTGCTCGTCTTCCAGGCGGCCTGTGTCGTACTGCTGCTGTCGGTCGGGGCCGCCGTGGCCGACCCCGACCGCGCGGGACGCGCCGGCCGGACCCTCGCCGTCACCTGCGCCGTCGGCCCGACCCGCCACCTCGGCCCCTGGCCCGGCCTCTACTACGCCACCCCGGTCCTCGCCTCCCTCACCCTCGGCACCGCCGCCTGCTTCTGGTCCCTGCGCCGCATCGCCCACCGCCCCGGCGAGAACCAGCGGCGTCACGACCGCAGTTGGGCCATCACCGCCGCCTGGGGCCTGCTGGTCTCCAGCCAACTGCTGCTCGTCCTGGGCATGATCGGCCGCGTGCTGTTCTACTCGCGATGCGCCGGAATGCTGGGCAACGTCACCGCCCTGGTCATCTACCCCCTGGGCCTGGTGAGCCTGTTCACCCTGGGATGGTGCGTGTTCACCATCGTGGTCCCCCGGGCCGTGGACGATGAGTGATCCCGCCGTCCGCGTCGACACCACCAGCCAGGTACCGCCGTACGACCAGATCCGCGCCCAGCTCGCCGCCCTGATCCTCACCGGCCGGCTGACCGAGGGCGAACGCCTGCCGACCGTACGGCAGTTGGCCGCCGACCTGGGCCTGGCCCCGGGCACCGTGGCCCGCGCCTACCGCGAGCTGGAGGCCGCCGAGCTGATCCGCACCCGCCGCGGCGCCGGCACCAGGGTCGCCGCCCTCCCCTCGGATCCGGCCGGCTTCCGCCCGGAGCAACTGGCCACCCTGGCCCGCGACTTCGTCTCCTCCGCCCGCGCCCTGGGCGCCGACACCGAGGCCATCCTCACGGCGGTGCGCGAGGCGTTGGAGCAGGGGGCGTAGCCGGGCATTCGGGCGGGCGGCCGCCGGTTCTGCCGACGAGAGTCCGGGCCGGGACCGGTGACCCCGGCGGCGACGAAGGCCCCGCACCCGGCGGTACCGGGTGCGGGGTCTTCGTGAGCGTCTCGCGCGGAGTGTCCCGGCGGGGGATGGCGGGACAAGCTCCGTCACGTGACGCGTTCCCGGGGGTGGCCGTTCGCCGGCGGGTGCTCTACTCGGCGCCGGGGCGCCGGGCGGGGAAGGCGTGCTTGCGGGCGAGGACCACCACGGCCACCACCGGGGCCATGAGCGCGAGGACGCTCCACGCGAAGGACTTGGGGCCCAGACCGTCCAGCAGGATGCCGCCGACGGCGCCACCACCGGCCATGAACGAGTTCCACGTGGTGACCAGCAGAGCCTGCCCCCGGTCGCCACCGGCGTCGGTGACCGCTGTCTGCAGCAGCGTGGTGACACCGCCCCAGCCGAGGCCCCACAGCACCATCGCGCCGTAGACCACGACCATGTTGTCGGCCAGCACCGCCAGCAGGACGGCCGCCACGAGGAACAGGGCGCTGCTGACGATGGTCAGCTGGCGCAGCTTGCGGTCGACCAGGGCGCCCGTGATCCAGATGCTCACCACGGAGGCGATACCGAAGACGAGCAGCACGACGTCGCGGGAGCCGCCCATGTCGTACGTGTCGAGGAAGGTGGCGATGTAGGTGTAGAGGATGTTGTGGGCCAGCACGTAGGCCGCGACCACGAACAGGACCGCCGCGACCCCCGGAAGGGACAGCGCCTTCAGGATGGGCTCGCGGGCTCCAGGCCGCTGCCCCGGGGCGTCCGGGACCGACACCGTGATCCACCCCAGCAGCGCCACGGAGATCAGCGTCACGAGGCCGAACGTCATACGCCAGCCGAACAGCCCGCCGAGGAAGGTGCCGAGGGGGATGCCGAGCGACAGGGCGAGCGGGACGCCGGCCATGGTGATGGCGATGGCCCGGCCCTGAAGATGCGGGGGTGCCAGACGCCGTGCGTACCCGACCAGTTCGGCCCACACCGCGGCAGCGGCGATCCCGGCGAAGAGGCGGAACGCCATCGTCAGGGGGTAGTTGGACGAGAGGGCGGTGACCAGGTTGGCCACCGCGAACACCGTCACGGCCAGCAGCAGCAGCCGCTTGCGCCGCCACGCCGCCGTGGTGACGGAGAGGGGGATGGCCGCGACGCCGGTGGCGATGGCGTAGACCGTCAGCGCCTGGCCCATCGCGGACTCGCTCACCGACAGGTCGCGGGCCATCTCGGGAAGCACGCCCGCGGGGAGTGCCTCGGTCAGAATCCCCATGAAGGCTGCTGTGGCCAGAGCCAGAAGCGGTGAGAGGGGCAGCTTCCGATCGTCTGCTGCTGGAGCGGATTCGCTCAGCAGCTCTGTCTGGGATGTTGACATGGTTGTATCCTCAAACCCTCACATCGATGTGAATGTCAAGCCGGTACGGAAGAGGTGGGTCACATGCGGATCGGGGAACTGTCCGAGCGGACCGGAACCCCTCGCCGGTTGCTGCGCTACTACGAGGAGCAGGGGCTGCTGGTCGCCGGCCGCTCGCCGAACGGCTACCGGGACTACCCCGAGGGCTGTGTGAACCGGGTCCTGCAGATCAGAGGGCTGCTCGAATCCGGTCTGCCGACGCGGATCATCAAGCAGATCCTGCCGTGCATCAACGACCCCCGGGCCATCCACGTCTCCGACGCCACACCGGAGACGATCGCCACGCTGGAAGGCGAGCGCCAGCGCATGACCGACCGCATCGAGTGCCTGCTGCGCAGCCGGGAGGCCATCTCCGGTTACCTCGAGGCCGTGCGCCGCGAGCAGCGCCCGGCCGCGGCGCGCTACGAGGTCACCGTCTGACCGCACTGGACGGTGTTGGCCAGCACGACGCCGTGGCTGGTCACGTCGAGGACCATGCGGTCGCCGTCCTCGATCCGGAACCCGTCGTGGTACGTGGCCTTGTCGGCGCCGAGCAGCAGGTAGTTGACCAGTCCCGGCCGACGCAGCACCGGGTACGAGAGGACGTACCGCGTCATGTCCTCGATCCGGTGGTAGAGGGCGTCCCCGCCGCACGAGAAGTCACCCTGCCAGGCGGGGGCACCGTCCCGTTCGATGGTGACCCGGCCGGTCACCGTCCGGGGCGGCTCGTCGAGGAACAGCCAGGGCGTGAGGGACGTTTCGCACAGCTTGGCGTACGGCGTCCAGGCCCACGGGTTCTTCAGGTGCAGACCGATGTCGTTGAGGTCGTTGCCGAACGTGTAGCCGGCGTAGTGCGGGACGCCGTCGTCGTCGTTGACGTAGACCAGGGCGACCTCCGGCTCCTCGAGCAGCCAGACGGGGTCGGCGGGGGTGACCAGGGGTTCGTCCGGCATGCGCAGCCAGGAGCCGAAGCCCTTCATGTAGTAGTTCGGAGGTGTGAACTCCTCGTCGGGGGACGGGTCCCGGTCGAACTTGGAGCGGTGGGTGCCCATGAAGCCGTTGATCAGGGCGTTGTTGGTGGCGGCGGGCAGCAGCGGAGGAAGGAACCGCAGCTCGGGGTCGCCGATGGTCACCTCGACCGTCTCGGCGCCCTCGGTCACCGCGGCGAGGACCGCTTCCGGGCCACCGCCCGCGATGACCGCGGCGCGCACCTGCCCGTCGGTCACCCGGTACAGGACATGGGGCTCCCCGGGGGCCGACAGGCCCAGGCCCGCGTAGCGCTGCCCCTTGTACTCGCATTCGAAGAGGATCGGTGTGGTGGACATGGCGGTGACGGATCTCCTTGGAGAGGGGTCGACGGGTGGTGGCGGAGCGGTGGCAGAGCGTGGGTGATCAGCGGGTGGTGCGATCAGGGGTGGGCCGGTCGTCACGGAAGCCGGTGAGGTCGGCCAGGACCTCGCCGACGCGGTCCAACGACGCCTGGATCCAGGGCAGCCGGGCCGGTTCCGATGCGGTCAGGGCGTCGGTGCGCTCGGCGTCGGTCTCGCCGTAGAGCCGGCTGGTGGCGACTCGGATCCGCAGCGAGCTGTCGGGCTCGCCGAAGGCGGTTCCGGGCAGCAGGCCCACTCCGTGGCGTTCGGCGAGGAGCGCGGCGAGCGCTCTGCCGCCCTGCACGTCGTGGGCTCGGGCGAGGTGTTCCCGGAGCGGCTCGAAGTCGGGATAGAGGTAGCAGGTTGCGCGCACCGGCGCGAGGTCCGCGCCGACGGCGGTGAACCGCTCGGCGACCGCGCGCACCACCGTCTCGTGCAATCGCCTGCAGGCGGCGACGTACGCGACCACCTCGGGCGGCTCCTCGAAGGCGTAGGCCGCCGCGGCCTGTACAGGAGCCGCGGTGCTCGACCAGATCTGGCTTGCGATGGCGACCAGCCGGGTGTGCACCTCGCGCCCCAGCGGGCCGTCGGGCAGCCGGGCGACCCCCAGCCGCCAGCCGCCGAGCGCCAGGTTCTTGGTGAGGCCGGTGGTGACCACGGTCCGCTCCGGCGCGAACGCGGCCGGGGAGACCGCCCGGTCCGCCGGATCGAAGACCAGGTCGCAGTAGATCTCGTCGGAGACGATGACGAGGTCCAGATCCCGGGCGGCCCGGGCCAGGCGCTCGACCGTACCCGGTGAGGCGACGGCGCCCGTCGGATTGTCGGGCAGCGTGACCACCACGCACCGCGGGTCCCGCCCGGCGGCCCGGGCGAGGGCCACCGCCTCGCGCAGCGCCACCGGGTCGGGCACACCGCCCTCACCCGGCAGGGTGGGCACCGCGATCGGCCGCGCCCCGACCAGCTGGGCCTGCGCCGCGTAGCTCACCCAGCTCGGCACCGGCACCACCACGTCGCCGCCGACGGCCAGCAGCAGAGCGAACAACAGCGGTTTGCTCCCCGGACCGCAGACCACCAGACCGGGGTCGACGGCGAGGTTGCGCCGCCCCCAGTAGCCGGCGACAGCGGTACGCAGCGCCTGGCTCCCGGCGACGGACCCGTAGGCGTTGCGGTCCGCCGCCGCGGCGAGCCGCTCCCGCAACGCGGGCAGGACGGGCAGGCCGATCTCGCCGCTGGCCAGGGAGAGAACCCGTTCCCCGGCGCTGCGCCGGCGGGCCAGCGCCTCGTCGGCGGCGAGGGTCGCCGACATGGTCACGGGCACGGATGCTGGTGCTGGTGCTGGTGCTGGTGCTGGTGCTGTCATGGTGGGCTCCAACGGTCGGTCTGAGGTGGACGGGGAGCGATCACGCCCCGGCGAACCGCTCCCGCAGCTCGACCTTGCGGACCTTTCCGGTGAGGGTCTTGGGCAGGGCCGTGACGATCTCCAGGCGCTCCGGGAAGAAGCGGGGATCCTGGTCGGCGTCCCTCAGGTACGCGCGGAGCTCCTCGAGCGTGACGGTGGCTCCACCGCGGGGGACGACGACCGCGAGGATCGGGTCGTCCACCGTGCCGTTGGGACCGACCAGCGCGGACTCGGCCACCTTCGGATGCCGGGAGATGATCGCCTCCAGTTCGGCCATCGGTACGACGATCCCGTCGCGCAGGATGGTGTCCCTGGCGCGGCCGAGGATGCGGATGCCGCCCCGGCCGTCCTCACGTGCCACGTCACCGGTGTCGAACCAGCCGTCGTCGGTGAGTTCGGCGTCGAAGGCGTCCTGCTGCTTGTGGTAGCCGAGCGCCCGCGACGCGCCGCGCACCCGCAGCCGGCCCACCGGGGCCCGCTTGCTCGGGTCGTGGCACAGGTCGATCCGGATCTCCATCGAGTCGATGGGCTGCCCGTGGCTGTGCGCCGCCCAGTCCTGGTTGTAGTCGAGCCGGCTGATGGTGACGGGACCGAACTCCGACATGCCCCACACCGAGTACGTGCGGGCCCCGAAGGTCTCGCGCAGCTCGTCCACCAGCTGCTGGAGCACGGGCGCGGCGCCCGTGACGGTGTGATGCAGGCTGGACACGTCGTGCGGGTCGATCCGCTGGGCCCTGGCGACTCCCGAGAGTGTGGGCGGCGGACCGTACAGCAGGGTGGCGCCGTACCGTTCGACCAGGTCCAGCAGGCCCGCGTGGTCCGGGCCGTCCTGGAAAGCGATCGTCCCGCCGAGCATCACCCCGGCGAGGACGCCCTGGCCGAAGCCCGAGTAGTGCACCAGCGGAGTGGTGACCACGACCACCAGGTCGTCGCGGAGCAGGAAGGTGTCCACATAGCCACGCACGCCCGAGTGGACCGTGTTCTGGCTGTGCACCACACCCTTGGAGAAGCCGGTCGTGCCCGAGGTGAACAGCACCACGAAGGGCTCGTCCGGCCGCAGCTGGCGCCCCTCCAGATCGGCCGTGCGCTGTTTCTCCCAGTGCGGGGCGACGAAGTGGTCGTGGAAGTCGAGGGCCCCCTCGGGAGCGTGCCCGTCGACCACCACGACGTGGTCGAGCGGCAGTTCGCCCTTGAGCGCGGCGACCTTCTCGGCGAGCGGATAGCCCTCCCACTCCGGGACCGTGACGCACACCTTGGCCTCGGTGAGCGCGAGCCGGTGACGCAGCTCCTCCTCCCGGCAGACCGGGGCGATCGGGCAGATGACCGCGCCGACCGCCATGCAGGCGAACATCAGCGGCACCATCTCCCACCGGTTGGGCAGCTGGACGGCGACCACGTCGCCGCGCCGCACGTCCAGCTCGAGCAGCGCCCCGGCGAACCGGTCGGTCAGCCGCGCCAGTTCGGCGTAGTCCAGGGTGTCGGTGCGGGCCTCCTCGAGGCGGCGCCCGGCGATGGCCAACTTGCGCGGCCGTTCGCGGGCCTGCCGTCGCAGGTCGTCGAGGAAGGTCTCGTCCCGCCACCAGCCGCGCCGCCGGTACTCGGCCATGCGGTCCGCCGCCGAGGCCGTGGCCAGAATGGCGGTCGTCGTCGAAGTCATCCCCGCCCCTTCCCACGGACGCCGAGCAGTCCCGGTAGCGGGCCGCCCGGCCGCGCGGCGGCGATCATCAGCGGATCCCGGTTGTCGTGCCGCATGGTCATCCCCGCTCCTTCCGGCGGGTCTCGAGCAGTTCGGGCAGCGGGTCGCCGGGGTTCGCGGCGGCGATGTCGAGCAGGTCACGGGTGTTGCGGCGGACGCGGTCGCCGATCCAGTCGAAGACCCACGCCTTGCGGGCGTCCGCCGCCAGGCCGAAGGGGACGACCCGGGTGACGGCGAGGGCGGCCGAGCCGGCCCCGCCGATGTTGGCGATCACACCGGGGACCAGCGTCGCGCCCGAGGCCCGCGCCTTTTCGCGCGCCTCCGCGCTGGAGGCGAGGTTCGCGCCCTCCACCACCAGCGACGCCCGCAGCCGGTGCGCGTTGCCGTCGTTCAGGGCGTACTTCTGCGCGGCGAGGACCAACAGGTCGGCGTCGATGTCGAGCCAGGTGTCCGGCCCGGCCGAGACGGTGACGTGCTGCGGCAGCCGGGAGCGGTCGATCAGCCCGAACTCGTCGGTGACGGCGATCAGATCGGCCACCGGCAGCCGGTCGGCGCTGATGGTGCCGTTCACGTCGGCCACGCCCACGATCACATGGCCGCGGTCCTCCAGGAACTGGGCGACGGCCCGGCCCACCGCGCCGAAGCCCTGGACGACGACCCGGGCCGACTCGGTGCGCCCGCTCGCCTCGAGGGCGGTGACGGCCGCCACCCCGACACCGTGCCCGGTGCAGTCGATCAACGGCTCGTAGTAGGTGCGCCAGTCGATCGGCATGTCCGGGGCGCCCAGCCGGTAACGGGGGTCATAGCCGGCCTCGGCGAAGAACACGGCCCGGTCCGCGGGGGTGACGCCCATGTCGATGCCGAGGTGGACACCGCCGTGCAGCAGCGGCTTGACGGTACGGCCGAAGGTGCGGAAGGTCTCCTCGCGGTCGGTGCCGTCGGAGACGATGCCGCCCTTGGCGCCGCCGATGGGCAGGCCGGCCAGGATGAACTTGTGGGTCATGTCCCGGGCGAGACCGGCGACCTCCTCCTCGGTGACCCCGGTGGTCATCCGTACCCCGCCCATGGCCAGGCCGTCGTACAGGGAGTCGACGACGACCCAGCCCTCGAGGGCGCCGCCACTGCCGTTGAGGTGGACCGTGAACGCGGGCTTCTGCGGGTTTTCCAGATCACTCATGCCAAAGTCCTTGCCTAGGTTGTCCTCGTCACTGGTAGAGCTGGGCGAAGCCGCGGAGGATCTCCAGGCCGTCGCTCCGGAACTCCAGGTGGGCCTGCGCACCGAAGACGCGGCCGTCGTCGGAGCGCAGGAACTCCACGGGCGCGTGCTCGGAGCGGCCGATGGAGCGGAAACCGTCGGGGGCTTCCTGAAGGTAGAGGGTGTGCCGGTGGAAGACCGTCACCGTCGGCTTCACATGGGTGAAGAGCGGCTCCTCCTTGTCGACCTGCACCTCGTGGCCGCCAACCCGCTGGGGGCCCTCGGCGAGCCGGCCGCCCGCCGCGACCGCGAGGATCTGCATGCCGCCGCAGATCCCGAAGACCGGGACGTCGGCGTTCATGACGAGGTCGACGAGCGGCTTGTAGTGGTCGCGGTCATAGGCGCGGACCTTGGTGCCGCTCAGCACGATCGCCTGGTGACGGCCGTCGAGGCGGGCCGGCACGGAGGCCGCGTCGACCACGTCCGTGTCCGAGCCGAGCTCCTCGAACCGCTTGCGGAGCTGTTTCAGCGAAAGCGTTCCGTTGTTGACGACGAGTACACGGGACTGCGCCACGCGCGTGCTCCTCACGTTCGGGTGATGACGGTGCCGGTGCGGGCGGCGAGCAGGTCCGTGACCGGCGCGCTGCCGATGACGACGCGCTCCACGCCTTGGTCCAGGGCCTCACCGGCGGCCCGCAGCTTCTTGCGCATGCCGCCGGTCGCGCCCTTGTCGCGGAACTCGGCCGCGGCCCGCGCGGTGATCCAGCGCACCGGCTCCCCGTCGATCAGCAGGTGTTCCACGTCGGTGACGAGGACCAGATCGGTGGCGCCCGTCGCGCCGGCGACGGCGGCGGCGGCCCGGTCGGCGTCGGTGTTCACCTCCTGGCCCGCCGCGTTGCGGGCGAGCGGGGTGACGAGGTAGGCGTGGCCCGGCTGGAGGTTCTTCAGCGACGCGGGGTCCACGCCGGTGATCGGGCCGACGAGGTTCTCCAGCTCGACGAGCTGTTTGTCCCGCCACCACCAGCGCTCCCCCTCGCCCGCGCTGACGAGCCCGTCACTGCCGAGCAGCCGCTCCGCGGTGATACCGCGCCGCTCGAGCCGGGTGAGGACCGACTCGCCCAGCTCGGCGCTGACGGTCTTGATGTCCTCGATGACCTCGGGCGTGGTCCAGCGGCTCTGGTTGCCGTACCGGTCGCGCAGGATCGCCGACGGCTCGCGGTGGCGGGCGCTGAGCCTCTTCAGCGGCTTGGACCAGCCGTGCACGAGAACCAGCGGCCGCCCCCGCCCGTGCTCGGCCAGGTCGTCCCACCAGGTGCCGGCGAGATCGTCGAGGCAGCTGCCGCCGAGTTTCACCACGGTCGGGGTCGGCTGTGTGGTCGTCTCCCTCATGCGGGCATCACCGGCTGCATCGTCAGGCCCGTCTCCTCGGGCAGTCGGAACCGCTTGTTCATGGCCTGCAGCGCCTGGCCCGCCGCGCCCTTGACGAGGTTGTCCAGGGCGGCGAGGACGACGATCCGGCCGCCTTCGTCGTCGTACAGGACCGTCACGTCGCAGAAGTTGGAGCCGAGGACCGCCTGCGGGTCGGGCACCGGGATCAGCGTCTCGGTGTGCCGCCGCACCCGCACGAACCGGTGCCCCTTGTAGAAGCGCAGATACGCCCGCTGCAGCTCGCGACCGTCCACCTCGTCGTCGGTGAACACGTAGGCGCTGGCGAGCAGTCCGCGTACGTGTGACACCCCGTACGCCGACATCGTCAGCGAACCGACCGTGCCGGGCTTGCTGTGTTCCAGGAAGTCGCCGACCTCGGCGGCGTGCCGGTGTCCGGTGGGGGCGTAGGGCGCGATGGCGCCGTTGCGCAGCGGATGCAGGTCCGGGACCCGCAGTTGCAGGCCGCCGCCGCTGGAGCCGCTCTTGCCGTCCACGACCACGGTCCTCAGGTTCAGGCCGAGGCCGAGGGTCAGCGGGGCGAGACCCAGGGTGATCGCCGTGGCGTAGCAGCCGGGTACGGAGATCAGCGGGGCGTCGACGAGTTGGTCCCCGACGAGTTCCGGTACCCCGTAGACGAAACGGTCGGCCAGTTCGTCGGACCGTACGGCCTTGGGGTACCAGCGCTCGTGCAGCTGGGGGGTGCGGATACGGAAGGCGCCGCTCAGGTCGATCACGCAGGGGACGCGGTCGGCGAGGAGCTCGGCGAGCTCGGCCGAGGCCGCGGCGGGCGTGGCGAGGAACACCACGTCGCACCGCTCGGCGACGGCGTCCGCCGTGACGGGCTCGACGGTCAGGCCCAGATCGAGGCGGAGCCCGGGATGCAGCTGGGCCGGGCGTCGGCCGGCGCTGGAGTTGCCGCCCAGGAAGGTCAGTTCGAGGTCGGGATGCTGGCTCACCAGCCTGATCAGTTCACCGCCGGTGAGCCCGGAGGCGCCGACGATTCCCACGCGGATCATGCGAGTGTCTCCTGCACGTGACGGGCGATGGCCGACGGGATGTCCGCCCCCGTGGTCGACGCGACCCCTCGCCAGGCGGGGGCGTGGTTGACCTCGTTGACGAGGTGACCGGAAGGCGTCCGGAAGAGATCGACGCCGTAGACGCCGGCGCCGAGCCGGTCCACCACCCCGTCGACCACCTTCTGCACCTCGGGGTCGTGGGCGAGGGCCCGGCTCTGGTTGCCGAGCGCCGCGTTGCTGCGCCAGTCGGCTCCGGCGCTCTCGAACTCGGCCGCGGCGACGATCTCCCGGCCGACGACCAGGCAGCGGATCGAGCCGCCGCCCAGATACGGCTCCACCAGACAGGCCTGCTCGAATGCGTGGCCGAGGTCCTCGACGTAGTCGTACACGGAGTGCGCCAGGTCGGCGTCGCGGATCAGGGTGACGCGCTTGCCCATGCCGCCGTAGACCGGCTTGAGGACCACGGGCAGGCCGAGGTCGTCGAGCGCCTTCTCGAAGTCCTTGCGGGAGAGGGCGAGCCGGAAGTCCGGCACCGGCACGCCGGCGGCGCGCAGCACGGCGCGCAGCACCAGCTTGTTCTCGCAGGCGTGGATGGCCTCGGCGGAGTTGAGGACGGGCACACCGCTCGACTCGGCCAGGGTGGCGATCAGTCCGCCACGGGTATAGCTGCGGCTGCGGATCAGCAGGGCGTCGTAGCGGTCGACGGACGGGGAACCGGAACCGCCCAGGCACAGGGACTCGTCGTTGACCCAGTCGATCTCGAGGCCGAAGTCCGGTGCTCGGCGGATGAGTTCGCGTTCCTCCCAGCCGACCCGGTCCGCGACGATGGCGACTTTGGCGCTCATGTCACTGGCCCCAGTCACGCAGCTGTACCTCGACCATCTGCAGGGACAGCCGGCCGTCCTGGACGCCCTCCACGCGCAGGGTGAGCATGCACTCGGGGCAGGAGAGGGTCTCGCCCTGGACCATCGGCGGCACGGTCAGGTCGGTCTCGCACTCGGGGCAGTCGCCGGTGAGGATGGCGGTGGACATGGATCAACTCCAGATGTCGTCGTACGTGTTCGGGTGGACGGGACCGGTCGGCCCCGGTGGGGAAGCGGGCGTTCAGGCGGCCTGGAAGTCGATGGCGGCCTTGCGGATGGCGTCCCGGTCGAGCAGCGGCGCTCCGTCGCGCTCCTGCCGCTCGGCGAGCCAGGGGGTGAAGGCGTCGATGTCGACGACGACCCCCGACTCGGCGAGAGCCCACTTGACGAGGGCCGGCGTGAGGCGGGTACGGACCCGCAACTCGCGTGAATTGCCCACGAGTTCGGCGGGCAGCGTCTCGTACGCCTCGGGGTGGGTGAGCTGGCCCGGCAGTTCGTAGGCGAACGCGTGCGGTGTGGTCGGACCCGACTGGAAGGCGTCACCGAGGCCGGCGCCCTCGATGGCGACGCGCGACAACTCGGTGAGGTGGGACAGGTCGAAGCGGGTGTCTCCGTGGATGACGCGCAGTGCCGTGAGCAGCTCGGCCAGCGGGGCGTTGCCACCGCGTTCGCCGATGCCGCCGACGGTCGCCGAGATCCACTGCGCGCCCGCCTGGACGGCGGCGAGGGAGTTGGCGACGGCCATGCCCAGCATGTTGTGCGAGTGGATCTCGATCTCGGAGCCGTCGATCGCGGTGAGGTCGGCGATGACCTCCTCCATCTGCCAGGGCGACAGACAGGCCACGGTCTCCGCGAGCCGGAACCGGTCGGCCCCCGCCTCGAAGCCGGCCGTGACGTAGGGGACGAGACGCTCCCTGGGGGTGCGGGCGCCGTCCTCGCCGCTGAACGTGACGTGGAAGCACCGCTCCTTGGCCTGCGAGATCGCCGAACGGGCCAGCGTCTGGAGGAACTTGGCGCTGGGCGAACCGAGCTTGAGCTTCGCGTGCTGCTCGGAGGTGGGGATGGAGTACATGATGTGCCGCACGCCCAGGCGCTCGGCCTCGTCGAGGGCCTTCGCGACCTGCTGGCGGTCCCGCACCACGACGAGCGTCATGCTGCGCTCGGGGCCGACGGCCTCATGGGTGGCGAGGACGAGGTCGGCGTCCTTGGAGTCCGGGCCGGACACCATGCCGACCTCGACGAGCTCGATGCCGGTCTTCACCAGCAGATCCGCGATGACCGCGGCGTCCTTGGGACCGAACTCGACGCCGGCCATGTGCGCGGAGTCCCGCAGGGTTGCGTCAGACAGACGGGGCAGCCCCGGAAGGCTTCCCCCGTGCTCCTCTACTGCCATTGCGTTTCTCTCCTTTTCCCAGGGCCGGTGGGGCCGATATCCATCGTGGCCAGCGCAGTGTGAGGAGACAACAGTTCCTGTGTCAGAGCATTGTCAAGGACTGTGATGGAGAGTCAGCGCCGGTCATGTGTGTGAATTCTCTGCAGGCTCACCGGAAAATCTCTAATTCATCCCCGATGACCATTTGAATTTCCGGTTATGGTGACCGGGCCCGTTTTCAGAAGATGGGAGTGGAGAGTTCGATGGAAATTCCGCATTCCCCCACGGCCCCCGGCGAGTGGGCCCGGGAGTTCGCCGGCCGTGTCGCCCGGCCGACCGTCGCCGACCGTGACCGCGACCGCCGCTGGGACCCACGGCTCTTCGCCGAACTGGCCGGAGCCCGGCCCGGCCCGGGCCTCACCGGGCCCCTCGTACCGCGGGAACTGGGCGGCGACGGCCTGTCCGCCACTCAGACCGTCGCCCTCCTGGCAGGCCTGGGCGAGGGGGCCCGGGACCCGGGCCTCGCCCTCGCGGTGGGCGTGCACGCGGTGCTCGCCACCGTGCCGCTGCGCGCCTTCGGCAGCCCCGGGCAACGGGAGCGGTACCTGCCCCGGATGGCTTCGGGCGAATGGGTGGGCTCCCTGTCACTGCAGCAGACCCAGGGCGCTTCCGTCGCCCCGACCGTCACGGCCCGGCGGGCCGGGGACAGAGGTGCGGGGCCGGGTGCGCCCACGACCGGCGGCACGACCGGCATTGACGGCACGCGACCTGGCACGGCCACGACCGGCGGCTGGGTGCTCAGCGGCGCGCTGGACCTGGTCGCGGGCGCCCCCGTGGCACACCACTTCCTGGTCGTCGCAGCGCACGAGGACGGTGGACGGACGGCATTCGTGGTGGACCGGGCCACCCCGGGCCTGCGGGTCGGCGAGGCCGCCCCGGCCGCGATGCCCACCTGCCCTTGGGGACGGCTGGTCCTGGACGACTGCACGGTCCCGGACACCGCGGTGCTGGGCACCGTCGGCGGCGCCGCGGCCGAGGTGGAGCCACTGCTGGCGGTGCTGGACTGGGTCTTCTCCAGCGCTCCCTGGCTCGGCCTGATCCGCGCGCTGACCCGGGACGCCGTCGACGACGCCCGTGATCGCCGGCTCTTCGGCCGGCCGCTCCACCACGACCAGTCCGTCCGGTTCACCCTCGCGGACCTGGCCGCGCGGTGCGAACTGGCCGAGGGGATGCTCCAGCGGGCCGCCGAGCAGTTCGACTCCGGCGACCGGCCCTCGCGCCAGGACGCGGCCACCGCCCGGCTGTTCGTCGCCGCCGCCGCCCGGACGGTCACCGACGCGGCGGTACGGCTGGCCGGTCCGCTCGCCCTCACCGGTGACGGGTTGATCGGGCGGGCACACCGTGACGCCGTGTTCTTCGCCGGCACCGGAGGCGGCACCGAGGTGCTGCGGCCGGTGATCGCGGCGTCCCTGCTCGGACTCGGCTGAATGTGAGGACTGTGTACATGACCGGCGACACAAGCGGCACCCGGGCCCCTCTGACCTTCCCGGGCATCGCCGCCCGGGCCTCCGAAACGGACGCGACCGGCCGCATACCGGCCGGCAACTGGAAGGAGATCGCCGACTCGGGCTATCTGAGACTGTTCCATCCGCCGGAGATCGGCGGCACCGGCGCCGACGGCCTCACCCAGGCCGAGGCCATGGAGGCGCTGGCCCGCGCCTGTCCCGGCACCTACTGGGCGGCGACCGTGTCCGCGCTGCTCTGCGGCAAGCTGATCTCCACCTACGGCGACATCCGCGTCCACGAACGGCTGCTGCGGCCTCTGCTGTCCGGGGAGCACCTGGCCGCCTTCGCCGTGGTGGAGCGTACGGCGGGCAGCGACGCGGGCACCTACCGCACCACGGTGCGCCGTGCCGGGCCAGCGGGCAGCGGCTTCGTGATCAACGGCGAGAAGTCCAGGATCACCAACGCCCCCACCGCCGACCTGGCCGTGGTGCTCGCCCGGCGCGAGCGGCTCCCGGGGGACGACGAACCCGACTGGTGCCTCGCCTTCGTGGACCTGCGGCAGCCGGGTGTCAGGCGGTACGAGATTCCGCACATGGGGCTGCGGGGCATGCCCTGGGGCGGCATCGTCTTCACCGACGCCCACATCGCCGAGACCGACGTGATACCCGTGCCCTTCGGTGAACTCGCCGAGGGCATGGCGTGGGGATGGCTGAAGAACTCGTTCGCCGCCATCGCCGTCGCGGAGTCCGCCCTGGCCGCCTCGGTACGGCACGCCCGGGAGCGGGTCTCGTTCGGCCGGCCGCTGGGGCACATGGAGGGTGTGCAGGCCCAGCTCGCCGAGTCCCGCGCCCAGATCGATGCCGCCCGGCTGCTGGCCCGCCGGGCGATGTGCGAGCGCGTCGCGGGCCGCTCGGCCCGGGACCTGATCGCCATGCTCAAGATCTACGCCACCGAGATGGGCGTCGAAGTCGCCGCGCGGGCCGTGCAGATCCACGGGGCGGCCGGCGTGACCCAGGGCAACGAGGTGGAGCGTCTCTACCGCGACGCCCAGATGAACGTCATCGGCGGCTTCACCTCCAACCGCCTGCGTGAGCAGGTCGCCGAGGGGATCGGCCTGGGCCCCGCGGTCTACAGCGCCTTCGACTGGGTGACGCCCGCCGGCCTCGGGCAGGACTCGACGGGACTCGACGGGCTTCCGTATGCCGCGGGGGCGGTCGCCTGACCCACGGCTGAGCCACCACGGGGACACATCCGATCGCGCCGTTGCGGGTCCGAATCCATTCCGGGTTCGGACCCGCAGCGGTATGCGGTATTGATGCGGTGTCGATCCGGCAGCAATGCGGTGTCGAGGCGCAGTTTCGTCAGCCATGGCCCATGCGATAGCCGACGCCGCGGACCGTGATGATCCAGGAATTGGCGCCGAGTTTCGCACGCAGACTGCGTACGTGGGTGTCGATGGTGCGACTGGAATCCGCCCAACTGGTTTCCCAGACCCGAGCCATCAGTTCCTTTCGGGAAATGACGTCCTCGGGAGTCGCGGCCAGGGTGTGCAGCAACTCGAACTCTTTGGCGGTGACATTCACCGATCGACCGTGCAGCCGGACCTCACGGGTTCTGCTGTCGATGCGCAACGGACCGAGCGAAAGGATCCGGGCCGGCTCCGGCCGGGGCCGGGCCCGGCGCAGTACGGCTTCGATGCGCGCCAGCATCTCGCGCACGCCGCACGAGGTGACGACACAGTCGTCCGCCCCGGCCTGGAGAGCGAGGACGCGGTCCAGTTCGGTGTTGCGGGCGGTGACGGAGATGATGGGCTTGTCGCCGGCCTCGCGTATCGACCGGCAGACCTCCAGACCGTCGATGTCGGGAAGGTCGAGGTCGAGCAGGACCAGGTCCGATTGCAGGTGGGCACTCAGCGCTTCGGCCCCGGTGTCCACGCTGGTCGCGGAGTACCCCTGCCGGCGTAGTTCGCGCACCCGTGCCTCGGCCCCGCCGGTGTCGTCACCGACCACCAGGACGCGGGTCGGCAGGATCTGCGCAGCGTGCACCGTCATCGCTCCCCCTTTCACACGCGCAGTCTCACTTTCAATAAAAGAACACACGTCCCGTTATTTGTACAGCCGGATACCAGAGACAACCTTCAACAAACAGGGCAAAGCAGACATGAAATTACGCTACGGCAACCTGAACGGCACATAGAGTCCGACATTTACGGCATATACGTCACTCGAAAACAGGACGAGAAACGCGTACACTCGCTCGACAGCACCCGCCAGGAGCCACGAGTGACGCGGATCGATCGCGTCATTCCCCGCCCAAGCCGGTGAGTCCGGACGTGACACACAGCTGTCGCGCCACTGTACGGGGGTACACGAATGCAAATCATGCGAAGCTCGGACATACGTCGGCCCCGGGTCGCAACCCGGGGCCACCGGCCGGCACCGTCGACATGTCACCCGTGTCCGGGGGGCTCCTGCCGGCCGCCGTCCGCCTCGCCGTCCCGGCCCGCCGGTCCGCCCTCGCGCAGGAGCCGCTCCGCCCGGTAGGGCGAGACGTCGAGCTTGGCGAGCACCACGGGCGTCACGATGCTGGGAAGCAGGAGCTGATAGAGGCCCGCTATCTCCTCCGACAGGTCCAGCTTCTCCTCCAGGACCTCCGTCACCAGCTGTATCCCGGTCCACGCGCCCACGACCGACCGGGAGACGGCGGCGGGATCGGCGTGCGCGAGCAGTTCGCCGGATTCCTTGGCCTTGGTGAGCAGTCCGTGCCCGATCGCGACCCAGTCCGGCCAGCGGGTGCCGAACAGCCTGCGGGCCTTGGGGTCGACGGCCAGCCGTATCGCGGCGCGCAGTATCGGCTCCCTGGGCACCCGGTGGGCCAGCAGCAGTCCCAGGTCCACCCACTCCTGCAGCTTGAACGCCTGGGGCCGGAGCCCTTCCTGGGTCACGGCCTCGTCGAGAACGGCGCGCGCCATGTCCTCCTTCGACGCGAAGTGGAAGTACAGGGCCCCTCGCGTCAGTCCCGTCCGTTCGACCAGTGCGGCGATCGTCGCGGCGTCGTACCCCACCTCGTTGAACAAGCCCGCCATGCCTTCCAGGATGAGCTTGCGTGTGCGAATCGCGCGATCTTGCCTCACCACCCTGTACCTCCCAGCCGTACCTTTGTCCATCTTTGAGGCCTCACCGAAAGAACCCTGCAACAACCGAATAACCGGTACTTTATCAGCGCGCTTCCCGCAACCAGACCGGTGCACGGGGAAGTTTTGCGACAAGGGGGGAACCTTGTTCAGCACCATCGACCCAACGCGCCCACTCGCCGACGACTCCGGATCCTTCTCAGAGAAACTGGGTGAATACACCCATCTCAGACACGCGGCGGCCATCCTCATCCGGGCCTGCCGCCCGGCGGGTCCGGACGCCTTCACCCTCACCGCCCGCTGGCCCGCCCACGTCGGCCCCGGCCCCTACGACCCCCGCCTCATGGCACAGACCATCCGGCAGAGCGGACTCCTCGTCGCCCACGCGGAGTACGGCGTGCCCACCGGACACCAGACACTCCTGAACAGCCTCAACATCACGGCCGAGCCGGGCTTCCACGCCGGCGAGGCCGCGGACTTCGAGGTCGACGTCGCGGTCACCCGCACCGGCAGGCGTGCCGCGAGCCTGGCCATGGAATTCCGCATCCGGCGCGACGGCGCCACCGTGTGCCTGGCGGACGCGGAGTTCGGCTGGGTGTCCCCCGCGGCCTACCGCCGGGTGCGGGGGCGGCACAGCACCGTCGGCTGGGGCGAGTGGTCCCTGCCGGAGCCGGTCGCCCCCGAACTGGTCGACAGGGCCGCGGACGACGATGTACTGCTGGGGGCCTGCGCCGACTCAGCCCGTCACCGGTGGCAGCTGCGCAACGACGTGTCCAACACCGTCCTCTTCGACCATCCCGTCGACCACGTCCCAGGGCTCGTCCTCCTGGAAGCCGCACAGCAGGCCGCGTGCGCCGCCGCGGGGCCGGCACCCGTCGAGCTCACCGACATCGCCATCAACTACGCGCGGTACGTGGAGTTCGACGAACCCTGCTCGATCGAGGCCCGGCGACTGACCACTCTGCTCCCCAACTGGTACGCCGTCGCCGTCACCGGACGCCAAGGCGGAGAGGTGGCGTTCGAGGCGCGGCTGCGGGGGTTGCGGCCGCAGGCCTGAGGTCACCCGTCCAAGCCGACGAGTCCTCGGGTCCCGGATACCGCGGGCGGCCGACATCCTCGCCCGCGGTACCTCAGTGAGTGGTGTGCATCGTGAATTCGCAGGTCACGGGTCTGGTGTGAGTGACGAGTCGGGTACTCGTGCCGGTCGGTGGCCGATGACCACGGGGTGGATCATCGGGCGAGTTCGATTCCGGCGGGAGGTCGGGTTCAGCTGCGCCCGTGACCGGCCCCCGCCTACGATCCGTCGGCAGGTCGGCATGCCACGAGATCGCGGGCGGCTGCGGGGACGCAGCAGCGGCACTGGATCACCGCTCGCCGGAGCGAACTGGACGCCCTCGCCGAGCAGTGACCAGGCAGTTGCAGGAGGTGCAGGTCGAGCGGGAGGAACTGGCGATCGCCGAGCCGGCGTTGAGGCGTTGGGCTCAGGTGGAGCCCATTGACTCGTTCACAGCAACTCCCGAAGATCGCTAACCGGGGCCCAGGAGACTCGTTCCTCTGGGCCAGAAGACTCGTTCGAAGCCACAGCCCCGACCCGACTCCACCACGCCCCGGCACACCCTCCGACACCCACCCAACGACGTGACAACGCCGGACGGGAGGATGAACTCCTATACGGCTCACAGGCTATTACCACGCGATTGCCAGTTGTCAACGAAATCGTCAGCGACATGGTCAACTCAGTGCACGGACACAAGCCGAGAACGCAAGCAGCCCACCGTTCCCGCCGCTGGTTCATGAACAAGGCCCTGCTCGCCGGCGGTGTCTCCGCCGTCGCGGTCATGGGCGGCTACACCGCCAGCCAGGCCGGTGCGGAGGAAACGTCGACCGCCGACGCCACGGCGAGCGCCACCCCGTCTCGCCCGCCGTCCGGCGGCGGTGGCCAGACCATCGCGTACGACGACTTCGTCGGCGTCACCACCGACGGCACCGTCATCAGTGACCTGTATGCGATTCACCGGACCGGCGTCTCCACCACGCCGGTGGTGCGCGCCGGGTCGGCTTTCGTGAACTCGCTGACCGACGACCAGAAGTCGGCCACGCTCTACGACATCGACGCCGACCAGTGGCTCGACTGGACCAACGTCGACTCCAACGACCGCGACGGTCTCGCCCTGCGCGACATGGACGAGAAGCAGTACAAGCTCGCCATCAAGCTGCTCAAGGCCGCGTTGTCCGCGCGTGGGCTCGAGAACGCCACCCAGATCCGCAAGCTCAACCATTTCCTCGGTGAGTACAGCGGCGACACCTCCAAGGCGCTCAACTACGACGCCTACTGGTTCACGATCATGGGCACCCCGTCGGCAACCGACCCCTGGGGCTTCCAGTTCGAGGGCCACCACCTGGTCATCAACTACTTCGTCCTGGGTGACCAGGTTGTCGCGACCCCGACCTTCCGCGGCTCCGAGCCGACGAAGATCACGTACGACGGCGTGGACTACCACCTCTTCCGGGAGGAGACCGCTGCCGGCCTCAAGCTGCTGCGCTCGCTGGACAACGCCCAGCTCGCCACCGCGGCGCCGGGCACCGAGGAGAAGACCGGCACCAACCTGACCGTCGGCGCCCACAACGACAACGCGGTCCTGCCCTACAAGGGCATCAGGGGCTCGGAGTTGAACCGCAAGCAGCAGAAGCTGCTGCTCGACTTGGTCGAGGTCTACACCGGCACCATCGACGAAGGTCACTCCCGGGTGTGGCTGCGTGACATCGAAAAACACCTCGACGACACGTACTTCTACTGGATCGGCGAGTCCGAGGACGACTCAGCGTTCTACTACCGAGTGCACTCCCCGGTCGTACTGATCGAGTACGACGCCGAGTCCCCGCTCGCCTACCACGAGGACGACGACTCCAGCTCGCCCTCCCCCACCGCGTCGGCGACGGCCTCCGCCTCCGCCTCGGCGGGCCCGGGCGGTGGCATGGGCGGCCCGAACGGCACCCCCACCCAGCAGCACATCCACACCATCATCCGCACTCCCAACGGCAACGACTACGGTGTGGACCTGCTCAAGCTCCACCTGGCAACCGACCACTGACACTGGCTCCGCTCCAGGGTCTGTCCAGTGAGACCTGTGCGTGAAACGTGCAGGTCAGGTGGGCTGATGCGCGGGCAAGTTGCCGTGCGCCATCAAGGGCCCCGACGGCCTTCTCCACACCGCCCGCCTGCCACCGTCGAGCGCCACCCAGAACCACCTCGCCACCTTGATACGCGGCCACTTGAAGAAGATCGGCTCGCGGTGGCGGGCCCTGCCCGCGGGGAGCACCGCCGGCATCGTGCTGGCGGTGCCGCACTGTGACCAGCGGCCCGGCGACCTCGCCGACGGCAACGGCATCCACCGCACCACCGTCACCCGGTGGGTGCGGGGGTCGCCGGCCTGCTCGCCGCCCGCGCCCGCGCCCGGACCGCGCGCTCAAGAAGATCGCCCGAACGGGTGGCGGGGTGGTTCTGCTCGACGGCACCCTGATACGAACCCGGCGGCGCACCAGCACGGCGAACCGGAAGAACTACTCCGGCAAGCACAAGTGCCATGGCCTGCTGGTGATCGCGCTCACCGACGACCGGGGCCGCCTGCTGTGGGTCTCCGCGGCCCGGACCGGACGCACCTCGGAGATCACCTCCTGCCGCCACGGCAAGCTCACCGCAAAACTGCGGGCGGGTCCTCGGCAAGGTCCGCACCGATCCGAAGTGGGCGACCACGCGGGTGCGGGCGCTGCTGGTCCTGACGAACCGCGAAGTCTCCCGATGACCGACGATCTTCACCGAAGTCATCCGCCCACGACCAGCACGAGAGCCCCGAACACCACGCACACCAGACCCGTGACCAGCGACTTCACGATGCACACCGCTCAGTGGTTGACGAACCCCCCGTCCACCGGAAGCACCGCGCCGGTGAGAAACG
Organism: Streptomyces sp. NPDC049687; assembly: GCF_044465285.1. Lineage (NCBI taxonomy): Bacteria > Bacillati > Actinomycetota > Actinomycetes > Kitasatosporales > Streptomycetaceae > Streptomyces > Streptomyces sp. NPDC049687. The sequence goes on from NZ_JBITLN010000023.1 coordinate 63,421, forward strand.
GGCAACGGTCGCTGAGCAGCCAGGCCGCGGCGGCCGCGATCTCCTCCGGCTCCGCGGTACGTCCCTGGGGGGTCACCGAGTTGGCCAGATCCTCCATGCCGGGATTGCGCGCGAACCAGTCGACGGTGATCTCGCTGCGGGTGGTGCCCGGGGCGACCGCGTTCACCCTGATGCCCCGCTGCGCGTACTCGTCCGCGGCGGCCCGGGTGAGACCGACGACCGCGTGCTTGGAGGCGATGTACGGCGCGGCGGCGGGAATGGCGACCAGACCGGCCACACTGCTGTTGTTGACGATCGCGCCACCGCCACGCGGCAGCATCGCGGCTATCTCATGGCGCAGACAGTTCCAGACGCCCCGTACGTTGACGTCCATGATGGTGTCGTACACGTCGTCCGCCATCAGATGCAGCGGAGTACGGTCCCCGCCGATCCCCGCGTTGTTGAAGGCCCCGTCCAGGCGCCCGTACTCGGCGACGGCGAAGTCCACCGCGCGGCCGGCGTCGGCGGCGACCGACATGTCACCGACCACGTAGGACGCCTCCGCCCCCTTGTCGCGCAGTTCGCCCACGAGGGCCGCCAGCCGGTCCTCCCGGCGGGCGACCAGGACGACCACCGCACCCTCCCGGCTGAACACCTTCGCCGCCGCGGCACCGATGCCGCTGCTCGCGCCGGTGATGAGGACCACTCTGTTCGCCAGAAGATCACGGATCATGACGGCAGTTTCCCAAAGGGGCCGACGCCATGCTGCTGAACCGTTCATTCCCTTTCTGCGGTACGGCTGTGCGGCACGGCGGGGCGTCATCCGGTCACCCCGCATCCGCCGGCACCCCGAGGATCGGCCGGGACCGTGACTCAGCCCGCGCCCCGCGCCCGCGTGGAAGTCAGCGTCCCCCACACCACCAGCCGGTACCGGGAGGTGTACTCGGGGGTGCAGGTGGTGAGGGTGAGGTAGTGGCCGGAGGCGGAGTAACCGTAAACGGGCCTGGTGAGGGAACGGGGCACGGGCCGGATGACCCCCGAGTCGCGGGGTGAGGTCTGCGGCAGGATCTGGTCGACGGTGTAGGTGTAGGTCGCGTTCCTGGTCTCCACCTCCACCCTGTCGCCCTTCTTGAGGTGGTTGAGGTACCGGAAGGGTTCGCCGTGGGTGTTGCGGTGCCCGGCGAGCGCGAAGTTGCCTGCCTGGCCCGGCTGTTGGGTGTGGGCGTAGTGGCCGACGTACCCCTTGTTGAGGACCTTCTGCTTGCTGGTGCCCTCGGCGACGGGGACGCTGAGGTGGAGACGGGGGATGCGGAGGACGGCGTAGGCCTGGGAGGCGCGCGGACCGGACGAGGACGCCCTCCCGCCGCCACCGGACTGCCCGGACGCGCGCCCGGACCCGGAGTCGGAGTCGGAGTCGGAGTCCGAGCCGGAGTCACTGTCGGTGCCGCTGTCACCGGAGTGGTCCGCGCCCCCGGCCTCCCACTCCCGCTCCAGCGCCTCCACCCCCCGCTCGGCGCCCTCCCGCGCCTCCCGGTTGGTCCACCACAGCTGATGGACGACGAGGAGGAGCACCAACGCCCCTGCGGTGACGAGGAGTTCCGCACCGCTCCAGAGCACCCGCCGGTACCGGGCGCGCCGCCGGCGGGTGCTGTGCTGCACAAGGGGGATCCGCACGCCGGGCACCATAAGGCGAGGGGGACAAGGTCGCCAGACCCGTACATACGCGACCTGCTCGCGCTATGCCCCGTTCGCCCCGTCGAACCCCTTCATGCCCTTTCTCCACAGGTTTGAGAAAGGGCTGTCAGAACTCTCGACAACCCCACATGGCACACCTGATGCTTCGTGTCGGCCGAACGGGACCGGCCATGACTCGGAGCGGAGTAGCCATGATCCGACGCAGGACACTGCTGGCCGCCACCGGCGGCGCGCTCTTCGGAAGCGCCCTGGCGACGGGCACCGCCCACGCCGACGCCACGATCTCCGTCAACCCCTCGACCACCTACGGCACCTGGGAGGGCTGGGGCACCTCCCTCGCCTGGTGGGCGAACGTCTTCGGCGGCCGCGACGACTTCGCCGACGCCTTCTTCACCACCAAGTCCGTCTCCTACAACGGCAGGACCCTCCCCGGTCTCGGCCTGAACATCGCCCGCTACAACCTCGGCGCGTGCAGCTGGAACACGGTGAGCGGCACCTCGATGGTGGCCTCCCCCAACATCCCGGCCTTCAAGCAGATCGAGGGCTACTGGCAGGACTGGAACAACGAGGACCCCACGTCCTCGGCCTGGGACTGGACGGCGGACGCCACGCAGCGCGCGATGCTGCAGAAGGCGGTGGCGCGCGGCGCGACGACCGAGCTCTTCGCCAACTCCCCCATGTGGTGGATGTGCCTGAACCACAACCCCTCCGGCGCCTCGGGCGGCGGCAACAACCTCCAGTCCTGGAACTACCGCCAGCACGCCTCCCACCTCGCGGCCGTAGCCCTCTACGCCAAGAACAACTGGGGCGTGAACTTCGCGACGGTGGACCCCTTCAACGAGCCCTCGTCGTCCTGGTGGACGGCGACGGGCACGCAGGAGGGCTGCCACATGGACGCCACGGTCCAGTCGGCCGTACTGCCGTACATGCGCAGCGAGCTGGACAAGCGCGGCCTGACGGCGACGAAGATCTCCGCATCGGACGAGACCAGCTACGACCTGGCCCGCACCACCTGGAACTCCTTCTCCGCCACGACGAAGGGGTACGTGAACCGGGTCAACGTCCACGGCTACCAGGGCTCGGGCGGCCGCCGCGACCTGCTCTACACGGATGTCGTCACCACGGCCGGCAAGGCCCTGTGGAACTCCGAGACGGGCGACAGCGACGGCACCGGCTACACCATGGCCTTCAACCTCCTCTACGACTTCCGCTGGCTGCACCCCACGGCCTGGGTCTACTGGCAGGTGATGGACCCGACGGCGGGCTGGGGGGTGATCAAGTACGACGCCGGCACCCTGCAGGCCGGCGCCGTCGAGACGAAGTACTACGTCATGGCGCAGTTCAGCCGCCACATCCGCCCCGGGATGAAGATCCTGGACACGGGTGTGAGCTACGCGGCGGCGGGCTACGACGCGTCGGCGAAGCGCCTGGTGATCGTGGCCCTGAACACCTCCTCCTCCGCCCAGACCCTGACCTTCGACCTGTCCCGCTTCACCACGGTGAACGGCGGCTCGGGCGGCCTGGTCCCGCGCTGGAGCACCCTGACGACGGGTGGCGGCGACCTGTACACGGCACGCTCGGACACCTACCTCAGCGGAAAGACGCTGGCCGTGCCGTTCGCGGCGAAGGCGGTGCAGACACTGCAGGTGGACGGCGTCACCATCTGACCGACGGGCCGGAGGCGGATCCGCGCCGATCCGGCCCCTCTGGCCTGCAGATATCTCACTTTTGACACCGGGCGGCGCTACGGTGTCCCCCATGCGCCCCGACACGCCTGCCGAGAACGTCGACCACACCGCCGAAGCGGCACGCCTGGAGCGGACCGCCGGCCTGTATCCCGAGGACGCGGAGGCCCTGCTGCTGCAGGCCGCGGCCCACCTGGAACTGGCCGGCGACCGCCCCGCCGCCACCGCGCTCTACGACCGCCTCCTGTCCTCCCCGCAGGGTCCGGAGAACCTGGAGAACCCCCACCTGGTCCGAGCCCTGAAGGCCTCGAACCTCTGGGAGTACGGCCACGAGGCGGAGGCCCGCGCCATCATCGACGGCCTCCGCGCCGCCGCCCCCCGCGACCCCGCCCCCTGGGTGATCGTCGCCGAGGCCCTGGAATCCCACGACGAGCTGGAGGCGGCGGAGAACGCGTTCACGCAGGGAGCACGCCTCCTGCTGACGGACGTGTCGGAGCCCCCCTACTCCACTCACGCCCTGCTGTTCGGTCGCCACCGGGTCCGCCGCATGCTGGGCGCCCCACACGACGACTGGGACCTCCAGGCGGACACCCTCCACTCGTCCCCCGTCTCCCTGGACGAACTCCACGACCCCAAGCGCGTCTGGTCCCTCGGCTCGGACAACCCCGCGGAGCTCGCGGCGGAGATCTCCCGCCTCCAGGCCGAATTGGGCGCCTACCGAGAGGCCCTGTCCCGCCCCTTCCCGGTGGCCGTCCTGCACTGGCCGGCGGGCGAACTCTCCGAACTGGTCGCCGCCTACCCGTCCCTGGAACTGGAGTACCCCTCCCACGGCGAGCACCTCGCGACGATAGAGGCCTCCCTGAGAGAACTGTCGGCCTCCGGCACCCCGAACCTCGGAATCGTGACGGGGACGGTGCCGTCTTATGAGGCGTTCGCCGCCTCGGAGGGGACTTCGCCGGGGGACGGGGATCTGCTGCCGCAGTATGCGACGACCTTGGCGGCGAGGGGGAGGGCGGTGGCTTGGCCGCCGCAGAGGGGGGCGGCTTGTTGGTGTGGGTCGGGGAGCGCGTATGAGGGGTGCCACGGAGTTGAGTAGGCGATTCAACCCCGCGCACCGAGCCCAGCCGTCATAGCGATGTGTGCCCTGGCCTACGACTGGCTAGGGCCACCAGCCCCTTGCCACCGATCACGGTGGTACCGGACGTACTCCTCATGCACCTTGTGGTTCGCGTCCCTCTTGAGCTTCGCTCGCACGTTCTCGCCGACGATTCCAGCCCGCACGACGATCGACCAATCGTTCTCAATGACGATGGCCCCCATGTCGAGCCTCACATGGCAGTTGGGGCACAGGCACAGAATGTTCCGCTCAACATCGGGACCGAGGTGAGGTTTACCCAAGGGGCGTATGTGAGCACCCTCGCTGTAGGGCTTGCTATCCGGACCAACTAAGCGCACACCGCAAATCTGGCACTCGTGGTCGTAGAGTTCCTTAACGCGTCTAGCCGCGGCAGCGTCCCTCACTATGCGCTGGACACGGGTGGCACGCGTCGTAGGTAACTTCTCTTCCCCATACGAGTCGTCATCACCTTGCCCTCCGCGCTCGACTCCCACTTCTTCGTCCAGCCGCTCCTCCTGCTGCACCAACACCTCAGCAACACGGCGTTCAGCAAAGGTCAGCTCCTGTTCAGGATCGGAAAGGCGCTCCAAGTCGAACTGGCAGATCTCGATGGGCGAGCCGTCGGGCGCCGGTGACTTCGATATAGCCGTACGTACGGCAGTGATCTTGTACAGGCCGTCATACCGGTAGCCCTTGGGAAGGGAATACCGGCGATCCCCCTTGGGGCCTCGCATGATGCGAATGTGGTGCCCCCGATCAAAACTGAGCTTGAGCGCCGCGTTGTCCGGATACTCCCAGGATTGACTCCGCAGGAGCCTCTTGCCATCTTTGGCCTTGTCCTTGTCTGGTGATGCGCCGGTGTACTTAATCCAGGTCCAGCCATCCTCGTCGTCTTCATACCCACCGTTGAGGACGATGGCGTCGGCGACGTAGGTGCCGTCCTCATCCTTGAGGCGGGAGATCCCCCGCATGTTGTCACTGTGAAGCTTCGCAGCCCTCACTTCAGCGCGCCCAGGAAAGACCTCACCAGGCACGACGCCGTCTATGTGACCGATGACTCGCTCTACCATCGCACCATACTGACCGAAGTCGATCACTTACGTCACGTCAGATTCCGAGACCGATCGATCAGTTGGGTCACCGGGACTCGCGCCTCTTGTGTCAGTGGCCCCTGTTAGAACTGTTCACGGCGCAACGAGTGATCGAGGGGGCCCAGCGTGGTTCAGCCAAGGGATCTGTCACAACCTGTCGCAGGTGTGTACGAAGAGCTCATCACCGAAGGCATGCAGGCACAGATCGACCAGCTGAACGCGGCCGGTTGGAAGCCGATCCATGCAGAGGTCAGCGCTGAGTCCTCACCGCATGTGCTGGCCCGCTACATCGGTGACGCTGTGGGTCGGCGATTGAGCCAGCTACCTCATGACAAGCAGGTCGCCGTGGCCAACCAGATCATGCAGTTCCTGGTCAACAGCATCCCGGATCCAGACGTAGATGCGGCCGTGACCGCCATCGCCGATGGACCTCGCCAACTTCTCGCCCTGGCTGAGCAGGAAGCCCCTGGCGTCTACGCCATCCGCCCACTGACTCCGCTCTCCGAGACGGCACTGATCACCAACGCGCCGGATGATCCGAGCTTGGGAGCGGAGCTACGGGCAGAGCTCGCCACCGCCGACCGCATCGATCTGCTCTGCGCGTTCGTGAAGTGGTACGGCATAAGGGTCCTGGAGGACTCGCTACGGGCAGCGAAGGAACGTGGTGTTCCGATCCGGGTCATCACGACCACCTACATCGGCGCCACCGACCGCGGCGCTTTGGACCGGTTGGTGCGCGAGTTCGGCGCTGAAGTGAAGGTCAACTACGAAATTCGGTCGACGCGTCTGCATGCTAAGGCGTGGTTGTTCCGGCGGAACACGGGCTTCGACACGGCGTACGTCGGCAGCTCCAACTTGTCCAAGGCTGCCTTGCTTGATGGCTTGGAGTGGAACGTACGGCTGTCCTCGATCGCGACTCCCCGAGTGCTCGACAAGTTCGAGGCGACCTTCGACGCGTACTGGGCCGACATGGCCTTCGAGACGTACGACCCCGATCGCGATGGCGAGCGACTCGCCGAGGCACTAGCCCGGGCGGGCGGCACCGGACCTGTGGGAGAGCTCAAGATCAGTCTCTCAGGTCTCGAGGTACACCCCCTCCCTCATCAGAAGGACATGCTGGAACGCCTCCGTGTGGAGCGTGACATTCGTGGCCGCCACCGGAATCTCCTCGTAGCGGCGACGGGAACAGGCAAGACCGTCATGGCTGCGCTGGACTACCGCAGCATGCGCGACAAGCTTGGCGGCAAGCTTCCCCGCCTGCTCTTCGTCGCCCACCGCAAGGAGATCCTGAAACAGTCCCTGCGGACCTACCGAGAGGTTCTCGACAACGCCTCCTTCGGCGACCTGCTCCACAGCGGCAAGGAGCCGGGCGATTGGAGCCACGTGTTCGCCAGCGTCCAGTCACTCAATGTGCAGCGGCTAGAGCAGCTGGACCCCGAGCACTTCGACGTGATCGTCATAGATGAGTTCCACCACGCCACGGCCGAGACGTACAGACGGGTCATTGAACACTTCGAACCGGCCGAGCTGTTGGGGCTCACTGCAACCCCCGAGCGGATGGACGGACGCAATCTCCAAAACGAGTTCTTCAACGGACGGATCGCCGCCGAGCTGCGACTCTGGGAGGCCCTGGAGAACGATCTGCTCTGCCCGTTCCACTACTTTGGTCTTCCGGACGGCACGGATCTGACCCGCCTCGACTGGCGTTCGGGTAGCTATGACCGGGAACAGCTCGGCCGCATCTACACCGGTGACGAAGCCAGGGCCCGCATCGTCATCAAGCAGGTCAGGGATAAGATCTCGGATCCCGCCGGCATGCGGGCACTGGGATTCTGTGTGAGCAAGGACCACGCCCACTACATGGCCGAGTGTTTCCGCCGGGCCGGGTTCCAAGCGGCGGCCCTCGACAGTGACTCCAAACCCGAAGTGCGCGAGCAGACGCTTGACGATCTCAAAGCGGGTCGCATTCAGGTGATCTTCTCCGTCGATCTGTTCAACGAGGGACTGGACATCCCTGACGTCGACACCCTCCTACTTCTCCGCCCCACCAACAGCGCGACTGTCTTCCTCCAACAGCTCGGGCGCGGACTGCGCCGTACGTCGAACAAGCCAGTCCTCACTGTGCTCGACTTCATCGGTCAGCATCGAGCCGAGTTCCGCTTCGAAGAGCAGTTCCGGGCTCTGACCAACCTCTCGCGCAGCCGCCTCGTCGACAACATCGAGCAGGGCTTCCCCCAACTGCCGTCCGGCTGTCAAATCATTCTGGAGGGCAAGTCCAAGGACCTGGTCCTGGACAACATCCGCACACAGCTCAAAGCCACCATCACCACGTTGGCCAAGGAAGCCAAGGACTACAGCACCCTGCGGCTGGCGGACTACCTTCGCGAGAGCCGACGCGATATCCAGGAGCTCTACAAGAGCGACAACTCCTGGACCAAGGTGCTGCGTAAGGCGGGCTTCATCCCGGAGGAGGCGCCGTCAGGCGAAACAGAGCTCCTCAAGCGTGTCCACGCCTTCCTGCACGTTGACGACCCGGACCGGATCCATGCGTACCTGCGTCTGCTTGCCGATGACGCCCCCGACTACGACGCGCTGTCCATGGAGGAGCAGGCATACGCCCGCATGCTCTTCTTCAACGTATGGGACAACGCAGGCGGTTTTACCGACTACCGGCAGGGGCTTGAATCTCTCCGTGCCCAGCCGGTGTTCCGTGACGAACTCCAACAAGTCCTGGCGTACGCCCTCGAAGAGGCTGACCACTTCCCGCTCCCGCTGGATGGCCCGCTCGCCCGCGTCCCTTTGAAGATCCACAGCTCCTACAACCGCTCCGAGATCCTCTCGGCTCTGGGAGTGGCACATCTTGGCGGCCAGATGCCAAGGGACTTCGGGCAGGGAGTGCGGTGGGTGGAGGAACACAGAACCGATGCCCTCCTCATCACTCTAGAAAAGGACGAGCGGGACTTCTCCCCCACGGTTCGTTACAAGGACTACGCGCTCAGCCCGACGCGCTTCCACTGGGAGTCCCAGAGCACAACTCCAGAAAACTCGCCGACTGGGCTGCGTTACCAGCACCACGCCCAGCAGGGCAGCCATGTCCTGCTTTTCCTGCGCCGCTACAAGCGCAACAGCATCGGCAAGGCCGAGCCGTGGATGCTCCTGGGCCCGGCGATGTACGTGGAACACACCGGAAGCAAGCCCATGGCCATCACCTGGGATCTGCACCACGAGCTTCCTGCCGATGTGAGCTCCTACGCCTCGATCACGAGCTGACCTTGGTCTCTGTGGCGCCGGCTCGTTTCGTGTGATGCTGGCGTGATGAGTGATCAGCGTGAGATCGCTATCGTCCGGTGGCCGGGCCAGACCCCTTCCGCTGAGGACGGCCTGGCCCGGTTGTTGGCGGATTACCATCTGCGGACCGAGGCCGAGAAGGGTGAGGCCGTTGCCGACGTGGACGGGCTGCCGGACCGCTACCGGATAGAAGTCTCGGACCCGAGGACCGCGTTCATCGACGATGTCGTGCTGTTGGCCTTGAGCGGGGACACCTCCGTGGGCTGCCTGGTGGTGACCGCCCCCACCGATGGGCAGTCGGAGATCAAACGGCTTTGGACGGATCCAGCATTCCGGGGCCAGGGCATCGCATCTGGTCTCCTCAGCGCCGCGCTCGCGCATGCTACGGAAAGCGGCGCGACCGATGTGCGGCTGTCGGTGTGGAAATGGCGGACCGGTGCTATCGCCCTATACGAACGGCTCGGCTTCACGGTCAGCGAGTCGTGGGACGAACGGGATCTCCTGGTCTGTATGCAGCGCGCCCTGTGAGGCAGCCCGTCCGCCTCAGCCGTCCAGTTCAGCGTCGTAGCGGGCCTGGGCGCGATCCAACGCCTCGTCCACATCGCGGCCGTGCGCGCGCAGCCAATGCAGGAAGTCGGTGATGAGTGTGATCACCGACTCCTCGGACACCGCCCTGCCCAGTCTTCCGTGGCCGGGCCGGAGGGGCGGCGGCTTCTCTCCGGCGTAGAAGTCCAGCAACGCCTCGGCCCGCCGTACGCCGGGGCCTTCCACATGGCCGTTCGGCGAGGTGAGGCCCGTTGTCAGCTCGCACCAGGTGACCTTCCGGTCGACGCGGAGTTGGACGCCCCAGCGGGCGGCGACCGCGTCGACGAGGGCCATGCCTCGCCCGCCTTCCGCGTCGGCGTTCGCGTCGAGGAGGGTGGGCAGGGCGCGGGTGTCGGGGTCGTGGACCTCGATGCGTAGATGTACGCCGTTCATCGCGACCGCGAGCGTGGCCGGGGTTCCCTGGCCGACGTGCGTGATGACGTTGGACGCCAACTCACTGACGCAGAGCTGCGCTTCGTCGGTGACATGGTGCAGACCCCAGATGCCCAGGTGCAGTCTCATGGCCCGCCGCAGAACGGCCACCTCCGTCGGCTCGGCCGTGAAGGCGAGGTCCCACGGTTTGCGCGTCATGCACTCTTCCCGGTCCACGAAAACCCCTCTGGTCGCAGCGACACCCCCATGAGCCACGCAGTGTCACGCATGGTCACGGTGAGTTGCATCACCATCAGAGTGCGGTGCGCGAATCCCTTCGTGCAATGTGCACAGCGAGATTCCCACTTCTGAGTGATTGGCAAGCACATCCCTTGGCGCGAGACTGAACGCCCGCTACTCGAAACGGGGTTGATATGGCCGGATCACCAACGGCACGACGGCGCCGGCTCTCGATCGAGCTGAAGAAACTCCGTGAACAGAGCACACTCACCTGCGCCCAGGTGGGCCAAGCCCTGGACTGGAGCGGCTCGAAGGTCAACCGTATGGAGACGGGCAGCGGTCGTATCCAGCCCTCGGACATCGACGCCCTCTGCCGGTTCTACGGCACCAGCGAGGAGATGCGGGAGTTTCTCAAGTCGTTGGCCCGACAGGCCAAGGTCCGTGGCTGGTGGCAGGTCCATGGCTCAGCGGTGCCGGAGTGGTTCAACATCTACATCGGTCTGGAGCAGGACGCGTCCACCTTCCGCCAGTACCAGTGCGAGCTGGTGCCCGGACTCATGCAGACCCACGCCTACGCCTCCGAGCTCCACGCGACCGGTGCGCACCTGTCCGCCGAGGACATCGACAGGGCCGTACGCGTGCGTATGGAGCGGCAAGCCATGTTGCAGCAACCCGATGCCCCCGAAGCCTGGTTCGTCGTGAACGAGGGTGCTCTGCGCAATGTCGTCGGAGATCGAGGACTGATGCGGGAACAGCTCGAACGCGTCCTGGACGCCGCTCGGCTGCCGACCGTGACCCTGCAGATCCTCCCCTTCGATTCGGGGACGTACCCGGCCACCGGTTCCTTCACCATGCTGGGCTTTCCCGCCCCGGAGGATCCCGACCTCGTTTACCGGGACGGCATCACCGATGCCGTCTACTTGGAGGGCGAGCATCATGTTCGTGAGTACACCCGGGCGTTCGACGGCCTTCGCGCCGCGGCCCTAAGTCCTCAGCGTTCGGTCCATCTGATCGAAACGGTCTTGAAGGAATACGCACGGTGAGCATTGCAGAGTCCAGTAGTTCCAGCCAGACGGTGTGGTTCACCTCGTCGTACAGCAATGGTGCCGGCGGGGAGTGCGTCGAGTTCGGGCTGATGGACCACGACGCGGTCGTACGCGATTCCAAGATGTCGGGAGGACCGGTGGTCACTGTGGGGAACAAGGCTTGGCGCTCCTTCGTGGGGGCCTTGACCCAGGGACAACCGGCGCACCGAGGGCAGGATGCATGCCGGCTGCCGGATCTGTAGGACACTGCCCATAGGACAGAGGATCAAGGAGCAGATCGTGAGCGCACAGCACGAGGAAACACCCGTTCCTGCGCCGTTGTCTCTGAGGACCATCGGCGATATCCGAGCGGCCCTGCGCTCCGGGCATGGCTTTCCCGGCGATCGCGAGTCCTTCGAAGCGGATCTTCAGCATGCGCTGGAGACGTCGACGGAGACAGACTTGAAGGCGGTTGCTGCGGTCATCGTCGATTACCGGGGCAGAATCCGTCTCTACCAGGACCCTGAGTTCGACATCGCAGTGCAGGAAGGCATCGACCTCACGGCCCGACTGAAGCAGGAGACCCAAGACCGGTGAGCGGCGTCATCGCGGCCGTGACAATGAGGGCTGCCGAGCGGGCGAAGTCCCTCGGAGTCGAGCAGGCCCTCGAAGTGCTGCGGCAGGAACTGGAGCAGGTACCGCGTCTGGGGGTGCTCCTGGGGCCGACCCGGCCAGACGGCACGGAGGTCCGCAAGACACGTGTCGAGCGCCGGGGCAGTCAGCCGGGGTTGGCGGTGGCGTATGTGTACACCCCGTCGCCTCCGCCTCCGACGGTCGCAATCGTCGCCGTGACCCCGGACGACGGCACCGGCAGCGAGTAGCCCGATACCAGACGGAGCCTGAGCGTGGCGTCCTCGCCGGTCACGCATGGGTTGGTGGCTCCGAGGAGTCGTGGCGGACCGAGAAAGCATTATGCGGCGCAAGTGAGATGGGCCGGGCCGAGGCAGTTGCCCTCGTGCAACAGATCATGGATGCCGACCATGTCTCTGAGGAGGAGGTCGACAGCTGGATGAACCTGCTCGACAGGGGGTTGGCATGTCCAGCAGGCCACGTCAGCAACCTGCTCTTCCGGCCGCCGGAACGGGAGCTCTCGGCCGAACCTGGTCCAGCTCCAGATCAAGGCGACAGCCGCTCAAGGTCACCGCCGCAGCGGCAGCGCTATCGGCGTCCGTTGCGGCTGTACCCGGCCCACAGTGGCCCGCCGACCAAGTCCAGCACCTCTTTCACCGCATCCGCGAAGCGGTCCGGTCCGCCACCTGCATCGGACATGGCCGCAGCGGCCCCTTCCGTGAGCCGACTGTGCAGCCCAGGATCGGCTGCGGCGAGCCGCCGCGACAGCCATTTGCCGCCGCCCAGCCAGTGACCGCCCGCCAGCAAGGCGAGTTCCGAGGCGCGCAGCAGCAACAGTGCCACCAGGTGCACCCGCTCCAGCGAGTCCGAACAGCCGCGCAGATCATCCAGCGCATCGGTGAGCCCGTATCGCCGGTCTTCCAGCTCCGCGTCCGATGCGGGAGGCGGCCCGGCCGCAATGCGTTCCCTCGCCTCGGCCTGCAGTGCAGCTCCGAGCCTGTCCGCATCGACCAGCAACACACCCTCTGCGCACATGGTCAGCAGCGGAGAACGGCGGGCGGCCGTCTCCCGGTTGGCGAAGGCATGCCAGTCGGCATCGGTCTGGACGAAGAGCTCAACTGGCCAGCCCTGGTGCACCAGGCTCTCCCGGTACGGGGCGGGCGCACCGGTCAGCAGCACCACGATGTCCAGGTCGGAGGTGGGCGTACGACGGTCGGTCAGCACGCTCCCGGCGAGGAAGGCGGACCGTGCCTCGGGGAAACGGTCCAGCACCAGCTCCCTGGCGATTTCCACAGGATCCATCGCCACAGTGTGGCGTCATCGGTCGATACCGGGCACCGGGATTCTTCGCCGCTGCCGAGTCCGCGGGCTGGCCGCGCTCATCGTCGTGATCGCGTCCGCGTCCGGGGCGCGCTGCTGGATCGTGCCCCAAGGACCGCGTCGGATGAGGGCGGTCAGAAGGCCCGCCTATCGCGCGCGAAGCGGTCCTCCCGAGGAGCCGAAGCGGACCCGGCGGCGACCGGGAGGCGTCGCCCGTGCCGGGTCTCGGTCGGGGTGCAGCCGGCTGTGCTCATCCGGGCAAGGGCACCGGTCGGTTGGTCATGGGGTGTGCGGCGGGCTGACGGCATGACAGCAGCAGGGTGATGGCCTGCTCGCGGGTGCGGGCCGGGGTGTCGTTCCAGGCGCAGAGGAGCTCCCAGTCGTTGAACGGGGCGTTGCCGTCGGGGTCGAGGCGGGTGCGTACGGTGGCCAGTGCTGATCTGACCGCTTCGGTGCAGGACTGTGCGTTTCCGGTGGCGGCCCATGACAGGGCGCCGACGAGGCTGGCCGCCTGGGGGTCGTGGGGGGAGCCGACGTACAGCAGGCCCTGTCCCTGGCACCAGCCGCGTTGGGCGATCAGCAGGGCGCTGCGCTGGAAGATCTCGTGGGACAGGGCGGGGGACGGGGCGGCGGGGCGGTACAGGACTGTGCTCATCGGGCTTGGCTCCCTCTCTCTTTGCCGGGGTGGCGGAACATGACCGCTGCGCCGTCGGCCTGGGGGACGAGGCCATCGGCGCAGCGGGGCCTTGCGAGTGGGAAGGTCGCAGCGGTGAGTCAGGTCACCGCGCGGTGTGGTCGGCCAGGGGGAGCTGCTCGCTCGCGCTGCTTGCCACCGCGGCCGGAGCGGGCGCCGGTTGCGGCGCGGGGGCCTGGTGTCCCGTGCGGCGGTGGCGGCCCCAGATCCGGTCGCCGATCAGCAGGAGAGCGGCGGGCATGACCAAGCGGCGTACGACAACGGCGTCCAGGACGACGGCGGCGGCGAGGCTGATGCCCAGCTCCCGGACGATGCTGATCTGCGCGCTGGTGAAGGAGGCGAAGACCGCGACCATGATCGCGGCTGCACCGTTGACGAGCCCGGCCGTGCGGGCGAGTCCGCCCAGGACGGCCTCGCGGTGCGAGATCCCGCCGAGGTACATCTCCCGCATCCGGGAGATCATGATCACCATGTAGTCCATGCTGAGGCCGAACATCACGGCGAAGAGCATCAGCGGGGTGACGCTGTTGATCGAGTGATCGTCGTTTCCGGAGATCAGGGCGAGGAAGCCGAGGCTGGCGCCGACGACGGCGACGTTGAAGGCCAGGGCAAGCAGCGGCAGCAGGACCGAGCGGAAGGCGAACAGCAGGATCACGAAGCTCAGCAGGGCCACCGATCCGACCACCAGAGGGACCGAGCGCAGCACCAGGTCGTCGAAGTCGGAGCCGGTGGCGGTGGCGCCGGCCAGTTGCACGCTGACGTTCGGCTGGGTCTGCCCGTCGAGGTGGTTGCGCAGGTCGTCGACGAGGTGGTGGGCGGAGGCGCTGTCGGGGTCGGCGCTGGGTGTGACGACGACGCGGGTGACCAGGCTGTCGCCGTCGCGCGTCCACAACTGGCCGAGTGCCGCGCGGGTCTGGGCGTTCAGGGTGCCGGGGTCGGCGAGGGTCTTCGGCAGGGTGTCGGCCGGCAGTCCCAGCGAGGTGACGGCCTGGACGTTCTCGGCTCCGGGAGCGGTCTTCGCGTACGAGGCGACGGCGGTGGCGCTCTTGAGCAGGGCGTCGGCCTGGTCGCGGTCGCTGCTCAGGACGATCTGGACGGGGAACATCTCACGTACGCCGATGTCCTGCTTGATGCGCTCCATACCGATGCGGGCGCTGTCGTCGGAGGGCAGGATGTCGGCGCTCGCGACGGGGACGCGCAGGGTCAGCTGGGCCGCCGGCGCGGCGAGCGCGGCGAACGCCACCGCCAGGCCGGCCAGGACAAGTCCCGGACGGCGCGAGAAGCGGCCGCTGGGGCGGTCGGCGCTGCGGGCAGCGGTGGCGGCGGCGTTCTTGCGGCGGCGCAGGGTGCCCCAGTTGATGCGGTGGCCCAGCAGGCTCAGCACGGCGGGCAGCAGCGTCATGGCGATGGCCACGGCGACCAGGGAGACCGCCACACCGCCCAGGGCGATGCTGGTGAAGGACATGGCGCGGGGAATGAACAGCGCCGAGAGGGCCACGACGACCGCCAGGCCGCTGAACATCACGGAGTGGCCCACGGTACGCATCGTGCGGTCCAGGGCGTCCGGCACGGTGCGCCCGTCGGCGAGTTCTTCGCGGAACCGCTTGACGATGAAGAGCGAGTAGTCGACGGCGACGGCCAGGCCGACCATGGACACGATGTTGGCGAACAGGCTGTTGACGTCGGTGACCTGCGTCATCCCGTAGCCGATGGCCTGGGTGACCATCAGCGTGGCGCCGGCCATGAGCAGGGGGACGGCCATCGCGGCCACGGAGCGGAAGACCAGCAGCAGGACGACGAAGAGCACCGGGAACGCGATCATCTCCGCGCGGGTGACGTCCTCCTTGGAGTGCACGTTCAGTGCGTTGTCCAGGGCCGGGGCGCCGGTGACGTCGGCCTCGACGTCCTTGCCGACGGCTTGGCGCACGTCGTCCTGCAGGTCGGGCACGAGGTTCTGGACTGTGGTGTTGTCACTGGTGAACCCGACTTGGAGGAACGTCGTGCGGCCGTCCTCGGACAGCCACTCCGGATGAGTGCTGCGGTCGGTGATGGTGGACACCCCGTCGCGCCGTACCGCTTCGCGTGCCTGCCCGATGGCGTCCTCCACGGAGCCGTCCGGGCTGTGCAGCACGACCAGGAGGGAGTTGGGGGCCTCCTTGAAGGCGCGTTCCACCGTGCGCTGCGCCTTGACGGACTCGCCACGGGGGTCGGAGAAGCCGCCGGTCTTCAGGGCGCCCTCGAGCTGGAGCGCGAAGGGAACTGCCAGCGCGAGGAGCAGCAACCAGCCGACGATCACGGCTTTGGGCCGTGTGACGGCGAGATGGGCGATTTTCTTCACTTCTAACTCCTGGGATCGGGGTCCGCCGTTCGCGGAAGGCGGGCCGTCCGACAGCTGCCAGACAAAGGGACCCACGTAGTCGATGATGGAACATCGATGACGTGCTATCGATGCCTCATCATGCATGACGGAACATCGATGACGCAACATCTTTGAACGCGACCGCTGCGGGAAGGAGGCGGCACAGAGGAGATCCGGACATGCCTCACCGGTCGATCACGCCGCGGCGACCGACCGGATGAGTGGGTGAAAGGAGGAGCTGACCTGCTGAAAGGCGCCTTACGAACCAGGGGAGCCGGGTCCTTCGGAAAGGCCTGATCCGTATGCAGAGGATGCGAGCCGCACCGTGTCGGCTCCCGCCGTGTCCCGGTCGGTGGGCGTACGCCTGGCCCGCAGCCTGTCGAGTTCGGCACGGTCCGCCCACAGAATGAGGCGGTAAGGAGGCCGGCCCTCCTTGCGCGCCACGGTGACCCAGCCCCGGCGCGCCCAGGCGTACAGGGTGATGGACGGCATGGACAGTTCCGCGGCCAGGTCCCGCAGCCACCACTCGTCCGCCTGGAGGCTCTCGCCGGGAACCGCCACGGGCCGGCGACGGGTCCGCTGGACGTTCTCGCGCAGCAGGCGGCGGACCGTGGTGAGGCTGATGGGATCTCTCCGGCCCGGCGCCATGGTGAAGCCCTCGCACCACAGCACCCGGGTGATGGTGGGAGCGTTGCACCCCTGTCCGGCAAGGACGGCGATGCGCCCGACGATCTGGGCGTAGTAGTCCTCGGGCGGGATGTCGGGAGACGGCTGCTGGGCCGCGGACGGGCGTTGTCCGGGGCACCTCGCGGTGGCATCCGTGTGCAGGGAGGGGTCGCAGTCGGGTTCGTGAGGGCCGGCGGGCCGTGCGGACGTCGACGTCATGACCGCCTCGAGCGGGCCCGGGAGCTCACACAGCGGCCGGGCGAACGCCTGTGGCCGGGAGAAGGCGCCCGGCCGGCCGATGGACGGGCGCTCCGGCGCGGCCGGCGTCCCCCACCCGTGCGGCACGGCGGGATCTCGCGGCGGACGGTGCGGGCGCGCCCCATGGTCCCGGGGGCTCCCGCCGGGAGGACCGGGACATCCATCAGGCTCCGCCCCCGGTCCACGGGATCGTCCGCAGTGCGCGAAGCGGGCGGTCCGAGCGGACGGGGACTGCGCGGCGGGCGACCGTACCGGCACCTGGCGCGGCGGCGGGGAGCCGCCGGTTCGGCGGGCGGACGACGGTACGGAGACGGAGGGGAACGTCGACGCGGCGCATAACGGCGGGATTCAAGGTGGCGTCCTTCATCGTCCCTGGTTCTCACTGCATGGGCGTCCGGTACCGCGGAAGATCATGTGTGAAGGTCACGCTAGGCGTGCCCCTGTACGCCGGGATCGCGATTCGGGCAACATGACCCGAAAACAAGGCGTGGACCGCTGCGGTCTCACACTTCCACTTGTCGTGGCGGAGACTGCTCTTTTGCCGCTCTGTCAGATTCCGCTTCCCGGGCCGGAGTGGCATGGCCATGCCAATAATGGCCGGAATGGCATGATCAGGTCCGGTACGGACACCCGTGCCGGCCGAATCGGCTTTCCCTGCCTGGCCCGGCTCTTCGCCTCCGTTGTCAACGCCGCGGAAGGCCAGACGGCCTCGCCGTGGTCTCGCCCGGTCCCCTCCGGGTCAGACGGCCTTGAAGATGCGTTCCATGATGCTGAGGACCGTGGTGAACTCCTGTGCCGCCGGTCCCTGGCGGTCGGCGGGGACGGAGGCGGCGAACGTCTCGTCACCGAGCGGGCGCGGGTCGATGCCTCTGATGTCCAGGTCGCCAGGGAGCCATGCCGCACGTCCCACGGCATCGGCGGGCGCACCGTCGCGTCGCCCGACGGCTTCCCGGGGCGCCGCGGTGAACACCGCGTCCGGGGTGGCGGAAAAGGCATTGCTGATGCTCATGGCAACTCCTGAGTCGCTCGGGGAGGGGCGGACGGGGACGGGTGCGGTTGGGTCGGGGTCAGGGCAGCGTGACCACTTGGGCCGCGTAGGAGAGCCCGGCACCGAAGCCGATCGTGAGGGCGAGCGCGCCGCTGCGGACGGCTCCGGAGGCCAGCATGTGCTCGATCGCCAAGGGGATGGAGGCCGCCGAGGTGTTGCCGGTGTGCACGATGTCGCGGGCGACGGCCACGCTCCCGGGCAGACGCAGCGTCGCGGCGAGGGCCTCGACGATGCGCAGGTTCGCCTGGTGCGGGACGAACGCCTCGAGGTCGGCGGCGTCGACTCCGGCCTCCTCCAGGGCCCGTCGGGCGGCATGGGCCATCTCGTAGACCGCCCAGCGGAACACGGCCTGGCCCTGCATCGTCAGGGCGGGGAAGCGCGGCGTACCGTGCCTGAGCTCCTGCCAGGAGGCGGTCTGGTCGATGGCATGGCCCTGCGAGCCGTCGGAACCCCAGACCACGGGGCCGATGGCCGGGGTCTCCGAGGGACCGACGACGACGGCTCCGGCGCCGTCGCCGAACAGGAAGGCGGTGCCGCGGTCGTCGTGGTCGATCAGGTCGGACATCCGCTCGGTCGCCACCACCAGGACGTGGCCGGCGCTGCCGCCACGGACCAGGTCGTGGGCCACCGCCAGGGCGTGCGTGAAGCCCGCACAGGCCGCCGACAGATCGAAGGCGGCGGCCTGCCTGGCCCCGATCCGGTGGGCCGTGTCGGCGGCGAGGGCGGGCAGTTGACGGAAGTGGGTCGAGGTGGCCACCAGGACGCAGCCGACCTGGTCCGCGGTCACTCCGGCGTGCGCGAGTGCCTTTTCCGCGGCCGCGGCTCCCATGAGGGCGACGCTCTCCTGCGGAGCTGCCCAGCGCCGTTCCGCGATACCGGAGCGTTCGCGGATCCACTCGTCGCTGGAGTCGATCCGAGGGGCGATCTCCTCGTTCGGCACCACTCGGGAGGGCCGGTAACCGCCTACGCCGACGATACGGGCGTACTCCGGGCCCTTGGAAAGCCGCAGCACGGGGGGTGTGGACACAGGGTCTCCCTGGAACGGACGGTCAAAGGGGAGGGGAATGGTGACGGGCCCGGAGCGGGGGTTTTCCCCGGGCCCGTCACGGAACGGGGGCGGCCGGCTCAGTCGAGGCCGCGCAGGATGTGCTCCTCGGTGAACTCGCCTTCCAGGCGGGCCAGATGGAGCGGTGTGGGCAGCGCCCAGCAGTGGGTGGGTGGGACGGCCGGGGACGGGGCGGCGGGTGACACCTCCTCACCGGGCGCCTTTGGAACGGGCACCGGGGCGGCGGGCGCCATGTCAGGACACCCGTGCGGGCGCGCGCTGTTCGGCCCGCTGGGCCAGCCGGCCCAGGCGCAGGTCGGCGACACCGGCGAACGCCGGACGAAGCAGGGCGGCGAGGCTTCCTTGGTTGGTGAAGGAGTGCGAGACGCGGGTGCCGGTGCCGTAAGGCAGCAGACGCCAGGTGTTGGTCTCGGACAGGCCGGGGACTTCCCAGTGGCCCTCGATGAGGGTGGCGCCGATGGCGCGGTACTGCCAGTGCCCTTTGAGGCCGCCGCGGGCGGTCAGTGGATAGCGGTGGCCGACGATCGCGGCCGAGGGACCCCGTACCGAGAGGAACGCCGGGTTCCATTCGGCCAGGGCAGTGGGTTCCAGAAGGATCTGCCGCACGGTCGCGACCGGTGCGGGGATCAGGATGTGCGAACTGACGGTGTTCATCAGTACCTCATTCCTCCGTCGGTGCGGATGACGGTGGCGTTGATGTAGTCGGCGGCCGGAGATGCCAGGAAGGCGATCGTCTCGGCGGTCTGGCCCGCCTCGCCGAGCCCGAGCAGCGAACGGTCGGTCATGCGCCGCTTCTGCGGGCCGGCCACGGCCGCTCCCAGACCGACGTCGAGGATTCCCGGGGCCACGGTGGCGGTGCGGATGTTGTACGAGGCGTACTCCTGCGACACGGTCATGGCCAGGCCGTGCAGGCCGGCCTTGGAGGAGGTGTAGGCCGCCTGGCCCGCGTTCCCGGTCAGTGCGGTGACCGAGGAGACGTAGATGATGCGGCCGTACCGCGCCCGCATCATGCTCTTCACCGCATACTTGGTGGTCAGGAAGGCGCCGCGCAGGTTGACCCGCTGCACCTCGTCCCAGTCCTCGATCGGCATCCGCACCAGGGGCTGGTCGCGGGTGATCGCGGCGTTGTGAACGAGGACGTCGAGCCGGCCGAACCTGCGGGCCTCCCCGGCGAGCAGGGCGGCGGTCTCGTCGGTGGCCGCGTCACCAGGTACGAGCCGGAGCCGGTCCCGGTGCTTGTCCGCGAGACGCTCCAGTTCGTCCGAGGGCGAGCGGTGATTGGCGACGACCGCGGCTCCCTGGTCGAGGAGCGTCTGCGCGGTCAGCAGACCGAGGCCCCGTCCCGCGCCGGTCAGGAGCACCACCCTCCCCCTCAAGGGGTCCCTCAGGGCCGGGGCTGCCGCAGTCGGACTGGTCATGGCGTGGTCTCCCAGGTGCGGGCCGGAGCCACCGCGGCGTCGACCGGGCACATCACGGCGGCTTCTATGTCGGCGGTGAACAGGTGGTCGGTGACCGGCGCGAGCCGGTCGTCGGAGAAGGGGCGGGGTTTGCGCAACCGGGCGAAACGCAGGTTGTCCGGCCGGTACGGGGGGCTCTCGACGAGCAGATGGGGCAGCAGCAGGTCGGGCTCGCTGCGCACCTTGCCCGCACTGTCCCTGAGGAAGCGCAGGCCTCGTTCGCGCAGCGCGGGCGGCATCCAGTCGAGGACAGGCAGGTGCAGCTCGCTCACGACGCCGTCGCTGGTCAACGTGGCCCGGTCGGCCACGTCGGACGGAAGGCGCTCGGCTTCCTCGGCGTACATCGGTACGGAGATGCGCTCCTGCTCGACCAGAACGAGCAGGCTTCCGCCGCTGTACAGGTGGTCCATCACCGCCGCCGCCTGTGCCGGGCTCGGCCACAGGGCCGTAGGGGTGTAATCACCGGACGAGGACTGGCGCCAGGTGAGCCTGCGGGGTCCGTCGAAGACCACGAGAGTGCTGCCGCACTGCAGGAACGCTGATCTGCTCATGGATGTTCTCACCCACTCCGGGTCGTCGCAGGGGCGCCGCCGACACCGACGAGCTGCTTGTAGTGGGCCTCGGCCCGGCGCCTTCGGTCTGCCGTTCTCAGGTCGGGGGCGGGGGCGGCCAGGATGGCGCGCAGTTGCCCGGCCGCCTCGTCGTCGTGGCCCACGGCGATCAGCGCCTCGGCGTACGCCATGGGGTACCGGGTGTCGTGGGCGCCGAGACGGGCCGCGTGCCGCAGGTGATCCAGTGCCTCCGCACGCCGGCCGCCCAGGGCGCCCGGCACCAACAGGTGCCAGCGGCCCAGCAGGTAATGGGCCATCAGGTGGTCGGGGTGATCTCGCAGCACCTCCTCGGCGGTACGTCTGACGCTGCGCAGCAGGGCGGGGCGCAGCGGCGCGGGCGCTTCGAGGGCCCGCAGTCCGGTGAGCCGGGCCGCCAGAACGCGGGCGTCCGCGTCGACCAAGCCGTTCGGGTTGTTCGGATCGGTGCGGCGGGCCATGCCGAGCAGCAGGCGTGCCTGCCTCAGACGCCGTGCCGCGGGCAGGGGATCGGTGCGGCTGAGCATTGTCTCGACGGTGGTCTCGGCCCGTTGGACGAGTTCTCGGGCCGCCCGCTCGGCCCGCTGCGGATCGCGGGCGGTACGGGCGGTGTCCACCAGCGCCTCGAGGCTGTCGCGGGCCGAGTCCACCAGCGCCCTGACCCGCTGGGGCCGGGGCAGTGCGGTGTCGTCGGGCAACGCGGGGCCGAAGACGACGTGCACCTCGGCACGGCGGGGCAGCGAGGCCCCCTTGGGCAGGACGTGCTGTGCGCCCCACAGAGCCACGGGGATGACGGGTACACCGGCCCGGACCGCGAAGCGGAAGGCCCCGTCCTTGAAGGGGAGCAGGGGCCAGCCCGGCCCTCGCGTGCCCTCGGGGTAGACCACCAGAGCGCCGCGGCCGGTGAAAACCTGGTCCACCGCGGCCAGCAGTTCCTTGCCGGGGCGGTCACGATCCACCGGGATCCCGCCCATGCCTTCGGTCCACCGGCGGCGCAGGGGGTGGACGAAGGCCTCCGACTTGGTGAGGTAGGAGGTGGGAGTGTCCCGTAACACGTCGAGCACGGCGTCGAGAACGAGATGGTCGGCGAAGCTGCTGTGGTTGGCGATCAGGACGAACGGTCCGTCGGCCGGCACATGCCTGACTCCTTCTACACCGGCGAGGAACCGGTGCGTGACCGCGGGACGTGTCAGCGCAGTCGACGCACCGGCCATCCACCGGGGGATCCGGCTCACTGCACCCGCTCTGTCTGGGCCGCGGCGTACTCCCGGAGCTTCTCGATGCTGGTGAGGACCAGGCCCTCGCGCCGGGCGAACTCGACGAGCTGGGGAAGCCGCGCCATCGTCCCGTCCTCCAGGATGATCTCCACGATGACGCCGGCGGGCGTCAGCCCCGCGAAGCGGGCGAGGTCCACAGCCGCCTCGGTGTGACCGGGGCGCTCCAGGACGCCACCCGGGCGGGCCACAAGGGGGAAGATGTGGCCCGGTCGGCGCAGGTCCGCGCTGGAACCCTTCAGTATGAGTTCGATCGTCTTGGCGCGATCCGGGGCGGAGATCCCGGTGGTGACGCCGTGCTCCGGGCCACCGTCGACGCTGACGGTGAACGCGGTGCCGTGGTGGTCCTCGTTGCGCTCGACCATCGGGGGCAGCTGCAGTTCCGCGGCGCGCTCCTCGGTCACCGAGACGCAGACCAGTCCGCGGCCGTGGGTGATCATGTAGTTGATGGCCGTGGCGTCGGCGAACTCCGCCGCCACGATGAGGTCTCCTTCGTTCTCCCTGTCCTCGTCGTCCACCACGACGATGAGCTCACCGCGTGCGATGGCAGCCACGGCCGCCGCAGCGTCGTCGAGGACGATCGGAGCGTCGAGGGCGACGGGGCTTTCCAGGATCTGCGCGGTCATGTCGCTTCCTTTGCTTGACGTTGGCGTGTGCTGAGCTCTTCCGGGTCGACGAATCAATGATTCGCCATCGATGACCCCTCATCGATGACCCATCATGCATGTCACGCCATCGTTGTTGCAACACCATTCGGGGGGTCGCGTGAAGTGGCAGTCGAGGTTCCGGAACCGGCCGGCCAGCCAGATGTGGCATATCGATGACGTAGCATTGAATGATGCGCCATGGATGCCGCATCATCGAGAAATGATGTGACCCAACGATCTGTTGAAGCCGACTGTCGAACCAACTTCTTGGAGCCGCCATGTCCCACCCCGCGACCACCTCAACCACGCCGCCGCACAAGACAGCCGAGACGACCGTGCGCCCTCAGAGCGATTCGGAGCTGCGCTATCTCCTGCTGGCGGCACAGCGAGAGGGCGCCCGGCAGATGACCGGGCAGCTCAGGCCCCTCAACCTGACCCCGGCCCAGGCCGAAATCCTGTTGGTCCTCGCGGAGCGCGCCCCTCTCACGCTCGCCGAGGTGGGCCGTCTGATCGTGTGCGAAAGCGGCAGCCCCAGCCGCATCGTCGACACGCTCACCAAGCGCAACCTGATCGACCGCGAGCCGGGCCAGGTCGACCGCCGGGTCGTCTATCTGCGGCTGACCCCGCGTGGGGAGGCGCTGATCCCCGAGCTGCGCACCATCGACGCCCAGACCGATGCCATGGTCACCGACCGCCTCAGCCCGGAGGAGCAGGCGGTCATGACCCGGGGGCTGCGCCAGATCCTGGACGGCACGCCCAGCGGAGACGCGCTGGCCGAGCGCTTCCGGCGGAAGAAGTGACCGGCCGCGCAGGCGCGGACCGGCCGTCGGACCGGCCCCGCCCCGCCGCCTTGGCGGGCACCTTCTGAAACAGCCGGCAGCGGCGGATCGGATCGCCCACGGGCTGCCGCTGCCCGAGGCGGAAAGACGCCGCCTGCCGGTGGCAGACCCGGCGTCCCGGGAGCGGGCCGGGACGCCGGGTCTGTGGATCGAGCGTGCGTCCCCTCGTGTCAGGGGTGGCTGCGACCGCCGAGCGACTGGCCGGGACGCTGTCGGAGGCCGAGCCCGGCAGACGGAGCGAAGGCCGGACCGTGTGGGTCGCGGCCTTCGCCGTCAGAAAGCGATCTGCCGTCTCAGGGAGCGCAGACCACGTAGACCGTGCCGGTGGCCGCCCGGCCGTTCGTCCTCTGGCTCAGGGTGCCTTTCCAGCCGACGGGCTTGCCGGAGGAGCTGCGCCTGGGTTCCGTGCGGGCGACGTACATGGTGGAGGGATCGTCGACTCCGACGCCGCCGCCCGTGGCCGTCCAGCCGGAGGGGCAGGAGATCGTGGTTTCGGAGGTGAAGTACTTGGATTTGACGACGGGGGTGGCCACCGCGGCGTCCGCCGAGGATGACGGGTACGAGGCGAACGCGACCAGGGCGAGGAGAACCGCGGTGATCCCGGTCAGGGCGTAGGCGGTCCGTCGAGCAGCAGCGCTCATGCGTTTCCTTCCGGTGAGGGCGACGCCGGAACGGGCTGGTGCTCCGTCCCCGCGTCACGTCACCAGGTCAGCACCGTCGCGGGCGCGACACGCAGGTGTCTCCGCAGGTGATCACAACTCGCCGGAAGGAGATCGTTCGCGACGCCTCGCTGCTCGGCCTGCGTCTGATCCAGGGCCTCCGCGAGATGGGCCAGGACGTGCGGCCCCTCCCCCCAGGCCTTCGTACGCCGGACGGCTGCGGCGGCACGAACGCGAGGTCGTCGCCCTGTGCGTATGGGGCGGGCTCGACCACGCGCAAACCGCCGAGGCCGCCGCCGGCGCGTTGCCGTACGCGAGTGCGCAACTGCGCCGGTACGGCCGTACGACGGTGGCGGCCTCGGCTCCCGGGAGGGACCCTCCGGCACCTCAGCCGCTGATCTCCTTGCGTCCCGTGTCGCCGCCGGTGATCTGGATGCGGCGCGGCTTGGCCTGTTCGGCCACGGGGATGCGCAGGGTGAGGACGCCGGCCTCGTACGAGGCGTCGATGCGGTCCGTGTCGAGGGTGTCGCCGAGGAACAGCTGGCGGGTGAAGGTGCCCGTGGGGCGCTCGGCGACGATCGTCTCCGCGCCCTCGGGGGCGGGGGAACGGCGCTCGGCGCGGACGTTGAGGACGTTGCGCTCGACGTCGAGTTCGATCGTCTCGGGGTCGATGCCGGGAAGGTCGAAGTGGACGAGGAAGTCGTCCCCCGACCGGTAGGCGTCCATCGGCATGACGGCGGGGCGCTCGGTGGTGCCGAAGACCTGCTGCGCCAGTCGGTCGAATTCGCGGAACGGATCGGTACGCATGAGCATCACAGGTCACTCCTCTCGTCAGGTGCTGGGTGCGATGCCCTTCGGTTACTTATATAGCTCGGAGGAGGAAACTTGACAAGCTCTGACTCAGGTTCGTTGCCTGGGACAGCGTGAGCGTTAGCCTCGGCCCAGCGGAAAGGCCCAGGAGGAGGCAGGTATGGCGAAGGTTCCCAGCTCGGTGATCGCCGCGGGTGGGCTGGTCGGCGGGTACGGGGTGGCCCGGTGGACGAAGAAGCGGCAGCTCGGCGGGGCCGTGCTGGCCGTCGCGGGGGCCGCGGCGGCGCAGCAGTGGCGGCAGCGGGCGGGCGGCCGGGCCGCGGGCGCGCTGAGCGCCGCGTACGTCGCCGCGTTCGCCGGGTCCCACCCGCTGGCCAAGAAGGTGGGCGCCTGGCCGGCCGTCTTCGGTGTCGCGGGCGCCGTCGCCCTGGCCTCGTGGGCGGTGGCGGACCGGCAGGGCTAGGTGTTCTGTCCACGGAGGTTGGTGACGCAGGTCTCGGCTGAGGGATCTTGAAATGGGTGAGGGCCTTCTGGCCTGGTGTGGACTGCGACAT
>NZ_JBITLN010000024.1:0-89047 GCF_044465285.1 Streptomyces sp. NPDC049687
TCCGCGTACTGGGCGTACGCGGGCGATCCCGACAACGCGGCGAGGCGCCGTGCCAGGCGTCGCGGGCCAGACGGGACTTTCGAAACACGCCCTAGTGGCGGTGCGGGGGCCGTGGCTCAGCGGACCGGGAAACCGAAGGAGTAGCCCTGCTCCTTGAGCCACGGCAGCAGCAGGCGCAGGGCCTCGACGGTCTGGGAGCGGTCCCCGCCCGCGTCGTGGAAGAGGAGCGTCGGTCCGTTGGGGAGTTCGTTCTCGACGGTGGTGACGATGGCGTCGGTGCCCGGACGTTCGAAGTCCTTGGAGTCCACGTTCCAGCCCAGCGGGCGCATGCCCCGTGAGGCGGCGAGCTTGCGGCTGTAGGGGGTGAAGGCGCCGCCGGGGGCCCGGTAGTACATCGGCCGGACGCCCCCGGACGCCTCGGTGATCATGCGCTCGGCGTCCAGGATCTGCTGCGACTGGTAGGCCTGGGACTTGGTGTCCATCGTGGTGTCGTGCGAGACGCTGTGGTCGCACAGCCGGTGCCCGGCCGCCACCACCTCCCGCACGAGGTCCGGGTGGGCCTGCGCCTGCGTCCCCACCATGCAGAACGTGGCGTGCACACCGTACTCCCGCAGCACTTGGAGCATCAGGGGGGTCCAGGTGGGGTCCGGGCCGTCGTCGATGGTGATGTTGACGCCCCGGGCGCCCCGGTCCGAGGCGTGCGCGATGGTCACCGCCACCGGCGCCGGGGTGCTGGGGCGCGCCGAGACAGCCGTCCGCGGGGAGCCGCCGCCGGCGGCGCCGGCCTGCGCGGTCCACACCGAGGCGCCGGTGGCCAGCGCCGTCACCCCGACCGCCGCCGCGATCACCCGGCCGTACCAGCCCCGCCCGCCATGCCGCGCCATGTCCGCCCCACTCCCCGCCGTTCCGGATCTCTTCCGTGCACCTGTCAGGACGGGGAAGGCCGGTCACGGGATCCGCCTGTTACGGATCACGGACGAATCCGGGGTGATACGGCGACAGGATGCCCCGCGGGCGCGGTGGTTCGGGGGGCGCGGACGATCGTCGGGGGCGGGCGATCGTCAGGTGCGGCCGATCGTCAGGTGCGGCGCCGACCGACCGGCCGCGCCGCACACCCTCGGTGTGACTACGGAACGTACACTATCATCACACTCCGTGAGGCTGGGGTGTGGTGCGTCCATCCGTCGGTCTGCCGATCCGTTGCCCGTGGAGGCGATTCATGGCATCTCTGCCGCGTCGTGGTGTTCTGAAGGTCCTGCCGGCCGCGGCCGGGGCGGCCGTGACCGCGGGCGCGGCCGCCGCCCGTGCGGCGACGCGCAAGGCGGCCGAGCCGGTCTTTCCGCAGCCCGCGACGCGCAGGGCGGTGCGGCGCAGCGGCCGGCTGGAGACCCGGATGACGGTCCGGTTCACCGAACAGGAACTGCCCGGGGCCGGCACCGTCCGCACCCGCACGTACGAGGGGTCCGTGCCGGGCCCGACCCTGCGTGTGCGTCCCGGGGACACCCTGCGGATCACCCACGTCAACGCACTGCCGCCGAACACCGGCCCGGCGCACCACGGCACCGACATCAACGTCC
Organism: Streptomyces sp. NPDC049687; assembly: GCF_044465285.1. Classification (NCBI taxonomy): domain Bacteria; kingdom Bacillati; phylum Actinomycetota; class Actinomycetes; order Kitasatosporales; family Streptomycetaceae; genus Streptomyces; species Streptomyces sp. NPDC049687. Next base: position 1,578 of record NZ_JBITLN010000024.1, read on the forward strand.
CGCACGGCTTCAACACCGTCAACCTGCACCTGCACGGCATGCACGTCGACCCCACGGGCGAGGCGGACAACGTCTTCCGCTCCTTCGAGCCCGCCGACAGGCCCGGCGGGACCACGACCCACCGCAGCACCGTCGCCGTACCGAAGGACCATCCGGCCGGCACCTTCTGGTACCACCCCCACCACCACGGAGCCACCGCGACCCACCTGCTGAACGGCCTGGCGGGGGTGATCGTCGTCGAGGGCGACATCGACGACGTACCCGAGGTCGCCGCGGCCGAGGACGTCGTCGTCTGCATCAACGAACTCAAACTGTCCGGCGGCCGGGTACCCGACCTGACCTCGGACGCCACCTACGACCGCCTCCCGTCCACCTTCCTGGTCAACGGCGCGACCAACCCCGTCCTGACCATCGCGCCGGGTGAGGTCCAGCGCTGGCGGCTCGTCAACGCCGGCGCCCTCACCACGCTCTACCTGCGCCTGGACGGGCAGCGGATGCACCAGATCGCCTCCGACGGCATCACCTACATGCGTCCCGTCGCCGTCACCGCCCTGCAACTGCCGGTGGGCGGACGGGCCGACCTCCTGATCCGCGGCGGCGAGCCCGGTGTCTACCAGCTGACCGCCGGGGGAGTGTCCCGGCCCCTGATGACCCTGAAGGTCGCCGGGACCCCCCGCTCGATGGCGCTCCCCACCCGACTGCCCGGCCGGCCGCCCACCCTGCCCGACCCCACCCGCACCCGCGCGCTCACCTTCCGCAGCTACGAGAACGTCTTCTCAGGGGACTTCCCCCACGCCTACCGCATCCTGGGCGAGGGGGAGACACCGCACGCCGATCCCGAGGCGGGGCGGAGGGATCCTGTCTGGGGCCGCTTCCGGCCGGACTTCGTCAACCACCGCGTCCGCCTCGGCCAGGTCGAGGAATGGACCGTCACCAACGACTCCCGACGCCACGCCCACCACCCCCTCCACCTGCACACCAACCACTTCCTCGTCACCGCGATCAACAACCGTCCGCTCGCCACCCCCGTCTGGCACGACACCGTCGGCCTCCCGCCGCACGGCTCGCTCACCTTCCGGCTGTGCGCCAGGGACTTCGTCGGCCGCGCCATGGTGCACTGCCACCAGTCCCAGCACGAGGACGAGGGCATGATGCAGATCATCGACTACGTGCGCTGAGGACCACCCGCGCCCAGCGGTCCGCGACTCCCGGCCACGGCGGCGGGGAGTCGCGGACCACTGCGGGTCTACTTGACCGTGACCCAGTCGAGGGTGCGTTCCACCGCCCTCTTCCAGCCTTCGTAGCCCTCCGCGCGCTGCTCGTCGGACCACTGGGGCTCCCAGCGCTTCGACTCCTGCCAGTGGGTGCGCAGTTCGTCCGTGTCCTGCCAGAAGCCGGTGGCCAGCCCCGCCGCGTAGGCGGCGCCGAGTGCGGTGGTCTCCGCGACGACCGGACGGCTGACCGGTACGCCGAGCACGTCTGCCTGGATCTGCATGCACAGGTCGTTGACGGTGATCCCGCCGTCCACCTTCAGTACGTCGAGATGGACACCGGAGTCCTGCTCCATGGCCTCCACGACGTCCCGGCTCTGGTAGCAGATCGCCTCCAGTGCCGCCCGCGCCAGATGGCCGTTGTCGTTGTACCGGGTGAGGCCGACGATCGCGCCGCGGGCGTCGGATCGCCAGTACGGGGCGAACAGGCCGGAGAAGGCGGGGACGAAGTACACGCCGCCGTTGTTCTCGACGGTACGCGCCAGCGTCTCGCTCTCCGCCGCGCTGCCGATGATCTTCATCTGGTCGCGCAGCCACTGCACCGCGGATCCGGTGACCGCGATGGAGCCCTCCAGGGCGTAGATCGCGGGGCTGTCACCGAACTGGTAAGCCACCGTGGTGAGCAGCCCGTGCTGGGAACGGACCAGTTCCGTCCCGGTGTTGAGCACCAGGAAGTTGCCGGTGCCGTAGGTGTTCTTCGCCTCGCCCGGCGCGTAGCAGACCTGTCCCACGGTGGCCGCCTGCTGGTCGCCGAGCATCCCGGCGATGGGGATGGCGGCACGCAGGGGCCGGGAGGTGCGGGTCGTGCCGTACGCCTCCGCGTGCGCCGAGGGGTTGATCTTGGGCAGCATCGCCCGGGGGATGTTGAAGAAACCCAGCAACTCGTCGTCCCAGTCGAGGGTTTCCAGGTCCATCAGCATGGTGCGGCTGGCGTTGGTCACGTCGGTGGCGTGGATACCGCCGTCGGGACCTCCGGTCAGGTTCCACAGGACCCAGGCGTCGGTGTTGCCGAACAGGGCGTGGCCCTGCTCCGCCGCCTCGCGGACGCCGTCGACGTTCTCCAGGATCCACTGGATCTTGCCGCCGGAGAAGTAGGTCGCCGGGGGCAGCCCCGCCTTGCGGCGGATGACGTCACCCTTGCCCTCGCGCTCCAGGGCCGCGGCGATGGAGTCGGTGCGGGTGTCCTGCCAGACGATGGCGTTGTAGTACGGCCGTCCGTTGCGGGGGTCCCAGACCACGGTGGTCTCCCGCTGGTTGGTGATACCGATCGCCGCCAGGTCCTCGGGAGAGAGGTTCCCGTGCCGCAGCGTGTTCTGGATCACCGAGTTGGTGCGCTCCCAGATCTCCACCGGGTCGTGCTCGACCCAGCCCGAGCTGGGAAGGATCTGGGCGTGCTCCAGCTGGTGCCTCGCCACCTCGTTGCCGGAGTGGTCGAAGATCATGAAACGGGTACTGGTGGTGCCTTGGTCCACCGCGCCCACGAAGTCCGCCATAGGGTGCCGCCTCTTGTGTGGGTGTCGGGCCCGGGTGCCAGGCCCCGGGTGTCAGTCGTTGCCCTCGGGGGCCGGGACACGACCGGGAGGCTCCGGCTCTGCCGTGGGGAGGAACCGTCCGACGAGGAACTTGTACAGGAAGGCGCCGAGCAGACCGCCGACCAGGGGACCGACGATCGGCACCCAGAAGTACAAGTTGTCGTACTGATCTCTCCAGGCTGTGCCGTACCCCGTGATGAAGCTGGCCAGCCGGGGACCGAAGTCACGTGCCGGGTTGATCGCGTACCCCGCGTCGGTGCCCCAGGCCATGCCGATTCCCACGACGACCAGACCGATGATCCACGGGGCCAGGTTGGCTCCCGGTGGAGTGTTGAGCAGGTCCGTGATGGCCAGGATCAGCAGCAGCAGGATGGCCGTGCCGATGACCTGGTCGCGGAAGGCTCCCCACTCGTGCACCGGCAGCTTCGGGTTGCCGTTGGCGGGGAGCGTCGAGAACACGCCCTGCGATTTGATGGTGTGGCCGGGGTCGTAGGTGCCCAGCGCCTCGGTGTAGTTCCACCGGACGATGAGGGCCGCGACGAACGCGCCGGCCGTCTGCGCCAGCGCGTAGGGCGCCACCTTGCTCCATGGGAACCCCTTGAACGCGGCCAGGGCCACGGTCACGGCGGGGTTGAGATGGGCGCCGCTCAGCCGGGCCGCGACGTACACACCCATCGTGACGCCGATGCCCCATGCCCAGGAGATGCTGTCGTGGTTCCCGAGGCCGCCGGGCGGGGTCGTGAGTCCTCCTCCGGCGACGACCTGGGCGACCACACCGCAGCCGAAGAGGATGAGAATCATGGTCCCGGCGAATTCGGCGGACAGCTCGCCGATCAATCCGAGTCTTTTCAGACGCTCAGCCATGGCATCTCGATTCCGGCCGGCTCAGGACCGGCCGTTGGATTGCCCGAGTCCTCATGGCATCAGAATAGGTCGATCAAGGACATATCGCACTAACAGGATATTTACCTGCGGTGACTGGTTTTCGCCGCTTCGGACGTCGTGATTCCGGATTCGGGGGCCTCCTGGGGATCCTGTGCAGAAGATTTGATTGAATCCTGCAGTTCACCGGGGGAGAGGGTTCACAGGGAGAGGAACGCGTGTGAGTGAACCGACCGGACTCGTCTGCCCGGAATGCGGTACCCCCAGGGCCGCCGACGGCGGGCCGGCCTGCTCCTGCGGCCGCCGCGCGGCCGACGCCCATCTCGAGACCCGTGCGGCGGAGGCGGCGGCCGCTGAGGACTTCGATCCGCTGCGCATCCGGCCGTTCGTCGAGGTGGGCGACGCCCCGGAGGGCTCCGCGGGCCCACCCGGGCCCCGTTCCTTACCGGAGTGGGACGACGTACCCCGGCCTGCCGACGAGGATCTCCCCTCCCCGCCCCGGGAACCGCTCCCGGCGGACGCCGTCCCGGGCGGCCGACGGCGACCGCGACGGGTCGTGCTGACCGCCGGCGTCGCGGCCGGGGCGGCCGTCCTGGTGACGGGCGGCCTGATCGCCGTGCTCTTCACGTACGACAGCCCCTCCCGGACCGGCGCCGGCCCCGACGACATGCGGGCCGACGTCCCGGCCGGTGCCGCCGGGACCGGCACCTCCTCCCCGGCCCCGTCCCGGTCGGCGTCCCCCACCCAGCGGTCCGCGAGCCCGACGGCGTCGCCGAGCGCGACCCCGTCGGAGAGCCGGGCCACCCCGACCGGCTCCCCCGGCCCGACCGCGTCGCCGACCGGCACCGGTGCCACCGCCACGGCCGCCCCCGCGCCCAGCCCCTCCGGCGGACAGGCCCCCGTCCTGCGCCTCGGCGACACGGGACCGGAGGTCACCGAACTCCAACTCCGCCTGAAACAAGCCGGTTTCTACGACGGTGAGGCGGACGGCGACTTCGACAGCGAGGTCCAGAACGCCGTGCGCGGCTACCAGTTGGCCCGGCTCGTCTTCGCGGACGAGTCGGGCGTCTACGGGCGGGCGACCCGGAAGTCGCTCGAATCCGAGACCTCGGAGCCGTGAGCCCGGCGCGGGCCGCCGGCGGATTCCGCGCCGCAGGAGTGCGAGGCGGTACGGGGTCGCCGGCCCGGACGCGGAACTCCCTTCCGCGCGACTTCCACGGCGCGTTTATGGCGTGCTCATGGCATGCAGGGGCCTCACGGGATCGACCAGAAGCCATCGCCCCAAGGCATGCTCGACGACAGTCGGGAACACGTCCGGTGCGCTGTCGGCGGTGGTTCGTGCCGCCCGGTCAGCGGGGGGAGGGCGTCAGTTCGGCCAGCAGCAGTGTGCGGTCGTCGGCGCCGGCCGCCCCGGACGGTGTCCGCAGCAGCCGTTCGCAGAGCGCGGGCAGCGCGCCCGGGTCGTCCGCGTCATGGGGCTCGGCCGCGGCCTCGTCCAGGGAACGGGCGAGCCGGGTGATCTCCTGGTCTATGTCGGCGTCGCGGGACTCGACCAGACCGTCGCTGTAGAGCGCGAGCAGCGCCGGTTCGGACAGGGACAGCACCGTCGGCTCGTAGCTGCCGGTGCCCAGGCCGAGCGGCAGACCCGCCCCGGCCAGGACGACCGGCTCGGTCCGGCCGTCCGGGCCGCGCAGCAGCGGGGGAGGGTGGCCGGCGCCCACCAGGGTGCAGGTGCGCTCCCGCGCGTCCCACTCGGCGTACACGCAGGTCGCGAACGAGGCGCCGGGGGTGTCGCTGGCCAGCGCGTCGAGCCGCCGTATGAGCTCGGCCGCGGGAATGTCGAGGCCCGCCAGCGTACGGACGGCGGTGCGCAGCTGGATCATCGCGACCGCGGACTCCGGACCGTGCCCCATGGCGTCCCCGACGATCAGGCTGACCCGGTCGCCCGGCCGTCTCAGCACGTCGTACCAGTCGCCGCCGACGACACTGCCCTTGCCCGCGGGCAGACAGCCGTGCGCGATGCGGCAGCCCTCGAACTTCTGCGCGGGGCCCGGCGGCAGACTGTCCCGGATGGCCAGCGCGGTGCGGCGCTCGCGCTCGTAGCGGCGCGCGTTGTCCAGGGCGACGACGGCCCGGGCGGCCAGCGCCTCCACGGCCGCCACGTCCGCGGGCCGGAACGGCTCCCGGCCCGCCGCGCGCGTGCAGGTGACGATGCCGATCGGGACGCCCCGCAGGCGCAGCGGGACGACGAGGAAGGAGGCGACACGCCGGATGTCCCCGATGCGCGTCTCCCCGCCCCCGGAGGCGACGAGCCGCTCGAACGTGTGCGGGTCCACCGCGTCCAGCACCTGCGTGTGCCCCGCCGCGAGGGCACGGGCGTACGGCGTCTCGCGGGGGAAGGAGATCATCTCGCCGACCGGCAGCGTGCCCTCCCAGTCCTCGGCCACGTCCGGCTCCACGCGCAGCGCCAGCCGGCGCGCCTCGACGCGGGGCGGATCCGCGGAGGGGCGCGGGGCGTCCTCCTCGCGACGCCAGCGTTCCAGCAGGTACACCGACGCGGCCTCGCAGAAACCGGGCGCCAGCGCGTGCACGACATGGCTGCCCGTCAGCCGCAGATCGAGTTCCGAGCCGATGACGTCGGCGGCAGGGGAGAACGCCGACCGGCGCGGCGAGGACAAGGGGTCGGGTGCGTCGGCGCTGCGGCTGCGCGGGTCGTTCCGCAGGGTCGTTGCCTTTCCGGTGGGTACGGCCGCGCGGCGGGGACAACGGATCACCACGCGTAGTCGGCAACTATATGATGAAGCGTCAAGTGCAGAGGTATGAACGGAAGTTGTGGTTCCGGAGTGCGGCGAACGTCACCAGGTCCGTGCCGTGGCCGGGTGCGTGGTGCGCAGATGTTCACTCAGCCAGTGCTCGGTGTTGCCGACGTGCAGCAGTGCGGCGGCCTGGCCGAGGGCGGCGTCCCGGGTGGACAGTGCGTCGAAGATGGCCTCGTGTTCGGCGAGGGTGCGGCCGGCGGCCTGCGCGTCGACCAGGCCGCGCCGGATGCGTGCCCGCAAAGTGCGGCCGGAGACGCCTTCCAGCAGGATGAGGAGGGTGCGACGCCGGTGGCGGTGACGACGGCGCGGTCGAAGGCGGCGTCGTGGGCGTTGAGCTGTTCGACGTCGTCGCGGGCCTCGCGCATGGCGTCGAGATGCCGCGCGACCACGGCCGGCTGGTCGTCGGTGAACCGGGTGGCGGTCAGTGTGGTGGCGACCGGTTCGAGCGGGACAGGCCCGGCCGGGCCGCCAGATCCTGCTCCGGCGGCGGCTTGGCCCCGGAGGCAGCGCGCCGGTGCGGATCAGCTCACGGATATGCTCGGCGGCCCTGTCCGTCAGGGACACCGCAACCCCCTCCGGGTCCGATCGTCGGCACCCGCATCCTCCCTGATGAGCATGCGGGTGACGTTGATGACCAGGGGAGGGTGGGCGCACCGTGGGCGCTGCCGTGCCCGCCGTGGGTCAGGCCCAGCAGCCGTTGACGGTCGCGGCGAGGCCGTCCATGGCGTCCTTGATGTCGTTCGGGCCGGCGGTGGAGCCGTTCTCGATGAAGGAGAACACCTTCCACTTGCCGTCCTTGCCCTGCGTGAGGCCGCTCAGCGCGATGGCGCCGGTGAGGGTGCCGGTCTTGGCGTGGACCTTGCCGACGGCGCACTTGGAGTTCACGTCGTCGAAGCGGCCCCACTCCGGGCCGAGGGTGCTGCCGGCCTCACCGGAGACGGGCAGACCGTCGAGGATGGAGCCGAGCGTGCGCTCGTAACGGGGCTGCGTCAGCAGTTCGAGGATCTCGGCGAGGGTGGCCGCCGGGATGCGGTCGGCGCGGGACAGGCCACTGCCGTCGTACATCTCGAAGTTGGTGAGATCGACGTCGTAGCGCAGGCTCAGCACCTGGCGTACGACCTCCGTGCCGCCCTCGAAGGTGGCCGGGCGGCCCGCGCCGAGCGCGGTCATCCGCAGCAGCGTCTCGGCCATGTTGTTGTCGCTGGTCTTGAGCATCGTGTGGACGATGTCCGACAGGGGGGCCGACTTGTGCCGGGCGACCGGCACGTCGTGCTCGCTCGCCGTGGCGCGGGTGACGTCTCCGTCGACGGTGACGCCGTTCGCGGCGAGCTGCTGGGCGAAGGCCTGCCCGGCGTCGAGCGAGGTGTCGTCCACGCCCTGCCCGTCGACGACCAGTGCGCGCACCGGGGCGACGGAGTCGGGGTAGTAGCCGGTGTTCCACCCGTTGGCCAGGGTCGGTTCGGGGAAGAGGCTGTCGTCCACGGCGACCTTCACGGTGGTCAGCCCCGCCGCCTTGAGGCCGTCGACCGCCGTCTTCGCCAGCTCCGCGAGATCGGCGCTGGTCAGGGTCCGGTCGCCGCCGCCGATGAGGGTCAGGGTGCCGTCGCCGTACACGACCTTCGTGGTGAACCGGTGCTCCGGTCCGAGGACGGTGAGGGCGGCGGTCGCCGTGGCGAGCTTGACGTTGGACGCCGGCATCAGCGCGGTGGCGCCGTTGTGGTCCCACAGAGTGTCGTCCGACTCGGCGTCCAGGACCACACCGCTGACATTGGACCCGAGGCGCTGGTCGACCACGCGGGCCTCGAGGTTGGTGACCATCTGCTGGTCGTCCGGGTCGAGATCGGCGGTGTCCTTGGCCGTCGTGCCGATGCCCTTGTCGACGGCGAAGGCCGAGGGGGCCGACAGCGCCACCGAGGCGACGGGCACGGCCATGGCGAGCACCAGAGCCCGCCGCAACCCGGGGCCACCCTGCCGGGGCTTGCGGTGCCGGCGTCGCCCGCCGGGCACGAAAAGGGCAGCGGAGGTCTCCGGGATCATGTCACTCATGGGGGTCCAGGCTTTCTGTGGGGGCCCTGTGGCCGTGAACTCCGGTGCACCTTACCGGAATTGAACGCTCCGAGGCTGAGACGCCCATCACGGACGAGTGCCATCTCGACGTCCTGGGGCGGAACTTCACAATCGATACGCCGTACCGTACGCTGACCCGCATGCCCCGCCGTACCTCTTCCCTGGACCGTGCGACACCGGACCGGATCGCCGAGGCCGCCCTCCTGCTGGTGGACGAGGGCGGCCCCGAGGCGTTGACCTTCCGGGCCCTGGCCGCACGCCTCGGCATCTCCCTGGCCTCCCTCCAGCGGCGCTGCACCGACCTGGCCGGGCTGCTCGACCTGTGCCTCGACCACCTGGCCGCCCGGCTGCCCGAACCCGCGCCGGGCACCGACTGGGCGACGGCCACCGAGGCCCGGTTCACCGCGCTGTACCGCCTGCTGGTGGAGCACCCGGGCCTGCTCGTACTGCGCGGAGCCCGCCCCTGGCTCGGCGTGAACCTGCTGGCCCGGCTGGTGGAGCCGCAGCTGGCCGACAGCCTGGCGGCCGGGATGACGGCCGAGGAGGCGATCGCCGCCTACCGCCGGATGTACCTGCTGACCCTCGGCAGCGCGAGCTTCGTCGACCACCGCGACCCCAGGTCCGCGCAGGCGCTCACCCGCACGGCACTCGCCGCGCTCGACCCGGAGGAGTTCCCGGCGCTGACGGGCCATCTCACCGCGATCGTGCCGACGGTGACCCGTCACGACGTCTACTACGGTGCCCTGCGCCAGCTCATCCAGGCCGCCGACCCGACCACGTCCGACGCCCCCTGAGGAGCCCACCATGACCCCGCCCGCCCGCGTCTTCACCAGCGACAACACCGCCGGCGCCTCCCCCGAGGTCGTCGAGGCCGTGGCCCGGGCCGCCGCCGGCCCCGCCAAGCCCTACGGCGCGGACGACGTCACCGCCGACGTCCGGCGGCGGCTGTGCGAGATGTTCGAGCACGACGTCGACATCCTGCCGGTCTCCACCGGGTCCGCCGCCAACGCCCTCTCCCTGGCCGCGCTCACCCCGCCCTGGGGCAGTGTGCTCTGCCACCGGGACAGCCACATCAACAACGACGAGTGCGGGGCACCCGAGTTCTACACGGCGGGCGCGAAACTGGTCCCGCTCGGCGGCGACGACGCGAAGATCGACCCCGACGAACTGCGGGCGGCCGTACGGCACAAGGCCGGCGACGTGCACAGCGTGGAGCCCTCGGTGGTGAGCGTGACCCAGGCGACCGAGACCGGCGCCGTGTACACCCTCGACGAGATCCAGGCCCTGGGTTCCCTCACCAAGGAGGCCGGGCTGCGGCTGCACATGGACGGGGCCCGTTTCGCCGGAGCCGTCGCCGCGCTCGGCCGTACCCCCGCCGAGCTGACCTGGCGTGCGGGCGTCGACCTGCTGTCCTTCGGGGCGACCAAGAACGGGACGATGACGGCCGACGCGATCGTCGTCTTCGATCGCTCCCTCACCCCCGAACTCACCTTCCGTGCCAAGCGTGCCGGCCAGCTGGCCGCCAAGATGCGCTTCCACGCGGCCCAGTTGGGCGCCTATCTGACCGACGGTCTGTGGCTGCGCAACGCGGCGCACGCCAACGCCATGGCGGCCCGCCTCCAGGACGGGCTCAAGGCTCTGCCCGACGTCGGACTGCTCGGCGTCGCCGACGCCAACGTCGTCTTCTGCCGACTGCCCCAGCAGGTCACCGAGCGGCTCCTGGCCGACGGCTACGCCTTCTATCACGACCGCTGGGAACCGGGCGTCGCCCGCTTCGTCACCTCCTTCGCGACGACGGAGCAGGACGTCGACGATCTGCTGGACGCCGTCCGCCGGCACGCCGGCTGAGCGGCGGATCAGCCGACGATCCGGCCCAGTTCGATCCGGTCGAGGTCCGGTGCCCAGGCGTCCGCGTTCCCGAAGGTCACCGTGTTCCTGCCCCGCTCCAGGTCGACGGGGACGGCGAGCGTCCAGAAGTCGTCAGGGCTCCAGGTGTTCTTGAAGGTCACCCGGAGCGGGGCACCGGCGCCCACCGTGATGTCCGCCGTACGGGACACGATGTCCGTGTTGTAGGCGTGGCCGTTGTCGCGCCGGTCGTCGTGCGCGTAGTGGACGACCAGCAGATGGCGGCCGGACCGGGGCGCGTCCACGGTGAACCGGGCCGTACTGGCCGGGTCGTTGCCGAGCCCCGTGATACGGCGGCCGCCAAAGGCGTGGACGGAGTCGACCAGCCGCGCCCCGCCCGTGAGGATCGCGGAGGCGGCTTCGTAGGAGAGCGTGCCGGTCGCCGAGCCGTCGCCGGAGACGTCCAGGGAGCGCAGCGAGGCGTGTCCGGCCGTGACCGTGACGCGGTTGTTGCCCGCCGCGAGGTACAGCCGCAGGGGCCGGCCGGGCGCCGCTGTCACCGTCTCGCCGTGCAGGGCGAGCTCCACGGCCGCCGACGCCCTCGATACGACCGTGAAGTAGCCGTCGCGAGGGGCGTACACGTCGAAGACCGCCCGGTCGTCCCCGCCCAGCACGAGCGCGCCCGTGCCGGCCCCGGCCGACGAGGAGTAGTCGTACGACGGCCTCCCCCCGATGTCCGCCAGGGTCGCCTCGTACGAGGCGGACGGGTCGCCGGTGCGGGCGGTCAGGTCGATGCGGTCGAGGGTGACCTCGGCGTCGCCCTTGGCGAGGGTGAGGACGTGCGTACCGGCCGGCAGATCGACGCGGACGTCCTTCCTGCCGCCGTGGGACCAGTTCTGGGTGGACGGATAGGTGACCGTGACCGGGGTGCCGCCGTCGACCGACAGCCGCTGGGTGGCGGGGCCGCCGGACTGGTTGCCGTACAGGATCGCCAGGTCGTAGGTGCCGTCAGCCGGGACGGTCACCGTGAAGTCCACCCTGCTGGAAGGGGAGTTGAGCGAGCCGACGTCCTGGGTCCCGGAGGCCGCGTAGCCGTTCGCGTCGCTCACCGTGCCGTGGGTGCGGATCCGGCCGTCGGTGACGGCCGCCTCCTCGGCCTCGTACGACGCCGACCACGGGACGCGGACGGGGGCCGGGGTGCCGGCGCCGGCCGGGGTGAGGACGATCCGGTACGCGGACATCCGGCGCAGCCCGCGCAGCGGGACGCTCACCGAGCCGTCGTCGGCCACTCGCACCTTCGTGCGCGCGAGGACCTGCGGCGCCGCGTGCGGCCCCTCGTATCCGGACCACGCGGCCTCGGCGACGGTTGCGACGACCGTACGGCCGAAGACGGCCCGGGAGACGTTCCGTACGACGACGTCGGCGTCGCCGGTGGAGCCGCCGAGCAGCACCTGGGCCTGGCGGCGCGAGGTGTCGAGGGAGGCGAGGCCCTGGAGGGTGTCGACGGTGTGCGGCTTCGGCGGGGTGACCTGGACGGTGTCGCCGGTCAGGCCCGCGTACCAACGGAAGAACCACCAGCCGCCGTTGGGGATGTTCGTGCGCACCACGTTGCCGCTGAGGTTGCCGGCGGCGTCCCAGTAGGCCTGATGGGCGTACACCTTGTTCCGCTCGAACATCGAGACCCACTGCACGAGTTGGCCGGGCACGGAGAGGTCGCGGCGGTTGCCGTACTCGTCGACGCTGACGGTCAGCGGCGCGATGCCCGACTTCCGCTCGATGGCGCGGTACTCGTCGTAGTGGGCCTGGAAGTCCCGCAGCGAGGCGGAGTCCAGCTCGTGCCAGGTCAGCACCTGGGGGAGGACGTTCTCGCGTTGCGCGAAAGCGAGGAAGTCGGTCAGCAGACGGCTGTGGTAGGCGGCTTCGTTGGGTCCGGCGATCCTCGCCGACGGGTCGATGGCGCGGATGCGTTCGTACACCGTCTTCCAGTCCCGGAAGAACCGGTCCCGGTTGGCCTCGTACTCCGCCTGGTCGGCGACATCGAGGTGGTACCAGATCTGGTCGGGCTCGTTGAAGGGGACGCAGACGAAGCGGTCGCTGTCCGGACGGGCCGCGATCTCCGAGACGATCCGGTCGACCCTGGCCAGGTAGTCGTCGATACCCAGGTCCTCGTACGGCCACTCGGCGTAGGAGTCCTGCAGCAGCACGTTGATCTCGCCGGCGCCGGTGCGGAAGAACGACCGCGCGACGGTGAACGCGTCCCCGTTGGGGTGCTGGGCCCCACCCTCCGGCTTCTGGGAGATGCCGGTGATCTTCAGGGGCGCGAGCACGGCGTCGCCGGGGACCCCGTCGTCGCTGAGTCCGTACAGCGCGCCGTTGGCGCCGTGCAGCACCGGGCCCTCGGTGACGGCGAGGTCGACGGTGAGACGCTGGGGGGCGGCGGGCGCGGGCGGGGGCCCCGAACTCTCCCGCACCACCAGTTCCGGTACGGAGACGGGGTGCGCGACGATCCGCGCGGACTCCTCCAGCGCCGAGTGCAGCAGGGCGAACGCCGAGCGGCCGAGACCCGTGAAGTCCAGACGTACGGTGGTCAGTGACGGGGTCAGATAGGCGGCGTGCGGGGCGTCGTCGAAGCCGGCCACGCTGATCTCGCCGGGGACGGACCGGCCGCACTCGTGCAGGGCGCGCAGCACCCCGAGCGCGAGGTCGTCGTTGCCGCACAGGACCGCGGTGACGGCCGGGTCCCGCGCCAGCCGCAGGCCCGCCGCATGACCACCCGCCGGTCCCCAACTCCCCCGCACCGGACGGGGTTCCGGGGCTCCCGCCTCCCTGAGCGCCTGCCGCCAGCCCATGGTGCGGGCGCCGGTGCGGCGGGTGCCGGAGGGGATCGTGACGTAGTGCACGGTCTCGTGGCCGAGGGCGAGCAGATGCCGGGTCGCCTCGTAGGCGGCCCGGCGGTCGTCGGTCCACACCCAGGGGCGCTCGTCCTCGGGTGGGCTCGCGGGGGTCTCGACGATTCCGACGACCGGCAGTCCGGGCGGTACGGAATCCAACGCCCGTACGCCGGCCGGGTCGTAGGCGATCACGATCAGTCCGCCGCCCGAGTCGGCCGCCCGCCGAACCTCGGCGGCGACGGCCGCCTCCTCCGCCGACTCCAGGACGCCGATCCCTACCGAGTAGGAGGCGGCGCGGGCGGCCTCCTCGATGCCACCCAGGACGGACGCGTACCCGTACTGGGTGGTGTCGGCGGTGAGCACGGTCACGGCCCTGCGGCGCCCGCTGGCCAGGGCGAGCGCGGTGGCGTTGCGCCGGAAGCCCAGCTCGTCGATGGCGGCGAGCACCCGCTCCCGGGTGGCCGGCCTGACGCTGGGATGACCGTTGATCACCCGCGAGACGGTCTGGTAGGAGACTCCCGCGGCGGTGGCGACATCGCGGATGCTCGCCGGGCGGGGGTTGTGACCGGTCACATACATTTCGTGATTGTCACCGGTCACATGAGGTGCCGTCAAGGCGGGGGACCGGCCTGTGGAGGTAGGAGCCCACGCTCCCGGTGCTGCTGGTCGGGCCGCATCGGAGCGTGGGCGGGTGACTCACCAGCTGTGCGCGACGTCCACCACGAGGTGGCCGTCCAGTTGCAGCACCCTGAAGGGCAGCCGGGCGCGTACCCCGAGTCCGAACTGCGACTGGCCCTCGAAGCTGCCGCCGTACCGGGTGTCCCGGAAGGTGCGGTATCCGGTGAGGTCGACGCCCGGCAGGGGCTGCCCGGGCCGGCCGGGGTAGGTGGCGGTGCCGGTCTCGAGGTCGTATCCGGGAGCGGACACCCGGATGTCCAGGATGGCACCGCCGCCGATCGGGATGTGATGCCCGGACGGGTCCTGGACGAACTCGTCGACGTATCCGACGGAGTAGCCGAGCTCGGCGGCGGTCGCGCCCGGGACGTCGATGACGAACCGGTCGTAGCAGTCGTGCCGACCGGTCCTGGCGTTGGTGACGAACTCCCCGGACGTGCCGGCGAGGTTCGTCTTGTCGAGGCTGCCCCAGCCGGTGGGGCAGGCGGCGGCCGCCCGCGGGGCCGCGGCCGGGGCGGCCACGGCCGGAACCGCGGCCGCGCCCAGCGTGGCGGTCAGGAGAGCTGCGGTCACCCAGACGGTCCTGCTTCGTGCCATCTTGTTCCCCCAAGGTTGTGAGTGTCTGGTATCAGGGGAGACAGCCCGGTCGGCGCGAAGGTTGCGCTCCTTTCGCCGGAAAGTGGGGAAATCGGCTACCGGGCGGCTTCAGGACAGGCTCTCGGTGGTGTAGGCGCACTCCGTGTAGATGTAGCCCGACTCCAGCTTGGCAGTGTCGGAGGCCGGGGTGGAGCTGTCGCTCTTCGGCTTGTGCAGGAAGTACGTGGTCCCCGTCGGCAGGCTGATCGTGCGCTCCGGGTAGTTCTTGTTGGCGTTGCACGGCTTGAAGCCGCGCAAGATCGTGCTGCTGAGGGAGTACGCCTTGCAGCTGCCGCAGCCCTTGAGGGTGAAACTGCCGGTCACCGGGCCGGTGTACATGACGGTGATGTCGTCGGGGCTGTCGTTCTGGACCGTGACCGAGATGCTGCCGCCGGTGCGGTTCGTGGGCAGCTTCTTGCCGGCGGCCGGGACCGTCTGGGCGATCTCCGCCGCGATAGCGATCTTCTTCGCGAGGCCCGCGTTCTTGGCGGACTTGTGGGCCGAGGCGTACTCCTCCATGGTCGTCTGCGCGGCGTCGAAGTCGCCGTCCCTGTACTGGTCCACACCGCAGGAGTACGTGCCCGCGTCGGCCCGGCTGGAGGCCTGGTCGGCGTCCTTGGCGAGTGCGGCGACGGTCGTGCCCTCCGCCTGGATGGTCTGGATCTGGCTGCTGAGGCTCTTCAGCTGATCGACGGCCGCGCACGGGTCGCTGCCGCTCAGCCCCTTCGCCGTCGCGGTGACGGCCGAGCTCACGGCGGGCTCGACCTTCGCGGCCTGCTCGGAGTCGGGGAAGGAGGTGAGCAGCTCGCCGAACTGCGCGGCCCAGGTGGACTGTCCGCTGGTGAGGCCGTCCGAGGCGCACTCGTAGAGCGAGGTGGCCAGGCGGTCGTCGGGCCAGTCCTTCAGGTCGCTCAGATCGGTCTCGGGCATCTTCTTGGGGACCGTGCGCAGGTAGGTGAGCGGCGCGACCGCCGCGCAGTAGTCGCGCTTGTCGTAGGAGGCGGCGGCGGTCGTGTAGAACGTCTTCATCCGGGCCGGCACCTTCGCGGCCGCCCGAGAGTCCGGGTGGTCGGCGCTCAGGCTCTCGTAGATCTCCTGCGCGGCGCGGTAGTCGGACTCGACCGCGGCGAACGACTTGTCGCCGGCCGCCTCCACCAGGCGGTCGGCCTTGTCGAGCCGGTCGAGGAGCATCTGCTGCGTCGCCTCGTCCCGCGCGTTGTCGTAGAGCACCACGCCCCCGGCCGGGGCGACGAGCAGGACCAGTCCCACCACCAGCGCGAGCGGCGCGGACGGGGGCCAGGACAGGCGGGTGCGCAGACCCACCGACGCGCCGTGCGCCGCCACCGCGGCGAGGAACAGGCCGTACACCACCAGTGCGGCCACCGGGACGCCGTCCGGGTCGGCCGGCAGTGCCACGAACAGCAGAACGGCGGTCGCGACCAGGCAGAGCAGCGTCAGGAGCCAGCGGCGTGTCAGGGCGTAACCGAGGCCGAGACCGCTGAGGTTGAGCACCGCCACCGCGACGGCACGCACCCCGTCCGCCGGAGCGGGCGGCGGTGCCGCCGGCATCGGTGGGACGGCGAACGTGTAGTCGTATCTGCCGTACTGGTCCCCGGACATGGCGGCCTCCCCCGTCAACTGCACCCACGCATCTCTGATTTGTCAGTCTATCGGTCGAAGAACACGTACCGACAGGCCAATAGCCGTCTCATGTGGCGAGGCACAGGCGAATCGGGGCAGGTCGACTCAGCCGTCCGTGACGTTCGCCGTCAGGAGGCGGAGGAGCCGCTTGGCGACGGTGTCCTGTTCCGGCGTGAGGCCCATGGCGTCACCGATGGCGAGGGGGACGGTGGCCGCCCGGTCGCGGAGGCGCGCGCCGGCGTCGGTGAGGCGCAGGGCTACCGAGCGCTCGTCGTCGGGGCGACGTTCGCGGCGCAGGAGGCCGCTCGCCTCCAGGCGCTTCAGGAGCGGCGAGAGGGTGCTGGACTCCAGCTGGAGCGCGGCGCCCAGCTCGCGGACGGAGAGGGAGTCCCGCTCCCACAGCACCAGCATGACCAGGTACTGCGGGTAGGTCAGGCCCAGCTCGTCCAGCAGGGGCCGGTAGCGGGCGGTGACCGCGCGGGAGGCGGCGTACAGGGCGAAGCAGAGCTGGTCGTCCAGGAGCAGGGATCCGTCGGTCGGTGCGGCGGCGGCTTGCTCCACGGCGCGGCTCCCGGTGTCTGTGCTGGTCATCGGTGGCCACCACCCTATCGTTCAAGTCCCCTCGATTCTATCGTGCGCAAAAATATAGCCCGCTAATTAGTTGTGCACGACTTAATCGCGCGCTACTGTTCCTGCCGTGCCGCCGCTTCCCTCCGGGACTACCGTCGGAAGCGTGTCCGCGGCACCCGAACCCCAGGAGGTCGTCATGACCGACACCGCCGCCACGCGCCCCGTTCTCGAGCCCGAGGCCGCGGCGTTCGCCGAGGCGACCGCGAATCCGCCGTATCTGTTCGATCTGGGTCCGGTGGAGGGCCGTAAGGCGGTCGACGAGGTGCAGTCGGGTGATGTGGTCAAGCCGGCGGTGGAGGAGGAGTGGGTCACTGTCGCGGGTGGTGTGCGGGTTCGTGTGGTGAGGCCTGCCGGTGCTGAGGGTGTTTTGCCGGTGATTTTGTACATTCATGGGGCGGGCTGGGTGTTCGGCGATGCCCACACTCATGACCGGCTGGTGCGTGAGCTCGCGGTGGGGGCCGGGGCGGCGGTGGTCTTCCCGGAGTACGAGTTGTCGCCGGAGGCGCGTTATCCGGTGGCGATCGAGCAGAACTTCGCGGTGGCGCGGTGGGTGGTGGCCCAGGGTGGTTCGAGGGGGCTGGACGGTTCGCGGCTGGCGGTGGCGGGTGACTCGGTGGGCGGCAACATGGCGGCGGCGCTGACGTTGATGGCGAAGGAGCGTGGTGGGGTTGCGCTGGTGCAGCAGGTGCTGTTCTATCCGGTGACCGACGCCTCTTTCGACACGGCGTCGTATCACCAGTTCGCGACGGGGTATTTCCTGCGCCGGGATGCGATGCGGTGGTTCTGGGACCAGTACACGAGCGATGAGGCCGAGCGTGCGCAGGTGACCGCGTCGCCGCTGCGGGCCACGGTCGAGCAGCTCGCGGGCCTGCCTCCGGCTCTGGTGATCACGGGTGAGGCCGACGTGCTGCGTGACGAGGGCGAGGCGTACGCCAACAAGCTCCGCGAGGCCGGTGTGCCGGTCACCGCGGTGCGTTTCCAGGGCATCATCCACGACTTCGTGATGCTCAACGCCCTGCGCTCCACACACGCCGCCGAGGCCGCCATCACCCTCGCCGTGGGCACCCTGCGCACGGCGCTGGGGACCGCCTGACCGCTACGGCGATGTGAGGCGGAAGAGCACGACACCTCCCTTGGCCGGGAAGGTGTCGGGCAGCCGACGGGGGTCCGTGGGCAGGCCGTCGAGGAGTACGTCCCGTACGCGGGAGTTCGTCTCCGACGCGTTCGGGGCGACGAGGGTGATCTTCACTCCGTTGCCCCGGTGGATGACGGTGACCGGGAACAGCGGGCTGGCCAGGGCGAGTTGGGGGCTGCCCGGAATCTGCGGGTACATGCCGAGGGCGGCCCAGACGGCCCAGGAGGACATGGCGCCGAGGTCGTCGTTGCCGACCAGCCCGTCCGGACCGTCCCCGAACAGGCTGGTGAGGATGCGCCGTACGGTGTCCTGGGTGCGGTCGGGCCGCCCCAAGTAGTCGTACGACCAAGGGGTGTTGAAGGACGGCTCGTTGCCGAGGTAGGCGTACGGCTGGTCGGCGCCCGCGTTGAACTGGGTGAAGAACGTGTCCAGGCGGGCGGTGACGGCGGCCTCGCCGCCCATCGCGGTGAACAGGCCGGGCAGGTCGTGCGGGACCATCCAGGTGTACTGCGCCGCGTTGCCCTCGACGTACTCCCTGCGCTGGGTCGGCTTGAAGGCGGGCCAGGTTCCGTCGGCGCGGCGGGGCTGGAGGTAGCCGCTGCCGGGGTGGAGCAGGTGGCGCCAGTTGCCCGAGGCGCGCAGCAGCGTGGCCTGCGTCCCGGCGTCGCCGAGCCGGCCGGCCAGGTGGGCGAGGGCGGCGTCGGCGACGGCGTACTCCAGCGTGGTCGCCGCGCTGCCCCACACGCCCTTCGTCCCCGCCGGGATGTAGCCGAGCGAGTCGTAGTACGTGTGTCCGGGCCGTTGCCGCTCGTCCTGGCGCCCCGCGACGGCCGTGCGCAGCAGCTCGCGGGCCTCGAAGTCGGTGCCGCCGAAGGCGTGGACGGAGGCGGCCATGGCGGGCAGCGGGTCGCCGACCATGACGCCGGTACCGCCGTTCCCCAGCGTCCAGCGGTCGAAGTAGCCCGCCTGGCGGCCCTGTTCGAGGATGGACTGGGCGATGTCCGAGGCCTCGCGCGGCGCGAGGAGCGCCAGCAGCTGGATCTGGGAGCGGTAGACGTCCCAGCCGGAGAAGTTCGCGTACTGCACATGCCCGGGCCGGGTGCGGTGGACCAGGCCGTCCATGCCCCGGTACCGCCCGTCGACGTCGCTGAAGGCGCCCGGGTGCAGCAGGGAGTGGTAGAGCGCGGTGTAGAACATCCGGCGCCGTGCCTCGGTGCCCCCGGCGATGGTGATCCGGCCGAGCCAGTCGTTCCAGCGGTGGCGCGCGGCCCGCCGCACCTCGTCGAACGAGCGGTCGCGCTGCTCCACCTCCGCGTTGCGGCGGGCGGCCTCCTCGCTCACGAAGGAGATGCCGAGCCGTACGGTCACCGTGCGGGTGCCGGGGGCGAACGAGACGTACGCCCCGGACGTCCGCCCGTCCAGCGGCTCGGTGTGGGCGAAGGGCCGGTCGAAGACGGCGTGGAAGTACAGCCGGTACCTGACCGGCGTGCCGCAGAAACCGCCGCTGTCCGTGAAGCCGGAGAGGGTGCGGGCGCCGACGGTGAGGGTGCCGGTGGCCTTGTTGAAGGCCCGCCCGGCGTCGACGGTCAGCCCGGCGGGTTCCTGGGCGTCCGCCGGGTAGCTCAGGCGGGCGATGCCGGACCGCTGGGTGGCAGCGATCTCCGTACGGATGCCGTTGTCGAAGTCGACCCGGTAACTCCCTGGCCGCGCCTCCTCGTTGGTGTGCGAGAAGGTGGCATGACGGGCGTCCGGGTCCGGAGCGGGCCGGCCCGTGAGAGGCATGAACGGTACGTTCCCGTAGTCGCCGCAGCCCGCGCCCGAGAGGTGGGTGAGGCTGAAGCCGCGGATCCGGTTGTCGGCGTATGCGTAGCCGCCGTACTGGCGGGTGACCGTGTCGGGGCTCCACTGCACGCCGCCCAGCGGCGCCGAGGCGCCGGGGAAGGTGTTCCCGCCGCCGCCTCCATGGCCCCAGTCCACCCCGCCCGGCTGGGTGCCGACGAAGGGGTTGACGTAACGGGCCGGGTCGTCGACGGGCCTCGCGGACGTGACGGTGGCCCGCGCGGGCGGGCTCAGCAGCACGACGGCGGCCAGCGCGGCCCCGAGGGGTGACAGGCGCACGGAGGTCTCCTTGCGTCGTGGACGGCCGGCGGAGCGCACGGCGGGCGCAGACGCCCACTCTCACCGCCGTCACCGCGCACACCGAGCCGCCGTGCCGCACGACACCCGGAAGTCAGGCACACGGCGCAAGGGGGGGGAGGAGGCCGGAGGGCCGGCGGGCGCGAGGGGCGAGGGCAGGGGCTGCCCGGCCGGCCAGGCCCCGAGGGGCCACCGCAGGGGCGGCGGCCTGCCCCGAGGGCCAGTGGGCGCTCGGCCGGGCGCGCTGGCGCCGGACCGGAGGGAGTGGCTCTGAACAGCGGGGACCTCCCGTCCGTAACTCTGGGTGACTCCGTCTGTGACATACAGTCGGAATGGGGAGGAACATCGGGGAGGGGATGGCTTGCCGCGGGAGTCGGTGCGGTTCACGGTGCTGGGGGACCTTCGAGTGAGCCGGGGGGAGACGGAACTGGACGTCGGCGGGCCGCAGGAGCGGGCCTTTCTGGCCCTGCTGCTGGTCCGGGCGGGCCAACCGGTCGCCGTGAGCGAGATCGTGGACGTGCTGTGGGGCGCCGATCCCCCACGCAGCGCGGTCAACGTCGTCCGCCGGCACGTGGGTTCGCTCCGCCGACTCCTGGAGCCCGGGCTCCCCACCCGCGCCGAGGGCCGCTGGCTGGTGCGGGACGCCGGCGGATACAGATTGGTGACCGACCGTGACTCCGCCGACCTTCCGCGGTTCCGCGCGCTGCGCGAGGCGGCCCGGGACAGAGCGGACACGGCACCCGCACGCGCGGTCGAACTACTCACCGAGGCACTGTCGTTGTGGTGCGGACCGGTCGCCGCCGGGATCCCCGCGCACGCCCGCGCCCACCCGGCCTTCGACGCGGTGGAACGCGAACGGCTCACGGCCGCACGGGAAGCGGCCGACGCGGCCCTGCGCGCCGGGCTGCCGGAGCCGGTCCTGCCGCAGCTGCGCAGGGCCGCCGACGCCCACCCGTTGGACGAACCCGTCCACGGCGGCCTGGTCCGCCTGCTCGCCGCGGCCGGCCGGCGCACCGAGGCGCTGGCCGCGTACGAGACCGTACGGGCGCGGTTGGCCGAGGAGTTGGGCATCGACCCCGGTCCGGAACTGCGAAACGCGCACGACGCCGTGCTGCGGGAGGGACCGGGCACGGCGGGTGACGCGCTCTCGGAGAGCGACGCACCGGCCCCGGCCGGCCTCCCCTTCGTCGTACCCTCCCAACTTCCTCATGATCTGCCCGCCTTCATGGGACGACGGGCCGAGCTGGACGAGATGCTCGCCCTGTTCGGTGCGGAGCCGCAGCATCCCGGGACCGTGGTGATCGGCGCCGTCGGCGGGATGGCGGGCGTCGGCAAGACCACCCTCGCGGTGCACTGGGCGCACCGGGTCGCCGGCCGGTTCCCCGACGGGCAGCTCTATGTGAACCTGCGCGGCTTCGACCCGTCCGGCGCGGTGATGGACCCCGGGGAGGCCGTCCGCGGCTTCCTGGACGCGCTCGGCGTACCGCCCGACCGGGTCCCGCAAGGGCTGGACGCACAGGCCGCGCTCTACCGGAGTGTGCTGGCCGGGCGACGGGTCCTCATCGTGCTCGACAACGCCCGTGACGTGGAGCAGATCCGGCCCCTGCTGCCCGGCACGCCCGGCTGCCGCACCATCGTCACCAGCCGCGACGCCCTGACCGGCCTGGTCGCCGCCCATGGCGCCCACGCCCTGACCCTGCGCCCCTTCGACGCCGACCAGACACACGCCTTCCTGGTGCGCCGGCTGGGCGCCGAGCGGGTGGCGGCCGAGCCACGGGCCGCCGACGCGATCGGCGCACTGTGTGCCGGACTGCCCCTCGCCCTCGCCTGTGTCGCCGCCCGCGCCGCAGTCCACCCGCACTTCCCCCTCGCGGCCGTCGCCGCCGAACTGCGCGAGGCCCACGGCAGCCTCGACGCCTTCGCCCGCGCCGACGCCTCCGTCGACGTCGGCACGGTGTTCTCCTGGTCCACGAGCGCCGTATCGCCAGGGGCGGCCCGTCTCTTCCGGCTCCTGGCCCTGCACCCCGGCCCCGACTTCACCCTCCCCGCCGCGGCCGCCCTCACGGGCCTCCCCCTACGCCGTACCCGGCCGCTGCTGGCCGAGCTCACCGGCCTGCACCTGGTCACCGAGCACAGCCTCGCGCGCTACTCCTTCCACGACCTGCTGCGCGCCCACGCCGGCGAACTCCTCCACGAGCGGGACCCCGAGGCGGAACGGCGGGCCGCGCTCCACCGGCTCCACCACCACTACCTCCACACCGCGCACGCCGCCGACCGCCTCCTCGCACCCAACTCCGACCCGCTGCCCCCGCCGCCCGCTCCCGAGGGCGCTCAGCCCCACCCGCTCACCGACGACGAGCGCGCCCTGGCCTGGCTCACCGCCGAACACCTGGTCCTGCTCGCCGTGGTCGACACCGCCGCCGGCTCCGAGCAACCAGTGCAGGAACGTCTCGCCTGCCATCTGGCCTGGTCCCTGGAGCCGTTCTTCGACCGGCGCGGCCACTGGCACGACGGGCTGACCGCACAGCGCACCGCGCTCGACGCTGCGCGGCGGCTCGACGAACCCGTTCTCGTCGCGCGCGGCCTGCGCGGACTGGCCCGCATCGAGGGCCGCCTCGGCCTGCACAGCCGCGCCGTCCCCCGCCTGGAACAGGCCCTGGAACTCTTCACCGACCTGGGCGACGACACCGGCCGGGCCAACACCCATCGCAGCCTCGGCTGGGAGTGCGACCAACAGGGCGACCTGCCCGGCGCCCTGCTCCACAACCAGCTCGCCCTCGCCCTCTTCCGCTCCCTCGGCGACCGCGCCGCCCAGGCCGGCGTGCTGAACTCGGTCGGCTGGTACCACGCCCAGCTCGGCGAGTACCGGCAGGCGCTGACCCACTGCTTCGAGGCGCTGCGCATGCTCCAGGAACTCGGCGACCGCTACGGCCAGGCCACCACCTGGGACAGCATCGCCTACGCCCACCAGCACCTGGGCCGCCACCCGCACGCCCTGCTCGGCTACCGCAACGCCCTGGCCCTGCTGCGGGAGCTGGGCGTGCCCTACGTCGAGGCCGAGATCCTCCGCCGGGTCGGGGACACCCACCTCGCCATGGGCGACGAGAGGGCGGCCCGCGCCGCCTGGGGAGAGGCGCTGACCCTCCTCCGGGCGCTGAACCATGCCGACGCCGACCTGGTCGCGACCCGGCTGGGCGGAGAGGAGGGCCAGGTCGGTGCCTAGGGACGCGGTCACGTCCTCGGTCGGCGGTGAGGCGACGCGGTTCGAGGTGCTGGGGCCGGTACGGGTCCGGCGCGGGGAACGGGAACTCGACCTGGGGTTCCCCCAGCAGCGTGCCCTGCTCGCCCTGCTCCTGACGCACGCGGGCCGGACCGTGCAGACCGGCGAGATCCTCGACGTGCTGTGGGCCGAACGCCCGCCCGCCAGCGCGCCGAACGTGATACGCCGTTACGTCGGTGCCCTGCGCCGCCTCCTCGAACCCGGACTGCCGCCCCGCGCACCCGGCCGACGCCTGCTGCGCCGGCCCGGCGGATACCTCCTGGAGGCGGGGACGGACGAGGTCGACCTCCTGCGGTTCCGCGCACTGACCCGGCAGGGCAGACGGGCGGCGGCCACCGGGCGGCCCGAGACGGCGGCCCGGCACTTCACCCAGGCGCTGGGGGAGTGGCGAGGACCGCTGGCGATGGGCATTCCGGCAGTCGCCCGGGCCCATGTCCGGTTCACCGCCGTACAGCGCGAACTCCTGGACACCGCTCGCCTGGCGGCCGACGCCGCCCTGCTGTGCGGCCGCGCCGAACAGGTCCTGCCGGCCCTGCGCCACGCCGCCGCCGACGAACCCCTCGACGAGCCCCTGCACGCCCGCCTCGTCCTCGTCCTCGCCGCGTGCGGCCTCCAGGCCGAGGCCCTCAGGACCTACGAGGACATCCGTCGCCGCCTGGCGACCGACCTGTCCCTCACCCCTGGCCCGGAACTCTCGGCGGCCCACACCCGGGTGCTGCGGCAGGAGGTACGGCGGGTGGGGGCCGCGGGAGCGGACGCTCGGATTCCGCGGAAGGAGGCGTGGGGCGTCCCGGCGCGGGTGAGGACGGCGGCCGCCGGACGTCGGACGGGGAGGGGGAAGGCCGGGGGTGGCTCCGGGGCCGTGGGGGAGGCCGCCGCCAGTGTTCCCTTTTCCCCGGTGCCCGCGGATGGCCCCGAGACCGGGGGCTCAAGGATCGGGGTTGCGGCCTGCGACGCCGTGGCGGCCCGTCCGGTGGGCGGCGGACACGTCGGCGAGATCTCCGGAGCGGGGCCCGCCGACGGCGGGCCCGGAGCTCCCGGGCCGGTCGTGCGGGGACGGGCGACAGAGGTGGTCCCGAGGGGTGCCTCAGGGGGTTCGGGGTCCCTCAAGTCCACCGTTCGGCCTGCCCAGTTGCCCCAGGACCCGGCCGGGTTCACCGGGCGGGAGGCCGAGTCCGCCCGGCTGGCGGCGCTCGGACGGGCTTCGGGGGTGGTGCTCGTCGGGGGAATGCCGGGGGTGGGCAAGAGCGCCCTTGTGGTGCACTGGGCGCATCGGGTCGCCCACCGCTTTCCCGACGGGCAACTGTACGTGAGGCTACGGGGGTTCGAGCCGGGGCGGCCCGCCGTGAAGCCCGTCGACGCGCTGCGGTCGATGCTCGCGGCGCTCGGGGTGCCCGCGAGGCACATGCCGGACGGGCCGGCCGCCCTGGGCGGCCTGTACCGCACCCTGTCGGCGGGGCGGCGCCTGCTGGTGGTGCTCGACGACGCCGTCGACACCGAGCAGTCGCGCCCGCTGCTGTCCGCCGCGCCGGGCTGCCTCACGGTGGTCACCAGCCGCAGCGCCCTGCCCGGCCTGGTCGCCTCGGGTGCCCGGCCGCTGCCTCTCGAACCGCCGTCCGCCGAAGACGCGCACGCGATCCTCACCCTGCGTCTCGGTGCCGGCCGGCCGGCCGCCGAGCCCGCGGCCGCCGAGGAGATCGTCGCCCGCTGCGGCCGGCTGCCCCTGGCCCTGACCGCCGTCGCCGCCCGCGCCGCCGCCCACCCGCACTTCCCCCTCGCGGCCGTCGCGGCCGAACTGCGCGCCTCCCACGGCAGCCTCGACGCGCTCGACGCCCTGCGCCCGGTCTTCCTGACCTCCTACCGCCGTCTGCCGGACGACAGCGCCCACCTGTTCCGGCTGTTGTCCCGGCACCCCGGACCGCACATCACCCCGGCGACAGCCGCGTCCCTCACCGGAGCGCCCGTCCGCCGGATCCGTCTCCTCCTCGGCCGCCTCGCCGAATCCCACCTCCTCGCCGAGCCCTCCCTGGGCCGCTACACCCTGCACGACCTGCTACGAGCGCTCGCCGCCGAACTCGCCGAGACGGTCGAGCGGTCCACAGAGAGCTGACAGGTGAACCGACGGGTGAACCTCAGTCGTCACGGCTGCCGTCACTCCGCTGTCACTCTTTTTGCACATCCTCCGACCTACCGTCCGAGCACGTGACCATCCCTGGGAGACAACGGCGGAAGATGCCCAGCACCAGCACCACGACCCCCAGCGCCCCCACCCGTTCCGTCCGCACGCCCCTCGGCGTCGAGATCCTCACCGGCGAGCACCACGGGCAGTCGCCCGCGCGGCTGCCCGGAGAAGGCCACCGGCCGCACCTCGCCCACCGGCTGCTCGCGCGGGACGGCGGCGAGTACCTCTTCGTCGGCCTGCGGGGCGGTACCGTCCCGCCCGACCCCCGGCCCCTCGCCCTCCAGCTCGCCCCCGGCGACATCTGTTTCTACGACGTCCGGCACACCCCCACGCTCGACTTCCCCGAGTGTTTCCGGGCGACGGTGTTCCTCGTCCCGGGCGACCTGCTGGGGCTCGCGCAGCCCGACGCGGGCAGGATCACGCGCACGCCCGTGGCCCGCGACTCCCGCCTCGGCACTCTGCTCTCCCCGCTGCTGTCCGACCTCGCCCGCGCCGCGGCCGAGGCCCGGCCCACGGTCGGCGAGATGCTCGCCTGGAACGCCGTGAACCTGCTGTCCACCCTCGCCACCGAGCAGCTCGGCGGACAGGCCCCGGGTCCGGCGGCCGCCCAGCCGCCGGTGTTGGAGCGGATCCTGGAGTACGTCGAACTGCACCTGACCGACCCGGACCTGTCACCGGAGGTCATCGCGCGCGCCCATCACATCTCCGTGCGCTATCTGCACAAGCTGTTCAAGGACGAGGGCACCACGGTCGGCCGCTGGATCCTGCGCCGCCGCCTGGACGAGTGCCGGCGCGACCTGATGCGCCACGGCCGCGGCAGCCGCACCATCGCGGCGGTGGCCGCCCGCTGGGGCTTCCTCAGCGCCACCCACTTCAGCCGGGTCTTCCGGACCGCCTACGGCATGTCCCCCCGCGAATGGCGCGACATGGCCGCAGGCGCCACGAGGGCCGGACGGGACTTTCGAAACGCCCCCTAGGCCCCGCTCCTCCCCTTGCCCGCGGGCCGTCGGCCGGCCTTGTCGACGACTCCGTGGTCCAGCTCGGCCACGCTGGAGAGCAGGGTTCCGGCCTTGCCGTACGAGGTGTCCTTGGTCAGGTAGCTGCGGGAGCCGAGGAAGGTGAAGTCCTTCTCGTGGAAGACCCACTCGGTCCGGATGCCGTAGCGGGTGTCGTCGCGGGCGATGCCGAGGCCACGGCGGCCGAGCGCGTCGCGGGCCTGCGGGTCCGGGGTGACGCCGGGGATCCTCGCCGCGGCGCGGTAGAGGGCGGCCGCCGTGCGGGGCGGCATCACCCCGCCGAGCAGGGATCCGATCTGCTCGAACACCGCCTGGTCGCGTTCCCGGCCCTGCGCGGCCGGGGTCTTGGCGTACAGGTGGGCGAGCAGCTTGGCGGGGTCGGTGGGCAGGGAGCTGAGCCAGCTGTAGGTGGGCCGGTTGATGCCGGCCGGTGTGCCGTCGGTGTCACCGAGTTCGGCGTTGACGGGGAAGGTCTCGCCGTCCTCCCGGATCAGGCCGAGCTTGCGCAGGGGCCCCGGTTCCTGCGCGGCCCACTCCTCACGGTCCATCAGCGGGCCGAGCACGGCCTTGCCGCTGGTCAGGTCGGCCCCGCGGACCTTCTCCCGGGTGTAGACGAACTGGTCGTCCCGCACGACGAGCGTGGCGTGCTTCTCCGCGGCGACGGAGATCCGGTCCAGCAGCGCCGCGGCGGGCCGCATGTCCGTGGCCGCCTCGTGCGAGGCGGTGTCGGACGGTTTGTGATCGCCGCCGTGTAGGGCCGCTCCCGCGGCCAGCGCGCAGGCCAGGGCCAGCGCGGTCGCCGGCGCCAGGAGCGCGGGCCGCAGCAGTCGGCGGGCCGGGCGGGCGGGGTGCGCCGGGACGGCATGGTCGCGGTCGATGTGGTGCATCAACAGATCCTTGTGTCGGAGGTGCTGCTCGCGCGGAAGGTCCCAGTCGGCCGGGGCGGGCAGCAGGCGGGCGATCTCCTCGCGGTCGCCGTGCCGCTCCGGGGAAGGATCGGTGGCCCTGTCGTTCATGTGAGCTCCTCCCGTACGGGCATGGCCGCGATCGCGGCCGCACTTGTCATCTCTCCGCGGGCGGTGGGCAGTTCCCGCTCTTCTTCCGCGAGCAGGGCGAGCTTCTTACGGGCACGCGAGAGGCGGGAGCGCACGGTGCCGACGGCGATGCCCAGCGCCTCCGCCGTCTGCTGGTAGTCCAGGCCGGACCACACGCACAGGGCCAGCACCTCCCGCTCCTGACGACGGAGCCGGCCCAACGCGGCCTGCACGGCACGCAGGCGCCGTGCGTCGTCGATCCGTCCGACCGTCCTGGGCGCGAAGTCCTCCTCCGCACGCGGCTGCGGCTGACGCGCCAGGAACAACTGCCGTCTGCGCAGCCCCCTGCGGGCGTTGTCCGCCTTGTGGGTGGCGATGCCCAGCAGCCAGGGCAGCAGGGTGCCGCCCTCCGCCTGAACACGGGCACGGGTCCGCCACGCGGTCAGGAACGTTTCGGACATGATCTCTTCGGCCGTCGACCAGTCGCCCGTCAACCGCAGTCCGTGGTTGTACACGGCACGGGCGAAATCCTCGTACAGCTGGGCGAACGCCTCACGGTCCCCCTCGCGCACGCGACGGCGTACGTCGTTCTCTGAGTCCCTCACGACCACTTCTCTCCGTGACCTGGGAGGAGTTCCTGTGGCCTGCGTCACGCGACGGTGGTGAGGTCCAGGTGGGATCCGGTGAACCGGGACCGCATCATGCGGTCGTGGGTGGCGATCACCAGGGCGCCACGGTAGTCCGTCAGTGCCTCCTCCAGTTCTTCGACGAGTGCGGGGGACAAGTGGTTCGTGGGTTCGTCCAGGAGCAGCAGGTCCACGGGCTGGCTGACCAGTCCGGCCAGTTCGATGCGGCGTCGTTGACCGTACGAGAGCTCTTCCACACGCAGGCGGAGGTCGGCCGGCGTGAACAGCCCCAGGGAGAGCAGCAGGTCGGTGTGCTCGTCGAGGGTGCCGGTCCGCCCACGGGCGAACGCCTGGACCACGGTGAGGCCGGGCGGCCACGGTGTCTGGTCCTGCCGCAGGTGTCCGACGCGCCCCGGGACGCGGACCCGGCCGGTGTCCGGTCGTAACTCACCGGCCAGGACCTTCATGAGCGTGGTCTTGCCCACGCCGTTGGGGCCGGTCACCAGCAGCCGTTCGCCGGGGCGGACCCGTAGGGACGGCACGCGCAGACGATCGGCGACGAACACGTCGGTGAGCTCCGCCGCGGGGACCGGCTCGGACGCGTCCTCGGCCGCTTCGGGCGGTTCCCCGGCCACCTCGGCGGTGGTGATGCGGGCGCTGAGGACGAGCGGGGTGGGGGGCGGTTCGACGGGTTCGCGGGTCAGCCGTGCGAGGCGTTCCTTGGCGTTGCGGATCCGGACCATCGCGCCGTGCCCCCGTCCGCGGGCGCGGAAGCCCCCGTGTCCGAAGACGCTCAGCGGCGTCTTGCGCGGGATGGCGTCCAGCCGCGCCACGTTGGACTCGGCCAGCCGCCGGTTGCGGGCCAGTTCGTCATGCCAATCCTCGTACTTCTGGATCCGGCGTCGGCGCTCGGCCGCCTTCGCGGCGAGGTAGCCGTCGTATCCGTCGCCATACCGTGTGACGGTGCCCGCCTCCACTTCGAGGACGGTGGCGGTGAGTTGTTCGAGGAAGACACGGTCGTGGGTGACGGCGATCACCGTGCCGTGGTACTGGCGAAGCAGTGCCTCCAGCCACGCGGTGGCCTGGTCGTCGAGGTCGTTGGTCGGTTCATCCAGCAGCAGGAGTTCCGGCTGCGCGGCCAGGGTGGCGGCCAGGGCCAGGCGGGAGCGCTCGCCGCCCGAAAGCGTCACGAGCGGCCTGTCGCGCTCCAGCTGCGGCACTCCGAGCCCGTGCAGCGCGATGTCCACCCGGCCGTCGGCGTGGTGGCCGTCGCGGGCCTCGTACTGTTCCAGCAGCGCGGAATAGGCCTGCAAGTCCGCGTCGAGCCGCGCCCCTTCGGCGCCCGCGAGGTCCGCCTCGGCCCGGCGTATGCGTGCTTCGAGTGCGCGCAGGTCGGCCAGGGACGCGTCGACGGCGTCCTGGACGGTGGCATCGGGCGGGAGCGACAGCGCCTGGGCGAGGTACCCGGTGCCGCCCGGCGCGACAACGCTCAACTCGCCGTCGTCCCCGTGCTCCTCGCCGGCGATGAGCCTCAGAAGGGTGGATTTTCCGGCGCCGTTGTCACCGATGACACCCACCTTCTCGCCCGGTTTGACGGTGAAGGAGACCTTGTCGAGGACGAGGTGGTCGCCGTATCGCTTGCTGATGTCGTGAAGGGCCAGTTGTGAGGTGTGCAAGAAGGTGTCCCCCTTGATCTCGGCCGGGTGGGGCCGGTGCGGAGTGGATCGGTGGCGGCGCTTCACCGATCGGGTTCAGGCGGGCCGCGCCCACTCGACGAACTGGACGACGACCCCGTTGGGGTCGGTGACCTGGAAGAGCCGCTCGCCCCATGGCTCCTCGCGCAGCGGCATGGTGATGTCCACACCCTGCTCCCGAAGTCGCCGCTCCTCGTCCGCGAGACCGGTGACGGTGAAGGCCAGGATGAGCCCCGACACACGCTGGTCGCGCTGCTCGGCGGGCAGGACGTCGATGCCGCGGCGCAGCAACACGATGTCGACCGCGGCGCCCTCGCGGGTCAGCGAGGCGAACCCGTCGGCGGTGGCGACCTCTTCGTAGCCGAGGTGGGTGGTGAAGAAGGCGTGGGACGCGGCCACGTCGTCGACGGTGAGCGAGACGGTTGAGGCTGTGATCCGCATGGTGTTCCCTCCCGGCAAAAACTTACAACGGACGTAAACTTATACTCGACACATTCAGGAGGTCAACATATTTTTACTACGAGAGTAAGATTCCCCTCATGGCTATCGACACGAGCGGACTCCGTGAGTCCAAGAAGCGCGAGACACGACAGCTGATCTCGGACCACGCGACCCGGCTGTTCCTCGACCAGGGCTTCGAGCAGACGACGATCGCGGAGATCGCCGCAGCGGCCCGGGTCGCGAAGAAGACGGTCACCAACTACTTCCAGCGCAAGGAAGATCTGGCCCTCGACCACCAGGAGGAGTTCGTCGCCGGCCTGGCCGAGGTGGTGGCGGGGCGCGCGGCGGGCGAGTCCGCCCTGACCGCGCTGCGCACCGCCTTCCTCGCCGCCGTCGAGGAGCACGACCCCGTGGCGGGCTTCAGCGGCCCGGACTTCTCTCGCATGATCGCCGAGAGCCCCACCCTCACCGCTCGGCTGCGCGACCTCCACGACCGGCGGGAGCACGCACTGGCCGAGACCCTCGCGGCGGCCACCGGCACCCCCGCAGCCGACGACATCACCCCCCGCGCCGTCGCAGCCCAACTCGGCGCAGCCCACCGGCTGCTGTTCGAACGTATCCAGGAACTGACCCTCGCCGACCACGACAACGAGCACATCGCCGCCGTGATCACCCACGAAGCCACCCAGGTCTTCGCACTCCTGGAGCCAGCCCTCGGCGACTACGCGGTCGCCCCTTGAGCCTGCGAGACAAAGCGAAGGAGGCCAGGCCACCAGTCACGTGACCTGGCCTCCTCGGATCAGCACCGCCCGAGACCCACGCGCGCATGCCTCGCTCAGTGCGACGCGCACGCCGGCTCGCGGCGATCTCCTGCTCGCTCGCACCGCGGGCCGCCCCGGATCACAGGCGGACGGGCGTCGTTCAGGCCGGGCACGACCCGTCGGCCGAGCGCGTCGACGACCCGTGTGTCCGGGCCGACGCCCGGCCATGTCCTGGTCGTCCCCGACCACCGTGACGACACCGCCGCGCACCGCGAGCGCCCTGGCCGGCGGGCGGCGCGGATCCTGTGTGTGGGTGCGCACATTGTGTACGACGAGTTCCGCGGCATCCTGCGCTGTGAGGACATCACCGGTGCACGCGCGGGCAATTCCCGCTCGTCCCGCGGATCTAGCGTGCGGGGGCAGGACAACGCACCCCGAAAACACCAGGAGATTCCCATGTCCGACGTCCTAGAGCCGGTCGTGCCGGTGCTCGAGCCCGAGGCCGCGGCGTTCGCCGAGGCGACCGCGAATCCGCCGTATCTGTTCGATCTGGGTCCGGTGGAGGGCCGTAAGGCGGTCGACGAGGTGCAGTCGGGTGATGTGGTCAAGCCGGCGGTGGAGGAGGAGTGGGTCACTGTCGCGGGTGGTCCGACGGGTGGTGTGCGGGTTCGTGTGGTGAGGCCTGCCGGTGCTGAGGGTGTTTTGCCGGTGATTTTGTACATTCATGGGGCGGGCTGGGTGTTCGGCGATGCCCACACTCATGACCGGCTGGTGCGTGAGCTCGCGGTGGGGGCCGGGGCGGCGGTGGTCTTCCCGGAGTACGAGTTGTCGCCGGAGGCGCGTTATCCGGTGGCGATCGAGCAGAACTTCGCGGTGGCGCGGTGGGTGGTGGCCCAGGGTGGTTCGAGGGGGCTGGACGGTTCGCGGCTGGCGGTGGCGGGTGACTCGGTGGGCGGCAACATGGCGGCGGCGCTGACGTTGATGGCGAAGGAGCGTGGTGGGGTTGCGCTGGTGCAGCAGGTGCTGTTCTATCCGGTGACCGACGCCTCTTTCGATACGGCGTCGTATCGCCAGTTCGCGACGGGGTATTTCCTGCGCCGGGATGCGATGCGGTGGTTCTGGGACCAGTACACGAGCGATGAGGCCGAGCGTGCGCAGGTGACCGCGTCGCCGCTGCGGGCCACGGTCGAGCAGCTCGCGGGCCTGCCTCCGGCTCTGGTGATCACCGGTGAGGCCGACGTGCTGCGGGACGAGGGCGAGGCGTACGCCAACAAGCTCCGCGAGGCCGGTGTGCCGGTCACCGCGGTGCGTTTCCAGGGCATCATCCACGACTTCGTGATGCTCAACGCCCTGCGCTCCACACATGCCGCCGAGGCCGCCATCACCCTCGCCGTGAGCACCCTCCGCGACGCCCTGCACGTCTGATCTTCGGGAGACAGCACAGTCATGACCACCACGCCCACCGTCGTACTCGTCCACGGCGCGTTCGCCGACGCCGCCAGCTGGTCCGGCGTCATCACGGAACTGCAGGACCACGGCATCCCGGTGATCGCCCCGCCGAACCCACTGCGCGGCCTCGCCTCCGACGCCGCCTACGTCGCCTCCGTCGCCGCCCAGATCGACGGCCCGGTGATCCTCGTCGGCCACTCCTACGGCGGCGCCCTCATCACGGTCGCCGGCGTCACGGAGAACGTGGTCGGCCTCGTCTACGTCGCCGCCTACGCCCTGGAGGAGGGCGAGAGCCTCGGCGAGCTGCAGGGCCGCTTCCCGCTGTCGCCGCTGGTCAGCAACCTCAGGCAGTGGACGTACCCGACCCCGGACGGCGAGTCGGCCGCCGAGGTCACCATCGCCGAGGACGCCTTCCCCGCGATCTTCGCGGCCGACGTTCCCTCGGACGTCACCAAGGTCCTCGCCGCGGCCCAGCGCCCCCTGGCCGCCGCCGCGTTCGAGGAGAAGGCCGCCGCGGCCGCCTGGCGGACCAAGCGGTCCTGGGCGCTGATCGCCGGTGCGGACCAGGCCATCAACCCCGAGGTGGAGCGGTTCGGCGCCAAGCGCGCCGGGGCGACGACCGTCGAGCTGGAGGGCGCCTCGCACGCCGTCGCCGTCTCGCAGCCGAAGGAAGTCGCGGACCTGATCCGGGACGCGGTGCGCGCGACGAGCTGACGCGCCCCCCGGCAGCCGCGCGGACGTGTCTCCCCGGTACACGTCCGCGTGGCCTGACGACCGCGCCGGACCGGGGACCGCTACCAGGTCACCGGCAGCTCATGGACGCCGTACACGAGCCCGTCGTGCTTGAACGGGATCTCGTGCAGCCCTGCCGCCACCCGCAGTTGGGGCACCCGGCGGAACAACGTGCCGTACACCACCTGGAGTTCGACACGGGCGAGGGGCTGGCCCAGGCACTGGTGGATGCCGAAGCCGAACGCCATGTGACGGCGGGCGTCACGGCGCACGTCCAGGCGGCCGGGGTCGGGGAAGCGCTCGGCGCTCCAGTTGCCGGTCGCCCCCGGGATGATGACACCCTCGCCGGCGCGGATGCGCTGCCCGCCGACCTCCAGGTCCTCCAGCGCCAGCCGCCGCTGACCGCTGTGCACGACGGTCAGATAGCGCAACAGCTCCTCCACCGCGCCGGCCAGGACCTTCGGGTCGTCGGTGGCACGGACGATCGCCAGCTGCTCGGGATGCTCGAGCAGCGCCAGCACCCCGAGGGAGATCATGTTGGCGGTGGTCTCGTGGCCGGCGCCGAGCAGCAACTGGCCCAGCATCGCGGCCTCGTGCCGGGTGAGGTCACCGTCGCGCATCCGGGCGGCCAGGTCGGAGAGCATGTCGTCGGCGGGCGCGACGAGCTTCACGTCGAGCAGGCGGTCCAGGTACGTGTACAGGGCGATGTTGGCGGCCCGGGCCTCCTCCGCCGTCGCGTTCCGGCTCACCCCGACCCTGCTGTGGCTCTGGAAGAAGTCGTGGTCATCGTAGGGCACGCCCAGCAGCTCGCAGATCACCAGCGAGGGCAGCGGCAGCGCGAGCGCCTCGACCAGGTCGGCCGGGTTCGGCCCGGCCAGCATCGCGTCGATCAGCTCGTCGGTGATGCGCTGGACCGTCGGCCGCAGCGCCTCCATCCGCTTGATGGTGAACGGCGCGGTGACCATCCGCCGGATGCGCGCGTGTTCGGGGTCGTCCATGTTCAGGAACGACGGCGGGGTCCTGCCGGCGGTCTCCTTGAAGCCCGCGCTGAGGTACGGGAAGCCGGGCCGGGTGACGTCGACGCTGAGCCGCGCGTCGCCGTACAGGGCGCGCTGGTCGTCGTAGCGGGTGACGAGCCAGTGCGTACTGCCGTCCCACAGACGGACCTTGGCGACCGGCCGCTCGTCCTGCAGCCGCAGCATTTCGGGGGGTGGCGCGAACGGACAGGCCGCGTCCCGGGGCATCGGGAACTCGGGAACGGATTCGGACGGGTCGTGCGCGACGATGGGGGTCATGGCACTCCTGGTGGGGGGAACGTCCGCCGCCATGGAACCGCAGCTTCCTGACAACACACCGTCAGAACCCTGACGACGCCCTGTTCGTGATCCACGTCACGGCCGCCGTCGCCGGCAGGCTCCCCTCCTCGTGCGGAAGGGGAGCCTGCCCCTCGTTCGGACGCGTTCACCACGTGCTCGGAACGCTCCGGTCAGGCGTGGTGGACCTCCAGCGCGGCCCGCACCCCCGACTCCAGCGCCCCCTCGATCCACGAGGGCTTGACCGAGGTGTGGTCGCCCGCGAAGTGCAGCGGGCCCTCCGGGGTGCGGATCGCCGTCAGTAGCTCCGTGTGCTGGCCGGGGAGCAGCACGGACGCCTCGCCGTAGGCGTAGGGGTCGCGCAGCCAGCTCTGGGTGCGGCCGGCGCCCGTGTAGAAGACCTCGACGCGCCGGCCGTAGACCTGCTGCAGCCCGCGCAGGGCGTGCGGGTAGCGGGCGTCGTCGTCGAGGGAGTCCCAGCGGGAGGCGTCGTCGGCCCAGCTGTAGGAGGCGAGGACGACACCGCCCTCGCTGCCGTCGACCGGGTGGGACGGGTTGATCATGAACCGGTTGGAGTTGTCGGACACCGAGCCGCCGCCCACGATGTGCGCCGCCTCCGGCTGGTCCCGGCCCGCCCACCGGTTGGCGGCGTAGTGCGCCCGCTGCCCCGGGGTGATGTGCCCCGGTGGCACGGACGGATGCGCGCCCAGCAGACTCCCGTCGGCCGGCACCTTCCCGGCGCGGTAGTCGTCGTACAACCCCGGCCGTACGGCGTCGAGTTCGCGCTTCCAGTCGGCCTCCGTGAACTCCCACCAGCGCCGGGCGAACTCCAGCAGCACCTTGGTCGCGCTGTCGTAGTGCAGCTCCGCGACCGCCCGCCGCTTCCCGTACGACATCAGCGGGCTGACCTGCATCTGCCGCAGCCCCGAGAACGGCACCGTGACGATCGCCAGATCGGCGGTGAACTCCTCGCGCACGACCCTGCCGCCGCGCCCCTCGGAAACCGTGTCGATCCAGACGTGCGGCCCGTCGGCGCGCACGTGCGCGGTGTCGTCGGCGCCGTGCCGGTCCGGCGCCCAGTACTCGATGTGCGTCGCCCGCCGGTCGAGCCGCAGCACGTCGGCGACCTCCTTGAGCAGCGCGTCCGCAAGCGTGGCCGTGCCGCCGACCAGCTCCCAGAACTCGGTGTCCGGGCTGATCAGCGAGGAGCTGATGAAACTGTGGATGAAGGAGAGCGGGAGCCGGGAGGTCAGGTTCTCCAGGGTGCCGACGAGATCGATCGTCCGCTCGTCGAAGCCGGCCTCCTCGGTCAGGAACCGGTACATCGACCAGTCGCCGTACTTCTGCACCACCCGCGCCCAGCCCCGCACCCGCTCCGGCAGCGGCTTGTCGACCCGCCTGCCGTCGGCGCCGAGCGTGCTGAACTCGTCGCGCACCGGGTCCAGGGCCTCGCGCAGGATGGTCCCGGAGGGCTTGTCCCAGTACGCGCGGGGCACCCCGAACGAGCGGTTGACCCGGCGCGGCGAGCGCGCGTACTCGGAGCGGCGCACCCGGACGCCGTTCACGTGCAGCCAGGCGTTGTTGACGGGCTTGCCGTCGGCGTCGACGTCGACCAGATGGAACCGCCGCTTCCGGACACCGAGTCGGTCGATCAGGCCCATCACCAGCGGGTGGCTGCCGGGGATGCGCATGGCGCCCGCCTCCGCGTACTGCAGCGGATCGGCGAAGGCCTGTCCCGCCCGCTCGTGGCCGCCCGTACGGAAGGTCTTGATGCGGCCGCCGACCCGGTTGCCGTTGGCCTCCACGAGCGTGACGTGGTGCCCCGCCCGCTTCAGCAGCCAGGCGGCCACCAGGCCGGCCGGCCCCGCGCCGACCACCAGCACCTTCTTCGCGGTCCCCGTCTTCGCCCGCGGGAGCCCGCCGTCGAGGACCTTCCGGTACGCCGGGACGAGCGGCCGGTCGTGTTCGTCGACCACCAGCAGGGCGCGGGCGACCGCGAGGCAAGTGGCCCATTCGGCGGTGGACTTGGGCGTGTCCCGGGCGGGTGGAGCCGCCGCGGCCGGGGAGGAGACGGCGGTCAGCGCGGCGGCCGTTTGGGCCGTGGCCGCCGTGAACCGGCGGCGGGAGATCCGGCCGGGCTCTACAGAAGTGCGCGAAGTGTCCATGTGCCCTGGATAGGGGCCACACCCGGCTCCGCAGGGCCGCTCCCCCGGATCCTCACCTGAACGGGTGGGCGCGTCTGCCCTCGGCGTGCAACTGCCCCACGTATGCGGGTGGTTTACTCGCGCCACCCCCACTTATCAGGTCAAGTGTCCCGGACTCTTGACTCGGAACCTCTCCCGCCCCGATCCTCGTCGCACTATCTTGCGTCGGTCATGACAATCTCAAGGGCAGTCAAAAAGCCCTCGTCGACCGCGCCATCCCGCCGACCGAGGGACGTGGGCCGTGACCATGACCGGACGCTCGTACCGCAGACGCAGAGACCTCACTCTCGTCTCGCTGCTCCTTCTCGTGCTGGCCACGGTCCTCGGCCCGGCCCAGAGTTCGGCGGCCGCCGCCGACTGGTGGACACCCACGGCCAGGCCCGCGCCGGACTCCGGGATCGACATCACCGGTGAGCCCTTCACCGGCACCAACTCCGCCGGGGAGGTGCGCGGTTTCGTCGACGCGCACAACCACCTGTTCTCCAACGAGGCCTTCGGCGGCCGGCTGATCTGCGGCAAGGTGTTCTCCGAGGCCGGTGTCGCCGACGCGCTCAAGGACTGCCCCGAGCACTACCCCGACGGCACCCTAGCGATCTTCGACTACATCACCCACGGCGGAGACGGGAGGCACGACCCGGTCGGCTGGCCGACCTTCAAGGACTGGCCGGCGTACGACTCGATGACCCACCAGGCCAACTACTACGCCTGGGTGGAGCGCGCCTGGCGCGGCGGCCAGCGGGTGCTCGTCAACGACCTCGTCACCAACGGCGTGATCTGCTCGGTGTACTTCTTCAAGGACCGCGGCTGCGACGAGATGACCTCGATCCGGCTGCAGGCCAAGCTGACGTACGACCTTCAGGCCTACATCGACAAGATGTACGGCGGCACCGGCAAGGGCTGGTTCCGGATCGTCACCGACAGCGCGCAGGCCCGCGCGGTCATCAAGGCGGGCAAGCTCGCCGTCATCCTGGGCGTCGAGACCTCCGAGCCGTTCGGCTGCAAGCAGATCCTGGACGTCGGGCAGTGCAGCAAGTCCGACATCGACAAGGGGCTCGACGAGCTGTACGCGCTGGGCGTGCGCAGCATGTTCCTGTGCCACAAGTTCGACAACGCGCTGTGCGGCGTCCGCTTCGACGAGGGTGGCCTCGGCACGGCCATCAACGTCGGCCAGTTCCTGTCCACCGGCACCTTCTGGCAGACCGAGAAGTGCACCGGGCCGCAGCACGACAACCCCATCGGCACCGCCGCCTCCGAGGCCGAGGACGAGCTGCCGGCGGGCACCGAGGTGCCGGAGTACGACGAGAACGCGCAGTGCAACACCCGAGGGCTCACCGACCTCGGCGAGTACGCCGTGCGCGGCATGATGAAGCGCAAGATGATGCTGGAGATCGACCACATGAGCGTCAAGGCGGTCGGCCAGGCGCTCGACATCTTCGAGGCCGCGTCCTACCCCGGCGTGCTCTCCTCGCACAGCTGGATGGACCTGAACTGGACCGAGCGGGTCTACTCCCTCGGAGGCTTCGTCGCCCAGTACATGCACGGCTCCGAGGCCTTCGCCACCGAGGCGAAGCGAACGGACGCGCTGCGTGCGAAGTACGGCGTGGGGTACGGCTTCGGCACCGACTTCAACGGCATCGGCGACCACCCGGCCCCGCGCGGCGCCGACGCCGCCAACAAGGTCACCTACCCCTTCAGGAGCGTCGACGGCGGCTCGGTCGTCGACAGGCAGACCGTCGGTCAGCGCACCTTCGACTTCAACACCGACGGCGGCGCCAACGTCGGCCTGATCCCCGACTGGATCGAGGACATCCGGCTCGTCGGCGGCCAGGACGTGGTCGACGACCTCTTCCGGGGCGCGGAGTCCTACGTCGACACCTGGGGCGCGACCGAGCAGCACCAGGCCTCCGTCAACCTCGCCAAGGGGATGACGGCCACGGCCGGTTCGTCCGAGTCCAACCCGTTCACCAGCTACCAGCCCGGCCAGGCCGTGGACGGCGACGACTCCACCCGCTGGGCCAGCGACTGGAGCGACGACCAGTGGTGGCAGGTCGACCTCGGGTCCACCAACCTGGTCTCCCGCGTCACCGTCGACTGGGAGCGCGCGTACGGGAAGTCGTACCGCATCGAGCTCTCCACCGACGGCGCGACGTGGACGACCGCCTGGTCCACCACGTCCGGCGACGGCGGCCTGGACACGGCCAGGTTCACCGGCACCCCGGCCCGTTACGTCCGGGTCCACGGACTCGACCGCGGCACCGAATGGGGATACTCGCTCTACGAAGTGGGCGTCCACAGCGCCTAGCGGCAGTCACGACACGCGGGGGACACGGATGGCACGCATGCCGTCGGCCGAACGGCGCCGGCAGCTGACGGAAGCGGCGATCAGAGCGATGGCCCGGGACGGCGTCCCGAACACGACGACCCGGTCCATCGCCGCCGAGGCCGGCGTGTCCCTGAGCGTCTTCCACTACTGCTTCGACTCCAAGCAGGCCCTCGTCGAGTCCGTCATCACGACGCTCACCGCCCACTCGGTGAGCGTCGTGAAGGACGCGATCCGGCCCCGTGCCACGCTCCAGGACACGATCCGCGCCGGATTCGGGGCGTACTGGGACCACGTCCGCGCCCACCCCGACGAGCACATGCTGACCTACGAACTCACCCAGTACGCCCTGCGCCGGCCCGGGTTCGAGCATCTGGCGCGCCGCCAGTACGAGCTGTACGAGGAGGCCTACGCCGAACTCATCGAGCAGCTGTGCCGGAGCATGGACCTCCGGCTCGGCGTCCCCGTCCCCGTCCTGGCCCGCTATCTGGCCGCCATGACCGACGGCCTGACCCTCAACTACCTGGTCCTCGGCGACGCGGCCGCCTGGACGGACATCCTGGACACGGTCACCGCGCACGTCGCCGGGCTGGTCAGCAGCTCCTGACGTCGGCTCGGGAACACTCGAGCGCACGGACCTCGGCCGCGAGCGCCGCGAACGTCGGCCATCGCACGGCCGCTCGGGGCCGCAGGGCGACACGGCCGCCCCGGCGGGTCGGGCGCGTACCACGCCGCCGGCCTGCGCACCCTCGGGCCGATCACCGTCCGGTCGGCCCAGGGGGTGCATCGCAGAGGTCGAACGGATCATCCGCGCGGTGTACGACACGCGGGGTCCTCGGTCGGAGTACTGCTCGCCCTCCCCCTCACCCGCGGCGGATCTTCGCGGGATGGGGAGCTGAGGGGTGAGGAGCTGAGGGGGCGGGGGCGCACGTCTTGCCCAAGGCGGAGGCCCGGCGCACGCTGGTCGTATGGCTGCGCAGGACGGCCCTACGCTCATCACGTCCGTGCAGCGGGCCTTCCGCCTGCTGGAGGCGGTGAGCGCGCACGAGAACGGCGCGCCGGCGAAGCAGCTGGCGCGCGAGACGGGCCTGCCCCTGGCCACCGCCTACCACCTGCTGCGGACGCTGGTCCACGACGGATACGTCCGCAAACTGGAGGACGGCGGCTTCGTCCTGGGGGACAGGCTGCGCACGCTGCACACGGCGGGCCGGGGACAGGCGCTGCTCAGCCGCGTCCGGCCCACGCTCGCCGCGCTGCGGGACGAGCTCGCGACCGCCGCCTACCTCACCTTCTACGAGGAGGGCGAGATCAGGGTCGCCGAGATCGTCGACGGCCCCAGGGCACCCCGCGTCGACCTCTGGGTGGGCTTCGAGGACGCCGGACACGCCACCGCGCTGGGCAAGTCCGTACTGCGGGAACTGGACGACGAGGCCCGTAAGGACTACCTCTCCCGCCACCGCCTCGCCGACCTCACGCCGAGGACCATCACCAGCGCGCCCGAGCTTCTCCGGCGGCTGGACTCCTCGCCCGTGGCCCCCGCCGTCACGGACCTGGAGGAGTACACCCTCGGCACGGTCTGTGTCGCCGTTCCCGTCTACAGCGGCGACACCCTCGGCTCCCTCGGTGTCTCCCTGCCGGCGGACCGGCTGCCCCGGCTCCAGGAGATCCTGGCCCGGCTGCTCCCGACCGCGAGCCGAGTGACCAGGGGCCTCTCGCTCACTATGTGAAATCCCGGTCCTTGTGGCACCCGAGTCGAACCCGTTTCCTAGAGGAAACCGATATTTCGGTGCAGACATCCATATACAAAGACGAGGACTGCGGAAACGACATGAACCAGGACCGACACCATGGTGGCGGCCATGGGCCGACGCACCTGTTCAGGACCGTGGCGGCGGGACCGGTCCTGCCCGTGCTGATCGTTCTCGTCGTGGTGCTGGTCGACCTCGTCGGCGGAGCGGGGATGATCTGGCTGCCCCTCCTCGCGGCCGGACCCGCGCTCGCCGCCACCACGAACAGGCCGCGCGGTGTCCTCTGCGTCGGCCTCCTCGCCGCCGCGCTCGCCGCCGCGCTCGGCGTGCGGCACGAGGTCCCGGCGCGGGAACTGGCGGTCGTGCTGTCCTCGCTGACAGCCGTGACCCTGGCGAGCGGCCTGGCCGGCGCGCTGCGGGTACGCCGGGAACGGGTGCTCGCGGCCGTCCGCTCGGTCGCGGAAGCCGCCCAGCACGCGCTGCTCAAGCCCGTGCCGGAGATCGTCGGCCCCTTCGAGGTGGCCGTCCGCTACAGCGCCGCCGCGGCCGAGGCCCGGATCGGCGGCGATCTCTACGCCCTCGTGAACACGCCGTACGGGGTCCGGCTGATCGTCGGCGA
This sequence comes from Streptomyces sp. NPDC049687, assembly GCF_044465285.1. NCBI lineage: Bacteria > Bacillati > Actinomycetota > Actinomycetes > Kitasatosporales > Streptomycetaceae > Streptomyces > Streptomyces sp. NPDC049687. The sequence continues at coordinate 43,157 of NZ_JBITLN010000024.1, forward strand.
CGTGCGCGGCAAGGGACTGCCGGCCGTGGGGACCGCCGCGCTGGTGCTGGGTGTCTTCCGCGAGGCCGCCTACGACGAACCCGACCTCCTCACGGTCGTCGACCGGATCGAGCGGAGCCTGGCACGCAACCTCGGCGCGGACGACTTCGTGACCGCAGTGGTCGCCGGCCACCCACGGGTCGGCCGGCTGGAGATGGTGAACTGCGGACACGCCCCACCGCTGCTGGTCCGCGCCGCCGGGGACGTGGCCGCCGTCGAGCCCACGCGTCCGGCCCCGCCCCTCGGCCTGCGCGCCCTCACCGACGAGACCCCGAGCCTCCAGGTGCTGCCCTTCGACGACGGCGACCAGTTGCTCCTCTACACCGACGGGGTGACCGAGGCCCGCGATCACGGGCGGGCGTTCTACCCGCTCGCCGAGGGACTGGCGCGCCATCTGTCCGACGAGCCCGCGCGCACCCTCGACGCCCTCCACGACGAACTGCTCGACCACGTGGGCGGCCGGCTCCACGACGACGCGGCACTGCTGCTCATCCGCAAGCCGGCTGCCGCGGACCTTCCCCAACCGGCCGCGGACGGGCTGCTGTTGGGAGACCGGGCCGGGTGACCGCTGTGACCGGTGTTGCAGACTGTGCCCATGACACGCTTGAGGAAGCTCGCAGCGCTGTTGGCGGCATCGGCCGCGCTGCTCGCGACACCCCCCACCGCCTCGGCCACCCCCACCACCGCGTTCCCCCCTGGCACCTTCGTGCGGGAAAGCTTCGACCGCCTCCCCCTCGGCCCCGTCACCGGGGGCCGTGACTGGACCGCCGACACCTCCGACGGTTCGCTCACCGTCGAACCCAGCCACACCGGACACGGCCGTGAACTGCGGCTGCGCACGCAGGGCAACGGCCGCGCCTTCCTCGTCCTGTCCGACCTCGCGCCCGCCGGCAACAGCCTCTGGGCCCGCCTGCGGCTGCGCGTCGACCGATTCCCCACGGCCCCCGACTGGGCGCACTGGACCATCGCCGAGGCCTCCGGCTCCGACGGCCCCACCCTCGTACGGCCGTTGGGCGGTCAGTACGTCCCCACCGAGCGGGCCAACTTCTGGGGCGTCGGCTCGGACCTCGGCCCGACGGGGGACTGGACCGCCTGGAAGACCTCCGCTCCCGCCACCGCCGGCACCTGGCAGTGCGTCGAGTTCCACCTCGACGCGACCGACAACCGCGTCACCGTCTACCTGGACGGCGTCGAGCGGCCCGAGCTGACGGTCTCCACCAAGGAACACGGCGGCACGGCGGACGACTTCGTCTTCCCGGCCTTCGACCGGCTCAGGCTGGGCTGGCAGCTCTACCAGGCCGGTCCCACGCCGTCGTCGTACGACGTCCGCATGGACGACGTGGCGCTGAGCACCCGGCGCGTCGGCGGGTGCGTCTCGTGAGCCGGGCGTCCCGCGCCGGGCTGTGCTGGGCGGGGTGGTCGGCGCACTCGCCCTGACCTCGGTGGGAGCCGGTCCGGCCGCCGCGACCGTACGGCCACCGGGAGCCGCAGCCGTACGTCCCGCTGCCCGTCGGCGCCGGAGGCGGTCCGGCCGGGGCGGACCGGGTGCAGCAGGGCGACACCATCGAGTAGGGCCGCGCGCGCCGCGCTCGCCTTGGCCGTCGGCAGGGGGAGGTCCCGGAGTTCGTCATCGGTGAGGGGGACGGCCAGCCTGCTCGCGCCTGGCGACACGCGCCGCTGACCCTGCTGTGACTGGTGTGCCCTACCGTTGAGGGCCCACGGCCAGACGCGTACCGCCGCTCGGTTCAGGCCGGGTTGCCCTGGGCCAGGGTGGAGACGTGGGCCCAGTCCTGCCAGGTCTTGAGGCGCTCGGCGTAGACGTGGGGGATCATGTCCAGTCCCTCGGTGCCGAAGAAGACGCGCAGGGGCGGGGTGTCGGTTTCCGGCGACGAGATCGACGGCGCGGTCGCCCTGATGGAGATGATGTCCCTCGACGGTCTGGAGGGACCCGCGTTCGAGGTCGGCCCGACGGTCCAGCTGGAACCGGACGTCCAGGCGATGTACCGCACCACGACACACCGACGGGGCCTTGCCGCGGGCCAGGTCCAGCATGGCCGCGGCAGCCCTCGACGTCACGGCAGTGCGGGATGTCGCAGGGGATGCGGTGGGCGGTGTCCGTCCCGGGCGGCTCGTACGAGGGCGTCGAAGAGGCCCTGCTGGGCCCGGTCCTCGTGGGCGGTGTCCTCGGGGTGCCACTGGACGGCCGTGAACCACCCTTGGGCGCCGGGAAGTTCGAGTCCCTCCACGGTGCCGTCGGCGGCCCGTGCGGTGACCGCGAGCCCTGCCGCGATGCCGCTCACCCGCTGGTGGTGGTAGCAGGAGGCCTCCACCTTCTGTGCGCCGGTGGCCTGCTCCAGCAGGGTGCCGCGCCGGATCGCCACCGGATGCACGACATGCCGGTGTTCGAGGTCCGGGCCGCCCATGTCCTGCTCCAGGGTGCCGCCGAGGGCGACGTCGACGACCTGGAGACCACGGCAGATCGCCAGCAGCGGAAGGCCCAGGTCCAGTGCGGCGCGGGCCACTTCCAGGTCGAAGGCGTCTTGCGCCTCGTCGACGTCGTAGACGCTGGCGTGGGTGTCCTCGGCGCCGTAGCGGTGCGGGGCGAGGTCGCCGCCGCCGGGGAGCAGGACTCCGTCGAAGCGGGCCAGGCGGGCGGCGACCTCCGTGGCGTCCATCGGCGCGGGGTGGATGGTGGCCGGTTCGCCGCCGGCCCGCCAGACGGCCTCGATCAGCGCGCGGGCGTTGACCTCCGCGGCGTACCGCAGTGCGGAGGTGGTCGCGGAGAAGCGCGCGGGGATCGCGATCAAGGGGCGGGTCACAACTGGATCCAGGTGGTCTTGAGTTCGGTGTACTTCTCGATGGCGTGGACGGACTTGTCGCGGCCGTTGCCCGACTGCTTCATGCCGCCGAAGGGCACGGTCAGGTCGCCCTCCTCGTAGCAGTTGACCCAGACCGTGCCGGCCTTGAGGGCGCGGGAGACCCGGTGGGCGGTGGACAGGTCGGAGGTCCACAGGCCGGCGGCGAGGCCGTATTCGGTGGCGTTGGCCAGGCGGACCGCCTCGTCCAGGTCGTCGAAGGGGAGGACGGACAGGACGGGGCCGAAGATCTCCTCGCGGGCCAGCCGCATGCCGGGATCGACCTGGTCGAAGACGGTGGGGCTCAGGAAGCTGCCGCCGGTGCCGGCCAGCGTGCGCTCGCCTCCGGCCCGCAGCCGGGCGCCTTCGTCGAGGCCGGTGCCGATGTGGTCGAGTACGCGCTCCAGATGGCTCTCTCCCACCAGCGCGCCCATCTCGGTCGCCGGGTCCAGCGGATCACCGACCTGCAGTTCGCGGGCCCGGGCCACGATGGCCTCGGTGACCCGTTCGGCGACGGAGGAGTGCACCAGGAGGCGGGAGGGGGCGGTGCACATCTCGCCCTGGTTGAAGAAGATGCCCCAGGCGGCGGTGGCGGCGGCCTTCTCCAGGTCGGGGGCGTCGGGGAGGATGATGTTCGGTGATTTGCCGCCCAGTTCGAGCCAGACGCGCTTGAGGTTGGAGTCGGCGGCGTAGCGCAGGAAGTGGCGGCCGACGGCGGTGGAGCCGGTGAAGGCCAGGACGTCCACACCGGGGTGGAGTCCGAGCGCCCGGCCGGCCACCGGCCCGTCCCCGGTGACGACGTTGAGCACGCCGGGCGGCAGTCCGGCCTCGGTGGCGATCCGGCCGAGCAGCAGGGCGGACAGGGGCGAGTTCTCGGACGGCTTGAGGACGACCGCGCAGCCGGCGGCGAGCGCCGGGGCGACCTTCCAGCTCGCCAGCGTCAGGGGGAAGTTCCACGGCACCACCGCGCCCACGACACCCGCCGGTTCCCGGGTGATCAGCGCTAGGGCGTCCGGGGAGGTGTGCGGCGACTCGTCGGTCAGCTTGTCGGCCAGCTGCCCGTACCAGCGGAAGGTGTTGATGGCCGCGCGCAGTTCGATGTCGTAGGCGTCCGTGATGGGTTTGCCCATCTCCAGGCTGATGGTCAGGGCGAGCTTCTCCCGCTGCTCTTCGAGCAGTTCGGCGATGCGCAGCAGGATCCGGCCGCGCTCGACGGGCGCGAGGCGGGGCCAGGGACCGGAGTCGAAGGCCCGGCGGGCGGCCGCCACGGCGGCGTCCACCTCGGCGGCCTGCCCGTCGGCCACCTCCGTCAGCACCTGTCCGTCGCGAGGTGAGACGACCGAGAACGCGGCGCCGCCGCCCGGCTCGTCCACCCCGTCGATGTGGTGCTGGGCGGGCAGGTCCAGTTCCTTGGCGCGACGCAGCAGGTCGTCATGGGCGAGGGCCGGCATCAGCTCTCCTCCGGAAGGTGTGAAACGTGACAGTGGGCGGGGCATGAGGGGCGGGCCGACGGCGGCACCCGGGGAGTGGTGCCGCCGTCGCCCGCGGCGCGGGACGTCGAGGTCAGAGCGTGACGGCGGGGCCGCGCCGCGTCAGCCGCGCCACGACGAGTCCCAGGATCAGTACGGCCGGGACGGTGAGCTCGAGCCACACGGCGGTGGCCTCGTCGCCGCCGATGAGCGTGGTGAAGTTGTCGATGATGAGCCAGATCGCGCCGGCGATGCCGAGCGCGCCCAGGACCGGGGCGATCAGCGTGTTCCACGGCCGGATGTCGGCGCGGGAGCGGCGGAAGAAGACGACCACGGAGACCGAGGTCAGGAAGTACAGGAGCATGATCCCCAGAACGGCGACTCCGCTGAACCAGGAGAAGAGCGTCAGCACCGGGTCCTTGCCCAGCAGTGCGAACGGTATGACCAGGGCCACCGAGATCAGGGTCTGGACGACGCCGGCCGCCCAGGGGGAGTGCCGCTGGTTGATCGCGGTCAGCCCGTGCGGCAGGAGGCCCTCACGGCCGAGCGAGAAAAGGTAGCGGTTGGCGGAGTTGTGGAAGGCCAGGATGCCGGCGAACAGCGAGGTGGCCAGCAGGACGGGCAGCACATCGCCGGTCCAGGCGCCGAACTGGGCGGTGATCGGGGTGAAGACCCAGGTCGTGGCGTCGCCGGACGTCAGCGCCCGGCCGGCCTCGGCCGTCGCCCGGGACGCGCCGTGCGCGGAGACCAGCATCCACGAGGTGAAGGCGAAGAAACAGGTGATCACCGCGACCGACAGATAGGTGGCGCGCGGGACCGTCTTCCTGGGTTCCCGGGCCTCCTCGCCGTAGATGGCGGTGGCCTCGAAGCCGAACATCGACGCGACGGCGAACATCAGCGCCACGCCGGGAGCGCCCTGGAGCGCGGCGCCGGGCGAGAAGCTGCCGCCGAAGTCGAGACCCTCGGGACCGCCGCCCTTGAAGAAGGTCACTAGGGCGAAGGCGATCAGGATGCTGAACTCCGCCAGGACGAAAACGGCGAGGACCTTGGCGCCCATCTCGATGCCGGCGGCGCCGAGGACCTGGACGACGACCATGGTGACCAGGGTCCAGACCCACCACGCCACGTGTACACCGGCGTAGTGCTCGACCAGACCGCTCACCGTCGCGCCGTAGAGCCCGTACATGGCGGCCTGGACCGTGCAGTAGGCGAAGAGGGCGACACCGGCGCTGCCGGAGCCGGTGGAGCGGCCCAGGCCCTTGCCGATGTAGGTGTAGAAGGCGCCGGCGTCCACCACGTGGCGGCCCATGGCGACGAAGCCGATGGAGAACAACAGGACCACGCAGCCGGCCGCGACGTACGCCGCGGGGGCGCCGGCCCCGTTGCCGATGGCGACGGCGATGGGGACGGCTCCGGCGATGCCGGTCAGCGGTGCCTGGGCGGAGAGGACGAAGAAGAGGATGCCCAGGACGCCGAGGGAATCGGGCTTGAGCCTGCCGGTCTTGGAGGAATCGTGCGAGGGGTGCGGGGCGACCGCCGTCTGACTGTCCACTCGGATCACCTGTCGGGACGGGGAGGGAAGGGGAGATTGTTTTGAGGCCAAACGAGTTGCCTCATCGTGGGCGGAAGCTATCCGTTTGGCAAGGGGGTGAGGCGGTATTTCTGCCCGGCCGTCCGTGTTTTACGGAGCCGTAACCCGCCCGGCACCGCCGTGCCCGAAACAGCGGAAGGCCCCGGACGCCGGAGCGTCCAGGGCCTTGAAAGCGCAGGTCGGAAGGTCAGGCACGGGCCTCGCCGGTGCGGTCGCCGTCCGCGTCGAGGAGCCTCAGCAGGGAGCGCAGCTCCTCCAGGGCGGCGTCCGTGACCTCGGGCTCGCCGAGGACGAGCTGGTGCAGCACGAGGCCGTCGAGCGCGGCGAAGACCAACCGGGTCAGCGCCCGGTCCGCGTCGGCCGGCAGCATCCGGCTCAGCTCCCGCTGCGTGGCGTCGAAGTACTGGTCGTACAGGGCGCGGATCTGCGGCAGCAGTTCCGGCCGGCGGCGGGCCTCCAGCAGCAGCTCGTACTGGAACGCCTGGGTGCCCGGATCCGCGGTGACCATCTCGGACAGTCCGGTCGAGAAGTCCCCGACCCTGCCGGTGCCCGGTTCCAGGGCACTGGTGCTCAGCGAGGTGCGGATCGTGTGGGCGAGAGCCTCCTCGATCAGCGCGTCGCGCGAACCGAAGTGGTGCACGACGAGACCGTGGGTGACCCCGGCCTCCTCCGCGACGGCCCGGTAGGTGAGATTGCGCAGTCCGCCCCGCGCCACCACCCGTACGGCGGCGTTCAACAGGGCCTCGCGCCCCTCGCCGTAGTGCAGGCGCTTGCGTGGCTGTCGGCTCCTGCGGGCGTCGGCGGCATCCGTCATGCCGGTGACCCTACCGGTGGGCCGACACGGCTTCGGGGTTCGGGGTGCGCCGCGGCCCGGCCCCCCGGGAACCGCTTAGTCATGGCACGGAACCCGGGAGTGCCTGCCAGGGGTGTTCGGCCAGTTCCTTGACGCCCCGCAGGGTGGCTTCGATGTGGGTGCGCAGTTCCGTGAGCCGGAAAGCCACGATCGCCTCCTCGGGCTCGGGCGTGCGCTCGATCGCCAGGCTGACCCCCTAGCGTCCCGGCCCGATCCGGGCCACCTGCCGCAGTCCGGTGCCGGTCCCCTCGGGCCGCAGCTCGAAGCGCCACGTGGCCAGCGGGCTGGAGGGGGGCGGCGACGGAGTGCCGAACCAGCCGTCCTCGTCGACGACCGCCCAGCAGAACACCCGCTGCTCCTCGATTTCGAGGACGTGCGAGACGGTCCGCCATTCGCCGATCAACCGGTGGCGGTTGTACCCCGCGAAACGCCTCCCCACCGCGGGTCCCCGCGCGCCGTCCAGCCACTCCACGCGCTGCAGTTCGGGGCTCAGGCGAGCCGGCAGGGCGATGTCGGTCACGAGGGCCCACACCCGTGACGGAGGTGCTTCCACGTGGACGTCACCGTGCACGTCCGGCGCCTCGGCGTACCGCACGGGCGATCCTCCTCGTGGTCGGGTCCGGTGTCGTGTCTCAACTGTCGAAGTCGACGGTGAGGGTGTCGGAGTCGGCGTAGGTCTGGCAGGTGAGGACGTAGCCCTCGGCGACCTCCGCCGGTTCCAGGGCGTAGTTGCGGCGCATGTCGGCGTCGCCGTCGGTGACGAGGGCGCGGCAGGTTCCGCAGACACCCCCCTTGCACGCGAACGGCAGGTCCGGGCGGGCCTGTTGGGCACCGTCGAGGACGCTGCGGTGCCGTGACGCGGTGAACGTGGTGGCCCGGCCGTCGAGGACCACGGTGACCTCGCTCGTCGGGCCCGGGCCGGTGGCGTCGTCGCGGTCGGCGGGGGGCGCGGCGGCGGGTTCCTCGTCCGCGTGGAAGAGTTCCCGGTGGACACGGTCCGCCGGGACGCCGAGCCCGGCGAGGAGCTCGCCGGCGTCGCGCACCATGCCGTGCGGGCCGCACAGCCACCAGTGGGTGACCTCCCGCACGTCGAGGAGAGCGTCCAGGAGCGCGGTCAGCCGCTCGGTGTCGAGACGGCCGGAGAGCAGCTCGGCCTCGCGCGGCTCCCTGGACAGGACGTGGGCGAGCTGGAAGCGGGCCGGGTACCGGTCCTTCAGGTCGGCGAGTTCGTCCGCGAACATCACCGTGCCGGTGCGCCGGTTGCCGTAGAGGAGCGTGACGCGCGCGTCCTCGTCCGCGGCGAGGAGGGACGCGGCGATGGACAGCATCGGTGTGATGCCGGACCCGGCGGCGACGAGTACCTGGTGGCCGAGACCGCCGGCACCGGTCAGGTCCGGCGTGAACGCGCCGGCCGGGGCCATGACCTGGAGGGTGTCCCCGGGACGTACGCCGTGCACGAGCCAGGAGGAGAACAGCCCGCCCGGCACCACGCGGACACCGATACGCGGTGCCGTGCCGGCCGGTGAGCAGATCGAGTACGAGCGCCGCTCGTCACGACCGTCGATCTCGCGCCGCACGGTGAGGCACTGCCCCGGCCGGAACGTGAACTCCTCGGCCAGGCGGTCGGGGACGTCGAGGGTGAGGGCGGCGGCGTCGGCGCACAGCGGCTCCACCGCGGACACCCGCAGGGCGTGGAAGGCCGGGCGGCGGCGGGACCGGGCGGGGGGCAGGCTCATGGCAGGTCCTTGACGTGGGGGAACGGCTCCAGACAGGCGCGGCAGCGGCGCAGTGCCGTGCAGGCGGTGGCGGCGAAGCGCGAGAGCTCCTCGGTGTCGGCCGAGCTGCAGCGCGGGCAGGGGACGTCCGCCGGCGCGGTGCCCAGGCTCAGCCAGGTCCGGTGACCCGGTGCCGAACCGGGCGCGGTTCGCGGGCCGGGCGGTGCGATCCCGTGCTCCCTCAGCTTGCGACGGCCCTCGTCGGTGATCCGGTCGGTGGTCCACGGCGGGTCCAGCGCCGTGATCACCCGCACGTCGGCGAAGCCGGCCGCCCGCAGCCGGACGGCCACCTCGGCCCGCATCTCGGCCACGGCGGGGCAGCCCGCGTACGTCGGCGTGAGCCGGGCGACGACCGTTCCGTCCGGCGTCACCTCGACGCCGTGCAGCACCCCGAGGTCGGCGAGCGTCAGCATCGGCAGCTCGGGATCGGGAACCTCGGCGGCGACGCGCCAGGCCCGCTCCCGCGACGCCGTCACCACGACGCGTCCGGGTGGGCGCGGGCGACGCTCTGGAGCTCGGCGAGCAGCGGCGCCAGGTGCGGGGTGTGGTCTCCGTCCCGGCCGTGGCCCGGGACCGGGGACGCCGTCGGGCCGAGCGGGGACACGTCGTCGGGCCGGTTCAACCCGGCGTCGGCCAGTACATGGAACAGCTCCAGCCGGGTCCGCGCGGCGACGGCGGCCGGATCCGCCCCGAGGACAGCGGCCGTACGGTCCGTCAGCAGCTCGTCCAGGAAGGGGGCGAGGGCGTCCAGCGCGGCTCGCATCCGTCCGGCGGACTCGGCGGTGCCGTCACCGAGCCGTACCGTCCACTCCGCGGCCCAACGGCGGTGATAGGCCAGCTCCTTGACGCTCTTCGCGGCGATCGCGGCCAGCACCGGATCGGCCGCGGCGGTGAGCGCCTCGCACAGGGCCAGCCGCCAGACGGACAGCACCAGCAGGCGGGCGACGGTGAACGCGAAGTCACCGCCCGGCAGTTCGGCGAGACGTACGTTGCGGAAGTGCTCCGGGTCGCGGAAGTAGGCGTACGCGTCCTCGCCGCGGCCCGTGCCGTCGGCCCGGCCCGCCCGGGCGTACAGCAGACGGGCCTGGCCGAGGAGGTCGAGGCCGATGTTGGCCAGCGCCAGCTCCTCCTCCAGCTCCGGGGCACGGGTACACCACTCGGCGAGCCGCTGCGCGGACACCAGGGCGTCGTCGCCGAGCGCCACACAGCAGGCGGCCAGGTCCTCCGCGTCGACACCGTCTGGCACCGCCTGGTCGACCCCGTGCAGCGGGTCGGTGAACCCGGTGCCGAACGCCCAGCGCGCGTTGTCGCCGTCGACGTACAGCTCCTCTTCGGTCATGTACTGCTCCTCGGTGTCGCTAGATGTGGGGGACGTCGTCGGGGATGTCGTAGAAGGTGGGGTGCCGGTAGACCTTGTCGCCGCTGGGCGCGAAGAACGGGTCCTTCTCGTCGGGCGCGGAGGCGGCGATGGTGTCCGAGCGCACGGCCCAGATGCTCACCCCCTCGTTGCGCCGGGTGTAGAGGTCGCGGGCGTGCGACAGGGCCATCTCGTCGTCGGCGGCGCGCAGGGAGCCGACATGGACGTGGTTGAGCCCGCGCTTGCCGCGGACGAACACCTCGTACAGCGGCCAGCCGCCCTTGTCCGTCGCGCTCACGCCGCCGCCCCTTCCCGCAGCCGGGCCGCCCGCTTCGCGGCGTGCGCCGCGGCTGCCCGCCGCACCCAGGCACCCTCCTCGTGGGCGGCCCGGCGGCGGGCGACCCGCTCGGCGTTGCACGGCCCGTCACCGGTGACGACCCGCTTCAGCTCCTCCCAGTCGGGGGCGCCGAAGTCGTGGTGGCCGCGCTCCTCGTTCCACCGCAGGTCCGGGTCGGGCAGGGTGACGCCCAGCTTCTCGGCCTGCGGGACGGTCATGTCCACGAAGCGCTGTCGCAGGGCGTCGTTGGAGTGCCGCTTGATCTTCCACGCCATGGACCGCGCCGAGTTCGGAGAGTCGCCGTCGGGCGGGCCGAACATCATCAGGGACGGCCACCACCAGCGGTTCACGGCGTCCTGCGCCATCTCCCGCTGTTCGGCTGTGCCGCGCATCATGGTCAGCAGCAGTTCGTAGCCCTGCCGCTGGTGGAAGGACTCCTCCTTGCAGACGCGGACCATGGCGCGCCCGTAGGGGCCGTACGAGGTGCGGCACAACGGGACCTGGTTGCAGATCGCCGCGCCGTCCACGAACCAGCCGATCACCCCGACGTCGGCAAAGGTGCGGGTCGGGTAGTTGAAGATCGAGGAGTACTTCTGACGTCCGTCGATCAGCCGCTCGGTGAGCTCCGTGCGGTCGGCGCCGAGCGTTTCGGCCGCCGAGTAGAGGTACAGCCCGTGCCCGGCCTCGTCCTGCACCTTGGCGAACAGGATCGCCTTGCGGCGCAGCGAGGGCGCCCGGGTGATCCACTCGCCCTCCGGCTGCATGCCGATGACCTCGGAGTGGGCGTGCTGGGCGATCTGCCGCACGAGCGTGGCCCGGTAGGCCTCCGGCATCCAGTCGCGAGGTTCGATGCGCTGGTCACGGGCGATGGTGTCCTCGAACGCGGACATGTGCCCGCAGGCGGGTGTGTCTTGCACGGCTGTCTCTTGCATGGGTGCCCCTTTCATGGGTGACGGGCGGTCAACGACCGCGGAAGACCGGGCCTCGCCGTTCGAGGAAGGCGGTGACCGCCTCGCGGTGGTCGTCGGTGGTGCCGAGGCGTCGCTGGACGACGGACTCGCGCTCCAGCGCCGCCGGCAGGGTCGTGGTGGCCGCCGACCGCAGCAGCGTCTTGGTCTCCCGGTGCGCGGCGGTGGGCCCGGCTGCCAGCGCGCGGGCCAGGGCCACGCCCTCGGCGGCGGCCGAGCCGTCCGCGACGACGCGGTGGACCAGCCCCCACTGCTCGGCGTCCCGCGCGGAAAAGGTGTCGCCGAGCAGCATGAGTCCCGCGGTGCGGGAGGGGCCCAGCTGCCGGGCCAGGGCGCGGGCCACGCCCGAGTCCGAGGCGAGGCCGACACCGCCGAACGCGGTGGCGAAGCGGGCGCCCTCGGCCGCGACGCGCAGGTCGGCGCAGAGCGCGAGGCCCAGTCCGGCGCCGACACAGGAGCCCTCGACCGCGACGACGAGCGGGATCGGCAGCGCGTGCAGCTCCTTCACCAGCGGGTTGTAGTGGTCGGGGATGTTGGCGAAGGCGGTGGCGGGCGAGGTGGTCAGCAGGTGAGCGTGTTCCTTGAGGTCCTGGCCGACGCAGAAGTGCCGGCCGCGGGCGGTGATCAGAGCCGCCCGTACCTCGCGCCGGGCGTCCGTGGTCAGCCGCCGGGCGGCCATGAGAAGGGCGCTGCGCAGGTGTGCGTCGAGCGCGTTGCCGGTCGCGCGTCCGCGGAGCTCGAGCACGGCCACGGCGTCGGTGACCTCGTACGACACGCCGTGCGAGGTGGGGATTTCGCTCACTGCCATCGGTAGAACCCCTGACCGCTCTTGCGGCCGAGCTCCCCGCGGGCGACCTTCTCCCGCAGCAGCCGCGGCGGCGCGAACCGCTCGCCGAGTGTCGCGTGCAGGTGCTCGGCGATGGCGAGCCGTACGTCGAGTCCCACCACGTCGGTCAGGCGCAGCGGCCCCATCGGATGCCGGTAGCCGAGGCACATGGCCGTGTCGATGGCCTCGGGGTCGGCGACTCCCTCCTCGACCATGCGGATCGCCTCGAGTCCGAGGGCGAGGCCGAGGCGGCTGCTGGCGAAGCCCGGCGAGTCCTGGACGACGACGTCCTGTTTGCCGAGGGCGTGCGTCCAGCGGATCGCCGCGTCGAGCGTCGCCGTGTCGGTGCCGGGGGCCAGGACCAGTTCGACGAGGGCGGAGACGGGCACGGGGTTGAAGAAGTGCATCCCCAGGAAACGCCCCGGGCGCCTCAGGGCCGCCGAGAGCTCCGTGACGGACAGCGAGCTGGTGTTGCTGGCCAGCACGCACGTGTCGTGCACCGCGTTCTCGGCGGCGGCGAGCACCTCGGCCTTCAGCGCGGCGTTCTCGGGGACCGCCTCGACGACCAGGTCGGTGTCGTGGGGCAGTTCGGCGATGGAGGAGACGACGGTGACGCGGTCCGGCACGTCGAGGTCCGGCGGCCCGCCGAGCGTCCCGCGCTCGGCCGCCTGCCGGAGTCCCTTGTCGATCCGCTCCAGGGCGGTGACCGCCGCGGAGCCGTCGCGCTCCACGACGACCACGCGTGATCCGGCGGCCGCGAAGGACTGCGCCACACCGGCGCCCATACGGCCGCCGCCGATCACCCCCACCACGGAGGGCGGGGTCGAAGCCGAGGTCATGCCCGGCCTCCCTTCTTCTCCAGGAAGCGCGTCATGCGCTCTTCCTTGTCCTGGCTCTCGAAGAGCACGGCCTGGGCGAGGTCGTCGGCCACGGGATGGGCCCCGCCGGAATCGGTGACGAGCTTGGTGAGCCGCAGGGCGAGCGCCGAGGAGCGGGACATCCGGTCCAGCAGCGCGTGCGCCTCGTCGATCAGCCGGTCCGCCGGTACGACGTCCAGGACCAGCCCGCAGGCGAGCGCGGCCGGGGCGTCGAGGTTCCGCCCGGCGAGCAGGACCTGCTTGGCCACCGACTCGCCCACCAGTTCGCGCAGCCGCCAGCACGCACCGGCGGCGGCGAGGATGCCCAGCCCCGGTTCGGGGTTGCCGAACACCGCGTCCGGTCCGGCGATCCTGAGGTCGCAGGCGTACGCCAGCTCGGCGCCGCCGCCGAGCGCCCAGCCCGGCACGGCGGCGACCGTCGGCAGGGGCAGCGCGCGCACCCGCTCGAACAGACGGCTGTTGATCCCCCGCAGCGCGTCGTCCCGGCCGCGCCGCCGCAGTTCGGCGATGTCCGCGCCACCGGCGAAGACCCCGCCGTGCCCGGTGATCAGCAGCAGTTTCGGGGTGCGCTCCAAGTCCTCGCACACCCGGTGCAGTTCCGCGATCATGCGGCTGTTGATGGCGTTGCGGGCGGCGGGCCGGCGCAGGGTGACCACCACCCGGTCCGCACGCTCCTCGACCGTCAGCGTCTCGTACGTGCTCATACGCGCTCCACGAGCATCGCCACGCCCTGTCCGACCCCGACGCAGAGGGTCGCCAGGCCCCGTCGGCCGCCTTCCCGTTCCAGGCGGCCCAGCAGGGTGAGCAGGACGCGGGTGCCGGAGCAGCCCAGGGGGTGGCCGAGGGCGATGGCGCCGCCGTCGGCGTTGACCCGGTCCGGGTCGAGCTTGAGCCGGCGTACGACCGCCAGTGCCTGGGCGGCGAAGGCCTCGTTGAGTTCGATCGCGTCGAGGTCGCCGGCCGTCCAGCCGGCCCGGTCCAGTGCCCTGGTGGTGGCCGGTACGGGACCGAGCCCCATCAGACGGGGCTCGACCCCGGCCGAGGCGGCGGCGACGACCCGGGCCCTGGGGGCGAGTCCGTACCGCTCCACCGCGGCCCCGCTCGCCACCACCAGGGCGGCGGCCCCGTCGGACAGGGGGGAGGAGTTGCCCGCGGTGACGATGCCGCCCTCGCGGAACACGGTGCGCAGGCCGCTCAGCTTCTCCAGCGTGGTGGTCGGACGCGGCCCCTCGTCCTGGGTCACCTCACCGTCGGCCACCGGCACCGGGACGATCTCCGCCGCGAAACGGCCCGCCGTCTGCGCGGCGACCGCGCGCCGGTGGCTGCGCAGCGCGAAGGAGTCCGCCTCCAGACGGGTGATGCCGTCCAGGGCGGCGACCTCCTCCGCGGTCTCGCCCATCGACAGGGTGGCCGTGGCGGGGAAGCGGGGATTGGTGAAGCGCCAGCCGAGCGAGGTGTCGTGGACTTCGCCCGGCCTCGACCAGGGCGTGCCGGGCTTGGCCATCACCCAGGGCGCGCGGGTCATCGACTCGACCCCGCCGGCCACGACCAGGTCGGCCTCGCCCGCCCGTACCGTCTGCGCGGCGGACGCGACGGCCGTGAGCCCGGAGGCGCACAGCCGGTTGACGGTGAACCCGGGCACGGTGTGCGGAAGCCCGGCCAGCAGGACGGCCATCCGCGCGACGTCCCGGTTGTCCTCACCGGCCTGGTTCGCGGCGCCGAGGATCACCTCTTCCACGGAGTCGGCGGGTATCCCGGCGCGTCGCACGGCCTCGCCGACGACCAGCGCGGCCAGGTCGTCGGGGCGTACGGAGGCCAGCGCCCCGCCGTATCGGCCCTGCGGGGTACGGGCCCCGTCGATCAGGTAGACCTCATCGGACATCGGCGTGCTCCTGGGCGGGTGCGTGACGGCGGGACTGGAGGACCGAGAAGCGGCCGGTGACGAACGCGGGGTCGGTCAGGGTCGCGTTGGCGGCGGGATTGGCCGAGGTGCCGTGGAAGTCGCTGAAGGCGGCGGACTGGTTGGGGAACACCTCGCCGGTCAGGTTCTCCGACAGGTGCACCCCCGCTTCCAGGGCCGTCTCCCGCGCCGCCGTGAGAACGTCCTCGCCGCTCGCGTACACGCAGGCGGTGAGCGCGCCGTGGCGCCGTACGGTGTCGTGCAGGACACGCAGGGAGTGCGCGGTGTCGTCGGTGCCGATCACGAAGGAGACCGGCCCGAACCACTCGCTCGTATAGGTCTTCTCGTCGGCCTCCGCGTCGAGCAGCGCCACCAGCGGAGTGCGGAGGACGGCGTCGGGATGGTCGGGGTGCGCCACCGGTCGCGAGGGGTGGGCGGTACGGCCCAGGCCTGCCGCCTCCTCCAGACGCGCGAGGACACCGTCGTTCACGATCGCGCCGAGGGTGGCGGTGGCACGGGCCGGGTCACCGAGCAGGTCGTCCAGGGCGGAGCCCAGATCGGCGGCGAACTCCTCGGCCGTACGCGGCCCCTGGTCGGTGGGGAACCCGTCGCGCGGGACCAGGATGTTCTGCGGGGTGGTGCACATCTGCCCGCTGTAGAGCGACAGCGAGAACGCGAGGTTGCGCAGCAGCCCGGCGTAGTCGTCCGTGGAGTCCACGACGACGGTGTTCAGACCCGACTTCTCCGTGTGCACGACGGCCTGGCGGGCGTTGTCCTCCAGCCAGTCGCCGAACTCGCTGGAACCGGTGAAGTCCACGATCCGCACGTCGGGATGGGTGGCCAGGGCGGGGGCGGTGCGTTCCTCGGGGCGGGAGGCGGACAGCAGCACCACGTCCGGGTCGAAGCCGGCCTCCGCCAGCACCTCGCGGGCGATCCGCACGGTGATCGCCAGCGGCAGCACGGCCCGCCGGTGCGGCTTGACGATCACCGGATTGCCCGTCACCAGGCTCGCGAAGAAGCCCGGATAGCCGTTCCAGGTGGGGAAGGTGTTGCACGCGACGAGCACGGACACCCCCCGGCCGACCGGCGTGAAGGACTTGTCCATGACCAGCGGTCCTCCCCGGCGCCGGGGCTTGCTCCAGCGCGCGGTGGCCGGATGGCGCCGCTGCGCCTCCCAGGCGTACGCGACCGCCTCCAGCCCCCGGTCCTGGGCGTGCGGGCCGCCCGCCTGGAAGGCCATCACGAAGGGCTGTCCGGTGGTGTGCTGGACGGCGTGCGCGATCTCGAAGCTCGCCGCGTTCAGCCGGGCCAGGATCTCGGCCGCCACGCCGGCCCGGACGTCGGGAGTCGCCGAACGCCAAGCGCGGGCGGCCGACTTGGCCGTGACCACGGCTGCCTCGGGCGCCAGATGCGGGTAGCTGATGCCGAGGGGGAAGCCGTACGGCGACACCTCCGTGGCCGGGACGGTGCCGGTGGTGGGGTGCCCGTCGAGGGGGAAGGGCCGGTCGAGGAGATCGCGGAACGCCGCCTCGCCAGACTCGGGTGCTCCGGCTCCGTACGCGGAGGTGCTCGGGGCTTCCGGGTACGGCGTCCAGTAGCCGCGGTCGGCGGTGCCGGCCACGGCCTGGTGGAGCAGGTCCGCGTGGCGGGCGAAGAAGTCGGGGTGCTGGTCGGGGGACATGAGAGCTCCAGGCCGAACGTTCGGTCGGTTGGTGGGTGCGATGCGCCCCGGTGCGGGGCGCGGGAAAGGGGAGGGCAGGGTCAGACGTCGGCGAGCAGGATCGCCGGGCGTTCCACGCAGTCGGCCACGAAGCGCAGGAAGCCGCCGGCGGTGCCGCCGTCGCAGACCCGGTGGTCGAAGCTGAACGACAGCTGCGTGACCTTGCGGACGGCCAACTCGCCGTCCACCACCCAGGGTTTGTCGACGATACGACCCACACCGAGGAGCGCCGCCTCGGGGTGGTTGATGATGGGTGTGGAACCGTCGACGCCGAACACGCCGTAGTTGTTGAGCGTGAAGGTGCCCCCGGTCAGCCGGTCGGGCGGCAGGTTCCCGGTTCGGGCCAGCTCGGTCAACCGGGCGAGTTCCGCGGCGAGTTGGACCGTCGTCAGCCGGTGGGCGTCGCGGACGACGGGGACGACCAGCCCGCGTTCGGTCTGGGCGGCGAAGCCCAGGTGCACCTCCTCGAAGCGCAGGATCTCCCGGCGCTCGGTGTCCACCGCCGAGTTCAGCTCGGGATAGCGGCGCAGGCCGGCGACACAGATCCGGGCCAGCAGGGCCAGCAGCCCGACCCGGCGGCCCGGTTCGGCGGCCTCCAGCGCCTTCTTGGCCTGGAGCAGGCCGGTCGCGTCCACGTCGACCCAGGTGGTGGCGTCGGGGATCTCGGTCCGGCTGCGCGCGAGCTTGTCGGCGACGGTCTTGCGGACGCCCCGGAGCGGGATGCGGACGGGGCCGTCGGAGGCCGGCTCCGGCGTGGGCTCGCTCGGGACCGGTGTGCTGCGGGCGACGGCCTCTTCCACGTCCCGCCGCAGCACGACCCCGGCCGGACCGGAGGGTGCCAGCGAGGCGAGGTCGATGCCGTGGTCCCGGGCCAGCCGTCGCACGAGGGGGGAGACGACACGGGGAGCGTGCGGCTCGGCCACCGGCGCCGGCGCGGTCGTCACCGCCTCGGCGGCCGGGCGCCGACGGCGTCGGCGGGGCGCCGGTTCGTGCCCGGTGCCATAGCCGATCAGGACGTTGCCGGAGCCGGCCCGCTCCTCCTCGCGGTACTGCGCGGCGGCGGCTTCGGGAGCCGGTGCCCCCGCCCCCACCGTGATCAGGGCTTCCCCCACCCCGAGCGCCGTGCCCGCCTCCGCGTGCAGCCGCAGCACCGTGCCCGCGTACGGCACCGGCACCTCCACCGCGGCCTTGGCGGTCTCCACCTCGACCACGATCTGGTCGATCGTCACCGTGTCGCCCACGGCCACCTTCCACTCGACGATCTCCGCCTCGGTCAGCCCTTCGCCGAGGTCGGGCAGCCGGAACAGCTGCTCGTCGATCGCCGCGGTGGTCATGCGACCGCCTCCTTCAGAAGGTGCCGGGTGTCGGGCTCGTCCGTGAACTGCAGACGGTCGACGGCGTCGAGGATCCGGTCGACGCCGGGCAGGTGCGCGTGTTCCAGCTTCGGCGGCGGGTACGGGATGTCGAAGCCGGCCACGCGCAGCACGGGCGCGGCGAGCGAGTGGAAGCAGCGCTCCTGCACCCGGGCGGCGATCTCCGCGCCGACGCCGGCGAAGCCCTGGGCCTCCTGGACGACCAGGCAGCGCCCGGTCCTGCGGACCGACTCCGTGACGGTCTCGTCGTCGAAGGGCACCAGCGTCCGCAGGTCCACGACCTCCAGCTCGATGCCGTCCCCGGCGGCGGCCTCGGCCGCGGCGAGGGCCACCGGGACCGAGGGGCCGTAGGCGACGACGGTGGCGTCGCGCCCCGCTCGTCGGATCGCGGCCTTCCCGAACGGAGGCGCCCCGCGCGTCTCCAGGTCGGTGTCCTCGCGCGACCAGTACAGCTTCTTCGGCTCCAGGAACACCACCGGATCGGGATCGGCCACCGCGTCCCGCAGCAGCCAGTACGCGTCCTCGGGCGTGGCCGGGGTGACGACCTTCAGGCCGGGCGTGTGCGCGTAGTAGGCCTCGCTGGAGTCGCAGTGGTGCTCGACTCCGCCGATGCCGCCGGCGTAGGGGACACGGATCACCATCGGCAGGCCGATGCGGCCGCGGGTGCGGTTGCGGGTCTTGGCGACGTGCGAGGCGATCTGCTCGAACGCCGGGTACGCGAAGGCGTCGAACTGCATCTCCACCACGGGCCGGAACCCGCCCATGGCCATGCCGACCGCCAGCCCGACGATGCCGGCCTCGGCCAGCGGGGTGTCGAAGCAGCGCTGTTCCCCGAAGTCGCGGGTCAGCCCGTCGGTGATGCGGAACACCCCGCCGAGCGGGCCGACGTCCTCGCCGAAGACGAGGACCCGTTCGTCCTCGCGCAGCGCGTCGCGCAGGGCGGTGTTGAGCGCCTGCGCCATCGTGACCTTGGCCATCGTCGTCAGTCCTCCTGGGCCTGGGTGGTGTCGGCGAGCTCGGCCGCCAGTTGGGCGCGCTGCTCGCGCAGTTGAGGGGTCGGCTCGGCGTACACGTGGTCGAACAGCTCCAGCGGGTCCAGCACGGAGTCCGCGTTCAGACCCGCGCGCACCCGCGCGGCCAGCTCCTCGGCCTCCTCGTGCAGCGCCGCCACGTCCTCGTCGGCGAGCGCGCCGCGTGAGCGCAGGTAGGCCTCCAGGCGGTCGACGGGGTCGGCGGCCCGCCACTGGTCGACCTCGTCGTCCTCCCGGTAGCGGGTGGCGTCGTCGGCGTTGGTGTGCGCGTCCATGCGGTAGGTGTGCGCCTCGACCAGGACGGGACCGTGTCCGGCGCGGGCGTGCTCGACGGCCGAGGCCAGCACCGCCAGCACGGCGACCAGGTCGTTGCCGTCGACCTGTTCGGAGCGCACCCCGTAGCCGATGCCCTTGTAGGCGAGGGCCGGCGCCGCGGTCTGCCGGGCCAGCGGCACGGAGATCGCGTACTTGTTGTTCTGCACGAAGAAGACGACCGGCGCGCGGAAGACGGCGGCGAAGTTCAGCGCCTCGTGGAAGTCGCCCTCGCTGGTCGCCCCGTCCCCGATCAGCGCCATCGCCACACCGTCCGTGCCCTTGCGGCGCAGGGACTCGGCCATGCCGGTCGCGTGCAGCACCTGGGTGGCCAGCGGGGTGCACTGCGGGGCGACCCGGGTGGCGGCGGGGTCGTAGCCGCAGTGCCAGTCGCCGCGCAGCAGGGTCAGCACCTCGACCGGGTCGATGCCGCGCGTCACCAGGGCGACGGAGTCACGGTAGGTCGGGAACAGCCAGTCGTCGGGGCGCAGCGCGAGCACCGCGCCGATCTGGCAGGCCTCCTGGCCCCGGCTGGACGGATAGACGGCGAGGCGGCCCTGCTTGGTGAGGGCGGTCGCCTGGGTGTCGAACCGCCGGCCCAGGACCATCCGCCGCCAGGCCTCGCGCAGGGCCTCGACCGGGGGCTCGGTGTACTCGGCCGGCTGCCTGGTGACCGGGGTGCCGTCCTCGGCCACGAACCGCACCGGCGTCAGGGACGGCAGGAGGCCCTGGACCGTCTGGCGGAGGCTCTTCACGGACATGGAGGGCACTCGCTTTCTCTGGACACTTGACAGGAGAATGGTGACCATCGCGGAATATGTGTTCAATAGCTCGGCAGAACAGGCGATGAACTGCCGAAACCATGGGTCTGGGAGAACAAAGTGTCCGAGGAAAGCGTGCCCACCGCCTCGATGGCCGGACGAACTGCCGTCCCGCTCGACGACATCGACCGGCAGATCCTGAGCCGGCTCCTCCAGGACGGCCGGATCTCGGTCCGCGCCCTGGCCGAGCAGGTGCACATCTCCCGGGCGAACGCCTACACACGCATCGGCCGACTCGTGGCCGAGGACGTCATCACGGGCTTCACCGCGCAGCTCAACGCCCAGCGGGCGGGCCTCGGGACGAGCGCCTACGTCACGATGAGCATCGAGCAGAACGCCTGGCGGGACATCTCGCGCGAACTGCGCGCGATCCCCTATGTGGAGCATGTCGCCCTCGTGACGGGCGACTTCGACGTCCTGGTGCTGGTGCGCGCTCCGGACAACCTGGTGCTGCGCCGGGTCGTGCTGGAGAGCATCCAGGCGGTGCCCGGCGTCCGCTCCACCCGCACCTGGCTGGTCTTCGACGAGGTGCGGGGGCGCGGCGCCACCTGGACGGACTGAGGAGCGGAGCGGTCATACGTTGAGCAGCTCGGCGGCGGCCGCCTGTGGTGCGTGTCTGCGCGAGCGCACCACGCGGAACCTCCCGGTGACGAAATGCGCGCCGCCCCCCGGCAGGTCGGCGAGCGCCGAGGACGGGTCGGCCGGCAGGTCGTCGAGGTTCTCCACCAGGTGCACCCCGGCGTCCAGTGCCGCCGTCTCGGCCGCCGCCAGCACCAGCGGATCGGTGGAGTGCACCGAGGCGTACAGCGCGCCGTGCCGCGCCACCGTGTGCCGCAGCAGCGCCAGGCTGTGCGAGGTCGAGTCGGTGCCCACCAGGAAGGACACGGGCCCGGGCCACTCGCGCGTGTACACCCGCTCGTCCGAGGCGCGCAGCCGCACCAGCAGCGGGCTGCGCAGGTCGGCGTACGGGTGCTCGGGGTGGGCCACGGGGCCGGAGGCGTGCAGGACCGGGCCGTACCGCGCGGCCTCCGTCAGCGCGGCGCGCACCTCGTCGGCGGTGACCGCACCGAGCATCCTCGTCGCGCGCGCGGGATGCGCGAGCAGGCGGTCCACGGTGTCGCCGAGGTCGGCCCCGAGGTCCCGCAGGGTCTTGTGGCCTTCGTCGGTGTCGAAGCCCCGCTCGGGTACCAGGATGTTCTGCGGTGTGGTGCGCACCGTGCCGCTGCACAGGCACGAGGAGAGGGCGAGACCCCGCACCAGGCCCCGGTAGTCGTCGGTCGAGTCCACGACCACGGTGTTGAGTCCGGTCCTGTTGGCGAACACGGCGGCCTGGCGGGCGTGCTGCTCCAGCCAGTCCGCGAAGCGCGCGTTGCCCGTGAAGTCGACGATGCGCACCGCCGGGTCCGTGGCCAGCCGCCGGTGCAGCTGCCGCTCCGGCTCCGCGACCGCCAGCGTCACGAGGTCCGGGGAGTGTCCGGCCTCCGCCAGTACCTGCCGGGCGACCCGTACCGTGATCGCCAGCGGCAGCACCGAGCGCGGGTGCGGAGCGACGATGACGGGGTTGCCGGTCACCAGGCTGGCGAAGAGCCCCGGAAGTCCGTTCCAGAGCGGGAAGTCGGGGCAGCCGACGAGCAGGGACACCCCGCGCGGCACCAGGGTGCAGGTGCCCCGCAGCGCGCGCGGCCGCACACCGCGTCCTCCCGCGCTCTCCCAGTGCAGGTCGGACGGGACGCGCTCCGACTCGGCGAAGGCCTGGGCCACCGCCTCCAGGGCACGATCCTGGGCGCGCGGTCCGGCGGCGCGGAGCGCGGCGAGCAGCGGCTGGCCGGTGGTGTGGTGCACCGCGAGGGCCAGCTCGTTGCTGCGGGTGTTGAGCCGCCGCAGGATCTCCACCGCGAGCCCGGCGCGCTGGTACGGCCCGGCGGCCCGCCAGCCGGCCGCCGCCCGTCCGGCGGCCGCGACCAGCTCCGCCGGATCGCACCGCGGGTAGACGATGGCCAGACGGACGCCGTACGGCGACGACTCCGTGCCCACGAGGCCGAGTTCGCCGGGCTGCCCCAGTTCGAAGGGCCGCCCCAGCAGCGAGCGGAACACCTTCCCCGCCGTGCGGGTCGACCGCATGCCCGCGTCGGCGGCGTCCTGGCCGGTGGCTTCGGCGAAGGGGTGCCGGCACTCACCGGCGGCGAGCGCGCGGACCACGCTCTGGAGCAGCTCGCGGTGCCGTTCGTAGGGGCCGGGGCGCATGGCCGTCAGCCTCTCCAGCTCGCCGCGAGCGCGAGCAGGGTGTCGTTCTCCTCCGGCAGCCCGATCGTCACCCGGACGCCCTCGCCCAGGAAGGGGCGGACCATGACCTTCCCGGACGCGCAGTGCAGGGCGAAGTCCCCGCTGTCCTGGCCGAGCGGCAGCCACAGGAAGTTGGCGTGGGAGTCGGGCACGTCGTGGCCGAGCGCGCGGAGCGCCGCGGTGACCCGGTCGCGTTCGGCGACCGTCAGGGCGGCCCGCCGGGCGACCTCCGCCTCCTCGCCGAGGGCGACGACGGCGGCCCGCTGGGCGAGGGCGCTGACGCTGAACGGCACCTGCGTCCGGCGCACATGGGCGGCGATCGCGGGCTGCGCCACGCAGTACCCGACGCGCAGCCCGGCCAGGCCGTACGCCTTCGAGAAGGTCCGCAGCACCGCCACGTTCGGCCGGTCACCGAGGAGGGCGAGGCCGTCGGGGACCCGAGCGGGATCGGCGTACTCCCGGTAGGCCTCGTCGACCACGATCAGCACGTCCGGCGGCACCCGGTCCGCGAAGTCGGTCAGGGCCCGAGCGCCCACCGCCGTGGAGGTCGGGTTGTTGGGATTGCACACGAAGACCAGCCGGGTCCGGGAGGTGATCGCCGCCGCCATGGCGTCGAGGTCGAGGGTGTGATCGCGCAGCGGCACCTTCACCGCCGTACCGCCCGCGACGGCGGTGAGGATCGGGTAGGCCTCGAACGACCGCCAGCCGAAGACGACCTCGTCACCCGGCCCTACGACGGTGTGCAGCAGTTGCCCGCACACCTCGGAGGAACCGGCGCCCACCGCGATCCAGTCCGGCTCGACCCCGTGGTGCTCGGCCAGGGCCTCGACGAGCGAGGCGGCATGCAGATCGGGATAACGCGACACGCCGACGGCGGTCTCCGTGAGGGTCGCGGCCACCCCCGGCAGCAACCCGTACGGGGATTCGTTGCTGGCCAGCACGATGGCCCCGGGCAGTTTGCGGCCCGGGACGTAGGCGGGCAGCTGGGACAGAGACGCGCGGACACGCACCATGCCGGACTCGCTTCTGCAGCGCTGGGGCCCGCGGCGTGGCCGCCGGGCACTTGACAGGGAAATCGTGAGCAGTGGACGACAAGCGCTCAACTGTTTGGGAAATTCGGCTACGAATCGCCGGAATCGAGGCCGGAGATCGGCAAACCGTCTCACCGGGAGCCCCGCGGGACCTTTGGCGCGAGACGGACGGCGCGCCCTCAGACGGGCACCGGGCCGTCTCCTTGATCACGTAACGGACACAGCGGGCCATCGAGGCCCCCGCGGCGGGCCGGCGCCGCGCAGACTGCTCGCCGCCCGAGCCGCGATGTCCGCGGCCTGTCCCGTTCCGATCGAGGGAGACCATGCACAGCACCCAGACCCGCCTCCGCCACGGAGCCCTGACGGCGTGCGCGGCGGCCCTCGCCCTGCTCGCGGCCGGCTGCTCGCAGGCGTCCGCGGGCGCGCGTACCGGCGGCTGCCGCGCCGACGGCGACTGGTCGGGACGGGAACAGGCTGCCTGGCTGCGGACGGCGGTGGTCTTTCGCGGGACCGGCGACGGGGCCGACCCGTCGTACGAGGGCGCGTCGGTCGTGGTCCGCGCCCCGCGAACGGGCGATGTCCGGGTGCTGTGCCGACCGCTCGCGGTACAGACCCAGTTCTGGACCCTCACGGCCACGGCGAGGGGCACGGAGATGTCGTCCGTCATGCGCTACCGGCTGTCCACGGACGGAAGCCGGACCCGTACCGTCAGTTTCCCCACCGGCCTTCCCGCCGGAGCGGACGGCGCCTGTGCCGGGGTCCTCGTCGCGGTGTACGCGGGCGCACCCCTGAGCACCGGGGAACTGCCGCGCCGGACGCCGGACCCGGCCACCGCCGCAGACGCGGACGTGCGGTTCCGGACGGAGCGGGTCGCCGTGCACCGGCTCCTCCCGCCCCGGGATCCCGCAGCGTGCGATCCCGGCGGGTCGGCCCCGAGCCCCTCACCCAGCAGGTCGACGGAGTGGGACGCCCGCCACCCGTGACCGGCCCGTTCGGGGCCGCTCCGCAACCGTGACCGGGTGTGCGGCGTATTACCCCTGGGACGGCTTTCGCCGGGCTCGGGACGGAAAAACGACGGGGATCCGAAGACGCATATGATCATGCGATTCGGTGGGGAACGGAGGCGCCCTGGTGCCGGCGTGGGACGAGACGGCGACCAAGCTGGTCGGCAGAGCCGAGGAACTCGCACGGTTCGACTCTTTGATCGACCGTCTCGGGCAGGACGGCGGGCCCGCTGTCGTCGACGTCGCCGGCGACGCCGGCATGGGGAAGAGCCGACTGCTGAGCGAGCTCTGCGCCCGGGCCCGGCAGCGCGGGCTGACCGTGCTGCGGGGCAGGGCCACGGAGTACGAACGGCACACGCCGTTCCAGACGTTCACGGACGCCTTCGCCGACGTCGACCGCGCCTTTCTCGACGCGGCCGACGTACCCGAGGCGGCGGCACCGGTGCTGCGCGGCTCCGACCGGGCGCGGGGCGACGCCTCGGGCACGGCCTACCGCGATCGATTCGGCCTCTACCGTGCCGTGGCGGACGTGCTGACAGCGCTCGGGGAGCGGGGCGGGCTGGTGGTGGCCCTGGACGATCTGCACTGGGCGGATCCCGCGTCGTTGGAGTTGCTGGACCATCTGATCCGGCACCCCGTGCGGGGCCGGGTGCTTCTGGTCGTGGCCCGTCGGGGCCGGCAGACACCGCACTCGCTCGTGGCCGCCCTGACACGTGGCGTCGACAGCCAAGCCGTCATGCCCCTGGCGCTGCGGCCACTGCCCGAGCGGGACTCGATCGAGGCGCTGGCCCCCGATCTGCCGGCGGGCGACGCGAAGGAGATCTACGACTCCAGCGAGGGCAACCCGCTGTACCTCCTCTCCCTCCTGCACGCCTACCGGCACGGCTCGTCGGCGCACGGCACCACCGTCCGGAGCCAGGACGCCGCCGCCTCCGGGGTGCCGAGCGGACTGGCCTCGCTGCTCCTGGACGAACTGACCGCGCTGACCGCGCTGCAGCGCCGCACCGTCGAAGCAGTGGCGGTCCTCGGGGACCACGCCACCTCCGCGACGCTGCTGAGCCTGACCACCGGAACCGCCACCGCGGAGGAACTCGACGACTGCGTCGACGCGCTGGCGCGGCGCGATCTGCTGCGCACCGGATCCGACGGCCGCTGGACCCTCCGCCACCCCCTGCTGCGGGCACTGGTCTACGAGCACACCGCCGCACCCCGTCGTGCCGAGATCCACCGCGGCGCGGCCGACGCGCTGGCGCGGGCAGGCGCCTCCGCGGCCGAGCGGGCCCATCACGTCGAGCGGTCGCTGACCGGCTGGGACCCGGGGGCGGCGGCCGTACTGAGCGAGGCGGCGGCCCAGTTCGCCCACACGGCGCCCGCCACCGCCGCCCATCTGCTGGACGTCGTCCTCCGGCTCATGCCGGACACACCCGAGTACGCGCGGCGGCGCGGCGAGCTGACGCTGGCGCGCGCCAGGGCGCTCGGCGTGGGCGGCAGTCTGCGGGAGAGCCGCGATCTGCTGCACGCGCTGATCAGCGGTTCAGGACCGGACGACGCACCACTGCGCGGGGACGCGATAGCGCTGTGCGCCATGATGGAACGGCACCTCGGACACTCCCCGGAAGCCATCGCCCTCCTGCGGCGTGAACTGCTCCGCAGCCCCGGCCCCGAGCCCCGCCAGGCGGTCTCCCTGGGGCTCGCGCTGGGCATGGCCGCCCTGAACACCGTCTCCTATCCCGCCGTACGCGACGACATCGAGCGGACACTCGCGGTGGCCCGCGACCACGGCGACCTCATGGGAGAGCTGGGGGCACTGGCGCTGGCGTCGCTGGGCGAGGCCTACGAAGGGCAGACGGCGGCGGCCCGCCGGTTCGCCGACGCCGCCGCCGGGATCGCCGACGGTCTGACCGACCCCAACCTCACCGAACTGTGCGAGTCGCTGGTGTGGCTGGCCTGGGCGGAAGCCCTGCTGGAGCGCCATGCCGACGCGGAACGCCATGCCGACCGCGGTCTGGACATCGCCCGCCGCAGTGGCCAGGTGCACGTCCTGCCGCATCTGCTGAGCAGCAGGGCCTTCGTGCACCTCAACACCTGTCGGCTGCCGTCCGCCCTGGAGTCGGCCGAGGAGGCGGAAGCCGTCGCCCGGGCCATCGGCAGCGGCGACCTCCTGGCGTTCACCCTCTGCTTCAAGGCGCTGATCCTCCTCCTGCGCCGCCCCCTGGGCGACCCCGGGGCCCTGGCGACCGCCGAGGAGGCCGTGGCCGCGGCCGCGGCCGGCGGGAGCGGCCACTGGTGGGGGTCGTTGGCCGGGTGCGTGCTCGGTCACACGGCGCTCGTCAGCGGCGACCCGCACCGCGCGCAGGACGCCATCCTGAGGGCCGGCGGCCCCGAACTCCTGGGACTTCAGCCCTCGATCCGCCCCGGCCAGCTCGACACCCTCGTCAGCACCGCCCTCGCGATCGGTGACGCCGAGCAGGCCGCGCGCTGGGCCGCACGAGCCGTGGCGGAAGCCGACCGGATGGGTCTTCACGGTCAGCGCGGGGCGGCCCTGCGCGCCCGGGCGGCGCTCGCCCAGCACCACGGTGACAGCGGTGCGGCAGCGGACCTCTTCGAGCGCGCCGCGCAGGCGTACGCCCCGTCCGGCGCGACACTCTGGGAGGCGTACTCCCTGCTGCTGGCGACGGTCCAGGCGCAGGCCGCGGGTGACGTGCCGCGCGCCGTCGCGATGTGGGAACGGGCCGGCCGTATCGCCGACGCCGGTGGCGCGCGACTGCTGTCCGACCTGGCCGGGCTCGTGCGCCCCCGGACCGAGGAACCACTGCGGGCACCCACGGAGCTCGACCAGCTGACCGCACGGGAGCGGGAGATCGCCGAACTCGTCGCCGAAGGCCTGAGCAACCAGGCCATCGCGACGAAGCTGTACCTCAGCCGCCGTACGGTCGAGACGCACCTGTCGGCCATCTACCGGAAGACCTCCGTGTCCTCCCGCTCGGCGCTGGCCGGCCTCATGACGCGGGCCGCCCTCGACCGGCGAACCTGAATCATGGCGCTCAGGCCGTGGCGTCCCGGTACTCGCCCAGACAGCGGAAGCCGCCGCCGGTCGCCCGGAACAGGTACATCGCGTCCGTGTAGCGGTAGCTGGACGCGTCGTAGCGCAGCCTCTTGGTGATCCCCCGGTAGTCGGTCTCGCGCAGCCGGCCCGCGATCGCGCCCCGCTCCGCGCCGGACGCGCCCAGGTCCGTCATCGCACGGGCCACGAAGAGCGTCGCGTCGTAGGCCTCGGCGGCGTACCAGGGCGGGGCGCTGCCGAAGCGTGCCCGGTAGGCGGAGACGAACGCCTTCGCGGCCGGCACCCCGGTCGGATCGAGGAAAGGGGCGGCGAACACCCAGCCGTCGGCCGCCTCGCCCGCCGAGGTGCGGAAGCGGGGGTCCAGGGCGCGCTGGGTGGCAAGGCGTGCACCGGAGTAGCCGGCGGAGCGCAGCGCACGGGCCAACCGGGCCGCCCGCGCGTACCCGCCGGCGAACACCACCGCGTCCGCGCCCGTCTCCGTCACCGACTGCGCGAGGGCACGGAAGTCGCGGTCCGCGTCGTCCTCGGCGGCGAGGGTGCGCGTGACCGTGGTGCGCTGCCCGGACCGCACGGCCTCGTCGACGCCGGAGCACAGCCGCCAGCTGAAGTCACCCTCGGCGGAGTCGTCGATCAGCACCGTCCTGCGGGCCGCGGCGGTGCGGACCAGGTACGCCACGACCGGCGCCGCCAGGGTCGCGTCACCGGGGCGCGTGGCCGCGTACACCCGGTACGTCGTGGGGGACACCTCGTCGAGTCCGACCGACACGGTGACCATCGGCAGCACGGCCTGCTGGTAGAGGCCGAGGGTGGCCTTCGCGCAGGCGTCGGAGGTCGGTCCGAGCACCGCGCGGACCCGGTCGTCGGCCGCCAGCCCATGGGCGACCTGCCGGGCCCGGGTCGTGCCGCCCTCGTCGTCGTGCACCTGGAGTGCCAGGTCGAAGCCGCGGCCGGTGCGGGAGTTGAGGTGGTCGACGGCGAGCCGGACGCCGTTCTCCTGGGCGCGGCCCGTCGTACGGCCGCTGCCGCTCAGGTCGGCGTGCAGGGCGACCACCAGCCGCGGGAGCCGGCTTCCGCTTCCTCGGGCCGAGGTGCCGCGAGGACTTCGCGCCGTCCACCAGGCCGCCGTTCCACCCGCCGCCAGGACCCCGGCGGCCGAGCCCAGCACCAGGAAGCGGCGGCGCGTGGACCCCCGGCCGCGCAGGGGGTCCGGGTCGATCGTCGTCGTCGCACCGGACACCTCGGTCGCCTCGACGGCGGGCAGGGCGAGCACGGCCGCCGAACGCCGCGCGATCAGCCGGGTCAGGGACTCCGGCAACCAGCCCCCGCCCTCGCCCGCTCCGTCCAGGGCCCGCCGTACGTCCGCCACGGCCGGCCGGGAGCCGGGCTCCTTCGCCAGGCAGCCCCGCAGCAGCGGCAGCAACGGCTCCGGTACGCCGTCCAGGTCCGGCTCGTCATGGACCGTACGCAACAGCGTCTCTGCCGCGGAGCCCCGACCGAAGGGGCGCTCGCCCGTCACGGCGTACGTCAGCAGACAGCCGAGCGAGAAGACGTCACTGGCCGGACCGATCTCCCGGCCCCTGCCCTGCGCCTGTTCGGGAGAGAGGAACCCGGGGGAGCCGACCACCATCCCGCTGGCGGTGAGCGCGGTGTCCTCCGGCATCCGGGCGATGCCGAAGTCGATCATCCGGGGCCCGTCGACGGCGAGCAGCACATTGCCGGGCTTGACGTCCCGGTGCACCAGCCCCGCCCCGTGCACCGCGTCCAGCGCCTCGGCCAGCCGCGCCCCCAGGACGCGGACCGTCCCGAACGGCAGCGGCCCGCACTCCTGCACCGCCTCCGCCAGCGACGGCCCCGGCACGAAAGCCGTGGCGAGCCACGGGGACTCCGCGTCCGGGTCCGCGTCGAGCAGGGGCACCACCCAGGGGTTGGCGACCCGGCCCGCCGTCTCCACCTCACGGCGGAAACGGGCCCGGAAGCCCGCGTCGTCCGCGTGCGCCGCGCGGATCACCTTCACCGCGGCGAGCGCGCCTCCGGGAGAGCGGGCCAGATACACCACCCCCATGCCGCCCGCGCCCAGCCGGCGCAGCAGCCGGTAGCCCGCGATCCGGGCCGGGTCCGCGCCGCGCAACGGCTCCATCAGGTGGACACCTGGTACGGCGCCACGCCCTGGTACGCGAACCGGCCGCCCTCGACCTTCCACAGGTAGACACCGCTGCCGTCGATCACCAGGGCCCCGGTCGTGCTGTCGAAGGCGAGGTTCCTGCTGATCCCCTTGTACGTGGCCGAGCGCAGCGCCGTCGTCAGGTCCTGCCGGGTACGGCGCCCTGCGGCCAGCGAACGCAGACCGCGCACCGCGAGTTGCGCCACGTCGTACGTCTCGACGGCGTACCGCTCCGGTTCCGCGCCGAAACGCCTGCGGTACGCGGCCCTGAACTCCTTCGCCTCGGGCGCCACGGTGGCGTCCATGACCGGGGCGACGAGAACCCAGCCGTCGGCCGCGTCCCCGGCGGCGGACAGGAACCGGGCGTCGAGCACCCCCTGGGCGGCGGTCCGGGCCCCCTCGAAGCCACGACGCGTCAGCTCCCGGGCCAGGAGCGCGGCCCGGTCGTGGTAACCGGCGAAGACCACCGAGTCCGCGCCGCCGTCGAGCAGGGCGTCCAGGGTCGGCCCGAAGTCGGTGCGCAGGGCGCTGACCACCTTCGGCACGGCCGGCTGACGTTCTTTGCGCAGGATGTTGGCGAGGGTGCTGCTGATCTCCCAGGCGTAGGCGTCCGCCGCCCGGTCGTCGACGATTCCGACCGTGCGCGACTTGGCGGTGCCGCGCAGATAAGCGTCGAGATAGAACGGCAGGATCGTGTCCGTCACCCGGGCGTGCAGGAAGGACCGGCTGCCCATCACCGTGAGCACGGTGGCGCCGGGAGACACCGCGATCAGGGGCAGCGAGGCGGCGTCGTACGTGGCCAGCGAGGCGAGGGCGGTGGCGTCGGTGGTGGGACCGATCACGGCCAGCACGGAACGGTCGGCGACGAGCTTCTTGGCCGCCGCGACCGACCGGGCCGGATCGCCGCCGTCGTCCACCGTCCTCAGGGCGAGCGTGAACGGCTTGTCCGCGCGGGAGTTGAACGCGTCGACCGCGAGCCGCAGTCCCCGCTCCTGAGCCCGGCCGACCGCCTTCTGCTCGCCGGTGAGGTCGGCGTGCAGGCCGAGGGTGTGCACGGGACCGGTGGCCGCCGGGGCGGCGTCGGCGGTGTCGCCGTCACCGGAGAGCGCCGTCCACGCGGCCAGTCCGCCCCCGGCCGTGAGGACCGCCGCGCCCCCGGTCAGGAGCAGGAGACGGCGTCTGCCGACGCCGGGCGGCGCGGTCCTGGTGTCCGAGGGAACGGTGGCGGCGGAGGCGGCGTCGACCTCGGTGTCGTCGACGGAGGGCAGCGCGAGTCCGGCGGCCGAGCGTTCCGCGATCAGTCTGACCAGCGGCTCGGGCAGCCAGACCGCGTCGCCGGGGGCCGACTCGTCCTCGGGCTCCGGGGGACGTACGGCTCTCAGGGCCTCCCGGGGATCCGGAGGAGAGGCGGGTGGGGTGACCGTGAGGGCCTCGGACAGGGCCCCGGCCGTGGGCCGCAGCTCCGGGTCCTTCTCCAGACAGGAGCCCACCACCTCGACGAGCTCCGCCGGAACACCCTCCAGATCCGGCGCGTCGTGCACGGTCCGGTACAGCAGCGCGTCGACGGACCCCGTCCCGAACGGAGGGCGGCCGGTCGCCGCGAAGGCCAGCACACAGCCCAACGAGAAGACGTCCCCGGCCGGCCCGGGATCCCGCCCGCCCCGCGCCTGTTCCGGCGGCAGGAAGCCCGGCGTGCCGACCACGACACCGGTCGAGGTCAGCGCGGTGTCCTCGGGGTCGCGGGCGACTCCGAAGTCGATCAGCCGCGGTCCGTCCAGCGCCAGCAGCACATTGCCGGGCTTGACGTCCCGGTGCACGAGACCGGCGGCGTGGAGCTCCCGCAGCGCCTCGGCGAGCCGCGCCCCCAGCACTCGCAGACTCGGCACCGGCAGCGGCCCGTGCGCGGCGAGGGCCTCGCCGAGCGAGGGACCGGGGACGAACGTGGTCGCGAGCCAGGGCTGCGCCGCCCCGGGGTCCGCGTCCACGAGGGACGCCACCCACGGGCTGGTCATCCGGCGGGCGGTGTCCGCCTCACGCCGGAACCGCTCCCGGAAATCGGTGTCCTCGGCGTACTCGGCCTGGATCACCTTCAGCGCGACCAGGGTTCCGCCGGCCGAGCGGGCCAGGTACACCACACCCATGCCGCCCGCGCCGAGCCGTCCGAGCAGCCGGTAGCCCGCCAGCCTGGCGGGGTCGGAGGTACGCAGCGGCTCCATCACTTCCCCTTCAGCCGCTGCTCGACGCGCGTCAGCATCTGAGCGAGGGCCTGGCTGCCCAGTTGTTCGAGTTCCTGCGCGGTGTTCCCCTTCGCGCCGGTCACCGAGACGGCCACGACGACCGTGCCCAGCCGCGCGAGCATCCACCGGTACGGCTGTGCCGCACCGCCGTTCTCCACGTACTCGCCGGCCTCCAGCACCGAGTCGTCGGCGTACTCCTGTGCGCGGGCGCCGAAGGGGGTGCCGAGCGACATCAGGCCCGTGATCCGCTCCTCGGACCGGGGCTGCTGCTGCGGGCAGCGCAGCACCTCTTCGAGAGTGGTGCTCAGCTGTTCGTCGGCGCCGAGGGCGGAGGCGTGCACGGTGGCGACGGCCGTCACCCTGACCGCGCCCTTGCCCCCGCCGGCCGGCAGCCGGCTGTAGCGGGAGGTGCTCGCCAGCACCCCGCGCGGCAGCCGCTCCCGATCCCACCGGCAGTTCTCGTCCAGCACGGCCCAGGTACCCGGGGTGCTCTCGGCCGGAGACCGGGCGACGAACCCGCGGCCCCAGTCGTCCGGGGCGAGCACGACGGAGTCGGCCAGCAGGAGCCCGTCCTTCGAGGTCCGGGGGACGAGGGAGGCATCGGGTGTGAACACGGCAGTGGCGTCGGGGGAGCCGCCCGACGCAGTCGCCCGCGCACTCGGCGAAGCACTGGCTGCGGGCGAACCGCTCTTGCGTGTGGCCCCGTTGTCCGCCCCCTGAGCCGAACACCCGGCCAGCAGAACCACCGTCACCAGCAAGGCCGCCCAACCGCCCGGCTTTGCCTGGGTGTTGTCTGTCACTCAGTCCCCTCAACACCGTTGGCGCCGCCCGACGCCTCGACTGTAGACGGCGGGCAGGGAGGACGCCTCAGTAGAAGCACGTATCCGGCTACGTAAATCCGTGACGCCGCGGAGTCTCGAGCCCAGATGTGACTCACAATGCGCTCGTTTGATGAGATCGCATATCATATGAGCGGCCTGGGCTTACAAATGGGCGTTCTGGTGACTCGAAAGCCGGACACGTTCCGCGTCGCCCCGAGGAGTGATCATGAGTGTTCGTATCGGAGTGGAGGAGGAGTTCCACGTCCTGGAGATGGAGAGCGGGCTGCTCGTGCCGCGTGCGGACCCGGTCCTGCGACGCCTCCCCCCGCGGACCTTCACGACCGAGCTGCACCAGTCCACCCTGGAGTCGAACAGCGAGGTGCACACATCCCTCGACGATCTGTACGCCGACCTCGCCGCGACGAGACGGCGGCTCGACGCGGCCGCCTCCTCGCTGGGGCTCGCGGTGGTGGCCGCCGGGACGGCACCGCTCGCGCCCGCCGCGTCCGCGCACCCCACCCCCGGCGCGCGCTACCGCCGTATGGTCGAGGACTACCGCAAGGTCGCCGACGAGCAGCTCATCTGCGGCGCCCAGGTCCATGTGGACGTACCCGACCGCGACACGGCGGTACGCGTCATGTGCGCGGTCTCACCCTGGCTGCCCGTGCTGCTCGCGCTCTCCGCCAGCTCGCCCTTCTGGCAGGGCTCCGACACCGGGTACGCCAGCTGGCGCACCATGGTGTGGCAGCGCTGGCCCACCGCGGGCCCGGTCGGCTGCTTCGCGAACGCGGCCGAGTACGACGCCGCGATGCGCGATCTCATCCGGGCCGGGATCATCAGTGACGTGGGGATGATCTATTACGACCTCCGCCCGTCCGCGCATCTGCAGACACTGGAACTGCGCATCTGCGACGCCAGTCCGCGCGTGGAGACGGTCGTACTCGTCGCCGGACTGTTCCGCGCCCTGGTGACCGAGGCCCGCGAGCGCCTGCGGACCGGCGATGCCCCGGGCTGCGAGGGCCGGCACGAGTGGCTGCGCGGCGCCTCCTGGCGGGCCGCCCGGTCCGGGCTCGAGGGCGGCCTGGTGGACCCGGAGACCCACCGGGAGACCCCCGCCGGGCGGGTCGTGCGCAAGCTGCTCGCCCGGCTGCGACCCGCCCTGGAGGCGCACGGCGACTGGCAGACCGTCCGGGCGCTGGCGGAGGCGGCCCTCGCCGACGGCAGCGCCGCCCGGCGCATGCGCCGTATCGCCCAGGAGGAGGATCTGCTGGCCTGTGTCGACATGCTGATCGCCGAGACCCGCGGCGAACGCGCGCACCGCGCGGCGACGGCTGCCGGCCGTCAGGACGTCCCCTCCGCCGGCGGCCCGACAGATCCCTCCCACCGCTCCGTTCGACCGCTGACGCGCAGGTGAACCTCATGAACATCGGCAACCGAACCCTCCTCACCGGCGATCCGGCACTCGTATTCCGGCGCCCGGCCGACGTCGTGCGGAAGAAGGGGGGTGCGTCATGTGCGGTCTGAGCGGGGAGATCCGCTTCGACGGTCTCCCACCCGACCTCGCGGCCGTCGAGCGCATGAGCGACCGGCTCGCCGACCGCGGGCCCGACGGCCGGGGAGTCTGGCGGCGGGGCGCGGTGGCGCTGGGGCATCGGCGACTGAAGATCATCGACCTGTCGGACCTGGGGGCCCAGCCGATGACGGACCCCCAGGGCGGGATCACCGGCGTCTTCAACGGCTGCGTCTACAACTACCAGGAGCTGCGCGAAGAACTCCGGGGCCTCGGACACCGCTTCGCGTCGACCTCCGACACCGAGGTGGTCCTGAAGGCCTACCGGGAGTGGGGGACCGCCTGCGTCGAGCGCTTCTACGGCATGTTCGCCTTCGCCCTCGTCGAGCACCGGTCCGGGCGGGTGGTGCTGGGCCGTGACCGGCTCGGCATCAAGCCCCTGTATCTGACGCGGACGCCGGGCCGGCTCCGGTTCGCCTCCTCCCTGCCCGCCCTCCTCGCCGCCGGCGACGTGGACACCTCACTCGACCCGGTGGCCGTCCACCAGTACCTGAGCTGGCACGCCACGGTCCCGGCGCCCCGCACCGTCCTCAACGGCGTGCGCAAGCTGCCCCCGGCCACCGTGCGTGTCGTCGAACCGGACGGCACCCACCACGACCACCGCTACTGGCAGCCGTCGTACACACGCCGGGCCGAGTACGCGGACATGGGCCCGCACGACTGGCGGGACGCGATGCTGGAGGCGCTGCGCACCGCGGTGCGCCGACGGATGGTCTCCGACGTCCAGGTCGGTGTGCTGCTCTCCGGCGGCCTGGACTCCAGTCTGATCGTCGCGCTGCTGAGCCAGGAGGGACAGCGGGACCTGATGACGTTCAGCGTGGGGTTCGAGTCGGAGGGCGGGGAGGACGGCGACGAGTTCCGGTACTCGGATCTGGTCGCCCGGGAGTTCGGCACCGACCACCGCCGCCTGATGGTCCCCTCCGACCGGGTGTCGACGGCCCTGGACGGCGCCGTCGGGGCCATGAGCGAGCCGATGACCAGCCACGACGTCGTCGCCTTCTACCTGCTGTCCGAGCAGGTCTCCAAGGAGGTGAAGGTCGTGCAGAGCGGTCAGGGCGCCGACGAGGTGCTCGCCGGTTACCACTGGTACCCACGGCTCGCCGAGGTCGGCCGCGCGGACGCGGCCGAGCGCTACGCCGAGACGTACTTCGACCGGCCGCATGCCGACCTCGCCCGGATCCTGCCGCCCCGCATGCTGCCCGACGAGGACATCGCGAGCCGCTTCGTCGAGGAGCACATGGCGGTCCCCGGGGCGGAGACGGCCCTGGACGCGGCCCTGCGCCTGGACACGCACGTCATGCTCGTCGACGACCCCGTCAAGCGGGTCGACAACATGACCATGGCCTGGGGGCTGGAGGCCCGCGTGCCCTTCCTCGACCACGAGCTGGTCGAGCTGGCCGCCGCCTGCCCGCCGGAACTCAAACTGGCCGACGGCGGCAAGGGCGTACTCAAGGATGCGGGCCGCGAGGTCCTGCCCCGGGAGGTCGTCGACCGGCGCAAGGGCTACTTCCCGGTGCCGGCCATCAAACACATGGCGGGCCCCGTCCTGAACCGGGTGCGCGAGGCGCTCGAAGCACCCGAGGCCAGGAGGCGCGGCCTCTTCCGGCCGTCGTACGTGTCCGAGCTCCTCGCGGCGCCCGACCAGCACCGCACCAAACGGGGAGCGAACGCCCTGTGGCAGGTAGCGTTGCTGGAGATATGGCTGCAGACGCACGGGATCACGTGACCGACGAGCGCAGGACACCGGCGGCACCGCCCGGGCCGGGGTCCACCTCGCCGCCCCTCGACGCTCACCCCGGTCCACCCGCCGCCCCCGTCGCCGCGTGGCCCCCCGGCACCCCGCCGGCCGACGCGCCCGGCTCCGGCCCCCTCGCCGCCCCGGCGCCGGTCGCCCTGCCCGGGGCGAGCGGCCCCCGGGATGTCGTGACCCGCCTGCACGCGCACGGCTGCTGGTACCCCTCCGCCAACGCCGACGGCTCGGAGGCGGCCTTCATCTGCGACCGGGGCGGCGTACCCCAGCTGTACGCCGGGTCCGTGGACGGCGAAGAGGAGCGGCTGCTCGACGCCTCCCCCGACCCCGTCAAAGAGGTGTCCTGGTCACCGGACGGCCGCTGGATCGCCTACACCACCGCGCCGGGCGGCGGCGAACACACCCGGGTGCTGTGCGTACGACCCGACGGCACCGGCCGCCGCGTCCTCGCCGGGGCCGACCCCGGCAGTACCGCCTACCTGGGCTGCTGGGCGCACGACGGCTCGGCCGTGGCCGTCACCCTCGCCGCACCGCCCGCCGACCGCGACGGTACGGGGCCGGCGCGTCCCGACGTCGCTCCGCCCCCGCACTGGGCCGAGCGGGGCGGTCGTGCGACGCTCCTCGGCGGGACACCGTACGACACCGCGGCGGGGACGGGACGGACCGTCACGCCCACCGACGCCCGAGCCCTCGCGGTACCCGCGGTCCGCTCGGAAGGCGGCCTGTCCGCGTACCTGATCGATCCGGATGCTCTCGCGGCCCCGGTACTGCTGGCCACGGAAACGCACGCCGCGACCCTGCGCGTGTGCGACATCAGCCACGACGGCCGGCTCGTGCTGCTGCGCCGGGGGCCGCGCGGACGGCGGGAGGCCGTCGTCCGGCGCACGGCCGACTCGGCGACGACGTGCACCGTGCCGGTCGCCGACGGCGATCCGTGGATCGGCCGGTTCTCGCCCGACGGGCGGACGCTGTGGCTGCGCAGCAACGCCGACCGCGAGTACGCGGCGCTCCTCGCCGTCGCCCTCGGCCCCGACGGCCGCCCGCACGGCACGTCCGTCGTGGCCGAACGGGAGGGCAGCGACCTCGATCTCCTGGCCATGGCGCACGACGGCCGCACGGCCACCCTGGCGTGGAACGTGCGGGGTGCGAGCGAGTTCGAACTCGTCGAGACCTCGCCGGCCGGCCGGGCACCGGACGACGCCGGACCGACGAGGCCCGTGCCCCTGCCCCACGAGGTCGTCACCCGGATCGTGGCGGCCGGCCCTGGGCGCCTGCTGCTCGCGCTGTCCGGGTCCCAGCGCCGGCCCGGTGTGTGGTGGGCCTCCGAAGGGGTGTCCCTGCTGCGCACCCCCTGGTCCTCCCGAGACGAGGACGCGGTGCCGCCGGGCCGTGCGCCCGTGCGCCCCGTCCTCCTGCGACTCACGGCGCGGGACGGACTGCCCCTGAGCGGCTGGTACTACCGGGCGCCGGGCCGGGCTCCCGGAGAGCCGGCGCCCTGCGTGATCCATCTGCACGGCGGTCCGGAGGAACAGGAACGCCCGGTGTTCAACCCGCTCTACCACGAGCTCACCGGGCGTGGCCTGGACATCTTCGCCCCCGACGTCCGGGGCTCCTCCGGGCACGGCAGGTCGTTCGTCGACGCCGACCTGGGGGCCGGCCGCTTCGCCGCGCTGGACGACGTCGCGGACTGCGCGGCCCACGCGGTGGCCGAGGGCCCCGCCGACCCGACCCGGCTGGCGGTCATGGGGCGTTCGTACGGTGGCTATCTCGTCTTCGCCTCCCTCGTGTGGCACCCGGACCTGTTCCGTACCGGGGTCGCCGTCTGCGGCATGTCGGACTTCGCGACCTTCTTCGCCGGCACGGAGCCCTGGCTCGCGGAGTCGGCGGCCCACAAGTACGGCCACCCGGAGCGCGACCGCGAACTGCTGCGCGCCCTCTCGCCGATGACCCGCATCGACGCGCTGCGCGTCCCCCTGCTCGCCGTCCACGGCGAACACGACACCAACGTGCCGCCGGGGGAGTCCCGGCAGTTCGTCCGGGCGGCGCGCGAACGCGGCCTCCCGGCCGAACTCCTCACCCTGCGCGACGAGGGCCACGACTTCCTGCGCGCGGACAACCGGCGACTGTTCCGCCGCGCCGCCGCGGACTGGCTGGAACGCCACCTGACCGTCTGACCGCGTTGCGACGGCCGTGCACGGTTCACCCGGTCCGGGTACGGGCCGGTCGTGCGCCGCTGTTCGGGAGGAAACGACGGATCACTCGCGGGCACCCGCTCAGCCGGCGATGGTCCGTTCCGAGCTCCAGTAGGGGCGGCGCATCGCGCGCTTGTCGAGCTTGCCCATCGCGTTGCGCAGGAGCTCGGGAACGAACTCGTACGACTTCGGGCACTTGTAGGCGGCGAGGCGCTCGCGGCAGAACCGGTCCAGCTCCTCGGCCGGCGGCTCGTCGCCCGCCGCCACCACCAGCGCCCGCAACGACTCCCCGAAGTCCCCGTCGGGCACGCCGATCACCGCGACCTCGGCGACCGCCGGGTGCTGCCGCAAGACCGCCTCGCTCTCGGCCGGGTACAGGTTCACCCCGCCCGAGACGACGACGTCCGCGGCCCGGTCGGTGATGAAGATGTAGCCGTTCGCGTCGACGTAGCCGATGTCACCGAGCGTGAAGACGCCCGGGGAGAGATAGGCGGCCTTGGTCTTGTCCGGGTCCGCGTGGTAGCGGACACCCTGGTCCTCGGGCGCCCGGAAGGCCAGCAGTCCGCGTTCGCCGGGCGGAAGCCACCGGCCGTCGTCATCGGTGACCAGGACCTCGAACGGGGGCCGGACACGCCCGACCGAGCCCGGGTGGGCCAGCCACTCGGAGCTGCTGATGCGGGCCACGGTCCCGGCTTCGCTGGCGCCGTACGACTCGGTCAGCACCGGACCGAGCCAGTCGATCATGGCGCGTTTCACGTCCGGCGGACACGCGGAGCCGGTGTGGGAGACCTGCCGCAGGCTCGAGACGTCGTACCGGGCGCGGACCTCTTCCGGGAGGGCGAGCAGCCGTTGGAAGTGGGTGGGCACCATCACCGTCGAGGAGACCCGCCACTTCTGCACCCTGCTGAGGAACGTCTCCGCGCCGTATCCGCCGAGGACGACCACCGGCTGACCGGCCGCCAGATGCCGCAGCGAGGTCAGCGGCGCGTTGTGCTGCAGCGGGCCGCACACCAGGTGCGGTCCCGGTGGGAAACCGGGCCGGGCGGACATCGCTGCGAGGTAGGCGGAGCTGTCGGCGACCGGGCCGCTCACCCAGCGCACCTCGGTGCCGCGCGCCCGCCCGGTGGTACCCGAGGTGTAGACGAGCGGAGGCCGGGCGGGCCGGTCCGCCGGGAGGGTGCGTGCGGCGGGGGCGGCGGCCAGCCACAGGTCCCAGTCGAAGGCGTGCCCGGCCGCCGGGGTTCCGTGCGTCACGACCGGCAGACCCAGTTCCCGGGCCGCGTCGAGGGCGGCACCCGCCCCGGCGGGTCCGGCGACGATCCCCGTCACGCCCGCGTCGATGATCTGGTCGACGAGCTCGCCCGAGGTGAGGCTCCGGGACGCGGCCACGGTTCCCACCCCGGCCCGCAGGCCTGCCAGATGGGCCACCAGCGTCGGGATCGCGTTGTCGCCGAGGACGGCTATCCGGTCGCCGGGGCCGGGCGCGAGCTCCAGCAGCCGGGCCGCCGCCCGCGCCACCTGGTCGGCGAGGCCCGCCCAGGACAGCACATCCAGGTCGTCCGCAAGGGCGGGTTCGTGGGGTGTCTCCTGGGCCCGACGGTCGAGTGGCAGCAGCGACATGGCTCCTCCGGCGGCTCCTCGGGCCTCTCCCGATGTCGAGGGAAGAGGGGATGCTTGGACTGTAGCGTTCATCAAGAAAGTGCGGAACAGTCTGACCCCAGACAGAGGCATTTCCGCCTGTTTCAGCGGTGAGGGAGACATGCACCCCACTTCCCGTTACTGAATGTGTCGTCTGGTAAGTGGTCGAGGAGGACGGGTGGCGGGCCACGGGTGTTCACGACTCCTCGGATCCTCGGCGACCTGGCAAAGGTGCTCGGCAGCCAGTTCCCGGCCCACCCGCCGATCGAGCCGTACGAGGTGAGGGTGACCCGGCCCGACCCCCCACTGGTCGCCGGGATACGGCCGTTCACGGTCACCGACGAGCCGTACGTGTGCGAGCTGGGGTCGATCCGGGGCCGTGGGCGACACCGGAGTTCGTGACCGTGCTCCGACGCTGCGTGGACCGGGCGGTGTGCGGGCGGAGCCCGGCAGAGGAGCGGGCCGGGGCCTGAGCGAGGAGCTCGGGCGCCGGCCCTGCGGGGTTCGCGGCTCAGGCGTGCGGCAGCACCACCGCGCGGCCGTTGATGTCGCCGGCGTGCAGACGCTCGTACGCCTCGGGCGCCTGGTCCAGCGTGAAGGTCTCGACGTGGGAGGACACGAGACCCTGCCGCGCGAGTTCCAGCACCTCCATGAGCTCGGTCCGGCTGCCCCAGTAGGGGAAGGAGGCCGACACCTCGAACGGCAGCCCGCCCCCGAAGCCGACGGCCAGCGTGCCCCCGCCGAGGCCGACGACGGTGACATCGCCCTCCACCGCCACCGACGCGGCGGCCACCGCCAGGGTCGCCTCGGCTCCGACGAAGTCCAGGACGACCTCCGCTCCCGTACCGCCGGTGAATTCCCGGATCCGTGCGGCCGCCTCGCCGTCGGACAGGAGCGCCTCGTGGGCACCGACCTCGGACGCCAGCTTCAGCTTCTCCTCGCCCACGTCGAGGGCGACCACCCGGGCCGGGGTCAGCGCGCGCACCAGCTGCACGGCGAGATGCCCCAGACCACCGACGCCGATCACCACCGCCGTGCTGCCGGGCAGCAGTTTCGGCAGCGACCTGCGGATCGCGTGGTACGGGGTCAGCCCGGCGTCGGTGAGGGGCGCCGCCTGCACGGGGTCGACTCCGTTCAGCGGCACCAGGTGGCGGGGCGAGTCCACCAGCATGTACTCCGCCAGGGCCCCGGGCCGGCCGAGCCCGGGCGGCACGATGCCGAGGCCGGCGGCGTGCGGACAGCAGTTCTCCTTGCCCTCGGCGCACTGGTGGCAGCGCCCGCAGCCCCACGGGCCGTACACCGCCACCGCCTCGCCCTCCGTCACGGCGGTGA
Organism: Streptomyces sp. NPDC049687; assembly: GCF_044465285.1. Lineage (NCBI taxonomy): Bacteria > Bacillati > Actinomycetota > Actinomycetes > Kitasatosporales > Streptomycetaceae > Streptomyces > Streptomyces sp. NPDC049687. The sequence goes on from NZ_JBITLN010000024.1 coordinate 84,345, forward strand.
CACCGGCGCCGACCGCCGCCACCGTCCCCACACCCTCGTGACCGAGGGTCATCGGCAGGGCGTAGGGGAACTGCTCCTCGGGCCAGCCCATCACGGCCAGATCGGAGTGGCACAGACCCGCCGCCGTCACCTTCAACAGCACCTGCCCCGGGCCCGGTTCGGGCACCGGGACCTCCACGACCTCGGGGGCGTGGCCCACCCGCCGGTACTGAAGAGCCTTCATCGTCGTATCCCCTTTTCGGTGGTTGAAGCCGACCGGGTCCCGGTCCGGCGGCGCAGTACGGCGGGCAGGGCGATCCGGCCGCCCGTGAGGACCAGCGCCACGATGAGGACCGAGCCGGTGAACAGGCTCGTGGCCCACTGCGCGCTGGTGGCGAGCCCGAGCCCCGTGACGCCCGTGCCGAGCAGGAGGACCGCGAGGACCGTGCCCCAGGCGTTGAAGCGGCCCGCGCGCAACTGGGTCGCCCCGACGAAGGCCGCCGCGTACGCCGACAGCAGATACGGCGTGCCCGCGGTCGGCGATCCGGATCCGACCGAGGACGCGAAGACGACGCCGGCGAAACCGGAGAGCAGGGCCGAGGCCACCAGGGTCAGAAAGCGCAGCCGGTCGGTGCGCACCCCTTGCAGGCGTGCCGCGTCGGCGTTGAAGCCGGTCGCGTACAACCGGCGTCCGGTGGCGGTGTGTTCCAGCAGGAACCAGATGGCCACCGCGGCGAGGAGCAGGTACAGCACCGGCAGGGTGATGCCGCCCGCGTCCAGCTGGGCGATGTTCGCGAACGGCTTGGCGAGCAGCTGGACGCCGGTGATGGAGCTGTCGTTGGTGACCATGGTGATCACGGACTGGATCAGCGCGCCGGTGGCCAGGGTGGCGATGAACGAGTCGACCCGCAGCACCACCACCACGATGCCGTTGACGACTCCGATCAGCAGCGCCGCGGTCATCGCCAGGGCGATGGCCGTGCCGGGGCCGAGTCCGGCGGAGACCAGGAAGTGGGCGGTCAGCACGCTGGTGAGCGACATGGTGAAGGCGATCGAGAGGTCGAAGACCCGTGCGGCCAGCGGCGGTACGACGCTGAGTGCCACCAGGCCCGCCACGGCGTTGCCGTTCAGCACCTGCTTGACCGTGATGGCGGTCGGGAACGTGTCCGGCGCCCATACGGAGAAGAGCACGACGATGACCAGCCACACGTACACGGCGCCGATGTTGCGGAACGACAGGGCCGCCGCCGCCCGTCGGACGGGTGTCCTCGCTACGGACACCGCGGATCTCTCCGGTGCGGACGGCGGGAGGTCCGCCGCCCGGGTCGGGATGGACGTCATGTCAGCCGGTTCCTTCCAGGGCTCATGTCACTCGGTTCCTTCCATGGCGTGCACGAGCGCGGACTCGGTGATGTCCCGGCCGCTGATCTCCCGTGCGATCCGGCCGTCCCGCACCACCAGGACGCGGGTGCACAGCGCGAGCAGGTCCTGGGTGTCGGAGGAGGACACGATGACGCCCATCCCCTCGTCGGCCTGACGCCCTATCAGGTCGTACAGCTGCAGGCGGGTGGCGATGTCCACGCCCGCCGTGGGTTCGCACAGGGTCAGCACCGGCGGGCGCTGGGCCAGACAGCGGGCCATGACGACCTTCTGCTGGTTGCCGCCGCTCAGCGTGGTGATCCGTGCGCCGGCCGGATGGCGGCCGGCCGTACGCACGCCGACCCGCCGGATCCAGTCCTCCGCCAGGGCGGACTCGCGGCGTCGGCGCAGCCGCCCGGAACCGGCGCGCAGCCGTTCGAGGAGCGGCAGGGTGAGGTTCTCGCCGACCGAGAAGTCTCCGATCACGCCCTCGCCCGCCCGGTCGGCCGGGACCAGGGGAAGGCCCAGACCGTCGGCGTCGCGCGCCTCGGTCCACCGTTCGGAGCGTTCCGGCAGCCGCAGCCTGCCGCTCACCCGCCCGGCATGGGCCCCGCACACCGCGTACGGCACGATCTCGTGGCCGGAGCCGACCAGGCCGGTGACGCCGAGGCGCTCGCCCCTGGCCAGGTCGAAGCCGACTCCCCGCAGCGGCCCGGCCCACAGGTCGCGGACCTGCAGCACGGGCTCGCCACGGCCGGAGGGGGGCGCAGGACGGTGTTCGCTCTCCATCTCCTCGCCCGCCATCAGTTCCGCCAGCGAACGCGGAGTGAGGTCGGCGACCGGGCACGTGGCGATCCGGCGTCCGCCGCGGATCACGGTGACCCGGTCGGCGAGCGCGAAGATCTCGTCCATGCGGTGCGAGACGTACAGCACGCCGGCACCGGCGTCGCGGACCTCCCGCACGATGTCGAACAGGCGGGCCACCTCGCCGGGCGGCAGCACGGCGGTGGGCTCGTCGAGCACCAGGACACCGCGACGGCCCTCCCAGCCCTGCAGAGCGGCGGCGATCGCCACCACCGTGCGCTGGACGGGGGTCGCCGTCGCCAGGGGCCGGCGTACGTCGATGCCGAGGCCGAAGCGTTCGACGAGGGCCCTCGTCCGCCGTTCCATCTCCGGCCAGCGGATGTTGCCGAAGGCCGTGCAGGCGAAGCCGTGACTGAGGGCGAGGTTGTCGATGGCGCTCAGCTCGCCCACCAGCCCCAGCTCCTGGTGGACGAAGCGGAGCCGGTCGTGGCGGGAGGCCGTGACATGGCCGAGGTCGAAGGGCTCCCCGTCGAGTTCGGCCACCGCGCCCGGCTCCGCGTGGTGGTAGCCGGCGAGGATCTTGATGAGGGTGGACTTGCCGGACCCGTTGGGCCCGATCAGGGCGTGGATCTCGCCGGGCGCCACCTCGAGATCGACGTCCGTCAGGGCCTGGGTGCCGCCGAATCTCTTCGACAGGGCGGCCACCCGCAGCACCGGCCCGGTCAACTCAGTCCCCACAGCGCCTTGAACTGCTCCTCGTAGTTCTCGACGAGCGGGAAGTCGCCCAGAGTCTTCGGGAGGTTGTCCTTGGTGATCAGCATGTTGGGCAGCACGGCCTTCTGGTCCACGGCCATCGACTGGCCGGTGAAGTGCCGGGCCAGCGCGTCGACCTGGAGCCACGCGGCCTCGTGCGAGTTCAGTGCCATCGCGGCGTCGCTGAGGCCGCTCTGGATGTACTGGTAGTTCTGCCCGTCACCGACGTTCACGATGATGTGCCTGCCGGTGATGCCGGCGGTCTTCAAGGCGGCCGGGACGCCCACGTTGAGCAGGCCCAGCGAGAAGACGATGTGGGTCACCTTCGGGTGCGAGCGGAGATACGACACCACCCGGTCCGGCATGTCCTTGCCGATGGAGGTGATCGGCACGTCGACCGTGTCCAGTCCGCAACCCACGCACCACTCCTTGTACTTGGCCGCGAAGGTGTCCTTGACGGGCTTGAGGATGGTGTAGGCGGGCAGGTCGAAGTAGACGGTGTCGGCCTGGGCGTTGCTGTCGTCCACCACCCACGCGGCGAGCATCTCGCCCTGCCCGGCGACGTCGGTGGGACCGTTCTTGAGCAGGGAGATGCCGTCGCCCACCACGTCGTCGGCGTTCGACTGGACGACCGGGATGCCCGCCGCCTTCAGCTGTGCCAGCTGCTTGGCGTACACCGCGCGCGGGAATCCGGAGGAGACCACGGCGTCCGGCTTGTCGCGCAGCGCCTGTTCGTAGGCGGCCTGGACGGACTCCGGCGTGCCCTGGGTGGCGATCTGCTGGACCTGCCAGCCGAGCTCGTTGGCGGCCGCGGTGAAGAAGTTGGCCAGGTCCTGGCAGGACTGCACGCCGCACAGAATGAAGTCGATCTTCTTGTCCGAGGGGATCTTCTTGCCCACCGGTTCGGTGACCGGGATCTTGGCCGGGTGTTCGGAGTACTTCTCCACGATCTTGCGGGCGGCGATCAGGCCGGGGGAGTCCGAGGCCGCCGCTTTGGCGGCACCGGCGGCCGGAGCGGTGCCGGTGCCGCACGCCGCCAGGACCAGTACAGAGGTGGCGGGGACGATCGCGGTGAGGGCGCGGCGGACCGCGCGACGGGGTCTGGAACTCATCTTTGAGCACTCCCGTGGTGTGTCGCCTTCGCTGCCGCGACCCGCGTCGCTCCCACGTCCGCGGCGGTCGGATCCGGTCAGGCGAATCGATTCCGTGTTTCCCGGGGCGGGACCGCCCCAGGGCTGGGCCCGGCACGGCCGAAGGCCGTCCCGGAATGGAGAAACTTATGAGGTACTACAGCCTCAAGTGGGTCGGAGTGTGACACGCCCCAGCGGGCTTGGGGAGAGGGTCGCCGCAACAAATTTCCGGTTCGCGACTAATTCCGTGGGTGTCCTCGGATGGTGCGGGGCTGGTGCGCTGCCGCGAGTGTTGCTCCTGACCGTAACCGATAACTACACTCGCTCTAAAGTTTCTGTCGGAGGAGAGAAGATGGACGAAACGTCGGAGCTGGGCACGGCGCGGTGCCCCGGGCCCACCGTCCAGGACTACCTCGACCAGGACAGTCGCCCCGTTCCCCCCGCCCTGAGGTACGAGCGCAACGACTACATCGGCAGCGAGGACGTCGACACCGCCCGCTTCACCTCCCGCGAGTGGGCCGAACGCGAGATGCGGCAGGTATGGCGGCGCGTCTGGCAGTTCGCCTGTCTGGAGAGCGAGATCCCCGAGGTCGGCGACCACGTGGTCTACGAGATCGGTGACGACTCACTGATCATCGTGCGCACGGCGCCGGACGAGATCCGCGCCTTCGTCAACGC
>NZ_JBITLN010000025.1:0-83372 GCF_044465285.1 Streptomyces sp. NPDC049687
CAGGGCCCGGTGACCGTGACCAAACGCGGCGTACGCCGCAGACCGCAGGAGTGAGCCGTGAGCGCCAAGCAAGTGACCCATCCGCTGACCGGGCATGTCTACCGGCTCACCGAGGACGGGCTGGTGGAGGTGACCGATCCCAGGACCGGGGCGCAGGGCATCTTCGACTTCCAGGCCCGGTGGCAGTCGGGCGAACTGCGCCACGCCGACCTTCAGATGGCCGGCTGGGTGGGCCGCCTCGCCCAGCGGCGCACGACCCCCCAGCCGGAGCAGTGACCCCGTGACGCCCCCTGCCACCCGGGTGGTCTGTCTGGTACGCCGGCCCGACGGAGAACCGCTCCCCGGGGACTTCGCCGTCGAGGAACGCCCGCTGCCACCCCTCGGGGAGGGGCAATTGCTCGTCCGCAACCTCTACATGAGCGTCGACCCGTCGATGCGCGGGCGGCTGGAGAGCACCGAGAAGCACTACACGCACAACTTCACGCCCGGATCGCCGCTCGACGGCCGGGCCCTCGGCGTGGTGGAGGAGAGCCGCTGCCCCTCCGTGCCGCGGGGCACGTACGTGCGCCACCAGCTCGGCTGGCGGGAGCGGGCGGTGCTGGACGCGGGGGACACCGACGGCGCTGGTCGTATCGACCCCGGGCTCGCCCCGCTGCCCACCTGGCTGGGGCTGCTCGGCCAGACCGGGTTCACCGCGTACGTGGGCCTGACCCGGATGGCGGAACTGCGTCCGGGCGACACCGTCCTCGTGTCGGCGGCGGCCGGCGCCGTCGGCACCGCCGCCGGCCAGTTCGCGCGGCTGCTGGGCGCGGAGCGCGTCATCGGGACCGCCGGAGGGCCGGACAAGTGCGCCCTGCTGGTCGAGGAGTTCGGCTATGACGCCGCCGCGGACTATCGCGCCGAGTCGGTGCGCGACGCCCTGGCCCGGCTGGCGCCCGAGGGCGTCGACGTCTACTTCGACAACGTCGGCGGTGAGCAGCTGGCCGCCGCGTTGCACGCGCTGCGGACCGGTGGGCGGGTCGCCCTGTGCGGCATGATGTCGCAGTTCGGCGGCGACCGACGGTCCGCCGACATCAACCAGCTGATCCAGGCGGTCCTCAAGCGGCTGACGCTGCGCGGTTTCATCGTCCGCGACCACGAGGACCTGCGGCCGGAGTTCGAGCGGCGGGTCGCGGGCTGGCTCGCCGAGGGCCGGATCACCGCGCGCGAGACGGTCGTGGACGGCCTGGAGAACGCCGCGGGGGCCCTGCTGTCCCTGCTCGGCGGCGGCAATGTCGGCAAGATGCTGGTACGGCTGGCCGACTGACGCAGGGAAGAGTGAAGCGGCGCTCCCTCGAGGGGCGCCGCTCTTTTCGGCGTGTTCAGCGTGTTTCAGCGCATGGCGTGTGAGGCGGCGACGGTGTGCGCCGTCAGGGAAGCGGCTCAGCCACTCCTCGTAACCGAGTGTTGATGATGCGGCCCCAGCCGTTCTCCGGCATCTTCGGCGGCGCCCGGCCGGTGCCGTGGAAGTAGCCGTCGACGTTCGGCTTGAGGGCGTCGTGCCACGCCTCGTCGCTGAGCCTGACCAAGCCTTTGCGCCTGCTGGTGTGATTCCGACCCTATGTGGCCGGGTCTGCGATCCGCTCCGCGAGGTCGCCTACCTCGCGGACGAAGGAGCGGTGCCCCAACGACCGGTAGACGTCGTCCCCTCGGGCCTGCGAGATCGCCGCGGTCTCCAGCAGCGCCAGCAGACCCAGGCCGATCACCGCCGCCTCGGCGTCGGAGACGGCCGAGCGGGCCTTGCGGATAAAACGCACCAGCTCGTCCAGCAGCTCCGCACGGCTCTCCTGGCGCAGCGCCTCCGCGTCCTGGCTCATACCGGCCGACGACACGAAGAACACGGTCGCGGCGGACCGGTGTTCGCCCATCCACGCCAGCAGCGCGGGGATGGAGGCTCCGATGTCCGAGCCGGGGACGTGGGCCTGCGTGAGCACCTGCAACTGCTCGCGCAGCGCGGCGGCGAACGCCCGCATGGCCTCCGCCAGGACCTGGTCCTTGGAGGAGAAGTGGTAGTACACCGCCGCCGAGGTCATCTCCGCACGAGCGGCGATGTCGGCCACCGTCACCTCGTCCGGCGGCTGGGTGGCGAACAACTCCGTGGCTGCCTCTACCACCCACTGCTTGCGCGAGGGACGGTGAGCGGCGCGGGTTCCGGATGTCGTCATGCTGTCAAGTATGCCTGGACCTCGGTACCCCGGAGCGCCCTGAGCGGCAGGACTTGTGCGGACGGACAGGTGGAGTTACTGGATACAATGGTCAGTACGGAGGGGGCCCACGGACGGGTTCACGGCAGCGGGCAGGGAGCATGATGGCCACCACGAAGAACGGCAAGCAGCCCGCCCACCGACCCTCGCGGCGGCAGCACATCATCGCCGCGGCCGTGCGGGTGTTCGGTCGCAACGGGTTCGCGGAGACCAGCATCCAGGACATCGCGGACGAGGCCCAGGTGGTCCCCACAGCGGTCTACTACCACTTCGACGGCAAGGAGGAGCTGCTCGAACTCGCCATGCGCCGGGTCTTCGACCAGCTGAACGCGGTCGTGGAGGCGGCCCGGCCGGAGTCCGAGCCGGGTGACGCGGAGAGCCTGGTCCGCGTCATCGACGCGGTGTGGGAGTGGGTGGAGCAGAACCCGGACGAGGCCCGGCTGTACCAGGTCCAGGTCGCCTCCGCCAACGGCAGCGTCAAGGTGCTGCGGGACGAGTTCGAGCAGCGGCACATCCAGCGTGGCTACGACTATCTGCCCGAGGGCACCACGCGCAGCCCCCGGGCGGCGAAGGCCCGGCACGCGGCCCAGGCGCTCGCGGTGCGCACGCTGATCAGTACGACCATGCTCGTCACCGCGCTGCGGGCCGAGGGCGGACCGCTGTCCCAGCTGCCCTCCCGGTCCGTGCTGGAGGCGGTCAGGGAGCTGGCGCTGCGTATCGTCGCCGCCGAGCAGAAGCCGGTGAACGCCGCGGATCCGGCGAAGCCGGCCACGTCACGGGCCTGAGGCGGTTCACCAGGGCAGCGCCCTGCGCTCGGCGAACAGCCCACCCGTCGTCCCGTCGCCCTCGGGAAGGGCCGCCAGCCAGACCGGGGTGTCCGCACCCTCCCGCCTCCACGCCGTCAGGACCGAGCACGCGCTGATTTCGGGCGCCCCGTACACATGGGTGAAGCCACCCGGGGAGCGCCCGGCACCTGTACACCGGGCGCCCGGCCCCGCAACTGCCGTACGACCTCGTGGGACTGACGCAGCCCGGAGGCGCCCACGGGCTCCCCGCCGGCCGGACAGCCGCCGTCGGTGTCGACCGGTGTCCGGCCCATGGGATCGGTGGCCCCGGCTCCGTCCCTGTCCGTAGGGCACCAGGATCCGGCCGGACGTCCCGGGGGCGCCAGGGGTCAGGGGCGCCCCGGAGCGGGCGAGCGGGCCCGCCTCGCCTTCCGTGACGCTCACCCCTGGCTCCTCGTGACCAGCTCCTCTTCACGGGCCTCGTCCTCGGCCCGACTGATTCCCAGCACGAGCAGCAGCTCCTGGTGCAGTCGCATCCACACGGTGTGGTACGAGTCGCACAGCGGAGAGGCGAGCCACTCCGGAGCGCCGTCGTCGAAGCGGTCGAGGGCGTCCTCCAGGGCCGTCAGATACCGTCCGCTGCCCGCGAGCACCCGGTCCAGCCTGCGCAGCACGGGCTGGATGGCCTCGTGGACGTCTTCCAGCGACTCGCGCACCCCGGCGTCGTAGACGTCGTCGGAGTGGTCGTTGGCGGTGCCGTCGGGGCGGCACTGCCATGCCGTGCACACGTCGCGGATCTTCCGGTTGACCGGCAGGAACGCCTCGTACACCGCGAGGATCCGCTCCTCCTGCTCGGAGCCGGCGGGAACCCGCAGGAGCTGCGCGGCGGTGGCCTTGGCCCGCTCGGTCGGCAGTGCCACCGGCCCCTTCACCATCGCCAGCCCGGCGTCGACCAGCGGACGGTGTTCGGACTCCGGCCGACCGCGCCACATCCCACGCAGAACGAGGTCGACGACGGCTTCGTTGAGAGGCTCGTCGGACGAGTCCGGAAGGTCCACGGCAGCAGATTGCATCGCCACACCTTTTCCTCGGTTCTGTGGTGACCGGTTCCTCGGTTCTGTGTTGCCCGGAGGTTACGCCCCGGCGGGCATGTTAGTGAAGAGGGACTCAAGAAACACTTCTGGCTCCCTCGTCTCGGACCGGTTGTCGCCCGCTGTCGGGCGGCCCCGCGCGCGAGGAAGGGCGCCATCCGGTCCTGTGCCTCCCGGTCGTCCGCGAGAGCGGCGATCGAGTGGACCTCTTTCATGAGGTGAAGGCGCAGATCGTCACCGGTGCCGACGCGCAGCAGCCCCTTCGTGGCGCGCAGTGCGCCGGTGGCGCCGGCGGCCGGAGCGGCCGCGGTCCGGTGTGCCGCCTCGCTGACCTCCCCGTCGTCCACGACCGGGGAGACCGGCCTCGGCGGTCCTCGGATCCAGGGCGTTGCCCCGCGCGGGATCGTCCGGTCTCGGCTCGACGACTCCGTCGGGGTGGCGGACGGTCCGGGCCGGCCGGCCCGCTCCTGTGTGCATTTACGACTGTGTGCATTTATGACCTACGCGGGCGTGATTGCGTCGCATAGTTTTCGTTTCTTTTCCTTGCCTGGTCAATTCCCGATAAGAGGCTGAAAGGGACGCCCCGAGGAGTAAGGTCGCGCCGTCGTGGCGGCGAGTGCATCAGCGGGGGAAATGGTGAGCGGCATCGAGGCGGACGTACGGACGATCGCGGTTCTCACCGCCCTGCCCGTGGAGTACAGGGCCGTACGAGCGGGGCTCGTCTCGGTGCGCAGGGGGCCGACCGTCCAGGGCACGGTGACCGAGGAGGGCTGGCTCAACGGAACGCCGTGGAAGATCGTGCTGGCGCAGCTCGGCGAGGGCAACCACCAGGCGGCCGCCCTCACGGAGCGGATCATCCAGGCGTTCGGCCCCTACGCCCTCTTCCTGGTGGGCGTCGCCGGCGCCCTCAAGCCGGACATCCACCTCGGTGACGTCGTCGTGGCGACGAAGGTGTACCCGTACCACGGCGGAAGGGAGACCGACGCAGGGTTCGCCGCGCGGCCCGAGTCCTGGTCCGCCCACCACGAGCTGGTGCAACTGGCCAGGCTGGCCGACGTCTCCGGGGAGTGGGCCCGGGAACTGCCCCACACCGGCGCGGGCCGGCCGGCGGCCGTGCACTTCAAACCCGTCGCCGCCGGAGAGGTCCTGCTGGACGCGGGGAACTCCACGGTGCGGCGACGGCTCGGCCTGCACTATCAGGACGCCGCCGCCATCGAGATGGAGGGCGCCGGCGTGGCGCACGCGGGCCACCTCAACGACGGACTGCGCACCCTGGTCGTCCGCGGGATCAGCGACCGGGCGGACGGCGGCAAGAAGCGGAGCGACGACGACGACTGGCAGGCCGTGGCGGCCCGCAACGCCGCCGCACTCGCCTTCTCCGTCATCCGCGAACTGCGGCAGGACGGCGGGACACCGTCCGAGCCTTCCGCACCCGTGCTGCCCGCACAACGGATCGTGACGTACCGCAGCGAGTCCCCGTCGCCCCGGTCGCTCCCCTCGGCGGAGGCCCCGGCCGCGGCGTGGGGGAGCGGACAGGAGTTCGTCACACGCGAGTGCCGCTATCTGCTGCACGGCGAGCAGAACGGCGAGCGTGCCGCCGCGGACCACTCCCTGATCGAGCGTGGGGCGGTGGCGCGGCAGCTCGAGCCCGCCACCGGCGCGTCCGCGTCCCCTTTCGTCTGGTTGCGGCAGACCGAGGTGCGCTTCACCACCCCCGACTCCGTCGCGGCGCTCACCGCCCTGCGCGGCGAGCACGACCTCCTGGGCCGTCTCCACCCCCGGTCCCGAGGGCTGCCGGCCCCGGGGCGGTACGAGTCGATCGGCAACCGCAGGGCCGTTCTCGCCCTGCCCTGGCCGGCCTCCCGCAGAGGTGCTCCCTGCGAGACACTGCACACCGCGTGGGCCACGAACCGCCGGACCCCGCTCAGGAGAACGGACCTCGTCGACCTGCTCCACCGGGTGGCCGGGCTCTACGACGTCCTCCACGTCCTGCACCGGTCGGGGGCCGCCCACCGTTGCCTCACCGCCGCCGGTGTCATCGAGCTCGACGACGGCCGACTCGTGCTGCGCGACCTCGGGCTGGCGGCGCACGATCCCCGGCCGGGTGAGGGACCCCCGGCCTACCGGGCCCCCGAACAATGGCTCGGACACCCGCCGGGCCGCATCGGGCCGCCCGCCGACGTGTACCAGCTGGCCGCCCTGACCTACCGGCTGGCCACCGGCCACCCGCCGGAGTCCCGCGCACCCCAGCCGCTCCGCTCCCGCCTCCGCACCGTTCCGGACAGCCTCGAACGGGCGCTGCGTGACGCACTGGCCCAGGATCCGGGCGAGCGCCCCGACGCACGGGAGACGGGCGCCGCGCTGAGCCGTGCGCGCGAGGACCTGCTCGGGGACCTCTAGATGCACCTTCGTACCGTCGATCTGCCAGGCCCCCTCGTCCTGTTCCCGGGATCGTCGCTGGAGCGCGAGCTGCGCGGGTGGCGGGAACCGCGCGCGTCGCCCGAGTCGCGGGACCCCCACCCGTATCTGCCGGGAGACGTCCACGACCTCGCGACGGACCTCAACAGCCGCCAGGGCGGAGTGCCCACGACCGTCGAGGATTCCCGGGAGAGGGCCGGGAACCGGTGTCTCCTCGTCCACGGCCGGGACTATGTCGCCCGGCTCTGCCTGAGCCGGAGGAGACGGGACGCCTACGAGGTGCGCTCCGTCCGCCCGCTCGGCCACCAGCGCCACCACGACGTCGCCGACGGCTGTCTCCTCGTGCGGCCCGTGCGCTGGCAGCCCTGTCATCTGCGCAGGGAGGTACCTCGCGACAGCGAGGCGCACTGGGAGCTGCTGACGGCCGAATGGCAGCGGTTCCTCGACGAGCGGGCCGCACGCGCCCACAGGCCGTCCCTGACCGACCGGCACATCGGCTTCCTGGCGGGAGTCGAGAGGGTCGTCGAAGCCACCGAACGCATCGCCCTCGCCCGTGCCGACGCGGTCGAGGAATTCCCCTACCGGGACGTGTCGGCCGCCGGCGAGCGGCGTCACGGCACCCGAGCGGTCTACGTCTTCCGCCTGGTGGGAGACCGCAAGCCGGACGAGGGTGCCTTCGTGGAGGTCGTCGGGGAACCCGGCCAACGCGGCCGGATCCTGCGTGCGCCGTCGCACGGCAGGTCGGTCACCGTGTCCTTCGACCGGGCCGTGGCCTGGGACAGCGTGCCCAGGCAGGGGGCACTCCTGGTCACCGCCGGACAGGCGGTGTACGCCAGACAGCGCGAGGCGATACGGACGCTGCGCGAGCGCAGATCACACAACCCCCACCTGCTCGAGGTCCTGGTCGACCACCGTCTGCGACCCTCGGCACCCGCCGCCGACGACCCCGGGGAGCCCCTCGACCCCGATCAGACGGAAGCCTTCCGCAAAGCCCTGGCGGTCGAGGACCTGCTGGTCGTTCTGGGCCCGCCCGGCACCGGCAAGACCAGGGTGATCAGCCAGATCGCCCGGACGATCACCGCGTCACGCACCGGTGCCCGCGTCCTGGTGGCCTCGCACACCAACCGAGCCGTCGACAACGTGCTCGGCCGGCTCCCCAAGGACCTGGTGGTGGTCCGGGTCGGGAACGAGAACGCCGTCACCGCGCAGGGCCGGCCGTATCTGCTGGACGAGCAGGCCGCCGGACTGCGGCAGGGCGTCCTCGACCGGCTGGAGACCAGGCTGGCGCACCCCTTCGACACGGCGGACGTCGAGGAACGGTGCCGTGACCTCGGACGGTGCCTCGATGCGCTGCGCGGCTCGCTGGCCGCCGAGTCGGCCGCACGCCGGTCGCTCGACGAGGCGCTGCGCACGGTGGGAGGACCGGCCCGCCAGCGGGTGGACCGGCTCCTCGCGGAGGGCACCCGGCTGGCCGGGAAGCAGAGCCGGACCGCGCACCGGATCGAACGGCTGACATCGGCCCGCCGGGCCGCGCTGCGCCGGTCCGACCGGCGGTTCACCGGCTTCGTCCACCGGCTCCGGGCCCGGCTCGGCGCGCGGCGTCTCGCCACGGCGAGGGCGGCCGCGGCCGCCCTCGACCAGGCGTACGCCCGCAACCGGACACGGCTCCAGGAGGCCGAGCGCGCACTCGACGCGGCCACCCGGGACATCCCGTCCGTGCGGACGGCCCGTACGTCGCTGGAGACCGCCCGCACGGACAGCGCGGCCTGTCGCAGGCAGGCACTGCGGGCCGCCGGACGGTGCAGGGAGGCGACGGCGGGGATCGAGGAGCCCGCGGGCGACGGCGATCCCATGACCGCCGGACCGGACACGACCGATCAGGAGCTGTTCGCGTTCCACGCCCACCTGACGGAGCTGCTGCCCCTGCTGACCGCCCGACGCGACCTGCTCGTCGAGTGGCAGAAGGAGGTGGCGTCGGCCTCCGGACAGTTGCACACCGAACTGATCCGCTATGCCCACGTGGTCGCGGCGACCTGCATCGGGGTGGCCGCCCGCCCCGAACTGGCCGGACTCGACTTCGACCTGGCCGTCGTCGACGAGGCCGGGCAGATCGCCGTCCCCGACGTGCTCGTCCCCCTGGTGCGCGCCCGACGAGCCGTGCTCGTCGGGGATCACCGGCAACTGCCGCCCTACGTCGACCTCGAGGTCCGCGAGTGGGCCCGGCGGGACCAGGATCCGGTCACGAGCGCCCTGGTGACCACCAGCGCGCTGGAACTGCTCTGTGCGGGGCTGCCCGACGACGGGGTGGTGGCACTGACCAACCAGCGGCGCATGCCGTCCGTGGTCGCGGACTTCGTCTCCGCCGCCTTCTACGGCGGCCGGCTCCGCACACCCGGCCCGGACCGACCCCACGACTCCCGGCTCTTCCGCACGCCGATGGCGTTCGTCGACACCTCACGGCTCCCGGCGGGCGAACGGTCGGAGCGGCGTGGGACCCTCCGGGACTCCGGCCAGGAGCGACCGGGCTACGTCAACCGGGCGGAGGCCGAACTGCTCGTCCTGCTGGCCGCCCACTACGACGAACGAGGCGAGGAGTGGGCGGTGGTCGTCCCCTACGCCGCCCAGGCCGAGCTGATCACGGAAGCCCTGACGCAGCGGACCGGCAGACCTCACAAGGTCCGGCTCAACGTCGGCACGGTCGACTCCTTCCAGGGGGGTGAGCGCGATGTGATCCTCTACGGCTTCACCCGCAGCAACCGCTCCGGACGGGTGGGATTCCTCGGTGAACTGCGCCGTGCGAACGTCGCGTTCACCCGGGCCAGGCGTCAACTGGTGCTCGTGGGCGACCTGTCCACGCTGACCGAGGCCGGGGACCGCCCCTTCCGCGACCTGTCGCGCGCGCTGCGGGATCACGTCGCGGCCCGCGGGGAGATCCGTGCGTACGGCGAAGTGCGCGCTCTGGTGGAACGGGCCGGGCGCGGAGACGACCTCCTGTGAGCGGGCGGGACCGGCTGATGCCCTTCGCCGAACAACGCGTGCTGGAGAACGCCGCGTTCGTCCTGGGCCTGGTGCCGACCAGTGTCCAGGCCGTACTGCTGCCGGTGTGGAGCGTGGAGGTGCGGGCCACCGTCACCGAGGGGCGGCCGTACGAACTCGTCGACCGTTTCGTCGAGCGCGCGATCGGCGTCGGCGGGCTCGGTTCCGCCGGGGAAATCGCCGCCTTCCTGGCGCTCGATCCCGCTCTGGTGCGGCAGGCGCTGGCCTTCCTGACCGCGATCGAGCATGTCACCGACGTCGGCGGCAGGGTCGTGCTCACCGAACTCGGCCGGCGCTCGATGCGCGACGGCACGCGGTACACGGTGGTCCGTGGCGACCGTCGCCGACTGTACTTCGACGGGTTCCGGTCGCGTCCGCTGACAGCGGCCCACTACACGAGCTCGGCCGTCACCTTCGTCCCCCAGGGCGGGACCGCACCGCGGCACCACGGCTCGGTGGTCCGGCGGCTGGACTCGCCAGGGTTTCGCGACGACGCCGTGACGGAGCTCGCGAACCACCGCGACCGGGCGAGGTTCAACCTTCCGCCGGGCATCGAGAACCCCGAACGGGTCGGCGAGCCGGAGAAGGTGCACCTGCCGGTCTACGCCGTGCGTGCGGTCGAGGACGACGGGCGGGTCCGTCACCTGGTCTACACGCCGGCGCACGACGGAGAGCACGATCCCGACCTCTCCGCCGTCTGCGAGGAGACACCCGCCTTCGTGGCCGACCTGTGGAGCGCGGAGACGGGTGTGGTCTCCGGCGTGGCGGAGAAGATCCGCCGATGGCTCAGCCGGCGGAACCTCGCGCAGTACGAGCCGGAATGGGACCGGCGGCACGGGGCCTGGCGGGTCACGCTGCCGCCCGGCGTCTTCAGCGCCCCCGACGGGCTCGGGCTGGCCCGCGTCGGCACATACCAGGTGCTGGGCGGCGGCCCGTTCTTCCAGTTGTGGTGTGCCGACCGCGACACCCGCGCCTGGGCGCTCGTCGAGCGCCTCGACTCCTCTCTCGCGGCGCGTCTGCGCGACGGCCCCGACGCCGTCCGGGCCCGCGTCGACGCTCTGAACCGGCAACTGGAGATCCGGCCGCCGGCGCCCCTGGCGGTCCTGACGCGCGCCGCGGAGCAGAAGGGCATGCATCGCCTGGCCCGGATTCTGCGCCAGACAGAGGAGACGATCAAAAAAGAACAGCGCTGAACAAACGAATTCATCGCTCATCTATAAATGGTCAATCTTTTTATTCGCATTCCGGCCGAAAGTGAGGGCTGGTGAGTTTAAGCTTGGCGGCGCAGGCGCCGCCGATGGGATGTCATTTCCGGCGGCAGTCGATAAGCGGGGATTTTCGGGGGCCCTTCGTGGCCCTCGGAGTCGTGGGGGTTGAGCGTGACAAATTCAAGGGGGGTGCTCGAGCGTGCAATCGAATGCGTTCTCTCTGTTCCTTAGTCCACGGGCACGGCTGCGGGCACAGGCACGGACGCGGGCGCGCCAGGGTGCGTCCGGCCTGGCCGCCATGGCGCTCGCCGCGGTGACCCTGCCCGGAGCGGCCACGGCCGCATCCGGCTCCGAAGCCGCCGGACCGGTCCGTTCCCTCGACGCCGTCATGGCGAAGGCCACGACGTCCGACGATCCGGTCGACTACGCGGTCGCCGTGGACGAGTCGGCGAGTCTGGGAGCGGGCGAACTCGACCGGGAGAAGGACGCGGTCTCGACGATCGCCGTCAGCGAACCCTCCGCGCGGTCGCGGATGGTGGTCTTCGGCTTCGCCGACGCCACGACCGTCGACCAGTCGCCCGTCGACGAGGTCTGCCCGATGCGGCAGCTGGACACCGTCGGACGGGAGCGGATCAGTCAGTGCGCCGCGAAACTGCGCAGACGCACCGAGGCGGAGGGATCGGGCACCGACTTCATCTCCGCGGTGCGCCAGGGGGTCACCCGGCTCAAGGAGGCCGCGGCACCCGACCGGCCCAGGGTGCTGTTCCTGCTCACCGACGGACACCTCGACGTCAGTGACAGCTACCGCTACCGCGGCCTCGACTCCGCGACCAGGGACGACCAGGCCGCCGAGGACCTAGCCCAGGCCCTCCGGGAGGCCAAGGACGCCAAGGTGCAGATCTGGCCGCTGGGTTTCGGGGACGACGTGGACGACAAGCGGCTCCAGGAGATGGCGGCGGCCGGCTACCGCGACGGATGCCGCAGCCTCCCGCAGACCCGCCCCAGGGCGGAGACCGTGCCCGGTGCCGAACAGCTCGGCCAGGCCCTGCAAGCGGCGTTCGCCGCCGCCCGGTGCCTCTACCAGGAGAGCGGCACACAGGGACGCCCGCCAGGCGACCTCCACGTCCGGGTCTCCCCCCTGGCCACCGAGGGCACCCTCGTCGTCTCCAAGGGCGACCCCGCCGTGCGGGTCACCTACTACGACCCCCAAGGGCACAGGATCACCGAGTCCGGGGACGGGACCGGGAACGGAGGGTCGTCCTTCGAGTTCACCGGCCGCGGCAAGGCGGTCGAGTCGCTCCGCGTCACCCGGCCCCTCGCCGGTCGCTGGCGGGTCCACCTCGACGCCCCCGAAGGCCACCGCGACCGTGTCGCCAGCATCAGCGCCCTGTGGCGGGGCGCCGTACGCTCCGACATCCGTCTGGAGAAGCCCTCGCCCAGGGCCGGACAGCGCACCCGCGTCGAGGTCGAGGTGCTGACGCGCGACAGCGTCAGGCTGGACGACCGGGACCTGCGCGGCATCTCCGTCACGGGCCGGCTGACCGGTGACGGCTTCTCCCGGCAGGTTCCCATCACCCTGACCGACGACGGCAAGGGCCCGGACGAACAGGGCTCCGACGGCGTCTTCTCCGGGACCGTCACCGTGCCCGGCCAGGCATCCGGCTCCCTGCTCTTCTCCAGCACCGTCCAGTCGGTGGGCCTCAGCGCGGACACCCGCTCCTACCCGACCGCCGTCGCCCCGGAGAACTCCACGTTCGACGCCGCACTCGACATCCCCGCCGCCGGAGTCCACCCCGGCGGCCGCGTGCCGGGCACGCTGAAGGTCAGCAACCGGGGCAGCGCACCGCACGAGGTGCTGCTCTCCGTCGCCGACGCCAAGGGCACCGGTCTGAGCGTCACCCCCGCCCGGGTGACCGTCGAGCCCGGTGCGGCCCGCACCCTCCCCGTGACCGTCGCCGTCGCCGCGGCGGACGAACTCGGCGCACCCGTCGACGAAGACGGCACCGAACTGGGCGGCAAGGTCGTCGCGGTCGAGGGCGAACGTGTCCTCGACGACGCGTCGCTCTCCATCACGGTCACGCCAGTGCCCGGTGAGCTGGAACAGCTCTGGGACCGCTGGTGGAAGGTCGTCATCCCGGCCGCGTTCGCCCTGGCCGTCGTCCTCGTCCTGCTGTTCTCCCGCCGCCGTGTGAACCGGCTGCGGATCGCACCCGCCGGACTTCTCCTCGAACTGCGGGACACCGACGCCACCCTGGTCGGCAGCGGCAAGGCCAAGACCGGACGCGGCACCTGGTACGAGTTCGACGTCGTCGACGCGACCACCGACAGCCCCCGGATCGTACGGCGCTCCCGAGGGACGTACGCGGTACGGCGCGGCCTCAACGGCGGAGTGGTACTGCGCATCAGCGGCCAGGGCGAGCGGACCCTGCGCTTCGGGGAGGCGGTGCCCCTGGACGGCTCGCTCTCCCTGCACGTCGCCGAGAGCAAGGGACGCCGCCCCTCCACGAACCGGGGCGCCCGGTCGCGGACGCCCGAGAAACGCCGCACCGCCCGTCCGTCCACGGCTGGCCCGTCGGCGGACTCCTACGACAACGGCGCCTACCCCGTCGGTGTCCCGGACCCGGCGGAGCACCCCGACCTCTGAGGTTCCGCCTCCCCTCCTCACGAACTCCCACACCAGTGACCGGGACGCCAGCCGTCCCGGCGGAGGACCACACCATGAAGATCTTCCAGCCGATGCTCTTCGTCGGTCTGGGCGGCACCGGCGGACTCGTCGGAACCGAGCTGGAACGACGGCTGCGCGCCGAACTGTGCGGTCCCGACGGCACCGCCCTCACCCGGCTCGGTATCCCCCTGCGCTACCAGCTCCCCGAGTGCCTCCAGTTCGTCTACGCCGACTTCAGCGAGTCGGAACTCGCCAGGCTGCCCCACCTCAGCGCCGACGCCGGCCTGCGCGCCGCGTACGGCCGCACCGCCCGCGCCACCCACGACCTGCTCCCCGACCACGACAGCTCCCCTGAGGTCACCCGCGAACTGCGCGCCGTGATGCGGGACGAGGTGAGCGGCTGGCTGCCACCGCGCGCGGGCGAGCCCAAGGTCACCCCGCTGCGCAACGGAGCCGGCCAGCTGCCCACCGTCGGCCGCGCCGCCCTGTTCGGCACGCTGCGCAACGGCTTGGACCCCGTCATGGGGCCGCTGATGCAGGCGATCGACGCCATCAGCCGGTCCGGCGGCGAGCTCAGCCAACTCGGCGGCGGACCCATGTCGGGGTGCGACGTGTTCGTGGCCCACTCCGTGGCCGGCGGCACCGGCGCCGGGATCTTCCTCGACTACCTGCATCTGATCGGAGAGGCGTTCCGGGCCAAGAACTTCACCGGAGCCCGGATCTACCCCCTGGTGGTCATGCCCTCCGCCTTCCCCACCTCGGCCGGCGGAGGCCGGGAGGCGGAACTCAACGCCGCCCGCGCCGTCGTGGACCTGTTCCGGCTGGTCGACGAACAGAACGTGCCCACCGCGGAGTCCGACCTCGGCGACACCGACCTGGAATCCGCGATGCACATCCGGTACCCGGGCGTCCACCCGATCCGGCTGCGCACCGGCATGGTGCCCACCGCCTTCCTGTTCAGCCGCACCGCCGGCATCCGCCCCGACGACCTGCGCCGCTCGATCGTCTCCCTGGTGATGTCGCTCGTCGGTACCGAGCTGGGCGACGGCAGCGGGCCGCGTCCCCGCGCCGACGACGACTACCAGACCTTCGCCGCCAGCTTCATCAACCGCGGTCTGCACCGAGCCGCGCGGGCCGCCTCCGGAATCGGCCACCGAGGCGTGTCCACCAGCCTGGTCGCCTCGATGACGGCCCCGCTCGACGAACTGGCCGAGCTGGTCTCCTCCCGGATGCTGGCCATGTCGGTCCGCCGGCTCACCGAGCCCGCCGCCAAGGCGAGCCACGAGTACGCGGGCACGGTCCGCAAGATGTTCGCCGACTCCGGGCTGGAAGAGCTGTGGAACCGCGAAGGGCTGCCGGTACCGGAGCCCGATCCGCTGCCCCGGGGCGGAGTCGCCATCGAACAGGCGCTCCGCGACCGGATCAGCGACATGCAGGGACTGATCGAGGACCTGCGGCGCAAGGTGGACCGCCGCGCGCCCGCCCTGGCCGAGCAGTTCGCGCCGCGCCCCGCACTGGAGCGGCTGCTGCGGTCCGCCGACCTCTTCCAGGCGGACCGGGTCATCAAGGGGGTGCCGGGCGACCCGGATCCGGTCACCGTGCTCGGCTTCCTCGGCATGCTGGAGAACCGCAGCCGACAGCCCGCACGTCCGGCGGGCGTGCAGACGCAGCCCCCCGCCGTTCCCCGGATCAGGGGCCGCATCGGCGGGCTGTCGAAGGCGCGCTGGGGCGACGCGGACGTGGCGGCGGCCGTCGAGGAACAGGACCGCTGGTTCCAGTGGCGCTGCCGCGCCGTGTGGCACGAGGGCTGGCGGCGCCAGGAGCAGCGCTGGCGCCCGGCCGCCGCGGCGCTCAGCAGCGAGGTGACGCTGCTCGTCGAGGCGTTCCGCAAGCACACCGAGGAAGAGCCCCGGGCGTTCGACGAGCACGTCCAGGAGCTGTACGACGACCGCACCGGCGTCTCCTACCTGCTGCCCCCGCAGAACAACCTGCTGGACTTCTACGACGACCTGAGAGAACGGCTCGTCAAGCGGGTCAGTCTGCGTGAGAACGACGACGAGTCGGCGCTGCTGCTCAAACTCGTCGACGGCGACGCCTGGCAGGCCGCCCACGCCGTCGGCCGGCGCAATCCCGCCGCGGCGGTCGCCACCGTCAAGTCCGTGATCGAACAGCGGGTCAAGACCCTCTTCGCCGAGAGCGGTGTGCTGGCCGACGAACGTCCGCTGCTGCCGTCCATGGCCGTGCTGCTGAGCGCGGCGGCGGGCGTCGGCGACGCGGCCGAGGACATCGGCAAGGGCGCGCTGGAACAGTTCCGGTTCAAGATCGCGGGACTGCTGCCCCACGGCTTCGTGCCCGAGGGCGGAGGACCGCTGAAGATCCTCATCGTGTACCCCAGGATCCAGAACAAGGACGCGGTCGAGGAGTACCTTCGCAAGTCCCTGCTGCTGCCCCGGGACGGCAAACGCTCCATCGAGTTCCGGGGGGTCGAGACCGACTCGATCACGGTGGTCCTGTTCCGCAGTGAGATGAGCCTCACCGAGGTGCCCGAGGCGCGCAACGTGCTGCGCCGGTGGGCGCGGGCCCGGGACGTCGAGCAGAGCGAGGACGTGCTGAGCTGGCGACAGCGGCTCGGCTACCGCGACGACTGGCTGGCCAGCACGGAGGAGGACCGGCAGCACATCCTGCACCGCCTGCTCTGCGCGATGTGGAACGGCCAGGTCAGCGTGGTCGAGGGCG
This sequence comes from Streptomyces sp. NPDC049687, assembly GCF_044465285.1. Lineage (NCBI taxonomy): Bacteria > Bacillati > Actinomycetota > Actinomycetes > Kitasatosporales > Streptomycetaceae > Streptomyces > Streptomyces sp. NPDC049687. Next base: position 16,183 of record NZ_JBITLN010000025.1, read on the forward strand.
ACGTCGACTCGCCGCGCCGGGTCCGTGTCCGGCTGTACGAGGAGGACGGCGCCGACGTCCCCGGCATGACGCTGCGCCTCGACGACTACCAGGGCGAGATCTCCGGCTGGGCCGGACTGCTGCGCTCCTACGAACGCTGGGCGCTCCTCGACGAGGGACGCATCGTCGAGGACTACTGCAGCGTCCTGATGAGAGTCCAGCCGAAGGGCCTCGCCCTGTCCGGCAGCACCCCGGACCCGTTGTACGTGCGGTTCGTCAGGGACATCGCCCGGCACCAACTGGAGGTCCTGGAGAAGCTGGAGCTCCAGAGCGCGCAGTGGTCGGCCGAATGGATGCGCCCCCTGCGGCAGTTCTGGGCCGAGACCCTTCCGGGTGCCCTGGACGTGACCTTCACCGAGAAGCGGGCGCTCCAGCCGACCCTGCGGCTCCTCGAGGCCGCCGTGCTGGGAGAACCACCGGCTCCCGCCGACCCGCCCCCGCCGACCCGCCCCCGCCGCCCCGCCGAGGACGACTGGGAGACCGTACCCCTGCGGCAGGACCGCCGGGACGACGCCGGAGCCCACCGCGACGCGCCTTCCGGCGCCGACGGCCCGGCGGCCGACCCCGCGCCGTACGCACCGCCCCCGCGGCCCACCGCCGAGGACGGCGCCGACCTGTACGCCTGGCCCGAGAAACCCCAGTGGCCGGAACGTCTCACGGCCGACCCCGACATCGGGGACGAGACCGCCCCCGCCACCATGTCGGCGGCCTGGGACACCGGCGGCGCGGCAGCACGGCCTGCCGGTCCGCAACCGCAGGACCGCGCGGCCGAGCCGAACGGCGCGCACGACGACTTCCCCTGGGAGACCGGCGGCCCGGCCGACCAGCCCGCGCCCGCACCGGCGAGCCCTTACGACCTCCCGCCACGGCCCGGCGACGACCAGGACGAGGGACGTGACGACGGCGGACACCGGTCGGCACCGGGCGGAGACCCGGACGCCGGACCGTCCTTCGCGCACTATCCGCCGTTCCCCGCCGACCAGGGCGACGGCTGGCCCGACCGGACGGACAGCGACTTCCCCTGGACCACCACGAGCGACACCCGGGACCCGGACCGGTTCACGCCGGACTCCTCGATCGGCACCCCGGCCGAGCGCCGCCCCGCCCGCGACCCGTGGGAGAGTGACCCCGAGTGAGCCGGACGACAGGCGCGGCGCACGGCGTCATCGTGCTGGACCTGCGCTCCGGCGCGCACACCCTGGCCACCCCCGGCGCCCTGCGCGCCGCGGTCCACGAGCAACTGCGCACCGAGGGCCTCCCGGAACCGGGAAACGGGCACTACCGGTTCCTGCTGCTCGACACCCCGCGCGGGCTGATGGACCACCACAGCCTCTACGAGAAGATCCTCGGCTACGGCTCCAAGGCGTGGATGCTCGGCCTGGTCGTCGGTGATCTGCCGGACGCCGAGGACGCCCGGACCGACCACGGCGACGAGAACGGCGGCCGTCCCGCGGGTGCCCCCGACGCCACGGGCGCCTACCGGTGCCGCCTCGTGCGGCCGGCCGCCCTGCACGGACCCGACGCCGGGCTGCTCTGGGTGGGAGACCTGCGTGCCGCCCGCACCGCCGGGGACGCCGTGCGCCCCGACGACCCCGAGGCGCTGGCCGTCCTCGTCGATCTGCTCCGCGGGCTGTTCGACGAGACCCTCGAGGCCCTCGCCCGATTCCCGGACGCCGTGGCCGTGCCCGGCGTTCACGTACTGGAGCACGACCTGTCCGGCGCCGCCAGGGAACGTGCCTGGCGTGAGGCCCTGACCCGGTTCGCCGGCGAGCGCTACACGGGCGCCCAGCGCACCGGGGACGACGACACCTCCCGGATCGAACTCCCCAAGCCCGTGGACGAACTCGCCGCCGGCCGCCCGGCGGGTCCGGTACCGGGCCACCGCACCCCCGGCGGTGCCGCGGACCGCGCCTACACGGGCTGCTCCAGCGCCCTCGACGACGCCCACGCCGGGTGGGCCCGGCTCAGCGGAGCCGGCGGACTGCTCCGCGGGGCCGGCCGGCGTGCCGCCGAAGCCGCGCTCGACGCCGCGTCCCACGGGCTCAGCGGCTACCGGACCCTCGTCCTCAAGGCCCTGCACGAGGGTGCCCCGGGCGCCACGGCCGCGGCGTCGGAGTCCACCCTGCTGCTGACCGAACTCGGCATCCGGGTGCCCACCTACTCGGGCAGCCGGGAAGCGGTGGGCGAGGGACTCCAGCGGCTGGCGGAACGCATGCTGGGCGAGCGGCTGGCGCTGCGCAGCGTCGCCGAACGCTTCGCCGCCCTCTCCGAGCAGGTGGCGCCCGCCCCGAGCGCCGGGCTGCTCACCGAGGCCGACCGTCGCTGCCCGCCCGAACTGCCCCCACGTGTCTCGGCCGAACAGCACTTCGGCGCCGCCGCGATCACCTTCGGGCAGCTCGCCGGCGCGGCCGCGGCCGGCGGACTCGCCACGCTGTACCCCTGGCCCGGCACGCTCGCGGTGCTCGCCGTCCTGGCGGTCCTGATCGGCGGCAGCCTGCTCGCCCAGGCCCATCGTCCCGGACACGCCCACTCCGGCTCGGTGCTCGCCGGAGTCGCCGCCCAGGGCGTGGCGGCGGCGACGGGCGCGACCGGCGGACACCTCCTGACCCGCGCGTGGCCCGTGCCGTCCTGGGCGGCCCTGCTCGGCGCCCTGTGCGGGCTGGGGCTCGCGCTCGTCCTCGTCCTCGTCCGCTGGCGCCGCGCGGTGGACGCCTGGTGGGAACTGACCGGTGCGGACGACGCCCGACGGGCCCTGGACGGCCTGGACGCGCTGCTCGCGGAGGCGGTGTTCCGGCAGCGCTGGGCCGCGGAGGAGCGCCTGTACTGCGCCGACGCCGCCCGCATGGTGGCCGGGGTGCTGCGCGGCGCCGCGGTGAGCGCCGAGGAACTGGACGGCCGGCCCGAGGAATCCGAGCGTGCCACCGCGACAGCGGGCGGCTGGGAGGAACACGACCGGGAGACGGTGGCACCGGGGCCCGCCGCGGACCTCCCCGGTGTCCACGACCGGCCCGACTGGATGCCGGCACCGGATCCCTACAGCCGGACGTCTTCGGCCGACCAGCCGGAGCGAGGACCCGCCCCGGCGGGAACCCATCCGAACACCGCCTCCGCCGGCGGGCAGGCACCGCGAGCCGACGCGCTGCTCGGCGACGGACCCCGGTGGCTGGACCGCGAGGCCGGTGAAGGCGGCCCCCATCTCGTGGACACCCTCGTGGAAGACCTCACCGACACCCTCGTACACGCCCTGGGCCTCTACTGGGGTGTCGTCGCCCGCGGGCAGGCAGGGGCCGGCGCCCTCACCGACGTCGAGCAGCGGATCCGCCAGATGTTCGAGGTGACCCGTCGTCATCTGTTCACCCAGGGCGTGGTCTCGCCCCCGCCGTTCGCGCGCTCCGCGGACCGGCGCGGCAGCGCCGAGGGACTGCTCGGCATCGGGCACCAGCGGGTGGCCGACGCGATCGAGCCCGACCCCCAGGGCCGCCGGATGGTGGACCTGGCCTCGGAGCACCAGGCACCGCTGCTCAGCCGGGATCCCAACACGGTGGAGTGGATCAGGTTCGCACCGCAGGCCGTGTGGAAGGGCTCGAACGGACACGCGGGTGCGGGCGCCGAGGCCCGGGACTTCCGGCAGGCCCCGGTCGCCGTCTCCGAGAGCGTGCACAGCCGGTCCGTCTGGACGCCCACCGGCCGGTACGCCGGACTGCTCAAGCTCGTCCCCCTCCGGCTCGGAGTGGTGACCTCGGTCCGGCTGCGGGAGTGGGCCGAGGAGCGGCCGGCCGCCCGGGACCGGCTCTGGTACGAGGAGGGCCTGTGAGCGAGCGGGCCGCGGGGCACGGCACGGCCGCCCAGGACTTCCGTCCGCCGAGGGGCAGCGCCGAGATGCCTCCCGATCTCTCCTTCACCACCCCCGGCGGCAGACGCCACCAGGTGCCCACCCGCTTCGGCCCCGACCTCCGGCGGGCCGTCCGCCCGCCCCTGCTGGCCCGCGAGGTGCTGCTCGGCGACGCCTGGAAGGGCGTACAGGTGCGGCTGTCCGCCGCCGACGCCTCCGACCAGCAGGAGTACCTGACCCTGGAGACGGAGGTGGGGGCCGCCCTGATGATCCACCGGGCCTTCGGCGGAGGCCCCTACCAGCGGCTGTTCCCCGTTCCGGTCGGATACGACATGGACGCCGCCGAACCCTTCCTGATCTACTCCGAGCCCCGGGGCGAACCCGCCACCGGTCTCGCCCACGGCATCTCCACCAGCGATCAGCGGATCATCGAACGCGACCTGGTGCTCGCGGTGCGGCTGCTGGAGAGCCTGGGACTGGCGCACCGGGGCATCGTGCCCGCGGCCGTCCGGTGGGACGGAGAACGGGCCCAGCTCTGGGACCTGGGGGCCGTCGCACGGATCGGCGCCCCCCGCACCCCGTGGGGGGTCCCTCCCTACGCGCCGCCCGAACAACGGGCCGGCACCGGTGAGGTCGACGCGCGCGACGCGCTGTGGAGCACCGCCCAGGTCATGTACCAGCTCGTGGCCGGCCGCCAGGGCAGGCCCGACGGGCCTCCCGCGGACCTCGACGCGTACCGCTCCCTGGCCCAGACCCTCGGCGGAGCCTTCGCGTCCCGCGCCGAGGACCGCCCGACGGCGGCCCGCCTCCTCGGTCTGATCATGCCGGACTCGGACCCGGCCGCCATGGTCACCGCCCGCCCCGACCCTCTCGAACCACACCGCAGGGAGTTCGACGCGGCCCTCGCCCGTAAACGCGCGGCCGCCGGCGCCGACGGGTTCGGCGTCCCGGGCAACCCGGACGGCCCGCACCCGACGGCCGGTCCGGACGGGACGGTCCGGTCCGGAGGCCCCCGCCGGGGTCCGGGCGAAGGCGAACGCGCCCCCCGACGCGGCTGGCTGGGCGGCGGCTCCGAACGAGATCGCGGCAGAAGCGGAAGGGGGCGCCGATGAACAGCACCTCGGCACAGCTCGAACCCGGCCAGGTGATGTGCCCCTACTGCCTCGAGATCGTCGTCTACGACGAACGGGCCCTGCACGTGCGCAACGAGAAGCTCCAGTTCGAGCGACTCGACCTCGCCAAGCACACCAATCCGCTGCGACGCGCCGACGTCCTGCGGGGCGCCTTCCAGCTGTGCGGCAACACCGACGGCGTCAAGGCGCACTACATCCCCGTCCCCTACCTCACCCACGGCCGCCCGTTGACCGTCGCCATGGTCGGCACGTCCGGCACCGGCAAGAGCCATCTGCTGACCCAGATGGTCGCCGAGGTCACCGACGGCGGCCTGGAGCCGTACGGAGTGCGATGGCAGTCGGTCAACCCCGCCGACCACTCGGAGTTCATCAGGGACCGGGTGGCGTTGCTGCGGGAGGGCAAGCAGCTGGAGTCCACCGGGCAGACCCCGTTCGCCGAGTTCGTCGAGGCCCTGCTCCTGACGGGGACGGACGGTCAGGTCAGGCCGGTCGCGTTCTTCGACCTCGGTGGCGAGGACCTGGTCCGCACCGACACCCTGCTGCGCTTCCTGCTCGGCGTCGACGCCCTGGTCTTCGTCGTGGACCCGCTGCTGGCCTGCGCGCTGCCACAGCTCGACGAGGCCCGCGATCAGTACCGGCTCGTCGTCAGCAGGAGCGATCCCGCTTTCGAGACGGTGCTGGACAGGCTGCCGCGCACGGGGGCGTACCTCGACGTGGCCACGGCGCTGGTGGTGGGCAAGGCCGATCTGCTGCGTTTCGAGCCCCCGGTCGACCGCTGGCTCAGCCGGCCCACGACGGCGCCGTTCGACCCGCGCGGGATGCGTGAGGAGAGCCGTGACGTGTACGCCTTCCTGCGCCAGCACGCCGCTCCGGCCTGGCTGCGCCCCTTCGACAGCGCGCTGCGGTGCAGCCTGCACTTCGCCTCGGCCACCGGCGGCCAGCCGACCAACGGCTATTTCCCGCACGGGGTGCGGTCCCGGCGTGTGCTGGGCCCCCTGCTGTCGATCCTCGCCATGTGCGGCGTGCTGGGCGACAGCGCGCCGCGCCAGTCGTCCACGGTGGGGATGTGACTCGTCGTGAACCAGCAGGGTGAGCAGCGACTGGACCAGATCGTCTTCCGCTGGGAGGGCAACCGCGGCCGGCCCGGCACCGGCATCACCGCGGTGGCGTACTCGTGCGAGCGGGCCCGCGCCGAGGAACTGCGGGAGGAACTGGCGCCGTTGCTCCAGACGGAGGGGACCGGGCAGCCCAGTCAGGTACGCCACGTCCGTCCCCGGGACGGGGAGGTCGTCGTCATCAACCGGCGGCGGGGCCCCGACGCCCACGGCCGGGCCAGCACCGAGTCGCACGCCCTGATCGGGAGCCGGGACGTCCTGAAGGCCAGGCTGTGCCTGACACTCGGGCAACTGCCGCTCCCGGTGGCCGCGCAGGGCCTGTCCGGCGCCGACCCCGCGCGTTGCCTGGGGATCGTCGAGTTCGGCGACCTCCAGAACGCCGCCGAGCCGGAATGGCAGCGGTTCACGGCTCGGGTGGAGACGGTACGCGAACCGCTCGCCGTGGTCGCGGCCCAGCTGCTGCGCACCCCGGACCACCTGATGTCGCTCCGCATCCCGGAGTTCTCGGCCGAGGACACCAACGACACGGCGCTGCTGATCTGGGGGCTGTGCGGCATGTTCGGCAACTGGCTCGGGCGGGATTTCTGGACCTACGCGACCTACGACACCACCGACAGCCACGCGCTGCGCGTCATGGGCGTACCGCACTGGCGGACCTCGGCCGTCGAGGACCTGCGCCTGGAGCGGATCGCGCTGCGCAGCGCGCCGGACGACGAGGCCCAGCGGGTCGCGGCGGAACTGGTGCGGAGGTTCCTGTCCGAGCCGATCGAGGCGGCCGGGGTGCGCCGGGTGCTGTCCCGGTGTCCCGCCGGGGCCGCCCTGCCCACGCGGGACCGCCTGCGCATCCTCGCCAGGCTGCTGGAGACGCCTCGCGTGCAGCCGGGCGGGACGGACCGGACAGGCGGGACGGACGGCCGTGCCGCGTCCGCGGCACCTCTCGCCGCAGCCGATCCGCGGCCCCTCGCACCGGAAGGACGGCCCGAGACGACGGGCGCCGGCGCTACGAGAGCGGGTGGTCCGGGCGCCGGTGACGAGGCTCCGGCCGTGGACCGGTCGCCTGAGCGGCCGACCGGTCGGCCACTCCACCCGTCCGGAGCCCCGGCATCCCACACTCCCGTTCCCGGCCCCCTCCCAGCGGCACAGGAGGGATCCGCCCACGGTGCGTCACCGGCCGGCCCGCGCCCGCACCCACAGCACCTGGTGTCCGAGCCGCCCCTCCCCCCGGCGCCCCCTCTCCTCCACCACCACGCGCACCCCGCACACTCCACCGGGGACGAGCCGACCCAGGACCGGGGCCGCGACCCGTCGCCGAACCTGCCCCTCGCCCCCTTACGGCCGCTGCCCCAGTCCCACCCCCGAGGCCGTGGCGCCGTCCGTGCCCCCCTTCTGGCCCGCGGACATCCCCGCCGAGGACCGGCCGGCGACCTGGACACCGAACCGCCCGACGACGAGGTACTGCTCGCCCGGCTGCGCGACCAGGACCTGCCGAGGAAGGAAGTCGACCGTCTCCTCGAGGCACTGGCCGACGGCGCGCGCCGCCGCACCCTGCGGCAGGCCCAGTACCTCGGCCGTCAGTTGCTGCGACAACGGCTCTTTCTGCGGCGCGGCCGAAGCGCGGGCAGGGGGACGGGGGACGGGCGGGACGCACGCGGCGTCGCCGAGACCGCGTTCTGGCTGCTCCACTGGGCCGTGCTGCCGTATGTCGACCACCCGGACATCGCGAGCTACGTCGTGCGCCTGATCCGTGACGCCTGCGGGGAGGACGGCCCGGTGGAGCGCCGCTTCCTGAGGCTGATCGCCTACGTGCCCGCCTACGGCGTGCCGAAGCTCCCCTCCGAGGCGTGGTGGGACCTGATGCAGTACCTGGGCAGAGGGGTCGTAGAGCCGTTGCCGGAGGCCGATCCGCGACCGCAGGCGCGCAGGGCCGACCACCGGCTCCCACGGGCGGAGACGGCGCAGGCACTGCCGTCGGACGACAGGTGGCGGGTCTTCTTCCTGGCGATGACCTGTGTCGCGGCGCTGCTGTTCCTCGTGCTCATGCTCGTCCTGTTGTGGTGACGCCCGCGGCGGGACCGGACGGACCACCGATGAACGAACACGGACGGTGGCGGGGCCACCCGCCGGTCCGTGCGAAAGGAAAAGGAAGACGCGCGTGACATGCAAGGAAGGCCCGGTGGACGGCTGCGCGAGTACACGGCAGCGGGTTTTCATCAGCCACGGTTCGGCGGAGAGCCCCTACAGCTGGGAGGTGTGCGAGGAGATCCGGGAGGCTCTGGCGGAGGCCGGGTACGAGGTGTTCCTGGACCGGCAGTCACTGCATCAGCAGGAGGACTGGGAGGACCAGATCCGCGAGGAGCTGGACCGTTGCGACGCGGCTGTGTGCGTCCTCGCCCGTGAGGCGCTCCCGCGGGACTGGCCGCGCAGGGAGGCGGAGATCCTGCGTCAGCGCCACGACAGGCAGGGGATCTTCCTGCTCGTGGTCCTGCTCGACGGCGTCCAGCCGCAGGACCTGGCGGCGGCTGGCCTCGGCGTTCTGAACATCAAACAGGCGCTCACGTACGCGAAGGGGACCGATGCGCGGCCGATAGCCGTCGACGTCGTCGGGAAATTCGCTCCGCTGCGAGTGCTCCCCTGCGAGGGCATGGCCATGTGCGCCTGGGTGGAGAGGGTCTCCCAGCAGCTGGGGCGTACGGACGGAAAGGTGCTGGAGACCGCGGCGCTCAAGCTCGGGCTGGAGCGCCGCGAAGCACACCGGGCACGGATTTTCAACGGAGCGCGTTTCCTCGCCCGGACGCTGCTGGACGCGGAACTCGGAGACACCGTTCCCCATGCCGTGAGTCATCTCGCCCCGTCGCTGTGCGGACAGGGACCCAGCCTCGCGCAGGACCTGGCACCGACGTGGGTGAAGGAGGAGGCGGCACGCGCCTTCGTCCCCGACAAGGGCGCACCGGAGGGCAGGACCATCCTCCTCACCGCCCGCATCCAGAAGACGGCGGAGCACCACATAGGACGTGCGATGCGCCAGGACCCGGCACGTTACGTCGACGTGTCGCTCGACCCGCTGGGGCCGGACGAGGAGGGAGCCGCGATCGACGTCCTGGAAGGCCTGCGGAAGGCCCTGGGCCGGTTGAGGTTCCGGGTCGGGGAGGAGAAGTGGCCAGACCCGGGCAAGAACGTGTTCGTCATCATGCCCGTCGAGTCGCGCGGGCGGCGAAGACTTGCCGCCGTCGTCGAGGAGCTCCGGTACAAGGCCCCCTGGCTCCATGTCGTCGCCCTCCTGGAGGACGCACCACCGGACGACACCGAGCAGAAGCGCTGGGGCCTCGAGGACGCCGTCGTGGCCCGACCCGCGCTGGACTACGACGAGGAGTTGAACGGCCACGAGCGGGTCCTGCGGCTCAACGACGCCGTCCGTGTGGAAGATCCGTATCCCACGCCCTGGAGCACCGCATGCCGCTGAAGCCCGACACCTACGCCCACGTCCGCACCTGGGGCACCACGGACCGGGGGGACGGATCCCGCTATCTGATGCCCGAGGAGGGAAGGCTGGCCGTGGAGGTGGCTCTCGCCACCGGCCGCCCGCTGCTGCTGAGAGGCAGCCCGGGCTGCGGCAAGTCCTCGCTCGCCGCCCACATCGCGGAGAAGCTGGACTGGCGGTACTACGAGCACGTGGTCACCTACCGCACCCAGGCCACCGACCTGCTCTGGACCTTCGACACGGTGCGGCGCCTCGCGGACGCGCAGGCGCGCAACGGCGACGGCGCGCTCGACGACCGCAAGTACGTGCGTCCGGGACCGCTGTGGTGGGCGTACGCCCGGGACTCGGCACTGCGGAGAGGACGCCCGGACCTGCCGGGTCTGGACAAGTGTCCCGAGCCGCTGTCCGAGACGAACGCCCGGCGGAAGGCGGACGGCGCGGTCGTCCTGATCGACGAGATCGACAAGGCGGACCCGGATGTGCCCAACGGACTGCTCGTGCCGCTGGGCGCGGCCGAGTTCACCGTGGCGGAGACCGGCGACGTCGTACGGCTGAAACGCGCGACCGCGACGGGTCCCGTGGCCACCCGCCACCTCGTGGTGATCACGACCAACGACGAGCGCGAACTGCCGCAGGCGTTCCTGCGGCGGTGCGTCGTCGCGTCGCTCCCGGTCCCGGACAAGGACGGGCTGGTCGAGATCGCCCGTGAACACCTCAAGGACAGGGAGGCCCCCGGCAACTGGACGAAGCTGGCCGAGGCCGTCGCGGAAGAGGTGGAGAAGGCCCGCGCGCAGGCGCACAAGGACCGGGTACGGGCGCCGAGCACCGCCGAGTACCTGGACGCGCTGTACGCGTGTCTCTCGCTCGGTATCAGCGTCCCGGGAGACGGGCGCTGGGGACGCCTGCGCGACCTCGTACTCCTGAAGTACCAGCAGCCGGGGGAGGGTCCGACGGCGTGACACACGACGACGACCGGCGTGCGCGCCGGAGGACCGGCGGGCGGGACGTCCCCGGCCGCGCGGACGTCTGGCTCGGCGATCTCGCGGTGGCCCTGGCGGAGATCGCCCCCGCCGACGAGGAGGGCTTCTGGCGCATCGCCCGGCTGCTGGGGCTCGGGCCGGGCTCGGAGGGTCTCGAGCCGGGCTCGCGGGCAAGGCCGGGGGCGGGGCGACGGCCGTACGGCGACGGGCTCCGCACTCCGTCCCGGCCTTCGGACACCGCCGTCCTCCGCCTCGACCCGGTCCCGGGCCGGGAGCCGACGCCGGCCGGCGCGTCCTCGACGGACGTCCGGGGGAGCGCCGCCCCTGCGCCCGGCAGGGCGTCCGGCCACCCGCCGCCCCCGGGGAGCACCCCGGACGGGGACGGCCCGCTTCGCTCCGCGGCCCCCGCCGAGGGCAGAGCCGGTCGAGGCACGCGGGCCGCACACGTCCTGGGCACCACCTCGGGGGCCGATCCGGACCCGGCCCACGAGCCGCTGCCCCCGCACCGCGAGGAGCCTCCTCCACCTCGTGTGCTGGTGCCCGCCGAGCCTGTTCGCGAGTGGCAGCAGATCTGGACCCGGGACGCACTGCCCAGGCCCGACCGGGAACTGATGCGCCGTCAGCCGCCGTACACGCCCTTGCTGGCCCGCAGTTCGACGGTCGCGCTGCTGGAGGCGGCGCTGTCGGGAACCGCACGGGACGGAGACGTGGAGATCGAGGACGTGGTGGACATCCTCGCCCGGGGGCTGCCCCTGGCCTCCCTGCCCCGGCGTGAACGGCGGACGCTGCGGCACGGAGTGCAGGTTCTAGTCGACCACGGCCCCGCCATGGAACCGTTCGCCCGGGACCAGGCCGAGCTGTGCACGCGGATCCGTGCCCTGGTCGGCAGGGACAAGACGGAGGAGCTCCACTTCGCGCGTTCCCCGCTGCGCGGTGCGGGCACGGGACCGTCGTGGACATGGGAGGCCTACAGCCCGCCGCCCCGCGGTGGCGCGGTCCTCCTGCTCAGCGACTGCGGGACGACCGGCCTGCCCGGTGAACACGCCAGGAGCACCCCGGAGGAGTGGCAGCGCTTCGCCGACGCGGTGCGGCGTGGCGGAGCCCGTCCGCTGGCCCTGCTCCCGGTGCCGCAGCGGCGCGTGCCGGGGTGGCTGTCGGCGGTGATGCCGGTGCTGTGCTGGGACCGTGGCACCACCGTCGGCCGGGTGGCCGCCCAGGTGGGCGCCTGGCGCGAGCGCTGCGGCGCCCCCTGGGCGCCGTACCGGAGCAGGAGCGGAATGCCGTGAACCCCGGTTCCGCCAACGCCGACGACGACACGAACGACGACACGAACGACGCCAGGAACGACGAGGAGGTGAACGAAAGAAGGCGGATGCTTCCGCCCGCCCCCGCGGCCCACGCCGTCGACCTTGCCACGCTGCTCAGCACGACCGTCCGGGTCGAGCCCGAGCTGATGCGGGCCGTTCGGGTCGCACTGCTGCCGCAGGCCGACGTGGGGGCGGAGTCCGACCTCTGGTTCAGCGAGTGGGCCGCGACCCGCAGCGCGCGGGCCCTGGTGCTCCGGCTCGACGTCCAGCGTGCGCTGCGGCCGCGGCTGCCCGAGGTCCTCGCGCGCTGCGCGTCGCCGCCGGGCATCGCGCCGGCGGACCGTCTGCGTGATCTGATCACCGGCTGCCACCGTCATCTCTCCCCGCTCATGCGGATCGAGGAGGAGGTCCTGTGGCTCCTGTCCCGCGACGAGGGCGACGGTGCCGGGGTACGGCGGGCCGAGGAGGCCCTGCGTTCGGTTCTGCGGGCCCTGGTCGAGGAACGGGGGCGTGAGGCGATCGCCGACTGGATCGTCACCGTGGCCCGGCGTCTGCCGCCGAGGCTCGGACGTACCGTCACCGGCTGGCAGTTCCGGTCCATCGCGTCGTTCCTGGAGCCGGACACCACCGTCGGCGAGGATGCGCCCGCCCACATCGACTGCCGGGACGCCGCACTGGTCGTGCGCGCGGTGGCGGCGTCGGGGGAGGCGGAGGTCCCCGACACCCGCATCGCCGTCCGTCCCGTCGGCGACGCGCTGCACATCGGAGGGGACGGTCAGGGCGAGCCGGACACCCTGCTCATCAGCGTGCCCGCGACCGATCCCGTGGTCCTGGAACTGCGTACGGGTACGGACGGCCGCGCCCGACCGCTCCATGTCTCCCCGGACGAACGCGTCACCGTGCCCGGGTGCACCATCGCCACCCGGCTCGTCGCCGCGAACGGTCACGTCTACGACCCGTTCGGGGCGCTCCGCTCGCCGTCGAGCGGGCATGCTTCGTCCCCGGACCCGCCCCCGACGGTGTTCCTGAACTCCGCCTCCCTGGACTCCTTCTCGCGGAAGGTCCGCGACCAGGTGGACGCGCGCCTTCGCCGACTCGGCTACGACGTCCGCGACCTGGGTGCGTTGTGGCCGGCGCGTCACCGGAGGGGTGACGCCCCCGCCACCTGGCCGGAGCGGATGGACGCGGTGGTGTTCCTGCTGGACCGGGAACTGCTCGGCTCCGCCGTCGTGCACGACCAGATCGAGATCCTCAACGCCTGGGCGGCGAGGAGCGGGGCGCCCCGGCCCGTCCTGGTGCCCCTGCGGGACCTTCTCCACGCGGACCGGGAGAGGCTGGCACGGCGGGTTGGAGCGGAGTCACGCCAATGGGTGACAGCCGTCGTGAGCCGCCCGTGGCCGAAGGACCAACCGTGGGGCGACGGTCACGCCCGGGAGGTCGCCGAGCGCGCGGTGCGCCACGCGGTCGGCGGCGGCCCGGCGTCCACCGGGCAGGGCGCAGGCTCGTTCCCCACGAGGTACCAGCTCCTCGCCCGGGTGCTCGAGAAGTACCTTCGCCGGTACGCGGCCGACGGTGACCGCGGTGTTCTCGAGCGCGCGGCCGCTCTCTTCTCACCCGACCCGGAAGCCCCGCTGCCCGCCGACGAGGCGGCGGTGCCGGCGTTCGTCCTGCTGGCCCGGGCCCGGCGTCAGCTCGCCCGGCTGACCGGCAGCGTCGACGAGGCCTACGGGGCGGTGCGGCTGCTGCGGCGGGTGCTGACCCGTGCTCCCTCGGCCGCCGGGCCGCCGGCGGAACGGGGTGCGGCACCGTCGCTCGGACAGGCCGTCGGTGAACTGCTGCGAGCCTGGTCGGACTGGCTGGACCTGACCGAGGGCAGTCGGCTGCCGGACCGTGCGGTGGCCGGACTCGACGAGGCGGTACGGCTCGGCCGTGAGCTCCTCCGCACGGATCCGGGCCCCCTGCCCCGCCTGGAACTGACGGCCTGTCTCGCACGGGTGGCGGCGAACGACGCATGGCTGCGCCGTCATCCGCAGGAGACGCGGGCGGCGGCTCTGCTCAACCTCGACGCCGCGGACGCCGCGCGACCCGGACCCCACGCGGACCGGATCGCCGCGGCCCGGACCGCGGCGCGGCTCGCGATCGCGGCGGACGCCATGCCGCTGGCGGTTCGGGCCCACGATCGATGGTTCGCACTGCTGGAGCGGACCGACTGGGAACGCCTCGACAGGGTCGGGTTCCACGCCGTGACGGAGAGCGTGGCCGGAGCGGCGGAGAACGCCGCCGCGTGCGCGCTCGCGGCCGGCGAGCCGCCCGCCGAGGCCGTGCGCCTCCTGGAGCGAGGCCTGGCGGTCCACCGCGTCGTCCTGGCCGCACGGTCCCTGTACGGACACCACGCCGGTTCCTGCCAGCCGGAATGGAGGCGGCGCTCCAGGCTGCGCCGTGAACTCTCCCGGATCTCCGCCCACTCGGCCGACGGGGCGCCGCGAGTGACGGGTGACGAGGGTCCGGTGGCCGTGCTCCTCGCGGCGGACGTGGGTGGTGCCGCGCTGATCCTCGACGGCGGGGCGGTCACCGCCGTGGCCGTGCCCGGCCTCACCGCAGCGACCGCGCGCGGGTGGTCGCCGGGGGACCCCGACCTGCGCGAGGCGCTCCGGCCGGTGGTCCAGGAACTCGAACGCGGTGCGCGCGGCGGGGACGCCTCCGGGCCACGCCGTCTGTTCTGGTGCCCTACGGGGCCGCTCTCCCGCCTTCCCGTCCACGAGGCATGGTCCCCGGAACGGGGCGGTGCGGACGCCGTACCCTCGTACGTCTCCTCCCCGGCCGAGTTCCCCGGCGCCGCCGTACCCGCCGGTCCTGGAGAGGTCTCCGCGACGCGTGCGCGGCCCGTGGTGGTGGTCTCTCCGGGTGCGGGCGACGCGGCCTGGACGGCACGGGCCGAGGCAGAGGTGCGCGCGATCAGGGGCACGGGCATGGAGTTCGATCTCCTCGCCGGTGACCAGGCCACCCGGCTGGCCGTCCTCGAAGCCGCCTCGGACGTGGAGGTCGTGCACCTCGTCGGCCGCCCGGTGCCGCACCCCGACGGCGGCTGGGCGATCGCGTTGGCGGACGGACCGCTCACCGGTACCGACATCGCCGCGGCCGATCTGTCCCGGACCCGCCTAGCGGTCCTGTCCGCCTACGGCGAGTCCGTCGGCGCAGGCAGTGAACCCGACTGGGACACCCTGGCCGGCGGCCTGCGCCGGGCGGGATGCCGGCACGTCGTCACCTCCCTGGCACCACCCGGCACCTCCGCCCGGGGTGTCGACGCGCTCGTCACCCGCTTCTACGACGCGCTCCTCGACCGCGACCGGCTCCCCCGACCCGACCTGGCCCCCTTCGCCCTGCACCGGGCGAGCACGGCCGTTCACCAGCCGGGCCGGGACCGGCCGCCCTACCACCTGGTGCACATCGGCACGTAGACCACACTCAGAGACCAACCGGAGACCCCCGTGACTTCCACCAGTGACGTCGCCACGTCGTACACAGCCGACGAGATCAAGCATCTGGAGTTCATCCAGGCGGTGGTGGCCCGCCTGGGCAACGGCTCGTTCCTGATCAAGGGATGGACCATGACGGTCGGCGGAGTCTTCTTCGGGGTCCTGGTCAACCGGCTGAGCTGGCAGCTCGCGGCGGCGGGACTGATCCCCGTCCTCGGATTCTGGCTGCTCGACTCCTACTACCTCAGGCAGGAGCGTCTGTTCCGCAAGCTGTACGACGACGTGCGGGCCCGTACGTCCGCGGTGCCGCCGTTCTCCATGAACGTGCAGCCCTATCTGCCGGTGGTCACCTGGGGGAAGGTGGCCATGTCCCGCACGATGATCAACTTCTACGGGGTCATCACGACCGTCGATCTGGCCTTCGCCGCCGCGGCGGCCTTCACGGGGCATTGAGCCACGGAGCCCGGCCCCGGCACGTCGGTCGCGCCGCTTCCGTCACATGATCGGCGTGCTGTACGGTGCGGCCATGTCGGCAGGCGGACGCGGAGCCGAGAGCTGTCCCTTCTGCGAGATCGTCGCGGGCCGGGCTCCCGCGCGGATCGTCCACGAGTCACCGCACGCGCTGGCCTTCCTTCCGCTCAATCCCGCCACACCCGGGCACACCCTGGTCGTGCCCAGGCAGCACGTCAGGGACCTGTGGCAGCTCACTCCCGAGACCGCGCACCCCGTGATGGACTCCGTGCTGCTGGTCGCACGCGGCATCGAGGCGGCGCTCTCGCCGGAAGGACTGAACCTCATCAACTCGGCCGGCGAGGCCGCCTCGCAGACGGTGTTCCACCTGCACATGCATCTGGTACCCCGCTGGACGGGCGACGCCATGGGCCCCCTGTGGCCCACGCCCCGAGCAGCGGACACGGAGGAACAGGACCGTCTGGCCGCGGCCCTGACGGAAGCGATCGCACGGACGCGAAGCATCCCCTGGACCCGATAGACCCGAGCCGGTGCCGCCGTGCTCACCTCCGCTTCGTGGTTCGGCGAGGTGCGGCAGGCGGACTTCGAGGTCAGCGCGCCCCACCACAAAAAGAACAGTGGTTCTGCTTGTATAGTCCTGCAAGCAGAACCACTGTTCTTTTTGAGGGAGGACCGTGATGCCCCGGCTCACCGACGCGCGCAAGGAGCTCCGGCGCGCCCAGATCACCGAGGCCGCCGTACGCTGCTTCGGGCGCAACGGCCTGGAGCGGACCTCGATCGCCGACATCACGGCCGAGTCCGGGCTCTCGGCCGGCTCCATCTACGCCCACTACCGCAACAAGGCCGACCTGGTCCAGGCCTCCACCCGCGAGGTGCTCGCCCAGCGGGCAAAGGTCCTCAGCGAGTACGCCGCGAGCGACACCCCGCCCGACCCGGACGAGCTGCTCGCCCGCCTGATCGCCGCGATCGACCCCGCGGCCGCCCGGGTCGGCGTGCAGACCTGGGGCGAGGCGACCACCAACCCGGTCATCCGCGAGATCGTCGTCGACATGACCGACCGGATGCGCGCGATGCTGCACGGCTGCGTCACGGCGTGGCTGGTCAAGGTCAAGCACCACGAGCCGGCCGACGCCGAGGCACGCGCCACCCCGATCGCCCACCGGGTGTTGGCGCTCTACCAGGCCGAACTGCTGTACACCGCCCTGCAATCACCGCCCGAGGAGACATCGTCATGACCACCCCGACCGCCTCGTTCGCCGACCGCACCGTTGCCCGGATCGGCTACGGCGCGTTACAGCTCGAGCGGCTGCACGACCGCCGCCGCGACGCCGTAGCGCTGCTGCGCCGCGCGATCGAGCTGGGCGTCGACCATGTCGACACCGCCGAGTTCTACGGCTTCGGTTTCGCCAACGACGTGATCCGCGAGGTGCTGCGCGCCGAGGACGGCGTCCTGGTCGTCACCAAGGTCGGTGCCGCCCCCGACCCGGGCGGGCCCCTGCCGTTGCGTCTGGCGCAGCGGCCCGAACAGCTGCGGGCCGGCGTCGAGGACAACCTGCGCAGCCTCGGCGTCGACCGGCTCCCGGTGGTCAACCTCCGGCGCCTCGACTCCGGCCCCGGCCTGCGTCCCGAGGGCGACCAAGTGGTCGACCTCGATGACCAGCTCGCGGTGATGACCGCCCTGCGCGACGAGGGCAAGATCGGCGCGATCGGCCTGAGCAGCGTCACCATCGACGGTCTGCGCCGCGCCCTGCCGGCCGGTATCGCCTGTGTGCAGAACGCCTACAGTCTCGTCTCCCGCGACGACGAGGACATGCTCGAACTGTGCGCGGCCGAGGGCATCGCCTGGGTGCCGTTCTTCCCGCTCGGAGGCGCCTCCCCGGCCCTGCCCAAGGCGACCGACGAGCCGGCGGTGCACGCCGTGGCCGAGACCCTGGGCGTCACGCCCTCCCAGGTCGGCCTGGCCTGGCTGCTGCACCGCGCCCCGAACGTGCTCCTCATCCCCGGCACCGCCGACGCCGCCCATCTCGAGGCCAACATGACGGTCGGCGAGATCACCCTCGACCCCGCGAGCCTCGCCGCGCTCGATGCGGTCGAGTCCCGCTCCAACGAGGTCCCCATCGGCTGACTGCTGCTTCTTCACCAGGCTCTGAGTTACCAAGGATGGAACATGAAGGCGATCATTTACCGCGACAACGGCGGCCCCGACGTTCTTCGGCTCGTCGACCGTGACCTGCCCGCGCCCGGCCCCGGCGAGGTACGCGTCCGGGTTGCGGTGTCCGGGGTCAACCCGACCGACTGGCAGGCCCGCTCCGGCCCAGCCCACACCAAGCACTTCTCCGAGGTCACACCGCACCTCGACGGCGCCGGCACGATCGACGCCGTCGGTGAGGGGATCGACGAGGGCCGGGTCGGTCAGCGGGTCTGGCTGTTCATGGCCGCCGCCGGGCGACCCACCGGTACCGCCGCCGAGTTCACCGTCGTGCCCGCCGAACAGGCCGTGCCGCTGCCCGACGACGCCGGTTTCGACGTCGGCGCCGCACTCGGCGTTCCCGCGCTCACCGCGCACCGCGCGCTCACCGTCGCCGAGGACGGGCCGCGCCGTCTGCGGCCCGGGGCGCTCGACGGCGCGGTGGTGCTCGCCGCGGGCGGGGCCGGGGCGGTCGGGCACGCGGTGATCCAGCTCGCCCGATGGGCCGGCGCCACCGTGATCAGCACGGTCAGCGGCCCGGAGAAGGCCCGGCTGGCCACCGCCGCCGGGGCCCACCACGTGATCAACTATCGCGAGGGCGACCCGGCCGCCGAGATCCGCGAGATCGCCCCGGACGGCGTCGACATCGTTGCCGAGGTCGCGCTCGGCGCGAACCTCGCGCTGGACCTGGCAGTACTGCGGACACGCGGCACGATCTCCACCTACGCCAACGACGGTGGCAAGCCGGTCGAACTGGACGTGCTGCGGAACATGGTGCTGAACGCCCGCCTCCAGTTCCTGGTGCTCTACACGGCCGGACCAAAGGCGCGCGCCACGGCCGCCGAGGACGTCGCCGCCGCAGTCCGCGACGGCGCCCTGCCGGTCGGCGAGGAGCACGGCCTGCCGCTGGTCCGCTTTCCGCTCGACCGCACCGCCGACGCGCACCGGGCGGTGGAGAGCGGCGCCGTCGGCAAGGTCCTGGTGGACGTCACGCGGTAGTCCGAGCCCTTCGTGATCCGCTGACGGTCCAGGGAGAACACCGTTTCCCGCCCCCCCGTGGCGGGCCGCAGACTCCACCGACCTCGTGCGGCGGGGCCACGTCCTCGAAGCCCTCGGCGTGCTGCCCGCCGCAATGTCGGCCACGGGCCGCGAAGCCGTCGTGGAACCGTTCGTGCACGGCATCACCGACCGCGACGCACTCACCCGAAAACGGCGGCCGGCAGGCGTGGCTGGGGCACCGCCCCCGGCGATGTGAGGGTCGCCGACGGCGCCACCGGCGCCGCGACCGGGTCTCGCCCCAGCAGCCGTGCTCCCCACCTGGCCCGGCGCTTGCCCTGGTGACGGCCGTATGCCACCGGAACCGCAGGTCCGCTGGATGATACGTCCGTTCCCGGGTACACGGGAGCACGGTGAGGGCAGCATGCCCCGGCCCACGGCACAGGCCGAGGCGTCCGGCCAGGGCGCTACTGCTACCGGCAGCGAGATCAAGGAGAGTGCACGGCGATGACTCAGCCGCCCCACGACGAATCCACCGCCTCCAGCCCCGAGCAGTTGCGGGAGCAGGTCGAGCAGACCCGCCACGAGCTCGGGGAGACGGTCGAGGAACTGGCCGCCAGGACGGACGTCAAGGCCCGCGCGCAGCAGAAGGCGACCGTGCTCAAGGAGCAGGCGGGCGCCAAGGCCGCAGAGCTGACCGGGCAGGTCAAGGTGAAGGCCGCCGAGGCTGCGCACCTGGTGCAGGACAAGCTGCCCGACCCGGTCAAGGACAAGGCCACCACAGCCGCCGAACAGGTGAGGGCCAAGGCCGGACAGGCCGGTCAGGTATGGCAGGACAAGGCCCCCGAACCGGTCCGCGCCAAGGCCGGGCAGGGCGCCCGGGCCGCCCGTGACCACCGCACCCTGCTGCTCGTGGCCGGCGGCGTGGGGGTGGCCACGTGGCTGCTGCTGCGCCGCCGAGGCGGAAAGTAGCCGTCGAGGCACCGAAACCCGCAACTGGATCGAAACCGCCGCAGACCGGCCGGACACCGACGCCACCCGCCGCCTGACCGGTACCCGGCGCGACTGATCGCCCCTCCGCCGGCGGCGCCCCGCCCTTCCGGGCGCTGTGGCGCCGCCGGCGGTAGCCCTGCAAGTCGGCCCGGGACCGGAAGAGGAAACCGTGACCGCGCACCGCTCAGTGCTGACCCTGGCCGCCGCGGCCATCACCGCCGCGGTACTGCTGGCCCGATGGTGGATGACCTCCCGCTCAGGTGCCGCCCGCCCCCACCGACACCCCACCGGCCCCACCGCAGACGACCGGGCCGGTGATCTCCCCCCGGCGCTGCCCGACGCCGCCGCCTCCGACCCCGTGCTGCGTGAGGCCGAAGAACTTCTCAGCGGGCAGTGGAACCGGCTGCGGTCGCTCTACCCCCCTCATCCCGACGACAGCGCGCCTCGTTGAGCCGCGGCGGCTGCCCGTGGGTGGACGGCAGGCATGCAATCGCCGTTGCGGTGCATGCGTGATGTATGAGGTGTGTCATCTACCGTGAGCCGACGGGCGAGCCGGAGCAGGTGGACTGCCGCCAGGTCGACGGGGGCCGTGCGGCGGTGCTGGACAGTCTGAAGCGTGTGGGGGAACGCGAGTTCTGCTGGGTGCATCTGGACGATCCCGGCCCCGACGACCTGGAGGAACTGGCGGGCCCGTTGGGGCTGCATCCGCTGGCGGTCGAGGACGCCGGGGAGGCGCACCAGCGGCCCAAGAAGGAGCGGTACGGAGACGTGCTCGCGGTGGCGTTGAAGACGCTGTGGTACGTCAAGGACGGCCGGGAGGTGGAGACCGGCGAGGTGATGGCTTTCACGGGTCCCCGTTTCGCTCTGACCGTGCGTCATGGACCGGCCGACCCCACCGGCGAGGCGGCCCGGCGGCTCGCCGATGACCCGCGGTTGCTGCGGTTCGGGCCCGTCGCCGTGCTGCACGCCGTCCTCGACACGGTGGTCGACTCCTACACCGAGGCCGCCCTCCAGGTCCGCACCGGCCTGACCGCGCTGGAGCGGCGCGTGTTCTCCCCGGAGCGCGAGGACCTCACCGAGCAGATCTACTCCCTCAAACGCGAGGTCCTGGAATTCCGCGACGCCGTCCAGCCCCTGGTCCCGGTGGTGCAGGACTTCGCAGGCCCCCATACCGGGTGGCCGGAGGAGATGCTGCCGTACTTCCGCGACGTCGCCGACCACATGCACCGCACCGACACCGAGGTGCGCTCCCTGGACGAGCTGCTCAACTCCGCCCTCGACGCCCACCTCGCACGGGTGGGGACCTGGCAGAACGACGACATGCGCCGCATCTCGGCCTGGGCCGCCATCCTCGCCATCCCGACCCTGGTCGCCGGGATCTACGGCATGAACTTCGCGCACATGCCGGAACTGAGCTGGACCTACGGATACCCGCTCGCCATCACCGTGATGGTCGCCGCCGCGACCCTGCTGCACCGGACGTTCCGCCACAACGGCTGGCTGTGAACGTCGGGAGCGGCGGCACCACGGCCGACGCCGCTCCAGGGTGGGTCAGTCCGGGACGAGCTGATCGGCCAGACGGCGGGCCTGGGCCAACAGCGCGCCCTGAGTAGCCAGTGCGTCGGGCTCATCGGCCACGGCACCGGGCAGTGCCCGATGGAGTTCGTCGAGGCTGCGGCGTAGCTCCTGGACAGCCTCGCGCAGCCCCCCGTGGGCGGGCTGTCCGGACCCGGCTTCCGCGAACCGGGTCCGACCGTACAGGCCGATCGCGCGAGCGGTGTGACGCAGGAAGTCTGCGTACGGGCCGGTGATCCGCCGCCCCGGGAGGGGTGCCCTGTCGTCGTGGCTCACGGTCTCCAGCACCGTGCGGGTCACTCCCGCGGTGTGCACGGCGACTTGGTCCAGTACGGCCAGCGCATCGTCGTAGGCCTGGCCCGGCGGCGAGACGGTACCCGAACGGCGCCCGCGATGATTGCCCCGCATGCTCTCCCGGCTCCAGCCGATCGCGGAGCGGGCCTGGTCGACCAGGCGGCCCAGACGCAGGGCGCGTTCGTGCCAGTCCCCGGCCGCGGAACTGCCCCCCTCACCGTGGGCCAGCCCCTCGGCCACCGCATCCAGGATCTCCTGCGCCTCCTGGGCGGCGTCCCGCAGGGCGGCGCGGGTGTCCCGCAGGTACACCGGAGGCCGGACCAGTGCGTTGACCGCGACGCCGACCACCGCGCCGAACACCGCCTCCGCGATGCGCGCGCCCGAAGTGGCCAGGGAGACATGGGCGTTGGTGAGGACGAACAACGCGCCGGTCGCGGCGTAGATGCCCTGGCTGCCCAGGCGCTGCCACTGCGCGAGCAGCAGCACGGCCGGAAGCACCACAGCCATCGTGACCAGCGTGCTGTCCAGCACCAACCCGACGGCCGTCGCCAGCACCGTGCCCACCGCGATCGCCGCCAGCTGCTGCAGGCCGTGCGCGATCGACCGGTACACCGTCGACTCCACCAGCACGACCGCCACCCACGGAGCGACGAACGCCATCGGAGCCTGCAACCACCAGCCCGCCACCGCCCACGCCACCCATGCGGCCAGCGCGGCCTTGCCGGCCTGCGCCATCAGATCGCGTTCACGGCCCGGTTCCCTCCACGCCCGCCGCGCGGCCCGCACGGCAGCCCCGCTGTGACGCCGCACCGCTCCTGCTGCCCAACCTGTCCACTCCATGACACCCAAGTGCCACACCAGGGACGACGGATGCGCCCCAGTGCGCACCTGCACTCAGGTGTGGGAGAGGGCGAAGGAGACCAGGAAGCCACTCACGGTGATCAGCCCGATGGCCAGGTGGGCGTCCTCGAACGCCTCGGGGATCATCGTGTCGGCGATCATCGCGAGGATCGCCCCGGCGGCCGTCGCGGTCACCGCGGCGATCACCGCGGGGGAGAAGGAACCGACCACCGTGTAACCCAGGACCGCCGACACGGTGCTCGCGGCGGCGATCGCCCCCCAGACGCCGAAGACGTAGCGTCGGCCGCGGCCGGCCTTCTTCATCCCGGCCGAACTGGACAGTCCCTCGGGCACGTTGCTGATGAACACCGCCGCCACGGTCACCAGACCGACCGCACCGCCGTCCAACAGGCTCACCCCGATCACCGCGGACTCCGGCACCCCGTCCAGCAGCGCGCCCAGCGCCAGCGCCATCCCGGACCCGCCCTGTTCCGCCTCCGACGGCTGCGCCTCCGTCCGCTGGTGACCGGAGCGCTTGCGGTGCCGGGCGCCCCGACGGGCCAGCCACACATTGCCCCCGGTGTAGGCCAGCGCGCCGGCCAGCGTGCCGACGGCCGCCGGAGCAAGCCCCGCCTGCTCGTACGCCTCCCCGACCAGCTCGAAGGAGACCGCCGAGATCAGCACACCGGCGCCGAAGGCCATCACGGTCGCGATCACCTTCTGAGGCACCCTCAGCCCGTAACCCAACGCGGCACCGAGCAACAGGGCCGAGCCCGCCACCAGCCCCCACAGTCCAGCCTGCACCACTTCAGCCATGCCGACCCGTCTACCCACTCCGAATGTGGATCAACGGACGACGGCACGGCCGGGCCCACCGCGCAGAGTCTTGACAGGGTTGGCTAATGAGAATAGCTTTTAGCTAACTGAGTTAGCCAACTGGGGGATGTCATGACCGAGTACCTGGCCGTCGACGGCGGCACGATCGCGTACGAGGTGGCGGGGTCCGGGCCGCTGGTCGTTCTCGCGCACGGCATGGGTGACAGTCGCGCCGCGTACCGGGCCGTGGTCCCGCCGCTGGTGGCGGCGGGCTATCGGGTCGCCGCGGTCGATCTGCGCGGCTGCGGCGAGTCCGGCGTCGGCTGGCCGGCCTGGAGCCGCACCGCCATCGCCGGCGACCTGCTCGCCCTGATCCGCCACCTGGGCGGCCCGGCCGTGCTCGTCGGCCACTCGGTCTCCGGCGGCGCCGCCACCATCGCCGCGGCGCAGGAGCCCTCACTGGTCACCGCTGTCGTCGAGTTGGCGCCGTTCACCCGCAAGCAGTCGATCCGCCTCGGCGACCTGCGGGTGCGGCGCTTCCGGCGGGGCATGCTGCGGCTCCTCGGCACGGGGATGTTCGGCAGTGTGCGGCTCTGGCGTTCGTACCTCGACGTGGCCTACCCGGGTGTGAAGCCGGCCGACTGGGCCGAGCGGCTCGGCCGCATCGAATCCCTGCTGCGCGAGCCGGGCCGGATGAAGGCCATGCAGGGCATGGGCCGCAGCGCCCCGACCGACGCCGGCGCGCAACTCGGCACCGTCCGCTGCCCGGTCCTGGTCGTGATGGGCACGCTCGACCCGGACTGGGCCGACCCGCACGCCGAGGGCTCGGCGATCGTCGATGCCCTGCCGTCCGGCCTCGGCCGCCTCGAGATGATCGAGGGCGCCGGGCACTACCCTCACGACCAGTTCCCCGACCAGGTGGTTTCGCTCATGCTCGCCTTCCTCCGACCGGACGCCGCCCGTGCCTAGGGCCGGCCTGGACCCGGCGGCCGTGGTCGCGGCCGGTGCCGCCCTCGCCGACGAGGTCGGCCTCGCCCACCTGACGATGGGGGTGCTGGCCGAGCGACTGGGCGTGCGCACCCCGTCCCTGTACAAGCACGTGGCCGGCCAGGAAGACCTCAACCGGCGCATCGCCGCCCTGGCGTTGAGCGAGGCCGCCGACGCCGTCGGCGTCGCGGTCCAGGGATACGCGGGCCGCGAGGCCCTGGCGGCCGCGGCCCGCGCCTTCCGCGCCTTCGTCCTGGAGCACCCCGGCCGGTACGCCGCGACGATCGGCGTGGAACCGTCCGGCCCGGACGACCCGCTGACCACCGCGGGCCGGCGGCTGCTCGGCGCGTTCATGGCGGTCCTGCGCGGCTACGAGATCGCAGAGCCCGACGTGGACCACGCCCTGCGCATGCTCCGCAGCCTCTGCCACGGCTTCGCCACCTTGCAGGCGGCGGGCGGCTTCCAGTGGAGCGCCGACATCGACGAGAGCTTCGAGTGGCTGATCGCCTTCACCGACCGGGGCCTGCGCGGTACCTGAGCATGCGCCTCTCGGCCGGGACCGCGTTCAGCCCGCGGTCACACGGGCGTTGACCCGTCGCATCCACTCGCGGTCCGTGTGCCACATCGGGTGGTGGGGGGCCGCGTTGGAGGTCAGGACGACGCCGTGGAAACCCGCCGCGAGGCAGCGGTCGACGACGAACTCCGCGATGTCCTTGCCGACGGCGTCCTCCTCGAAGCGCGTCAGGAGCGGGGGGTACCCGACCACGCCTTCGCGTCATCAGGCGCCCGCGTGGACGTGTGCGGCCCACACCGACGGCAGATTCGGATACTTCGCCCTGAGCTGCCTGACCGTGCGATGGACCGCCGCAGACGCGCACAACGCACCGGATCGGTCCGCGATCAACTCGCCGTAGAGCTGCTGGCTGAAGGCTGGGGCCACCGCGTCGTCGACGCGCCAGAGCGTGCCCACCACCTGGGAGAAACCGGCTATCTGAAAAGCCGCCAACGGGTGGATCGCCTCGTCGGACAGGCGCGCGGTGGTGCGGGCCGTGTCGCAGGCCGACAGGAACGCGAACTCCGCGTTCCGCAGACGCAGCCGGGAAAGGTCCAGCACCCGAAGCGGCGCGCGGTCGTGGTCGTGCAGCGCGAGGTGGCTGTCCGAAGGGTTGTCCGGGTCGCTGTACCCGTGGCAGGCGAAGTGCGCCCAGCCACTGGCCGGCAAGGCGTCGAGAACGGCGTCATGAGTCGCGTCCGCGCCGACCAGGACCGTGGCGCCGGGTACGAGAGCGGCCAGGTGGTCGGCTTCGGCCTGTGCGCCGGGCAGGTCCGGGGCACCCGGAGTGTGCGGCATCGCGACCACCAGCAGCCGCGGCTCGTTTTGGTCGTCGCGGCGGCCCGCGCGGGCGTGACCCAGGGCGCGGATCGTCGGCGTCGTCGAGGAGACGACGCGGTCGAGGAGCACAGGTCCGCCGTCGCGGTGGTGGCCCGCCGCGTGCAGGGGGAGCAGGCTGAGCGGCCCGACCGGGGCCCACCAGATCCTTGGCCACGGACCATCCGCCGCCGGTTCCGCCGTCAGCCCCAGGTCGCCGAGCACAGGGCCCACGATGGTGTCCCACAGCCACTCCAGCGTGTCATGGATCGCCTGCTCGGCGGCCAGCCGCCCCCCCCTGAACCCGGTGTGCAGAGCGCGTACGCGGTGGCTCACGGTCTCTTCGCTCAGCCGGTCCAGCGCGCGTGACCGGACCCCGTCCGGAGTGATGATCAACGCGTCGCACCGGTGCCGGCTGACGTTGACGTACACGATCGGGCCCTCGTGTGCCTGCGCGGTGAGGTCGGTGAGCAGCGGGGGCCGTAGGAACCGCTCCATCCCGGGCAGCACGCGGATCCGGTCGGTCACCGCGTCGAGCTCCTCGGCGAGGGCCACGCGGTCGCTCGTGGTGTCGGTTTCGAACTCCACGGTGAGCGTCCGGAAGCGTTCGGCCAGCTCGGGTGCCCGCTCGCGCAGGTCGGAAAGATCGCCGCGGCTGTCGAGTGCCTGGGCGGCGAGCACGCAGCGTCCGGATTCGAGCAGGGTCACCGCGCTGACCTCGTCGCCGACGGCCAGCGCGCACGCGGCCGCGTCGGCGGCGACCCCGGCGAACCGGCCGAGCCAGTACTGGGCGTCCTCGCGGTCCAGGCGGCGCCCCGCGAGCCGGGGCAGCAGCCGGACCGCGGCGGCGTACCCTTCGGCGGCCACGTCGAACTGCCCCGCCTCGGCGGCCAGATCGCCCCACCGGTCCGCCGCTTCGGCCCGGCTCTGCGTCGGCGATCCTGCAGACGCTGTGGCCTCCCGGTAGCAGCCGAGTGCCTCGGTCAGCGCGTCGCCGTCGCCGAGGTGCCGGAAGCCGAGGGCCAGGACGTTGGCGACGAGGGTCAGGAAACCCGCCCGGGAATAGGCGTCCTGCTCGGGTCTTTGCGCCGCGCTCCGGGCCAGGCCGACCGCCTCGGCGAGGACCTGCGGATCCGGCGGCTCCCGTCGCGCGGCGGCGGGTGCGACGGGGTGCGTGCACCAGTCGCCGAGCACGGCGGCCAGGCTCGCGGCGTACCCGGGCCAGTGCGGGCTGTCCTGCGGAGTCGCGGCCACGGACGCGCGACGCGCGGCGATCGCGTCGCGCAACGCGTTCCGGTCGCCGAACTTCTCGTACGCCATCGTCAGCACACCGCCGAGATTGGCCAGCCGCAGTGCCCGGCCCGGGTCGTCGTCCGCCGTCACATCCGCGGCCGCGCGGTGCGCGTCGATCGCCTCGTCGAGCACGCTCGCCTCGCCCGTCCTGATGAACCAGTCGGACAGTATGGCGCCAAGGTTGGAGAGCCGCTGGGCCTGCCCGGCGACCAGGCTCGCGCCGAGGCCGACGGACTCCCGCGCACGGTCGACCGCCTCCGACAACACCTGCAGCTCGCCGGTCACCCGGTACCGGTTGTGCAGCATGACGGCGAGGATCCCGAGCGAACGCAGGTGGTCACCCTGCCCGGCCGTGGCCTCAGCGGCACGGCGAGCGACGTCGATGGCGTCCATGACGTGGGTCAGGTCTCCGGTCGCGTGGAACAACGCGTTCAGGTTGACGGCGAGGTTGCCCATGAACCGGGCCCGCAGTGGATGGCCCGCCGATGTGCACGCGACCGCCTCCCTCTCGATGATGATCGCCTCCGCGAGCGCGGCGTGGTCCCCGAACGCTTCACCCCGGATGGTCAGCGCCGTGGCGAAGTGGTCCAGCCGCACGCCCCGACGGGGGTGCCCGGCGGGGGTCGTCGCCGCCACCGAACGCCCGAGCTCGATCGCCCGCTCGAGCAGGGCCGAGTCCCGGGTCTGCTCGAACTCGGCGGCGTACCGGCCGCACATTTCGGCTTCGGTGTCGGCGCGTTCCCAGCCACTGTTCGATTTCGGGCGCTCGCCGGTGAGCGCGGCCCATTCTCGTTCCGTGGTCGCCAGCTCGACGAGGTTCTGCGAGTGCCGCGGATCGGTGACCGGGGTATGGGCCGCCAGAGTCTGCCGGACCCGAAGCAGTTCGGCCAGATCATCCCGCGTTCCGCGAGCCCGGTAGCGGTCGTCGAGAAGGTACGCGAGGATCCTCAACCGGTCGAGCACGTCGGACGACCCGGCCGGCGTGAGCTCCACCGCTCGCCGCGCGGCGTCGACGGCTTCCTCCACGACACCGGTCTCCCCGGTCTCCTGGGACCAGTCGCGCAGGACGACGGCGAGGAAGTGCAGACTCCTGGCGGTGGACACGTCATCGGGGGAGCACTCGGCGGCGGCCCGCGCGTGCTCGGCGGCCTCCGCCAGGGGGGCGAGGTCCTGCGTCACGGTGAACGCCGTCCGCAGCGCGACAACGAGGTTGGCCAGGTAGAACGCCTTCTTCGCGGACGGTTCCTCATCGACGGCCGTCCGGCTCCAGTACAGCGCGTCGGCCAGGGTGCCACG
This sequence comes from Streptomyces sp. NPDC049687, assembly GCF_044465285.1. Classification (NCBI taxonomy): domain Bacteria; kingdom Bacillati; phylum Actinomycetota; class Actinomycetes; order Kitasatosporales; family Streptomycetaceae; genus Streptomyces; species Streptomyces sp. NPDC049687. Next base: position 44,661 of record NZ_JBITLN010000025.1, read on the forward strand.
GTCCTGGTTCTGCTGGAACGCGGTGTGCAGCAGCATGCCGATGTTGTTGGCGTAGCTGGCCGAGTCCTCCGGGTTTTCGTACGTCAGGACGTAAGCCTCCATGACTTTGTGGACGGCTTCCCGCAGGAACTCGAAGTCTCCGGTCTGGTGGTAGCGGGTCTGCAGCAGGCCCCCGAGATTGGACAGGACCGAGCAGCGCTCGGCCACGTCCTCGGCGGCCAGCAGGGCATGGCCGAGGTCGATCGCCTTCTCGACCGACGCGGGGTCCGCGCTGTGCCGGGCCACCCGGAACGCCTCCCAGAACCGCTCGGCCAGACCGTTCGCGGGCCCGCCGCCCACGTGTCAGTCCTCGTTGCCGTTCGAGGTGCCGGCCGGGCCGCCGGGCGCCTCGTCCGGCTCGGCGACCGTGCGTTTCGGGGTGTAGCCGCGTTCCCCTGCCTCCTGCAGCAGCGCCGCCTCTTCGGGCGTGAGCTCGGGTTCGTGCGAGAGCTCGGGTTCGTGCGCCATTACCGCTCCTCCCCCGGCACGGCCGCCGGTTCTCCGGCTTCGACGAACTCCAGCACGTCGAAGTCTTCCGCCCGCAGCCGCAGGCCCGCCGTCCCGTGCACGCGCGCGCCGAACGCCCCGTCGGCACCCATCACGCGCGCCGATTCGAGGTACAGCTCCGCAGGGTGGGGGTACGAGGAGGCGTACGACCGGTTGCCGTACCAGCCGCCCGCCCAGTTGCCGTCCTTGAGCCGCACGCGCACGAAGCACGGTTCGCGGTCGCGGAACGCGTGGTCCCAGGCGCTGGGCGTGTGCAGGAACCGAGCCTTGCGCCGCTGCCGATCCACCAGGGAAACGGTGACCGCCGCCACGGCCGGCACGACGAGGAACAGCACCACGGCGACGAAGCCGACCACTCGCGGCCGCTCCACGAAGCCGTCCCAGCCGCCGCCGGCGCCTCGAGCCAGGCGAACCAGTGCCGGCCCCGCCATCACTGCGTACAGGGAGTCCAGCGCGATCGACGCGACGATCGCCCGCAGCACCCGCTCACCCAGATCACGCTCACCGGGCACCGGCCCGCGGCGGCGTTCCCGGACGAACTGATAGGTGACCCCGGGCAGCACCAGAAGGACGAGCAGAGCGAGCTGCACGACGGTCGCAGGAGCCTGCACTCAGCACCCCCCATGTCTCACGGACTCCGCTCGATCAGGCTACTGGCTTGCGTCTCCGCGGTCGGCAGAACACCCCTTTCCGCGGCTACCGGGAGGCAGCCCGCTGAACTGCCGCCCCGAACCGGCCGACCACTGTGCTTCCCGCATGGCCGCCGACGACGAAACGCACCGCCCGGAACCCTCTTCGGAGGACACACAGGCCGACCCGCCGCCAGAAGGCAGCGACGGGAAGAAGCCCTTGCGCCGGCGCCTCGCTGTGCGGGCGGGTCAGGGCAGCCGGGGGAGGGCGTCCCGAGCCGTGTGACTGAGGATGCGCAGGTCCTCCGCGAACCGCTCGCGGTCCGCCTCCGGCAGAGGGTCCACGAAGTACCGCTTGATGTTCTCCACATGGAGCAGGGACGCACGGACCGCGGTCTCCTCGCCCAGTGGGGTCAGCCGCACCAGCTTCCCGCGGCGGTCGGCGGGGGACTCCACGCGCGTCACGAGCCCCGCCGCCTCCATACGGTCGACCAGCCGGGTGGCCCCGCCGGTGGTGAGCACCTGCTCCTGGGCGATGGCCCGCATGGAAAGCCCCGGCTCGCCCGCCCGCCCCAGGATCAGCAGCACCTCGAACATCAGGTGGCTGATGCCGCACTCCTCCTCGAGCGCCCGTCCGAGGATGTACTCCAGCCGGTTGGCCGCCCCTTGCAACCGGCCGAACGCCAGGACGAGTCCGTGGTCGGCGGCCTCCTTCGCCGTCCTGATGGCTGCCTGCTCGCTCAAGTCCCCGCCGTTCCCTTCGCCGTCCCGGTCACCACCGTACCGATCATTCGGGGAAGGGAGCGATCGGGCGTACCAGGCCCGGGTGGCGCGGCTCGCCACGTGGCCGGGAGAGCGGTTCCAGGACCGGGAGCCGCCGTCGTCCCGAACACCCCCTCCACCGCCGACGCGCAGAAGTGGGCGCTCACCGAAGCGGGCAACGGTTACATCGAGCTCAGGGACGTCGACAGAGGCCTCAACGCCGGTGTGGCCCAGTCCTCCACCAGCAACGGCGCGCCCCGCATCTGTCGTCAGGCCGCCACCGCGACCGCGGAGACGGCCGGTACGCGGAGCATCCGTACCGCCGTCCCGACGCTGGTGAGCAGCGTCGCCCCCGTCGCGAGGCCCACGATGGCCAACCAGATGCCGAGCCCCTGGTCCGGGACCAGCACATCCGTGCGGACCTTGCTGAACGACAGGATGCCCGCGACGCCGGCAACCGTCCCGAAGAACACCCCGATCACCGTCAGGGCCAGCGCTTCGAGGGCCAGCGTCCCCAGAACCTGCCCGTCGGTGGCCCCGGCCAGACGGTGCTGGCCGAACTCGCGGCTCCGGTAGGAGGTGTCGGCGTAGAGGCTGTTGATCAGCATCAGACAGGAGAAGACCACGATGATGCCGACCACCACGAAGTTCAGCGTCTCCAGGGTCTTGTCCTCGTACGACTTGGTGACACCGGACGCCTTGAGGGCGTCGCTCTCGACGGCCTGGATGTAGAGCGTCGCCGTCGCCATCCCGGTGAACAGCACCAGCGGCATCAAAACGCCCGCCAGCTGGGCGGCGCGCTGACGCATGATGTGCACGGCCAGATAGCTGCTCGCCCCGGCGAAGGCCGTGAGCGTCGGCTCGAACCGGCCCAGCAGGAAGCGGAGCAGCGACGGCGACACCAGCGCGAAACCGGCCGACAGCACGATCGCCCCGTACGCCGCCGGAGCCATCAGCGCCTCGGCGTCCGCCTCCATCGCGAACGTCGACGCCACCCCGGCCGCGCCCGCCAGCAGCGTGAGTCCCGCCGCGACGGCCCGCCCCCGGCCGCGTCGTGTGCGGGCCGTGCCCGACGCCGCCCGCACACCCCGTCGTACGGCCAGGAACGCGGCGCCCATCGACGCCAGCAGGGTGATGCCGAAGCCGGAGGTGAGGGCGAAAAGGCCGAAGGCGTGGGAGACGGTGTCCGAGATCTGGCCGCTGTCGCGGAACTCGGCGAGCAGCGCCCGGCCCGCGAGCCTCGCCGGGTAGACGGCGAGCAGCGTCCCGACGAGCGCGATCGCGGCCGCCTCGCCGACCACCATCCGGCTGATCTGCGCCGGAGTCGCCCCGGTGCAGCGCAGCAGGTGGATCTCCTCCTGCCGCTGCCGCACATTCACGGTGAGTGTGGAGGCGACGGCGAAGAACACCAGCAGGGTGCCGTAGCCGCCGACCACGGCGCCGGTCAGGGTGAGGGAGTCCGCGCTGCGCGTGTCCACGGCGTCGCCCTGGGCGGTGTCGTGCAGCGAGTTGAACATCATGATGACCGCGGCGCCGAGGAAGGTGGCCAGCAGCGTGGCGGTGAACCGCCCGGGGCGGTGCCCGATCGAACGAAGGGTCAGCGCGAACACGGCTCACGCTCCCACGGGTGCGTGCTCGTCGGCGAGGTCGCCCAGGTGTGCCAGCCGCTCGGCAACCGCGTCCACGGTGGGGTCGGTCATCCGCCCGGCCAACCGGCCGTCCGCGAGGAACTGCACGGAGTCGGCGTAGGAGGCGGCGACCGGGTCGTGCGTGACCATCACCAGGGTCGCGCCGTGCTCCCGCAGCGTCTCCCGCAGCAGCCGCAGCACATCGCGCGCGCTCCGGGTGTCCAGCGCGCCGGTCGGCTCGTCCGCGAAGATGACGCTGGGCGCGGTCACCAGGGCCCGCGCGATCGCCACCCGCTGCCGCTGACCGCCCGACAACTGGTCCGGCCGGTGGCCCAGCCGCTCGCCCAGCCCCACCCGGCCCAGGATCTCGCGCGCCCGGTCCCGGTCCACGGGACGGCCGGCGAGCCTGAGCGGCAGCGTGGTGTTCTGCTCGACCGTCAGCATCGGCAGCAGGTTGTACTGCTGGAAGACGAAGCCGATGTGCCGGCGGCGGAACTTGGTGAGCGCCGACTCACTGCCCCCCGTCATCTCCTCCCCGGCGACGACGACCCGGCCGCTGTCCGGGCGGTCCAGGCCGGCCGCGCACTGCAGCAGCGTCGACTTGCCCGAACCGGACGGCCCCATGATCGCGGTGAAGCTGCCGGCCGGCAGCGCCAGCGACACCCCGTCCAGCGCGGTCACGGCGTTCTGCGCGGACCCGTATGTCTTGCGGACCTCCGTCAGACGCAGGGCTTCGGTGCCCTCCTCCGCGTCGGATCCGCTGTCGTGATGAGCCATCAGCTTCCTTACTCCTTGGGCATGCGGGTCAGAACTCCGTGGGCACACGGTCAGAACGGCGGCGCTACGGCGATGTCACGGACCGTCACCCAGCGCCATTCGGTGAACTCTTCCCAATGGGTCGGAGCACCGTGCCGGCTGCCGTTGCCGGACGCGCCGAGCCCGCCGAACGGCACATAGGCGTCGTCCTCGACGGTCGGCTCGTTGACGTGCACCATCCCCGCCCGGACCCGGCCCGCGACGTCCGCGCCGCGCCGGGGATCCGCGCTGAGCACGGCCGCCGACAGGCCGTACTCCGTGTCGTTGGCGACCTCGACGGCCTCCGTCTCGTCCCGGACCCGGACCACCGCGGCCACCGGCCCGAAGATCTCCTCCCGGTACGCCCGAGAGTCCCGCGGCACCTCGTCGAGCACCGTGGGGAGGTAGAACGGCCCCCGGTCCCGGCCGCCGGCCAGCAGCCGCGCCCCGGCCGTCACCGACTCGGCGACGATGCGGTCCACCCGGTCCGCCTGCCCAGTGTCGATGAGCGGGCCGAGGTGGACGTCCTCGGTCCACGGGTCGCCGACGGTCAGTTCCTTCGCCGCCGCGCACAGCCGCTCCGCGTAGGCGTCGGCCACCGACTCCACGACCACGTGCCGGCCCGCCGACATGCACACCTGGCCCTGGTGGAAGAAGGAGCTGAACGCGCCGATCCGGGCCGCCGCGTCCAGGTCGGCGTCCTCCAGCACGATCAGCGGGTTCTTCCCGCCGAGCTCCAGCGAGGTCCGCTTCAGCGCCCGCCCGGCCCGCTCCCCGATGACCCGGCCCACCGCCGTCGACCCGGTGAACGCGACCATCGCCACCTCGGGCGCGTCGACGAGCGCCTCCCCGGCGTCCGGGCCGCCCGGCAGCACCTGGAGCACCCCCTGCGGCAGCCCCGCCTCTTCGAACAGCCGCGCCACCAGCACCCCGCCGCACACCGCGGTACGCACATCCGGTTTCAGCACCACCGCGTTGCCCAGCGCCAGGGCCGGGGCCACCGCCCGCAGTGACAGCACCAGCGGCACGTTCCACGGACTGATCACGCCCACGACGCCGACCGGGACCCGGTGCGCCGCGCTCGTCCGGCCCGGTACCGGCGGCATCAGCAGGCCGGGCGGCTGGCCCGGCAGCGCAGCGGCGGCCAGCAACTCGTCGTACACCGACTCGATCTCGTGCTCGGCCTTCGGGCGCACCGAGCCGCTTTCCCGTACCAGCCAGCGGGTGAACTCCTCCCGGTGCTCGAGGAGCAGCGCCGCGGCCCGCCGCAGGACGGCGATCCGCTCCCGGTGACCGGTCGCCTCCCACGCCGGCTGCGCCTGCCCGGCACGTGCGGCGGCACGGCGTACGTCCTGCGCACCGGCCGGAGCGACCCGGGCCAGGACCTGCCCGGTGGCCGGTTCCACGACCTCGGCGGCCGGCCCGTCCACGGATGACCAACCGCCGCAGCACAGCGGGGCGTCGAGGGGATCGGGGATCAGCAGGGGCGCCATGTCTCTCCTAGTGACTCGCCGGGGCGTGGCCGGTGATCGGGACCTCCACGAGCAGGGGACCCCGGTCGGCGGTGGCCGTAGTGATGTGCTTCGCGAGCTCCGCGGCCGAACCGACCCGCACCGCCGGGATGCCGAACGCGGCCGCGACGGCCTGGAAGTCGACGACCGGCGGGGACAGATCGAGACCCGGACAGACGCCGCGCCGGCCGGCGCCGCCGTCCCAGGCGTCGAGGGTCTCCTTCAGGGTGCGGTACTCGCCGTTGTTCATCACGACGAACGTGACGGACACCCCGAGGCGGGCCGCGCTCCACAGCCCCTGCAGCCCGAACAGGGTGCAGCCGTCGCCGAGTACGGCCACCACCGGACGCCCACCGGCGCCCAGGGCCGTGCCCACGGCCGCGCCGATCCCGTGCCCGAGACCACCGCCCACGGTGTGGACGTAGGAGCCGGGCCGGGACAGTCGCAGTACCCCGCGCAGCAGGACCCCGGAAGTGATCGCCTCCTCCACGACCACGGCGTCCTCGGGGAGCGCGTCGGCGACCGCGCGGACGGCCGCGAGGGGGGCGAGACGGTCACCGGCCCAGTCGTCGGGGGTCTCCGCCCGCGCGGGTCTCTCCCCGTACGTCTCCCCGCTCGCCCCCGGCAGGGCGGCCGTCAGCGCCGCGAGGGACTGCCGCAGCGCGCCGGTCAGGGCGACCGAGCACGGGAAGGTGCGGCCCAACTCTGCCGGATCCGTGTCGAGTTGGACGACCTCAGTGCCGTCCGGGATCGGCCCGACGGCAGTGAAGTGATGCGGTGTGAACGCGTGACAACCGACGACCAGCACCACGTCATGGCCGGTCAGCGCCTGCCGTACACCCGCGTTGGTGGCGGGCAGCATGCCCGCGTGCAGGGGGTGCGCGAACGGGAAGTCCAGCCCGTCGTGCATCGGCTGGTGGAACACCGCGGCACCCAACCGCTCGGCGAGGGCGACCAGTTCCGCCACCGCACCGTCCCGCCCGACACCGTCGCCGGCCACCACGGCCGGGCACTCGGCGCTCGCCAGCAGCCGCGCCGCCTCCGCCAGGTCACCGGCGTCCGCGGGCCCCGGGCGCGCCGCCCGGCCGCGCGCCGGCACGGGCACGGGCGTGTCCTCCTGCAGCAGGTCCATGGGCACGGACAGGAACACCGGGCCGGCCGGGGAGCGGGTCGCGGCGGCGAACGCGCGGCGCAGCAGCACCGGCAGGTCGTGGCCGTGCTGGACGTCGTACGACTCCTTCACGGCGGGCCGGGCCAGCGCCGCGAGGTCCGCGGAGAGCATCGGGTCCTCGACCAGGTGCCGCCGGTCCTGCTGGCCCGCCAGCACCACCAGCGGGGTGCGCGAGCGGCGCGCGTTCAACAGGCCGACCAGGCCGTTCGCGGTGCCGCCCGCGGCGTGCAGGGAGACCAGGGCCGGACGGCCGGTCGAGCGGGCGTAGCCGTCGGCCATCGCCACGACCGACGCCTCCTGCACACCGAGGACGTACTCGATGTCCCCGGCGGCGTTCAGACCTTCCAACAGCGGCAGTTCGGTGGTGCCCGGGTTGCCGAACACCCGCTCCACGCCCTCCTCGCGCAGGATGTGCAGCAGCGCGTCCAGCGGCCTCAGCCGCAGCTCCGCCTCCGGCCGCAACACGGCACCCGGCGGCACGACGGCCGGTGCCCCGCCCCGCCCCGTCACGACGCACCCGCCCGACGGCCCACCTTGGCGATGACATCGGCGCCGTACAGACGCAGCGCCTGCTCCAAAGCGAACTCCGCCATGTAGGCGCGAAACGCCTCGTCCGGCTCCTCCACCGCGTGCAGGATCCGCCGGTTCGCCTCCACCGCGGGCGAGCCGAGACGCCGTACCGCCGCCTCCAGCGCGCTGTCCATCGCCTCCGGTTCCACCACCTCGTCGAACAGCAGCGGCGCCTGCGGGGAGCAGGCCCGCACCTTCGCGCCCGACAGCAGGATCCGGCGGGCCAGCCGGGACCCGGTGTGCCGGCCGAGGCGGAGGTTTCCGGCGCCGGGCACGATCCCCTCCTGCGCGGCCGGCAGGCTGAACCAGGAGTCCGCCGCCGCCAGGACGTGGTCGAAGACCAGCAGCAGCTGGGCACCGCCGCCGATCGCGAAGGTGTCGACCGCCGCCACCCACGGCTTGTGCGCGCGGCGGTGCGGCCACAGCGCGGCCTCGGCCGCCTCGTCCGCGGGCGCCAGACCCCGGTAGATCTTGCTGATGTAGCCGAGCTCGCGGCGCAGCAGGAAGTCCGTGTACGAGATCCGGCCCTCGTGCAGGTGCCTGAGGTTGATGCCGGCGCTGAACACCCGCCGTCCCGCGTACCGGGGGTGGGACATCACCCCGCCGCGCAGCACGCCGACCTTCACCCGCTCGTCGAGGAGGGCCAGGTCGACGGCGGTCTCCATGTCGTCGATGAGGGCGTTGTCCTCGGCGTTGAGGCAGGAGGGGTTGTCGACCGTCAGATACGCGGCCCCCTCCCGCCGCTCGACCTGCACCGCCCCCACCCGCAGCGAGCCGGTTACCCGGAACTGCTCCGCCAGACCCAGCGCCCGCGGACACGGCCGCAGCAGCGTCTCCTGCAGATGCGGGCCGGCGACGGGGGAGCGCAGCACGGCCGCGAAGAACAGACCCTGGTCGATCTCCCGGCCCTCCTTCGCGGCCTGCGGCAGCTCCCGCTCGGCGGCCAGTTCCGCGGCGGTCGGCACCAGGCCCGGGAACCGGTCCGCCGCCCCCTGCGCCAGCTCCGTCAGCCGGGGACGGGCGCGCAGCCCGTCGGTGAGGGTCGCGTACACATGCTCGGCGTGCCGGGCCAGGAAGCCCTCGCGGGCCCGGCGGCAGGCGCGGTGGACACGGTCGGCCAACTGCTGCTGCTCAGCGCTCCGCTCGGGCTTGAACGGCAGCCCGGCCAGCGCCTTCTCGCCGGCCTCGGCGAGCTCCGCCAGGGTGCGGGCGTCGTCGTCGGGAGAGCCGGACCAGACCGGCCGGGCGGCCGCCGTCACCGGTTCTCCTCGGCGGGGCCCGCCTCGTGCGTACGGCGCAGAGTGCGGTCGCAGGCGGCCAGATGGACGCCGATCGCCTCCTCGTGGCTGGTGGTCACCGCCTCCAGCAGGAGCCGCCGCTGCACCGCCAGGGCCCGGCCCGACAGGCCGGACAGCTCGGCGGTCACCGAGGACACCGCCGCACCGGTGTCCTCGGTGACCTGGTCGAGGAGGCCCAGTTCCGCGGCCTCCCGCGCGGTCAGTGAGCGCCCCAGCAGCGCCAGCGGCCGGACCCGGGCCAGACCCACCTGCTGCACCAGCCGGTGCAGGGCCATCCCCGGCCAGAGCAGATCGCCCTCGCGGGCCAGGGCCAGCCGGGTGCCGGGCGTGCCGATGCGGTGGTCCGCGGCGAGCAGCACATCCAGGGCGGGGCCGGCACAGAGCCCCCCGGCGACGGCCACGATCGGCGCGCCCAGCCGCTCCAGCCGGCGCACCGCCCGCTCCCACCGGTTCACCTCGGCGATGGCCAGTTCCGCGGGCCACCCGCCGGCCGGCCCGTCGCCGGGCTCCGTCCCGGCCAGCTCCACCACCACGGGCGGACCGTCGGGCGCGTCCTCGGCGCGGTCACAGGCCTGATTGACCTCCACGGTCAGCGCGGTGAGCAGACCTGCCCGCGCCGACCTCGACACATCCAGCCGCAGCCGCACCTCGGCCGTCTCGACGACCGCGCCCGCCACATCGGTGGGAGACATCCTCGCGTACCTCTTTCCTGTCAGAACGGTTTGCGCGTACGACGTGTTCGCGTACCGGACGCGTCGGGGGTGCGCGTACGCGGGTGGTGCAAGTAGGGGTTCGCCGGGACGGCGCAGGGGGTCCGGCCGGGGTGCGCCGGAAACGGCGCAGGGGTGCGCCGGCGGCCGCGCTCGGGGGTGCACGGCCGCCGGCCGTCAGCAGCGCAGCAGCGCCGTCTCGATCGTCGAGCCCGGGCCCATGGTCATGAAGACCGCGTGGTCGCCAGGCCGCACCACGCCCTCGTTCCGCAGCCGGTGGTACGAGAACAGGAACGAACCGCTCGACAGATTGCCGTAGTCGCGCAGCACCCCCGTGGTGTGCCGCAGATCGTGCGAGGTCAGGCCCAGATTCACCCGGACCGAGTCGATGACCTTCTTGCCGCCGGAGTGCACGATCCAGTGGGCGATGTCCGAGCGGCGCAGCCCACTGCCGTGCAGCAGCCGGTCGATCACGCCCTCCGCGTGCGCCCCCACCACGTACGGCACGTCACGGTCCAGGAAGAAACTGAACTTCACCGCGTCGTCGTCCCAGTCGAAACGCATCGCGTCGAGCGCCTCGGGAATCATCACGCTGGCGAAATTCATGATCTCCGGAAGGCTTTCCCCGCCGCTTTTCTCCGGAATTTCACCGGCACGCAGCGCCACCGCCGCGGAACCGTCCCCGAACAGGCTGTTCACCACCGACGTACGCATCGTGCCGTCGAAAACGTACGCCGCCGAGCACGCCTCCGTGCACACCATGACGGCGAGATCACCGGGGTGCGCGGCGGCCCATCCGGCCACCGCCGTCAGGCCGTTGAGACCCGCGTTGCAGCCCATTCCCACCACGTCGAGACGGGCGCAGTTCGGATGCAGTCCCATTTCCCGGATCATCAGTGCCGTGAATCCCGGAGTCAGAAATCCGGTCGAGGAAACGCACACCAGGTAGCGCACGTCGCTGACATCGGCGCCGGCCTCCTTCAGGCACGCCTGAAGCGCCCGCCCGCCCATGTCGAGCCCCTGCAGCCGGTGCTTCTTCAGCAGTTGGCCCTGGCTCTCCAACTGCCGCGTCCCGTCGGCACCCTCCGGGGGAAGGGTCAGATACCGGCGCTCGATCGCACTGTTGAGGAAGACCGAGCGGATACGCGGATCAGCGACGGCGAACTCGTCGAGAAGTTCCTCCTGCGTGTAGGAACTTCCCGGAACGGCCGTTCCCACGCCCACGATTCGTGGCCTTGCGCCCATCAGCCCGTAAGAACCCCCGGAAGTACTCCCGGAATTGTCTTCGACCCCGTCCTCGGTGCGGTCAATGGGCATATGCGGACTCTCCATCTGTTCCCCCAGTTCGGAAACTCAACTCCCGCACACGGCGGCCCGGAGCTGCATGTCACGCACCTTAGACGCCCCTTGACCGGGTTCGGTATCAGGGATTCTCGAGCTCCTCCGTCGTACCCGTGTAGGGGTCTCTAGGGGTGCCGCCTGGGGAAACCGTCCACCCACGCCGATTAGGGGTTTCGGGCACGCGTGTTCTTACCCAGACTCCGTGAAACGACCCGACACCCGACCGGTCGCGGGACCCGCCCGCCCGAGGAGCTGACCACATGCTGCGTACCGAACTCATTCGGCCGCTTCCGGCCCTGCTCCGCGACCGGGCCGCACGCCACCCCGGCAAGGCCGTCTACAGCGACCACCGGCGCACCGTCACCTGGGCCGAGTTCGAACGCACCACCGCCCGCCTCGCCGGCCACCTGGCCGCGCTGGGACTTCGGCGCGGCGACCGCGCGCTGATCCACCTCGGCAACGGCGTCGAGGTTCCGGAGAGCTACCTCGCCGTCCTGCGGGCCTCCGCCGTCGCCGTCCCCGTCGACCCGCACTGCTCCGAGGACGAACTCGCCCACCTGCTGCGCGACAGCGGCGCCCGCGCCGTCCTCACCGACCGGCCGCGCCTCGCCCGGCTCCGGGCCGTCCTGGAACGCGACCCGTCCGGGCCCGCGCCGGTCGTCGTGGTCGTCGGCGACGAGAACACCGACGAGGACACCCCGGAGCGGGATGCGCACTCCTACCTCACGCTGCGCACCACCGACCCGGCCGAGCCGCCCCGCGACGACCTGGGCCTCGACGAGATCGCCTGGTCCCTCTACACCTCCGGCACCACCGGCGCCCCCAAGGGCGTTCTCGCCACCCAGCGCAACGCCCTGTGGTCCCTCGCCGCCTGCTACGCGCCCGTCCTCGGCCTCGACGAGGACGACGTGCTGCTGTGGCCGCTGCCGCTCTACCACAGCCTCGCCCACGTCCTGTGCGTCGTCGGCGTCACCGCCACCGGAGCCGCGGCCCGTATCCTGCCCGGCTACTCCGCGCAGCACGTCCTCGACACCCTCCGCGAGGATCCGTTCACCCTGCTCGTCGGCGTCCCCACCATGTACCGCCACCTCCTGCGGGCGGGCCGCGACGACCTCGACGCCCCCGCCCTGCGCGCCTGCCTGGTCACCGGCGCCGTCACCACCCCCGACCTGCGCATCGCCTTCGAGGACAGATTCGGCGTCCCCCTCGTCGACAGCTACGGCAGCACGGAGACCTCGGGCGCCATCACCATGACGCCGCCCGCCCTCGCCGCCGGCTCCCCGCCCGGCAGCTGCGGCCTGCCCGTCCCCGGCCTCTCCCTGCGCCTGATCGACCCCGACTCCGGCCGTGACATCACCGCACCCGGCGCCGAGGGCGAGGTATGGGTCAGCGCGCCCAACGTCATGACCGGGTACCACAACCGGCCCGAGGACACCGAACGCGCCCTGCGCGACGGCTGGTACCGCACCGGCGACCTGGCCCGCCGTGACGACCACGGCTTCCTCACCATCACCGGCCGGCTCAAGGAACTCATCATCCGCGGCGGCGAGAACATCCACCCCGGCGAGATCGAGAAGGTCCTCCTCGAAGCCGCCGACATCGCCGACGCCGCCGTCACCGGCCGCCAGGACGACCTCCTCGGCGAGATCCCCGTCGCCTACGTCGTCCCCGCCCCCGGCACCACCCCCGACCCCGCGGCCCTGCTCACCCACTGCCGCACCCACCTCGCCCCGCACAAGGTGCCCGCCGAGATCCGCGCCCTGGACACCGTCCCCCGCACCGGCTCCGGCAAGCCCAAGCGCCGCCTGCTGGAGCAGCAGCCGAGCCGGCTGCTCATCGCCGACGACACCGACGGCGACGCCACCCCGTCCCAGGACACCCAACCGGTCACCGCCGACGACGCCGTACGCGGCGCGCTGCGCGCCCGGATCGCCGCGCTCCCGGACACCGCCGCCCGGCACACCGCCCTCCTCGACCTGGTCCGCGCCGAGACCGCCGCGGTCCGCAACCTGACCGGCCCCCAGGACGTCGCCGCCGACCGGGACTTCAAGGCCCTCGGCCTCAACTCCCGCGCCGCCGTCACCCTGCGCAACCGCATCACCGCGTGCACCGGCCTGGAACTCCAGGTCACCATGGCCTTCGACCACCCCACCCCCGCCGAGCTCGCCGCCGAACTGCTGCGCCGGCTCACCGGGGAACGCCTGCCCGACCCCCGCCGCACCCCGCCCGCCCGCCCCCGCGCCGACCTCACCGCCGAACCCCTCGCCATCGTCGGCACGGCCTGCCGCTACCCGGGCGGCGTGCGTTCCCCCGAGGACCTCTGGCGTCTGGTCGCCGAAGGCCGGGACGCCGTCGGCGAGTTCCCCACCGACCGCGGCTGGGATCTGGAGACCCTGTACGACCCCGACCCGGCCGCCGACGGCACCACCTACACCCGCCACGGCGGATTCCTCCACGACGCAGGCGAGTTCGACCCCGCCTTCTTCGGGATATCCCCGCGTGAGGCGCTGGCGACGGACCCGCAGCAGCGGCTGCTGCTGGAGGTGTCGTGGGAGGCGTTCGAGCGGGCCGGCATCGACCCGGTGTCGGTGCGGGGCAGCCGTACGGGTGTCTTCGCCGGCGTGATGTTCCACGACTACGCCGCCGGTGCCGCGGACCTCCCCGACGGCCTGGAGGGCTACCTCGGCACGGGCAGCGCGGGCAGCGTCGCCTCCGGACGCGTGGCCTACGCGTTCGGCCTGGAGGGCCCGGCGGTCACGGTCGACACGGCGTGCTCCTCCTCGCTCGTCGCCCTGCACATGGCGGTGCAGGCCCTGCGGCTCGGCGAGTGCGACATGGCGCTCGCCGGAGGCGTCGCGGTCATGTCGACCCCGGCCGCGTTCATCGAGTTCAGCCGTCAGCGCGGGCTCGCGGCCGACGGGCGCTGCAAGGCCTTCGCGGCTTCGGCGGACGGAACGGGCTGGGCCGAGGGTGTCGGCATGCTGTTGGTGGAGCGGCTGTCCGACGCCCGGCGACTGGGGCACCGGGTGCTCGCAGTGGTGCGCGGGTCGGCCATCAACCAGGACGGCGCGAGCAACGGGCTGACAGCTCCGAACGGGGCGTCCCAGCAGCGGGTGATCCGGGCGGCGCTGGCCAGTGCGGGGCTGTCCTCGGCCGACGTGGACGTCGTCGAGGCGCATGGGACCGGTACGCGCCTGGGTGACCCGATCGAGGCGCAGGCGCTGCTGGCCACTTATGGGCAGGGGCGGGACGAGGACCGTCCGCTGCTGCTGGGGTCCATGAAGTCGAACATCGGGCATGCGCAGGCGGCTGCGGGTGTCGGTGGTGTGATCAAGATGGTGGAGGCGATGCGGCACGGTGTCGCTCCGCGCACCCTGCATGTGGATGAGCCGTCGCCGCACGTGGACTGGTCGGCGGGTGCGGTGGAGTTGCTGACCGAGGCGCGGGAGTGGCCGACGGTCGAGCGGCCGAGGCGGGCTGCGGTCTCCTCGTTCGGGGTGAGTGGCACGAACGCGCACGTCGTGCTGGAGCAGGGCGACGTGCAGTCGGCCTCGGTCGCGGGTGTGGTGCCGGGTGTGGTGCCGTGGGTGGTTTCGGCGAAGTCCTCGGCTGCGTTGGACGCGGCTGTCGGGCAGGTCCGGGCGCACAAGGCGGACGCCGTGGATGTGGGGTTCTCGCTGGCTGCTGGGCGTGCGGTGTTCGAGCATCGGGCGGTGCTGTTGGGTGATGCGGAGGTGCGGGGGGTTGCCCGTGCCGGTGGTAGGACGGCGGTGCTGTTCACGGGGCAGGGTTCGCAGCGGCTGGGGATGGGCCGCGAGCTGTACGAGGCGTTCCCGGTGTTCGCCGAGGCGTTCGACGCGGTGGCCGAGCTGACTGAACTCTCCCTGAGGGATGTGGTGTTCGGGACGGATGCGGAGCTGCTGAACCAGACCCGGTATGCCCAGGTGGCGTTGTTTGCGGTCGAGGTGGGTCTGTTCCGGTTGGTGGAGTGGCTGGGCCTTCGTGCGCATGCGGTGTCTGGGCACTCGGTGGGGGAGATCGCCGCGGCTCATGTGGCGGGGGTGCTGTCGCTGGAGGACGCGTGCCGTTTGGTGGAGGCGCGGGGTCGGCTGATGCAGGCGTTGCCTGAGGGTGGCGCGATGCTCGCGGTGCAGATCGACGAGGCTGCGGCTGTCTCCGCGTTGGAGGGCTTGGAGGACCGGGTCGGCATCGCGGCCGTGAACGGGCCGTCGTCGGTGGTGGTCTCCGGCGACGAGGACACCATCGCCGTGCTGGAGGGGGACTGGCAGGCGGCCGGGGTCCGGACGAAGCGGCTGACGGTCAGCCATGCGTTCCACTCGCCGTTGATGGACCCGATGCTGGACGACTTCCGTGCCCTCGTCACTCAACTTGTCTTCGCTGAGCCGAAGTTGGCAGGTCTGTCGCCGCAGGTGACGGATCCGGAGTACTGGGTGCAGCACGTCCGCCGTCCGGTCCGTTTCGCCGACGCGATCACCGCCCTCAATGACGAAGGCGTCACCCGCTGGCTGGAGCTGGGCCCCGACGCCGTGCTCACCGCCCTCGCCCAGCAGATCCTGGACGACACCGAGGGTCACGTCTTCACCCCGTCCCTGCGCGCAGGCCGCCCGGAGACGGAAACCTTCCTCACCGCCCTGGCCCACCTCCACGTCCACGGTGCTGACGTCAACTGGACGCAGCTGTTCACCACTTGGGATGGCGGCCAGGTCGACCTCCCCACCTACCCGTTCCAACACCAGCGTTACTGGCTGCCGGCGGGCACGGGCAAGGGCGCCGACGTCGCCTCCGCCGGTCTCGGCAGCGCTGATCACCCGCTGCTCGGTGCGGCGGTGGCGCTGGCGGACAGTGAGGGTTATCTGCTGACGGGGCGGCTGTCGCTGGCCACGCACCCGTGGCTGGCGGACCACGCCGTGATGGGCCGTGTCCTGCTGCCGGGTACGGCGTTCGTCGAACTGGCGATCCGTGCCGGAGACGCGGTGGGCTGTGCGGCGATCGACGAACTGACGCTCGAGGCACCGCTGGTGCTCCCCGAGACGGGCGCCGTGCAGCTGCAGCTCGCGGTCGGCGCGCCCGACGACGACGGCGTACGGACGTTGACGATCCACTCCCGCCCGGAGGACTCCGTCGGAACGGGCGCCGACGACTGGACCCGGCACGCCGCCGGCACGCTGGGCACGGGCGGTGCTCTGCCGACCGCGGACCTGCGCCCGTGGCCGCCCGCCGCCGAGGCGCTGGACATCGGTGACTTCTACGAGCGCCGTGCGGCGGCCGGACTCGGCTACGGGAGGGCCTTCCAGGGGCTGCGCGCCGCCTGGCGTTCGGGTGGCGACGTATGGGCGGAGATCGCTCTGCCGCAGGAGGCCGCAGAGCGGGCGGGGGCGTACGGCATCCACCCGGCCCTGCTGGACAGCGCCCTGCATCCGCTGGAGTTCCTGCGCACCGCCGACGGCGAGGACGGTCCCGCGCTGCCCTTCGCGTGGGCCGGTGTGCGGCTGCTGGCCTCGGGTGCCCGGACGCTCCGGGTGCGGGTCACCGGACAGGGGCCGGACCGGGTCGCGCTGTTCGTCGCGGACGAGACCGGCGAGCCCGTGGCGGCCGTCGAGTCCCTGACCCTGCGCCAGGTCCGTGCCGACGCCCCCGACGACCGTCGCCTCGACGGACTGTACGACGTCACCTGGGAATCGCTGTCCTTCGAAGGAGACTCGGAAGCGACCTCCCAAGGGAACGTCGAAGCCAATGGCGGGCCCGGGGGCGTGCGCCTCGCCCACTGCCCGGCCGGGAGCGACGACATGCCCGACGCCGTCCGTACCGCCACCTCCTGGGCGCTCGACGTCCTGCACGGTCACCTCGCCGACCCGGCCGCGCCGCCGCTCGCCGTCGTCACCCGCGGTGCCGTGGCCACCGGCCCGGGTGCCGGGGTCGGAGACCTGGCCGCCGCGGCCGTACAGGGCCTCGTCCGGTCCGCGCAGTCCGAGGAGCCCGGCCGGTACCTGCTGGTCGACCTGGACGCGCACGCGGACTCCGAGGCGGTCGTCGCCGCGGCCGTCGCCGCCGCGCTGCGGGCGGGGGAGACGGAGGTGGCCCTCCGGGGCGGCCGAGCCCTCGTCCCCCGCCTCACCCCTGCCGGAACGCCCTCCGCCGGCGTGCTCACCCCGCCCCCAGGGACCGATGCCTGGCGGCTGGACACCACGGGCACCGGCACCCTCGACGGCGGACTCGCCCTCGTCCCGGCCCCCGAGGCGCTGCGGCCGCTGGGGCCGGGCGAGGTCCGGGTCGCGATGCGGGCGACCGGCGTGAACTTCCGTGACGCCCTCTACGCGCTCGGCCTCTACCCGGGCGAGATCGAGATGGGCGGCGAAGGCGCCGGGGTGGTCTTGGAAGCCGGCCCGGACGTGGACCGCTTCGCGCCCGGGGACCGGGTCATGGGCATCGTCTCCGGCGGGTTCGGCCCGGTGACCGTCGCCGACACGCGACTGCTGGCCCGGCTGCCCGAAGGCTGGTCCTTCGCCGAGGGCGCCTCCGTGCCCATCGTGTTCCTCACGGCGTACTACGCCCTGGTCGACCTGGCCGGTCTGCGGGCCGGCGAGCGGATCCTGGTGCACGCCGCGGCCGGCGGTGTCGGCATGGCCGCCGCGCAACTGGCCCGGCACCTCGGCGCGGAGGTGTTCGCCACCGCCTCGCCCGCCAAGTGGGACACCGTCCGCACCCAGGGTGTCGCCGACGGGCGGATCGCCAACTCCCGCACCACCGAGTTCGCCGAGACCTTCCTCGCGGCGACCGACGGCCGCGGGGTCGACGTCGTCCTCAACAGCCTGGCTCACGAGGCCGTCGACGCCTCGCTGCGGCTGCTCCCGCACGGCGGCACGTTCCTGGAGCTCGGCAAGACCGACATCCGCGACGCCCGGGAGATCGCCGCGGACCACCCCGGCGTCCGGTACCGGGCCTTCGACCTTGCCGACGCGGGACCTGAGCGCATCGCGGAGATCTTCGCCGCCGTGCTCTCCCTCTTCGAGTCCGGTGCCCTGACGCCGCTCCCGCTGCGCACCTGGGACGTCCGTGCGGCCGCACCCGCCCTGCGGCACGTCTCCCAGGGCCGCCACACCGGGAAGGTGGCCCTCCTCGTCCCCGCCGAGCGACCCTTCGGCTCCGGCCCGGTCCTCGTCACCGGTGCCACCGGAGCCCTCGGCGCGCTCGTCGCCCGTCACCTGGTGAACGAGCACGGTGTACGGGACCTGCTGCTGCTCTCCCGGCGCGGCGAACACGCCCCGGGTGCACCCGAGTTGGCCGACGAGCTGACGGCGAGCGGCGCCCGCGTCGAGTTCGCGGCCTGCGACGCGGGCGACCGGGAGGCGCTGGCCGAGGTCCTGGCCGGGCGCCGGCTCACGGCCGTCGTCCACACGGCCGGCGTCCTGGACGACGGCGTCCTCGGCTCCCTGACGCCGGAGCGGCTGGACACCGTACTGCGCCCCAAGGCCGACGCCGCCTGGCACCTGCACGAACTGACCGCCGGCATGGACCTGGACGCCTTCGTCCTGTTCTCGTCCGCCGCAGGCACCCTAGGCAACCCCGGCCAGGGCAACTACGCCGCCGCCAACGCCTTCCTCGACGCGCTCGCCGCCCACCGCCGTGACCTGGGCCTGCCCGCCACCTCCCTCGCGTGGGGACTGTGGGCCACCGAAACCTCCGCCATGACCGGGGACCTGGGCACCGCCCACGCCCGGCGCACCGCAGCGGAAGGCATGACAGCGCTCACCGCCGACACCGGTCTGCCGCTGCTTGACCGGGCCGTCACCGACCCGCTCCGCGCGGTCCTGGTCGCCGCGGACCTCGACCGGGCCGCACTGGCGCGCACGACCGACCCGGGCCGCCATCCGCTGCTGTCCGGACTCACCCCGCGCCGGCGCCGCACGGCCGCACAGGACGGCGACCCCCGCGAACGGGACCGCACGGAGACTCTGGAACGGCAGCTGGCCGCCCGGGCCACTGACGAGGAACGCGACGCCCTGCTGCTCGACCTCGTCCGCGCCCAGGCCGCCGCCGTGCTGGGCCACGCCTCCGGCGACGACCTGCCGGCGGGGCAGAGCTTCAAGGAACTGGGCTTCGACTCGCTCACGGCCGTCGAACTGCGCAACGCGGTCGCCGCCGCCACGGGGCTGCGCCTGCCCGCGACGCTCGTGTTCGACCACCCGACGCCGGAGGCGCTCCTCCGGCTTCTGCGAACTCGGCTCGGTGGCAAGGGAATCGACACCCGTCCGGAGGCGCCGACCGCCGTGGTGCGCAGGGCCGACTCCGACGACGACCCGGTCGTCATCGTCGGCATGGCCTGCCGCTACCCGGGCGGCGTGCGTTCTCCCGAGGACCTGTGGCGCCTGGTCGCCGACGGCGGCGACGCGATCGCCGGGCTGCCGGTCAACCGCGACTGGGACCTGGAGGGGCTGTACCACCCCGACCCCGATCACCCCGGCACCAGTTACGCCCGCGAGGGCGGCTTCCTGCACGACGCCGACGAGTTCGACGCCGAGTTCTTCGGGATCTCGCCCCGTGAGGCGCTGGCGATGGACCCGCAGCAGCGGCTGCTGCTGGAGGTGTCGTGGGAGGCGTTCGAGCGGGCCGGCATCGACCCGGTGTCCGTACGGGGGAGCCGTACCGGCGTGTTCGCCGGAGTGATCAACCACGACTACGGCGACCGGATCGCCTCCTCCGCCGACACGGAGGAACTGGAGGGATACGTGCTCGCCGGGACGGCGGGGAGCGTTGCCTCCGGTCGGGTGTCGTACACGTTCGGTCTGGAGGGGCCTGCGGTGACCGTCGACACGGCGTGCTCGTCCTCGCTGGTCGCCCTGCACCTGGCCGCCCAGGCCCTGCGCAACGGCGAGTGCGAGATGGCCCTGGCCGGCGGTGTCACGGTGATGTCCACGCCGGGGACGTTCGTCGAGTTCAGCCGGCAGCGTGGCCTCGCGATGGACGGCCGGTGCAAGGCGTTCGCGGCTTCGGCGGACGGTACGGGGTGGGGCGAGGGTGTGGGGATGCTGCTGGTGGAGCGGTTGTCGGATGCGGAGCGGTTGGGGCATCGGGTGCTGGCTGTCGTACGGGGTACGGCGGTGAATCAGGACGGGGCGAGCAATGGGCTGACGGCTCCGAACGGGCCGTCGCAGCAGCGGGTGATCCGTCAGGCTCTGGCGAGTGCGGGGTTGTCCACGGCGGATGTGGATGTGGTGGAGGCGCATGGCACGGGGACGAGTCTGGGTGATCCGATCGAGGCGCAGGCGCTGCTGGCCACTTATGGGCAGGGGCGGGCGGAGGACCGTCCGCTGCTGCTGGGCTCGATCAAGTCGAACATCGGTCATACGCAGGCGGCTGCGGGTGTGGCGGGTGTGATCAAGATGGTGGAGGCGATGCGGCGGGGCGTCGCGCCGCGCACCTTGCATGTGGATGAGCCGTCGCCGCACGTGGACTGGTCCGCGGGTGCGGTGGAATTGCTCGCGGAGGCGCGGGAGTGGGCGGAGCTGGATCGGCCCCGGCGGGCTGCTGTGTCGTCGTTCGGGATCAGCGGCACGAACGCGCACGTGGTGTTGGAGCAAGGTGAGGTGGAGTCGGTCTCGGTCGCCGGTGTGGCGCCTGGTGTGGTGCCATGGGTGGTCTCGGCGAAGTCCTCGGCCGCGTTGGACGCGGCTGTTGAACGGGTTCGTGAGCAGACGGCGGATGCCGTGGATGTGGGGTTCTCGCTGGCTGCCGGGCGTGCGGTGTTCGAGCATCGGGCGGTGTTGCTGGGTGATGCGGAGGTGCGGGGGGTTGCCCGTGCCGGTGGTAGGACGGCGGTGCTGTTCACGGGGCAGGGTTCGCAGCGGCTGGGGATGGGCCGCGAGCTGTACGAGGCCTTCCCGGTGTTCGCCGAGGCGTTCGACGCGGTGGCCGAGCTGACTGAACTCCCGCTGAGGGATGTGGTGTTCGGGTCGGATGCGGTGCTGTTGAACCAGACGCGGTATGCCCAGGTGGCGTTGTTCGCGGTCGAGGTGGGTCTGTTCCGGTTGGTGGAGTGGCTGGGCCTTCGTGCGTATGCGGTGTCCGGGCACTCGGTGGGCGAAATCGCCGCCGCTCATGTCGCCGGGGTCCTGTCCCTCGAGGATGCCTGTGCTCTCGTCGAGGCGCGGGGTCGGCTGATGCAGGCGTTGCCTGAGGGTGGCGCGATGCTCGCGGTGCAAATCGATGAGGCTGCGGCTGTCGCGGCGCTGGAGGGTGTGACCGATCGGGTTGGTATCGCGGCAATCAACGGGCCGTCGTCGGTGGTGGTCTCCGGCGACGCCCAGACGATCGCCGGAGTGGAGCAGGACTGGCAGGCGGCGGGGGTCCGGACGAAGCGGCTGACGGTCAGCCATGCGTTCCACTCGCCGTTGATGGATCCGATGCTGGACGACTTCCGTGCCGTGGTCTCCCAACTCACCTTCAGTGAGCCGGGGTTGGCAGGTCTGTCGCCGCAGGTGACGGACCCGGAGTACTGGGTGCGGCACGTCCGCCGTCCGGTCCGCTTCACCGACGCCATCGCGTCCCTGCAGTCCGCCGGGGTGACCCGCTGGCTGGAGCTGGGCCCCGATGCGGTCCTCACGGCTCTCGCCCAGCAGATCCTGGACGACACCGAGGGTCACGTCTTCACCCCGTCCCTGCGCGCAGGCCGCCCGGAGACGGAAACCTTCCTCACCGCCCTGGCCCACCTCCACGTCCACGGCACGGACATCAATTGGAAGCCGCTTTACACCACTTGGGGCGGCCAGCAGGTCGAGCTCCCCACCTACCCCTTCCAACGCGAGCGCTACTGGCCCACCCCCCGGCAACGACACCACAGCGGACCGGCCGAGTCCGGTCCGTCGTTCGCACGGGTCGGCTGGAGGCTGCTGCCGGACGTCGCGCGGCCCTCCCTCACCGGGGCGTGGGTGGTGATCCGTCCGGTGGCCGGGCAGGGCGACGAGGAGTGGCAAGGGCGTATCAGCTCGGCCATGGCGGCGTACGGCGCCGATGTGCACGAGGTGTCGCTGCCGGCCGGTGCCGATCGGGCAGGCGTCGCCGAGCTGTTGCGCGGGGTGGCGGGACTCGGAGCCGCGCAGGGTGTCCTCTTGCCGCTGTCTTCCTCAGGGCCGGCGGCCGTCAGGACGTCTTCGGTTCCTGAGGGGCTGGAGCTGACCCTGACCGTTGTACAGGCGCTCGGGGATCTGGATGTGGCGGCCCCGCTGTGGTGCGCCACCCGGGGTGCCGTGTCGGTCAGCCCGTCGGAGCGGGTCGCCGACGTCGACGGGGCCGGAGTCTGGGGGCTCGGCCGGGTCGCCGCGCTGGAGGCCGGTGACCGCTGGGCGGGCCTGGTGGACCTGCCGTACCGTCCGGACGACCGCACGCTGACGCGGATGTGCGCCGTGCTCGGCGGGCTGCCCGTCGGCGTCGGGTACGAGGATCAGGTGGCCGTACGGTCGTCCGGTCTCTTCGTCCGGCGCCTGGACCCGGCTGCCCGGCCGGAGTCCGCGACGTGGCAGCCGACCGCCACGGGCACCGTGCTGATCACCGGCGGAACGGGCGCGCTCGGCGGTCATCTGGCCCGCTCCCTGGCCCGGGCCGGAGCCCGTCGGCTGCTGCTCCTCTCCCGCCAGGGGCCCGACGCCCCGCAGGCGCGAGAGCTGACGGCGGAACTCGCCGGATTCGGCGCCGAGGCGGCCGTCGTGGCCTGTGACGTGGCTGACCGCGGTGCCCTGCGGGCCGTGCTGGACGCGATCCCCGCCCACCGGCCGCTGACCACCGTCCTGCACACCACGGGCGCCGTGGAGGACGGCATCATCGACGGGCTCACCCCTCAGAGCCTGGCCCGCGTGCTGCGCGGCAAGGTGGAGGGCGCGCGCCACCTGGACGAACTGACCCGCGACGGGCACGCGAGCCTCGCCGACTTCGTGGTCTTCTCATCCCTGGCGGGCACCCTCGGAAACCCCGGCCAGGGCAACTACGCCGCCGCCAACGCCGTACTCGACGCCCTGGTCGAGCAGCGCAACGCGGACGGCCTGCCCGGGCTGTCCGTCGCCTGGGGACCGTGGGCCGGTGCGGGCCTGGTGGCGGCCCGTGGTGGCCTGCCCGACGGGGCCGACGGCATGGCCGCCCTCGATCCTGACGCGGCGGTCGACGCGCTGGGGAGTGTCCTGGCCTCTGGAAGGGCGGCCGGCTGCCTGGCCATCGCCGACGCCGACTGGATCCGCTTCACCGCCCACTTCACCGAAACCCGTCCCAGCCCGCTGCTCTCGGCGTTCGCACCGGCCGGCACCGGTAAGGACAGCGAAGCGGCAGGCACCGCCGGTGCCGACGCCGGACCCGCACTGGCGAAGCGGCTGACCGCCCTCCCGACCGGTGCGGCGCGCGTCGAGCATCTCCTCGACCTGGTGACGGCACAGGCGGCCGCTGTCCTCGGCCACTCCGATGCGGCCCGTCTCGCTCCCGAGCGCGGGTTCCTGGAACTGGGCTTCGACTCCCTGGCCGCCGTCCGGCTCCGCAACCGGCTGAACACCCTCACCGGTCTGCGACTGCCGACCACGGTCCTGTTCGACTACCCGTCCCCGGAGTCCGTCGCCCGCCATCTCTCCGAGGCCCTGGTCCCGCAGCAGGCACCCGAGGACACCCAGGCGGAGACCCGTACGGCATCGGACGAGCACGACATCGACGCCCTCGATCTGCAGGCACTGCTCCAACTCGTGCGCGAGGGCGAGGAGAGCGACTGATGGTTCCGAACAGCGCGAACGACGTGACCGACGCGAACACGACGACCGGAGACATGGAGAGCCCCGTGCAGCCCTCGACCGAAGAAGTAGTCGGAGCACTGCGGGATTCGCTGAAGGAGGTCCAGCGGCTGCGTCGGCGCAATCGCGAACTCTCCGACGCGGCGCGCGAACCGATCGCCATCGTCGGCATGAGCTGCCGCTTCCCCGGCGGCGTCCGCTCGCCCGGCGACCTCTGGCAGATGCTCGCGGACGGCCGGGAGTGCCTCACCGACTTCCCCGCCGACCGGGGCTGGGACCTGGAACGCCTCCTCGACACGACCGGCGCACCGGGCGCGTCGTACGTCTCCGTCGGCGGATTCCTGGACGGGGCCGGGGACTTCGACGCGGAGTTCTTCGGAATCTCCCACCGCGAGGCGCTGGCGATGGACCCGCAGCAGCGGCTGCTGCTGGAGACATCCTGGGAGGCGTTCGAGCACGCGGGAGTCGTCCCCGGCACGCTGAAGGGCCGCCGTGTCGGCGTCTTCGCGGGGACGAACGGCCAGGACTACGCCGAACTCATCCACGCCGCCGAGGAGCGGACCGCCGGATACGCCGGCACCGGCGGCGCCGGCAGTGTCCTGTCCGGACGCCTCTCCTACGTCCTCGGCTTCGAGGGCCCGGCCGCGACTGTGGACACGGCGTGTTCGTCTTCACTGGTCGCCCTGCACCTGGCCGCCCAGGCCCTGCGCAACGGCGAGTGCGAGATGGCCCTGGCCGGCGGCGTGACCGTGATGTCGACGTCGCGGGCCTTCGTGGACTTCAGCCGGCAGCGCGGGCTCGCGGCCGACGGCCGGTGCAAGGCCTTCTCGGCTACGGCCGACGGGACCAACTGGTCCGAGGGTGTGGGGATGCTGCTCGTCGAGCGGCTGTCCGACGCCCGGCGGCTGGGTCATCGGGTGCTGGCTGTCGTACGGGGTACGGCGGTCAATCAGGACGGTGCGAGCAGCGGGCTCACGGCGCCGAACGGGCCGTCCCAGCAGCGGGTGATCCGGGCCGCCCTGGACAGTGCGGGGTTGTCCTCGGCTGACGTGGATGTGGTGGAGGCGCATGGCACGGGGACGAGTCTGGGGGATCCGATCGAGGCGCAGGCGCTGCTGGCTACGTACGGGCAGGGGCGGGACGAGGACCGTCCGCTGCTGCTGGGGTCGGTGAAGTCGAACATCGGTCATACGCAGGCGGCTGCGGGTGTGGCGGGTGTGATCAAGATGGTGGAGGCGATGCGGCGGGGTGTCGCTCCGCGCACCCTGCATGTGGATGAGCCGTCGCCGCACGTGGACTGGTCCGCGGGCGCGGTGGAACTGCTGACCGAGGCGCGGGAGTGGCCCGAGGCCGACCGGCCGAGGCGGGCTGCGGTGTCGTCGTTCGGCATGAGTGGCACCAACGCGCATGTGGTGCTGGAGCAGGGCGAGCCGCAGGACCGTGAGCCCGCTGACGCGGCCCCGGGTGTAGTGCCGTGGCTGGTTTCCGCGAAGTCGTCGGCTGCGTTGGACGCGGCGATCGGACGACTCCGGGCGTGCGAGGCGGACGCCATGGATGTGGGCTTCTCGCTGGCTGCCGGGCGTGCGGTGTTCGAGCATCGGGCGGTGTTGCTGGGTGATGCCGAGGTGCGGGGGGTTGCCCGTGCCGGTGGTCGGACGGCGGTGCTGTTCACGGGGCAGGGTTCGCAGCGGCTGGGGATGGGCCGCGAGCTGTACGAGGCCTTCCCGGTGTTCGCCGAAGTCTTCGACGCGGTGGCCGAGCTGACTGAACTCGCCCTGAAGGATGTGGTGTTCGGGACAGATGCGGAGCTGCTGAACCAGACCCGGTATGCCCAGGTGGCGTTGTTCGCGGTCGAGGTGGGCTTGTTCCGTTTGGTGGAGTGGCTGGGTGTCCGTGCGCATGCGGTGACTGGGCACTCGGTGGGGGAGATCGCCGCGGCTCATGTGGCGGGGGTGCTGTCGCTGGAGGACGCGTGTCGTTTGGTGGAGGCGCGGGGTCGGCTGATGCAGGCGTTGCCTGAGGGTGGCGCGATGCTCGCGGTGCAGATCGACGAGGCTGCGGCTGTCTCCGCGCTGGAGGGCTTGGAGGGCCGGGTCGGTATCGCGGCGGTCAACGGGCCGTCGTCGGTGGTGGTCTCCGGCGATGCCGAGGCGATCGCCGTGCTGGAGGGGGACTGGCAGAAGGCAGGGGTCCGTACCAAGCGGCTGACCGTCAGCCATGCCTTCCACTCGCCGTTGATGGATCCGATGCTGGACGACTTCCGTGCCGTCGTCACTCAACTCGTCTTCAACGAGCCGGGGTTGGCGGGTCTGTCGCCGCAGGTGACGGATCCGGAGTACTGGGTGCAGCACATCCGTCGGCCGGTCCGTTTCACCGACGCGATCACCGCCCTCAACGACGGGGGCGTCACCCGCTGGCTGGAGCTGGGCCCCGACGCCGTGCTCACCGCCCTCGCCCAGCAGATCCTGGACGACACCGAGGGTCACGTCTTCACCCCGTCCCTGCGTGCAGGCCGCCCGGAGACGGAGACCTTCCTCACCGCCCTGGCCCACCTCCACGTCCACGGCATGGACATCAACTGGGCGCAGCTCTACGCGACTTGGGGCGGTCGGCAGATCGACCTCCCCACCTACCCCTTCCAGCAACAGCGCTTCTGGCTGGACGCCCCGGTGGATCGTGTCGTGGATCTGGGTTCCGCCGGTCTGGGAGCCGTCGATCATGCGCTGCTCAAGGCGGTTGTGGCCCCGGTGGACACCGGCGACCTCGTGCTGACAGGGCGGCTGTCGCTCTCCACGCACCCCTGGCTGGCGGATCACGTCGTGCACGGCGAGGTGCTGGTGCCGGGTACGGCGTTCGTTGAACTGGCGATCCAGGCGGGTGATGTCGTCGGCTGTGCCCGGCTCGACGAGCTCACCATCGCGCAGCCGTGCCGTCTGGACGAGGACGGTGCCCTGCGGATCCAGGTGCGTGTCGGCCCGTCCGACGACCAGGGCAGGCGTTCCGTCGCCGTTCACTCCCGTGACGAGCACGTGGCTGCGGAGGAGGCCGACGCAGCCACCGAGTGGACGCTGCACGCGAGCGGCCTGCTGACGGCCGCCGAGGGGACGACGACCGTCGACGCCGGCGAGACCCGGCCCGGCACGAACACCGTCGAGGTCGAACTCGGCACGCACTACACGGAGCTCGCCGCCCACGGGCTCGTTTACGGGCCGGTGTTCCGTGGGCTGCGGTCGGCGTGGCGGTCTGGTGACGAGGTGCTGGCGGAGGTGGCGCTGCCGGACGAGGCGGCGGCCGAGGCAGGACGCTTCGGGGTGCATCCGGCGCTGCTGGACGCGGCGCTGCACGCCATCGGCCTGACCCGAGCGGGCGAGGTGAGTGAGGGTGCGCTACTGCCGTTCGCCTGGTCGGGTGTGGAACTCCTGGCGTCGGGTGCGTCGGTGTTGCGGGTGCGATTGACGCCGGTGGGGACGGGGGCGTTCCGGCTCGTGGCCACGGACCAGGCGGGCACACCGGTCGTGGTCGTCGAGTCGCTGGTGTTGCGTGCGGCACCCAAGGGCGGGGCCGCCCGCGCCCACACGTCGGATGCCCTGTTCGCCGTGGAGTGGGCGGCCGTGTCGGGTGCCGCCGTGGAGGTGGATGCCTCTGTGGCGGTGGTGCCTGTGGGGCTTGGGGTGCATGAGGCCACGGCGTGGGTGTTGGAGACCGTGCGGAGTCACCTGTCGGGTGAGGGTGCGCTGGCCGTTGTGACGCGCAAGGCGGTGTCGGCCGGTGGTGTTGTCGCTGATCCGGTGATGGCTGCGGTGTGGGGTCTGGTGGCTTCGGCGCAGGCGGAGAATCCGGGTCGGATCGTTCTGGTGGACGCGGACGGGGACGACGTTGTGGCCCTGGCTGTGCGGGCGGGGGAGCCGCAGGTGGCGGTGCGGGAGGGCGTTGTTCTGGCGCCGCGCTTGATCCGTGCCGGCGGTGTGACTGCCGAGTTCGGCGGTTTCGGTGGCGGAACGGTGCTGTTGACGGGTGCGACCGGTGCGTTGGGCGGTGTCTTCGCCCGGCATCTGGTGAGCGTTCATGGTGTACGTCGTCTGCTGCTGGTCTCGCGTCGGGGCGGGCAGGCCGCCGGTGCCGCCGACCTCGCCACAGTACTCATCGACTTGGGTGCCGAGGTGGAGTTCGTCGCGTGTGATGTGGCGGACCGTGAGGCGGTGGCTGCTCTGCTGGCGGGCCGGGATGACATCACGGCTGTGGTGCATGCGGCGGGTGTCCTGGACGACGGTGTGGTGTCGGGTCTGACCGCGTCCCGCGTGTCGGGGGTGCTGCGGGCGAAGGCGGACGCGGCCACGCATCTGCACGAGCTGACCGCCAACCTGGCGGCGTTCGTGGTGTTCTCCTCGGTGGCGGGTGTCTTCGGCGCTCCGGGTCAGGGTGCGTATGCGGCGGCCAACCGCTATCTGGACGCGCTGATGGAACAGCGCCGTGCCCAGGGCCTCCCGGCGCTCTCCCTGGCCTGGGGTCTGTGGCAGACCGAGAGCGGGATGACCACCACCCTGACCCAGGCGGACCAGGCCCGTATGACGCGATCGGGCATGCTGCCGCTGGGCGAGGCCGAAGGACTGGCGCTGTTCGACGCGGCGCTGGCCGGGGATGCCACGGTTTCCGTGCCGGTACGGCTGGACCTGCGCGGACTGCGCCGGCGGCGCGGCGAATCGGTCCCGCCCCTCCTGCACCGACTGGTCCCTCCGACCCGTCGGCGTGCGGCGTCCACGGACGAGTCGCGGGCCGGTTCGCTGGTCGACGGCCTGACCGTGCTGTCCGACACGGAGCGGGCCACCGCTCTGCTGGACCTGGTCCGTACGGCCGTGGCGGAGGTGCTGGAGCATCCGGCGCCGGAGACCATCACCGCCGACCGCGCCTTCCAGGACCTGGGCTTCGACTCCCTGACCGCGGTGGAACTGCGCAACCGTCTCAACACGAGCACCGGACTGCGGCTGCCGGCCACCCTCGTCTTCGACTACCCCAACCCCGCGGCCCTGGCCGAATTCGTCCAGGAGGAGCTGGGCATCACCGCGCCGTCCGCGAAGACGGCCGCCGCGGTGCCCCGCACCTCACCCGTCGACGACGACCCCATGGTGATCGTCGGTATGAGCTGCCGTTTCCCGGGCGGGGTAAGGACGCCGGAGGACCTGTGGCGGCTTGTCGCGGACGGCCGTGACGCGATCGGCGGCTTCCCGACCAACCGGGGCTGGGACCTCGACGCCCTCTACCACCCCGACCCCGAGCGCACCGGCACCACGTACTCCCGCGAGGGCGGTTTCCTGCACGAAGCGGACGAGTTCGACGCCGACTTCTTCGGAATCGCCCCGCGCGAGGCCCTGACGATGGATCCGCAGCAGCGGCTGCTGCTGGAGGCCTCGTGGGAGGCGTTCGAGCGGGCCGGCATCGACCCGACCTCGCTGCGCGGCAGCCGTACCGGCGTCTTCGCCGGGATGATGTACCACGACTACGCCTCCCGGCTGCACCACGCCCCCGAAGAACTGGAGGGCTACCTGGCGAACGGCAGCGCGGGCAGCATCGCCTCCGGCCGCGTGTCGTACGTCTTCGGCCTCGAAGGCCCCGCCGTCACCCTCGACACGGCCTGTTCGTCGTCGCTGGTCGCCCTGCACCTGGCGGGCCAGGCGCTGCGCTCCGGTGAGTGCGACATGGCCCTGGTGGGCGGGGTGACGGTCATGTCGACGCCGGGGACATTCGTCGAGTTCAGTCGGCAGCGGGGGCTGGCGCCGGACGGGCGGTGCAAGGCTTTTGCCGCCGGTGCGGACGGCACGGGCTGGTCCGAGGGCGTCGGCATGCTCGTCGTGGAGCGCCTGTCGGACGCGGAGCGGCTGGGTCATCGGGTACTGGCCGTGGTGCGCGGTACCGCCGTCAATCAGGACGGTGCGAGTAACGGGCTGACCGCGCCCAACGGTCCCTCCCAGCAGCGAGTGATCCGTCAGGCTCTGGCGAGTGCCGGACTCACCACGGCGGATGTGGATGTGGTGGAGGCCCATGGCACGGGGACGAGTCTGGGTGATCCGATCGAGGCGCAGGCGCTGCTGGCCACTTATGGGCAGGGGCGGGCGGAGGACCGTCCGCTGCTGCTGGGCTCGATCAAGTCGAACATCGGTCATACGCAGGCGGCTGCGGGTGTGGCGGGTGTGATCAAGATGGTGGAGGCGATGCGGCACGGCGTCGCTCCCCGCACGCTGCACGTCGATGAGCCCTCGCCATATGTGGACTGGTCCGCGGGTGCGGTGGAGTTGCTGACGGAGAACCATGCCTGGCCCGAAGCCGAGCGTCCCCGCCGAGCGGCGGTGTCGTCGTTCGGGATCAGCGGCACCAACGCGCACGTGCTCCTGGAGCAGGCCGAGAGGGAGGACGTCGAGCCCGTTGAGGCGGCGCGGGGTGTGGTGCCGTGGGTGGTTTCGGCGAAGTCGTCTGCTGCTCTGGACGCGGCCGTCAACCGGGTTCGCGCACACACGGCGGACCCTGCCGATGTCGGCTATTCCCTGGCGGGGCGTGCGGTGTTCGAGCACCGGGCGGTGCTGCTGGGTGACGTGACGGTCGCCGGTCGGGCCTCCGGTGAGGGACAGACGGCGGTGCTGTTCACGGGGCAGGGTTCGCAGCGGCTGGGGATGGGCCGCGAGCTGTATGAGGCGTTCCCGGTGTTCGCCGAGGTGTTCGACGTGGTGGCCGAGCTGACCGGACTTCCGCTGAGGGATGTGGTGTTCGGGGCAGATGCGGAGCTGTTGAACCGGACGCGGTATGCGCAGGTGGCGTTGTTTGCGGTCGAGGTGGGTCTGTTCCGGTTGGTGGAGTGGCTGGGCCTTCGTGCGCATGCGGTGTCTGGGCACTCGGTGGGGGAGATCGCCGCGGCTCATGTGGCGGGGGTGCTGTCGCTGGAGGACGCGTGTCGTTTGGTGGAGGCGCGGGGTCGGCTGATGCAGGCGTTGCCTGAGGGTGGCGCGATGCTCGCGGTGCAGATCGACGAGGCTGCGGCTGTCTCCGCGCTGGAGGGCCTGGAGGACCGGGTCGGTATCGCGGCGGTCAACGGGCCGTCGTCGGTGGTGGTCTCCGGCGACGAGAAGACGATCGCCGTGCTGGAGGGGGACTGGCAGAAGGCAGGGGTCCGTACCAAGCGGCTGACCGTCAGCCACGCGTTCCACTCGCCGTTGATGGATCCGATGCTGGCCGACTTCCGAGCTGTAGTCGCCCAACTCATTTTCAATGAGCCGAAGTTGGCAGGTCTGTCGCCGCAGGTGACGGATCCGGAGTACTGGGTGCAGCACGTCCGCCGTCCGGTCCGTTTCACCGACGCGATCACCGCCCTCAACGACGAAGGCGTCACCCGCTGGCTGGAGCTCGGCCCCGACGCCGTGCTCACCGCCCTCGCCCAGCAGATCCTGGACGACACCGACGGTCACGTCTTCACCCCGTCCCTGCGTGCAGGCCGCCCGGAGACGGAGACCTTCTTCACCGCCCTGGCCCACCTCCACGTCCACGGCACGGACATCAACTGGAAGACCCTGGCCACACACGCCGGTGGGCGCCTCGTCGATATGCCGACGTACGCCTTCGACCGGCGCCGGTACTGGCTGGAGGAGTCCGCCGGCTCCGGTACGGCGGGGCACCCCGTGCTGGACACGGTGGTCGAGCTTGCTGACGGGGACGGGTATCTGCTGACGGGCCGCATGACGAAGGCGGCTCACCCCTGGCTGGCCGATCACGTGGTGGCGGGAGCCGTCGTGGTCCCGGGTACGGCGCTCGTCGAACTCGCCCTCCTAGCAGGAGAATCCGCCGGACGGCACACGGTGGAGGAGCTGACGATCGAATCGCCCGTGCTGCTCGGGGAGGGCGTCGACATCCAGGTGCGGATCTCCGTCCCGGACGCGGACGGAAGGTCTGAACTGAGCCTCCACGCCAGGCCCATCGGGGACGACTCCGCGCTCTGGACCCGGCACGCGGTCGGCGTCCTGTCCGACCGGGAACTCGACGTCACCGTCGACTGGCGGGAGGGGGACGCGACATCGACGGTCACCCCCGAGGAGCTGTACGGGCGTCTCGCCGACGCTGGACTGGACTACGGGCCGGCCTTCACCGGCGTACGGACGGCCTGGGCCTCCGGCGACAGACTGTTCGCGGATGTGCGCCTTCCGGAGGACCACGCGCCCGAGGCCCGGCGGTACGGGGCGCACCCGGCGCTGCTGGACGCGGCGCTGCACGCGATCGCCCTCGGCGCGGACGCGGAAGGCGGACGTATCCCGTTCACCTGGTCGGGAGTGACCGTTCTCGCGGGCGGGGCCGAGAGCCTGCGGGTGTGCCTCACTCCACGTGGGCAGGACACCTACGCCCTGGTGGCGACGGATCCCTCCGGCACGCCGGTCGTGGTCGTGGAGTCACTGGTGCTGCGTCCGGTGCCGCGAGGAGAGCTGTCGCGGACTGCGGATGCCCTGTTCGCCGTGGAGTGGGCGGCCGTGTCGGGTGCTGCCGTGGAGGTGGATGCCTCTGTGGCGGTGGTGCCTGTAGGGCTCGGGGTGCATGAGGCCACGGCGTGGGCGTTGGAGACGATGCAGAAGCATCTGGTCTCGGCGACAGGGGTGTTGGCGGTCGTGACACGGGACGGTGTGTCGGCCGGTGGTGTTGT
Organism: Streptomyces sp. NPDC049687; assembly: GCF_044465285.1. Taxonomy (NCBI): domain Bacteria; kingdom Bacillati; phylum Actinomycetota; class Actinomycetes; order Kitasatosporales; family Streptomycetaceae; genus Streptomyces; species Streptomyces sp. NPDC049687. The sequence continues at coordinate 77,072 of NZ_JBITLN010000025.1, forward strand.
CGCCGATCCGGTGATGGCTGCGGTGTGGGGTCTGGTGGCTTCGGCGCAGGCGGAGAATCCGGGTCGGATCGTTCTGGTGGACGCGGACGGGGACGACGCTGTCGCCCTGGCTGTGCGGGCGGGGGAGCCGCAGGTGGCGGTGCGGGAGGATGCCGTCTTCGTTCCGCGTCTGGTCCGGGCGGCGGCCGTATCGGCGGAGTCTCCCGGTTTCGGTGGCGGAACGGTGCTGTTGACGGGTGCGACCGGTGCGTTGGGCGGTGTCTTCGCCCGGCATCTGGTGAGCGTTCATGGTGTACGTCGTCTGCTGCTGGTCTCGCGTCGGGGCGGGCAGGCTGCCGGTGCCGCCGACCTTGCCACAGTGCTCATCGACTTGGGTGCCGAGGTGGAGTTCGTCGCGTGTGATGTGGCGGACCGTGAGGCGGTGGCTGCTCTGCTGGCGGGCCGGGATGACATCACGGCTGTGGTGCATGCGGCGGGTGTCCTGGACGACGGTGTGGTGTCGGGTCTGACCGCGTCCCGCGTGTCGGGGGTGCTGCGGGCGAAGGCGGATGCGGCCACGCATCTGCATGAGCTGACCGCCAACCTGGCGGCGTTCGTGGTGTTCTCCTCGGTGGCGGGTGTCTTCGGCGCTCCGGGTCAGGGTGCGTATGCGGCGGCCAACCGCTATCTGGACGCGCTGATGGAACAGCGCCGTGCCCAGGGGCTTCCGGCGCTCTCCCTGGCCTGGGGTCTGTGGCAGACCGAGGGCGAGATGACCGACAACCTGACCCAGGCGGACGCCGCCCGGCTCCGTCGGGACGGCATGGTGCCGCTGGGCGAGGCCGAAGGGCTGGCGCTGTTCGACCGGGCGTACGCGGGGGCGCGGCAGGCGGATGCGCCGGGTGTCGTGGTCGCCGTACCGGTGGACCGGGCGGCGCTGCGGGCGCGGTTCGCCGAGGATCCGGGAGCGGTGCCGGAGCTGTTGCGGTCGCTGGTCGACGGCTCGTCCCGACGCGCCGCCCGGGTGCGGAACCGGCCGGATCGGTCGTCCGGTTGGCGGGAGCGGCTGACGGCCGTGTCCGGGACCTCCCGGCGCCGGATGCTGCGGGATCTGGTCGCCGGTGAGACGGCGGTCGTCCTCGGACACGAGCCGGGGCGCGTCATCCCGGCGCGGGCGAGCTTCCAGGAGCTCGGCGTCGACTCGCTGATGGCCGTGGACCTGCGCAACCGCATCGGCCGGGCCACCGGTCTCACCCTGCCGTCGACGCTCGTCTTCGACTTCCCCAGTCTCGAGGCGCTGCTGGACGAGATCCACCGGCAGCTCTTCGCCGAGACGGACGAGGGCACGGACGGCGACACCACCGACCCGTCCGGCACGTTCGTCCCCGCCGACGAGGCAGCCTTCCGGCAGGCCTTGTCCCGGCTGTCGCTCGACACGCTCAGGGACGCGGGCGTCCTGGACGCCCTCATCACACTCACCTCCCCGCGGGCCGGCACCGATGACGGCACACCCGTAGGGGAGCAGGGCTCGGACCAGTTCGACCACATGGATGTGGAGGAGCTCGTGCAAGCCGCACTCGGAGACGCCCTCTCCTGACACATCCGCCATCCCAACCCATCGCCACCAGGCCGCACAGGTCGAACAGGTCGTACCAGCGGAGGACGAAGTGACCACGTCTGCATCCACGTCTGCCGAGAAGATGGAAAAGGTCGTCACGGCACTGCGCGCGTCGCTCAAGGAGAACGAGCGGCTGAAGCAGGAGAACCGCGCCCGGGCCGAGGCGTCCGCCCAGCCGATCGCGATCGTCGGCATGAGCTGCCGTTACCCCGGCGGCGTTCGGTCGCCGCGTGATCTGTGGCGGCTCGTGTCGGAGGGCGTGGACGCGATCTCCGACTTCCCGGACAACCGCGGCTGGGACATCGAGACCCTGTACGACCCCGACCCCGACAGCCACGGCACCACCTACACCCGTCGGGGCGGTTTCCTGCACGACGCCGATCGCTTCGACCCGGCGTTCTTCGGCCTGTCGCCGCGTGAGGCGCTGGCGATGGATCCGCAGCAGCGGCTGCTGCTGGAGGCCTCGTGGGAGGCCTTCGAGCGGGCCGGCATCGACCCGACCTCGCTGCGCGGCAGCCGTACCGGTGTCTTCGCCGGCGTGATGTACCACGACTACGGCAGCCGGATCCGCCGTACCCCGAAGGCACTGGAGGGCCACGTCGGCAGCGGCAACGCGGGCAGCATCGCCTCCGGCCGGGTGGCGTACACCCTCGGGCTGGAAGGGCCCGCCGTCACCCTCGACACGGCGTGCTCCTCCTCCCTGGTCGCCCTCCACCTCGCGGTGACCGCCCTGCGCAAGGGCGAGTGCGACATGGCCCTGGCCGGAGGCGTCACCGTCATGTCGACGCCGGCGACCTTCGTCGAGTTCAGCCGCCAGCGCGGCCTCGCCGCCGACGGCCGTTGCAAGGCCTTCGCCGCCGGTGCGGACGGTACGGGGTGGGGCGAGGGTGTGGGGATGCTGCTGGTGGAGCGGTTGTCGGATGCGGAGCGGTTGGGGCATCGGGTGCTGGCTGTCGTACGGGGTACGGCGGTGAATCAGGACGGGGCGAGCAATGGGCTGACGGCTCCGAACGGGCCGTCGCAGCAGCGGGTGATCCGTGCCGCGTTGGCGGATGCGGGGTTGTCCACGGCGGATGTGGATGTGGTGGAGGCGCATGGGACGGGTACGACGCTGGGTGATCCGATCGAGGCGCAGGCGTTGCTGGCCACCTATGGACAGGGGCGGGACGGGGATCATCCCCTGCTCTTGGGCTCGATCAAGTCGAACATCGGGCATGCGCAGGCGGCTGCGGGTGTCGGTGGTGTGATCAAGATGGTGGAGGCGATGCGGCACGGTGTCGCTCCGCGCACCCTGCATGTGGATGAGCCGTCGCCGCATGTCGACTGGTCGGCGGGTGCGGTGGAGTTGCTGACCGAGGCGCGGGAGTGGCCGGAGCTGGATCGTCCGCGGCGGGCGGGTGTCTCGTCCTTCGGTATCAGTGGGACCAACGCGCATGTCATCGTCGAGCAGCCGGCTGTGGGGGCCGGGCGTGAGGAAGTGGCCTCGCCTTCCCGCCTCCCCCTTCCCTGGGTGATCTCCGCCAAGACGGCGGCGGCGCTGCCCGCCCAGGCCGCCGCCCTCCGCGCCCACCTGGAGGAGAACCCCGGCCTCCGCCCGGTGGACGTGGCGCACACACTCGCCACCGGTCGGGCGGCTCTGGAGCACCGTGCCGTCGTCCTGGGGTCCGACCGCGACAGCCTGCTCATGGGCCTGGACTCGCTGGCCGCGGGCACCACCGGCGGCATCGTCGTCGGCACCGACGCTCCCGGCCCGCTCGCCCTCCTCTTCTCCGGCCAGGGCTCCCAGCGCCCCGGCATGGGACGTGCCCTGTACGAGGCGTTCCCCGACTTCCGGCAGGCGCTGGACGAGGTGTGCGCCGTACTCGACCCGCTGCTGGAACACCCCCTACGGGACGTGATGTTCGCCGAGTCGGGGACGCCGCTCGCCGGGGCGCTGGACCGGACCGGCATGACCCAGCCGGCGCTGTTCGCCGTCGAGATCGCGCTGTACCGCCTGCTGGCCGCGCACGGTGTCACCGCCGATGTCGTGGCGGGACACTCGGTGGGCGAGATCGCCGCCGCGCAGGTCGCGGGTGTGTTCTCGCTGGCGGACGCCTGCCGGCTGGTCGCCGCGCGGGCCCGGCTGATGCAGGCGCTGCCCACGGGCGGCGGCATGCTCGCCGTCGCCGCTCCGGAGACCGACGTACTGCCGCTGCTCGACGGCCGCGAGGATCGGGTCGGCGTCGCCGCCGTCAACGGCCCCGGGTCCGTCGTGCTGTCCGGCACCGCCGACGACCTGGACGAGATCGCCGCCGCACTCGCCGAACAGGGCGTCCGCACCAAACGGCTGACGGTCAGTCATGCCTTCCACTCGCCGCTGATGGACCCGATGCTGGACGACTTCCGTGCCGTGGTCCACGACCTCGCCTTCCGCGAGCCGGAGCTCACGGTGATCTCCAACGTCACCGGCACCGTCGCGGGCGACGGGCTGCTCACCGACCCCGAGTACTGGGTGCGGCACGTCCGTGACGCCGTGCGCTTCGCCGACGGAGTGGCCGCGGCCCGGGAGGCCGGCGTCACCGTGTTCGCCGAGATCGGACCCGACAGCGTCCTGAGCGGCATGGCCCAGCAGATCCTCGACGGCGAGGAGACGGTCACCGTCCTGCCCCTGCTGCGCCGTGACGCCGCCGAGCCGGACGAGACCCGGGCGGTCACCCGGGCCCTTGCCGAGCTGTACGTCCGGGGCCTGCCCGTCAACTGGACCCCGCTCTACGACGACCAGGGTGCCCGCCCCGTGGACCTGCCGACGTACGCCTTCCAGTACCGGCGCTACTGGATGGAGGCCGACCACGAGTCCGGCGACGTGGCCACCGCCGGACTCGCGGCCGTGGACCATCCGCTGCTCGGCGCCGTCGTACCCGCCCCCGAGGGCGACGGACTGACCTTCACCGGTCGGTTGTCGCGGGTGACGCATGGGTGGTTGGTGGATCACTCGGTGCTGGGTGCGGTGTTGGTGCCGGGGACGGGGTTGGTGGAGTTGGCGGTGTGGGCCGGTGTGGAGGCCGGTTGTGGGGTGTTGGAGGAGTTGACGCTGCGGGCGCCGTTGGTGGTGCCGGAGCGTGGTGGGGTTCGGGTTCAGGTGGTGGTGGGTGCGGAGGCGGCCGGTGTGCGGTCGGTGCGGATCCACTCCCGTGTGGACGGTGTCGAGGAGGGGGACGGGGAGGCCGGGGCGCCGTGGACCCTGCACGCCGAAGGCACGGTCACCGACGCCCCGCTCCCCGACGACGCCGACCTCACCGTGTGGCCGCCGGCCGGCGCCACGTCCGTCGACGTCGAGGACGCGTACGGCCACCTCCTGGAGCGCGGATACGCCTACGGGCCCGTCTTCCAGGGCCTGCGGGCGGTATGGCGGCGGGGCGAGGAGGTCTTCGCCGAGGTGGCGTTGCCGGAGCAGGCGCACGCGGACGCCGAACGGTTCGGCCTGCACCCCGCCCTGCTCGACGCCGCCCTCCACGCGTCCCTCCTCGAAGGTGAGGACGAGGACGGCGCCCGGACCGTCCTGCCGTTCGCCTGGTCGCACGTCGCCCTGCACGCCACAGGCGCCAACGCCCTGCGCGTACGACTGACCCGGACCCGCGACAACACCATCGCCCTCTCGGCCGCCGACCTGCAGGGCAACCCCCTGCTGACCGTCGGCGCGCTGACCGGGCGCCCGGTCTCCGAGGAACAACTCGCCGCCGCGGGCACGGACTCAGCCGCCCCCCTCTACCGCGTGGAGTGGACGCAGGCCCACACCGGCGGGCCGACCTGGCCGACCGCCGGTGACCACGGCACGGCCGACGTGGCGATCGTCGGCGACCTCTCCGACACCGCCCGCGCGGCGGTCGGCGCCGGCTCCCCGCCCGTGCCCGTCGTTCCCGATCTGGCCTCCCTCGCGTCCCTTGAGGAAGTGCCCGGGTGCGTCGTGGCGGTGTGTCCGTCGGTGGGGGTGGGTGTGTCGGTGCCGGATGCGGTGCGTGGGTCGGGTGCGTGGGTGCTGGGTGTGGTGCAGGGGTGGTTGGCGGAGGAGCGGTTCGGTGGGTCGCGGTTGGTGGTGGTGACCCGGGGTGCTGTCGAGGTGGTTGCTGGGGAGGTGGTGGATCTCGGGCAGGCTCCGGTGTGGGGTGTGGTGCGGGCGGCGCAGGCCGAGCATCCCGACCGGATCCTCCTCGTCGACGTCGACGGGGACGCCTCCTCCTGGTCGGCTCTCGCTTCCGTCGTGGCCTCCGGCGAGCCCGAGGCGGCCGTGCGCGAGGGACGGCTGTCCGTGCCGCGGCTCGTCAAGGCGGATGTCTCCGAACTCCTGACGTCCCAACTCGACGCGTCCAAGCCGACGTTCGACGGCGAGGGGACGGTGTTGGTGACGGGTGGTACGGGTGGTTTGGGTGCGGTGGTGGCGCGGCATTTGGTGACTGCTCATGGTGTGCGGCGTCTGTTGTTGGTGTCGCGGCGGGGTGTGGGGGCTGTGGGTGCGGCTGAACTTGTCGCTGAGTTGGGTGGGTTGGGTGCGGTGGTGGAGGTGGTGGCGTGTGATGTGGCGGATCGGGAGGCGTTGGCGGGGGTGATTGCGTCGGTGCCGGTGGATGCTCCGTTGCGTGGTGTGGTGCATGTGGCGGGTGTGGGGGACAACGGGTTGGTGGGGTCGTTGTCGGTGGAGCGGTTTGAGGGGGTGTTGGGGCCGAAGGC
>NZ_JBITLN010000026.1:0-56911 GCF_044465285.1 Streptomyces sp. NPDC049687
TGATTTTTGGCACGCTGTTGAGTTCTCAAGGAACGAAAGCTTCCTTTGTACTCACCCGAGAGACTCTCTCAGGCTTTCCTCCGGGCTTCCCTTCGATCTTGCGTTTCCAACTCTATCAGGGTTTTTCCGTCCTTCTGACCACCGCCCTGCAGGCATGCAGAAGATGATCCAAAGTAGGATCTGACCGAGTTGGATGCTGCTCGGCGAGCGCGCTTGACCGCAACGCTCACCCTCAAGCAGGAGTACGACTGTACACGGGGCCCCAGAGCGGGTGCAAATCCACTAGACTGGTGGTCTAGACCACGAGCGGTCTCCTGTGCGGAACCGGTACTTCATTTGACATACCCTGCTGCACAGTGCGCCGTCCTGGACATGCAGTAACGGCCCATGTACATCTCCACCCCGGGAGGCTTCCCATGACCACCGTGACGTCCCCCCTTGCAGGACGCGCCATCGGACTGGCAGCGGTGCCGGATCCGGTCTTCTCCGGGGCCATGGTCGGCCCGGGTACGGCGATCGACCCGGTGCGCGAACCGTCCGAGGCGGTCGCACCCGTGGACGGAGTGATCGTCTCTCTCCACCCGCACGCCTTCGTCGTCGTCGACGCCGAGGGACACGGCGTGCTCACGCATCTCGGTATCGACACCGTGCAGCTCAACGGCGAGGGCTTCGAGCTCCTCGTGAACAAGGGCGACACCGTGACCCGCGGTCAGAGCATCGTGCGCTGGAATCCAGGCGCGGTCGAAGCGGCGGGCAAGTCTCCCGTGTGTCCTGTCGTGGCACTGGAGGCGACGGCCGACGCCCTCGGTGAGCTTCGCGAAGACGGCGACGTGAAGGCCGGCGACGCTCTCTTTTCCTGGCAGTGATGCCCGCCCCGTCGGCATCCGTCATGGATGGCACGACGGCACAGAGGACAACCAACCGCGGCGGCGGGACCCGCCGCACTATCGGAGACGGGTGAAATGGAGACAACGCTGCGAGGCGTCGGCGTGAGTCACGGTGTGGCGATCGGCGAGGTTCGGCACATGGGAACGGCGGTACTCGAACCGCCTGCCAAGCAGATCCCGGCGGAGGAGGCGGAGCGCGAGCAGGGGCGCGCCCGCAAGGCCGTGGAGGCCGTGGCAGCCGATCTGATGGCGCGCGGCAATCTGGCGGGTGGCGAGGCACAGGCCGTGCTCGAGGCACAGGCCATGATGGCCCAGGACCCCGAATTGATGGCGGACGTGGAACGGCGCATCGCCGTCGGCAGCACGGCCGAGCGAGCCGTGTACGACGCGTTCGCCGCCTACCGCGAGTTGCTGGCGGGAGCCGGTGAGTACCTCGCCGGTCGCGTGGCCGACCTCGACGATGTGCGGAATCGTATCGTCGCCCGTCTGCTGGGCGTCCCGATGCCCGGCGTCCCGGACAGTGACGAGCCCTACGTGTTGGTGGCCCGGGATCTGGCGCCGGCGGACACCGCGCTGCTCGACCCGACGCTGGTGCTCGGCTTCGTGACCGAGGAGGGCGGACCGACGAGTCACAGCGCGATCCTGGCGCGCGCGCTCGGCGTGCCGGCCGTCGTGGCGCTGCCTGGTGCCGGTGAGCTGGCCGAGGGCACGATGATCGCCGTCGACGGCAGCACCGGCGAGATCTTCGTGAACCCGAGCGACGGCAAGAAGGCGGAACTCGAGGCAGCCGCCGCGGCGCGCAAGGCTGCGCTGGCCGCTTCGACCGGTCCGGGCGCCACCGCCGACGGTCACAAGGTGCCGCTCCTGGCGAACGTCGGCGGACCGGCCGATGTACCGGCCGCCCTGGAGGCGGGGGCCGAGGGCGTCGGTCTCTTCCGTACCGAGTTCCTCTTTCTTGACGACAGCAAGAACGCGCCGTCCGAGGAGAAGCAGGTCGAGGCCTACCGGCAGGTGCTCGAGGCCTTTCCCGAGGGCCGGGTCGTCGTGCGCGTGCTGGACGCGGGTGCGGACAAGCCGCTGGACTTCCTGACTCCGGCCGACGAGCCGAACCCGGCGTTGGGCGTGCGAGGTCTGCGCACGCTGCTGGACCACCCGGGGATCCTGCGCACCCAGTTGACGGCGCTCGCGAGGGCTGCCGAGGGTCTGCCGGTCCACCTCGAGGTGATGGCCCCGATGGTGGCCGACCGTGCCGACGCGAAGGCGTTCGCGGACGCGTGCCGTGAGGCTGGGCTGCGGGCGAAGTTCGGCGCGATGGTGGAGATTCCGTCGGCCGCGCTGCGAGCCCGGTCGATTCTTCAGGAGGTCGAGTTCCTGTCGCTGGGGACGAACGACCTCGCGCAGTACACGTTCGCCGCCGACCGGCAGGTGGGTGCGGTGTCCCGGCTGCAGGATCCGTGGCAGCCCGCGCTGCTCGACCTGGTCGCGCTGTCCGCCGAGGCGGCCAGGGCCGAGGGCAAGAGCTGTGGTGTGTGCGGTGAGGCCGCGGCCGACCCGCTGCTCGCGTGTGTACTGACCGGTCTGGGTGTCACCTCCCTCTCCATGGGTTCGGCGTCGATTCCCTATGTGCGGGCGACGCTCGCGAAGTACACGCTGGCGCAGTGCGAGCGTGCCGCGGCGGCCGCGCGTGCGACGGACACCGCCGAGGAGGCGCGCAGCGCGGCGCAGGCCGTGCTCTCCGGCGAGTAGGTCGTCGGTCGGGCCGGCGATCGGCCGGTGAGCAGGGGCGCTCCGCCTTCGGGTGGAGCGCCCCTGCTTGTCGGAGTGTCGTATGTGCTCAGTGGTGGTGGTCCGGCAGGGGGCCTTCCTGGCCGAGATCCGGAGGAGCGGTGTAGTCCACGCCGGACTCGGGTGAGATGAGGTCGCCCGATTCGGCGTCGGTGCAGTAGGCGTCGAAGACCTCGCTGGCGGTCAGGGGTTCGAGGCCGTCGCCGCGCATCCGCCAGCCGTAGATCCGGTCGGGGGCACCGGGGGCGCTGGTGCGCATGACCAGGCCTCCGGGACCCCGGGTGGCGAGGCCGAGGGCGAGGACGGTGGTGAACTCCAGTGACTCGGCCTCGTCGAGTTGCGTGGTGCCGTCGGTCTCCTCGTCGCCGTGGAGGACGGCGACGAGCGTTTCGGGTGTTCCGGTGACGCTGCAGACGAGGTGCCGGTTGCCGGGCGGGGCTGTGTCGAGGATGCGGATGACCAGGTCGGAGGCGCGGGTGAAGGCCGCGCGGCCGATGTCCTCGCCGCAGGTGGCGCAGGCCCCGAGGCGGGACAGGAGGGTGGCCGCGTACTCCCAGGTCGCTTGCCTTACGGCTTCGTCGACGAGGGCGGGGACGAGGTCGGCGAGGGGTTGGCCGTCGTAGGGGATGGTGGGGCCCGTGGTCGCGAGTTGGGCCGTGAAGCGGGTGCGGTTGGCGGGGAGGTCGGGGTCGAGGTTCCTGGCCTTGCAGTACTCGGCGTACTCCTGTGGGTCGAAGAGGGCCACGATGGTGTGGCTGCCCTGCAGGGCGCGTGTCTTGAGGAGGTCCTCCACCTGGCGGAGGTAAGTGGCGTGGTCGTCGAAGGCGAAGGTGCGGTAGCGCCGCATGGCACGGAAGTCGTGTTCGTCGGTGAGCAGGCCGATGGTGCCCGCGATTTCACGGCGCAGGACGCGGCGCATGGTCTGGCGGTCGGTGTGTGCCATGTTTCTTCCCCCTGTGAGCACGGTCGATCAATGCTCACTCACAGTAACCGGCGGCACTGACAATGGCTTCGGCGCGAGCCGCTCGCGGACCAGGCGATGCTGGAATGCGCAGGTCATGGCGATGACGCTGCCGAAGGTGAGCCAGCCGAGGGGGCCGGTGGCGATCGCCCCGGTGACGGCGAGTGGTCCGATGCTGCGCTGGGCCGACTGGGCGAGGCCGTGGACTCCGAGATAGGCGCCCTGGGCGGTCTCGGGGGCGAGAGCGACGGAGAGTTCCCAGGCGATGGTGGCGTGGAACATCTCGGCGAGGGTGAAGAGCACTGCTGCGGCCGTGAGGGACAGGGTGGTCGTGATGGTCCCGCCGGTGGCTGAGGCGGCCATGGCGACGCCGGCCAGGGCGAAGGTGGCCGAGAGCGGGATGAGGAGGGCGCGGGCGGCGGCCGTGGTCGAGCCGAACCGGGCCAGGGAGATCTGGAGTGCCACGACCATCACGTTGTTGAGGACCAGTAACAGGGGCGCCAGACCGTGCGGTGCGGTGCCGGTGTGGGCGATCCAGAGGGGCAGGCCGACCTTGAAGACCGCGTCGTCGAGGAAGAGGACGGTGTCGGTGGCCACGTAGGCGAGGTAGGTGCGGTCGCGCCAGGGGCTGGTCGGTCCGGCGGTCGAGCTGGGGTCCTTGGAGGTGGCCACCGTGCGGGAGGTGGCGCGGGGTTCGTGGCACCGCAGCGTGAGCAGGGCGCAGGCGGCGAAGGAGAGGGCGTCGCCTGCGAGGAGCCATCGGTAGGCGGCGGTGCTGCCGAGTGCGAGGGCGGCCGCCGCGGTGAGGCCTCCGAGGGCCCAGCCGGCGTTGGCGACGGTGCGCTGGACGGCCTGGTAGCGGACGCGGTCGGCGCCGGCGACGCGGGTGGCGTAGAGCTTGGTGAGGACGTTGGCGGCACGGTCGCCGAGGCTGCCGAGTGAGCACAGGACCACGAGGAGCGCGAAGTGGTCCGTGGTGAGCAGGGCGAAGGAGGCGAGCGCGCGCAGCAGTTGGACGGCGATCAGCACCCGGGTGAGCGGGACACGGTCCGCGAGGCGGCCGCCCAGGGGGGCTCCCGCGATCCCCGCGGCTCCGGCGGCGGCGACGAGGGTGCCGACCTCACCGACGGAGAGGCCTGAAACGTAGGTGAAGTACAGGACGCTGACGGATGCCCACAGGCCGCTTCCGACGCGGTCGACGAGGGCGATGGTCAGCATTCTTCGCCCGTCACGCCCTCCTGGAAGGCGGCTGCTCCATGTGGCTGCGCGGCGGATCGTCGGATGCACGGGCTCCCCCTTGCCTCGAATTATGTATTGATACATACTTGGCAATGTGGCAACACAATATGGGATCAGTGGTGCGACGGCCAAGGGGATTGCCGCGTCCGTCGAACGGGGCGTGGCCGAGGGGTCGTTGGGGCCGGGGGCCGCGCTGCCTCCGGTGCGGCGGCTCGCGGACGAGCTCGGGGTGAGCCCCGGGACGGTCGCGACGGCCTACAAGGAGTTGCGGCGACGGGGCGTCGTCGTCACGCGCGGGCGGGGCGGCACGGTGGTCGCGCCGGTTCCCTCGGTGGCGTCACGCAGGCCACCGAGAGTGCCGGAAGGACTGCGGGACCTGGCCGGCGGTCATCCCGATCCGCGGTTGCTGCCCGGTCTGGCGCCTCCCACGCGTCTGTCCCCCGGCGCCCGTTCCCACCGCTCGACGCCCCGGCTCGAGCGGCTGGAGGAGGCCGTGAGGGACTGGCTGCGGCCCGACGGCGTGCCCGTGGAGCATGTGACGTTCGCGCACGGGGCGCTGGACCTGATCGGACGGCTGTTGTCCGTGGAACTGCGCTCGGGGGACGCGGTGGCCATGGAGGATCCCGGGTACCACCATCTGCTGGATCTGGTCACGGCGCTGGGGCTGCGCATCGTTCCCGTCGCCGTGGACGACGAGGGCGTGCGCCCCGATGCGCTACGAACAGCCGTACGGGCGGGGGTACGCGCGCTGGTGTTCAGCCCGCGGGCGCAGAACCCCTTTGGTGGCTGTTTTTCCGCGGAGCGCCGGAACGAGCTCGTCGACGTCCTGCGGGACGAGCCGGATCTTCTGGTCGTCGAGAACGATCACGCCTCCGTGGTCGCGGACGCGCCGCTGCGCACCCTGACGTCTGGCGGACTGTCCCGCTGGGTGCACGTAAGGACGGTGAGCAAGTTCCTGGGGACCGATCTGCGGTGGGCGGCGGCAGCCTGTGATCCCGCCACCCTGGCCCGGCACGACGGGCGGCTGCTGCTGACGTCCGGTTGGGTCAGTCATCTCCTCCAGGAGACGGTGTACCGGCTGCTGACCGACAACGACACCCGCGCGTTGGTGACACGCGCGCGGGAGACGTACGCGCGGCGCAGGACTGCGCTGCTCGAGGAACTGGCGGCTCGTGGCATCCCGGCGCACGGCACGAGCGGGATGAACCTGTGGGTGCCGGTGCGGGACGAGTCGGCCGTGGTGAACGGGCTGCGGTCGTACGGCTGGTGGGTCGCGGCCGGAGCACGGTTCCGGTCGGCGTCCGAGCCGGCGGTGCGGATCTCCGTCGCCGAGCTCGAGGCGGCCGACGCCGTGCGGCTGGCCTCGGACTTCGCCGCGGTTCTGGGTGAGTCCGAGGCCACCTACGGCGGCTGAGCGGCTTGCCCGCCCTGAGGCCCTTGGAGCGCCGTCAGGCCCGCTTGCGGGCGAGATCCTCGTAGAAGTGCAGCAGCTCCAAGTTGTCGATGGAGCCCGGGTTGACCGCCTTCTGCAGCGGGGTGCCCTGGAGGAGGCGCTTGACGGGGACCTCGATGCGCTTGCCGGTGAGGGTGTGCGGGACCCCGGGTACCTCGATGACCTCGTCGGGGACGTGGCGCGGCGAGAGCTGTTCGCGGATGGCCTGCTTGATACGGCCGAGGAGGGCGTCGTCGAGGACGGCTCCGGGAGCGAGATGGACGAAGAGGGGCATCCAATAGCCGCCGTCGGGCTGTTCGATGCCGATGACCAGGGACTCCCTGATCTCGGGAAGCCGCTCGACGACCTCGTAGATGTCGGCGGAGCCCATGCGGACACCCTGGCGGTTGAGCGTGGAGTCGGAGCGGCCGTGGATCACGACGGAGCCGCGTGAGGTGACGGTGATCCAGTCGCCGTGGCGCCACACGCCGGGATAGGTGTCGAAGTAGCTGTCGTGGTAGCGGCTGCCGTCGGGGTCGTTCCAGAAGTGGACCGGCATGGACGGCATGGGATTGGTGACGACGAGCTCGCCGACTTCGTCGACGAGAGGGTGGCCGTTCGGATCCCAGGACTGCAGGTCGGTGCCGAGGCCGGGGGCCTGCAGCTCACCGGTGTACACGGGGAGCGTCGGCACGGCTCCCGCGAAGCATGAGCACACGTCGGTGCCGCCGCTGACGGAAGCGATCCACAGGTCGGCCCCGCTGCCTGCGAACTCGTCGTGCAGCCAGCCGAAGCCGTCGGGCGGCAGGGGTGATCCGGTGGTGGCGACGCACTGGATTGTGCTGAGGTCGAAGTCGCGGGCCGGGTGGACGTCCGCCTTGCGGCACGCCATGACGTACGCGGCCGAGGTGCCGTAGAGGGTGGCTCCGGTGCTCTCGGCGACGCGCCACTGGGCGCCGGTGTCGGGATAGCCGGGGCTGCCGTCGTAGAGGACGATCGTCGTGCCGGTCAGGAGACCGGAGACGAGGAAGTTCCACATCATCCAGCCGGTCGAGGTGTACCAGAAGAAACGGTCCCCGGGGCCGAGGTCGCAGTGCAGGCCGAGTTGTTTGAGGTGTTCGACCAGGATGCCGCCCTGGGACTGGACGATGGCCTTGGGCAGGCCTGTCGTGCCGGAGGAATAGAGCACCCACAGAGGGTGGGCGAAGGGCACCTGTTCGAAGACGGGTTCCTCGTCGGCGGCGGTCAGGGCCGACCACTCCAGGGCTCCCTCGGGGGCATCGGTGCCGAGGAGCGGGATGTGGACGACGGCACGCAGGGTGGGCAGCTCGCGGCGGAGTTCGCCGACCACGTCACGGCGGTCGTGTTCCTTTCCGCCGTAGTGGTAGCCGTCGACGGTGAACAGGACGACGGGTTCGACCTGCTGGAACCGGTCGAGGACGCTGCGGGCGCCGAAGTCCGGGGCGCAGGAGGTCCAGACGCCGCCCACGGCGGCGGTGGCGAGGAGGGCGACGACAGCCTGCGGGATGTTCGGGAGGTAGCCGCTGATCCGGTCGCCGGGCCGGACGCCCAGGGCGCGCAGTTCCGCCGCGAGCGAGCCGACCTGGCGGCGCAGTTCCGACCAGGTGACCGGGCGCGGTTCGTGGGACTCGTCGACATACAGCAGGGCCGGTTCGTCCGGGCGCGTGGCGGCCGCTCGCAGGGCGTGCTCGGCGTAGTTCAGCGTGGCGCCGGGGAACCATTCGGCACCCGGCATGGATCGCTCGCCCAGCACGCGCGTGTAGGGCGTCGAGAAGCGTACGTCGAACCACTCCGTGACGGCTTTCCAGAACGTCTCCAGGTGGTCGACGGACCAGCGGTGCAGGGCCGGATATCCGCCTTGGGCGGGGGCTCCGTGCTGTTTGGCCGCCCAGGCCTGAAACCGGGTGACCTGGGCTTTCGCGATGCGCTGGGGATCTGGCCGCCAGAGCGGCTCGGGGTTCACGGTCGACATGGGGGCGGCTCCCGGACTGTGGCGCGTCGTCTGCGTCGTCGGCGCACGGGCTGGGTTGTGCGCGTGACGCGGCTGACAGGGACGATGCCATGTGATCGACTTCTGCACCAGGGTGTGCCTCACACAGTCCGTGTCGTGAAGATGGGCCCCGGCATGGGTGAACGGCAGTTGAACGACACGCGCGTGTGGAGCGGTCAGTGGCAGGGTGAACAGCATGGACGGTCGTGACCTGGTGCGTTCGATGAAGACGGTCGGTTCCGCGGGCGCGGTTCAGGGGTTGCGCACTGTGCGGGCCGCGTGGCGCAGGCGGCGCGCCGACTCCACCGGGTTGCCGGCGCGGGGTGCCGAGCGCGCGCGGGTGCCGGGGCCGGTGCAGGAGGTGGAGCCGGAGCCCGGCGGTGGCACGCTGAGGTTCAGCCGTTCGGAGCTGAGGATCCTCGTGGCCGTGAACGGGGCCGTGTTCTGGGGGTGGGACGGTGCCGGGCCGGAGCCGTCGTACGCGCTGGCCGGCCGCTGCCCGGAGCCCGATCCCCGGGCGGTGCTGGAGCCGGACAAGGACGGCGGGTGGCGGGTTGTGGCCGAGCGGGTGACGGTCGTCGTCTCGCGGCACGGTGCGATCGAGGTGTGCACGCCGGGTGGGGTGACGTTGCGCCGTGATCTGCCGCCGCGGTGGTGGGAGCCCCGGGAGGGCGGTCCGGCGCGCTGGATGCAGCGCTCGGAGGTGGCGGCGGACGCGCGCTTCTTCGGGCTCGGCGGGCGGGCGTCCGGACCGCGGCTGCGCGGAGGAACGTACCGGCTGTGGAACACGGATCCCGGTCGTGCGTTCGGCCGTGCGGAGGACCCGCTGTACCTGACGATGCCCGTGCAGCTGGTGGTGTCCGACGCGGCCACGCATCTGGTGTTCCACGACACTTCGTGGGACGGGACGGTGACGCTGCGGGAGGGCGAGGAGGGGGCCGGTTCGGGGCATGACCGGGCCGGGTCGTGCGAGCTGCGGATGGACGGCGGGCCGTTGCGCTGCTGGGTCATGGTCGGCACCCCCGCGCGCGTGCTGCTTGCCTGGGCCTCGCTCACCGGGGCGCCGACCCTGCCGCCCGCGTGGGCGCTCGGGCACCATCACGCGCGCTGGGGCTTCGGCGGCGAGCAGGAGGTGCGCCGGATCGTCGCGGGCTATCACGAGCACGGCCTGCCGCTCGACGCCGTTCACCTGGACATCGACCACTACGACGACCACCAGGTGTTCACGGTCGACGAGGACCGCTTCCCCAAGCTTCCGGTGCTCGCCGAGGAACTGCGGCGGGACGGCATCCGTCTGGTGTCGATCGTCACCCCGGCGGTCAGGGCGGATCCGGGCAACGCCGTCTACGACAGCGGGCTCGCCGAGGACGCGTTCGTCAAGGACGCCTCGGGGCGGCTCGTCGAGGGCGTGGTGTGGCCGGGCGAAGTGGTCTTCCCGGATTTCACGCACGCGCGTGTGCGGCAGTGGTGGGGAGGGCTGTACGCGGAACGGATCGAGCAGGGTTTCTCCGGCTTCTGGCACGACATGAACGAGCCGACGTCGTTCACCGCCTTCGGTGAGTCGACGCTGCCCCGGTCGGCCCGGCACGCCCTGGAGGGCCGGGGTGGCGATCACCGCGAGGCTCACAATGTCTACGGGCTGTGCATGGCCCGGGCGGCCCATGAGGGGCTGCGGGACCTGCTGCCCGAGGAGCGGCCGTTCGTGTTCTCCCGCTCCGGCTGGGCGGGACAGCAGCGCTATGGCGGGACGCGGTCGGGGAACGTCGCGACGGGCTGGCCGGGACTGCGGGCGTCGCTGTCGCTGGTGATGGGGCTCGGACTGTGCGGCGTGCCGTACTCGGGGCCGGACGTGGGTGGCTTCGACGGGAGTCCGTCGCCCGAGCTGTATCTGCGGTGGTTCCAGCTGGGGGCGTACCTGCCCCTGTTCCGTACGCACGCGAGTCTGCGGGCGGGCCGCCGAGAGCCGTGGGAGTTCGGTCCGGAGGTGCTGCAGCACGCGCGCGTGGCGCTCGTCGAACGCCGGCGGCTGCTGCCCTACTTCATGACGCTGGCGCATCTGGCCCGGCGTACCGGCGCTCCCTATGTGCGTCCGCTGTGGTGGGGGGCACCGGAGGACCGGGCATTGCGGGACTGCGAGGACGCTTTCCTGCTGGGTGACTGCCTCCTGGTGGCGCCGGTGCTGGATCCGGGCACCGACCGGCGTGCGGTGCAGTTGCCGCGCGGGCTCTGGTACGACACGGCGACGGGACGGAGGTACCGGGGGCCGGGGCAGGTGATCGTGGACGCGCCGCTGTCGCGCATTCCGGTGCTGGCACGCGCGGGTGCGGTCATACCGGTGCGCGGGGACGGCGGCGGGCTGGAGCTGGAGGTGTGGACGCCGGCCCGGGGGCGTACCGGTGGGGGGCTGGTGGTCCGGGACGCGGGCGACGGCTGGGACGAGCCGGAGGTGGAGCGGTACGTCGCCCGCTGGGAGGGCCGGCAGGTCGTCGTCGAACGGGAGGGGGAGGACGGCCTGTACGAGCCGTCCCACCCCGTGCGTGTGCGCGGGCTCGGCGAGCGCTGATTCAGATGTAGCGGCCCTCGAAGAACGCCCGCACCGCGTGTGTGTGGAGCGGGAAGGCGAGCTCCTCCGGCCTGCGCAGAAGGTGCCAGCCCTCCGTCTCGTCCGTGGTGGCCGACTCCGGGAGGCGGTCCGCGGGGCGCTCCGGGAGGAGTCCGAACAGCAGCAGGTGGCCGTCGGGCGAACTCATGGCGTCGACGAGCCGTACGTCGCGGCTCGCGGCGTCGATACCCGTCTCCTCCTTGAGTTCGCGGACGACGGCCTGCCGCCAGTCCTCCCGGTCGTCGATGTAACCGCCGGGCAGTGCGATGCCCCCGCGCGCGGGGCCGACGGTTCGGGTGATGACGACCAGGGCGGTGCCCTTCGTGTCGTACACGGGCTGGAGCGCGATGGCCACCGGCAGCGGGTTGCGGTAGGCGATGGTGGCGCAGGCCGGACAGGTGCGGGGCCAGCCGGTGACGCCCTCCCCGTAGGGCGCTCCGCAGCTCGAACAGTGGGAGTCGCGTGCGGAGTTCGAATTGGAGTGCAGAGTTTCGGACACGCGGCGGAGCGTATCCGATCTTGGGGAGGGCGTCGTACGCCGGCGGCTCAGTGTGCCGCGGTGAGGGATTCGGTGGAGACGGGGAAGTCGAAGTAGGTGTCCGGGTAGGGCTCGGGCTTGAAGGTGTAGTGCCACCACTCCTCGGCGAGGTTCACGAACCCGAGCTCTTCAAGGGTGCTCTTGAGGAGCAGCCGGTTGGCGCGTTGCCGTCCCTGGATGCGCGGGTCGAGCGTGTGGGCCAAGGTGTCGAAGCAGTCGAATCCGGTGCCCATGTCGACCGAGTTGTCGGGGAAGCGCTCCGGCCGGGGTGCGTAACAGGGGACCAGGGATTCGCCGGGGACGTACGGCCTGGTCGGACTGGCGGGGAGCTTCACGAGGGTGAGGTCCATGGTCGAGCCGCGGCTGTGGCCGGACTTCTCGGCGATGTAACCGTCCTCGAAGAGGCGGGTCTTGTCGACGTTCGGGTAGAACTCCCCCTTCATCGACTGGTCGTTCAGGTCCTCGGCCCAGCGGACGAAGTGGTTCACGGCACGCTGGGGGCGATAGCAGTCGTACACCTTGAGTGAGTATCCCTGGGGCAGCAGCTTGCTCTGGGCCCGGTGAAGGGCTTCGGCGGCAGGCCGGGTGAGGATGCAGACCGGCTGCTGGTAGCCGTCGATGCGTACACCCACGAAATTGTGCGGGGTGAAGTAGCGCATCTCCTGCAGGATCGTCGGATCCACGGATCTCAGGGCCACGAAGTCGGCCGGGGCCTTGGGCCCGGTGTCCGCCTGCGCTGTGGCGGGAGCGAAGGTCACGGTCAGCAGGGCGACGAGCGCGGTGACGGCACCGCGGACTGCGCTGGAGAGGCGTGTCATGTCACCTCCCTGCCCAAATCCCGATGCACATGCCACACTTCTGACGAACCGTCAGATTCGGTGCCGAGGAGGAGCCTTGTCGCGTGCACGCACACCCGTGGTCGCCGGGTGGTTCACCGGGGACGGGGAGGACTTCAGGCTCCTCGGAACGCGCTGCTCGGCCTGCCGGTCGGTTTTCTTCCCACGCGAGGACACGCACTGCCGCAACCCTGCGTGCCGGGGCGGCCGTCTGGAAGAGCTCCCCCTGTCGCGGCGCGGGCGCGTCTGGTCGTACACGGACAGCCGGTACCGGCCTCCGTCACCCTATGTGACCAATCGGGAACTTCCGTGGGAGCCGTACGCGTTGATCGCTGTGGAGCTGGAGTCCGAGCGGATCGTGGTGCTGGGACAGGCGGTTCCCGGGATCACCGTCGCCGATCTGACGGTGGGCATGGAGGTGGAGGTCGTCCCGGGCGTGCTGGGCGAGGACGCGGAGACGACCTGGACGACCTGGCAGTGGCGGCCGACGGGGGTGGCGGGATGACGGCAGAGGTGGCGGTGCTCGGTGCGGGGATGCACCCGTGGGGCAAGTGGGGACGGGGGTTCGTCGAGTACGGGGTGGCGGCGGCGCGGGCGGCCCTCGCCGACGCCGGGCTGGACTGGCGGGACGTCGGCTCGATCGTGGGGGCGGACACGGTGCGTGGCGGTTATCCGGGGTATGTGGCCGGGGCGACGTTCGCGAAGGCCCTTGGCTGGCAGGGCGCGCGGGTCACGAGTGTGTACGCGGCGTGCGCCTCGGGCGCGCAGGCGATCAACGCCGCGAGGGCGCAGATCCTCGCCGGTCTGGCGGACGTGGTGCTCGTGGTCGGGGCGGACGCCGCGCCCAAGGGCTTCTTCCGTCCCGCGGGCGGGGACCGGCCGGACGACCCCGACTGGCTTCGGTTCCGGATACTGGGCGCCACCAATCCGACGTACTTCGGACTGTACGCGCGCAGGCGCATGGCGGTGCACGGGGACACTCCCGAGGACTTCGCCCAGGTCAAGGTGAAGAACGCCGCCATGGGCGCGTTGAACCCGAACGCGCGCTACCGCAAGCGGGTCACCGCCGAGGAGGTCGCCGCCTCCGCGGTGGTCGCCGATCCGCTGCGGCTGCTGGACATCTGCGCGACCTCGGACGGCGGGGCGGCCCTGGTGCTCTCCAGCATGGAGTTCGCCCGTCGGCACGGCGCACCGGACCCGGTGCGAATCCGGGCCGTGTCCACCGTGACGCCCCGCTACCCCAACACCGTACTGGACCTGCCGGACATCGCCACCGACTCCGCGACCGGGGAGCAGGCCGGTGGTGAGCCGTTCCGTGCGTCGATCGCTCGCGCGGCGTACGAGGAGGCGGGTGTCGGGCCCGAGGACCTTTCCCTCGCCGAGGTCTACGACCTGTCCACCGCCCTGGAGTTGCAGTGGTACGAGGATCTCGGGCTCTGTGATGACGGCGAGGGCGCCAAGCTGCTGCGTGAGGGGGCGACCGCGGCGGGCGGTCGCATACCGGTGAACCCGAGCGGGGGGCTGGCCTCGTTCGGGGAGGCGGTGCCGGCGCAGGCGATCGCTCAGGTCTGCGAGGTGACCTGGCAGTTGCGGGGGCAGGCCGGCGACCGTCAGATCGGGCAGGCGCGCGTCGGTATCACGGCGAACCAGGGGCTGTTCGGGCACGGATCGGCGGTGATCGCCGTGCGATGAGGAGACGGACGCCATGCGCGTGACCCCGCCGGCACCGGAGCGGCGCCGCCGCACACCGTCCGTGACCACTCCGGAATCCCGCGTGAACGTCTCATGAACTGGCCTTGGGCGTACGCCCGCAGCGCCATCATGCTCCCGTGCCCTCCTGGATGGATACTCTCCGCTTCGCCTTCCAGCCGGTGGTCAACCTGGCCACGGGAGGGGTGGCGGGGCTGGAGATACTCGCCCGCCCGGAGTCGGGGGACATTCTGGCGGAGGCCCGGCGGGACCCCGAAGTCGACGTCAGGCTGGCTGTGGCGGCGGTCCGGGCGGCGGCCCGCAAGGAGACATTGCTGCCCCTGCATGTGAACGTCTTCGCGGGGACTCTGGCCGATCTCGGCGGGCTCACGCCGCTCCACGACGCGGTCCGCGCGGTGGGGCGGCTGCCGTGGGAGGTGACCCTCGACATCGTTCCGCCGTACACGCACGTGCCGCAGCACGCGCTGCTGGAAGCCGTGGCCGCGCTGCGAGGCCAGGGCTTCCGGGTCAGTGCGGACGGCGTGGGGGACGGAGACGTGCCCCTGCGACTGCTCGTCGACATCGCACCGGACCTGGTGAAGCTCGACGCGTCCCTGCTGGCACGACCGGGGGCGGTACGGGCGATGCGGATGTGGTGCGAGGAGTCGGGAGCGCTTTTGGCCGTGGAGGGGGTGGAGACCGAACTGCAGTGTGCGGCCGCGCTGTCGGCGGGTGCGCAGCTGGCCCAGGGCCTGCTGTTCGCGCCGCCGGCCCGGCTGCCCGCCGCCGAGGTGTACGTTCCGCCGCGCGTGCCCGGCGTCGTGTCGGTGCCCCGGTCCGGGCCGTCGGTGAGGGAGTTCGTGCGGCCGGCCGCGCTGCTGCCCGCCAGTGCCTCGGCCGGGCAGGTGCGGGCGCTGCTGACCGGGTCGCCGGACGTGTCCGGGGTGCTGCTCGTCGACCGGGCGGGGGCCCCGGTCCGTTCGGTGCACCGGTCGCGCTTCCTGTTGTCGATGTCGGGGCGCTACGGCCATGCCCTGTACGCCGACCGGCCCGCGACCAAGCTCGCCGATCCACCGCGGACGGTGGGCATCGACGCGACGGCCTGGGAGGTGCTGGACGTGGTCGCGGTCGGCGACCGGGACCGCACCTCGGACGACGTGGCGGTCGTCGACCGCCACGGACGATGCGTGGGCGTCGTACGACTGGCGGATCTCGTAAGGGCGCTGGCCGAGAGCCGGGTCGAGGCGGCGGTGGGGCTCAATCCGCTGACCCGGCTGCCGGGCTCGGACGCGATCACCGGGGAGGTGGACCGGCGGATCACGGAGGGGCGCCCGTTCGCGCTGAGCTGGCTGGACGTGGACCATTTCAAACAGGTCAACGACGGCGCGGGATTCGCGGCGGGTGACGAGCTGATCCGGTCGGTGGGGCGGGCGCTGCAGGTCGCGGCCTCCGGGAGCACCCGTGTGGGGCACATCGGCGGGGACGACTTCCTGGTGCTGGCGGATCCTGAGGACCTGGAGCCGCTGGCCGCCTCTGTGCTGGACACGCCGTGGTCGGCGGGCGGGAGCCCGGTCACGCTGTCGCTGGCAACGGTCCTGTGCCCGTCGGGCAGTGTGACCGACCACCGGCAGGCGGCCGCATGTCTGGCGCCGCTGAAGAAGGCCGCCAAGTCGTTGCGCGGGGCGAGTTGGGTGCTGGGGCGGGCAGGGCTGTGCGGTCATGAGGTGAGGCGGGGGTCGCCGCCGGTGGCGGCGGGCGCGGTGGGCGTGGAGCCGGGGGCGGGCTGAGTGGGCATCAGCCGGACGATCTGAGGAGCGGCAAAGGAACGGCAGCCGGACGACCTGAAGGACGGTCAAGAAACGACTGGGGGCCGGTGGGTGGGCGCAGTAATGGTGACAACCATTGCCGTCCGCCTCCTTGACGCTCCCTGGGCGCCGGTGAACACTTCCCGGTGTCAGCCGACATCGCCGTACATTCTCGGCGTATCCAGGCGCGCGCCGCGCGGGCTCGCTCAGCCGCGGCCCACTCCCCCACGGTCGATTCGGCTCTGACGGCACGCTCGTCACGGACGCCGGGCGGGGCGCGGGACCTCCCTGCCATGGCCGAATCAGCCACGCGAACCGCACCCTGCACAGCGCACCGGGGCCGATCGCCCCGGGCCGGGCCCAGGAGCCGCCATGAGCAACGGAGACATATTCGTCGGCGAGGTCATCGGTACCGCGATCCTCATCCTGTTCGGCGCGGGCGTCTGCGCCGCCGTCACCCTCAGATACTCCAAGGCACGGGCGTCGGGGTGGGTGGTGATCGCGTTCGGCTGGGGCTTCGGTGTGCTGGCGGGGGCCTATACCGCCGCGCCCCTGTCCGGCGGACAGCTCAATCCGGCCGTGACCATCGGCATCGCCGTCGACACGGGTGAATGGGGCAAGGTCTGGGTCTACCTGCTGGGCCAGATGGTCGGTGCGATGCTCGGTGCCGTCCTCGCGTATCTGGTGTACCTCGCGCAGTTCCAGGCGAACGTACGGCAGACCGGCACCACGGAGGGCACGGCCGAGGAACCGACGCCGACCCTGGGGATCTTCTCCACCATCCCCGAGATCCGAAATCCGGTCGCCAACCTGATCACGGAGATCATCGCGACGATCGCGCTCGTGCTGCCGATCCTCGCCTTCGGGCTGACGAAGGGGCTCGGTGAGTCCGGCACCCTGGTGCTGATCGTGTCCCTGCTCGTCGTCGGCATCGGACTCTCCCTGGGCGGGCCCACGGGCTATGCCATCAACCCGGCGCGCGACCTGGGCCCACGCATCGTCCACACCTTCCTGCCGATCCCGAACAAGGGCACCTCCGACTGGGGTTATGCCTGGATCCCGGTCGTCGGCCCGCTGATCGGCGGAGCACTCGCGGGTCTCCTCTACCACGTGGCCTTCTGACCGGCCGCGCAGCCTTCTGAACCCAGCCCAAGGGGTAGCCATGACGGACAACGCCGAGAAGTACGTCGCCGCGATCGACCAGGGCACGACCTCCAGCCGCTGCATCGTCTTCGACCGCAACGGCGCGATCGTCGCCGTCGACCAGCGTGAGCACCGGCAGATCTTTCCCAAGCCCGGTTGGGTGGAGCACGACGCGACCGAGATCTGGTCCAAGGTGCAGGCCGTGGTCGCCGGGGCGATCGCCAAGGCCGGGCTGCGCGCCGACCAGATCAGCGCGCTCGGCATCACGAACCAGCGCGAGACTACCGTGCTCTGGGACCGGGCCACGGGCAAGCCCGTGCACAACGCGATCGTCTGGCAGGACACCCGTACCGCCGGGCTCTGCAACGAGCTCGGCGGCTCCGACGGACAGGACCGTTTCCGTGAGCAGACGGGACTGCCGCTCGCCAGTTATTTCTCGGGGCCCAAGGCGGCCTGGCTGCTGGACAACGTGCCCGGGCTGCGGGCCCGCGCCGAGCGGGGCGAGATCGCCTTCGGCACCATCGACTCCTGGCTGATCTGGAACCTCACCGGTGGCACCGACGGCGGCCGGCACGTGACCGACGTGACCAACGCCGGGCGGACCATGCTGATGAACCTGGAGACCCTTCAGTGGGACCCCTCCATTCTGTCGGCGATGAACGTGCCCGAAGCCGTACTGCCGGAGATCAGGTCCTCGGCCGAGGTGTACGGCACCGCCGTGGGCCAGCTCGGCGGAGTGCCGGTCGCCTCGGCGCTGGGCGACCAGCAGGCGGCGGTGTTCGGCCAGGCCTGCTACGACGTGGGCACGGCCAAGAACACGTACGGGACGGGCAGTTTCCTGCTGCTGAACACCGGCAGCCGGCCGGTGCCGTCGAAGAGCGGTCTGCTGACGACGATGGGCTACAAGATCGGCGAGGAGGCACCGGTCTACTGTCTGGAGGGCTCGATCGCGATAACGGGTGCGCTGGTGCAGTGGTTCCGCGACCAGCTCGGCATCATCCGTACGGCTGACGAGATCGAGACGCTGGCGGCGAGTGTCGAGGACAACGGCGGCGCGTACATCGTGCCCGCCTTCTCGGGCCTGTTCGCGCCGTACTGGCGTTCGGACGCGCGCGGTGTGGTCACCGGGCTCACCCGCTACGTCACGAAGGCGCACCTCGCCCGTGCGGTGCTGGAGGCGACGAGCTGGCAGACACGGGAGGTCGTGGACGCCATGTTCCAGGACTCCGGGGTGCAGATCACGACCCTGAAGGTGGACGGCGGGATGACGAAGAACAACCTGCTCATGCAGCATCAGGCGGACGTGCTCGGCGTCCCCGTGATCCGGCCTCGTGTCTCCGAGACGACCTGTCTGGGCGCGGCGTACGCGGCAGGGCTGGCCACCGGTGTGTGGAACGACCTCGACGAGTTGAAGGCCCACTGGCAGAAGGACGCCGAGTGGACGCCGGCGATGGAGGCATCGGTGCGGGACCGCGAGTACCAGAACTGGCGCAGGGCGGTGGAGAAGAGCTTCGGATGGATGGAGGAAGGCACGGGCTGAGGGGCACCTCACAGGCCGCGGCCCGTACCCCGGTCGGCGGGGGTACGGGCCGTGTGGGGGCTCAGGTGGTGACGGTGTGGCGGCGGTCGGCTCCGAAGTCCATGGCGTGCTGGACCACGCCGACCAGGACGTCCCTGACCGATCGCCGGTCACGGGCATCACACAGGATGACGGGTACGTCGTCGTCGAGGTCGAGGGCCCGGCGTACGTCCTCCTCGGGGTAACGGGCGGCTCCCTCGAAGCAGTTGACGGCGATGAGGAAGGGGATGGATCGGCGCTCGAAGTAGTCGACGCCGGCGAAGCAGTCCTCCAGTCGGCGGGTGTCGGCCAGGACGACGGCACCGAGCGCGCCCTCGGAGAGCTCGTCCCACATGAACCAGAACCGTTCCTGGCCGGGCGTGCCGAACAGGTAGAGCACCAGGTCCTCGCGCAGGGTGATGCGCCCGAAGTCCATGGCGACGGTGGTGGTGTGCTTGCGCTCGACGCCGGTGAGGTCGTCGACCGGGCGGCCGGCCTCGGTGAGGTACTCCTCGGTGCGCAGCGGCCTGATCTCGCTGACGGCGCCGACGAGGGTGGTCTTGCCCACCCCGAAACCGCCGGCGACCAGGATCTTGAGCGTGACGGGCTCGACCGGGGGCTTGCCGCGCTCAGAGCGCCCGAAGATCATCGATCACTTCTCCTGCTTGATGGCTTGAAAGGGGGTGTGGGGCGGTGGGCCGTAGCCTCCGCCACCGGGTGTCTCGACGACGAGTACGTCGCCGGGGCCGACGTCCACGGAGTCGCTGCCGCCGAGTTCGAGGACGGTGCCGTCCGCGCGCTCCACCCGGTTGGCGCCCAGCGCGCCGGGTGCCCCGCCCGCCATGCCGTACGGGGGGACCCGGCGGTGCTGGGAGAGGGTGGAGACGGTCATGGGCTCGTGGAAACGAATGCGGCGGACGGCGCCGTCCCCGCCCTGCCATTGTCCGGCACCGCCGCTGCCGTACCGGACGGCGAACTCGTCCAGTTGTACCGGAAGTCGCCATTCGAGGACTTCGGGGTCGGTCAGGCGGGAGTTGGTCATATGGGTCTGGACAACGCTCGCGCCGGGGAAGCCGTCGCCGGCGCCGGATCCGGAGGCGACCGTCTCGTAGTACTGGTGGCGCTCGTTTCCGAAGGTGACGTTGTTCATGGTGCCGGAGCCCTCGGCCTGGACCCCCAGGGCCGCGTAGAGGGCGCCGGTGATCGCCTGGGACGTCTCGACGTTGCCGGCGACGACGGCGGCGGGCGGTTCCGGCGCGAGCAGGGAGCCGTGCGGCACGATGATTTCCAGGGGGCGCAGACAGCCGTCGTTGAGAGGAATCTCGTCGGCGACGAGGGTGCGGAAGACGTAGAGGACGGCCGCGTTGACGACCGAATAGGGGGCGTTGAAGTTCGTGTCCAGCTGCGGTGACGTACCTGTGAAATCGACGGTGGCGGAGCGGTTTGCGCGGTCCACGCGCACGCGTACGCGGATGACGGCACCCGAGTCGGTCTCGTAGCCGTACTCGCCGTCGTCGAGGGCCTCGATGACGCGGCGCACCGCTTCCTCAGCGTTGTCCTGGACGTGTCGCATGTACGCCTGCACGACGTCGAGCCCGAAGTTCTCGATCATGCGGGCCACTTCGTCGACGCCCTTCTGGTTGGCGGCGATCTGGGCGCGCAGGTCGGCCAGGTTGGTTCCGGGATTGCGGGAGGGGTGGGGCGCATCGGTGAGCCGGCGAAGGGTCTCCTCCTCGCGGAAGCGCCCGGCCTCGGTCAGGAGCCAGTTGTCGAAGAGGACGCCTTCCTCCTCGATGGTGCGGCTGTCGGCGGGCATGGAGCCGGGGGCGATGCCGCCGATCTCGGCGTGGTGGCCCCGGGAGGCGACGTAGAAGAGGATCTCGCGGTCACTCTCCGTGTCGCCGCCGTGCCGGGCGTCGAAGACCGGAGTGATCACGGTGACGTCGGGCAGGTGGGTGCCGCCGTGGTACGGGTCGTTGACCGCGTAGGTGTCTCCGGGCCGCATCAGTGCGCCGCGGCGGCGGATGACCTCCTTGACGCTGGTGCCCATGGAACCCAGGTGGACGGGGATGTGCGGGGCGTTGGCCACCAGATTCCCGTCCGGATCGAAGAGGGCGCAGGAGAAATCGAGGCGCTCCTTGATGTTGACCGACTGGGCCGTGGACTCCAGACGCGCGCCCATCTGTTCGGCGATGGACATGAAGAGGTTGTTGAAGACCTCGAGAAGAACGGGATCGGCTTTCGTGTCGAGTTCGGAACTCTCTGTAGTCGTGGTGCGTTCCATCACCAGATGCCCGTCGTGGGTCGTCGCGGCCTCCCAGCCGTCGTCGACCACGGTCGTGGCGCCGGCCTCCGTGATGATCGCGGGGCCGGTGACGGACTCGCCAGGAGGGAGATCCCCGCGGCGGTGAAGGGGGACGTCGCGCCAGGCGCCGCCGGTGTGGAGGCGGACCGTCTCGGGCGCGGCCGCACGGCCCTCGTACGGGGCGAGGGCGGACAGATCGGGGGGTCGGGTGATGCCGGTGGCTTCCACGGAGAGCGCTTCTACGACGATCGGGCGGTCGAGCGTGAAGGAGTACGTGGCGCGATGACGTTCTTCGAAGGCTTGCCTCATCGTCGCGGGTTCGGTGAGCTCGACGGTGAGGGTGGTGTCGGTGCCGTCGTAGCGCAGCTGTGCGCGGCGGGTGATGCGGATGCGTTCGTCGGGGACGTCCTCGGCACGGAGTTCGGCGCGGGCCGAGCCCGCGAGGTCGTCGGCGGTCTTGAGGATGCCGGGCATGGCGGCGGCTTCGAGGTGCGCCTCGACCGACTGTTCGCGCATGGCGGTGGTGTCGGCGAGACCGATGCCGAGCGCGGACAGGACACCGGCCATGGGCGGCACGAGGACGGTGCGGATGCCGAGGGAGTCGGCGACCATGCACGCGTGCTGGCCGCCGGCGCCGCCGAAGGTCGTGAGGGCGTAGCGGGTGACGTCGTGGCCCTTCTGTACGGAGATCCGCTTCACCGCGTTGGCGATGTTGGCCACGGCGATCTGCAGAAAGCCCTCGGCGACCTGCTCGGGTGTGCGGTCGTCCCCGGTCTCAGCGCGGATCTCGCGCGCGAGGGCGGTGAAGCGGTCGTGGACGAGGGCGCCGTCCAGGGGCTGGTCGCCGTCGGGGCCGAAGACCTCGGGGAAGTGGGTGGGCTGGATACGGCCGAGCATCACATTGGCGTCGGTGACGGCGAGCGGGCCGCCGCCGCGGTAGCTGGCCGGCCCCGGGTCCGCGCCGGCCGAGTCCGGCCCCACACGGTAGCGGGAGCCGTCGAACCGCAGGACGGAGCCACCGCCCGCGGCGACGGTGTGGATGTCCAGCATGGGGGCGCGCAGCCGGACGCCCGCGATCTGCGTGGTGAAGACGCGTTCGTACTCGCCCGCGAAGTGCGAGACGTCGGTGGAGGTGCCCCCCATGTCGAAGCCGATGACGCGGTCGAAACCGGCGAGCTGGGACATCCGGGCCATGCCTACGATGCCGCCCGCGGGCCCGGACAGGACGGCGTCCTTGCCGCGGAACTGGTTCGCCTCGGCGAGCCCGCCGTTGGACTGCATGAACATCAGACGTACGCCGCGCAGTTCGTCGGCGACATGGCGGATGTAGCGGCGCAGCACGGGCGACAGGTAGGCGTCGACCACGGCGGTGTCCCCGCGCGGGACGAGTTTCATGAGGGGGCTGACCTCGCTGGAGAGCGAGATCTGCGGGAAGCCGGTCCGGGCCGCCAGCCGCCCGACGGCCTGCTCGTGGGCGGGGTGGAGGTGACTGTGCATGCAGACGACGGCCACGGCCCGGATCCCGTCGTCGTAGGCCTCCCGAAGAGGTCCGACGAGGGCGTCCAGATCGGGGGCGCGCAGGACGGTGCCGTCGGCGGCGATGCGCTCGTCGACCTCCACGACCCGCTCGTACAGCAGATCCGGGAGGTCGATCCGGCGGGCGAAGATGTGCGGGCGGTTCTGGTAGGCGATCCGCAGGGCATCTCGGAAGCCCCGGGTGATGACGAGAAGGGTGCGTTCACCCGTGCGTTCCAGCAGGGCGTTGGTGGCGACCGTGGTGCCCATGCGGACGACCTCGACGGGGTCGCGCGAGTCCGCCAGCAGGGCGCGGACACCGGCGACGGCGGCGTCGGCGTACCGCGCGGGGTTGTCCGACAGCAGTTTGTGCGTCAGCAGCCGACCGTCCGGGCGGCGCGCGACGATGTCGGTGAAGGTACCGCCCCGGTCCACCCAGAACTGCCAGCCGGTCACGTGCTCACCTCGCTTCCGCGCTGCTCACAGCGCCCGGAGGCCGTTGATCACATCGCGCAGAATACTCTCGTCGACCAGTTCGGCCGGGGGTACGGGCCGGTTCACATGGACGAATTCCGCATCCACGAGGTCTCCGACGAGGACCCGTACCACGCCGATGGGCAGGTCGAGCTCCGCGGAGAGCTCGGCGACCGACTGCGGCGCTTCCCGGCACAGGTCCACGATGTCCACGTGCTCCGGGGAGAGCGAGTGGTCGGCCTCGGGGTCGTCCGCGTGGGGCTCGGCGACTACCACAGCGATCAGATCGAGGCGGTGCTGGACCGCACTGGTGGTGCGGCCACGCGTCATGGCGTACGGACGGACGACCGGTCCGGCCTCGTCGTCGAACCAGTGGCTGCTTCCCTGACCGTCTGTGCTCATGCCATCCCACTACCCGCCAAGGGGCAGATCGGTGCGCGGCGCGGTGCCCAGATGTACGCCTACCCGCTTGACCAGGAGGGTCATCTCGTAGGCCACCTGCCCCACGTCCGAGTCGGCATCCGAGAGGACGGCCAGGCAACTGCCGTCGCCGGCGGCCGTGACGAACAGGAAGGCGTCGTCGAGTTCGACGACGGTCTGGCGGACGCTGCCGGCCTCGAAGTGGCGGCCCACGCCTTTGGCGAGGCTGTGGAATCCGGAGGCGACGGCGGCCAGGTGCTCGCTGTCCTCCCTGGTCAGGTCCCGGGACGCGCCCGTCGCCAGACCGTCGCCGGAGAGCACGACGGCCTTGCGGATGCTGGCGACCCGGTCGACGAGTTCGTCGAGGAGCCAGTTCAGCTCGCCGTTGTTGGTCGTGGTGTGGCCGGTCGCCTTCGGTGCGGTCATCGACCGTCCCCCTTAGTCGTTCGTTGTGGTGCTGTGCCGCTGTGGGCGTCGTCGCCCGCGGCGTTCTCCACGCGGCCGCGCTGCCAGCCGCGCTGCAGCGAGGCCATGCGGCTGCGTACTTCATCGGCGTCCCGGTCCTCGGGGTCGGAGCGGTTCTCCGCGCGCGGTGCCGGGCCCTGCCGCAGTTGCGGGGCCAGATTCGCCTGCCGTACCCGCCGGGGCAGCGCTCCCGGCGTGGAGCGGGTGTCATGAGGTCCGCCGCCAGGGATGCGGTCCT
The DNA here is from genome assembly GCF_044465285.1 of Streptomyces sp. NPDC049687. Taxonomy (NCBI): domain Bacteria; kingdom Bacillati; phylum Actinomycetota; class Actinomycetes; order Kitasatosporales; family Streptomycetaceae; genus Streptomyces; species Streptomyces sp. NPDC049687. Next base: position 23,904 of record NZ_JBITLN010000026.1, read on the forward strand.
CGGGGGCGCCCTCTCGCGGGTCGGACGTCGAGTCCTCGTGTACGGCCGTCGGGTTTTCCTGGCCGCCGGCCGTGGCCTGGCGGGTGCGGCGCGGGAGGGCGGAAGGGTGCGACGGTTCGTCGGTAACGCGTCCAGGAGAGCCCGTCGGCGCAGGGGGCTCGGTCGCGCCGAGGCTTCGCGGGATCTGCGCCCCGCCGCCCCGGCGGCGCGACGGCAGGGGTGCCGGCCCGTCGGTCTCCGGCCGGCGCGGTCCGGGTCGCTGCGAGAGCTCGTCGGCTTCCTCCGTGCGCCGGGACCGCTGGTCGGTGACCGGGCGGCCGTGCGAGCTCACCAGCTTGGGAGTGCGACGGCTGGGGAGCGGTACGGGGGCGGCCGGGTCGTCGGTGCCGGGGGCGGGCTCGCCAGTGCCCGGGAGCCTGCCGTGCTGCTCGCCGGCGGCAACGGCCGGGGCGTCCTCCGGGCGGGTGAGGGAGCGGCGCGCCCGGAACAGGCCCCCGTCCTCGTCCGCCTCGTCCAGGGGTGCCGGGAAGTCACCGAGGGCGTCCAGGCCGACAGGTGCCTCCAGTTCGACGGGGCCGCCCAGAAGGGCTGCGGGCATCCCGGGGAGGTGCACCGAGGGGGAGACCGCGGTCTCGTGGCTCTCCGCGGACTCGGCCGCCTTCGGAGCCCGGGGACGGTCGAGGCGGAAGCCGATGCCGTTGGTGTCCGGGACGTCGTCGGTCAGAAGGGCGTCCGGGATGAAGACGACGGCGGTGGTCCCGCCGTAAGGGGAGGGCTGCAGGGAGACCCGGACGTTCTGGCGCTGGGCGAGGCGGCTGACCACGAACAGTCCGAGCCGGTCGGTGTCGGACAGCTCGAACTCCGGAGTCTCCGCGAGCCGGAGATTGGCCTCCAGGAGCGCTTCGGGCGCCATGCCGAGGCCACGGTCGTGGATCTCCAGGGTGAACCCGTTGGCGACGCGCTCGCCCAGGACCTGGACGGCGGTGTGCGGCGGGGAGAACACCGTGGCGTTCTCCAGCAGTTCGGCCACGAGGTGGGTGAGGTCGGCGACGGCGGGACCGGTGACGGCGAGGCGGGGCAGGCGGCGCACCTCGATGCGCTCGTAGTCCTCGACCTCGGCGACGGCGGCCCGCACGATGTCCATGAGCTGGACGGGCTTGCGCCACTGCCGGGAGGGGGCGGCTCCGGAGAGAATCACCAGGCCCTCGGCGTGCCGGCGCATACGGGTGGTGAGGTGGTCGAGCCGGAAGAGGTCGGCGAGTTCCTCGGTGTCCTCGGTGCGCCGCTCCATGGTGTCGAGCAGGGTGAGCTGCTTGTGCAGCAGGACCTGGCTGCGGCGGGCGAGGTTGACGAAGACCTCGGAGACGCCGGCGCGCAGCTCGGCCTGTTTCACCGCCGCCTCGACGGCGGCGCGCTGGAGGGTGTTGAGTGCCTGGCCGACCTCGCCCATCTCGTTCTTGTCGTACTCCAGCCGCGGCACCTCGGTCTCCACGTCGACCTGCTCGCCCGCGGAGAGGCGGCGCATCACGCTGGGGAGCCGTACACCGGACGCCTCGTGTGCGTCCAGCCGCAGTTGGCGCAGGTCGCGGACGAGGCCGCGGCCGATGCGTACGGACAGCACCAGGGACAGGAGCAGGGCGACCAGGCCGAGCACTCCGGCGACGACCACCTTGACGATGACCTCGATCGCCACCGGCCGGACACGGTCCTGGTAGCGGTCGTTGGCCTGTTCGTCCAGGGTGCCGAGCTCTTGGAGGACGTTTCCGGCCGCGGTGTCCCAGTTCTTGGCGGTCACGCCACGTGGCATGCCGCCGGGTGTGGTGGCGACGACGGCCTGTTCGGCCGTGCGCAGCGGCGCGGTGGTGGCGTTCTTCCAGAAGCTCTCGTAGCGTTCACGCTCGGCGGTGGGCAGCTGGGCGAGGCTGATGGCATAGACGATGTCGCGCTGCGCCTCGAGGTCGGAGACGTCGCGGATCTCCTCGCGGCTGAGCCTGCCGACGACCAGGGCGGAGCCGAGCATGGCGTCTTCCTGGGAGAGCAGTTCACGGGCGCGGGCGACGCTGACAAGGGCCCGGTACTGCTTGTCCATCTCCACACTGTCGACCACGTCCAGCTTGGCCAGCAGGGCGTAGCACGGGGCGATGAGCTGGTTGTAGAGGTCCAGGGCCTGAGCCCGGGTGACGGTGCCCTCCTCGACACTGCGGCGCAGGGAGTCGAGGCCGTCGTAGGCGTCGAGCACCGCGGTGAGGCCGTCGCCGTCGTCCTGGTCCAGGACCTCGTGGACATCGGCGTCCTGGGCGTTGCGACGGATCTCGGCGAGTGCCTTGTCCGTGGCGGTCCGGGAGCGCCGCAGCGTGGAGAGCGCGTCGGAGGCGCGGGGGTCGGCGAGGTAGACGAGGGTCTGGCGGCGTTCCTGCTGGACGACGCGGACCGTGTCCTCGATGGGGTAGCCGACCTTCTCCACCACGGCGGACACGGTGAACAACCGGCTCGCCTCACGGCCCGTCAGTACCGTGGCGAAGCCCCAGATGGCGGTCAGGGACACCAGCGGCACGAGAAGCAGCGCCACGATCTTCCGGCGGATCGACTTCCCGCGAAAGCGCATGGACTCCCCCAGCTCGAACCCCCACCGGCAGGGGGTACGCATGTGCGTCAACAAACGGCGCGAGCCTACTACCGACGCACAGTTAACTCGAAGAGCCGTCCGGAAGCCGAACTTCCGCACCGGCGCCGAGACGTGGGGAGTTGTCGGGGTATTACGGGAGATTGCCTCCCCGATTCCGGCCTTGTCGACAAGACCGGAACCCATCGGCCCCCACGGCGACTTGGCCAGAATTTTTCGTAACTTGGGAATCTTCGCGGTGTCTCACCCGTCCTACACATTGGGAATCAGGGGCGGAATCGGCCACAGGAGCCGCAGGCCGCACCTGGGCGGCGTAAAACAGAGCAAGCCGGGCAGCCACAGGGGAGCCGGGCCTTCGGCCCGGAAATGAGCGGTCTGCTGTCGGCGGTGGGGAGTGACACGTTGATGGGCACGGCGGAGCGGCGCGTGGCGCCCGAAGAGGGTGTGGCCGGGCGCGGTACGGCGCTGCAGGATCCCGAACAACCGGATCGCGACATTCCGGTGGAGGGACGCGGCACCGGCTGGAAGGACGGCACCAAGGGTGCGGCCATCCCGGCGCAAATGCGTTCGGCCTACCGGCCGTTGTGGGTCGAGGAGCCCGCGCGGCGACGCCGGATGCCCGACCCGGTACGTAGGGCGGCGGTGCGGGCGGTGCTCATCATCGCCGTGACGCTGCTTCAGGCGATGGTGGCGTTCCTGTGCACCCTCGCCGAGTCCTGGCTGGCCTTTCCCATGGTGATCAGCAGTGTGGTCAGCACGGTGGTGGCCACTTGGTCGGCACTGGACGTCTGGGTGACCCGCCAGGTGTGGAACCAGCGCAACGGCGTGGTGTCGACGCCGAGCAGCACCGCCCGGTCGCTGCGCCGTGAGCGCCGCGTGGCCCGGCGGCAGGCCAGGGCCGCCGAGCGGGCGCAGGAGCGGATAGGCAGGCAGGGCGGCACCGGCCGGCTGTCCCACCCCTGAGGCCGGCCGGCGACACGGTCCCCGCGCCCCTACCGGGCGCAGGGCACCCTGCCGGTCAAGGGGCGCTCGGGTCCGGGCGTTTGTACATCCGGGTCGCCGTGATCTCGCTGTGCACCGCCTCGCCCGCCTGAGGCTGCTGGGGCAGTCCTGGGCGGAGGTGCTCCTCGACGCTGATGTACTTCAGGCCCGCCCTGAGGTCGGCGTCGTTGCGCAGCCGGATGACGAGCGGGAACTCCGCCAGGGCCGTCGTGTCGAACAGGCCGGTGGTGTACAGCAGTTGCACACCCAGCGCGTCCGACACGGCCCGCTGCAGCTCCAGCAGATAGGTCGCGTTGGCGCGGCCGATGGGGTTGTCGAGGAACAGTGTGCCGGCGTGGCGGTGCTTGTCCCTGCCCCGGTCGTTCGAGCGCAGTGCCGCCATCGTGCAGTACAGGGCGATGGCCGCGGTGAGCAGCTGGCCGCCGGAGAACACATCGCCCATCTGCCCGACGGGCACGCGCTCCGCACGCAGTACGGCGTCCGGCTTGAGGATCTCGACGGCGACGCCCTTGGGCTGGAGCGCGGCGGCGACGCCCCGCAGCAGGAGCGACATGCCGTCGCGCCGCAGGTCGGAGTTCTTCTTCACGGCCGCCCGGGTCGCGTCGTCGATTACCTCGCCGAGCCGCTCGGTGAGGGTGGCCTGGTCGGGCTCCTCGAAGCGGATGCGCAGGAACTCCTGGCCGGACCACTCGCCCAGCCCCTCGGGCAGGCGTGACAGCCGCTGGGCGGAGCGGAGGGTCGCGAGCGCGGACTCGACGAGGCCTCGCAGCCGGTCCACGATCGAGTCCCGGTTGCGCTCCAGCTGCTCCAACTCGTCGGTCAGCACCCGCAGTCGGGGCGCGAAGGCGTCCGCCCACTTCTGGGCGTGCTCGGGCAGGGCGGAGGCGGGCAGCTCGCGGATCTGTTGCCGGGCAGGTGTACGAACCTGCTCGTAGCGCGTGGAGTTGGCGTGCCGAACGAGCACGTCGCCGGCCTCGCGTACGGCGGACTCGGCGGCGGAGAGGTCGGCGGCGCAGCCGCGTAGCGAGCGGCGGGCTTCGGCGGCCGACTGGCGGGCCTCCTCCAAGGTGCCGGGGTAGGGCTCGGGCGCCTCCTGCTCGTCCTCCGGGGCGTGCTCGCGCAGGAGGTCTCGGAGCATCGCGGCGATCTCGTCGAAGCCGCCGGCCGCGTCCTCGGCGGCCCGGTGCGCGTCCAGCAGTTCGGTGTGTGCCTCTCGGGCCTGGGCCAACGCCTCGGTGCGGGAGGTGAGTTCGGCCGTGGCCGTGCGCAGCAGTGCCTGGGCGTGCTCGGCGTCGCGCGGCTGGAGCTCCTCCGGCAGCTCGGTGTGGGCGTCGCCGTCCTCGGGCGCGTGCCGCTCGGCCTCGCCGCGCAGCCGCCCGAGCTGTTCGCTGGCGGTGGACACGCGGGTCTCCAGGAGCTGTACGAGCTCCTCCGCACGCGCGGCCGCGGCCTGCCGGGACGGCCCGTCGGAGCCGTCGGGGGACTGGAGCAACTGCTCGGCGCGGGTGCGGACCTTGTTGCTGAGCCGGTCCAGTTCGGCGCGGGCGGCGCTCTCGTCGCTCTCCGCGCGTGCCTGCTCGGCGCGCAGGTCGGCGCCGACGCCGACCTTCTCGTAGAGCTGGGAGGCGGCGCGGTAGGCCTCGCGGAGGGCGGGCAGGGACGACTTCGGCGCGTCCGTGTCGTCCTCCGGTACGTCGTCGGGGGCCCCGGCGATCTCGGAGCGCTCGGCGCGCAGCGCACGGGCGGTGCGGCGGGCGTCGTCGGCGGCGCGCTGGGCGGCGCGGCGGTCCTCGTCCGCGGCGCGGGCGTGCTCCAGGCAGGCCTGGGCGCGGGCCTCCGACTCGGCGGCCTCGTCGGCGAGTTCCCGCAGCTTGACCTGCCAGCCCGCCCGCTCGCGCAGCCGGAAGGCGAGCCCGGCGAGGGCGTCGGCGGCGCGTCGGGCCTTCTGGGCGGCCTCCTGCTTCTCGTCGCGGACCTGTGCGGCCTCGGCGGCGGCCTCGTCCGCCTCGGCGCGCACGGTCCGTGCCTCGGCGAGCTCGGCCTCGGACTCCTCGGCGAAGGCGCGCGCCTCCTCGGCGGTACGGGCGAGTTCGGTGAGCCGCCCCGCCGGGCAGCCCGTGCGCCAGGAGGCGAGGCGGGCGGCCAGTTCCCGGTCCTTGCCGAGCCGCGCCGCGAGCCGGCGGATGTCCTCGTCCCGCTCGGTCGCCCGCGCGCGCAGCGCCTGCCGCTCTTCGTCGGCGGCGTGCTCGTCGTGCATGGCCGGGTTCGGCGGTACCAGGAAGACGTCACCGCTCTGGGCATCGGCGGCCGGGGGCGGTGCGAGCAGGGCGGCGGCCGTGCCGACCGCGACGGCCGAGCGGGGCAGCAGCGCGGCGCCGCTGAGGGCGTCACGCGCGCGTGCGTGCGAGTCGGGGTCGGTGATGATCACGCCGTCGACCAGCTCGGGGCGGGCGGCGAGCACGCGCGCGTGGTCGGCGGGGTCGACGGCCTGGGCGAGGTAGCGCCACCCGGGCAGGGCGGGGATACCGTGCTCGCCGAGGAACTCGACGGTGGCCAGCACGTCGGGGCCGGGCGGCAGCAGCCCGCCGTCGCCGAGCGCGCCGAGGATGCGGGAATCGTCGGCGGCCGCGGTGCGCAGTTCGAAGAGCTGGCGTTCGGCGGAGGAGACGGCGTCGTCGAGGAGTTCGCGCAGTTCGCCGGCGCAGCGGTCGAGGTCCTCCGGGGTCAGGGAGGGGCCGTCGGCGCTGTCGCCGTCCTGCCGGGGCTGCGGGATCGGCCCGCGCGCAGCACCGCCGGTGAGGCCGAGCAGCTCCGCCAGCCGTTCCTCGCCCGCCAGGGCCTCGGCGAGCCGGCGTTCCGCCTCGTACGAGCGCCGTGCGGCCGTCGCCGCGTCGGCCGCGCGGGCCGCGGTCAGCTCGGCGCGTGACTCGGCGGAGGCGGCCTCGCGGGCGTGCTCGGTGGCCCTGTGGGAGGCCTCACGGGCGGTGTCCCAGGCGGCCACGGCCGTCTTCTCGGCGTCGCTGGCGGCGAGGGCCGCGCGGGCGGGGTCCGCGTCGGGCGCGCTGTCGTCCAGCCAGCCCGCGCGGACGGCTTCGGCGGTCTCCTGCTCGACCTCCGCGAGCCGCTGGCGCAGATGCCCGATCTCGCTGCGGGCGCGCTGTGCCTCGGTCGCGGCGGAGGTGGAGTCCCGGTGGGCGGTCTCGCCGACCTCCTGGAGTGCGGCCGAGCGCTCCTCCTCCTCGTTGGCGAGGGCCTCGGCGCCCTCGGCGGCCGCGTGCAGGGCGCGTACGAGGTCGACGGCGGCCCTGGCGCGGGCGGCGAGGGCCGGGGCGGCGTCGCGCTCGGCCTCCTGGATCGCGGCGGACACGCGCGTGACGCGGTCGGAGGCGGCGCGGTGGCGCAGGACGGCCTCGGCGGCCTGCCAGGCGGCGTGCAGGGTGCGGGCGTCGGCGAGTTCGCGTTTCTGCGCGGCGGCGGACTTCTCCGCGGCGGCGAGCGCCAGAGAGGCGTGCCGGAAGGCGAGCTCGGCGGCGATCAGCGCGCTGCGCTCGCGTCCGCCCTCGGAGTGGGTGACGGCGTAGGCGGCGGCCGTGACCCGCTGGGCGAGGTCGGCGGCGCGTACCCGCTCCTGCAGGCCCCGGGCGGACAGCCGGCGGGCCAGCGTGCGGGTACGCCGCTCGGCGCCCGTGTGGATGTCACGCGCACGTGAGCGTGCCTCGGCGGCCTCCACGATCCGCCCGAGCAGGTCCACCGACCCGGCGGTGAAGTCCCGTTCGGCGATCAGCTCGGCACGGCGGCCCAGTTTGTTGCCGAAGCCGCTCACGAGGTCGGCGAGCCCGTCGGTGTCGCGCGTGTCCGTCACCGCTCGCAGCAGCAGGTCGGTGAAGTCGGAGTCCTTCTTGACCGCGAAGAGGCCGGCCGCCTCGCCCTCGTCGGCGTTCATCTCCCGCTGGTAGCGGAAGAGTTCGGGGTCGAGGCCGAGTTCGGTGAGGTGCTCGACCCACCGGTCGTGGATCTCCTCCCAGTGCACCTCCAGGTGCGGATACGCCTTCCCCGCCTCGGTGATCGCGTCCCGGAACCCCTTCATGGTGCGCCGCCGCCCCTGCGCGCCGGAGGCGCCCTCGACGGGCGGCCGTACGGCAGTGGACTCGGCGACGGGGAGGTTGTCGAGGCTGAGCCCGGGCCCGGGCCGGAACGAGTACCAGGCCTCCGCGAACTTACGTGGGTCGTTGGAGACCTGCCGTCCGCGCCACTCGCTGGCCTTGCCGACGACGACGCACTCGCCGGTCAGTACGTGCTGCCACTCCAGGGCCACATGCCCGCAGTCGTCGGCGAGCAGGAACTTGCGCAGCACGCCGGAGCTGGCGCCGCCGAGGGTGTTGCGGTGGCCCGGCAGCATCACCGAGAAGATCAGCTTGAGCAGGACGGACTTGCCGCCGCCGTTCTCCAGGAAGAGCACGCCGGCGGGTGCGGGCCGGCGCGGCGGGCCGACGGGCTCCTCCTCGAAGAACTCCGCCTGCATGGGGGCGGGGTCGGGCACGACGTCGCCGACGCCCCGCAGGTCAAGCACGGTGTCGGCGTAGCGCGCACCGGCAGGCCCGATGGAGTAGAGGCGGACCCGGGACAGCTCGTACATGGCGGACTCTCGTAAGTCTTCGGCAGATCAGGGGGGTGTAGAGCTTTGGCAGCCTTACGTGGCTTCGGCAGCTCTGCGGGGCTTCGGCAGCCTCAGGAGTGGAACGGCAGCCCGGCGTCGGCCACCAGCTCCAGGTCGTCGGTCTCCTCGGCGGGCAGCAGCGTCGGGGTGCCGTCGGTGACCGGGACGACGCCCAGTTCCAGCAGCTCGGCCATGGCGGCACCGCCGGCCATGTCCCGGACCTGGAGCTGGTAGCGGGCCGTCGTGCGGTACGTGCCGCCACTGTCGTCGCCGGTGCGCTGGAGGAAGCCGGAGTCGGTGAGGAAGGCGACGGCCTTGCCGACGATGCCGGTCGTCGAGCCGGCGAGTCTGCGGGCGTCCTTGGTGGCACCGGCGGCGCTGCGTCTGGCCCAGATCCGCCAGGCGGCCTCCAGGCCGGGCGCGTCGGTGGCAGGGTCGGTGTTCTCGCCCTGGGCCTCGGCGCGCTCCTCCAGCCGGCGGCAGGCCTGGCGCACGAAGGCGTCGACGCCGTTGACGCTGACGCGCCCGATGTACCCGTCGTCGGCGAGGTCCTCGGGTCGCGGGAACGCCATCGCGGCGACGGCGAGATGGGCGAGCCCGTGCAGGAAGCGGTCCCCGCCGTCGGCGGACGTGCGACGCGCGTAGTCCCCCATCCGCACGGCGAAGACCGAGTCCTCGGCGGCGGTGACGGCCATCCCCGCGCGCGGGGACACCTCCAGCACGACCAGTCCGAGCCCGGCGGCGACGGCGTCGGCGAGCCGCGCGAACGCCGGGTCCTCCCGGTGGCGCCGCAGCAGGTCCGCGTACTCCTGGTCACGCGCGGGCTGGAGTTTGGGCTGCAGCCCGAAGGCGACGAGCCGCGCCGCGTCGGCGGCGTCGGCGGGGGTGACGGGGGCGTTCACCGCCGGGGCGGGGGCCTCCGTGTCGCTCCACTCGACGTGCTCGGTCACGGCTTCGGCTCCTTGGTGTACTCGTGCTCGTTCATCAGGTTCCCGGCCCGGCTCATGCGGCCTCCGTGCGGTCGGCCGCCATCCCCGCGGCGTCCAGCAGAGCGGTGCCGACTATCAGGTCGGCTCCGCCGAACTCGGGGTCGTCCAGCTCCGTGCCGTCGTCCACGGCGAACAGGAGCTTCTCCTCGCCCTGCCGGTAAGCCGTGCCCACGGCCGGGCTGGCGGCGTGAACCGCCAAGAGTGCCACCAGGTACGGCAGTTCGAGGTCACCGGTGCGCCGCGCCTCCGCCAGGAGTCCCGACAGCCGCCGCGGCGCGTCGGCGGGCAGATCGAGCAACTCCTTGGCGACCGCCAGCTGTTCCTCGCTGAACCGGCTGTCGTCCGGGGTCGCGATGAGGTCTGGCTCCGGCATCTCGGCCCCCAGGTGCTCCCGCTCCACCGGCGGCGTCAGGAGCAGGTCGACCAGATCGCCCACCCGCACGGACACCGGTGTCCGGAACCCGGTCCCGCGCGCGAAGAACGCGTCGGTGACCCGGGCCGCCTGCTCCAGCGGCAACGGCAGCACGGGCGCGACGAGATGGCCGTAGAGATCTATCCCGGAGGACGTCATGGGCGTGGCGAAGGCCTGCCGGTCCTGTTCCGCGCGGAACAGCGGGCCGGCCTCCAGCAGCCGGGACTGCAGCTGGGTGTGCCTGCGGATGCAGTCCTTCACGATGTCGACGAGTTCGGCGGCGCGCCGCTTGTTCTCTGCGTCCTCGATCTCGTCGCGTGCCCGGCGGATGTTGGTGAGGATCGCGTTCTCGTGGCGATAGCGGTCCGCGACGTGGTCGAGGGCCTCGGCGATCATGTCGGGGACGGTGTTGAGCCAGTCCACCGCGCGGACGTTGCGCCGGGTCGCCTCCAGGGCTCGGCGGAGGGTCTCCGAGTACTGCACGGTGCGGTAGCGGGCCTGTTCGGCGGCGAGTTGGGCGTCGGCGAGCCGGCCGCGGCGGATCAGGACCTCCAGCTTGACCTCGGCGGCGATCTGCGCGCTGGTGACGTCGGTGTCGAGGGCTCCGACGAGGACGTTGACCGCCTCGTCCGTGGTCCGGAGGTAGACCGCTCCCCCGTGGCCGGGGACCTCCTCGAGCAGCTTGAAGTCGTAGTCGCGGCGCACATAGGTGCCGTCGGCCGCGAAGGTGCCGTACACGGCGCGGAAACCGCGGTCGACGCTGCCGACGTTGATCAGGTTCTCCAGGACCCAGCGGGCCACCCGCTCATGCTCGGCTGCGGGCCGCTGGGGGGCCTGTGCGGCGATGCGCGGGATGAGGCGGGCCACGATCTGGTCGTGGTCGGCGCCGGTGTCGAAGTCCATGTTCAAAGTGACGAGGTCGATGGCGGCGAGGGCGATCTCCGCCATGCCGTACACCGAGTACTCACCGGCGAGGTTGGCCTTGCGCACGTCGAGGTCGTGGATGGGCGCGGTGCAGGCGAGCGCGCGCAGCCGCCGCGCCAGTCCCTCGTCGGCGGCCGGGCCCGGAGCGGGGCGCGGCCCCGCGCTGAGCTGGGGCGGAACTCGGTCCGTCGATGCAGGCGAAGTCACGGTGCACAGAGTAGGTCCTCGGTCTGACAACAACCCAAACGACCGCAGATGCGACCGCCTCACCCGGCCGGGAGACGGGGTCAGGCGTCGCCCCCGCCACCAGCCCCTTCTCCCACCCGCCGCCGGTACACCTCGACGACCCGTTCCAGTGAGTCCTGGAGGTACACCTCGAGCAGTTTCTCCGCCTCGCCCCTGTCGCCGGCCTCCAGGGCCTGGAGGATCCGGCGGTTGCGCATGAGGTACGGCTCGTGCAGCCGCCGTGGGTCGTCGACGAGGTGGAAGGCGAGGCGCAGCTCGGCGAAGACGCTGCGCATCAGCTCGTCGGTGCGGGCGCTGGCGGCCAGGGCGACGAGTTCGCGGTGGAAGTGGATGTTGGCGGTACCCACTCGTTTCCAGTCATTCTCGACGGCCGCGACCTGGCCCTCGGTGACGGCCGCCCGGAGTGCGTCCAGGGCGTACGGCGGCTCGCCCAGCCCCCGCACGACGGCGCACTCGACGAGCGCGCGGGTGCGGTAGATGTCCTCGACGTCCTCGACGGTCAGGACCCGTACGAACACGCCCCGGTTCAGCTCGTGGACGAGCAGCCGTTCGTGCGTGAGCAGCCGGAACGCCTCGCGCAGCGTGTTGCGGGAGACGCCGAGCGCTCCGCCGATGCTGTCCTCCGACAGGCGCGTCCCCGGCGGGAAGAACCCGTCGGCGATACGGCTCCTGAGGATGTCCGAAACACGCTCGGCCGTGCTGGTGCGCCCCAGGAGGGCGCGGTCGTCGGCCAGTCCCGCCAGCTGCTCTGCCATGCCGGAATTCAACCGCAGAACACGAGAACGAAACAACACGGGTATTGAAGGATCGTTCAACGATCCTCTACCTTCCTGTTCACGGCACCGCCCCGTCCCCACCGCGGCGCCGGCCGCTCCCGCACGGCACGGCTCACTTCCAGCGCCCTCCGTCATCCCTCTGCGAGGTGCCCCATGAGCACGACCCCACCACCGCACGCCCCGACCACCGGCACACGCCCCGTCACCGCCGAACAGCCCTCCGACGACGGGGCGTTCGCCTGGCTGCGGGCCCTCGGTCCGCGTGGCCGCCGCGCCTTCGCCGGCGCGTTCGGCGGCTACGCCCTCGACTCCTACGACTACTTCACGCTGCCCCTGAGCATGGTCGCGCTGTCGGCGTACTTCGGCCTGGACAGCGGTCAGACCGGCCTCTTCACCACCGTCACACTGGTCGTGTCCGCGATCGGCGGCGCCGTCGCGGGCGTGGTGGCCGACCGGATCGGCCGGGTCAGGGCGCTGATGATCACGGTGATCACGTACGCCGTCTTCACCGTCGCCTGCGGCTTCGCGCCGAACTACGAGACGCTGCTGGTCTTCCGCGCCCTGCAGGGTCTCGGATTCGGTGGTGAGTGGGCGGTCGGCGCGATCCTGGTGGCCGAGTACGCGAGCGCGAAGCACCGGGGCCGCACCCTGGGCGCGATTCAGAGCTCCTGGGCCGTCGGCTGGGGTCTCGCCGCGATCGCCTACACACTCGTCTTCTCGTTCTTCGGCGACGACATGGCCTGGCGTGTGATGTTCTGGACGGGTGCCCTGCCCGCGCTGCTGGTCGTGTGGATGCGACGGCAGGTCAAGGACGCGCCGGAGGCCACGGCGGCGCGCGAGCAGAGCGCCGAGAAGGGCTCGTTCCCGGCCATCTTCAAGGGCCCCCTCCTGCGCACGACCGTCTTCGCCGGGCTGCTGTCCACCGGCGTCCAGGGCGGCTACTACACGCTGGCGACCTGGGTGCCGACGTACCTGAAGTCGGAGCGCGGTCTGTCGGTGGTCGGCACCGGCGGCTACCTGACGTTCCTGATCTCGGGCGCCTTCCTCGGCTACCTCACCGGGGGCTACCTCACCGACCGGCTGGGCCGGCGCCGCAACATCTGGCTGTTCGCCCTGCTGTCGGCCATCTGCATCCTGGCGTACGCGAACATCCCCGACGGCGCCAACACCCTGCTGCTCGTCCTCGGCTTCCCGCTCGGGTTCTGCATGTCGGCGATCTTCAGCGGCTTCGGCTCCTTCCTGAGCGAGTTGTACCCGACGGCCGTGCGCGGCACCGGGCAGGGCTTCACGTACAACACCGGCCGTGCCGTCGGCGCGGTCTTCCCCACCTCGGTCGGCTTCCTGGCCGACAGCTGGGGTGTGGGCGGCGCGCTGGTCTTCGGCGCGATCGGCTACGCAATCGCCGCCCTGGCGCTGCTGGGGCTGCCGGAGACGCGTGGGAAGGAACTCGAGTGAAGCGCATACAGGACCGTCGTCCCACCCTCGTGGACGACCGCCCCCTGACTCTCGTCGACGAGCACGCGCACGCGTGGAGCCCGGAATTCGCGCGGTCCCGCTTCCGGGAGGGCCTCGCGGGTCCCACGGCCGGGGTCGCCGCGGGGCACACCCAGGTCAACCTGATCTCGGTGCCCGCGGACTGGGCGTACGACATGCTGCTGTTCTGCCAGCGCAACCCGAAGCCGTGTCCGGTTCTCGACGTCACGGACGCCGGTTCCTGGACGACCGTCCTGGCCGAGGGCGCCGACCTGCGCACCGATCTGCCGCGCTACCGGGTGTGGGAGAACGGCGAGCTGGTGGACGAGCCGGCGGACGCCCGCGCGTACTGGCGGGACGACCTGGTGTCGTTCCTGATCGGCTGCAGCTTCACCTTCGAGTGGGCGCTGGCCGGGGCGGGCGTCCCGATCCGCCACCTCGAACAGGGGCGCAACGTCCCGATGTACGTGACGAACCGTCAGTGCCGGCCGGCGGGGCGCCTGCACGGCCCGATGGTGGTGTCGATGCGTCCGGTGCCGCCGGAGCACCTGGCAACCGCCATCCGGGAGAGCAGTCTGCTCCCGGCGGTCCACGGCAGCCCCGTACACTGCGGCGACCCGTCGGGCCTGGGCATCGACGATCTCGGCCGGCCCGACTTCGGCGACCCGGTGGACGCCGAGCCGGACGACATCCCGGTGTTCTGGGCCTGCGGTGTGACCCCGCAGGCCGCGGTGATGGCCTCGCGCCCGCCGTTCGCCCTCACCCACGCCCCGGGACAGATGTTCCTCACCGACGCCCGCGACGAGCAGTACCGCGTGGCCTGAGCAGGAGACAGGAAGGATCCATGACCGCGATCGATCTGAACGCCGACCTCGGCGAGGGCTTCGGCCGCTGGCAGCTCACCGACGACGAGCAGTTGCTGTCCGTCGTCACCAGCGCCAACGTGGCCTGCGGCTTCCACGCCGGGGACGCGGCCACCATGCGGCGAGTCTGCGGACTGGCCGCCGAGCGGGGCGTGACGATCGGCGCGCAGGTCTCCTACCGGGACCTGGCGGGGTTCGGGCGGCGCGCCATGGACGTGCCGTCCGCCGAACTGGCCGCAGAGGTGGCCTACCAGATCGGCGCCCTGGAGGTCTTCGCGCGGGCGGCGGGCTCCCGCGTCGCATACGTCAAACCGCACGGCGCGCTCTACAACCGGGTCGTGCACGACGAGGAGCAGGCCGGCGCGGTGATCGACGGGGTGCTCCTCGCCGACGCCACGCTGCCCCTGCTCGGACTGCCGGGCTCGCGTCTGCTGGACCTGGCCCGGAAGGCGGGCCTGCCGACCGTCACCGAGGCGTTCGCGGACCGCGCGTACACCGAGCAGGGCACGCTCGTGCCGCGTGGTCGGGCCGGGGCCGTGGTGACCGACCCGGACACCGTCGTCGAGCGGTCCCTGAGTCTGGCCCGCTCCGGTACGGTCACCTCCCAGGCGGGGCCGCCCATCGAGGTGCGCGCGCGTTCCCTGTGTCTGCACGGCGACACACCCGGCGCGGTGGACCTGGCCCGCCGGGTCCGGAAACGGCTGGAGGAGTCGGGCGTACGGGTGGAGGCCTTCGCATGAGCATGCGGGTGCTGCCCGTCGGCGACGACGGACTGCTCGTCGAGGTTGCCTCGGGACGCGAGGCCGAGGCCCTGCACGCGGAGCTGCTGCGCCGCCGCACCGCCGGACTGCTGACCGCCCGCGAGATCGTCCCGGCGGCCCGGACGGTGCTCCTGGACGGCGTCGACGACCCGGTCCGTCTGACTTCCGAACTGACCTCGGCGGACGTCCCGCCCGCTCCCCCGCACGCGCGCGAGGTGATCGAGCTGCCGGTGCGCTACGACGGCCCCGACCTCGCCGATGTCGCCGCGCACTGGGGTGTGTCCGAGCGGGAGGTGGCGCGGATCCACGCCGGCACCGAGTTCCGGGTCGCCTTCTGCGGGTTCGCACCCGGATTCGGCTACCTCACCGGTCTCCCGCCGCGTTACGACGTTCCGCGCCGCGCCACGCCGCGCACCGCCGTACCGGCGGGCTCGGTGGCCCTTGCGGGGCCCTACACGGGGGTGTACCCCCGCTCTTCGCCGGGCGGCTGGCAGCTGATCGGCAGCACGGACGTGGTCCTGTGGGACCACGCGCGGGTACCGGCCGCGCTGCTGTCACCGGGCACGCGTGTGCGCTTCGTCGCGGCGCCGGTGGGTGCGGGGTGACCGACCGCGCGCTCTCCGTCGTCCGCGCCGGGGCGCTCACCACCGTGCAGGACCTGGGCCGGCCGGGGCACGCCCACCTCGGTGTGCCCCGCTCCGGCGCGCTGGACGCCCCCGCGGCGGCCCTCGTCAACCGGCTCGTCGGCAACCCGCGCGAGGCGGCGGTCCTGGAGACCACCGTCAACGGCTGTGCCGTACGGCCTCGTTCCGCCGTCACCGTGGCGGTCGGGGGCGCCCCCTGCCCCGTCATGCTGGACGGCCGTCCGGCCGCCTGGGGCGCTCCCCTCCGCGTGCCCGGCGGGGCGGTGCTGGACGTGGGGTCCGCCGTCTCCGGGCTGCGCAGCTATGTGGCGGTGTCCGGCGGCATCGCCGTGGAACCGGTCCTCGGCAGCCGCTCCACGGACCTGCTCTCGGGCCTCGGCCCCGCGCCCCTCACGGACGGCACGGTCCTGCCCCTGGGCGCCGAACCGGGCCGCCACGCGCGCGTGGACGTCGCCCCGCAAGCCGCTCCCCCGGCCGAACTCGTCCTCCGGGTCACGCTCGGGCCGCGCGACGACTGGTTCACGCCGGCGGCGGTCCACGCCTTCACCACGAGCGCGTTCCGGGTGTCCCCGGCGAGCAACCGCATCGGGCTGCGCACCGAGGGGCCCACGCTGGAGCGCGCCCTGACCGGTGAACTGGCCAGCGAGGGCATGGTCCTGGGCGCCGTGCAGGTGCCGCCCAACGGCCAGCCGGTGGTCTTCCTGGCCGACCACCCGACCACCGGGGGCTACCCGGTGATCGGAGTCGTCCGCACCGCCGACCTCCCGGCCGCCGCCCAGGCAGTACCGGGAACACCGGTCCGCTTCGTCGGCGTACGCCGCCGCTGACGCCCGGCGCGGCTCAGACGGCGTCCGGCTGGGGTTCCGCCGTCGACAGCGCGGCAAGGGCCGCGGAGACCGCCGCGGACGCCCGCAGGTCGAGCCGGGCACTCGTCCCGCGCGCGCGGTGGCGCATCTCGTCGACGGCCAGCGTGAGCAGTTGCGGCAGCAGGTCGGTGCAGCGCCGGGCCACCCAGCCGGTGCCCGCGGTCGCCAGCCACCAGAGGCCGGCCGAGGCCGTGGGCGCCGGGGACTCCGGCTCGGGTGAGGGCGCCGGTCCGGCGGCGAGGCCCGCCTGCGCGAGCAGTGCGTGGAAACGCACGGCCAACTGCCGGTGCCCCCGCTCGCCCGGATGCAGCCGGTCCGCGCTCCACATCGCCCGGTCCGTCAGCCAGGCGCCCTCCGCCGCGTGCAGGTGGACGGCCCCGTACCTTTCGGACAGCGCGTGGACGACGGCGTTGACCGCACGCTGCCGCCGGGCCAGCGGACGGGCCAGCGCCCCGGGCAGGCCGAGCATGGCGCCCGGGTCGGGCAGGCACGCCGTGAGCAGGACCGCGCCCTGCTCGGCGAAGGCGGTGTACACCGTGTCGAGCCGGGCGGCGACGGCATGGATGTCGAAGGTGCAGCGCAGCGTGTCGTTCACGCCTACGACGACGGAGACGACGTCGGGCCGCAGCGCCAGCCCGGCCGGGAGCTGCCGCTCCAGCACGTCCCTCGTCTGCGCCCCGCTGACCGCGAGGTTGGTGAACTCCACGGACTCCATCGGGGACTCCTGGGCAAGCCGTCCCGCGAGCAGCGCGGCCCACCCGCGCCACCCCTCTCCCGCCGGATCACCCACCCCTTCGGTGAGGGAGTCTCCGAGCGCGACGAAACGAAGGGGTCTCATCCGAGGCCTCCGGGCACGAAAGGACGATCCAGGACCGTCGCGACGCCTTCGCCGGAACGCTCCGCCCCCGTCGCAACGCTCCCGTCCCCACGCTCCCGCCCCGTCGCAGCGCCGGCGTCGGACCGCTCCCGTCCCGTCGCACCACTCACGTCAGCACGCTCCCGCGCCGTCGCACGGCCCGCCACAGAACGCAACGGCACCGTCGCATCGTGCGCCGCGAGGAACGCCTCCACCGACGCCCCCCACCCGAAGCACTCCGCACGCGCGCGTGCCTCCTCACTGCGCTCCGCCCGGGATCGCTGAAGAAGGTTCTCGACCGCGTCAGCGAAAGCCGCCCCGGCATCCGCCGCGACCATCCCCGCCGTCCCGATCACCTCGGGCAACGCCGACGAGGCACTCACCACCACGGGTGTCCCGCAGGCCATCGCCTCCAGCGCGGCGAGACCGAACGTTTCCGCGGGCCCCGGGGCCAGGCACACGTCGGCGGAGGCCTGCAGCGCCCCCAGGGCCCCCCGGTCGCCCACGTGCCCGAGGAAGATCACGGGCAGCCCCCGTTCCCGGGCCCGCTGCTCCAGCCCCGGCCGCAGCGGCCCGTCCCCGGCGATCACCAGCACCGCACGTACGCCCCGTGCCACCAACGCCTCGACGGCGTCCAGTGCCGTACTGGGCCGCTTCTCGACGGACAGCCGGGTGCAGGTGACCAGGAGCACTTCGTCCACGCGCGCGTACCGGGCCCGCACTCCCGCGTCGTACAGCGCCGGATGCCGCTCGACGAGGTCCACGCCGAGCGGGGCCCTCACCACGTTCCGGGCCCCGATCCGCACGAACTCCCGCTCGGCGAACTCGGTGGTGCACACCACGCGCGCGTACGTGTGGGCCGTACGGATGTTGAGGGCGTCGGCGGTGCGGCGGGCGGCCGCTTCCGGCACGCCCCAGGTACGCAGCACTCCGTCGGCGGTCTCGTGGGAGACCATCACCGCGGGGACCCGGGCGCGCCGCGCCCACTTGCCGGTCCACCGCAGCGTCGTACGGTCGGAGACCTCCAGGCGGTCGGGCTCGAGGCCTTCGAGGAGGCGGGCGACGCGCCGCTTGTCGGTGAGGACGCGGTAGCCGCCGGTGCCGGGCAGCAGCGGGCCGGGCAGGGTGATCACCCGGCCCTGCTCGGTCTCGCGGTCGGTCGCCCGCTCGCCCGGCACGATCAGGACGGGCTCGTGGCCCGCCGCGCGGTAGCCCTTGCCGAGTTCGCGCAGCGCGGTGCGCAGCCCACCCGAGGCGGGGGCCACGAAGTTGGCCAGGCGGACGATCCTCAGCGACCCCCCGCTCATGCCGCCACCACCAGTCGGCGCGCGGCCAGCACGTCCGCGTAGTGCCCGATGAGCCGGTCGCCGACGGCGGCCCAGGTGCGCCCCTCGACCATGCCGCGCCCGGCCTCGCCGTACGCCGTCCGCAGGGCGGGATCGGCGGCCAGGGACCCTACCGCGTCCCGTACGGCGGCCGTGTCGCGCGGCGGGACCAGCAGACCGGTGCGCCCGTGGGCGACCAGGTCCAGGGGGCCGCCGGCGGCCGGGGCGACCACCGGCACACCACTGGCCATGGCCTCCTGCACGGTCTGGCAGAACGTCTCGAAGGGCCCCGTGTGCACGAAGACGTCCAGCGAGGCGAAGATCCGGGCGAGGTCGTCCCCGGTGCGCCGCCCGAGGAACACCGCGCCGGGCAGGGCCTCGCCCAGGTGGGCCCGGCTCGGCCCGTCGCCCACCACGACGACTCGCACGCCCTCCAGACCGCATGCCCCGGCCAGCAGTTCGACCTGCTTCTCGGGGGCGAGCCGGCCGACATAGCCGACGATCAGTTCGCCGTTCGGGGCGAGTTCGCGGCGCAGTGCCTCGTCGCGGTGGTCGGGGCGGAAGCGGACGGTGTCCACGCCGCGCGGCCACAGTTTGACCCGGGGTATCCCGTGCGTCTCCAGGTCGTGGCGGGCGGCGGTGGAGGGGGCGAGGGTGAGGTCGGCGGCGGCGTGGACGGAGCGGATGCGCCGCCAGGCGGTGGTCTCGCCGGCGCCCATGTAGGTGCGGGCGTATCCGGCCAGGTCGGTCTGGTAGACGGCGACGGCGGGGATGCCGAGTTTCGCGGCGGCGGCCATGCCGCGGACGCCGAGGACGAAGGGGCTGGCCAGGTGGACCAGGTCGGCGCCGTGCTCGGTGATGGCCGCGGCGACGCGTCGGCTGGGGAGGGCGACGCGGACCTGGGGGTAGCCGGGGAGCGGGAGGGAGGGGACACGGACGACGGGGCAGGGCGCCTCGGCGTCCGGCCCGGTACCGGCGGCGGTGGCCGGTGCGACGACGAGCGGAAGGTGACCGCGATCTACGAGGTGCCGGGCGGTCTGGAGCGCGCAGTGGGCCACGCCGTTCACGTCGGGGGGAAAGGATTCGGTCACGATGACGACACGCATACCCGTGTTGTCGCCGCCTTGGACGTGGCGGCGACAACGTGGATCTTTCCGGCCGACAAACGTCCCGTGAGCGTTGCGCTGCGCGCCCCGGCGCGGCCCAGCGGCACGCCTGTGCCGCTCACCCGGCAGGTCAGACGGTGTCCACACCCGTCCGACCCCAGGGTCATCCCGTGTTCACCCGGGAGGCGCGCGGCGACCCCTCCGGTCGCGTCCGGCTACATGGCGGACGCCGCGTCCGGTCCGATCCGGCTCCGTACGGCCGTCTGGACCTCCGCCTCCTCGGCGGGGTCGGCGGCGAGCCGGCGCAGGCGCTCCACGACCCGGGCGTCACCGGTCTCGGCGTGCCGGGCGGCGATCTCACGGGTGGCCTCCTCGCAGTCCCAGAGGCACTCGACGGCGAAGCCGGTGGCGAAGGAGGGGTCGGTGGCGGCGAGTGCGCGGGCGCAGCGCTCGCGCAGATGGGAGGAGGCCGTCTCACGGTAGATGTGGCGCAGCACGGGGGCCGCGCAGACGATGCCTAGGCGTCCGGCGCCGTCGACGAGGGTCCACAGGGTCGGCGCGTCGCAGCCCTCGCCTCGTACGGCCTCGCGCAGGGCGCCGAGGACAAGGTCGCTGTCCCTGGTGCCGCCCCGACAGGCGAGCATGCGGCCCGCTGCGGCCCCGAGGGCGTCGGGCCGGTGGGCCCAGCCGCGGGCCCGGTCGACGGCGGCGAGGCTGCGCATGCGTTCGAAGGCGTCGACGGCGGCCTCCACGACGGCCGTGGAGCCGCCGGCCACGGCCTGCTCGATCAGCACGAGGGCGTCGGGATCGTTGCAGTCGGCGAGATAGCGCAGGGCCGTACAGCGGGCTCCCTCGGGGCCGTCCTTGGCGGCCTGCACGATTTCCGGCCGGTCCTCGGGGCCGGCCACTGCCGTGAGGCAGCGGGCGGCGGGCACATGGAGGGCCGCGCCGCGTTCCACACCTTGCTGGGCCCACTCGAACACGGCCCGCACGCTCCAGCCGGGGCGTGGCCCGCTGGAACTCATCTGGCGTTGCCAGCGGTCGAAACAGCCGGCTTCCTGGGCGGCACGCACGCGTGTGGAGACGTACTCGCGGGGATCCTCGGCCCACAGCCGCCAGGGCCGTGGCTCGAAGGCGTCCCGGACGGCGGCGGCCAACTCGGCCTCGCCCTCGGCGTCCGGGGCGAACCGCGCGAGCACCGGCGTGGCGAGGGCGCGCAGGCCGGCGTCGTCGTCGCGCAGGGCGAGCTCGTCCAGGGCCCAGGCCCAGTTGGCGCCCGAGGCGGCGTACCTGCGCAGCAGTTCGAGGGCGTCCCGCCTGCCGTAGGAGGCCAGATGACCGAGGACGGCCAGGGCGAGGCCCGTGCGTGACTCCTCGGTGTCGAAGGCGTCCTCGACGTCGAAGAGGTGTGCCTCGATCTCGTCCAGTTCGCCACCGAGGTCGAGGAAGAGTCGGGCGTAGTACAGGGAGCGGTTCTCCAGCTGCCAGTCGTGGCGGGGATCGCGCAGCACACAGTGGTTCAGTGCCGCGAGCGCTTCGGCGCGCGGGGCGGTGAGCGCGTGCAGCGTGCCGTCGCCGCGACCCCTCTGCAGGAGGCCGAGCAGCGTACCGCTGGGCGCTATGACCGGATCGAACATGGGAAACAGCCTCACATCAAGCGTCGACGCAACCGGGGACGTGCACTACCTGGCCGCGTGACAACACGTCGGGGCGCCCGCCGTTTCCTGCTTGCTGTAGACCATCTTCCTCTGCCTCTCGTCGGTGGCCCATGCGGACCGCATCACGGCCCGCGCGGTGCGGCAACACCTGCCCAGCCATCGCGTCCGTGAATCACGTCGTCATGATGACCCGGCTGTTCAGCCTGCCGCGACCGAAATTTCCGGCGGCCCCGTACCGCCTCCCCCGTGGTCGTTGATTTACCTGGTCAGGAACTTCGTCCTACCTGCGCAGGAGCACGCTCGGCTCAGGGCGTGCCGAACAGCTCCAGGAGCTCGGCCCTGGCGAACATCCGGGCCGTGTCGACGGCCGAGGGGGTGCCCGCCGACGGGTCGGCGCCCGCCTCCAGAAGGACCTTGATCACGTCCGTCTCACCCTTGAAGGCGGCCCCGGCGAGCGGGGTCTGGCCTCGGTCGTTGATCCGGTCGGCCTCGGCGCCGCGGGCCAGCAGGGCCCGGACCGCGTCGGCGTGGCCGTGGTAGGCGGCGAGCATCACCAGGGAGTCGCCGCGGTCGTTGGTGAGGTTGGCCGGAACGCCCGCGTCGACGTACGCCACGAGCTCCTCGGTCGCGCCCTGCCGGGCAAGATCGAAGATCTTGGTCGCCAGCTCCACGACCTCGGGGTCGGGGGCTTCAGTCATCGGCCTGGACCGCCTCTCGCTCACGACTCGCTACAACCGTTCAGGTGAATCGTCAGCGTACTGGCTCGTCGCGCACATGGCCGGTCCCGTCCGAGGCAAAGATCACGAAAAACCCCGTTCGCCGCAATTCTCCTGCTCAGGCGGCCCGCCAGACCTTCGGCCGCCTGGGGGAAATCCTCCGGAATTCACCCAGTTGCACCTTTTATCGTATGGATACATCCTGTGATCCTGGAAGTACTCATGGTGACTGTCCCCACGAACCAGGAGATCCCCCATGATCCTGTCCATCTCAGGCGTCGTCCTGCTCGGCATCATCGTCTTCCTGTTCTTCCGGAAGGACGGGCTCAAGGCGTCACACGCCTGCGTCTCGGCCCTGTTCGGCTTCTACCTGGCGAGCACGGCCATCGCCCCGAGCATCAAGGCGGGCGGCGAGAGCCTGGCCGGCCTGCTCGGCGGCATCAAGTTCTGACGCCGCCCGTCCCGCCGTCCGTCCCTTCCGTACGCACCATCAGGAGACTGCAGTGGCCCGGCGCCCCCTCCCCCGCATCCTGAGCACAGGCAGCGCGCAGATCGCCCGGAGCCGGGAGCTGGCCCGGACGGCGGCCGACAGCGCCACCGACGTCCTCCATCCGCTGATCACGATCACCCGCGGTCTGCGCCGACTGGCCTCGGCCGGGCGGCGCAGATGGGCCGAGACCCCCAAGGACAAGCGCGGCCCGCTGCTGTTCCTGGCGGCCTCGGTGATCCTGGTCGTGGCCCTCGTGCCGTACGGCCCGCTGCTCGCCGTCATCACGCTGATGGCGGCGGCGGCCTGGCAGGGCCGGGACCGCACCCCGCCGGCTCCCGACGGGCCCGACGAGTCGCAGACCCAGCGGCTCCAGTCCCTGTACGAGGCCCTCGTCCCGTACTTCTCGACGGCCGAGGACCCCGCTCCCCTCTACGCCCACGGCGGTGACTGGGAAAAGGCCTTCCCCGCCTACGAGTTCGACGGCTCGGGCCGGATCGCCCACCTCGTGATCCGGTACCCGGCCTACTTCCCGGACGGCGCGGCCGACTCACGCGCGCGGATCGAGCAGTTGCTCACGGCGAAGTCGGGCCGCGGCCGCGAGTACCTCTTCACCTGG
This sequence comes from Streptomyces sp. NPDC049687, assembly GCF_044465285.1. Lineage (NCBI taxonomy): Bacteria > Bacillati > Actinomycetota > Actinomycetes > Kitasatosporales > Streptomycetaceae > Streptomyces > Streptomyces sp. NPDC049687. Next base: position 46,907 of record NZ_JBITLN010000026.1, read on the forward strand.
GACGAGGAGGGCAACGAGCTGACGGTCGGCGTCCTCGCCCCGCTCCCCACCGACATCGCGGCCCAGCGTTTCGTCACCGCTCCCGGCGAGACGGTCCTCGGCTTCACCGACCCCACCAGCGTCCAGCGCACGCTCCCCCTCACCTACGGCGAGGAACAGCGCGACGTCCCGCCGGTCGTCTGGCGCACCGGCGTCCGCTCCACCGAGCCGCACCTGCTGGTGGTGGGTCAGCCCGGCAGCGGCACCTCGACCCTCCTGCGCTCCATCGCGATCCAGGCCCTCCGGTACGGCGACGTCCTGATCGTCGAGGGCGGGGGCAGCGGCGAGTACGCGTGCCTCAGCGGCCGGGACGGTGTCCTCGGCGTCGAGGCCGGACTGGCCGGGGCACTGACCGGCCTGGAGTGGGCGGCGCACGAGACCGAGCGCCGCCTGATCGCCGCGAACGGCGCCCGGCAGGCGGGCCACGCACCGCCGGACGACACCAGGCGCCCGCTGTGGATCCTCCTCGACCGCCCCACCGCCTTCACTCCGCTCGCGGAGGCGGACGGCCGCGAGGATCCGCAGTCCCTGCTCCAGGTCCCCCTGCGGCACGGGCGCGCGGCCTCGGTGACGGTGGTCGTGGCCGAGCAGTTCGACAGCCTGGACCTGCTGAGCGACGCCGTACGGCAGCACACACGCGCGCGTGTCGTACTCGGGCCCGCCTCCGCCGGCCGGCTGGCGTCCGTCCTCGGCGCTCCTCCCCACACAACGCCGGTCGACCAGGTACCCCCGGGGCGCGGGTACGCGCGGCTGGGCTCGGGGCCGGTGCACCGGCTTCAGGTACCGGCGACTCCGGATCCATGCGACGACGCGACGAGTGAGGTGCAGCGGCAGGCGGTGCTGGAGCTGCTGCCGCCGGTGACGACTCCGGCCGACGCGGAGACGGAGTCGCTGCCGGTGCCGGTGGAGGCGGCGGTCGCGGAGTAGCTTCACGGGCCGGCGCGGGGACTCACCCGGTGGCACCGCGCCGGCGCGGTGCCACCGCGCCCCCAGCGGCACGACTTTCCGCGGCCGAGGCCGCCTGCTACGCCACGAACGTCCGCGGCCCCTCGGCCCCCACCGTCCCCCCGCTCTCCACAATCCTGGCCGCCGCGGCCAGGCGTGCCGCCGCCTCCTCCGCCACCGCGCCCCCCACGGTGAACGGCAGCCGCACATAGCCCTCGAAGGCGCCGTCGACTCCGAAGCGCGGCCCCGAGGGCACCCGCACCCCGACCCGCTCCCCCGCCTCGGCGAGCCGTGAGCCGGACAGACCCCCGGCCCGCACCCACAGCGTCAGCCCGCCGCGCGGCACGGCGAACTCCCACTCGGGCAGCTCCCGCCGCACCGCCGCCACCAGGGCGTCCCGGTTGTCCCTGGCCTGAGCACGCCGCAGACCGACGGCCTGCTGCCAGCCGCCGGTGCTGAACAGCCAGTTCACCGCGAGCTGCTCCAGGACCGGCGTGCCCAGATCGGCGTAGGCGCGGGCCGCGACCAGGCTGCGGATGACGTCCGGGGCCGCCCGCACCCAGCCGATCCGCATCCCCGCCCAGAAGGCCTTGCTGGCCGAACCGACCGTGATCACCGTCGACCCGGCCGGGTCGAACCCGCACACGGGCCGCGGCATCTCGACCCCCTCGTCGAGCCAGAGCTCGCTCATCGTCTCGTCCGCGACCAGCACGGTCCCCGCCGACCGCGCCGCCTCCACGAGCCGCCGCCGCTGGTCCTCGTCGGCCAGCGCGCCGGTCGGGTTGTGGAAGTCGGCGACGACGTAGGCGATCCGCGGGGCGGCCTCGCGCAGGACCTGACGCCAGCGGTCCATGTCCCAGCCGGCGAGGCCCTCGGCCATGGCCACGGGCACCAGCCGGGCGCCCGCCTCCCTCATGAGCTGGAGGATGTTGGCGTAGGAGGGCGACTCGACGGCGATGCGTTCGCCGCGTCCGCCGAAGAGGTGGCAGATGGCGTCGATGGCGCCCATGGCGCCCGTCGTCACCATGATCTGCTCGGGCATCGTCGGGATCCCGCGAGCCGTGTACCGTTCGGCGATCATCGAGCGCAGCGCGGGCAGGCCCGCCGGATAGTCGCCGTGCGTGTGGGCGTACGGGGGCAGTTCCTCCAGCGCGCCCTGGACGGCGCGGGTGAGCCACGGCTCGGGTGCCGGGAGGGCCGCGCAGCCCAGGTCGATCATCGACCCGAGGGCCTCGGGCGGCAGGGGCTCCAGGCCGCGGGCGGGCAGCGGGTTGCCCGCCGGGACGGCCGTCCAGCTGCCGGCGCCGCGCCGGGACTCCAGGAAGCCCTCGGCCCGGAGCGCCTCGTAGGCGGCGGCGACGGTCGTACGGCTCACGGAGAGGGCCAGGGCCAGTTCGCGCTCGGCGGGGAGCCGGGCGGCCACCGGGACACGGCCCTCGAGCACCAGCAGCCGAATGCCGTCGGCGAGTGCGCGGTAGGCGGGCGGGCGGCGCGTGCCCGGGCCCGCCGGGCGGTCCTGCTGGGACTTGAGCAGCCGCGCGAGCTGGGCGGCCCCCACCGCAGAGGTCCACTGCGCCATGGTTACCAGTCCACCTTCCTCGAATTGGCCATGGATGGCGATTCCTTCCAAGCCACAGAGTGTCACGGGTCAGGCCACTACCACCACAGGGGGCACCACTTGCAGGCCAGGGGACATCTCATACGGCGGCTGGTCCAGTTGTACGCGGGGCTCGTGCTCTACGGGCTCAGCTCGGCTCTGCTCGTCAAGGCGGGCCTGGGCCTGGAACCCTGGAACGTGCTGCATCAGGGCCTGGCCGAGCGCACCGGCCTGACGATCGGCGTCGTGTTGATCATCGTTGGTGCGGTGGTGCTGCTCCTGTGGATCCCGCTGCGTCAGCGCCCGGGCCTCGGCACGGTCTCCAACGTCTTCGTCATCGGCATCGCGATGGACGGCGCCCTCGCGGCGTTTCCCGAGGCGCACGCCCTGGCCGTGCGCGTTCCTCTTCTGGTGACCGGCGTCGTGCTCAACGGCGCGGCCACCGGCCTGTACATCGCCGCCGCCTTCGGCCCGGGGCCGCGCGACGGACTGATGACCGGGCTGCACCGGCGCACCGGCCGCTCGATCCGCACCCTGCGGACGACGATCGAGCTGGCGGTCGTGGTGACCGGCTTCGCCCTCGGGGGCAGCGTCGGCGTCGGCACGCTGCTCTACGCGGTGTCCATCGGTCCGCTCGCCCAGTTCTTCCTGCGGGTGTTCGCCGTTCCGACGGCATCCGGCGGCAGCACGGTCGTTGCCACCGGGACACCCCGTGGGGTGATACTGCGCAGGTGACCACCCTGATACGCCACCCCTACCTCGACCATCCGGGGCCCATCCCGTTCGCGCACCGCGGCGGGGCCGCGGACGGCATGGAGAACACCGTGGCGCAGTTCCGGCGCGCGGTGGAGACGGGTTACCGCTACATCGAGACCGATGTGCACGCCACCCGGGACGGCAAGCTCGTCGCCTTCCACGACGCGACGCTGGACCGGGTGACCGACGGCGCCGGCCGCATCGCCGACCTGCCGTGGGCGGACGTACGGCAGGCGCGCGTGGCGGGCCAGGAGCCGGTGCCGCTCTTCGAGGAGCTGCTGGAGGCCTTCCCCCAGGTGCGCTGGAACGTCGACATCAAGGCCGAGCCCGCCCTGCACCCGCTGCTCAACCTCATCGCGCGCACGAACGCCTGGGACCGGGTCTGCGTCGGCTCGTTCTCCGAGGCGCGGGTGGTGCGCGCCCAGCGGCTCGCCGGGCCGCGCCTCGCGACGTCGTACGGCACCCGGGGTGTACTGAATCTGCGGCTGCGGTCCTGGGGGGTGCCCGCGGCGCTGCGCCGGTCGGCGGTGGCCGCGCAGGTGCCCGAGGCCCAGTCGGGCATCCAGGTCGTGGACCCCCGCTTCCTTCGTACCGCCCATGCGCGCGGGCTGCAGGTGCACGTGTGGACGATCAACGATCCGGATCGCATGCGCCGGCTGCTGGACCTGGGAGTCGATGGCATCATGACCGATCACATCGACACGTTGCGCAAGGTCATGGAGGAGCGGGGCGTCTGGGTCTGAGCCGCCCGACACCCCGTCGAAGCCTTCGCACCAGCGGGAAGCGAGGGCACGGGTGGGGACCGACACCGTGCGGACGGCGGCGTCCGACGAGGCCGCCGGGCGGCGGCGCGAGCAGCGCGGCTGGTACTTCTACGACTGGGCGTGCTCCGTCTACTCGACGAGCGTGCTCACCGTGTTCCTGGGGCCGTACCTGACGTCGGTCGCCAAGGAGGCGTCGGACACCGACGGATACGTCCACCCCCTGGGCATACCGGTGCGCGCGGGCTCCTTCTTCGCCTACTCGGTGTCCCTGTCGGTCATCGTGGCCGTCCTGGTGATGCCCCTGGTGGGGGCGGCCGCCGACCGCACCGGGCGCAAGAAGCCGCTGCTGGGTGCCGCCGCCTATCTGGGCGCGGCGGCCACCACCGGCATGTTCTTCCTCGACGGCGACCGCTATCTGCTCGGCGGCGTGCTGCTGATCATCGCGAACGCGGCCCAGTCGGTCGCGATGATGCTCTACAACTCCTACCTGCCCCGGATCGCTCCGCCCGAGGAACGCGACGCGGTCTCCTCGCGGGGGTGGGCCTTCGGATACGCGGCGGGCTCCCTGGTGCTGGTCGCGAACCTGGTCCTCTATCTCGCCCATGACTCCTTCGGCGTCTCGGAGTCGACGGCCGTGCGGATCTGTCTGGCCTCGGCGGGTCTGTGGTGGGGCGGCTTCACGATCATCCCGCTGCTGAGGCTGCGCGACCGCGGCCGTGAGGAGCAGGCGGTCGTCCGGGAGGAGGCGACGGCTCCGGGGTTGCGGCAGCTCGCGGCGACGGTCCGTGACATGCGCCGACACCCACTCACCCTCGCCTTCCTCCTCGCCTACCTCGTCTACAACGACGGCATCCAGACCGTGATCTCCCAGGCGTCGGTCTACGGCTCCGAGGAACTCGGCCTCAGCCAGTCCGCGCTCATCGGGGCCGTGCTGCTGGTTCAGGTACTGGCCGTCGCGGGCGCCCTGGGCATGGGGCGGCTGGCGCGGAAGTACGGGGCGAAGCGCACGATCCTCGGCTCGCTGATCGCGTGGACGCTCACCCTGGGCGCCGGGTACTTCCTGCCGGCCGGTGCGCCGGCGGGGTTCTTCCTGCTGGCGGCGGCGATCGGCCTGGTCCTCGGCGGCAGCCAGGCCCTCTCCCGCTCCCTCTTCTCCCACCTGGTCCCGCCCGGCAAGGAGGCGGAGTACTTCTCGGCGTACGAGATGAGCGACCGCGGGATGAGCTGGCTGGGGCCGCTGCTGTTCGGGGTCACGTACCAGCTGACCGGAAGTTACCGGGACGCGATCGTGTCCCTGGTGGCGTTCTTCCTGATCGGTTTCGTGCTGCTCGCGCGGGTACCGGTACGACGTGCGATCGGCGCTGCGGGAAATCCGGTGCCCGAGAGGATTTAGCGCTCAGGGCGAAAGGGCGGTAGTGTACGCGTTTGGCCTGCCAGGCGTACCGTTACTGCGCGTCAAAGATGCCGAAACGCTGGGTGACATCTCCTTTCAGATGTGACAAACCGGGCGCCGGTGGGTACTGCACTGGTTGACAAGGCTGCGGCTACGACGGCGACGCATGACCCGGAACGGGACTCGGAACGGGAATCTTTACCGCCGACCGGACGTTGACCGGATGACGACGACAGCGACACCTGTCCTGTGGGCGACAAGCCCGGGAGGCACGATTCATGAGTGAGCGAGCTCTTCGCGGCACGCGCCTCGTGGTGACCAGCTACGAGACGGACCGCGGCATCGACCTGGCCCCGCGCCAGGCCGTGGAGTACGCATGCGAGAAGGGGCACCGCTTTGAGATGCCCTTCTCGGTCGAGGCGGAGATCCCGCCGGAGTGGGAGTGCAAGGTCTGCGGAGCCCCTGCACTCCTCGTGGACGGCGACGGCCCTGAGGAGAAGAAGGCCAAGCCCGCGCGTACGCATTGGGACATGCTGATGGAGCGGCGCACCCGCGAGGAACTCGAAGAGGTCCTCGAGGAGCGGCTGGCCGTTCTGCGGTCCGGGGCGATGAACCTTGCGGTCCATCCCCGCGACAGCCGCAAGTCCGCGTAGCGGGAAGCCGGCAACAAGCGCACGCCAATGACCGCGGGCGCCGTACGTGCAACATGCGTACGGCGCCCGCGGTCATTGGCCTGAGAAATCAGGGTTCGTCCCTGACGACCTCGCCCTGGACCACCTTGCCGTCCGGGCGGTGGATGCGGGCCTGCTGGAAGGCGTCGCCCAGGGTGCCCGGAGTGGCCTCACGGAGCTTGCGTTCGACGGTGTGCTCGGCGTAGCGGCTCAGCGCCTTCTGGACCGGCGGGAGCAGCAGGACCAGGCCCACCGCGTCCGAGACCAGGCCGGGGATCATCAGCAGGAGGCCGGCGAGCATCATCAGGCCGTTGCCGGAGCCCTTCGAGGGCGAGCCGCCGCGCTGGAGCGCCGCGTTGAGGTTCTGGAAGGCTCGGCGCCCGGCCCGCTTGATGACCACGGAACCCAGGACGAACCCGGCGACCAGGAGCAGGAAGACCACGAGCCCGCTCGTCGCGCCCGCGACCGCGGTCAGCAGCCAGATCTCCAGCACGAGCCACGCGGCCAGCCCCAGCGGCAGGAAGGTCCGCAGGCGGGAGCGCCTTGGCCGGCCGGAGGGGGAGGCGGAAGCGGGGTACGTCGGGATCGGTGCGCCACTCGTCATGCTCCCAGTGTGCCTGTACGCGGCTCAGCGCGGCATAAGGGGACGATCAGCCGTCGCTGTGCGGCTTCGCGGGCGTCTGCGCCCGCGGCCGGCCGGGCTGGTCCGCGGTCCGGCCCGTGAGCTTGCCGACCCGCTCCCCCACGCCCCACGCCGTGACCCGCCACAGCGCCTCGACGAGGATGTCCCGGCTCATCTTGGAGTCGCCGAGTTCGCGCTCCACGAAGGTGATGGGAACTTCCACGACGTGGAAGCCCGCCTTGACCGCGCGGCGGGCCAGGTCGACCTGGAAGCAGTAGCCCTGGGAGGCCACCTCGTCGAGGCCGAGGCCCTCGAGGGTCTCACGGCGGAAGGCGCGGTAGCCGCCGGTGATGTCACGCAGGGGGAGGTCGAGGGCGAGACGGGAGTAGAGACTGCCTCCACGGGAGATGACCTCGCGGGACTTGGGCCAGTTCACGACCCGGCCGCCCGGCACCCAGCGGGAGCCGAGAACCAGGTCGGCGCTCTTGAGAGCGGTGAGCAGCCGGGGCAGTTCCTCGGGCTGGTGGGAGCCGTCGGCGTCCATCTCGATCAGGACGCCGTAGCCGTTCTCCAGGCCCCAGTGGAATCCGGCGAGGTAGGCGGCGCCGAGGCCCTCCTTGCCCTTGCGGTGCAGGACCCGCACCTGCTCGTCCTCGGCGGCCAGTTCGTCGGCGAGCTTGCCGGTGCCGTCGGGGCTGTTGTCGTCGGCCACGAGGACGTGGGCCTCGGGGACAGCCTTGCGCACCCGGCCGACGATGCTCTTGATGTTCTCCGCCTCGTTGTAGGTCGGAATGATCACCAAGGCGGTGCCGAGCGGGCCGAACTGCCTCCCCCGCTCCTGTGCCGCGCGGGTCCCGTCGCCGTCGTTCACTGCTGCCCCTTCGTGTCCGTACGCAGGGGACCACCATAGTGGCCACCGCCTGCGATGACGTCACAGGACGGGGGAATGGTGGTGTCGAATCCCCAGGAGCGGGGTAAGAACGTACTTTTGGCCTTGTATGAGCCACCTACCCCCGCTCGGGTGGGTCGAAGCATGCTGCGGATGGGGGCCCGGCGCCCTTCGGGCCGACCTGGGGCCCGCTGGCTGCGGGTCGACCGAAAGCCGTTGTCTACTGAGCGCCCGGGCCCCACCCGGGTCACACCTCCCCGACCGGACGGAACGTTCCCTCGCTGCGTCGCTGGCACTGAGCCTGGCTGCCAGTGGCGGTGCCCCGGTGCGGCACACCGCCCCTGACCCAGCGGCGCCGCGGCGAGTGCGCGGAGGTTCTGCGGCGGGGCGTCCGGTGGTGGACCCGGCCGAACCTACCGGCCCCCCGCCGTCCGCTGTCAACAGCCGTGCGACCTGCGGGTTTTCTGTCAATGCGCTGGTCAGCGGGGAGGCGGTCCCGGCCGTACCTCGGCGTGCGGACGGGTGATCTTCCCGGCGCCGGCCCCGGAGATCACTCGCCCGGCCGTACGAACACCGTCCGTCCCCCGACCACCGTGCGCAGGCATACGGGGAGGTCGGTGCCGGGGCTGAGATCGGGCAGGCCGGGGGTGCCGGAGCGGGGGTCGGTGGACCAGCGGGCGACCCGGTCGTCGGGGGCCTGGACGATCAGTTCGTCGGTGCGCCAGACCGCGTAGTCCGCCGGTGCGCCCGGCACGAGGACGCCGGCGTCGTCCCGGCCGATCGCCCGCCAGCCGCCGCGGGTGTGGGCGGTGAAGGCGGCTCGGACGGAGACGCGGTGCTCGGGGGTCCGGTGGAAGGCGGCGGCGCGGACCGTGCCCCACGGGTCGAGGGGGGTGACCGGGCTGTCGGAGCCGAAGGCGAGCGGCACCCCGGCCCGCAGCAGGGCCGCGAAGGGGTTCAGGGTGCGGGCCCGTTCGGCGCCCAGGCGCTGGGCGTACATGCCCTCCTCGCCGCCCCACAGCGCGTCGAAGGCGGGCTGCACGGAGGCGGTCAGGCCCAGCTCGGCGAAGGCCGCGACGGTCTCGGGGGTCAGCATCTCGGCGTGCTCGACACGATGGCGGGCGGCCCGGATCCGGGCCTGGCCCACCTTTTCGGCGGCCGCGCGGACGCCCTCCACCACCGCGGTCAGGGCCGCGTCGCCGATGGCGTGGAAGCCGGCCTGGAGCCCCGCCTCGGTGCAGGCGACCACGTGCGCGGCGACGTCGGCGGCGGTCAGGTAGGCGGCGCCGGTGTGGGCCGCGTCGGTGTACGGGGCGTGCAGACAGGCCGTGTGCGAGCCGAGGGCCCCGTCGACGAACAGGTCACCGGCCGCGCCGAGCGCGCCCAGCTCGCGGGCCTTGTCCGTATCCCGCTCGGCCCAGTAGCCGACGACCCGCGGGCCGGCCTCCTCGGCGGCGATCCGCAGCAGCCCCGTGAAGTCGTCCTCCGAGGAGATCTCGGGGCCGGCGCACTCGTGGACGGAGCCGATGCCGAGCGAGGCGGCGTGCGCGAGGGCGGCCCGCTGGGCCTCGGCGCGCTGGACGGGCGTCACGGCTGCGAACGCGGCGGCGCGGACGGCGTGGTGGGCGTCCGCGATCAGCGGGCCGTCGGCCGCGCTCGGGCCGGAGGTCAGCTCCAGGAGCGCTGTCGTGACGACCGCCGAGTGCACGTCGATGCGGCTGAGGTAGAGCGGCCGGCCGCCGGTGGCCTCGTCCAGTTCCGCCCGCCGGGGAGGGCGTCCCTCGGGCCAGCGGGAGGCGTCCCAGCCGTGCCCGAGCAGCACCTTGTCCTGCGGGCGGGCGGCGGCGAAGTCCCGCACGAGGTCCAGGGCCGCCGACAGGGAGGGGGCCGCCGACAGGTCGAGGCCGGTCAGGGCGAGACCGGTGGACGTGGTGTGGACATGGGCGTCGGTGAACGCCGGGGTGACAAGGGCTCCGTCCAGGTCGACCACCTCGTCGACGCCGTCCGAGAAGGCGTCGGCCGCGCCCTCCGAGCCGACCCAGGCGACCTGCCCACGCTCGACGACCATCGCGGTCGCGAACGGGTCGGCGGGGCTGTGGACCTCTCCGCGGCGGAGCAGGACGGTCTTCGGCTCGGGTGTGCGCTCACTCATGACCGACAGTTTCTCGCGCCGCGGCGCGAGAGACGCACCTGGGGGCATGCGGACAAGCCGCCGGGAGGCGGCCGGCGCTAGGTGTATTGACCCGCAGCGTTGTTCACACGGCTGATGGGTGGCTGGCCGCCGAGTGCGGTGTGGCAGCGGTGGTGGTTGTAGGTGTGCAGGAAGTCT
>NZ_JBITLN010000027.1:0-54846 GCF_044465285.1 Streptomyces sp. NPDC049687
CTCGCCGTCGTCGAAGTCGAAGACCTCGATGCCGCCATCGCCTTCATCAACGAACGCGACAAGCCCCTCGCGCTCTACGCCTTCACCGAGTCCGAAGCCGTCAAGTCGCGCCTGGTGAACGAGACGTCCTCCGGCGGCGTCGCCTGGGGCCAGCCGGCGATGCAACTGCTCATGCCCGGCCTGCCTTTCGGCGGCGTCGGCGAAAGCGGCATGGGCCGCTACCACGGCCGGTACTCCCTCGAGACGTTCAGCCACCTCAAGGCTGTCGCGGACGTCCCGCTCAGCTAGGCCGTTCCGTTCGAATCATCTGATGGTTGGTCCGGGTGTGCCGTTGACTGATGCCGGGGCTCCCGGCCGACCTTCGCTTCCCATTAGGCCTACTCCTCGCGTGCCAACCGCCAGCACCTGCGCAGGCGCGGAATCCGTGCGGTCATCCCCGTCCCGGCCGACCAGCAGGCGCACCGCCTTCGACGGGACCTGTCCCTGAGTGGTGGACACCTCTGAGCCTGGCCCCGGCAGGGGCCGAGTAGGAGGGATCTCTTATGGTGATGAAGGTCTACTCGCCCGAGTTCAAGGCGGACGCTGTCGCGCTGTACCTGTCGGACCCGAGCTACACCTTCGAGGGCATCGGCAAAGATCTGGGAATCAGCCGGGAGACGCTGCGTAACTGGGTCCGGGCCGAGCGGGCCCGCCACGGCGGGGGGCACGACGAGCACGAGCACGGAGACGAACACGGTGGATTCCCCTCCGACGGCCGAGGAGCTTCAGGCCGAGAACGAGGCCCTGCGCCGGGAGCTGGCAGCGGTGCGCAAAGAGATGCAGAAACTGGCCACCGAGCGCGACATCCTGCGCAAGGCGACGAAGTTTTTCGCACAAGAGATGACCTGGTGAACCGCTTCCAGTTCATTGAGGACCACCACCGCGCCCTGGGGCGTGAAGCGGTTGTGTGCCGTGTTGGAGGTGGCCCGCTCCAGCTTCTACAAGTGGCGGGCCGGCAGTGAGGCCCGCGCCGCGCGCGAGCGGGCCGATGCCGCGCTTGCCGAGCGGATCCGAGCCGTGCATGCGGAGTGGGACGGCACCTACGGCCGCCCTCGGATCACCGCCGAGCTGCGCGAGGAGGGCGAGCGCGTGAACCACAAGCGCGTCGGGCGGGTGATGCGGAAGTTCGATATCGCCGGGCTGCGGCTGCGCAAGCGTCAGGTCACCACCGTGCCCGAACCGTCCGCCATCCCGGTGCCGGACCTGTTCCGGCGCGACTTCACCGCGAGCGCGCCGAACAGCAAGTACGTCGGCGACATCACCTACCTGCCGGTGGGCGACGGCGAGTTCCTGTATCTGGCGACGGTGATCGACTGCTTCTCCCGCCGCCTGGTGGGCTGGTCGATCGCCGACCACATGCGCACCTCGCTGGTCGCCGACGCGCTCATGGCTGCCGCTGCGACCCGCGGCAACCTGGCCGGAGCCGTATTCCACAGCGATCACGGAGCCCAGTACACCTCTCGCGAATCCGCCGGAATCTGCGCCGAGTTGGGGGTGCGGCAGTCCATGGGCGCGGTCGGCACGAGCGCGGACAATGCACTCGCCGAGTCGTTCAACGCCGCCCTCAAACGCGAGACGCTGCGTGGTGCCCGCCGTTACGACGGGGTTCGTGCCTGCCGCCTGGCGGTCTTCCGCTGGACCACGCGCTACAACACCCGCCGCAGGCACTCGGCGAACGGACAGCAGGCACCGATCGCCTACGAACAGCAGTCAGCCACCCTGACCCTTGCCGCATAACGACACGAACAGGTGTCCACCTCTCGCGTCGGCCACCTCCTCGGGGCTCGCGGCTCTGGCCGCGGGCGCCAGCCGGTGTCGTAGGGCCAGCCGGGCCCGGCGCTCCGCGGCGCCGACGTACCGCTCCCCGTCACCCATACCGACCTCCGGCCTCCACCCGCACGTCTTCCTCCTCGCATCCTGCCCCACCGCACCGACAACGCCGTCCGGCCGCGAGGAGAAGGTGAACCCACGTCGCCTGACGGCCTTTGGGGGTGTGACGCGGATCACGCCCGGGGGAAAACCTGTGGCGCGGTCCGGGCGTCTAGCCGGTGTGAGATCAGTCAGGACAGGGCCGCACGGGCTGGACGAGGAGCATCTCGTCCGGCAGGTGGCGAGGGGCGACCGCGCGGCGTTCGAGGAGCTGTACCGCCGTACGTCGCCGTGGATGGCGGTGCGGCTGCGCCGCCGCTGCGCCGACGAGCAGATCGTCGCCGAGGTCATGCAGGAGACGTATCTGGCGGTGTGGCGCGCGGCGGGCGCGTTCACCGGGGCCGCGGCCGGGGGGACGGCCGTCGGCTGGTTGTGGACGATCGCCGCCCGCCGCCTGGTCGACGCGTTCCGGCGCCGGGCCCACCACGCGGAGCCGCCCCCCGAGGCCGCCCCGCGATCGGTGGCGCCCGCCGCCGAGGAGGAGGCGCTCGCGGCCACCGTCGGCGGTGACGTCGGCGACGCGCTGCGGCGCCTCGCGCCCGAGCTCAGACAGGTGCTGGAGGCCATGGTGCTCGACGGGTTGTCCGTGCGGGAGACCGCCGTCCTGCTCGGGCTGCCCGAGGGCACGGTCAAGACCCGTGCCCGCCGGGCCCGGACCGCGATGCGGGAGGCGCTGACATGAGCGGGGAACACGCGTCGATGCGGATCATCGACGGTTACGCGCGCGGCGACACGGGCCTCGCCGCCGACGAGGTGTGGGCCCTGGAGGCCCACCTGGAGACGTGCGCGGTGTGCCGCGACCGCCTGTCGGCCGCCGTCGGCACCGGGGCCCCCGCCGTGGCGGCACTGGTCGACACCGTGTGGGCCGGCCTCGAACCCCGGTTGGCGACGGCCGTCACGATGCCGCGCCGACGGCGCTGGTCGTCCGCGCTGTCGCGGCTGTTCCGATGGACGACGCCGGTGATGGTGCCGTGGCTGGCCATGATCGTCGGCGTGACGCTGGTCGCGCTGCTGCTGGACCTGGCCGGCGGCAGACCGGGCTCGGGCGAGGTGTCGCCGGTGCTGCTGCTCGCCCCGGTGCTGCCCGTGCTCGGGGTCGCGGCGTCCTGGTCGCGCGGTCTGGACCCGGCGTACGAACTGACGGCCTCCGTACCGCGGGCGGGCCTGTACCTGGTGCTGCGGCGTACCGCGTCCGTGCTCGCGGTGGTCGTCCCGGCACTGCTGCTGTGCGGATGGGTGACAGGGGTGACGGCCGCCCAGTGGCTGCTGCCCTGTCTGGCCCTCACCGTCACGACCCTGGCGCTCGGCGGTCTCGTCGGCGTGACCCGCGCCGCCCTCGCACTGGCGACCCTGTGGGTCGCCCTGGTCGTGGCGCCCAGCCTCGCCGACGGCCAGACGTCCCTCGCCCTGCGGACGGTCGCCCTGCCCGCGTGGGCGCTGATCCTCGCGCTCGGCACCGCTGTCGTGATCGCCCGCAGGGGTGCCTACGCCGTGCTGGGAGCCCATCGATGACGCCAGGGCCTCTCGTTCGGACCATGCCGGGCGCGCGGGGCCCGGTGCCGCGCCTCGCCGCGTTGTCGTCGGTCACCAGGGCTCCGCCCTGACCCCGTCCTCCGTCTCGCGGTGCACGACACCGGGCCCGATCCCTGATCCGGCCCGACCCGAACGAAAGACCCTAGGAAAGGAACACCACATGACGCCCGCGGTGAGCGTGGCCGACCTCGCACCGACGCCCTACGCCTGGGAGATCCGGGCCACCGGGCTGAAAGTCAGGGTCGGCAGGAACCGGATGGCCGTCGACGGTCTCGACCTCTCGTTGGGCACCGGCGTACACGGCCTGCTCGGCCCCAACGGGGCGGGCAAGACCACCCTCATCCGGGCCCTGGCCACCGTGCTGCGCCCCACCGAGGGCACCCTGGAACTGCTTGGCGAGTCCGCCGGCGGCCTGGGCGAACACCGTGCGCTGCGGCGCCGGATCGGCTATCTGCCGCAGGAGTTCGGCTACTACAAGCGCTTCACGGTGCGCGAGTTCGTCGAGTACATGGCCTGGCTCAAGGAGGTGCCCAAGGCGGACATCCCCGCGGCGGTGCAGCGCGCCGTCGAGCGGGTGGGCCTGGCCGACCGCGCCGACAAGCGGATGAAGACCCTCTCCGGCGGCATGGTGCGGCGGGTGGGCATCGCCCAGGCCATCGTCAACGACCCCTCGGTCCTGCTGCTGGACGAGCCGACGGTCGGCCTGGACCCGGCGCAGCGGCTGCGGTTCCGCGAGCTGCTGCAGGAACTGGGCACGGACACCTGCGTGGTGGTGTCGACCCACCTCGTGGAGGACGTGGCCGCCGCCTGCACCGACGTGGTGCTCTTTGCCGAGGGCCGGCTGGTATTCCAGGGCACCCCGGACGAACTGGCGGCCGCGGGCGGCCCCGATGACGTGGGCGACAGCCCGCTGGAGCGCGGCTACTCGGCTCTGCTGAGCCCCGAGCAGGGAAGGGGCGCCTGGTGAACACACGTGTCCTGCGCATCGAGCTGAGGCGCTCCGTCGCTCCCTGGGCCGGCGCCCTGGTCCTCGCCGGCGCGCTGACGGTCATGGAGCTGCTGGACGGCGGATGGGGGACGGGGACCACGGCGTGGACGGCCCAGTGGACGCCCCTCGCCCTGTGGACCCGCGGCCTGCTGTTCTACCTGTGGCCCCTCGCCGTGGGGCTGGGCGCGCTGCAGGGCCTGCGCGACCACCGCTCGAAGATGTCCGAGCTGCTGGCGACCACCTCACGTCCCGCCTGGCACCGCGCCGCCACCCTGGCCGGCACCGTGTCGGTCACCCTGGCCTCGGCCTTCGCGATCCTCGTCCTCGTGGGCGGGGTCCAGGTGCTCGCCCACACCGAGTACACGCATCTCGGCTGGCTGCCGATCTCGCTGGTGGGGGCGTTCTCGCTCGTCGCGGGAGCGGTGCTGGGCATGGGGGTCGGGCGCACCCTGCCGTCCCCGCTCACCCCGCCGCTGCTGACCATGGTCGCCTTCGCGTTCACGGCGCTCATGCACGGGCCCCTCGGCCAGACCCAGACGACCACGGCGGACGGTTTCCCGGTCGCCGAGCCGACGCAGATCTCGCTGCTGTCACCCGTGGTGGCCGACGTGAGCGACGCGCTCGTCACGCTCTCCGCCTCCGTGCACGTCGGGCAGACGGCCTGGCTGCTCGGCCTGGCCGTGACCGGCTTCGCGCTGCTGGTCGCCGCGACCCCGCGTATCCGGCTGCTCGCCCTGACGCCCGTCCTGGCCGGTGCGGCGATCGCCCTGCTCGTCCTGCCCTCCGACCCGCGCCGGATGTTCGTCCTCGACGAGGCCGCCGCGAAGCCGGTGTGCGACGGCCCGGTGTGCGTGACCACGACGCACCAGGACCGACTCGCCGGCCTGGCGGCTCCCGGCAAGGAGGCGCTGCGCCTGCTGCACGGTGCCCTGGGCGGCGAGGCGCCGGTCTCGGTCCGGGAGAACACCGCCGTCCAGCCGAAGGGCAGCACGCCGCGGTGGTCCCGCGACACCGTGCTCTTCGACTTCGACGACGACATCATCGCCGCCGCGCGGGGCGAGGACCTGACCAAGGCCCTCGTCGCCAAGGGCTTGGTGCCGGGGTGCACCCCCGTCGGCTGGTTCAGCTACGGGGAGGAGGACGTCGCGCAGATCGTCGCGGCGGGCTGGGTCCTCGGGGACCTCGGGTCACTGCCCAGCGGCCAGTCGGCGGGTCTGCGCCACGAGATCGACGCCCAGGCACGCGCGGTGTGGAAGGGCTTCAGGGCGCTGCCGCGGGCCGAGCAGCTCAAGCGGATCCACGCGATGCGCGCCGCCGCGCTCTCCTGCGAGGGCAGCACCCTCGACGCGCTGAAGGGCGGTGCGTCGCGGTGAGATGGCTGACGCTGTACGCGCGCTCGCGTCAGGTTCCCGCGTCGCTCGCCGCGGTGCTGATCAGCGCGATGGCGATGGGGGAACTCACCCGGGACGGGAGCGGAGGATCCGGTGACGCGCGGATGCCGGTACTCGTGCTCGCCACGGGGGTGATGGCGGCCTCGGTCGGGCTCGGCGGGCAGGACCTGGGGCTGGACCGGACGGCGGCGGTCCGCTGGGTGCCGCGCAGAGCTGCGCACGTGCTGCTGGCCGGCGCGGTCGTCGCCGCGGCCGTGCTGACCGCGCGGGCCGTGAACGGAGGGATGGGCGAGGGGATCGCAACCACCGCGTTCGTCGTCCGGGACAGCGCGGGTCTGATGGGATTGGCCGCCCTCGGCGCGGCGCTCGCGGGCGGCCAGTACGCGTGGACGCTGCCGTTCGCCTGGCTCTCGTTCGCGCTCTTCGCGCCGCCCCCGACGAGTGCGCCGATGCGGGTGGCGACCTGGATGATGCTGCCCTCCGGCACGGCGGCGGGAACCTGGACGGCCCTCGTCCTCACGGCCGCCGGCACGGCGGCGTACGCCGCCGCGGGACCGAGACGCTGACATTCGCTGGGCGCCGGTTCGGCCGGGGCCTGACGGGCGTCGCGCCGGGCGGGACCACTTCCCGCTTCACGGGCCCGCCGCGTGAAGCGGGGATCCGACGTCCGGGGCCGCGTTCAGGACGTCAGGCCGGGTGCGTCCCACAGGGGGAACCAGCGGGCCTTGTCCGGTTCCAGGCGGAGGTCGTCGGAGAGAGCGGCGGCCACCTGGAGTTCCAGGGCGTTGTCGCGGCGCTGGATCCCGTCGGGAAGTGGGGCGAACGGGTAGAACGTGCCGCGTTTGTAGAGGTACACGAGGGCGAGCGGCCGGCCGCCGGGGTCGGTGAAGTCGGCCAGGGAGCACAGCAGCTGGGGCCGAAGCCGTTGACCTCCATCGCGCTGTTCACCGCGTGCAGATCGTTGACGAGGGCCGACAGCCCCTCGGGCGCGCGGTCCGAGAGCAGCCACGAGTAACCGAAGGTGTTCCGCAACAGCCGTACCGGCGGCCCCGTGCGCTCGGTGTCCGCGTCGAGCAGGGCCTGGACCTCGCGATGCGTCTGCTCGAAGGCCGCGCCCTCGACGGTCGCGAAACAGACCGCGCCCTGACCGGTCGGGGTGAAACCGGCCGCCGCCTCCAGCGTCACCGCCGCCGACGGCAGCGCGAACAGCTGATCGAGATCGGGGACGGAGCATCAACCGCCTGAGGCAGTGGCGCGGCATCGCAACCCGCGACGAGAAGACTGCGGCCATCTACCTGGCCGGACTTCACATCGCCGGCATCATCCTCTGGTCCGCCCGGTGATCCCGACGCGTTGCTCAGCTCACCATTGCGGCATCGAAGCGGATGTGCGCCGCCGGCGTGACCGTGATTGAACGACCGGCGTACTGGATGGTCGAGAAGGTCGTGTTGTGGTGGACGACGACCTGAGCGGCCGACGGCGCAGCACCAGGCGGGCGTTCAGGCGTGGTGTGTCCGTCTGCAACCAGCTGATCGGGGTCTTGTCCGGGTGCAGTTGCCCGGCGCCCCTCCCCCACGGCCCCGCCCACAGGCGCCGTGCCACTCGGCTCGGAACAGGGCGTGGCTCGCCTTCCCGGTCGGCGAGCAAGTGCCGGTCGCAGGCCTCGGGCGGGCGGTTACTCCGTCAGCGCGCCCATTGCCCGATCGAGCAGGACAGCGAGGGGAACAGCACCCTCGCAGGCCACCCACCCTCTCGCGGCCGCGTCCAGGCAGGCGAGGGCGGCTGCGACCAGCGCGGTCGGCCTGGGATCCTCCGGCCGGCCAGGACTGACTTCCAGTCGCCTGGCGATCTCCGGCACCATCTGTTCCCGCCACTTCAACTGCTTCTCGAAGTGCCGGGCGCGCAGTGACGGCGTCTCCTGCAGCATGCGCAGAAAGCTGAGCGTCTGCTCGGGTGCTTCCTCGTTCACCTGCACCAGCACGTCGAAGGCCCGGCGCAGCGCCGCCCAGGGCCGCTCCTCGTCGGGACGGGCGGCGAGCGCTTCCGCGACGTGCTGGCCATTGCCCTCCAGGCCGCCCAGCACGATGTCCTCCTTTGTCCCGAAGTACCGGAACAGGCTGGCGCGCGACAGTCCCGCTTCGGCCGCGATCTGGTCGACCGTCGTCCGGTCGAAGCCCTGAACGGTGAAGAGCCGGAGCGCTACTTCGGTCACTTCCGCGCGAACCGTTGCCCGCATGCGTTCACGCAGACCGGGCGGCTTCGGCGGGGTGTGGTTGGCGGTGCTGACGGAGTCGGTCATACGAGAAATATACAGCGACGACTCAACTTGAGACCCAGTCTCAAGAGCTGCGCCCCGCTTGCAACTGCCGCAACCGGATGCAGGCTCATCTTGAGACTTAGTCTCAGAAGGATATAGAGTCTCTCAACGGAGGCCTCAGTTCGAACGGAGTGTTGCGAGCCGATACCCCGCCGGGCTGCCACCTGTCTCGTTGCCCCGACCCGTTCCTCGAAGGAAGCTGCTATGACTACCGCGTTCGACCCGATCGACCTGAGCGGCAAGACACTCGCCAACCGCATCGCCATGGCACCGATGACCCGCAGCCGCGCCGACGCTCCCGCAGCCACGGCGACGGAGCTGATGGCCACCTACTACGCCCAGCGCGCGAGCGCCGGCCTGATCATCACCGAGGGCATCCAGCCGTCGGCCGGCGGCCAGGGCTACACCAACACCCCCGGCCTGCACTCCGCCCAGCAGGTCGACGCCTGGCGGAAGGTGACCGACGCCGTCCACGCCCAGGGCGGCACGATCTTCGCGCAGCTCATGCACACCGGCCGGATCAGCCACCCAAGCCTGCTGCCCGACCAACTCACCCCCGTCGCCCCCTCTCCCGTCGCGGCGGCGGGCCAGGTGTTCACCTACCAAGGCCCCCAGGACTACGTCACGCCGAAGGAACTGGACCCCGACGGCATCACCCGGACGATCGCCGACTACGCCGACGCCGCGCGCAACGCGATCGCCGCCGGTTTCGACGGCGTGGAGATCCACGGGGCGAACGGCTACCTGATCCACCAGTTCCTCGCCCCCAACACCAATCTGCGCACCGACAGTTGGGGAGGCGGCGCCGCGAACCGGGCCCGCTTCGGTATCGAGGTCGCCACGGCCGTCGCGGAGGCGATCGGCAGCCACCGGACCGGCTTCCGCATCTCCCCCGGCAACCCCTACAACGACATCGCCGAGACCGACCCGGCGGACGTGCTGGAGACCTACACCACCCTGATCGCCGGTCTCGGCCGGCTGGACCTCGCCTACCTGCACCTGATCGAGAACCCGGACCGCGACCTGACCGCCCGGCTGCGCAAGGACTGGCCGACGGCGTTCATCCTCAACCCCTTCACCCACCCCGAGACCACCGGCCCCGGCGCTCTCGCCCACATCGAGGACGGCACCGCGGACCTCATCGCCTTCGGCGCGCTCTTCTTGGCCAACCCGGACCTGCCCGCCCGCCTCGCAGCCGGAGGCCCCTACAACACCCCCGATCCGGCCACCTTCTACGGCGGCGACCACACCGGCTACACCGACTACCCGACGCTGCCCGCCGACAGCGCGTGACCTGAAAAGACGTCACCGCCCGCGAGTGCGGCAAGGCAAGACGCGGCGTTTCGGGCCGCAGGCCACCGGAATCCCTCTGATCCTGACCCATGTGCCTGATGGCGCCCCCTCAAGAGAACGAGTCCACGGGCGAACCGGAGGAATGACACGGCGGAGATCGGGCTGCGGATCAACGGATCCACCCAACGGCGGGACGTCTCACCACAGGTGAGCCTGCTCGAAGCGCTGCACGAGCACCTGGGCCTGACCGGCACCAAGAAGGGCTGCGACCAGGGCGCGTGCGGCGCCTGCACGGTGCTCGCCGACGGCCGGCGGATCAACGCCTGCCTCACACTGGCGGTGCAGTACCAGGGCCGTGAGATCACGACCATCGAGGGGGTCGACCATCCGTTGCAGGCGGCGTTCGTCCGCACGGACGGATTCCAGTGTGGCTACTGCACGCCGGGCCAGATCTGCTCGGCGATCGGCATGCTCGCCGAGTACAGGGAAGGCGCGCCCAGCGCGGCGACCGAGCACCTCGCCGCCACCGGCCTGGAGTTGGACGAGGCGGAGATCCGGGAGCGGATGAGCGGCAACCTGTGCCGCTGCGGCGCCTACAACGGCATCGTCTCGGCGATCAAGGAGGTCGCGAAGTGAAGTCGTTCTCCTATCTCAGCGCACCGGACGTGGGCACGGCGCTGCGCACGATCGCGGACAGCGATGACGTGAAGTTCCTCGCGGGCGGGACGAACCTCGTCGACCTCATGCGGGAGGGCATCGAACACCCGGCGACGGTCGTGGACATCACCCGCCTGCCGCTGACCGGGATCGAGGAACTGCCGGAGGGCGGGATCCGTGTCGGGGCGCTGCTGAGCAACAACCGGCTCGCGGCGGACCCCCTCATCCGCACTCGCTACCCCGTGCTGGCGCAGGCGATCCTGCACGGGGCGTCCGCCCAGCTGCGGAACATGGCGACCGTGGGAGGCAACCTGCTGCAGCGCACCCGCTGCATGTTCTCAGTAGCCGTGATCGAACGCAGCTCGATCTCGCAGAAAGGCAGGATCACGAGAAGGTCGATGCCGGTAGCCATTCGCCGGGGTGCGTCCGCGTGACGATGGAGAACGACGTCGTCCTGGTCACCGACGCGGGCTCGGGTATCGGGCGGGGGGGGGAGGCCCAAGCCTTCCACGAGGGCATCACGGTGCACGGCACAACCGCGATCACCACATGGCCCCAGGAGATGCACATCGTCTTCGACGAGGACCTCCCGCCGTTCCCGGTCCAGGAGGCGGTGACGCGGGTGTGGGAGGAGACCGCGGAAGGCCGGCGCCTGGCGCACCTGCACGAGGCCGAGCGCATGCCGCCGGCCTGAGACACGAGAAGCCCGAGGCCCAGGAGGGCCGACCGCCCTGAACCCTCATGCGGCTGTTCGATGAACGGACATGAGGGTTCAGGGCATGCCGCCGTGGGCGGAGAGTTCGACCCGCAGGGTTCGTGCGGCGATCGCCGCTGCTGTGGAGATGAGGCAACACATGTCAGCCACTGAGACCGAGGCTCCCCCGTCCGGCGCGGTCCTGACCAGCGACCTCCTCATCGCGGGCGAGCACGTCGCGGCCAGGGACGGCCGCCACTTCCATACGACCGAGGCCCTCACCGGTGAGCCGATCGCGCGGGTCGCGGCGGCCTCCGTCGAGGACGTCGACCTCGCGGTGGACGCGGCGGCCGCCTTTCCGGAGTGGTCGAGCCTCCCGCCGGCCGCGCGCCGGTCGGTTCTGGGCCAAACTCGTCGTCGGACCCCCGAGCGACCCCGCCTCACAGGTCGGTCCACTCCACGGCGCCGCCCGCGACCACGTGGTCGAGTTGATCGAGGACGCCCGCGCCAAGGGCGCGCAGGTCATGGCGGGCGGCACGGCCGAAGGCCTGTTCGTACACCCCACCGTGCTGCGCGGGGTCACGCCTGGCATGCGCATCTACACCGACCGAGCTGCGCTGGATCACCATCCAGTCGGGAGCCCGCCCCTACCCCATCTGACGATGCGGCGAGGCCGTACGGCGCACGTGACACGGCGTGCGCCGCGCCCCTGGCCCGTGCTCCCATGGCTGTGGGGCCTTGCTGCGGCCTTCAGCCCGGCGGTGGGAGCGGCATGGCTGGCGGACGCCCGAGAAACAGAGGCCTCTCAGCGGCTCGACCGAGAGCTGGAGGAGTTCTTCCGGTCCGTCTGACGAGCCGCTGTACCAGCATCTCCACCCCTCCGAGGAGTCAACAATGTCGCAGGCCGACAACGACCGCCACGAGATACGGCGGCTCATCGAGAACTGGGCGCTGTGGCGCGACGCCGGGGACTGGGGCCGCTTCGCCACGGTCTGGCATCCGCGTGACGGCTGGATGAGCGCCACCTGGTTCCAGGGCAGCGCCACCGACTTCATCAAGGCCAGCCGCGAGGGCTTCGAGAACGGCGTCAGCATCCTGCACTTCCTGGGCGGCCACACTGCGGACGTCGTCGGCGACCGAGCCGTCGCCCAGACGAAGATGACGATCAATCAGCGCGCGAGCGTCGACGGTGTCGAGGTCGATGTCGTGTGCACCGGCCGCTTCTACGACTTCCTCTCCCGCCACGAGGGTCACTGGACCCTGGTGCGCAGGCAGCCGATCTACGAGAAGGACCGGCTCGACGTCGTGGACCCCGCCGCCTCGCTCACGTTGGACCCGGAACTCCTGGACCGGTTCCCGACCGGCTACCGGCACTTGGCCTACCTGCAGACCAAGGCGGGTTTCACGGTGAAGGACGGGCTTCCCGGCCTCACCGGCCCAGCCGTCGAGCAGCTCTACGGCGAAGGCAAGCGATGGCTGGTGGAGGCCTGATGAAGTTCACCCACGTGACCCTTCCCCAGCGGGTGGTCTTCGCGGCCGGGGAGTCACCCGCCGCGGTGGCGGCGGAGGTCGAGGCACTCGGTGGGTCCAAGGTCATGCTGATCGCGTCGGACCGCGAGAAGGGGCTGGCCGAGCCGATCGCCAAGGAGATCCCGGTCGTCCTGCGTCACGGGGAGATCGTGATGCACGTACCGGTCGAGGTCGCGCGAAGGGCCCGTCGGGCGGCGGCCGACACGGGCGCGGACATCCTCGTCAGCGTCGGCGGCGGCTCGACCACGGGTCTGGCCAAGGCGGTGGCGTTGACCACCGGCCTGCCGATCGTCGCGGTGCCCACCACCTACGCGGGCTCCGAGGCGACCAACGTATGGGGCCTGACCGAAGGCGAGACCAAGACCACCGGCGTGGACGACAAGGTGCTGCCCGCCTCGGTCGTCTACGACGCCGGTCTGCTCACCTCCCTGCCTGGCGAGATGACCGTCGCCAGCGGCCTGAACGCGATGGCGCACTGCGTGGACTCGATGTGGGGACCGCGTGCCGACCCGATCGACCGGGCGCTGGCGCAGGAGGGCATCCGCGCACTGGCGACCGGCCTGCCGGCGGTGGCCGACGCCTCCACCGGCGTCGAGGGCATCGAGCAGACGCTGTACGGCGCCTACCTCGCCGCCGTCGCGTTCGCCTCGGCCGGCTCCGGGATGCATCACAAGATCTGCCATGTCCTCGGCGGCATGTTCAACCTCCCGCACGCGCAGACCCACGCGGTCGTGCTGCCCTACGTGCTGGCCTTCAACGCCCCGCACGCTCCCGAGGCGGAGTCCCGTATCGCCCAGGCGTTCGGCTCCCAGAAGGCCGGCGCCGGCCTGGCCGCCCTGCGCAGTGCCCTCGACGCGCCGAGGGCACTGCGCGACTGCGGAATGCCCGGGGACGGCATCGCCAAGGCGCTGGGACCGATCATGAAGGCGATCCCCGACAACAACCCGGCCCCCGTCACCGACGAGAACCTGACCGCGCTGCTGAAGGCGGCGTGGGCCGGCGACCAGATCAACTGAAGGAGGCCGTCATGGCTACCCACGTCAACCCCGGCTCGGCCCAGGCCGGTGCCCACGGCACCGTCTACCCCGCGGTGTCGCCGGAGCAGCAGGCGGTCGAGCAGCAACTCGTCGACACCGTCGTGGCCTCCTTCGACGCCTGCCCGGACCCGCGGCTGCAGGAACTGATGACCTCCCTGGTCAAGCACCTGCACTCCTTCATCCGCGAGGTCCGGCTGACCGAGGAGGAGTGGGGGGCGGCGATCGACTTCCTCACCAAGGCCGGCCACATCACCGACGAGGTCCGGCAGGAGTTCATCCTGCTGTCCGACACCCTCGGCGCGAGCATGCAGACCATCAACGTCAACAACCAGGCCTACCAGGGCGCGACCGAGGCCACCGTCTTCGGGCCGTTCTTCGTCGAGGACTCCCCCGCCATCGAGCTCGGCGGTGACCTGGCCTTCGGTGCCCCCGGCGAGCCCTGCTGGGTCGAGGGCACCGTCACCGACACCGACGGCACCCCGCTCGCCGGAGCGCGGATCGAGGTCTGGGAGGCCGACGAGGACGGGCTGTACGACGTGCAGTACGAGGCCGGCAAGCGCGCCGGCCGGGCGCACCTGTTCTCCGCGGCCGACGGCAGCTACCGCTTCTGGGGCCTCACCCCGACGCCGTACCCCATCCCCGACGACGGACCCGTCGGCAAGATGCTCGAAGCGGTCGGCCGCTCACCGCTGCGCGCCGGCCACCTGCACTTCATGGTGTCCCACGAAGGGACACGCACGCTGGTGACCCACATCTTCCCCGAGGGCGACCCGATCGGCCGCAAGGACACCGTCTTCGGCGTGAAGGACTCACTGGTCAAGCGGTTCGAGCAGCAGCCCGCCGGTACGCCGACGCCCGACGGCCGCGTCCTCGACGGCACCTGGAGCCGGGTGCGCTTCGACATCGTCCTTGCCCCCAAGGGCGTGTGACCCGCCCGCCGTTCCCACCGTGGAGGCGGTTCCCGTCACTGGGGCGGCGCGCCGCCGTCGCGACGGACGCGGAGACGCCGATGGGCGGGCGGCCCGGACGGCACGATGGCCCGCCCGTCCTGCGCACAGCGGCCAGGAACTGACGGTCCCCGGGCCCGGTTACGAAGGCAGCGCCGCCGTCACCGGAACCCATGACGACCGCCCGGTCACCGGCGCCACCTGCATCGAGATCACCAACGGCCGGTAGCGGTCGACGGGGCGAGCGGCGAGCGCTGTGGACGGCCGACCGTCCACAGCGCTCGTCCGGCCCTCCTGCCGGAAGGCGGGCCGCGTCCCGCGCGACTCCCGTCAAGCCGGCAGCAACTCCGCGAAGTCGCGCAGCGGACGCGTGCCGTCCCAGTCGACCGATGCCCGCCACCCCCGGGAGGCACATGTGCCTCCCGAGACCGCTCACAGGGAGGCCGAGACGGCGACCTCGGGGTCGTACTCGTAGATCCAGCCGTTCGCCCCGAGTGGGTCGGCCTGCGAGTACGCCAGGTCGCGGGCGTGCTGCTCAGGGCCGTCCGGAAGGTGGTTGATGTGGGACCTTCCGTG
Source organism: Streptomyces sp. NPDC049687 (assembly GCF_044465285.1). Lineage (NCBI taxonomy): Bacteria > Bacillati > Actinomycetota > Actinomycetes > Kitasatosporales > Streptomycetaceae > Streptomyces > Streptomyces sp. NPDC049687. Next base: position 14,932 of record NZ_JBITLN010000027.1, read on the forward strand.
CGACACCTCCTGCAAGCGCGCTGTGCGGCGTCGGCGAACCTCTTCGTAGCGTCCCAGCGCCGCCAACGGGCTGGCCGGGTCCTCCGCGAGACAGAGGGCCAGGACGGCGCCGTCCTCGATCGCCTGGGCAGCGCCCTGTGCGAAGAACGGGAACATCGGGTGGGCCGCGTCACCCAGCAGGGTCGCGTTGCCGCGGTTCCAGTCGTCGAGAGGCTCGCGGTCGAGCAACGCCCAGCGTCCCGGTGTCTCGGCCGACCTGATCAGCTCCACCAGACGGGGATCCCAGCCGTCGAACTCGTCGAGCAGTTCCTCGAGCGTCGCGGTGGCCGTCCACGACTCGACACTGCTCGCGCCGGCCGGTGCGAAGGCGACGAGGTTGACGTAGTCCCCGCCGGAGACCGGGTAGTGCACGAGGTGGTGGTCGGGGCCGATCCAGAGGGTCTGGGCGCGCCGCCTGGCGAATTCGGGTGCCTTGTGTGCCGGCACGAGGGCCCGGTAGGCGCAGATGCCCGACTCCGTGGTCTGAGTCGGCCCGACGATCGCGCTTCGCACGCGTGAGTGGACTCCGTCGGCACCGACGAGGATGTCCGGGCGAACTGTGTCGCCGTCCTCGAACCGCAGCACCGCCTGGTCGCCTTCGAACTCGACCGAGACGCAGCGCCTGCCGAGGTGGAGCGAGTCCAAGGGGACGGCCGACGTCAAGGCATTGAGCAGATCGGCACGGTGGGCGGTGTAGGTGTGCTCGCCGTACAGGCGTTCGCACCCGTCCTGGAGGTTCTCCGCGGAGAGGACGGTGCCGTCCTCCCAGCGCCGGAACTCCCAGCCGATCTCCATCTGCACCGCGCGCTCGATGAACCGGTCCAGCACGCCGAGACGCCGGAGCAGGCGGGCGGCGTTGGGGGCGATCACCAGACCGGCACCGACCTCGGTGAGGGCTGCGGCCTGCTCGTAGACGTCACTGTGGAAGCCCTTGTCGCGGAGGAAGGCCGCAGCGGCGAGGCCCCCGATGCCGCCACCGAGGATCGCGATCCTGGGGCCTGCTTCCGTAGTCATCATGCTCTTTCACTCCCGTTGACCTCTGGCGAGGTGGTGACTGGCTGCCTGCAAGAGTCCGGCAACGTGCGCACTGAAAGAACACCTTCATTCATCCAACGAACACAGGGCGTACAGTCACCTGCGCCGCACCGGATGAAGGAGAGGCCCATGCCTCGCGCGAACGAGCCAGGACGCACTGTCAGCTCCCGACTCTGGGATCTGCTGTTCGCCTTCGACCCCGACAACACCGAGCTGACCCTCGCCGACCTGGTCCGGCGCACCGGCATGCCGCACGCCACCGCCAGACGTCTGACGCTGGAACTCGTGGAGGCGGGCGCGCTGGAGCGCACCAGCGACAACCGCTTCGCGATCGGCCTGCCGCTGTGGCGCCTCGGGACCCTCGCACCACGCGCCGAGACGCTGCGCAGCGCCGCGCAGCCGTTCGTGGAGGACCTGTACACGGCTCTTCGCCAGCATGTGCAGCTGGCCGTGCTCCAGGGCGACCAGGCCGTGATCATCGAGCGCTTGTCGGCCGTCAACGCCGTCGGTCTGACCTCACAGGTCGGCGGCCAGCTGCCCCTGCACTGCTCGGGCGTCGGCAAGGTACTGCTGAGCCACAGCAGTCCGGCGTTCATCGATGAGGTGTTGGCCGGAAGACTGCGACGCTTCACTCCCAGAACGATCGTGGACCCGGCCCAACTCCGTGGCCAGCTGGCGTCCTGTCGCTCGACGGGAACGGTGGTCGTCAAGGAAGAGCTGAGCGAAGGGGCCGAGTCGGTCGCGACGCGCATCGTCGACGGCCGCGGCAAGGTCGTCGCGGCCCTCTCCGTCGTGGTGGCCTCGGGCTCGATCAAACTGCAGGCGGCCGTTCCCTCGCTGGTCGCGAGCGGACTGGGGTTGTCCAGGAGGCTCGGCTGGAGGCCGGGCATCCCCATTCGCACCTCGTGACCTCTCACGGGGCGAGGAAACCTGGCACGCCATGGGCGTCATGACGGGGTTGCCGCCGGGAGAGCCGCATGTGGCCGAGGCGCCATCCCTCATCGGTCGAGAACCACACCCGGGTGGCCACGGCCTGAACCAGGAACGGCGGCAGGTCGGGCAGGCGCCGGACGCGGGCCGGTGGACTACCGCGACACGACCGACTCCAGAATCGCCACCGCCTCGGCCAGCCCCGTCGGACGCGGCAGGCCGGGCACCGCCCGGCCGCCGGCCCAGCCGGGCCCGATCGTCAGGACGGCCGGCTTGCGGCGGGCACCGCGTACCCCCCATTCCATCGCGGCCACGTGCTGTGCCAGCGGACGACTGGCCGTGCCGAGGGACTGCGCCCACAGCGCCACCGCGGCCGGCCCCGTTCTTCGTACGGCCGTGACGAGCGACTCGACGGGCAGGGCACCACCGAACATCCGTACCGGCAGGCCCCGTTCGGCGAGCGCGGCGGCCAGGACCTCCAGCGGCAGCGTGTGGTTCTCCCCCGGGACGCACGCGAGCACCGTGACGGCCCCCGGGCGGTCGGCGACCGGGACGGGAGTGCTGCGCCGCAGCGCGCCGGAGACGTGCCAGGACAGGAAGTGCTCGACCTCGACGTACTTCTCGCCGGAGCTCTCCCACTTGCGGCCGACCGCCTGGAGCGTCGGCATGATCACCTCCATCCAGGCGGTGACCAGCCCGTGCTCGTCGATCGCGGCCTGGAGCAGTTCATCCAGCGCGGCAGCGTCGAGGCGCAGGGCGGCGCGGGCGATGCCCTTGCACTCCTGGCGCACGTCGCCCAGGCGCAGCCCGCTGCCGGCCCGGCTGCGCGCACGGGCCCGGGCGGAGGAGCGCGGGGCCGCGGCGGCGGTCCCGGCAGGGTCCGCTTGCGCCGAGGCTTCCCAGGGGCGTGCGGCCGGGACCGCTCCCGCGGAGGCCTCAGCAAGGTGCCTGGCCCGGTCGGCCTCCGGTGAGGCCACGGCAGCGGGCGCAGCGGGCCGGGCCGGGCCCGCTCCCGGCCGCCAGGGCCTGCCCTGGGCGGGGGAGCACAGCCTCGCACTTGCAGTCCCGGCAGCACGCGCGTCCGCGCCCGCTGCCGGGGGTGCTTCGTCCCGCACCATGCGCGCCGCCTCGGCGGGCGGTATCCCGGTCGCCGTCAGGGCGCACATCCGCTCCAGACGTGCCACGTCCTCGGCGGTCCACCGCCGGTGCCGGCCACCGGTGTGCGCGTCGGGACCGAGGCCGTAGCGGCGGTCCCAGGTGCGGACCGTGGTGGGCGCCACCCCCAGTCGCCTGGCCACCTCGCCGGTGGTCAGACCGCCGCCGGCCTGCGGGGCGCTGGTCGGCCCACTCTGTCCGTCGCGTTCGTGTGCAGCCATGTCTCCCACTGTACGACGCATAAACGACGCAGGTTGCCCTGCGTCGTTTGTGCGCCGAACACTGGCTTCGAGCGCAGAGTCGCCGCTTCACACAGCGCGACCGGTGCTGTTCGGCAGACGGTCTCCCGTCCCGCACGGCATCCGGCAGGAGGAACCAGGCCATGATCACCAACACGCGCACCACGAACCTCGCTCCCGTGGAGGAGACGCGGTACGAGGAGGAGCTGGCTCGTGGCCTCCTCGCTGCCGACGAGGAGGCGTTCGCCGCGATCTACCGGCGCTGGGGCTCACTCGTCCACACCATGGCCACCCGGCTGCTGGGCGACACCCACGAGGCGGAGGACGTCACCCAGCAGGTCTTCCTCGGCGCCTGGCTCGGCCGGGTCGGCTTCCGCCCGGAACGGGGGCCGCTCGGCGCCTGGCTGGTCGGCATCACCCGCCGCAAGATCGTCGACGCGCTGGCGGCCCGGACGAGACGCCTCACGCTCATCGACTCGGCCGCCCGCGGGGCCGGCCCCGACCCGGTGCACGGGGACACGGCACCGGACCGCGTCCTGGACCGGGTGCTGCTCGTCGACGCTCTGTCGCGGCTGCCGCGCCCGCAGCGGGAGGTGCTCTGCATGGCCTTCTACGAGGACCTGACGCAGGCGCAGATCGCGGAACGGACCGGCCTGCCCCTGGGCACGGTCAAGAGTCACGCCCGTCGCGGTCTGCACCGTCTGCGCCTGGTGATCGAACAGTCCGTGGCCCCCGGCCAGGGCGCGTGACCACCTCGCACGAGCACGCCCGGCCGCGCATCCAAGGCGGCCACCACCCGCGAAACGAGACCGAGACTCCGCACCGTACGGAGGCTTCTTTCGAAGGGATGATCCCCATGAACTCCCGATTCCCCGTCGCCCTCGCGGCGTCCGCCGGCGCCTGCGCCCTGGCCCTCGGCGTGGCCGCCCCGGCCCTGGCCGACCAACAGGACAAGGCCATGGTGTCCGTCTTCCACGGCATCCCGGGACTGACCGTGGACGTGTACGCCAACGGCGACGAGCTGCTCAGCGACTTCAAGCCCGGCACCGTGACGAACCCGCAGTCCCTCGACGCCGGAACCTACGACATCAAGATCTTCGAAGCGGGCAAGGGACCGCAGGGCACTCCGGCCCTGGAGAAGGAGGTCGAGGTGCCCGAGGGCGGGAACGCCACGGTCGCCGCGCACCTCTCCGCCGACGGCAAGCCCCAGCTGACGGCCTTCACCAACGACGTCTCCGAGGTCGACGCCGGCAAGGCGCGTCTGACGGTCCGCCATGTCGCGGCCGCTCCCGCGGTGGACGTCCGGGCCGGCGGTCAGCCCGTCTTCACCGAGCTGACCAACCCGAAGCAGGACACCGCCGAGGTCGACGCGGGCACGGTCAACGCCGATGTGGTGCTCGCCGGGACGGACACCGTGGCCATCGGCCCGGCCGACCTGCCCCTGAAGGAGGGCACCAGCAACGTCGTCTACGCCTGGGGCAGCGCCGGCGACAAGAACCTGTCCCTGGCGACCCAGTCGTTCAGCGGCATGGCATCGGCCCCCCGGGGCGTCGACGCGGGCGGCAACGGCGCCGCCGTCACCCCGAACTCCTCCGACACGTGGCCGGCGTGGGCCGCCGCGGCCGGGGTGGTCACGGTGACGGGTGTCCTGACGGCCCGCCGCTTCGCCGGCCGGCGTGGGTGACGGCAGGCGACGGCGTCCGGGCCCGATCATGGCGGCTGCCGCACTGGCAGCCGCCATCGGCCTCCCGGGCACGCCGCCGGAACGGTCCGCGCTCCCACGGGACTTCGCGGCGGCCCCGTCGGACCGTCCCGCCTCCACGGCCGCCGCACCGCAACGGCCCGCGGACCCACTCCGGAAGCCGCCGCTACCCGCCGCGCCGCAGCATGGCCCACCCCGACGGATCCTGGTGGACGACGTGGACCTCGACGCGCGCGTCATCCCGGTGGGCGTGACGAAGCGGGGCGACACAACCGTCCCCGACGACCCGGCCACAGCCGGCTGGTACCGCTACGGCCCGGCGCCGGGCAGTGCCGAGGGCTCGGCCGTGCTGGTCGGCCACGTCGACACGGACTCCGGCGACCTGGGCGAATTCGCCACGCTGTACGAGGTGCGGCGAGGTCAGCGGGTGGAGGTACGCCGCACGGGCGCGCCCCCGGCGCACTACCGGATCGTCTCCCGCGTCACGGTCCCGAAGGACGAATTGTTCTCGTCGGCGTTCCGCCGCACGGGCGCCCCCGTCCTCACTCTCATCACCTGCGCGCCCCCGTACGTCCCCGAGCGGGGCGGCTACCTCTCCAACCTCGTCGTCACGGCGGAGCCCATCGAGTCCGGGGGACCGTAGTGAGCCATGTGGACCCGGCATACCTGGTCGAACTGGCCCTGGGCAACGCCACCCCGACCACCGCCGACGACGCGGCCCTGCACCACGTCGCCGAGTGCACCCGCTGCCGCGACGACCTCCACATGATGACCCGCGTGGTCGAGGCGGTCCGCACAGCGGAACTGATCGACCTGCCGTCGCCACCACCGGAACGGGTCTGGCGCGGGATCGCCCGGAACCTGTCACGCGAGCCGGAGACACCCGGACCGCCCCCACGCCCCCCGCACGCCCAGGACCACCGCAAGCGAGCGCTGCTCACCCTCCTCGCGCTCGCCGCGGCCGCCGCCATTGCCGCTGCAGGCGTGATTGCCCGTGCTCGCGTCGGTGACCCCCGGCGTCTGCGGCTTCGACGGCGAGTCCTTCCTGCCACGGCTGCGCCACGCTGACGTCCGCCTCCTGCTCGACGCACATCAACACCGCAGTGTCCGCGGACCCGAGTCCACCTGGGCGAACATGGTCACCATCACCGACGCGGCCGTCGGCCGACCGCTGCTGGAGCTGACAGATGCCCCCCCCCAGCGCTCCACCTACGCGCTGCGCGGGGCTCTGTCCCCTGACTTGCATCTCGGCTTCTGCAACTTGCGCGCTGCGTCGTCTGCCTGCGCCAAGTGTCCAATCGTTTGCCGCATGAGCAGGGTGTCCCGGCATTGACGCTCTGAGGGTGGCCCCACTCTTTCCGGTGTCCGAACTGGTCCCGGATCGAGGGATGGAGTGGAGTTCCGGCTTGGTCTGGGTTCTGGTTCAGCTTCCGTGGTGGGACCACAGTGAGTGACGGGATGGTCTCCGGGGCACTGCGGGGTCCTTGAGTCAGAACGGTGGGTCTTCGGAGTAGCGTCCCGTCCAGGATTTGCCCAGACCAGTGTGTGGTTCACCACCGGCCTATGGGTCGGCGCCGCCACCCAACGGGTCGCCCCGTTCGATCGAACGCGCCCACACCAGGCCCGGCGACGATCACGGTCCCAACCTCATCGCCGTCGCTCCGGTGCAACCCCGGCACTCCGCACGCCTACGCCCACCGCGGTACTCCAACAAGGGCTGGATCATGGTTCCGTGGTACCACTACGACGGCGGGGCCGGTGCGGCCTGCCGCTCCCGGTACCGGCACAGCGCTTCCTCAACTGCCAGCCGGCCCCAACTCTCGCCGCCGACTGCCGCCAACCACGCTTCGGCGTGGGCCGCCACGGTCTCGCCGTCCTTGGGAGCGAGGTCGAGCCGGTCGAGCAGAACGGCCAGGACGTTGGAGGCATCGGGATGGGTGCCGTACGAGCCCAGCCATTCCAGCGTTCGGCCGGTGGCGGCGGCCCGGTACGAGGCGTCCACCCTCGAGTTGCCGAGCACCGATCCCAGGAGCCGGCCCAGGTTGCTGCCATTGGTTTTGTTGATCCAGTGCGCGGCCAACTCCAGAGCGCCGGCGAGCTGGTCGGCCCGGAGGTCGTCGCGCTTCAGCAGGACCTCCAGGACGCCGACCTTCGTGGTCTGAGCGGCAGGACTCTCCAGCCAACGGAAGGCCAAGCGCACGGCCCGGCGCTGGTGTTCCGGGCTGAGAGCCAGGCGCAGTAGGCCGATCAGCAGCCCACGGTCGGGCGGTATCTTCTCGTCCTCCAGGACGCCGAGCGCGTACTCGGCGAGGCGAGCGGCCCGGCCCGGATCCAGGTCCCGCCGGAATCGGACGCCCTTGAGTAGCGCGGCAGCGGGCCCGGGCCCGGCATCAAGCAGTGCCAAGAGCCCGTCGATGCACCGAACGTACTGGTCGAGGCCGATGTCACGGCTCGCTGTCAGCGCCGACACCACGTGGGGGACACCCTCGGCGGTGGGGTTGTTCCGGAGCCAGCTCAGGGCCCGGTCGACGGCATCCGTGGGTCGGTCGGCATCCCACCGCTGCAACAAGGGGGCAATGACGAAGGAGGCGTACGGGTGGTCTCCGTGGAGCCTCAGCCATGTGAAGGCGAGCGTCTCGACGGGCTCAGGCCAGTCGCGGGCGTGCTGACGTTGCTGAAGCAGCTGGGAGAGGACGAAACGGGCGTTCTCGGAGGGCAGATGGTCGGCGAGCCATTCCTGCGCCACCCCCTCGATCACCTCGGTCTCCTCGTCCGTGAGATCGGTCAGTCCGAGAAGCGGGTCCAGCACGAAGGAGGCTTCTGGCCGTGCTCCGTGGCGGTCCAGCCATGTGAGCGCGAGGTCGACGGCCCGCGAGGTCTGACCGTCGAGGAATCTGCGGCGTTCCAGCAGAGGCCCCAACACGTACGTCGCCTCGAACTCCGGCTCGATTTCCTCCAGCAGGTCCAGAGCCCGACCGACGGCATCGCGGAGCGCATCGGGACCGACGCCGTGACACCGCAGCACATGCGCCAGCGTGCTCCGCACCAACGCGGGGTTGTCATTGTCGTTCAGTAAGGTCAACACGGTGCGGGCCGCTCTGTCGACGTAACCGCCGGCGGCGTCGGGACGGAGAAGTGCGGCCACGACATATAGGCCGCCGCTGCCCAGCCCGTGACGGGTGAGCCAGGTCACCGCATCCCCGGCCAGCTTCTGTGCGGCCTCCCGGTCGATGTCGGAGCGGATCAGCAGGGCACTGAGCAGGAACTTCGCGTCACCGACCAGACCATGCGCACGCAGCCATGTCTGGGCGGCATCGACCGCTGTTGCCGCCCGCCGGGTGCCTAGGTCCTCGCGAAGCAGCAGTTCGGCCAGCACGTAGGTCGCCCGACCGGCCGGCGCATGAAGGCGCAGCCATCCGAATGTGTGGTCGAGTACGGCTCGTGGGTTCGCGACCCCCCGTCGACACCGTGCCAGTAACGGTTCCAGGACGAACGAGGCGTCGATGTGAAACCCGTACTTCTTCAGCCACGCGAGGGCGCGCCGAGTCACGCGCTCTTCCTTGTCGGCCTGGAGGTTCTCGCTGCGCAACGCGGCGTCCAGCACCAGCGCGGTCGCCGTGGGCTGTGTCTGAGCTCCGAGCCATGCCAGGGCCCTCTCGACTGCGTCGGTTTGACGCGTCTCGTCGAGATCCTTGCGGAGCAGCAGCGGCCGCAGCACCAGGCCGGCGTCGGGATTCCGCTTGCTCCGCCGCATCCACGCGAGGGAGAAGTCGATCACCGCGACGGCACGGTCGGCCTCGAGGTCTTTCCGCCGGAGCAGGGTGGCGAGCAACCGAGCGCCCGTCTTGGTCATGGTTCGTTGCTGTTCGAGCCACCTGAGCGCGTGTTCCGCGGCCTTGTCGCAGTCCCGGGCGGAGACTCCGTCGGCCTCGAGCAGATCACGGAGCAGCTGGCTCACGTCACGGGTCGTCCACTGTCGGTTCACCCAAGCGAGGCAGGCGTCCGCGAGATGCTTCGACACGCCACCGACGGAGTTGTGTACGGCGCTGGCCAGGACGGTCGCCGCCTCTCCGGGATCGCGCTGCTCGGTCTCGTCCAGCCAGGGCCTGACCAGCCGGTCCCAGCTGTCGTTCACCCCCTTGCGCCAGGGCGGGCCCGACAGCATGGTGAGCATGATGGACCGGCTGGCCCCCGGTTCGTCGGCGACCAGTGCGGCCAGCTGATCGGTACTGCCCACGAGCCAGTTCGCGCAGGCGCGCTCCACCGCCCTGCGGTGCGTGGCTTCGAGATCGGCCGTCCACCGCCGCAGGTGGCGGGAGGCCACGCTGAAGGTCCGGCCACCGGCCAGGAACGCGGACAGCAGTGTCTTCAGCACGTCACCGCGGACCGTGTCGCCGCCCGGCAAGACGGCCCTCCGCAGGAGCTCGTCCGTGACGATGTCGTGGACGGCGTCGATCCCCTGACCGGACTCCACCAGCCAGCCCAGGTGAAGTAGCCGCCCGACCACACCCTCGGGTCCGTCCCGGAAGGTCAGATCCGACCAGCTGGCGAGGAACCGCTCCACGGCCGTCTCGACGGCGTCCTGGTCCTGCTCGCACGAGGCCGCCGCGACCGCCGAGGCCAGCAGCAGAGTCTCCCTGGCCGGCTCGCCGAAGTCCTCCTTGGTGCGCTGCTGCAGCCAGAAGAGCAGGTCCTCAGGCCGGGGTGGGACGAGATCCAGCTCGCCGGAACCCGGCCTTGAGCCGGGACTCGAGTTCCCGTGCGATGAGCAAGGCGATGATCGGCCGCTGCCCACACACCTCCGAGAGCCGTTCCGCGCCCCAGGCTTTGGTTTTCAGCATTCCGGGCGCGACGTCCACGAAGATCTGACTGATCACCTCCGCCGTGTGTTCCCGATCGCTTCGGAGGGGCACCTCGTCGAGCAGAAGTCCGACGCCGTTCTCCCTGAGCTTGCCGAGCATGCCCGGCCGGACCGACGCGACGCAGGCGACGCGGCCCTCCGGGTCGTCCGTCCGCAGTGCCTCCCCGAAGGCTTCGAGGTTCAGGGCGTCATAGCTGTCGAGGTAGTCGAAGATCAGCAGTACGCGCTGCCGTCCGGCCTGTTCTCGGACAACCGCCATGACGTCGTCGGTCGACACCTCTGGGGAACGGGCGACGTGCAGCACCTGCCAGGGCGGGCGCTGCTCGAGCGCGGCCTTCGCGACCTCGAAACACGTCCGGGTCTTGCCCGCCCCTGCCGGGCCGATCAGCAGGACGCCCCGCTTGGACTCCTGCCCCGACGCCGAAACGGTCAGCCCGGCCAGCCTCCTGAACAGCCGTTTCGGGTCCGAGTCGTCACGCGGGCTGACAAACCGGAGCATGTCCCGAGTCAGGTACGAGCCCTTGTCCCGAAGCCGCGCCAACTCGTCGGTGTGGGTGCGGATGTGCGGCGAGAGCCGGGCCCGGCTCCCGACCCCGTCGGCGGTGACGTCCTCGAGCGTTGTCGTGGTTCCGGGGTGCCCGCACCTGGTGACGAGGCCAGCGAAGCCGGGCAGGCTCAGGGCCTCGTGGACCGGGACGGCGTGCAGGCGTCGATAGCCCATGGTCCGGTTGTCCTCGGCCACCACTCCGACCAGACGACCGTGGCAAAAAATCGCTGCCCCCGATGCGCCCTCCCACGGGCGTTCTTTGCCGCGGCCGGGAGCCGGCCAGACGGGGCAGTTCAGCACCCAGCCCGACGACGAGGTCGAGACGACCGGCAACTCGCCGCGCAGGTACTCGAAGTGTGCCGGGCTTCCGGCGTCGGCCGCGAAGGCGGGGAAGCCCGCCCCCTCGAACGGCACCGGCACGATCCCGCCCGGGCGGCCCCAGCGCACCGGCGGTTCGCCGGTGTCCACCGGCTCGTCCAGCCACAGCAGCGCCAGGTCCAGGGCGTCGGCGGGTGGGGCATCCCTTTGCGGGTCCGGCCAGCACACCTGTGCACGCCGGTCGACCGGGCCAGCCCCGTAGCGGGGATGCCCAACTCGCACTTCAGCCCTTCCTGCCCACCCTCCCTCGGGGCGCACGACATGAAGGGCGGTCAAAACGAGTTGCGGGCCGATGAGATAGCCCGAACCACAACCACCCGGATCGCCGGTGCGAACCAAGGCGAGGCGATCCGGATCCATCTCATGACTCCCACGGCCGCAGCGGAGCCCCCTTGGAGGCATCAGGTGTCCCATCCGACGATTCAGCATCGGTGCTCCGCACCTGGGGGGCGTCCGCGTCCGCGAGGCCCCCGCCCGCGCGGCTGATCTTGGCCCGTGCACCTCCCAGCGCCTCGTCGTGAACCTGAAGTGTGAGCGTCAGCGTCTGACGGCGGGTACTTCCCAGACCACCTCCGACCTCCCCGTTGGTCTTGGCACCGGGAAGCCCTACCTCGACCTTCACACCACCCTTGCCGTCGCGGCGGAATTCCACATCCAGCGTGAGCTGCGCCTGCTCCACCTCGAACCGCAACTGCTGGCCGGCACCCACGTCTTGCGCCGCATACAGCTCCCGCCTCAGCTCCTGCAACGCCTCGCTCAGTGAAATTCCCGCGTCCACAGCTTCCCCTCGAACTCCGGCGCCCGGCTCCGACGCCCCGGATGGCAGTCTGTCCCATCCAGCCGGGCCCTCGCGGAGTTTCACCACTCCAAACCCACGGAGCGTCTCCACCTACAGCTCGATCTGGAGTACTCGATGCCGGGCGAGGGGCAGCCGACGGCACGGCTCGCGCCGTCTGTTGCAGAGCGTTCCTCACCAGAAGGCCGCTTCCAGACGGCGCCGGGGCCGTCCGCTGGCACCCCCGCCAACAACAAGTAACGAAGGTAACCCAGGAGTTGGAGCCACCGGCGAACGGATTCGACCGGGGGCTTCGATCCAGACATCTGATCGTCGCACCCCGATTCGCCTCACCGGCACGGCTGCCCACAACACGTGTTTCTCGGAAGTGTTCGCCAGTTTGCTGAAGAAGAACTGCGGGCACGGCACGCCCCCGGCAAAGAGATCAGCAGCCGGCTCGCCTTGGAGAACGGTGGGTTGCCGAGGACAGGGCGGGCCCGCCCTGGGACAGGCCCGCGAGAGGGGTCAGCGGCGGGTCTCCCACCACCGGATGATCCGGGTCACCGCGCCGCTGCCGAGCCTGTACGCCGCGCCCTGCAGGAACTCGCCCGGACGTGTCCTCCCTGCTGGCGGCGCTCTCGCAGTGGTCGGTCAGGGGGAGCGGGCATGCGAAGACGAGGGCACCGTCGACGTCCAGGTGGCCGTCGTCGGCGGGGTTTCGGGTTCCTGGGCGAGGCGGTCGACGACGTGGTCGGCGGCGTCGGACCGGTTGAGGATCCAGCGGCACACTACAGACAGCCGCTGCCCGGCCTGGGCGGCGCGGACGGGGTCCGGGTCCGGGTCCGGGTCCGGGTCCGGGTCCGGCTAATACTCCAGTGTGGTTTCGTGATCAGGATGGTGTTGCCCTTCGGGAGGCCGAACGCCAGGTCGGATTCCCGCCAGCTTCCGGCGCTGGTGCCAGCAATGCTCAACGTCATGAAGCGACTTGAAGGAAACGTAGCCTTGATCACGGGTGGCAGCCGGGGCATCGGTGCCGCTGTGGCGTTACGACTGGCCGAAGAAGGCGCCGACGTCGTCCTGACCTATGAGAACAGCGCGGAACGCGCCACCCAGGTAGTGGAGCAGATCAAGGCCAGAGGGCGCCGGGCACTGGCCATCCAGGCCGACAGCGCCGTCCCTGAGGCACTCACCTGGGCGGTGGACGAGGCCGCCGCGATGTTCGGCAGACTCGACATCCTGGTCAACAACGCCGGAGTCTTCCTCGTTGGCCCACTCGAAGACCTGGGGTCGGCAGAGATCGATCGCACCCTGGCGGTGAACGTGCGGGCGCCGTTCGAAGCGTCCCGGGCGGCAGTGCGTCACATGGGCCAGGGCGGCCGCATCATCAGCATCGGCAGCAATGTCGCCGAACGTGCGGTCTTCCCCGGACTGGCGCTGTACTCGATGAGCAAGACGGCTCTGGTCGGGATGACGAAGGGCCTGGCCCGAGAACTCGGTCCGCGTGGAGTCACCGTCAATCTGGTGCATCCCGGCCCAACCGACACCGATACCAACCCCGCTGACGGGCCGAACGCCGAGGTGATCGCCGGCTTCACGGCTGTGGGCCGCTATGCGGAAGCGGCCGAGATCGCGGCCACCGTCGCCCACCTGGCAAGCGCGGACGGCTCGTACATCACCGGAGCCTCGATCCATGTCGACGGCGGCTTCACCGCCTGACACGCGGCAGGCGCCGCTTGGCGCGCCGCTGAGACGCCCATGGCCGGCCTCGTCGGCGGAAACGCCGGACCCCCCGGCGCGCCGCTGCCGTTCCTGTGGCCACTGAACTGGCACGCAGCACCTGGCCGGCGGTGCCCACCGGAGACGTCCTCGTCCTCGTTCCGGTCGGCTCCACCGAACAGCACGGCCCGCACCTGCCGCTGGCCACCGACAGAGCGCATGTCTGGACACGGTCCGGTAGTTCGGAGAAGGCCCGCTCTGCGGCGCAGCACCACCCGCGAAGGCACGGGCATCCCGTACTTGGTTTTGTTCACGAGTTTGGACAGGCACGGGAGCTGCGGCCGGGAGCCGTACGCACGCGAGCCGGCGCACGCGCCCGGTGTTCACGGGTTCGGGCCGGAGTGCAGGAGCTGGCACACCGGCCGGTGGACGAAGGACGTCACGGCGTGCGAGGTGGCCGCGCTCGTGCGGGCCTTCGTCGACGCGTCCCTCGCCGCGCGGGAGGGCTTGCCTCCGCCCGCAGTTCGGGACCCATCGCCCTCACGGGATGACTCCCGCCCCGTACGCTCAGTCGATACAGAACTCGTTGCCCTCGATATCCAGCATCGGGATGCACGAATCATTGCCGTCATAGAGCGTTTGCACGTGTACCGCGCCGAGCGGGACCAGCCGTGCGCATTCGGCCTCAAGTGCCGCGAGGCGCTCTTTTCCGACAAGTCCGGTGCCGACCCGCACATCAAGATGCACCCGGTTCTTGGCAGCCTTCCCTTCGGGGACGCGTTGAAAGTACAGCCGCGGGCCCACTCCTGAGGGATCAATGCAGGCGAACCAAGAATCCCGCTGCTCAGGCGGCTGCGAACGCTTGTAATCGTCCCAAGTGGCAAACCCCTCTGGTGGCGGCGGTACGACGTACCCCAACACCTCGCACCAGAAACGAGCGAGACGCTCAGGTTCTGCGCAGTCAAAAGTGACTTGGAACTTCTTGATCGCTGACATCAGCGCACCGTACCAAGGGGACTTGGGATTCTACCGTTCACTTCCTCGGAGGGTCTGGCTGCAACCCCATCAGGGGCCGGGCCATCTCGGACATCAAGTGATCAAACCGGAGGGCCGCGAGGACGACGCGACCCTGGCGGCGAGGCCCACAGGGGCCCAAGGATTCAGCCCTGCCCAACTACCCGCATGTCAAAGATCAGCTACGGGGCAACCCTTAGCCAGGGCCTTTTTGAGCGTCAGGTGGAAGAGCGCGGTCGGGTCTTCCACGAGTTTCCTGACCCGCTCGAAGTCGTGGCCGTGGAACCACTCGAAGATCCGGCCGCCGTCGATGTGGCCGTTCAAGACGTGGTGCAGGTTCGTGAGGATCATGGATTCCAGCCGGTATGCCTCACTCCGGGTCCCGACAGGGGCGGAGACCCATCCGTCGACCAGGGCGTACCCGAGGTTGCGCGCCTGAGTCTCGTACTTGTCGAACTGCCGCTCAGGGGCCCCGGTGGACCCGACCTTCACTACTGCGCGCAAGCCCTGGAAGCCCAGTGCGTACAGCCGGCCGCCCTCGTTCTCCGGCTCCGGCAGCCCTTCCCGCAGTCGTTTGCGCACCAGGTAGGAGGTCAGCCTGATCTCTGTTTGCTGCCACGGCGGCACAGCCCCGGCGCGGAGGGCAGATATCGCTTTCGCGCGGGCCGCCTCGGGGCCGATCTCTTCGGCCCACTTCTCCATGATGACTTCGCGGATGATCTGTTGTGGGATACGTGGCATCGCGTCAGCTTCTCAGGCAGCACTGACAAAAGGACACGCGAGCGAGCCCTGGACCACATCGGTCCGGGGCTCGCGGGCTGTTCGGGGCACGGCCGCTACAGGTCGAAGTCGAGGTGCTGGACGTCCGTGAAGCGGACCTCCTCCAGGCTTCCGGCGCGGCGGCCGCCGTCCTGGAAGTACACCTCCTCCAGTGCCTCAGCCGCGATCTCCCGCAGACGCTGGTCGGTGGCGCCCTGCTCCTGGGCGTCGAGGAGGCGGGCCGCGTACTGCGGCGGCGGGGCGACGGTCGGTTCGTTCTTGCCGGCCAGGTGCCAGTAGACCGCCCCGGGGCCGGTGGCCAGGCGTTCGCTCAGCACCCCGGAAGGTCAGCCCCTTTCCTCGCCCGCTGCGTCCGGCACGCCGATCGCGGCCTCGACGATCAGCTCGCGGGGAGTGCGCTGGTGTGCCGCTCGGCCTTCTTGCGCGTCCGTGGTGTCACGCTTCCAGTTTGACATGTCTGGAACCTTGTTCCAATCTCTCTTTGGAACAAGGTTCCAGAAGGGGGTGGCCGGCTCCAGCCGGACGGCCCCGCCGCTGAACAGAAGGAGTGGACATGGCACTGCAGGACCAGCCCGCGTACCTCATCAGGATGCGCGCCAAGCCCGGACTCGGCGAGAAGCTGTTCGCGCTGGCCACTGAGGGGATGGAGAAGTCGGGAGCCTCCGACCGGTTCGTCATCGCCCGCGAGGACGCCGACCCCGACGTGCTGTGGAACATGGAAGTGTTCCGCAGCCGCGAGGCGAAGGACGCCTACGAGAACAGCCCCCTCGCCGATGAGCTGCGTGACGAGATCATCGGCCTGCTCGCCGAACCGCCCATGCGGATCGAGGTCCACCCCTACTCCGCCCTGCCCGCCGACCCGGCCTGAGCCGGGGCGGGGTGCCCGCCGTCCGGCACTCCAGGCGGCGGGTGCCCGGCCCGGTATCAGTCAGGCGGTGGGCCGGCCTCGAGCCGTCCCCTCCGCATGCTCACCGTCAGGCGGTGTGCTCGTAGAACCCGTGGCCGCTCTTGCGGCCCAGACGGCCGGCGGCGACCATGCGGCGCAGCAGGGCGGGAGGCGCGTACAAGGGTTCCTTGAACTCCTCGTACATCGACTCCGCCACCGCCTGTGCGGTGTCGAGACCTATGAGGTCGAGCAGCCGCAGCGGGCCCATGGGGTGGGCGCAGCCCAGTTCCATGCCGCGGTCGATGTCCTGCGCGGTCGCGGATCCGGCCTCCACCATGCGCACCGCCGCGAGCAGGTAGGGCACGAGGAGTGCGTTGACCACGAAGCCGGAGCGGTCGGTCGCCTCGACGACCTCCTTGCCCAGGGCTTCGGAGGCGAAGACCCTGGCCCGAACGAGGGTGTCGGGACTGGTGGTGAGGGCGGGGATGATCTCGACCAGGGCCTGCACCGGCACCGGGTTGAAGAAGTGCATGCCCAGGACGTGGGCGGGCCGCTGGGTCGCCACCGCCAGGTCGACGATGGGGATCGACGAGGTGTTGGTGGCCAGAATCGCCTCGGGGTCGGTGAGGACCTGGTCGAGGGTCTT
Organism: Streptomyces sp. NPDC049687; assembly: GCF_044465285.1. Lineage (NCBI taxonomy): Bacteria > Bacillati > Actinomycetota > Actinomycetes > Kitasatosporales > Streptomycetaceae > Streptomyces > Streptomyces sp. NPDC049687. The sequence goes on from NZ_JBITLN010000027.1 coordinate 31,635, forward strand.
CAGGACACCGGTCTTCAGGTCACGGTTCTCGGCGACGGCCTCGATCACGAACTGACGGTCGGCCATGTCCTTGAGGTCGGCGGAGTAGCTCAGCCGGGAGCGCGCGCCGTCCCGCGCCTCCTCGGTGATCTTGCCGCGGCGCAGACCGCGGTCGAGGGAGGCCTCGACACGTCGGCGGCCTGCCTCGGCGGCTTCGGAGGACGACTCGGCGACGAGGACGTCGACGCCGCTGAGTGCGGCGACTTCGGCGATGCCGGAGCCCATGAGGCCGCAGCCGACGACACCGAGACGCGAGACGGTTTCCATGCGGGTGACCCTTTGTGTGGGACGAACGGGGACAGGCGGGTGTGCGGGGCGTGTTCGAGGCTCAGACGTTGCGGCGGTACTCGCCGCCGACCTCGAAGAACGCCTCGGTGATCTGCTGGAGCGAGCAGACCCGGGCGGCGTCCATCAGGACGGCGAAGACGTTCTCGCCGCTCGTGGCGGCACGCTTGAGTTCGGTGAGGGCGGCCTCGCCCTCGGCGCGGTGCTCGCTGCGGAAGCCCTCGACGCGGGCGAGCTGGGACTGCTTCTCCCCTTCGGTGGCGCGGGCCAGCTCCACCACCGAGTGTTCGCCTTCACCGCCGGGCTTGCGGAAGGTGTTGACGCCGATGATGGGCAACGTTCCGTCGTGCTTGCGCTGCTCGTAGAGCATCGACTCGTCCTGGATGCGGCCGCGCTGGTAGCCCGTCTCCATGGCCCCGAGGACTCCGCCGCGCTCGCTGATCCGCTCGAACTCGGTCAGCACGGCCTCTTCGACGAGGTCGGTGAGCTGGTCGATGATGTACGAGCCCTGCAGCGGGTTCTCGTTCATCGCCAGACCCCACTCGCGGTTGATGATGAGCTGGATGGCGAGGGCCCGGCGGACCGAGTCCTCGGTGGGAGTGGTGACGGCCTCGTCGTAGGCGTTGGTGTGCAGGCTGTTGCAGTTGTCGTAGACGGCGATGAGCGCCTGCAGGGTGGTACGGATGTCGTTGAAGTCCATCTCCTGGGCGTGCAGGGAACGGCCCGAGGTCTGGACGTGGTACTTGAGCTTCTGGCTGCGCTCCCCCGCCCCGTACCGGTCGCGCATGGCCACCGCCCAGATACGGCGGGCGACCCGGCCCAGGACGGTGTACTCGGGGTCCATGCCGTTGGAGAAGAAGAAGGACAGGTTGGGTGCGAAGTCGTCGACGGCCATGCCGCGGGCGAGATACGCCTCGACGTAGGTGAAGCCGTTGGCGAGGGTGAAGGCGAGCTGGCTGATCGGGTTCGCCCCGGCCTCGGCGATGTGGTAGCCGGAGATGGACACGGAGTAGAAGTTGCGCACACCCTGCTCGATGAACCACTCCTGGATGTCGGCCATCATCCGCAGGCTGAACTCGGTGGAGAACAGGCAGGTGTTCTGGCCCTGGTCCTCCTTCAGGATGTCGGCCTGGACGGTGCCCCGCACGTTCTGCAGGACGTAGGTCCGGATCTCGCGGGCCTCCTCGGCGGTCGGTTCGCGGCCGTGTTCGGCGGTGAAGGCGTCGAGCCGCTGGTCGACGGCGGTGTTGAGGAAGAAGGCCAGGACGGTGGGTGCCGGGCCGTTGATGGTCATGGAGACCGAGGTGGTGGGGGACGTGAGGTCGAAGCCCGCGTAGAGCGCCTTCATGTCGTCGAGGGTGGCCACGGAGACGCCCGACGTTCCGATCTTGCCGTAGACGTCGGGACGTACGGCCGGGTCGTGGCCGTAGAGAGTGACGGAGTCGAAGGCGGTGGACAGCCGGGTCGCCTCGCTGTGCCGGGAGAGGTAGTGGAAGCGGCGGTTGGTGCGCTGGGGGTCGCCCTCGCCGGCGAACATCCGTGCCGGGTCCTCGCCCTCGCGCTTGAACGGGAACACGCCGGCCGTGAACGGGAAGCGGCCGGGCAGGTTCTCCGCGCGCAGGAAGCGCAGCAGTTCGCCGTGGTCCTCGTAGCGGGGCAGGGCGACGCGGGGTACGAGATTTCCGGACAGGGACTCGCGGACCAGGGCGGTGCGCAGCTCGCGGCCGCGGACGGCGGTCACCAGTTCCTCGCCGGAGTACTCCCGCACGGTCTTCGGCCAGTCCTCCAGCAGGTGACGGGTGGACGGGTCCAGGCGTTCGTCGGCGCCGGCGAGCAGCTTCTCGACGTCGGCGGTGGGCGCGTTGGCCGCGGTCAGCTCGTCCCGCACGGCGGTCAGCCGCTGGGTACGCCGGGCGACCCCGGCCTGGGCGGCGGTGTCGGCGTGGTAGCGGCGTACGGTCTCGGCGATCTCGGCGAGGTAACGGACCCGGGCGGTGGGCACGATCTGCGCGGCGCCGGTGGAGTGCCGCACCGTGGTCGCCGGGAGGGTGCCCGGGCCGGCCGGGAGGCCGTGTTCGGTGAGCAGGCCCAGCAGGTGCTGGTAGAGGGCGGTGACGCCGTCGTCGTTGAAGGTGGCGGCGCTGGTGCCGAAGACGGGCATGTCCTCGGGCCGGGAGCCGAACGCCTCTCGGTTGCGCACCAGTTGGCGCCCGACGTCACGCATCGCGTCCGCCGCGCCGCGCCGCTCGAACTTGTTGATGGCGACGACGTCGGCGAAGTCCAGCATGTCGATCTTCTCGAGCTGGGAGGCCGCACCGAACTCGGGTGTCATGACGTAGAGGGAGACGTCGGAATACGGGGCGATGGCAGCGTCGCCCTGGCCGATGCCGGGGGTCTCCACGATCACCAGGTCGTATCCGGCGGCCTTGCAGGCGGCGATGGCGTCGGCGAGGCCTTCGGGGAGTTCGTGATGGCCACGGGTGGCCAGGGACCGGAAGAAGACCCGGTCGCCGTCCAGGCTGTTCATCCGGATCCGGTCGCCGAGCAGCGCTCCGCCGCCGCGGCGCCGGGTGGGGTCGACGGCGAGCACGGCCACGCGCAGCTTGTCCTGCTGGTCGACGCGCAGCCGCCGTACGAGTTCGTCGGTCAGGGAGGACTTGCCCGCGCCGCCGGTGCCGGTGATGCCGAGGACGGGTGCGGAGCGCGCGGCCGCGGCCCGGCGCAGCGCTCGAAGGTCCTCGTCCGGCACGGTGGCGGACTGCAGGGCGCTGAGCAGCCGGGCGAGTGCGCGGCGTTCGCCCGCGAGTACGCCCGCGAGCTGGGCGGGGGTGTCCACCCAGGGAGCGGTGTCGCAGTCCCTGACGATGGTGTTGATCATGCCGGCGAGGCCGAGGCGCTGCCCGTCCTCGGGGGAGAAGATCCGCACCCCGGCGTCGGCGAGCCGCTGGATCTCCTCGGGGACGATCACCCCTCCGCCGCCGCCGAAGACCTTCACATGGCCGGCGCCGCGTTCGCGGAGCAGTTGGGCGAGGTATTCGAAGTACTCGACGTGGCCGCCCTGGTAGGAGCTGACGGCCACGCCCTGCACGTCCTCCTCCACTGCGGCGTCGACGATCTCGCCCACTGAGCGGTTGTGGCCGAGGTGGATGACCTCGGCCCCCTGCGCCTGAAGGATGCGCCGCATGATGTTGATCGAGGCGTCGTGGCCGTCGAAGAGGCTGGATGCGGTGACGAGACGCACGGGGTGCTGCGCTTGGTGGAGCTGCGGTGCGCTGGTGCCATCGGTCACGGTGTACTCCGGACGGCCTGCCCGTGGCGACGGCGACGGGCAGGGAGGTCGATTACTAGGACGTCCTAGTAATGGGGGGAGGGAAAGCCGTACGCTCCGGAAAGAACCCCGCGCCGTACGGCTTTGAGAAGCTTCCCTCATCGATTGACTGTAGTCAATGACAAGAAAGTAGCGGGCAGGCGGACGACCGACAGCCCGTCACGAGCCGGCGGATCCGGCCTGACGCGGTCGGCGGTACGGCTTCACCGCGCGGCGGGCGATGGCGAACCGATGGGTCTCGGACGGACCGTCGTAGATGCGGAACGGCCGTACCTCGCGGATCAGACGCGCCAGCGGGGCGTCCTCGGCCGAGATGCCCAGCGCGCCGCAGATCTGCACCGCCCGGTCGACGACCCGGCCCACCGCCTCCGCCACGAAGACCTTGGACACCGACGAGAACTGCGCGGCACTCGCGAAACCGTTGTCCAGTTCCCAGGCGGTGCGCAAGATCAGCGCGCGGCTCGCCTCGATGTCGATCTCGGAATCGGCCAGCATCTGCTGCACCATGCCGAGGTCTCCGAGGAGCGAACCGAAGGCCTCGCGGGTCCCCGCGCGCTCCAGCGCGACATCCTGGGCACGCCGCGCGGCCCCCAGCCAGCGCATGCAGTGCGTCAGCCGGGCGGGACCGAGACGGACCTGGGCGTTCTCGAAGCCCCGGTGCACCTGGCCGAGCACCTGCTCCTCACCCACCAGGCACTCCTCGAACACGAGTTCGCTGTGTCCCGCGAAGAGGCTCTCGTCCAGCGTGTCGATGTTCCTGACGAGGCGCATGCCCGGGTTCCCGGCGTCGACGAGGAACATGGTGGCGCCACCCGGGCCGCCCGGACTGCCGTCGGTGCGGGCCATGACGATGGTGAAGGCGGCACCGTCGGCGCCGGTGATGAACCACTTGCGCCCGTCGATGCGCCAGCCGCCGGGGACCCGTACCGCCGTGGTCCGCAGCGAGCGGGGGTCGGCGCCGGCGCCGGGCGCCGGTTCGGTCATCGCGAAACACGAGCGGTACTCACCCGTTGCCAGTGGGCGCAGATAGCGCTCCTGCTGCTCGTCGGTGGCCACCTTCTCGAGCAGGTGCATGTTGCCCTCGTCCGGAGCCGCGCAGTTCAGCGCCAGCGGGCCGAGCACGGAGTACCCGGCGGCCTCGAACACCACCGCCTGCCCACGCAGGTCGAGCCCGTGCCCGCCCCACCGCTCGGGGACGTGCGGCGCGAAGACACCCGCCTCACGGGCCCCCTTCTGCAGGGTCTCCCGCAGAGCCTGTGGGGCGTGATGGACGGACCCGCCGCACTCGCGCTCGGCCGGGATCACCACCTCGCGCACGAACTCGGCCGTGGCCTCGGCAAGCCGGGCGACTGACGGATCGACATCGAACTGGATCGGCACGGTTCCTCCCGCCGACGGGCGTACGGGCGCCAGTGCCCGCCGCATCGGTGAAACTGTACAACGACTTAAGTATCTCTCCCCCGGTCGCGACAAAATATGTGACTGCGCAGCAGTGATCCAGAGGGAGAAGGGCCAACCGTTGCCGAAACTGTAGGACGGGTCCAGTATGTGAGCGCCGTTTCGACGAGCCGTTCCCGCACAGGGGATACGACCGTCGTCCACGATGGGAGAAGACCTCCGATGAGCACCGAGCCGGTCCGGGTCATACGCCACCCCGACGGGGTCGTCGAGCTGCTGCTGGACGACCCCGGACGTGGAAACGCCCTGGATCTCCCGACCGCCGAGGCCCTGCGCGACGCGGCCGCCCGCGTCATCGCCGATCCGGGCGGCGCCGTCCTGCTGCGGGCGGCGGGCGGGAACTTCTGCGTGGGCGGCGACCTGCGCGCCTTCGCCGGACGGGGCGCGGACACCGCCCCCTACGTGCTCGCGGTCGCCGGGGCGGCGCACGAGGCCGTCCGAGCCCTGCACGAGTTGCCCGTGCCCGTGGTGACCGCCGTGCGCGGCGCGGCGGCGGGCGGCGGGATCGGGCTGGCCCTGGCGGGCGACATCGTGGTGGCGGCCCGTTCCGCGCGCTTCCGGCTGGCCTACACGGCGATCGGGCTCACCCCGGACTGCGGCGCCTCGTGGATCCTGCAGCGCCTGCTGGGCCCTCGGCGAGCGGCGGACCTGATCCTCACCAACCGGGTCCTGACCGGTGAGGACGCCGAGCGTTGGGGCCTGGTGTCCCGGGTCGTGGAGGACGCCGAGCTGGATGACATCGCCTACCGGACCGCCGCCGAGCTGGCCGCCGGCTCCGGTGCCGCGCTGCGGGCCGCGAAGGAGCTGCTGCGAGCGGGCGCCGAGGCGCCTTTGGACAAGCACCTCGCCGAGGAGGCGCGCTCGATCGCCACCCTGGCGGGCGGCCCGGAGGCTCAGGCCGCGATGGAGTCGTTCCTCGCCGCACGGTCTCGCGGCAGGGCACCCGCCGGGCGTCCGGCAGACGAGAAGCCGCAAAGTGTTTCTTGAGTACCTCTTCACTAACGGGGTTGCTGGAGCGTAACCTCCGGGCAACACAGATCGCAGTCCTCTGCGTCGCATCACAGCTCGCAGTTCCTGCGACCCGGCAACCGTCGCCGCGCGGCCTCAGCCCGCGCCCCCACAGAGAAGGTGTGGAGATGCATTCTGCTGCCGCGGAGCAGACAGACACTCTCGACAATTCCCTCACCGAAGCCGTCATCGACCTGGTCCTGCGCGGCATGTGGCGCGGTGTACCGGAGCCCCAGTACCGGCAACTGGTCGACGCCGGGCTCGCCATGGTGAAGGGCCCGGTGGTGCTGCCCACCGAGGACGCCAAGAACGCCGCGGCGAAGATGCTGCGCATTCCGGCGGGTTCGGAGCAGCAGGACCAGATCAACGCGGTCTACGAGGCGTTCCTGCCGGTCAACCGAAAGGTGCGCGAGGTCTGCACGGCCTGGCAGTGCCGCCCGGACGGAAGCGTCAACGACCACAGCGACAGCGTCTACGACGCCGAGGTGCGCGAGATGCTGGAAGACGTGCACGAGGCCATCCAGCCCGTACTGCGCAGGCTGGAGCGGCTGCTCGCGGGCAGCGGCCGGTATCTCACCGGCCTCGACGAAGCCCTCGACCGGTTCGACGACGGCGGCACGCAGTGGTTGGCCTCCCCGCTCTGCGACTCCTACCACACCGTGTGGATGCGGCTGCACCAGGAACTGCTGCTGGTCCTTGGCATCAGCCGGGCCGAGGACGAGGTCCTTGAGGAGGAGCTGGTCCGAAGGAGCCGAGGTTGAGCGTCACCGAACGACCCACGGGCACCGTCGCCCAGCCCCAGGCGCAGGCTCCCGGCCTTGCCCTGGTGCCGTACGGCCAGGGGCGCACCCGGGGCCTGGACGCCGATGAGCTGGGTGCGCACGGCATCGCGATGGACCGGCTGGTGGCCCTCGGGCTGCCGGTCGTCCCGGGGCTGACCGTGCCCGCGGGCTTTGCACAGTCGCTGGGCGAACCCGGCACCGCCGGTGCGGCCGTCGAACTCGTCGAGCAACTGTCCGGACGCCGGGTCGGCGACCCGGCCCGGCCGCTGCTGCTGCGTCTGTCGGCGAGCGCGCCGAGCGAGGTCGCGGGGCTGCCGCCCGATCTCGCCTGTCTCGGAGTCACCCCGGGCAACGCCCCGGACCTGTGCGCCGTCATCGGCCGCTCGGAGGCACTGTACGAGGTGTGGGCCGCCACGGTCCGGATGATCGCGGAGTACGCCCTCGACATTCCGGCCGCCGTGCTGGACGACGCCCTCCTCGACGCCCCGGAGCCCCGCTCCCGCATCGAGGCACTGCTGTCCCTGGTCGCGCGGCACGCCGAGCGGCCCTTCCCCGACGACCCGGCCGAGCAGCTCGCACTGGCCGCCCGGGCGGTCCTCGCCCGCTGGGACTCGCCGCGCGCCAGAAGATCACGCCGGGCCCAGAAGCTTCCCGCCGACCTGGGCATAGCGCTGCACGTTCAGGCGCTGCGGATCGGACCCTCGGAGCACTCCGGCTACGGGACAGCGGTCAGCCGCCACCCCGAGACCGGACGCTTCGGCGCGCAGGGCGCGTTCTTCCGGGGCGTACGCCGCAGCCTGCCGCCCCCCAGCACCGGCGAACCGCTCGAGAAGCTGGCCTCGGGCACGACGCTCCTCGAGCATTCGCTGCTCACGCTCGAGCGCCATCTGCACGCACCCGTCTGCGTCGACTTCGAGGTGCGCGACGGCGAGATCTCGCTGCTCGCCGCCTCGGTGCAGAGCCGCCCGCCGCTGCGCGCCTCGGTGTGCCTGGCCGCCGACCTGGCCCGCAACGGGGCGATCGACAAGGAGGACGCGGTACGCCGGATCACCCCCGCGCAGGTGCAGGAGCTGCTGCACCCGCAGCTGAGACTGACCGGGAACGAGGAACTCCTGGTACGCGGGCTGCCCGCGTCCCCGGGAGCCGCGGCCGGCGTCATCGCGCTCTCCAGCGAACGCGCCCTGGAGCTGGCCGCCGAGGACAGGCGCGCCGTGCTGGTGATGCACGAGACCTCACCGGCCGACGTCCCCGGCATGCTGGCCGCCGCCGCGGTACTGACCGGCAGCGGAGGCATCGCCTCGCACGCGGCGGTGGTGGCGCGCGGCGCCGGCAAGCCGGCGGTGTGCGGTGCCGAGGGGCTGCGGGTGGACCACGCGTCCGGCACGGTACGGATCGGAGACCGGGTGCTGCGCGAGGGCGACCCGGTGTCGCTCGACGGCCGCACCGGCGCCGTCTACGCCGGAACGCTGCGGATCAGCGTCGCCGGGCCGCCGCCCGAGCTGTCCACCCTGCTGGAGTGGGCCGACGGCGCGCGGCGGCTCGGTGTGCGGGTCAACGCCGACACCGCGGTTGAGGTGAACACCGCCGTCGCCCTCGGCGCGGAGGGTGTGGGCCTGTGCCGTACGGAGCACCAGTTCCTCGGCGAGCGGCTGCCGCTGATCCGCAGCGTCATCCTGGCCGCCGACCCGGCGGCCCGCGACGAGGCACTGATCGCCCTGGAACACGCCCAGCACGAGGACTTCAAGGCGCTGCTGGCCGCGGTGGGCGACCGCCCGGTCACCGTAAGACTGCTGGACGCGCCGCTGCACGAGTTCCTGCCCGCACCCGGTGAGGCCGGGGACGCGGCGGCCGAGCAGCAGGCGGCGTCGCTGCGGGAGGCCAACCCCATGCTCGGGCTGCGCGGCGTACGACTGGCGCTGCTGCACGAGAGGCTGTATCCGGCGCAGGCCGAGGCGCTCTTCTCGGCCTGGGCGGATGTCGCCGCCACCGGTGTCACACCCCAGCTGGAGGTGATGATCCCGCTGGTCAGCCTGCCCGAGGAGCTTCGGACCGCCGCCGCCTTCGTGCGCACCGCCGCCGAGACGGTGGCCGCCCGAACCGGCGTGCAGGTGCCGTACCGGCTGGGCACCATGATCGAGACGCCGCGGGCCGCCCTGCTGGCCGCCGAACTCGCCGAGCACGCCGAGTTCTTCTCCTTCGGCACGAACGACCTCACCCAGCTCACCTACGGGTTCTCCCGGGACGACGTGGAGCGCCAGGTGCTCACCTCGTACCAGGAACGCGGGTTCCTCACCGCCAGCCCGTTCGCCCGGCTCGACCCGCACGGCGTCGGCGCGCTGATCGCGCTGGCCGTGGAGAGGGCCAGGAGCGTACGACCGGACATCAAGCTCGGCGTGTGCGGTGAGCACGGCGGGGATCCCGAGTCGATCGCGTTCTGCGACGACCTGGGACTGGACTACGTCTCCTGCTCCGCGCACCGCGTGCCGGTCGCCCGGATGGCGGCGGCACACAGCGTGCTGCGCGGACGTGGGAGCGACCTGAACAGGACAGCGACATGACGACCGTGACCGACCGCGCCGGCGGAGCGACCGAGACGTCCGTGGCCACCGAGCCCTCCGAGGCCGAGCTGGCGGATCTGCGCGAGACCGTACGGTCGGTGTGCGCCGACGCGGGCGGCATCGCGGCGGTGCGCGGGCTCGACGAGTACTCCCCCGGCATCGACACCGACCTGTGGGAGATCCTCGGCCGCCAGGTGGGTCTCGCCGCTCTCGGCCTGCCGGAGGACGTGGGAGGTGTCGGCGGCCTCGCCGAGATCGCCGTGGTCTGCGAGGAACTCGGCAGGACGCTGGCCCCGGTGCCGCTGCTGTCCTCCACCGTGCTGGCCGGGCAGGTGCTGGCCGGCTGCGGCACCGCCGCGAAGCCGCTGGCGGAGCTGGCCGAGGGCCGGGTGCACGCGCTGGCGGTGGTCGCGCCCGACGGTGTGTGGCGACCGGACGCCGTGCCGGTGGGAGTCACGTGGCGAGGTGGCGGCGCGGTCCTCGACGGCACCGCGCCGTTCGTCCTGGACGGGGCCGACGCCGAGGTTCTGGTGGTCGCGGCCGCCGGTCCCGACGGTGTGGACCTCTTCCTCGCCGACCCACGCGAGCCGGGCGTGACCGTGCGCCGGCTGCCCACACTGGACCTGAGCCGGGGGCAGGCGGTGGTCAGTTTCTCCGGCGCCCGGGCACGTGCGCTGACCGCAGGAGGCGAGGGGACGGAGGTCGTCGCCCAGGCCCTGGACACGGCGCTGGTGGCACTGGCCGCCGAGCAGCTCGGCGGTGCCCAGGCCGCCTTGGACATGACGGTGGCGCATGTGCGGGAGCGTACGCAGTTCGGCAGGGCGATCGGCAGCTTCCAGGCCGTCAAACACACCTGCGCGGACATGCTGCTCCAGGTCGAGTCCGCGCGGTCCGCGGTGACGCGCGCGGTCCGTGCCGCCGGGTCCCCCGAAGGACTCGCCGAGGCCGCGGCGGTGGCTCAGTCCTGGTGTGGCGAGGCGTTCACGCTCGTCGCGGCCGAGTGCGTTCAGCTTCACGGCGGCATGGGCTTCACCTGGGAGCACGACGCGCACCTGTACTTCCGGCGCGCGCAGTCCGACGCGGTGCTGCTGGGCGGTACCGCGCACCACCGGGAGCGGCTCGCCGGGCTGCTGGGCTGGTAGCCCGCACCCCGTGCCCGCAATCGGTGCCAGCCGGCGAGAAGGACAGGACGACGCATGACCACCAGACTCATCGACGACAGTCTGTTCGAAGGTGCGGATCCCCCGCGCCTCGTGGGGGCGCGCTGCACGGGATGCGGCACCGTCGTCTTCCCCCGGCAGGAAGCGTGTCCCAGGTGCTCGGACGGGACCATGGCCACGCACCCGCTGCCGGTGAGCGGGCGGGTGTGGTCGTGGACGGTGCAGGCGTTCCCGCCCAAGCCTCCGTACCGGCCGCCGGCCGGGGGTCACCAGCCGTATCTCGTGGGCTATGTGGATCTCGGCGAGGTGCTGGTCGAGGCACGCCTGACGGCCTCCCGTCCGGACATCCGGATCGGGCTTCCGGTCCGGCTCGCCACGGTGCCCGCGTTCCAGGACGAGGACGGGACCGAAGTGCTGACCTTCGCGTTCGGTCCGGACGCGGAGGGGCGGCGATGAACCGGGCCGACGAGATCTACGTGGTCGGATGCGGGATGCACCCCTTCGGCCGCGACGAGTCCGTCACCGGGATGGACATGGCCGTACGCGCGGTACGAGAGGCGCTGACCGACGCCGGTGTGGCCTGGGAGGACATCGGCTACGCGGCGGGCGGCTCCGACGTGTCCGGCAAACCCGACACGCTGGTGGGCCGGCTGGGGCTGACCGGTGTGCCGTTCGTCAATGTGCAGAACGGCTGCGCGACGGGAGCCTCGACGGTCCTCGCGGTGGCCAACGCGCTGCGGGCCGGCGAGGCGTCGCTCGGGCTGGCCGTGGGGTTCGACAAACACGAACGGGGCGCGTTCCACGTCTCCGCGGCCCGTTACGGTCTCGGTGACTGGTACGCGGAGACCGGGATGATGCTGACGACCCAGTTCTTCGCCCTGAAGACACAGCGCTATCTTCACGAGTACGGAATTCCGGAGCGGGCGCTGGCGATGGTGGCCGCGCGCGCATTCCGCAACGGCTCCCGCCACCCCCTGGCGTGGCGGCGCAAGGAACTGACCGAGGAGGAGATCCTCCACTCCGCGGAGGTGAGCCCGCCGCTCACCCAGTACATGTTCTGCTCCCCCGGCCAGGGTGCGGCCGCGCTGGTGCTGGCCCGCGGCGACCGTGCGTTCGACCTGTGCGAACGCCCGGTCAAGCTGGCCTCCTTGGCCTTCCGGACCAGACGGTTCGGCTCGTTCGAGGTGTTCTCGCCCTGGCTGCCGCCGGGACCGCACCGCAGCCCGAGCGTCGACGCGGCTCAGGCCGTCTTCCGCGGGGCCGGTCTGCGGCCCGCGGATGTGCAGGTCGCCCAGTTGCAGGACACCGACAGCGGCTCGGAGTTGATCCACCTGGCGGAGACGGGACTGTGCGGGCACGGCGAGCAGGAGGAACTGCTGGCTGCCAAAGACACCGACCCCACGGGCCGGATTCCGGTCAACACCGACGGCGGGTGCCTGGCCGGCGGCGAGCCGGTCGGCGCCTCGGGGCTGCGTCAGTTCCATGAGGTCGTAAGGCAGTTGCAGGGCCGCGCGCCGGGAGTGCAGGTGCCGGGCGGTCCACGGGTGGGCTTCACCCATGTGTACGGGGCGCCCGGGATCAGCGCGTGCGCGGTACTGACCAGTTGAGGAGAAGTGTCATGAACGAGGTCAGAACCGCCCTGGTCACCGGCGGAGCGCGTGGGATCGGCGTGGAGATCTGCCGCCAGCTCGCGGACCGGGGGCTGCGGGTACTGGTCGCTGCGCGCAAGCGGGAGGCGGCCGAGGAGGTGTGCCGCACCATCGGCCCGGCGGCGCTGCCGCTCGCCCTGGACGTGGGCTGCGCCAAGAGCGTCAGCGAGGCGGTGCGGAAGGCCGGGGAACTGGTCGGCGGCGGGATCGACGTCCTGGTGAACAACGCGGGGATCTCGCTGGACGGTGATCTGCGGCCGCCGTACCTCGACGAGGAGGTCCTGCGTGCCACCCTGGACATCAATCTCGTGGGTGCCTGGCGGATGGCCGAGGCCGTCGTCCCCGCAATGGTGCGGGCGGGCTACGGGCGGGTGGTCAACCTCACCAGTTCCTACGGCTCATTGGCGCTGATGGACTCCGGCCGGCATCCCGCCTACCGCGTCTCCAAGACCGCGCTGAACGCCCTGACCCGGATGCTGGCGGGTGAGCTGGCCGGAACGGGCGTCCTGGTCAACGCGGCCGACCCCGGCTGGACCCGTAGCGGTATGGGCGGCGCGTCCGCTCCGCGCGGTCCTGAGGAGGGTGCGGACACCCCGGTCTGGCTGGCGACCCTTCCCGAGGGCGACGGGACGACGGGCGGGCTCTTCGCCGAGCGCAAGCCACTGCCCTGGTGACCGGGCTCCCGATGGAGTCCCCGTGCCGGAAGGACTCCGGCCGGTCCCGCGCAGAACCTGACAGCTCCGTGGGACCGGCCGGGTTCAGGCCGAGGTCACGCCGAAGCCGCCGGGGCCTCCTGCCGGGCGGCGACGATGCGCAGCGACACCGACCTGACGGCCTCCTGCAGGGACTCTGACGGCAGCTCGGACAGCGGCCCGCCCTCCGCCCGCAGCGCGGTCACCAGGATGGTCGTGGTGATCAGCGTGCGGACCGCGAGCGCCTGCGAGGCGTGCCGTGACTTGGCCGCCCGAGGGCTGCGGGTGGTGTTCTCGGGCAGATAGTCGTACGCCCGTTGGATGTGCCGCTCCTCGAACTCGTCGCGCAGCAGCTTGATGTTGCCGTTGGCGGAGGCCATCTGGACCTGGTAGAGCCGGGCCTCGTCCGGGTTCTTCTCGACCCAGTCCCACACTGCGTCGATGACGCGCAGCAGGCCCGCGGCGTCGCCGGGCTCGGTGTCGGGGCGGGCCGTCTCCACCACCGCGTTCAGCTGGTCGAAGACCAGCCGCATGGCCAGTTCGAGCAGCTCCTCCTTGCCTGCGAAGTGGTAGTAGACCGCCGTGGGCACCACCTGTGCCTCGTCCGCGATGTCCTGCACACTGGTCTCGGCGAAGCCGTTGCGGCCGAACACCCGCACAGCGGCGCTGATGATGTGCTGGCGTCGCGAAGGACGGTGGGCGGGCTGCTTGCCGTTCGTGGTGGCCATCATGCTCCCTGGCGGTTGCCGCGACCGGTGTCTGTGCGCTCCGGCGTACTGACCATGTTATCCAGTTACTCTTCCTGTTCGAGCCCGTAAATCCTGGTACCCGGTGGCTCTGGAGCCCGAAGATCGCGGCATACTTGACACCATGACTACATCCGGGACCCGTGCAGCTCACCGCCCCTCGCGCAAGCAGTGGGTGATCGAAGCAGCCACGGAGCTCTTCGCCACCCAGCCTCCCGACGAGGTGACGGTGGCCGACATCGCGGCGCGGGCGGAGATGACGTCTGCGGCGGTGTACTACCACTTCTCCTCCAAGGACCAGGTTCTGGTGGCAGGAATGCGGGTGTTCGCCGCAGCGCTGCGCGAGCAGTTGGAGACGCTCACCCAAGCGCACGAGCCCGGCTCGGACATCAGCCCGGCCGTGACGGCGCTGGTGGTCTGGCTGGGCGAGCACCGGTCCGCCGCCACCGTGTTCTTCGTGTCCTCGGCCGGCATGAGCCAGGAGGCGGAGGCACTGCGCCACGAGATCCGTACGCAGTTGCTGGACGAACTGGTGCGGCTGGTCCGCAAGGGCCGTGCACCGGTCACGGACGCGGAGGCGGCGGTGACCGGCCTCGGCATGCTGGCGCTGGTGGAGACGGCGGCGATCTCGCAGCTCCGGGGGGACGACGTGTATCGCTCCCTGGGCCACCGCTCCTTCGTCGACGAGGTCGCCCGGCTGTCCGAGCGCATCGTCGACCCGGCGGCCAAGTAGCGGGCGCCGGGTCGACGAAAGCCTCCGTGGTCCTCAGACCAGCAGACGCAGGGGCTTGCGCAGCAACCCGGCCACCGTGCGCAGGTACTCGGCCGCCGGCGCCCCGTCCACGGCGCGATGGTCGAAGGTGAGGCTCAGGGTGAGCACCTGAGTCCGCCGTGGCTGGTCGTCCACCCACTCGACGCCGTCCCGCAGCCTGCCCACTCCGAGGATGGCGACGTTGCCCGGGTTGACCACCGGGGTGAAGAAGTCGACTCCGTATCCGCCCAGCGAGGTGACGGTGAACGTGGCACCGTCCAGCTGTGCCGGTGATATCCGGCCGGCTCGGGCGCTCTCAGCCAGCTCCCTGGCCTGTGAGGCCAGTTCGGGCAGCGGAAGCGCGGCTGCGTCCTCGATCACCGGGACGAGCAGACCGTTCGGCACGGCGACCGCGAATCCGACGTGGATGTCCTCGAAGAGGTGGATGCCGTCTTCGAGCACCCCCGCGTTGAGCAACGGGTGTTCGCGCAGGGCCAGGGCGGCGGCCTTCATCAGGAAGTCGTTGAGGCTGGGCACCGGCAGGTCGCTGTCGGCCCACTCCTGTTTGAGCTGGGTCCTCAGGGCCACGACGGCGTCCATCCGCACCTCGTAGCCGTGCGTCAGCTGCGCCATCTCCTGGAGGCTGGCGTGCATCCGGCGGGCGATGACGCCGCGCATCCCCGTGAGGGGGACGACGTCCCCGGGCCGGGGTGCCGCGGTGGCCCGGCGGGCTGCCGCCGGCGCCGGTGCCGGCGTGGGTGCCGATACGGGAGCCGGCGTGGCCGCTTCGAGGTCGGCCCGGCGGATCCGGCCACCCGCGCCCGTGCCTCGGACGTCGGCGAGGTCGATGCCCCGCTCTTTCGCCAGTCGGCGGACCAGTGGTGAGACGGGGCTGACCTGACCGTCCGGTACGACGGGCGGCGGGGCAGCGGGTGCCATGGCCGCCGGCGAGGATGCCGCGGCGAGCAGGTACTCCTCCACGTCCTCGGAGACGATGCGCCGGCCGGGCCCGGTGCCGCGTACGGCGGTGAGGTCGACGCGGGCCTCGGCTGCCACCCGACGGGCGTTGGGCGAGGCCAGAAGGCGGGCACCGCCACCGTTGAGACCCGCCGAGCCGTTCACACCGGCGATGTCAGCGGCGCCGTTGACCGACGGCGACACGGGGTTTACAGCTGCGTCGGCCGTCGCGGCGGCTTTGGACGACCCGGGCCCGGCGGGCATCGGCGTACCCCCCGGGCCCGGTGGCTGCTCGCCTTCGGCCAGCAGCCAGCCGATGAGCGTCCCGGCCGGGACGGTCGTCCCGGCGGCGACCAGGGGGTGGAACACTCCCCCGGCCTCCGCCTCGACATCCACGTCGACCTTGTCGGTGTTCAGACGCATCAGTGCGTCACCCTCGGAGACCGTGGCGCCGGTCGGCACGAGCCACTCGTCGATCGTGCCTTCCTGCATGGTCAGGCCGATCTTCGGCAGCAGAACTTCGACCGCCACTTCGTCACGACCTTTCGAGGAGACGACGGCAGCCCTGCGCGATGCGGGCGCGGTCGGGCACGTAGGCCTTCTCCAGCACCGGGGAGAACGGCACCGGGGAGAAGGGGGCGCCGATGCGCAGAACCGGCGCGTCCAGGTGATCGAAGGCCTCGTCCTGGATCTGTGCGGCGATCTCCGCGCCCAGTCCGCCGAAGGTGACGGCCTCGTGCACGACGAGGACCCGGTTGGTGCGGCGCGCGGAGGCGATCATGGTCGCGGTGTCCAGGGGCTGCACGGTGCGGGGGTCGATCACCTCGACCTCCACCCCTTCGGCCGCCAGCTCGTCGGCCGCGGAAAGCGCCTCGCCCACCATGCGGCCCAGGGCGATGACGGTGACGTCGGAGCCCTGCCGCGCGGTGTGGGCCTGGCCCAGCGGGATGTCGTAGATCTCCTCGGGCACCTCGCTGGTACTGCCCAGCAGCACCTTGTTGAGCATCACGACGACGGGGTTGTTGTCGCGGATCGCCGAGACGGTCAGCCCTTTGGCGGTGTACGCGTCGCTGGGCATCACGACCTTGAGGCCGGGCACATGGGCGAGCCAGGCCTCCAGGCTCTGGCTGTGCTGGGCGGCGGCGCCCAGGCCCGCGCCGGAGGCGGTGGTGATGGTCAGCGGAACGGAGACGGAGCCGCCGAACATGTACTTCATCTTCGCCGCCTGGTTGACGATCTGGTCCAGGCAGACGCCGATGAAGTCCATGAACATCAGGTCGACGACGGGGCGCAGGCCCCGGGCGGCCGCCCCCACGCCCAGGCCGACGAGGGCGGCCTCGGAGATCGGGGTGTCGATCATGCGGCGGGGGCCGAACTCGTCGAGCAGGTTGTCGAACATGCGGAAGACACCGCCGTAGCCGGCCACGTCCTCGCCGGCGACGAAGACGTTCTCGTCCTCACGCATGGCCTGCGCGAGACCTTCGTTGAAGGCTTTGACGTAGCTGAGCTTGCGGGCCGTGCCGCCGGGGGCGAGGGCCGGTGCTTCGGTGATGGTGGTCATGGCGGTCATCCCGAGTAGACGTTGAGCAGCAGGTCGGAGGTGTCGGGCAGCGGGCTGGCCTCGGCGTATGCGACGGCGTCGGCGATGTCGTCGCGGGTGCGCTGCCAGGTGTCGTCCAGCTCGGCGCGGGTGGCGATGCCTTCGGCTATGGCACGGCTCTCCAGCAGGTCGATCGCGTCGCGGGCCTTCCACTGCGCGACCTCGTCGTCCGAGCGGTACGGGTGACGCAGACCCTTGACGCCCTGGTGGTCGTAGTAGCGGTAGGTCTTGGCCTCGATGAACATGGGGCCCTCACCGGACCGGGCGCGGGCGACGGCCTCGACGGTGGCGCGGTGGACGGCGACCGCGTCCATGCCGTCGACGATCACGCTGGGCATGCCGTAGGCAGCGGCCCGGTCGGCGACGTCGGTGAGCAGCATGTGCTTGGACTGCGGGGTGAACTCGGCATAGCCGTTGTTCTCACAGAAGAACAGCACCGGCAGTCGCAGTACGGCGGCCATGTTGGCGGCCTCGTGGAAGCTGCCGATGTTGGTGGCGCCGTCGCCGAAGAAGCTGACGGCGATGTTGTCCTCACCCTTGTACTGGGCGGCGAAGGCCGCGCCGACGGCGATCGGGATGCCGGCGCCGACGATGCCGTTGGCACCGAGCATGCCGAGGGTGACGTCGTTGATGTGCATGCTGCCGCCGCGGCCGAGGCAGGCGCCGGTGACGCGGCCGTACAGCTCCGCGTACATGTGCCGGAAGCTGACTCCCTTGGCCACCGCGTGACCGTGTCCGCGGTGGGTGGAGGTGATCTGGTCGTCGTCGCGCAGCGCCGCCATCACCCCGGCGGCCACGGCTTCCTGGCCGACGTAGAGATGCAGAAAGCCCGGCAGCTTGCCGGCCTCCATGAGCTTTCCCGCCTCGGTCTCGAACAGCCGGATACGCACCATGCGCTCGTGCAGATCCCTGATGACCTGCACTGATGCCTGGTCTGCGACCGGATCGGCCGACTTCTTCGATGCCCTCTGAGCCATCGTCCGCCCCTTCGCCCCGAGCGAGGTTTTGTCAAGCAATCGGACTTTATTGTGCCGGCCTACAGTAACCAGCAGGGGCACCTTACTGAAGAGGTTCTCTAATTACTACGGGCAGGGCTCAACCGGCTTCGAGGTCGTCACCACGCCGGTCCACGAGCTCCACGCGATTGCCCTCCGGATCGGCCCAGAAGCTGATCCGCCGACCGCGGGCCGACACCACGACCGGCGACGACAGCGGCCTGCCACCGGCGGAGGGCAGCGCGGCGACGAAGGGCGCGACATCGTCCACGTGGAAGGTGAGATACGCCAGACCGCAGCGTCCGGCCAGCGGCACGGCCGCCGGGATGGACGCCGCACCCGCCCGAGGGTGGATCAGTTTGATCCGCCCCCCGGACGGCACCTCGAGCCAGACGACGAGGAGCCGCCCGCCCAGTCCGGCCGGGCCGGCGATCGCCTGCGGGATGTGCGAGCGATGCACGGGGACGCAGCCGAGCGCCTCGGCATAGAAACGCTCCATCACCTCCAGGTCCCGCACCACGACCCCGGCCTCGAAGGGCTGGGTCATCCATGCCCTCCCGGACCCCTCGGCCGGACCGGTCGTCTCATCGGTCACCGGACCACCCCTCCGTCGGCCAGCCAGCCGCCAGCCACCCATCTCACCCCAATAGCTGGATCCGTTCAATAGAAAGATCCAGTCGAGCCGGGCGTGCCCCTGTCACAGAAGGCAGGTTGACCTGTGCAATTCCACCCGACGAAGTTCAGCACTTTCTATTGACACGCAACACTAACTCCTGTTCTTGTGGCGGTCGCAGCACAGCTGTCGCACCAGGACTTTCACCAGCTCGCGGCTGGGGAGGATTGAGGACATCGTGGTCCAGATCAATTCACCGGAGACCCAGGCGGCGGAGGACGAACGTCCCCTGCCGCCCCCCGCTCCGGAATACACCTCATGGATCGGCCAGGACCGCTCCACGGACGCCGCGGGCGTGGCCACGCGGCAGGAGGCGGCCGAACTCGCTGAGCGTGTCATCGAGCACTACATCAACAACACCACGCACGAGGCCGAGGAGCAGTGGACGGAACCCGTCGACAACTACCTCGACGCCGACCGCTGGCTGCGGGAGATGGACGCGGTCCACCGGAGCGTTCCGCTCCCCCTGGCCATGTCGGCCGAGCTCCCCGGACCGGGCACCTACAAGGCGCTGGACGTACTCGGCGTACCCATCCTGATCACCCGGGACCGCCAGGGTGTCGTCCACGCGATGATCAACGCCTGCCGGCACCGCGGGGCCGAGCTCGTCGAGCCGGGCTGCGGCGTGGCGAAACGGATCACCTGCCCTTACCACGCCTGGTCCTACGACCTGGCGGGCGAGCTGCGCGGCGTGTACGCCGAGAAGACCTTCGGTGAGGTACCCCGCGAAAAGCGCAGCCTGATCCGGCTTCCCGTGGGTGAGCGCGCCGGCATCGTCTTCGTATCGCTCGATCCGGCCGCCGAGCACGACCTGGACGCGTGGCTGGGGGACCTGCAGCCGCTGCTGGAGGGGCTCCGCTTCGCGGACTGCCACCACTACGCGACCCGTGAGCTGACCAGTCCGAACTGGAAGGTCACCCTCGACGGCTACCTGGAGACCTACCACTTCGCGTCACTGCACACGAAGACGGTCTTCGAGACGAACTTCTCCAACATGATGGCCCACGACACCTGGGGACCTCATCAGCGCCTCGGTGCGGCCCTGCGGCCCGTCGCCGACCTGGCGGAACTGCCCGCGGACCAGCGCGATCCGGGGGACGTCGTAGGGGCCATCTACTGGCTCTTCCCCGGTCTGGCCATCGCCGGCACCTGGCGCAACAAGATCGCCGTCTCCATCGTGATCCCCCGTACGGCCACCGAATCGGTGACCCAGCAGATCATCCTGCTGCGCGAGCCCGCCGTCACCGAGGAGGAGCGCCACGCCGCCGACCAGTTCGGCGAGTGGTTCTACGAGGTGGTCCGCGACGAGGACTACGCGACCACCTACGGAGTGCAGCGAGGGCTGAAGGCCCTCGCCGGGACCGACTTCGTCTTCGGACGCAACGAACCCGGGCTCCAGCACTTCCACCGCACCATCTACCGCCTCCTGGACGAAGCGTCCAGATGACCAACCAACCACACTCGCAGGAGACCAGCATGGTGGCTACGGGCAGCCTCGACGGACGTGTCGCAGTGATCACGGGCAGCACGCGCAGTATCGGCCGCGCCATCGCCGAGGCCTTCCTGGCCGACGGGGCCACGGTCGTGCTCAGCGGCCGCTCCGAGATCAAGGGCAAGCAGGCACTGGAGGAACTCCAGGCCGGTGACAAGGCCACCTTCCACGCCTGCGACTCCAGCAGCCAGGCGGACATCGAGGCACTCGTCGACTGGACGGTCGAGCGCTTCGGCCGACTGGACATCATGGTCAACAACGTCGGCGGCACGGAGGGCTTCGCGCCCGTCCACGAGCTGAGCGACGAGGCCTGGCACAAGGCGCTCGACCTGAACCTCAACGCCTACTTCTACGGCACGCGCCGCGCGCTGAAGCCCATGCTGGAAGGCGGCTGGGGCCGGGTCATCAACATCTCCTCGGTCGAGGGCAAGCAGGCCAACAAGCCCGCCATCAGCCACTACATCACCAACAAGCACGCCATCCACGGTCTGACCAAGGCGACCGCCTTCGAGTACGGCACCCTCGGCATCACCTGCAACGCGATCTGTCCCGGCGCCGTCGACACCGACCTGATGCGGGCCGCGGGACCCGCCGCGGCCGAGGCCGAGGGCATCAGTTACGAGGAGTGGCTGGGCCGGTTCGCCGAGCACGCCGCCACCAAGAAGATCACGACCGTGGAGCAGATCGCAGGAGTCGCCAGGCTGCTCGCGAGCGACGCGGGCGCTGGCATCACCGGCACGCTGATCAGCGTCGACGGCGGCACGGCGCAGTGGTGAGCGGCGCGACGGACGGCGGGAGCCCCATCACCATGAAGCACTGGATCACCGACTGGCAGCGCAGCGAGCGACTGCCCCACTACACCCGGGCCAACGCGGGCGAGACCCTGCCCGAGCCGGCCAGCCCGCTGGGCTGGAGCCTGGTCTGGGGGCGCGGCCTGCAGGGCTGGCGCCGCGGCTTCATCGACTTCAGCATCTACCGCGAGGAGGAGATCGCCGGCACCCGGCCTCCGTTCGTCGGGATCTTCGGCGGCTACTTCTACCTCAACCTGTCGCACCTGCGGCTGTTCGGCATCCGCATGGGCCAGACTGCGGCCGATATCGACGCGGCCTTCGTCGGCCAGCGCTCCGACACCCCGGTGTACGTGGCGCACCCCGACGACGAGGACACGGAGCTGACGGCCAAGGCCGGCGGGATCCTGGGGCAGATGCTCGGCCAGACCGGCTACCCGGAGGGCGACGCCGACCATGAGCGGCTGCGCCGGATCCGCCGGGAGCGGCCCGCCCTGACGCAACTGTCCGACGCCGAACTGGTGGCGCGTGCCCGCGGCCTGCTGGACGAGGTGGAGACCACCTTCCAGAGGCATGTCGAGTCGTCGCTGCCGGCATCGGTCGGACCGGCGATCCTCGGCCCGCTGTGCGCGAGCATCGACCGTCCCGGCGCGATGCTCGACCTCATCAGCGGTCTGGGGGACGTGGACTCGGCGGGTCCCTCGGCGGGCCTGTGGACGCTGTCCCGGCAGGTGGTGGCCTCCGCCGAACTGACGGCGCTGTTCGACCAGGGGCCGGCCGCGGTGGAGCAGGCGCTCGAGGGGGCGACCGGCGACGTGAAGACGTTCCGGGACTCGTTCGACGAGTTCCTCGCCGAGTCCGGCGACCGCGGCCCCAACGAGTGGGACATCCACGCGCTGTCCTGGGAGGCCTCCCCGATCCAGGCACTGTCCCTGGTGGACCGGATCCGGCACAGCTCCGACGGTGATTCTCCGGCCGCCCGGCACGAGCGGCTCACAGCACACCGTCAGGCGACGGCCGCGGAGGTGCGTGGCGCCCTCCCCGAGGACGCGCAGCCGATGTTCGACGCCGGAATGCACGCGTCCAACGTGTGGATCCCGGCGCGCGAGCGGACCAAGGCCAACTGCGTCACCGTCATCAACGAGATCCGGATGGCGATCCGCGAGCTCGGCCGCCGCGGTGTCGAGGCAGGACGCTTCGCGCAGCCCGAAGACGTGATGATGCTGCTGGACACCGAGCTCGACGACTACGTCGCCGATCCGGACCGCTTCGGCTCCGTCATCGCCCAGCGGCTTCAGGAGTACGGCGAACTCCGCCAACTGGAACCGCCGTTCTTCATCGCGGACGACTCCCGGACCGAGATCGACAGCTGGCCGCGGCGCAGCGACGAGCACACCGAGGCCGCTGTCGGAGGCGACGTCCTCAAGGGCGTCGGTGGCAGCCACGGCACGTACACCGGAAGGGTCCGGGTCGTCACCGACCCCGCCTCGTGCGAGGCGCTGGAACCCGGCGAGGTGCTGGTGGCACCGATCACCGACGCCGCCTGGACCCCGCTGTTCCTCGTCGCCGGAGCGGCCGTCGTGGACGTCGGCGCGCTCAACAGCCACGCCGTCGTGGTCTGCCGCGAGCTGGGCATCCCCGCCGTCATCTCCGTCGAGGACGGTACGCAGCGGCTGCGGGACGGGATGGTGATCACGGTCGACGGCACCAAGGGCACGGTCACCGTGGACAGCGTCCCGGCGGCACTCGCCATCTGAAGGGCCCGTGGGCCCGTCGCTCCTTCCTGACCGAGGGCGGCGGGCCCACGGGCATGACCGTGGAAAGGACCACCGTGGCAGAGGAAATCATCGTCGCCGGCTGGATGGACTACGACCCCGCACAGCGCGACACGATGCTGGGGCATCTCGTCGAGGTCGGCAAGCGCACCCGTGCCGAGGAGCCCGGCTGCCTGGACTACGCCATGACCGCGGACCCCACGGACGAACGCCGGATCCGGGTGTACGAGCGGTGGGTGTCCCAGGAGGCCCTCGACGACCACTTCACCACCGCGCACATCAAGGAATTCCGGAATGCCGTGGCCGGACTGACCCGGTCGGGGGTCTCCATGGAGATCTTCAGCATCGGGGCATCGCGAACGATGCGGTAGCAGCACACGTGAAGGGGGCGCCCGGCCCCCCCCCCCCCCCCCCCCCCCCCCCCCCCGCCGCCCGGGGGGGCGCCCCCCCCCCGGGCCGCGACCCCCCCCCCCCCC
>NZ_JBITLN010000027.1:54856-55239 GCF_044465285.1 Streptomyces sp. NPDC049687
ACCGCTGGGGTCGCCCAACCGGTGCGGGGGGCGCCGCCCGCGCGAGCCGGGGCCGCCGCCCCCTCGCGTGCGTCCGTGGTGGCCTACACGCGGCTGTACGGATCCTCCGCCAGCCGGACCAGCATCTTGCCGACGTTGGCACCCTCCAGCAGCGCCAGCAGCGCCTGTGCCGCGTTGTCGAGGCCGTCCGTGACCGTCTCACGGGCGGTGATACGGCCCGAGCGCAGCCAGTCGGCGACCCGGCTCTCGAACTCCGGCCGCAGGTCCTCGTGGTCGCGGACGATGAAGCCGCGCAGCGTCAGCCGCTTGAGGACCGCCTGGATCAGCTGGTTGATGTCGGCGGACCGTCGGTCGCCGCCGAACTGCGACATCATGCCGCACAG
>NZ_JBITLN010000028.1:0-53600 GCF_044465285.1 Streptomyces sp. NPDC049687
ACGTGCACACCGTCCGCAAACCAGGCACTACGAAACAGCGAACCAAGAAGTCAACAACCCCACGACCCCGCCGCACAGGTTAAAGATCAAGCTAGCACCTCTCGGGTCCGGCCTCATCAGCGGTCCGCCGCCGGCACTTCCACCGCCGGCGGCGGACCGCCGTGACAGGCCCTACGTCAGTCCCGCCGCGCGGGCCCGTTCCACCGCCGGGCCGATGCCCTTGGCGAGGGCCTCGACGTCGGCCTCGGTGGAGGTGTGGCCGAGGGAGAACCGGAGGGTGCCGCGGGCCAGGTCGGGGGCGGTGCCGGTGGCGAGCAGGACATGGCTGGGCTGGGCGACGCCGGCGGTGCACGCCGAGCCGGTCGAGCACTCGATGCCCTGGGCGTCCAGGAGGAGGAGCAGCGAGTCGCCCTCGCAGCCGGGGAAGGTGAAGTGCGCGTTGGCCGGGAGGCGGCCCTCCGGTGCCGGGTCGCCGCCGAGGATCGCGTCCGGGACGGCCGTACGGACCGCGGCGACCAGGGCGTCGCGCAGGGCGCCGATCTCGCGGGCGAACCACTCGCGTCGCTCGGCGGCCAGACGGCCGGCGACCGCGAAGGAGGCGATCGCCGGGACGTCGAGGGTGCCCGAGCGCACATGCCGTTCCTGGCCGCCGCCGTGCAGGACGGGGACGGGGGTGTATTCGCGGCCGAGGAGGAGGGCGCCGATGCCGTACGGGCCGCCGATCTTGTGGCCGGAGACGGTCATCGCGGCGAGGCCGGAGGCGGCGAAGTCGACGGGGACCTGGCCGAACGCCTGGACGGCGTCGGCGTGCAGCGGAACGTCGAACTCGGCGGCGACGTCGACGAGTCCACGGACCGGCATGACCGTGCCGATCTCGTTGTTCGCCCACATGACGGTGGCGAGGGCGACGTCGTCGGGGTCGCGGGCGATGGCCTCGCGGAGGGCTTCGGGGTGGACGCGGCCGTACGCGTCGACGGGGAGGTACTCCACGCGTGCGCCCTCGTGTTCGCCCAGCCAGTGCACGGCGTCGAGGACCGCGTGGTGCTCGACGGGGCTGGCCAGCACCCGGGTGCGGGCCGGGTCGGCGTCGCGGCGGGACCAGTACAGGCCCTTGACCGCGAGGTTGTCGGCCTCGGTGCCGCCGGAGGTGAAGACGACCTCGCTGGGGCGGGCGCCGAGCGCCTCCGCGAGGGTCTCGCGGGCCTCCTCGACCGTTCGCCTCGCTCGGCGGCCGGAGGCGTGCAGGGAGGAGGCGTTGCCGATGGTGCTCAGGTGCGCGCTGAGTGCCTCGACTGCCTCCGGGAGCATCGGGGTGGTCGCGGCGTGGTCGAGGTATGCCATGGTGGGCACGATTCTACGGGGCGCCCTCGAGGACCCCCGGGCCGCCCACGCGACTCCCCCCTAGAAGCCCCAGGACACCGACGAGTCCGCCTGCATGAAGGCCAGGAGGACCAGGAGGTCGGCGACGCCGAGCGTGAGGCCGAGCCAGGCGCGCCCGCGGCGGGTGGTGCCTCGGACCAGGGCCAGCGAGGCCAGGACGATGGCGATCGGGCCGAGGAAGATGTTGAGGACCAGAAGGCCCAGGAGTCCGAGGATGAAGGACGCGACGGCCATGCCGTCGGTGTCACGGATGCCGGTGGGACGGGTGCCGCGGTCGGTGGCCGGTGCGGTGAGGTGCATGGTCGTTCAGCTCCTGTCGGACGGTGCCGGTCAGTGGGTCGAGGTGCGGCTGCGACGGGCGTGACGCTCCCGGAGCGCGAAGATGCCGAGCCAGACGGCGATCACCGCGGCGGCGACGAGCGTGAAGCTGAGCGGCGCATGGGCCACGGTGCCCATGACCACGCCGAGCAGCAGCAGTGCGGCGACGAGGAACAGCATGGGATCGGATCCCCCTCCGTTACAGTTGGGTGAACAGTTGTAGTTACACTTGTTCACTGACTTCCCAGCCTAGCGCCTCCTATGGCTTTTCAATTCCGGAGAACAGTTGTTAACTGGATGACATGAGTCACACCCTCGGCATCCGACAGGCCCAGAAGCAGAAGACCCGGCAGGCGCTCCTGGACGCGGCGCTCGCCCTGTTGGAGGAGCAGAGCCTGAGCAGCCTGGGCCTGCGTGAGGTCACCCGTGCCGTCGGGGTCGCCCCGACCGCCTTCTACCGGCACTTCCGCTCCACCGCTGACCTCGGCGTCGCGCTGGTCGAGGAGGCGCTGGGCAGTCTCCACCCGATGATCCGCACCACGGTGACCGCCGCCGAGTCGAGCGAGGAACGCATCACCCGCGCTGTGGAGTTGATAGAGCGTCATGTGACCGCGTACCCCACCCATGTCCGTTTTATCGCCCGGGAGCGGCACGGCGGGGTCCAGCCGGTGCGGGAGGCGATCCGGGAC
Organism: Streptomyces sp. NPDC049687; assembly: GCF_044465285.1. Taxonomy (NCBI): domain Bacteria; kingdom Bacillati; phylum Actinomycetota; class Actinomycetes; order Kitasatosporales; family Streptomycetaceae; genus Streptomyces; species Streptomyces sp. NPDC049687. Next base: position 2,388 of record NZ_JBITLN010000028.1, read on the forward strand.
CAACTGAGCCGGTTCGCCGACGAGGTGAAGGACGAGCTGGCCAAGGACCGTGAGGCGGAGGGCTGGAGCGAGGACGACCTGCTGATGCTGTCGCACCTCTACGTCGACCAGATGCTCATCACGGCCTCGCTCTTCCTGGAGTCCCTGGAGTCCTCGCCGGCGGAACGCGAGCGCGTCGCCCTGCGCGCGGCCCGCCAGATGCGGCTCATCAGCATCGGCCGCCATCACTGGCTGGACTGAGGAACCGGGCGCGCGACAGGGGCGGCGCACCCGTCGCCGGGTGCGCCGCCCCTGTCGCGGATGACCGTCCGGTCAGCCCTGCTGCTGGGCCTGGCCGCCGTCCGGACCGCCGCAGCCGCCCTGACCGCCGCCGGGGCCGCCCTGACCGCCACCGCCGGGGCCACCGCTCGGGGCGCCCGAGGGGACACCGGTGGGCGTGCCGGTCGGCCGGCCCGACGGGGCACCGCTCGGGGCGCCCGACGGGGCACCGCTGGGAGCCCCCGAGGGCGCTCCGGACGGTGTCTGGCAGCTCTGGGTCCGCCGACCGGAGTCGCCACTGGAGGACGAGGAGTCGCCCGAGCCGCAGGCCACCAGGGCGAGCGGCGAGAGCGCCAACAGGGCCACGGCGGGGAGAAGACGCACACGCTTCATGAGAGACAGCTCCAAGCACGATGAGGAAGTCCTGAGGCGGGCACTCAACCAACGGCGACTGGGGCTTGGTTGAGTCCCCTCTGTCCGCAGCCTGTCAATCGGGTGAAGCCCGCCTCAAAAGTCCTCGCCGACCTGCGAGTTCACACCTTGCGAGCCATCGGTGCGCTGGTACAGCTCCGTGACACGAGCGGCCGCCGCGCGCAGTTCCTCGCGCACTTCCGGCGGTGAGAGGACCTCCACCCGGTCGGAGAACGCGAGGAGTTGACGGGTCTCGGGGAGGGCCTGGTACGACAGCCGGGCGGTCACCCAGTCACCGTCCTCGGGGCCTTCCTGCCCCTCGGGGAGTTCGACGAGCACGGAGGCGTTCAGGCGCAGGAACATGTCGAGCCGGTCGCGCCGGACCCGCACGGTGACGTCGAGCCCTCCGGGACGCTCCTCGACCCGGCGGCGCAGCACCTCCCAGGCGTCGGCGAGCTCGACGCCCGGCCGCCGCCGCACGGGATCGTCCAGCACCGTCGCCGAGCGCACCCGGTCGGCGCGGAACAGCCGGGGTGCGCCGCGCCGGTCGGCGACGAGGTACCAGACGCCCGCCTTGGAGACGAGGCCGTACGGGTCGACGGTGTACGTGCTGGGCTCATCGTGGCCGCTGTGCCGGTAGCGCAGGCGCAGCCGCCGGTCGGAGAAGACCGCGTCCTGCAGGACGTCGAGGTCGACGGCCGGCCGGGGCCCGCCCTTCCAGCGGGTGGCGTCCACGAGGATCCGGCGGCTGGTCGCCTCGGCGGCGGGGCGGTGCGGCGCGGGCAGCGCGGCCATCACCTTGCGCAGCGCGGAGCCGAGGGCCGCGTCCAGGCCGAGGGCGGCGTGGGCGCCCTGTGCGGCCAGGATGAACAGGGCGCGGGACTCGTCGGCGGTCAGGCCGGTGACGTCCGTACGGAACCCGGGGAGCAGCTCGATGCCGCCGTGCCGGCCGCGTTCGGCGTAGACGGGGACACCGGAGGCGGACAGGGCTTCGATGTCCCGGTAGATCGTGCGCACCGACACCTCGAGGCGTTCGGCGAGCTCGGGCGCGGGGACACGGCCGCGGGTCTGCAGGAGCAGCAGGATCGACAGGAGGCGGTCGGACTTCACTCCGGCAGCATCGCAAATGTTGACGGAAACTGTCAGGTTATGGGTCCAGCATCCAGTCCGTAACCGCCATTCGGAAAGGCCTGGGACCATGACCACGACCGACCCCCGCCCCCTCTACACCCGCGCGACCGAACAGGCCGCCACCCTGATCCGGGCCGTGCGGCCCGAACAGCTCACCGGTCCGACCCCCTGCAGCGAGTTCGACGTACGAACGCTGCTGAGCCACATCGTCGGCGGCACCCGCCGGATCGCCATCGTCGGCGAGGGCGGCGACGGGCTGGCCGAGCCGGCGTTCACCGAGGGCGTCGAGGACGAGGGCTGGACGGAGGCCTACGACGAGGTCAGGGCCCGGGTTCTCAAGGCCTGGGAGAGCGACGACCGGATGGCCGCGCCGGTGCGGGTGCCCTGGGGCGAGGTGCCCGGGCACGCGGCTCTCGCCGGCTATGTGATGGAGATCGTCACCCACACCTGGGACCTCAACGAGTCCCTCGGCCGCCCCGAGGAACTCGACGGGGAACTGGCCGAGTTCGCACTCGCGGTGGGCCACCGCACCCTTCCCGACCCCGAGCGCGACGCGCACACACCCTTCGACTCGGCCCGCACCGCCCCCGAAGAGGCCGGCGCCTACGAACGGTTGGCGGCCTGGCTGGGACGAGAGCCCCTCAGCCGAGCCTGACCCTCGCCAGCTGCCTCGACTGGGCCACCAGGCGGTCCGCGCTGTCCCAGACCTCGGCGTCCTCCTCCAGGAAGCCGCCCGCGAGGTTGCGGGTGGTGATGGAGACACGGAGGGGGCCGGGGGCCGGGCGGCAGCGGACGTGGACGGTGAGTTCGACGGTGGGGACCCAGCCGCGCAGGCCGATCTCGAAGGCGGTCGGCGGCAGGGCGTCCACGGCGAGCAGGAGGGAGAGCGGGTCGGGGTCGCGGCCGTCCTTCAGGCCGAACCAGGCCCGCATCTCGCCCTTGCCGGAGGGCTGTCCGAGCGCCCAGCCCAGGGTTGAGGGGTCGAGTTTGAGCATCAGGCGGTCGGCGATGGCGGAGCTGTCGTCGACGGGGGTGGGTCCGTCCTCGGGGCCGAAGCACTGGTCGAGCGGCGGGAAGACGGGGGGTTCGGCCGCCGTGCGGACGTCGTCCGGGAGGGAGTCCAGGTCGCCGTAGGAGGCGAGGACGCGGATCCGTTCGACCTCCGCGCCCTGTTCGTCGTACTGGAAGAGCGAGGCCTGGCCGGTCGACAGGGTGCGGCCGGTGCGGACCACGTCCGTGCGGACGACGGCCGGGCCGGGCCGGGAGGCGGTCAGGTAGTGGGCGGAGATCGTGAACGGGTCCCGCTGCTGCAGGGCGTCCGCGAGGGCTCGGCCGAGAACGGCGAGCAGATAGCCGCCGTTGACGGCGCCGAGGATGGTCCAGCCGGCCGAGAGGTCGAGCTCGTAGACGCCGGGGGCGCGCCGGGTGAGCGCGGTGTCGCGGTCGAACTCGCTGTCGCCGATGGTGGCCCGCACGGCCCCCGCGGTTGCTGCTTCTGACATGGCTGAACGGTACAACAGATGCCTACTAAGCGGTAGCTTTGCTTAGGTGAGGTGTGGGCAATTTCTCGGTAAGTGTCCGCACTCCTCCGTAAACCCGGGATGCCGGGCCTCCCTCTAGAGGGACATGAGCCTCACCGGAAGTACGTTCCTCTACAGCCTCGTCGCGCTGTCCGTCGTCGCCGTCGCGCTCCCGCTCGCCCTCTGGTCGCGGATCCGGGGACCGAGGGTCCTGCGGGGCGCGGCCCGGGTGCTGATGCTGATGTTCGCCCAGGGGACGGCCGTGGCCTTGGTCTTCGTACTGGTCAACAACGCCAACAACCTCTACGACAGCTGGGACGACCTCCTGGGCACGGGCAACCATGTGCAGCAGGCCGCGAACCTGGGCGCCGACGGCACCGGAGGCATCGCGCTGGACCGGCTGCCGAAGGTCAGGCAGAAGTTCACCCGCGCCGACGGACCCGGCATGCACGCGGCCGGCGGCGTGCGCGTCACCCAGCTCCGGGGCCGGGTATCCGGCGTCAACGCCGAGGTCTACGTCTGGCTGCCCCCGCAGTACGACGAGCCCGCCTACGCCCACCGCAGATTCCCGGTGGTGGAGCTGCTGCCGGGCTATCCCGGCTCGCCGAAGTCCTGGTTCGGGTCGCTGCACGCGCCCACCCAGCTGGACCCGCTGATGCGCGAGGGCAAGGTCGCGCCGTTCATCCTGGTCGCGCCGCGCACCACCCTGCTGCCCGGCGTGGACACCGGCTGCGCCAACGTGCCCGGCACGGTCAACGCCGACACCTGGCTGAGCGTCGACGTGCCGAAGATGGTCATGGACAACTTCCGGGCCATGCCCGCACCCAAGGGGTGGGCGGTCGCCGGGTACTCGGCCGGGGCGCACTGCGCGGTCAGGCTGGCCGTCGCCCATCCCGACCGCTACCGGGCGGCGGTGAGCATGTCCGGCTACAACGACCCGATCGGCGAGCGGGACTCGCTGACCGCCCAGGACCCGGCACTGCGCCGGGCCACCAACCCGTATCTGATGCTCGCCCGGGCCACCACCGCGCCCCCCGTGGCGCTGTACGTGTCCGGCCAGCCGCACGACGGCTACGAGGCCGGTATCGCGCTCCAGCGGGAGGCGAAGGCCCCGACCACCGTGCACGTGGTGTACATCCCGAAAAGCGCGGGCGGCCACACCATGGCGCTGTGGCGGCCGCAGGTGGTGCCGGCGTTCCGCTGGCTGACCATGCAGCTGGACCAGCACCGGATCACCGCCCGGAGGACTACTCCTCGCGCACCGTCGACCGCCGGTTCCACGCGCGAGGAGCTCGCCAGTGGAACCGCATCGCGAGCAACCGCAGCACGAAGGCGGTGACCACGGCCAGTCCGCTGGCCAGCGGGGTGAGGACGTCGTAGCGGATGCAGACGGCCACCATCGTGGCGCCGACGATCGCCGGGACGGCGTACAGGTCGCGGTCCCAGCGCAGCAGCGAGGGCACCTCGTTGGCCAGCACGTCCCGCAGGACACCGCCGCCGACGGCGGTCGCGAGGCCGAGGGCCGCCGAAGCGGTGAGGTTGAGGCCGTGGTCGTACGCCTTGGTGGTGCCCGTGACGCAGAACAGTCCGAGGCCCGCCGCGTCGAAGACGTTGACGGCCGTCTGGATGCGCTCCACCTGGGGATGGAGGAAGATCACCAGGAGGGCGGCGAGCAGCGGGGTGAGGAAGTACCCCAGGTCGGTGAAGGCGGCCGGGGGTACGGCCCCGATGACCAGGTCCCGGAACAGCCCTCCGCCCAGCGCGGTGACCTCGGCGAGTACGGCGATGCCGAAGACGTCGAAGTTCTTGCGGACGGCCAGCAGCGCGCCGGAGATGGCGAACACGAAGATGCCGATCAGGTCGAGCGTGTGCTGGACGGAGGGACTGAAGATTTGCTGGAGCACCCTTACATTGTCACCTGCCGGGCGCAGTACGCCTTACAAAGTGCGGCTCACAGGGCCGGTTTCCCTGTGGTGAAGAGCCAGGTCTCGAAGAGGTCGTCGAGCTGCCGCCCGGAGATCCTCTCGGCGAGACGGATGAAGTCGGCGGTCTCGGCGTTGACGTAGCGGTGCAGTTTCGTCCAGGCGGGGAGCAGCTTGAAGAAGGCCGTGTCGCCGATGCGCTCGCGCAGCATCTGGAGGGTCATCGCGCCGCGCTGGTAGACGGCGGAGGCGAACATGGTGTCGCGCTGCGGGTCGCCGACGGTGATCTGCCAGAAGGCGCTGTCGGCGGGGCGGGCGTTGTAGCCGGCCAGGAAGGAGTCGTGCGCCGAGCGGGTGCCCTGGTGCTCCGCCCACAGCCACTGCGCGTAGGTGGCGAAGCCCTCGTTCAGCCAGATGTCCTTCCAGTGCGCCACCGAGACCGAGTCGCCGAACCACTGGTGGGCCAGCTCGTGCACGATCGTCGTCTCGTTGCGGACGGCCGAGTACACCGGCTTGGACTGCACCTCCAGCGAGAACCCGGCCTGCGGCATGTCGTCGACGATCGCGCCGGTCTCCTCGAACGGGTAGGGGCCGAAGACCTGCGACCAGTAGTCGGTCGCGGCGGCCGTCACGCCGTACACGTCGACGTTGTTGGCGTTCGCGAGGACCGGGTCGATCGCGACGTAGATCGGGGTGCCGCCGGGGGTCGTCCCGGTCCTGACGTCGAACTTCCCGATCGTGGCGGTCGCGAGATAGGACGCCATCGGCTTCTTCTCGCGCCAGTGGGTGTACGTCGAGGCGCCCTTGTCGTACGTCGAGACCAGCCGGCCGTTGGAGACGGCGGTCAGGCCCTCCGGCGCCTTGATCCGGATGTCGTAGGTGGCCTTGTCCGAGGGGTGGTCGCTGGACGGGAACCAGGTGGAGGCGGCGTTGGGCTCACAGGCGACGAAGACGCCGTCGGCGGTCTTCATCCAGCCGTAGTCCGAGCCGAAGACGATGGGGCCGCCGAGGGGTTCGGGGATGCCGCCGTAGGTGACGGCGACGGTGAAGTCCCGGCCCTTGCGCAGCACTCCGCGCGGGGTGACCTCGATCTCGTCGCCGTTCCGGGTGAACTGTGCGCGTCTGCCGTTCACTTCGACCCGGGTGACCTCCAGTTTCTGCAGGTCCAGATCGAAGGACGAAAGGCTCTGGGTGGCGCGGGCGGTGATCGTCGTACGGCCGTCGAGGCGGTCGGTGTCGGGGTTGTAGGCGAGGGCGAGGTCGTAGTGGCGGGCGTCGAAGCCGCCGTTGCCCAGCTGCGGGAAGTAGGAATCGCCGATGCCGGCCGCTCCGGGGCTCGGAGCGGAGGACGCGGCGACGGCGAAGAAAGAAGCCGCCGCGGTGGCGACGGCTGTGAAACGTGCCGAACGGGAGAGTAACAAGGGGCGTCCCTTTCGAGCGTGCCGATAGGTCGGACACGGACGACTCTGGCCTCTCCCGTTCAGGCATGTGCATGACTTTGCCAACTCGTCATGCGCTACTTGTCGGTTGACTCCTGACCTTCGGTCTTGGCGACCTCGGTGGACTCCGGCTCCTCCTCCGAGGAGGCGACCTCCGCCGCCACCGCCGCCGACGTCTCCGCCGACTCCGCGAGGACCTCGTCGGCCACCAGTTCCGCCGCCTCCTTCGCGACGGTGAGCAGAACGGTGTCCTGCGGGGCCTGGTCCGCGAAGTTCTCCGGGTGGTGACAGGCGACCTGCTGGCCGGGCCGCAGCTCGACGAGGGCCGGCTCCTTGGTCTTGCAGATCTCCGTCGCCTTCCAGCACCGGGTGTGGAAGCGGCAACCGCTCGGCGGGGAGATCGGCGAGGGCACATCGCCCTTGAGCAGGATCCGGTCGCTCTTGGCGTTCTTGCGCCTGGGGTCCGGGATCGGCACCGCCGACATGAGCGCCTTGGTGTACGGATGCATCGGCGACTTGTAGAGCAGGTCGCGGTCGGCCAGCTCCACGATCTTGCCGAGGTACATCACCGCGATCCGGTCCGAGACGTGCCGGACGACCGAGAGGTCGTGCGCGATGATCACGTACGTCAGGCCGAGCTCCTGCTGGAGGTCGTCCAGCAGGTTGACGACCTGGGCCTGGATCGACACGTCCAGGGCCGAGACCGGCTCGTCGGCCACGACCAGCTTGGGATTGAGCGCGAGCGCGCGGGCGATGCCGATGCGCTGGCGCTGACCGCCGGAGAACTCGTGCGGGTAGCGGTTGTAGTGCTCGGGGTTGAGGCCCACGACCGACAGCAGCCGCTGCACTTCCTTCTTGATGCCGCCCTCGGGCGTCACGCCCTGGAGCTTGAAGGGAGCGCCGATGATCGTGCCGATGGTGTGCCGCGGGTTCAGCGACGAGTACGGGTCCTGGAAGATCATCTGGACGTCGCGGCGCAGCGGACGCATACCGCCCACGCCGAGGTGCGTGATGTCCTTGCCCTCGAACTCGACCTTGCCGCCGGTCGGTTCGAGCAGGCGGGTGATCAGCCGGCCCATCGTCGACTTGCCGCAGCCGGACTCGCCCACCACGCCGAGGGTTTCACCGGCGCGGACCTCGAAGTCCAGGCCGTCGACCGCGTGCACCGCACCGACCTGCCGCTGGAGCAGGCCCTTCTTGATCGGGAAGTGCTTCTGCAGCCCGGTGACCTTCAGCAGCACCTCGCCGTCGGCACGACGGGTCTCGCCAGCCTGCGCGGGAATCGTCACCGCTTTCTCGTCACTCACAGCTTCGGCGCAATCTCTTCGGTCCAGATACGCTCCCGCTGCTCCGTGCCCAGATGGCAGGCGGCCCAGTGCCGGCTGCCGACCTCGGCGAGCTCGGGGCGGACGGTGCGGGTGACGTTGTCCTTCGGGAGGTCCGCGTACGGGCAGCGCGGGTTGAAGGCGCAGCCGGACGGGACGTTGATCAGGGAGGGCGGGGAGCCCTTGACCGGGATCAGGCGCTCCTGCTGCTCACGGTCCAGCCGCGGCATCGAGCCGAGCAGACCCCAGGTGTAGGGGTGCCGGGGCTCGTAGAACACCTTCTCGGCCGGGCCCCGCTCGACGCAGCGGCCGCCGTACATCACCAGGAGGTCGTCGGCGAGTTCGGCGACGACGCCCAGGTCGTGGGTGATGACGATGACCGCGGAGCCGAACTCCTTCTGCAGATCGCGGATCAGGTCGAGGATCTGCGCCTGGACGGTCACGTCCAGGGCGGTCGTCGGCTCGTCCGCGATGAGCAGCTCGGGGTTGTTGACCAGCGACATCGCGATCATCGCGCGCTGGCGCATACCGCCGGAGAACTCGTGCGGGTAGTTGTCCACCCGCTTGTCCGGCTGCGGGATGCCGACCCGGTCGAGCATCTCGACCGCGCGGCGCTTGGCGGTCTTCTTGTCGACGTCGTGGTGGATCCGGTACGCCTCCACGATCTGCTGGCCGATCGTGTAGTACGGGTGCAGCGCCGACAGCGGGTCCTGGAAGATCATCGCCATCTCGCGGCCGCGCAGCTTGCGGACGTAGTCCGGATCGGCGGACAGCAGCTCGGTGCCGTTCAGCCAGATCTCGCCGGAGATCTGCGCCTTGCGCTTGCCGTACTGGCCGGCGGTGTGCAGGCCCATGATGCCGAGCGAGGTCACCGACTTGCCGGAGCCGGACTCGCCGACGATGCCGAGGGTCTTGCCCTTCTCCAGCTGGAAGCTGAGCCCGTCGACGGACTTGACCAGGCCGTCGTCGGTGGGGAAGTGCACCTTGAGGTCGCGCACTTCGAGGAAGGAGGTCGGGGCGGGCGAGGCGGGGGTGGGCTCGCCCACGGCCGCGCCGGTCTTGCTGAGGTCGGTCATGCGAGCCTCACTCGGGGGTCGATCACGGCGTAAAGGATGTCCACCACGAGGTTGGCGACGAGCACCGCGAGGGAGGTGATCAGGGTGACGCCCAGGATGACGGGCAGGTCCTGGTTCTTGATGGCGCCCAGCACGGCCTGGCCGAGACCGGGCAGGTTGAACGCCGTCTCGGTCAGGATCGCGCCGCCGATCAGGGCGCCGAGGTCCATGCCGAGCATGGTGAGGATGGGCGTCATCGTGGAGCGCATGGCGTGCTTGCCGATGACGACCTGCTCCTTGAGGCCCTTGGCGCGGGCCGTGCGGATGTAGTCCTCGCCGAGGATCTCCAGCATGGTGGCCCGGGTGATCCGGGCGTACATGGCCGCGTAGAGGAACGCGAGGGTGATCCACGGCAGGATCATCCCGCCGAACCAGCCGGAGAAGCTGTCCTCCAGGGGCACGTACTGCCCGTCGAAGAGGTCCAGTCCGTACACGAAGACCGACAGGGCGATCATGCCGGTGAAGTAGATCGGCAGGGAGACCCCGGAGAGCGCGATGACCATCGCGCCGCGGTCCCACAGGCTGCCCCGCTTGAGGGCGGAGAGCACACCGGCCGCGACACCGAAGACCAGCCACAGCACGGCCGCGCCGAGCGCCAGGCTCAGGGTGACCGGGAAGCGGTCGGTGAGCACCGGCCAGATGGCCTGCTCGCTGCGGAAGGAGTATCCGAAGCACGGGGCGGCGCAGTGGATGGTGTCCCCGCCGCCCGTGTAGGTGCGGCCGGCGAAGATGCCCTTGAAGAACTCCCAGACCTGGACGTAGATCGGGTCGGCCAGGCCGAGCTTTTCCCGTACGCCCTCGATGGCGGCAGGGTCGGCCTGCTTGCCCACGAAGCTCAGCGCGATGTCGACGCCCGCCCACTTGGGGATCAGGAAGAAGATGCCGAAGACCACCATGACGATGACCACGAGCATCACTGCGGCGGCGAACAACCGCCTGATGAGGTAAGCGAGCACAGCTCTCGGCCCGCCGCGGACCGCGGGCCACCGGAGGTCGTCCGATGGCCCGCGGTCACGCCGCGCCGGCCTTCACCTGCCTTTCGTGCCGTTCGGCGGGTGTGCCGGGACTACTTCTTCGGGTTCTTCAGAGCGAGGTTCACGAAGTCGTACGTGCCGTTCGTGCCCGCGCTGGTGTAGACGTTCGCCAGGTTGTCCGAGCGCCAGTTGATCGTCTTCTCGAAGGTGAAGGGCAGGTAGTACGCGCCCTCCATCACCTTGTGGTTGATCTCCGTGGCGATCTTGGCCTTGCCGGCGTCGTCCAGGGTGGTGACGTAGGAGTCGAACAGACCGTCGATGGTCTTGTCCTTGATGAGGGCGTAGTTGTTGTTACCGCTCTCGGAGATGTACTTGCTGTCCCACAGCGGCAGACCGAAGCCCTGGACCGACGGGAAGTCGGCGCCCCAGCCCATGATGATGATGCCGTAGCCCTTCTTCTTCACGTTGGTGGGGCTACCGATGATGCCGGAGGTCTGCGAGCCGTCGTACTGGTCGATGTCGGCGGTGATGCCGATCTTCTTCAGCGACGCCTGGAGCGACTGGGCGGTGGCCACCTCGACCGGCTTGTTGTTGCGGACCGCGATGGTGGTCTTGAAGCCGTTGGGCTGACCGCAGGCCTTCAGGGCCTCCTTGGCCTTGGCCGCGTCGCCGGTCTTGCCGGACCCGGCGATGTTGTACGGGTCGTACTTCTGGCCCTCGCCACCCGGCAGGAACGGCGGCAGCATGTTGGTGCCGATGTCACCACCGGCGACCGGGCCACCGCGCGCGGTCTGCAGCGACACGTGGTCGGCGCCGTAGATCACGGCCTTGCGGCACTCGATGTTGTCGAACGGCTTCACGCTCTGCGGGAAGACCGCGTAACGGATGTAACCCGTGGTCGGGTTGTCCAGGTTGGCCTTGTGCTCCTTCAGGGCGGTGGTGCGGCCCTGCGGCGACATGCCGGTCTGGTTGATGTCGAGGTCGATGTCACCGTTGATCAGACGCTGGTCGAGCTGGTTGGCGTCCGAGAAGAACTGAACGGTGATCTTGTCCGGGTAGGCCTTGCGGACGGGGTCCGAGGACTGCTTCCACGCGGTGTTCCGGACCAGGGTGAGGTCCTTGCCCGGGGTGTAGGACTGGAACTTGTACGGCCCCGAGGAGAACGGGTGCAGCGTGTACTTGGCCTTGGTGTCCTTGTCCTGGCGGACCGGGGAGGCCGAGACCAGGGAGAGGATGTCCTCGAAGTCCGAGTTGGCCTCCGGGAGGTGGAAGACGATCGTCTTGTCGTCGGGCGTGTCGATCGCCTTCAGACCGAGCTTGTCCTTGGAGGTGTCCTTGTAGGGACCCTTGTACTCGCCCTTGGGGTCGAGGATGTCCTTCAGGTACGTCGGGCCGCCGGACAGCACGTCCTGCGCCCACACGCGCTCGATGCCGTACTTGACGTCCTTGGACGTGATCGGCTTGCCGTCCTCCCACGTGCTGCCGTCACGCAGGGTGTACGTGTAGGTCTTGCCGTCGTCCGTGACCTTGGCGAGACCGGTGGCGAGGTCCGGGGTGAGCTCGGAGCCGGCCTGGCCCGGCGCGGCCTTGTTGGTGACGAGCTGACGGCTGTAGTAGCGCGCGAAGTTCCACATGAAGCCGTAGTAACCGCGCGTGGTGTCCCAGAAGTCGGCGTCCTGGGCACCGCCGAACTTCAGCGTGCCGCCCTTCTTGGCGAGGGAGGCCTGGGCGACCTTCTCGACCGCGGCGTTGTAGCCGGCGGCGCCGTTGGCCGAACCCTTGCCGCTGTCACTGTCACCGCCGCCGCACGCCGCAGTGGTCAGCAGCGCGGCGACCGCGGCGGCAGCGGCAAACGCCTGCTTCCGCCGCCCTGAGGTGCGTTGGGTAGTCACGATCTCGGATCCTCCGGATAGATGAGAGACCCCGTGTCGATGCCACGGGAACGTCTGGGGTGCGGCTGTCGTGCGGGTGTGGTGCGGCGGTGCGGGTGGCTCGGTGGTCCGGTGGGTCACCGGGATCCCTTCGGGTCGAGCGCGTCCCGCACGCCGTCGCCGAAGAGGTTGAAGGCCAGCACGGTGATGAAGATCGCCACACCCGGGACCACCATGTACATGGGGTCGGACTCGTAGTAGTCGATCGCGCTCGAGAGCATCTGGCCCCATGAGGCGGTGGGGGGCTTGACGCCCACGCCCAGGAAGCTGAGGGCCGCCTCGGTGAGGATGTTGGTGGGGATCATCATCGTCGTGTAGACGACGATCGGGGCGACGAGGTTGGGCAGCAGTTCCTTGAAGAGGATGTACAGCCGCCCGGCGCCCAGGGAGCGGGCGGCCTCCACGTACTCGCGCTCGCGCAGTGAAAGGGTCTGACCGCGCACCACGCGTCCGATGTACGGCCAGCCGAAGAAGCCGATGACCACGATCATCACGAAGACGCGCACGCTGGAACCGGTGAGCCCCAGCAGGTTGCTCGGCATGACGGAGACCAGCGCGATGATGAACAGCAGCTGGGGGAAGGCGAGCAGACCGTCCATGACGCGGCTGACCACGGAGTCGACCCAGCCGCCGAAGAAGCCGGCGAGGATGCCGAGGACGGTGCCGAGGATGACCGCGACGATGGCGGAGAGGAAGCCGACCAGCAGCGAGATCCGGGCGCCGTAGAGGACGCGCGCGAGGATGTCGCGGCCGTTGACGGGTTCGACGCCGAGAAGGTGGTCGCCGCTGATGCCGCCGAGGGAGCCGGTCGGGGTGCCGAACAGCGGGTCGATGAGGTTCTCGTGATACTCGTTCGGGTCCTGGCCGAGCAGGTTGGTGAGGACCGGGGCGAGCACCGCCACCACGACCAGGACGAGCACCACGATGCCGCCCGTCAGGGCGAGCTTGTCCCGCTTGAGGCGCTCCCAGGCGATCCGGCCCAGGGAACGGCCCTGAACGGCCTTGGCGCCGGCGGTGGCGACCGCCGCTTCGTCGGCCGCGCTCGGGGCCGCTTCCGCGGTCGGCTCGTGCAATGGTGCCGTCATCTGGCAGGGACCCCTCTCAACCGGCGGTGGCCGGCCCACACTTGCCGCTGTGGCGGCGTGATCGTCCGTCGTACACAGGGACGAAGTCCCCTGGACCGGGAGTCTTCAACGCTTTGGCGATCTGTAGCCAGAGTTGGCGGCGAAAGGATGCGTAAACGTGATGCGGGTAAAGGGATTCCGTTATCCGGACGATGGGTAACGGGGGGCGGACGGCGACGTAACCGGACACAACTACCCGGAACCGTATCTATCGTCGTCATCTACGCGCGAAGATCTCCGGGTGAACACGCGGAACGAGGGGACGACGATGTCCGGGGGCGACACGGTCGCGCGCACCCGACTCATGTCCGGGGTACGCGGATTGCCCGGTTTCAGTAACGACCGGTGGGCGGGTAGCCGTACCCGCCCGCGGGCGCCTGCGCCGGTGCGGCGGGGACGTGGGCCTCACGGTCGTAGAACGGGCGGGCGTTGGCGCGCATCCACATCACGACCGGGTCGTGCTCGTCGGTCATGGCGACCGTCGACACCGGCAGCCCGTCCGGTACGGCCCCGATCGACTGCTGCATCATCGCCCGTACGGCGTCCACGGCCGGCGGCGAGGTGTCGTACACGTCGAGCCCGATGGCGAGATAGGGCGCGCCCAGGGCGGGCTGAACCCAGGCGCGGCGCAACGCGCGCACCGCAGGGGTGCGGTGGGCGTTCTGCGCGAGCAGGGCGTAGAACTGGGGGATCTCGATGCCGGGTTCGGAGAGGCGGAGGGGGCCGGCGGGCTGACGGTCCAGGCCCGTCGCGATGCGGCGCAGATCCAGCCAGGGGATGCCGACGCCGCCGCCCGGCGCGTGCGGGTTCAGCCAGAGGCCGTAGTGGTCGGGGTAGAGCGTGCGGGCCACGTCCACTCCGTCGATCACCTCGTACGAGCGGTTCCAGCCGCTGGCGCTCAGTTCCTGGGCGGAGGTGACGCAGGGGGCGTAACCGTGGCCGTCGACCTCCATGTTCCCGTACTGGGCGTCCGGGGAACCGGCCTGGCCGTGCCACAGGAGCATCCAGACCTGGCCGGAGGCGGGGGTCGCGAGCGCGCGCAGGAGAGCCTCGTAGGCGTCGTAGCGCCCGGGTGTGACCTGGCGCAGCATGTGTTCGACCTGTCCGGCCGCGATGCCGCTGGCGCTCACCGTTTACCGCCCCTTCTTCTGTCTTGCCCCGCGTCGGAGTCCAGCTTAAGCGCCCTGGAGCCCGGGACCCGTTGTGCGTTCGCGAGTGCGGGTCGTGTGTGGCCGGTCGCGCCCGGCGGCGGAGCCGCACATCGATACGGCCCCGCGCCCTGGAGGGGCCCCTCAGCGCGTGTAGAAGGGGCGGACGCGTTCCCTCATCCACTCGGCCACCGGGTCCTGGGCCACGTCCAGGAGGATGAGGTTGACGGGCCACTTGACCGGGACCCGGCCCATCGCCCGGCCCAGGGCGTCGAGGGGGAGTTCGCGGAGGTCGCCGTCCAGGTGGGTGACCTCGACGCCCACGAACATGACGGGGTCGGCCGTTTCGACGACGGCGAGGCAGCGGCGGGCCGTGAGGACCACGCCCGTCGTCTCGAACTCGGCGGAGGCGGCGGAGAGGAAGTCCACCGGGTCGTCCTGCCAGTCGGGTTCGAAGAGGCGGACTCGGCCGCCGCTCGCGGGGCCGTCCAGCACGGTGCGGCCGGCCCGGCACAGCTCGGCCACGGCCGGCGGCGGCAACGGGATGCCCACGACTCCGTCCGGGTTGACGAGGATGCCGACCTGCGGAGGCAAGCCGCGGGCGAACTCGACGGCCGGGGCGATCGTGAACGACATGTGGGAGCCGACGACCTGCCGGAACTGCTCCTCGGAGCTGAACACCGGCACGTACGCCTGGCCCTCGAGCTCCAGCGTCGGCAGGTCGAGGGGGCCGCTGTGCGGGCCGCCGCCGCTGGGCAGGGGCACCCAGACGAAGCTGCGGCCGAGCACCTCCACGATGCGTCCGCCCGCGCCGGGCACGCCGAGGGAGGCGGAGAGCACCTCCTCCAGCTCGTTGCCGGGCCATCCGCCGTGCGGGTGGGGGTGTGCTTGCGCCGGGAAGTCCGGGGAGACCGGGAAGTCCGCCGGGGGGAAGTCCATCTGCCTACCGCCTGCTGGGAACCGCTGCTGTGGCTGAAAGGCTAGCGGGTGTCGGGGGACTTTCCTCGGCCCTTGGAGTCCCGCTTGCCGGGGTCGGTGGGGCTCAGCCCGTGAAGGCGATCCGGCTCAGGGTGTCCGCCGCGGGACGGTCGAGCAGGACCACCGAGCCGATACCCGCGGGCAGTCGGCCCTTCTCCGCCGAGCGGATGAGGCGGGCGGCGGCCCTGCGGTGGCGCAGGAACGCGTACCGGGAGACGCCCCGGCCGCGCTCGCGCTGGCCCTCGATCGCCGTGTCCGGGCTGACGTCGAGGAGCAGCAGGTGCAGGGTGCCGCCGCGGCGGCGGGCCTCGCGGGCCAGCCAGTCGCGCACCCAGGTCTGCGTACCGCAGTCGTGGACGACGACACCCTCGCCGGTGCGCAGGGCGCGGCGCAGTCCGGCGTAGTGGGCGAGGCGGACCAGGGGGCGGTAGACGGCGTAGGGCAGGAAGCGCGGGGCGCGGGCGTCCCAGCGGTCGCGGGTGTCCTGGGAGTCGATACGGATGCCACGGACCGCGCGCCGCATGAGCGTGGACTTGCCGCTGCCGGGCAAGCCCGTGACGACGACCAGGTCACGCGGGCCGAAGAGCAGGCCGTGCGGGCTGTGGCCGGCCCGCTCGCGCAGGTCGCGGACGACGGGTGCCGGGCGCTCGGCGCACTGGTCGCGGGCCGGGACGGCGGGCTGCTTCGGCAGTGCGATGCCCGTGGTCGTGGCGTACGCCGTGGTCCTGTTCACCGTGATCGTCCTCCCCTGGGGCTCGGAGATCCCATGCCCGTCAAGTGTAAAGAGAAGGTAATACCCGCTGTCTCGCCATTTCGTGCGCGTCCTGCCACAGCCCGGTTACAGATGCCGCCCTGCCGTGGACGGGCGATGCGTGCAATGATGTGCGCGCCAACTGCATACCGGCCGTTTGAATCCGCGCGGGAGAGTCCCCAGCAGCAGTTTCGCCGGGGCGCCGAAGGAGCAAGTCCCTCCCTTGAATCTCTCAGGCCCCGTTACCGCGCGGGCGAGGCACATCTGAAAAGCGGGCCGCCGTCTGCGGTGGCCCCACCCAAGGTGCAAACCGTGGTCACGTTCGTGGTCATGGCGAACCTCTCAGGTTCCGATGACAGATGGGGAGGAACGACCTCGCCCGTCATTGCCCTGGGAGACGACCGTCCGATGAGCAGTACCGAAATCCGTCGTACCGCGCTCGATGCCCTGCATCGCTCGCTCGGCGCGACGATGACCGACTTCGCCGGCTGGGACATGCCCCTTCGCTACGGCTCCGAGCGCGACGAGCACAACGCCGTCCGTACGAAGGCCGGGCTCTTCGACCTCTCCCACATGGGTGAGATCACCGTGACCGGTCCGCAGGCGGCCGCCCTGCTGAACTTCGCCCTCGTCGGCGACATCGCCTCGGTGGGCGTGGGCCGCGCCCGCTACACCATGATCTGCCGGGCCGACGGCGGCATCCTGGACGACCTGATCGTCTACCGGCTCGCCGAGACCGAGTACATGGTGGTCGCCAACGCCTCCAACGCCCAGGTGGTGCTGGACGCCCTGACCGAGCGCGCCGAGGGCTTCGACGCCCAGGTGCGCGACGACCGGGACGCCTACGCCCTGATCGCCGTCCAGGGCCCGAACTCGCCGGCGATCGTCAAGGCGCTCTCCCCCAGAGTCTCGACTTCGCTCGATCCGGGAGGTGCCCCCATCGCCGACCTCGACGGCCTGAGGTACTACGCGGGCCTGCCCGGCACCGTCGCCGGAGTCCCCGCGCTGATCGCGCGCACCGGATACACCGGCGAGGACGGCTTCGAGCTGTTCGTGAAGCCGGAGCACGCGGTCGAGCTGTGGCAGGCGCTGACCAAGGCCGGCGAGGGTGCCGGTCTCGTCCCCTGCGGTCTGTCCTGCCGGGACACGCTGCGTCTGGAGGCGGGCATGCCGCTGTACGGGCACGAGCTGAGCACGTCGTTGACGCCCTTCGACGCGGGGCTCGGCCGGGTCGTGAAGTTCGAGAAGGAGGGCGACTTCGTCGGGCGCGAGGCGCTCGCCGAGGCGGCCGGGCGTGCGGCGCAGAACCCGCCGCGCGTGCTGGTCGGCCTGGTCGCCGAGGGCCGCCGGGTGCCGCGCGCCGGGTACGCGGTCGTCGCGGGCGGCGAGGTGATCGGCGAGGTCACCTCCGGCGCCCCCTCCCCCACGCTGGGCAAACCGATCGCTATGGCGTACGTCGACGCCGCCCACGCGGCGCCGGGCACGCCGGGCGTCGGCGTGGACATCCGGGGCAGTCACGAGCCCTACGAGGTCGTGGCGCTGCCCTTCTACAAGCGCCGGAAGTAGAGACTGACAGCGGTGGGTGCGCGTGACCCTGCGCACATTTCCGCTGCTCACGCACGTGTTCCGTAGTCCCCCCTTCATCAGCACACTCCCGCGTACAGGAGAATTCAGGCCATGAGCAACCCCCAGCAGCTGCGCTACAGCAAGGAGCACGAGTGGCTGTCGGCCGCCGAGGACGGCGTCTCGACGGTCGGCATCACGGAGCACGCGGCCAACGCGCTCGGCGACGTGGTCTTCGTCCAGCTCCCGGAGGCCGGCTCCACGGTGACCGCGGGCGAGTCCTGCGGTGAGCTGGAGTCGACCAAGTCGGTCAGCGACCTGTACTCGCCGGTGGACGGCGAGGTCGTCGAGGTCAACCAGGACGTCGTCGACGACCCGGCGCTCGTGAACTCCGCCCCCTTCGAGGGCGGCTGGCTGTTCAAGGTACGCGTCGCGGGCGAGCCGGAGGAGCTGCTCTCCGCCGACGAGTACACCGCCTTCAC
Source organism: Streptomyces sp. NPDC049687 (assembly GCF_044465285.1). NCBI lineage: Bacteria > Bacillati > Actinomycetota > Actinomycetes > Kitasatosporales > Streptomycetaceae > Streptomyces > Streptomyces sp. NPDC049687. Next base: position 20,460 of record NZ_JBITLN010000028.1, read on the forward strand.
CGCCGGCTGAGGACCCACATGACTGTTCTGAACACGCCCCTGCACGAGCTCGACCCGGAGATCGCCGCCGCGGTCGACGCCGAGCTGAACCGCCAGCAGTCCACGCTCGAGATGATCGCCTCGGAGAACTTCGCTCCGCTCGCGGTGATGGAGGCGCAGGGCTCGGTCCTGACCAACAAGTACGCCGAGGGCTACCCGGGCCGCCGCTACTACGGCGGCTGCGAGCACGTCGACGTGGCCGAGCAGATCGCGATCGACCGGATCAAGGAGCTGTTCGGCGCCGAGTACGCCAACGTCCAGCCGCACTCGGGTGCCTCCGCCAACCAGGCGGCCCTGTTCGCGCTGGCCCAGCCCGGCGACACCATCCTGGGCCTGGACCTGGCGCACGGCGGCCATCTGACCCACGGGATGCGGCTGAACTTCTCCGGCAAGCAGTTCAACGTGGTCGCGTACCACGTGGACGCCGGGACCGGCCTGGTCGACATGGCCGAGGTCGAGAAGCTCGCCAAGGAGCACCGCCCCAAGGTGATCATCGCCGGCTGGTCGGCGTATCCGCGGCAGCTGGACTTCGCGGAGTTCCGCCGGATCGCCGACGAGGTCGAGGCGTACCTGTGGGTGGACATGGCGCACTTCGCGGGCCTGGTCGCGGCCGGCCTGCACCCGAACCCCGTCGAGCACGCGCACGTGGTCACCTCCACCACGCACAAGACCCTCGGCGGCCCCCGCGGCGGCGTCATCCTCGCCAAGAAGGACTTCGCGAAGAAGCTGAACTCGTCCGTCTTCCCGGGCTTCCAGGGCGGTCCCCTGGAGCACGTGATCGCGGCGAAGGCGGTCTCCTTCAAGGTGGCGGCCTCGGAGGACTTCAGGGAGCGCCAGCGCCGTACGGTGGACGGTGCGCGGATCCTCGCCGAGCGCCTGACGGCGGCGGACGCCCGGGAGGCCGGCGTGAACGTCCTCTCCGGCGGCACCGACGTCCACCTCATCCTCGTCGACCTGCGCGAGTCCGAGCTGGACGGTCAGCAGGCCGAGGACCGCCTGCACGAGGTCGGCATCACGGTCAACCGCAACGCCGTCCCGAACGACCCGCGCCCGCCGATGGTCACCTCCGGTCTCCGGATCGGCACGCCGGCCCTCGCGACCCGCGGCTTCACGGCCGAGGACTTCGCGGAGGTGGCGGATGTGATCGCCGAGGCGCTGAAGCCGTCCTACGACGCCGAGTCGCTGAAGGCACGGGTCAAGGCCCTGGCCGACAGGCACCCGCTGTACCCCGTTCTGAACAAGTAGTTCCCTTTCGGCGGCTGCCCCGCACACTCTTGCGTGTACGGGTGGGCGGGGCACCCGGCGAGAACCCTTCTGCACCACCCGACGGACAGCGGCGTCCGCCGTAACCCTAGGAGTCTCCCGTGGCCATCTCGGTCTTCGACCTGTTCTCGATCGGCATCGGCCCGTCCAGCTCCCATACGGTCGGCCCGATGCGCGCGGCACGCATGTTCGCGCGGCGCCTGCGCAACGAGGGTCTGCTGGACGGCGTCGCCTCGGTCCGCTGCGAGCTGTACGGCTCGCTCGGCGCCACCGGCCACGGCCACGGCACCCCGAAGGCGGTTCTGCTGGGCCTGGAGGGCTCCTCGCCGCGCACGGTGGACGTGGAGACGGCGGACGACAGGGTGGAGCGGATCAAGGAATCGGGCCGCCTGAACCTGCTGGGCGGGCACGAGATCCCGTTCTCCTTCGACGACGACCTCGTCCTGCACCGCCGTAAGGCTCTCCCCTACCACGCCAACGGCATGACGGTCCTGGCCCACGACGCCTCGGGGTCGGAGCTGCTGTCGAAGACGTACTACTCGGTGGGCGGCGGCTTCGTCGTGGACGAGGACGCGGTGGGCGCGGACCGCATCAAGCTCGACGACACGGTCCTGAAGTACTCCTTCCGCACGGGCGACGAGCTGCTGCGTCTGACGAAGGAGACCGGTCTGTCGATCTCCTCCCTGATGCTGGAGAACGAGCGGGCCTGGCGCACTGAGGGCGAGATCCGCGAGGGCCTCCTCGAGATCTGGCAGGTGATGCGGGACTGTGTCTCCCGCGGCATGTCCCGCGAGGGCATCCTGCCGGGCGGCCTGCGCGTCCGCCGCCGCGCCGCCATGACGGCCCGCCAACTCCGGGCGGAGGGCGACCCGTTGGCGCACTCCATGGAGTGGATCACGCTGTACGCGATGGCGGTGAACGAGGAGAACGCGGCCGGCGGCCGGGTGGTGACGGCCCCTACGAACGGCGCGGCCGGCATCATCCCGGCGGTCCTGCACTACTACGTCAACTTCGTCCCCGGCGCGGACGAGGAGGGCGTCGTACGGTTCCTGCTGGCCGCCGGCGCGATCGGCATGCTCTTCAAGGAGAACGCCTCGATCTCCGGCGCCGAGGTCGGCTGCCAGGGCGAGGTCGGCTCCGCCTGCTCGATGGCGGCGGGCGCGCTGGCGGAGGTCCTGGGCGGCAGCCCCGAGCAGGTCGAGAACGCCGCCGAGATCGGCATGGAACACAACCTCGGCCTCACCTGCGACCCCGTCGGCGGCCTGGTCCAGATCCCCTGCATCGAACGCAACGGCATGGCCGCGGTCAAGGCGGTCACCGCCGCCCGCATGGCCATGCGCGGCGACGGCTCCCACAAGGTCTCCCTCGACAAGGTCATCAAGACGATGAAGGACACGGGCGCCGACATGAGCGTGAAGTACAAGGAGACGGCCCGGGGCGGGCTGGCGGTCAACATCATCGAGTGCTGAGGGAACGGACCCCTGGCGCCGGCTCCGGTGCCGCTGCCTGTCGGGGATGTCCCGGCGGCGGTGCGCACCGCGGTCCCTGTCCGACGGCACCGCCTCCCCGTAGGCTCCGACCTGCGGTTCGGGAGGAATCGCGGGGAGAGGGGAGTTGCTGAGGATGAGTGGGTCGGTCAGTGCTGTCAGCAGGAAGGGTACGTACTCCTTCACCAAGCCCAACCGGGACAGCATCACGCTGGTGGCGGGGCTCGGGGTGGAGGGGGACGTGCATGCCGGGGTGACGGTGAAGCATCGGTTCCGGATGGAGAGGGATCCGACGCAGCCGAATCTGCGGCAGGTGCACCTCATGCACGAGGAGTTGTTCGAGGAGCTGCGGGCGGCCGGGTTCGAGGTGGGGGCCGGGCAGCTCGGGGAGAACGTGACCACTCGGGGGCTGGATCTGCTGGGGCTGCCCGTGAGGGCGCGGCTGCGGCTGGGGGCGGACGCGGTGGTCGAGGTGACCGGGCTGCGCAATCCCTGCGCGCAGATCGACCGCTTCCGGAAGGGGCTGCTGAAGCAGGTCGTCGGGCGGGACGCGGACGGACGTCCGGTCTTCCGGTCCGGGATCATGAGCGTCGTACTGAGCGGGGGCGTGGTGCGGCCCGGGGATCCGATCACGGTCGAGCTGCCGGACGGGCCGCACCGGCCCCTGGAGGTCGTGTAGCTATCCCCGGAACGCCTCCGTGCGCTCCGGGCTCGCCTCCGCCAGGGCCTTGGTGACCTCGTCCACGCCGCCCCGCAGGCCGTAGACCGGGGTGCCGGGCTGCTGGCGCCAGGAGTCGTCGATGCCGCCCGCGTCGACGGTGTCGAAGCCGAGCTCGTCGATCAGGGCGCGGACCTTCGCCTTGGCCGCCTCGTCGTCCCCGGCCACCGGCAGGGCCATGCGGTCGGGCGCGCCGGCGGGGAGCGGGCGGTCCAGGATGTCCTGGGCGTAGGTGCCGTTGAAGGCCTTGATGACGGCGTGGCCGAGGTGGCGCTCGGTCCAGCGGCTCTCGGTGAGGCCCTCGTCCTCGATCGCCGCGACACGGCCGTCGCGCTGCTGCGGGTAGTAGTTGTTGGTGTCGATCACCGCCACGTCCCCGGCCGCCCCGTCGAGGACGCCGGAGGGCAGGCTCGGGATCGCCTTGAGCGGGATCGTGACGACGACGACCTCCGCGCCGCGGGCCGCCTCCTCGACGGTGACGGGTGTCGCGCCGGTCTCCTCGGCGAGTTCCGTCAGGGTCTCCGGTCCGCGTGAGTTCGCGACCGAGACCTCGTGGCCGAGGGCGGTGAGCCGCCGGGTGAGGTTGCCGCCGATGTTGCCCGCGCCGATGATGCCGATCTTCATGCCAGGGCCTTCCCGTCGTCGATGCGTCCATACGTGCACTCGGTTGGATGCATGTGCATGCATCTCGAGGGCGTCAACCCGGGTCAGCCGCCGGCTATTCCACGGCCCTCGCCCGGTGGCTCCCACGGGCGTGGTCCCGTACCGCGGTGCCACGCCCATAGCCCCTCGGCGTCCTCACTTGGGGCGTGTGTCCCGGGTGGGGCGGTTCATCGTGGCGTGGACCCGACCGACTGCCCGGGAGTTGCCGCGGGGGCCGCGGGCCGCCTCCCCGGTTCGGCGCGGCGGGCCCGGTCGGGAAGGGGGCCGCCGGGCCCACCGCGCACGCGGAGCGTCAGATCCGGCCGCCGGTGAGCCGGGTGATCGGGCCGTGGGTGTGACGGCCGGAGCGGCGGCCCGCCGCGTACGACGCGGCCGTCAGCACGGTCACGCCTGCGCCCACACCGGCGGCGATCAGCTTGCGGTGGGCGATCACCGTCCAGGCGGTCTTCGCCGTGGCGGCGACCTGCCCGGTGGCCGCCTTGGCCGTGGCCGCGACCTGGCCGGTCGTCGCCACCAGTGCCTGACGGCCGGCCTCGACGCCGCGGGCCGCACCGTGCGCCGCACCGCCGACCGTGTCGGCGGAACGCTCGGCCCCGGACTTGGCGGCCGACGCGGCGTCATCCGCCTTGTCCGCAGCACTCTTCGCGGCCCCTGCGACGGGGGCGGTCGCCTTGTCCGCCGCGCGCCGGGCCTTGGATGCGGTCGCACGCCTGGCGGCGTGCTCCTGTTTCGTCTCGGAGTTCGGTTCAGTCATGGACTTCGCTTTGCCCCTGACCCGGGTCGCAAACACGTTCGGTCGCATGACGTGCAGGAAAGGAGGGCGCCCCTCGCGGAACGCCCCCTCACCTCACTTGTTCAGGTATGCCCAGAACTCGTCGAAGGACAGGACCTTGTCCCCGTTGAGGTCACGGGTCCTGATGATGGCCTCGGCGACCGACTCGGTGACGTTCCAGTCGCCCTCCTGGGCCAGGGCGGTCTTGAACTCGCCGGCGGTGATGAAACCGTCCCCGTCCGTGTCGATGCGCTGGAAGTGCTTGCGTGCTTCTTCGATGTCGGCCACCGGTCCGCCCCTTTGTGTCGCGTTTATCTGTCGTGCTGGCGTAGTGCCGCAGGTCAGATTAACGGCCCGCGCGAGCGCGGAGTGCGGCGACCACCCAGGCGAAGTCCTCGGCGTGCGGAGGCGCCGCCTGCCGGTTGACGATCGCCAGCAGTTCGCGGTAGCGGGCGACGCGCTCGTTGAACCCGGCCGTCATGCGTTCCAGTACGGCGTTCCAGTCGGCGTCACCGAACAGTTCCCCCAGCACCTCCTCGGCCTCGGGCCCCTCGGGTGCGGTGCCGCGCTCCCGCGCCGGGCCCACCAGTTCCACCAGTCGCTTGGCGAACCACATGGCCTGACCGCGCGGAGCGTCCGGGCTCCGGTCGGCCGCGTTGAACTCGACGGCCCGCCGCATCTGTGCCCGGAAGTCGGGGTCCTGGAGCATCTCGGCCAACTCCACCCAGGCGTCGACCTGCTCGGGCGTCGGATCGTCGGCGAGATCGACGGCCGTGCGCCGCATCCGCTCCCGGATGTCCGGGTCGACGGTGTCGAGCCCGTGCAGCGCCTCCTCCACGAACTCCTCCATGATCCGCTGCCGTTCCGCCGCCGACAGCCGTGCCAGCTTGTTCATCAGGGTCGTCTCCTCCGCACTCGAGCCGCGTCGCGCCACGGTCGACAGCACCGCACGGATCACCCTCAGCGAGCGGATCTGCGCGTCCAGCGCGGACACGTGCGTCGCGGCCACCTCGGCGACCGTCCGCTCCCCCGCGAGCACCCCGCGTACGTCGGCCAGGCCGAGGCCCAGCTCGCGCAGCGTCCGGATCAGTTCCAGGCGGGCGGTGGAGTCGGCGTCGTAGAGCCGATAGCCGCCCGTGGAACGGGTCACGGGGGTCAGGACGCCCTCGTCGGACCAGTAGCGGATGGTGCGCACGGTCAGTCCGGTGGCGCGGGCCAGCTCTCCGATGGTGAGGAGTCCGGTGCCGTCGTCGATCATGTGTGTGAGTGTGGGCCTTCCAGTGGGTGGAGACTCAAGGAGTTCCAAGGGAGTACGGGTGGAGACGTTGCGGGACATTCTCGAGGCGGCCGCGCGGGGTGTCTTCCCGCCGGACGACGGCGGTACGACGGTCGTGCCGCAGATGTCCCGCCGCGACGCGGGGGTCCTCGCCTTCACCGCGCACTCGGTGGTCTTCACGGACGAGGACCCGGCGTGGGTGCGCGAGGAGCTGCGGCGCGTCGACTGCGATCCCCTGTCCGCCTCGATGAACCCGCGGTTCCTGTCGGCACTCATGGCACGCACGGGGCGTACCGCGGAGACGATCGACGCGGTGCTGGTGGGATCACCGCTGCCGGGCGTGCCGCCGGTGCGGCTGCGGGAGATCGAGGATCGGAGCCATCCCCGGGTCCGCTGTGCCGGCCGCCGCCGGGACGAGGTACGCGTGTGGGCGGCGGACGGCGGGGTGCTGGTGACGGGACGTGGGATCGGCGGGCGACTGGAGGTGTCGGTCGAGGTGGACGAGCCGGTACGGCACCGGGGACTCGGGCGGCTGCTGGTGACCGCCGCCCGGCAGCTGGCCACCGAACCGGTGTGGGCCCAGGTCGCCCCGGGGAACGCCCGCAGTGTGCGGGCGTTCCAGGCGGCGGGGTACCTGCCCGTGGGCGCGGAGATCCTGCTGACCGCCCGTCAGCGGAAGATGCCGGTGTGCCCCAGCGAGTAGCGGCCGGGCTGGGGGTAGACGGCGAGGCCGTGCGGGCCGCTGCCGACGGGGATGCGGGCGAGCTGCTTCCCGGTGCGGGTGTCGATGGCGTAGACCTCGGCGTCGTACCGCCCGGACAGCCACAGGACCTTGCCGTCGGCCGAGACCCCGCCCATGTCGGGGCTGCCGCCGTCGGGCAGGTTCCACTTCCTGGTGACCCTGTTCTTGGTGAAGTCGAAGACGGAGACGGTGCCCTCGCCGCGGTTGGAGACGTACATCTCGCGGGAGTCGCGGCTGACGTACAGCCCGTGGCAGCCCTTGCCGGTGCGCAGCAACCTCGGCTTGCCGAAGCTGTCGCCGTCCACGATCCACATCCCGTCGGCCATCATGTCCGCGACGTAGAACCGCTTGCCGTCGGGCGAGACCTTGACGTCCTGCGGCATGGCGCCCTCGAAGGGCAGTTTCCGCTGCCCGATCACCTTCATCTTCTCGGTGTCGACCTTCAGCAGTTCGCCGCTGAACTCGCAGGACACGATGAAGTACCTCCCGTCGAGAGAGAAGTCGGCGTGGTTGACGCCGTAACAGCCGACCGGCTCGGTCTTGATCCGCTTCATGGTGTGCGGGTCGCGGAAGACGAGTTCGCGGTCGAGGGAGGCCATGACGACGGCGTACTTGCCGTTGGGCGTGAAGTAGAGGTTGTACGGGTCGTGCACCTCGACGGCCTTGCCGGCCTTCCCCGTCCTGGGGTCGATGGGGGTGAGGGTGTGGCCGCGGTTGTTGTTGACCCACAGCGTCTTCATGTCCCAGGAGGGCACGACGTGCTGCGGCTGCCGCCCCACGTGGAGGGTCTCGATCACCTCGTACGTCTTCGGGTCGATGACGGAGACGGTGTCGGACTCGGTGTTGGGGACGTAGACCCGGGACGGGAAGTCCTTGACCACCGGGGAGAGCTTGTTCGGCCGGTCGGCGGCGTAGACGTCCTTCGGATCGAGGACGGGCGGCATGCCGGGCAGCCCGTCGACGGCCGGCCTCTTCTTCGCCGGATTCACCGGGGCGGGACCGGCGGCCTTGGTGGTGGCCCGCTCCGGGTCGCCCTGCGGCTGGGCGCCGCAGGCGGCGAGGGCGGTGAGCGCGGCAGTGGTGAGCAGGGCGCGGGTGAGGAGTGTGGGGTGCATCAACTGAGCAGCTCCGTGGTGGTGACCGCGCGCAGTCCGCGGTGGGCGAGTCCGTCCAGTACGGCGGGGAGCGCGGCGAGTGTGTCCGGGTATCCGAAGTGGAGGCTCACGACGGATCCGCCCCGGATCTCGCGGAGGACGGTGGCCGCGACGGCGGGGCCGCCGGGTGAGGTGAAGTCGAGGGAGTCGACGTCGTAGGAGAGGACGTGCGGGTAACCGGCGTCCCGGGCCAGCCGCTCCACGAGCGGGGAGGCACGGGCGGTACGGGAAGGACGGAACCAGGTCCCGACGGATCCGGTGAGCTTCTTCAGGCGGGCCGCGCACACGACGATCTCGCTCCTCGCCTCGGCCTCGCTCATGGCGTTGATGTCGAGGTGGCGGTGGGTGTGGTTGCCGAGGTCGTGGCCGCCGTCGAGGATGCGGCGGGCGAGACCGGGGTGTTGGTCGAGCCAGGTGCCCACGGCGAGGACGGTGACCCGCGCCCCGTGCCGCTCGGCCTCGGCGAGGAGGGCCTCGGCGAGGGCCGGTTCCCCCTGCCCGTGGAAGGTGAGGGCGACGCGGGGGCGGTCGCGGGGGCCGTGGGTGATCTGGGCCGGCTGTCCGGGGAAGGCTCGGGGGGTGGGGGCGGACAGGGGGCCCGCGGGGGCCTGGGAGGACTTGGGTGCGCGGCCGGCGCCCGGGGAGACGGCACCGGACGAACTCGCGGCGGAGCCGCGCGGGGGTCCGGAAGGGGAGCCGGGCGAGGAAACGCCGGGGGACGGGCCGGACGAACGCCCCGTGGAGGAGCCGGACGTGGAACACGCGGCGGCGAACGCGCCCCCGGCGACCAGTCCGGTACCCACCCGGAGCGCGGCACGGCGGTCGGTCGAAGTCACCCACACCATTTAAGGGGCAAATGGCAAGAAAAGGGGTCATTCGCTCGCGTGGCGGCGCAGAAGGAGTCCCCGGCGGGGTCCGGCTGCCGGGGCGTCACCCGGATGCGATGTCCGGGTCGCCCGGGGCCCGGGGCGCGGTTAGCGTCCGGAATGGATCACTGACCGGCCGTCCCGGCACTCTTGGCGCGCGGCCGCACCTTTCCGGAGGCCCGCATGAGGATCGGACGCTCGACGCCCCGCGGCGGCGCGACAGGACGCACCCGGCTGATCGCCCTGGCGTCGGGGCTGGCCGCCGTGGCCGCCACGGCGCTGACGGGAACGCCGGTCCACGCCGACCCCGGCGACCCCACCCCGGCCGCCTCCTACAGCGCCGCGCAGCTCGCCGAGGTCGCCGAGGTGATCGCGAGCGCCGGTGTGGCCGGCACCGCCTGGGCCGTGGACGGCGCGTCCGGCAGGGTGACCCTCGCCGCCGACAGCACCGTGTCCACCACCGCGGTCGACGCCATCAGGCAGCGGGCGGGCGGCGCGGCCGGCGCGCTCCACGTCGAGCGCCTGCCCGGCAGGCTCGCCCGGTACCTCTCCGGAGGGGACGGGGTGTACCTCAGCGGCCCCGCCGGGAAGTTCCAGTGCTCCGTCGGCTTCAACACCCGCGACACCAGCGGGAACCACTTCTTCCTCACGGCCGGACACTGCACCGACGGCGCCACCGACTGGTTCTCGGACGAGTTCTCCACGCACATCGGCACGACGGAGAACTCCCGCTACCCCGGCGACGACTTCGGGCTCGTCCGGTACGACAGCGAGGAGCCCGTCCCGCCCGGCAGGGCCGGCGCCCAGGACATCACGAGCGCGGGCACCCCTCTGACCGGCCAGAGCGCCTGCCGCCGCGGTGTCACCACCGGTGTCCACTGCGGGCAGATCACCGGCCTCAACTGGACCGTCAACTACGGGGACGGCTCCGTGTCCGGCATGATCCGCACCAACATCTGTGCCGACTTCGGCGACAGCGGCGGCCCGCTCTACGCCGGCAGTCAGGCGCTGGGCCTGACCTCCGGCGGCGCGGGCAACTGCGCCTCGCCCTCCGCCACGACGTTCTACCAGCCGGTGACCGAAGCCCTGGGCGCCTACGGGGTGAGCGTGTACTGAGCCCCGTCGCCTGCGCCGGGGACGGGACGGCCGTCGAGATCGCGTCCGCATTCCGGGAACCGGCTCCGGGGCCGCCGCCCACAGGGCGTCAACGGTCCGCCACCCGCATCTCGAACCACGTCGTCTTCCCGCGCGGCAGCAGGTCCACGCCCCAGCGGTCGGCGAGCTTGTCGACGAGGAAGAGGCCGCGGCCGCTGACGTCCATCTCCTGGACCGGCATCAGACAGGGCAGGCCGCGGGAGGGGTCACGGACCTCGACGCGGATCCAGCCGCGGCGGCGGCGCAGCCGGAGGCCGAAGACCCGGGCGCCGGTGTGGCGTACGGCGTTGCCGACGAGCTCGGAGACGAGGAGGACCGCGTCCTCGGTCATCTTGGGGGTCAGGCCCCACTGGCGCAGCACGACGACCTGGGTGAGGCGGCGGGCCGTGGCGGCCGACTCGGGGCGGGAGGGGAGCGGCACCTCACCCTCTGTCGGGTTGCCGAACAACTCCAGTGCCTTGAGCGCCCGTTCGTCCTCGACCGCAGGAGACCAGCGCGTCGCGGCCACGCGCCCCGGCCCCCGCGGCTGTTCGCCACCCTCCAGCCCCGCCATGCCCCCATCATGGCCGCCCCGAGGGTCCTCCGGGGCCGTTCCGCCGGAATACGCCCCCCGCGCGACCCCGGCCTGGGGGTTTCGCCTGGCATATGCCACAGGCAGTGCGGTGCCTCCCCCACCCCTGCCGACCTGCGACGACGGCCGACCCGAAGGCGATCGCCGGACTCCTCGACAAGGCGGACTTAAGGTCGCCTTAAGGTTCTCTTGAACCGCCCCATCGAGGGAACCGGATGAGACGCCTCGTCAATTGCAAGTGATTACGGTCATTTTCAGAGTGACCTGCGTCACAGCATTGAGGGTGTTTTCCCTCACAGGAACTTGGCCTTGCCCGGCCCCTCCTCGACGAAGCTCCGCATGCCGATCTCGCGGTCGGCGGTGGCGAACAGGCCCGCGAACCAGTTGCGTTCGACCGCGAGACCGGTGTCGATGTCCGTCTCCAGACCGGTGTCGATCGACTCCTTCGCCGCGCGCAGCGCGATCGCCGGACCCTGCGCGAGCTTCGCGGCCCACGCGTGCGCCTGCGTGTACACCTCGGCCGCCGGCACCACCCGGTCCACCAGGCCCAGCGTCAGCGCCTCGTCCGCCTTCACCATCCGGCCCGTGAAGATGAGGTCCTTCGCCTTGGAGGGGCCGACGAGACGGGAAAGGCGCTGGGTGCCGCCCGCGCCGGGGATCAGCCCGAGCAGGATCTCCGGCTGGCCGAGCTTCGCGTTGTCGGCGGCGATCCGGAAGTCCGCGCACAGCGCGAGCTCGCAGCCGCCGCCCAGTGCGTACCCGGTGACGGCCGCCACGACCGGCTTGGGGATCCGGGCCACCGCGGTGAAGGAGTCCTGCAGGGTGCGGGCGCGCAGGACCATCGCCGTGTGGTCCATGTCCTGCATCTCCTTGATGTCCGCGCCCGCCGCGAACACCTTCTCCCCGCCGTACACGACGACGGCGCGGACGTCGTCCCGGCGGCCCGCCTCCTCGGCCAGCTCCTTGAGCCGGTCCTGCGTGGCGACATTCAGGGCGTTCATGGGCGGGCGGTCGAGCCGGATGGTGCCGACGCCTTCGGCGACTTCGAGATGTACGGTCATGGCAGCAGGTTAACCACCATTAACGCCAACGGGCCCGGTGCCGTAGGTCACAGCACCGGGCCCGTCGTCGGTGGATCACTTCTTCCAGTCGGCCCAGGAGATGTTCCAGCCGTTGAGGCCGTTGGCCGGGTCGACCGTCGGGTCGGTGGAGTTCTTCACGACGACCACGTCACCGACCATCGAGTGGTTGAAGAACCACGCGGCCGGGGCGGAGCCGTCGTAGCCGCCGCGCACGTCCCGCAGGCCGATGCAGCCGTGGCTGGCGTTGTAGTTGCCGAAGGCGCCGCCGCCCCAGTAGTTGCCGTGCACGAAGGTGCCGGAGTTGGTCAGCCGCATGGCGTGCGGCACGTCCTTGATGTCGTACTCGCCGTCGTAGCCGACCGTGTCGCCGTTCATGCGGGTCACCGTGAACTTCTCACTGATGACCATCTGGCCGTTCCAGGTGGCGTAGCCGGGCTTGCCGGTGGTGACCGGGATGGTCTTGTAGAGCTTGCCGTCCCGCATGACCTTCATCGTGTGCTTCGCGGCGTCCACGATCGACACCTGGTCGCGCCCGATGGTGAAGGACACCGCCTTGGACTGCTTGCCGTAGACGCCCTTGCGGCCCTCGACGCCGTCGAGGTTCAGCTTCACGGTGACCTTGGTGCCGGCCTTCCAGTACTTCTCGGGCCGGAAGTCCAGACGGTCGTTGCCGAACCAGTGGCCCTCGACGTCGACGGCCGGCTCCGTCTTGATCTCGATGGCCTTCTCCACGTCGGCGGGCTTGGTGATGCCCCGGGTGAAGCGGACCGAGAACGGCATGCCGACACCGACGGTGGAGCCGTCCTCGGGCGTGAAGTTGCCGATGAAGGTGTTCTGCGGGCTCAGCGTGGTGAAGGAGGAGTCCTCGGCGGCCGTACGGCCCGCGGAGTCCTTCGCGACCGCGTGCACCTCGTACTTGGTGGACGCGGCCAGGTGCGTGGCGGGCGTCCAGCCCGCCCCGTCGGCCGATATCTCGCCGTCTATCTTCGCGCCCTTGGAGTCCTTGACGGAGACCTCGGTCAGCTTGCCCTTGCTGGCCGTGATCTTCAGGGCGCCGCTGGTGTCGACGTCCTTGGCCCCGGTCTTCGGGGCGATGGTGACGACCGCCTCCGACTGCTTGCTCTCGGCAGCGGCGGTGCTGCCCTTGCCCTTGTCCTTCCCGTCGGCCCCGGAGCCCGAGCCGCCGCCCCCACCGCACGCCGTGACGGCGAGCAGCGTCCCCCCGACGATCAGCGCCCACCGCTTGTCGCGGCCACGTGAGCGTCCGCCAACCGACGCCCCCCGTATCGGTCGCACGTTCAAAGTCGTTCTCCCCTCGCAAGGCCTGGTCAGGCCCCCACCCCAGCGCTCCCGCGCGATCACTGGCGCATATTAACCGCACGGTTTTGAGCTTCGTGTCAGGTCAATGTCACCGTTCCGTCGCAACTAGGACCGTGAGACCGCGGGGATGGTTGCGTCCGGGGAGAGATCAGTCGATGTCGCTCTCGGACGTCCACTCCTCCCAGCTCATGTTCCAGCCGCCGAGCCCGTTGTCCGGGGCGACTTCCTTGTCCTCGCTGTGGACGACCTCGACGACGTCCCCGATGAGCGAGCGGTCGAAGAACCAGCCCGCGGGCGTGTCCGAGCCGCCGCCCCTGGTGTCCCTCAGCCCCACGCAGCCGTGACTGACGTTCACGTTCCCGAAGACGTCCGCCTGCGCCCAGTAGTTGCCGTGCAGGAAGGTGCCGGAGTCGGTGAGCCGCATGGCGTGCGGCACGTCCGGGATGTCGTACTCGCCCTTGCCGTCCTTCTTCTTGAAGCCGACGGTGGCGCCGTTCATCCGGGTCAGTTCGAGCATCTCGGTGACGACCATCTTCCCGTTGTACGTCGTGGTCTTCGGCGCCCCGGCCGTGATGGGCACGGTGCCGATCAGCTCGTCCTCGCGCCACACCTTCATCGTGTGCTCCGCAGCGTCGACGAGGGAGACCTGGCTGCGGCCGACGGTGAAGGAGAACGTCTTGTACTGCAGCCCGTACACCCCGCGCGCCCCCTCCACGTCCCGCAGCCGCAGCGCCACCGTGACCTTGGTGCCGGGCTTCCAGTAGGTGCGGGGACGGAAGTCGAGCCGGGAGCCGCCGAACCAGTGCGGGCGGACCTCGACGGCCGGCTCGGCGGTGACCCGCACGGCTCGCTCGACGGCGGCCCGGTTCTCGATCTCCCGGCTGAAGTCCACGGAGACGATCATTCCGGTGCCCACGGTGGAGCGGTTCTCGGGGGTGACGTACCCGATGAAGCGCTCCCCGGGGACGTACGTGGTGAAGGTGGTGCGGCGGGCCGAGCGGTTGCCGTCGCCGTCCACGGCCACGACGTCGACCGTGTAGCGCGCCGCGAGCGCCAGCCGTGCGCCGTCCGGCTTCCAGCTCAGCCCGTCGGCGGAGATCCGGCCGGGCACCCTCGACTCCTGGGCGTCCTGCGACTTCACGACCTTCACCGACTCCAGCCGCCCGTCCGGCACCCGCACCCGCAGCCCGTCCTCGGGGCGCACGCCCTTCGTGCCGTCCTGCGGGGTCACCCTGATGACGTCCCTGGGGGCCGCCGGTTTGCCGAGCATCCGGTCGAGCCCGCCTCCGCCGTCGCCCGTGCAGCCCGCGGCCCCGGCCAGGAGTCCTGCCCATGTCACTACGGCGGCCACTGCGACGCTCGCGCGCCGTGCGCGCCCATGTACGTGCCTCACGAGGTACTGAACGACCGGGTGCGCTCCGGGGAAACGTGAGTACGAGACGCGCTCTGGGCAGAACAGGGGGAGGACGACAGCGCGGGGCGGCAGCGGCCGGGACGCCGTACACCCGCCCGTACGTCGTACCCACGAGCCGCAGGAGGCTGAACGGTGTCCAGCGCAGCCGAGCAGAAGGCGGTGGCGGAGGAACACGCCACGCCGGACACCCGCCTGAACGGGGTGTCCCAGAAGGTGCCCGGAGTACCCGTGCGCCCGGGCGCGCCCACGCCACTGGGAGCCCGCTTCCGGGTCGGCCCGGACGGGGTCGCGGGCACCAACTTCGCCCTGTGGGCGGGCGGGGCGGAGGCGGTCGAGCTGTGCCTGTTCGACGAGACGGGCCGGGAGACACGCGCCGCGCTGACGGAGCTGACGCACGAGATCTGGCACGGTTTCGTGCCCGGCGTGATGCCGGGGCAGCGCTACGGCTTCCGGGTGCACGGCCGCTGGGACCCGTGGACCGGGGGCCGCTGGAACCCGGCGAAGCTGCTCCTCGACCCGTACGCCCGCGCGGTCGACGGCGAGTTCGGCCTGCCGCCCGAGGTGTACGGACACGTCCGGGACTGGCCCCAGCAGCAGGTCGCGGACACCGTGCGCGACGAACGGGACTCGGCGCCGTACGTCCCGAAGGGCGTCGTGGTCCACGATGACGACGACTGGTCCGACGACCGCCGCCCGAAGACGCCCTGGGCGGACTCGGTCATCTACGAACTGCACGTCAAGGGCTTCACCCGGCTGCATCCCGGCATCCCGGAGGAGCTGCGCGGCACCTACGCCGGCCTCGCCCACCCGGCCGCGATCGAGCACCTGGTGCGACTGGGCGTCACGGCGGTGGAGCTGCTCCCCGTCCACCAGTTCGCGCACGAGGACCACCTGCTGCGCAGGGGGCTGCGCAACTACTGGGGCTACAACTCCATCGGCTACTTCGCCCCGCACGCCGGGTACGCCTCCTCCGGTACGACGGGACAGCAGGTCGGCGAGTTCAAGCGGATGGTGCGGGCGCTGCACGCGGCCGGGATCGAGGTCATCCTCGACGTGGTCTACAACCACACGGCGGAGGCCGGCGAACTGGGCCCGACGCTGTCCCTGAAGGGCATCGACAACCGCGGCTACTACCGGCTGCAGTCGGACGCCCGCCGCTACGCCGACTACACGGGCTGCGGAAACACCCTGCACGTGGTGCAGCCGCACGTGTTGCGGCTGATCACGGACTCGCTCCGTTACTGGGTGACGGAGATGGGAGTGGACGGCTTCCGCTTCGACCTGGCGGCCGCGCTGGCCCGCTCGATGCACGACGTCGACATGCTCTCCCCCTTCCTCGCGGTGATCGCGCAGGACCCGGTGCTGCGCCGGGTGAAGCTGATCGCGGAACCGTGGGACGTGGGCTCCGGCGGCTACCAGGTCGGGGCCTTCCCACCCCTGTGGACGGAGTGGAACGACCGCTACCGCAACGCCGTGCGCGACTTCTGGCGCCACGCGCTCCCGGACGTCCGGGAGATGGGGTACCGCCTGTCGGGCTCCAGCGACCTGTACGCGTGGGGCGGGCGCCGCCCGTACGCCTCGGTCAACTTCGTGACGGCCCACGACGGCTTCACCCTCCGCGACCTCGTGTCGTACGAACGCAAGCACAACGAGGCCAACGGCGAGGGCAACCGGGACGGCACGGACGACAACCGCGCGTGGAACTGCGGGACGGAGGGAGAGACGGACGACGAGCGGGTACGGGCGCTACGGCGCCGCCAGTTGCGCAATCTGCTCACCACCCTGCTGCTGTCGACCGGGGTCCCGATGCTGGTCGCGGGCGACGAGCTGGGCCGCACCCAGGGCGGCAACAACAACGCGTACTGCCAGGACAACGAGATCGGCTGGGTCGACTGGAGCCTGCTGCGGGAGCCGGGCTGGAAGGCCCTGTTCGACCTGACCTCCCGCCTGATCGCCCTGCGCCACCGCCATCCGGTCCTGCGCCGCCGCGCCTTCTTCTCCGGCCGCGCCCACTCGGCGGACGGGCTGCGGGACCTGGCCTGGTTCACGACCCGGGGCACGGAGATGACGGAGGGCGACTGGTACGCCCCCGCGGCCACCCTCGGCATGTACCTCTCCGGCAGGGACATCCCCGGCCGCGACGAACAGGGCGCCCCCATCACCGACGACAGCTTCCTCGCCGTCCTCCACGCCGGCGACCGCCCGGTGAGCTTCGTCCTGCCGGGGCCGCCGTGGGCGGAGCGGTACGAGGTGGTCGTCGACACCTCGCGTGAGCAGCAGGAGGCGGCACCGGGCGTGACGCACCGGGCGGGGGTGGAGGTGACCGTACCGCCTCGGGCCGTGGTGTTGCTGCGGGTGGTGGGGTGAGTCGCTGCCCCGGCTCTTCCGAAATTCACCCGGAAGGGGGTACGGACCCTCGAATGCGCAGGTCGTAGGACCAGCGACCGATGCCGGTCGGGCCGAAACCCGGTGGGCGTTGTCAGTGGCGATACGTAGGCTCGCTCCTGATGTCGACGACTCGTGCAACCACCAAGAACCGGTCCGCGGTGCGGACGTTGCTGCGCCTGTGGCCGTATGTGCGGCCGGTACGGCTGCGGCTGTTCAGTGCGGCGTTCGTGGCGGTCGTCGCCTCCTGTGTGGGGCTGGTGATTCCGCTCGTCCTGAAGTGGATGGTGGACGGGCCGGTCGCCGAGCGGGACCCGGCGGGGGTGTGGCTGGGTGCCCTGTACCTGCTGCTGCTCGGGCTTCTGGAGGCCGGGCTGTTCGGGCTTCGGCGGTGGCTGGTGGCGCGGCCGCTGTCGCATGTCGAGGCGGAGATGCGGGCGGAGCTGTACCGGCATCTGCAGCGGCTGCCGGTGGCCTTCCACGACCGGTGGGCCTCGGGGCAGCTGCTGTCCCGGGCGACCACCGACCTGATGCTGCTGCGGATGTTCCTCGCCTTCCCGCTGACGTTCCTGCTGGTCAACGGCGTGACGATTCTCGTCGGTGTCACCATCATGCTGCTCCAGGACTGGACGCTGGGGCTGGTGATCCTGGGTCCCGCCCTCCCGGTCATGGTGATGTGCGTGCTCTTCGAGAACCGGTACGCGGTCGTGGCGCGGCGCGCCCAGGACCAGGTCGGTGATCTGACGACGGTGGTCGAGGAGAGCGTGCTCGGCATCCGGATCATCAAGGGTTTCGGGCGGCACCGCAGTCAGGCGCGGGCCTTCCGTGAGCTGTCGGCGACGCTGCGCGGCACCGAGCTGCGCAAGGCCCGGCTGCTGGCGACGATCTGGGCCGTGATCGTGACCCTGCCGGAGGTGGCGATCGGGGCGGCGCTGGTGCTGGGCACCGTGCAGGTGGCGGACGGGGAGCTGTCCGCGGGCACGCTGGTCGCCTTCCTGTCGACGGCCCTCGCGCTGCGGTGGCCGGTCGACTCGATCGGGTTCCTGCTCGCGATGAGCCAGGAGGCGGCGACGGCGACCGAGCGGTACTTCGAGGTGATGGACGAGGAGCCGGAGAAGGACACCGCCGCCCGGGCGGACCGGACGGCCGGCGACGGACTCCGCTTCGAAGGCGTCGTCTTCCGCTACCCCGACGCCGACCCCGACACGCCCCCCACCCTCGACGGGGTCGACCTGCACATCCGGCCCGGGGAGTCGATGGCCCTGGTGGGGGCCACCGGCAGCGGGAAGACCACCCTCACCGCGCTCGTCCCCCGGCTGCACGAGGTGACCGCCGGCCGGATCACCCTCGACGGCGAGGACGTCACCGCGATGTCCCGCGAGGAACTGCGCGCCAAGGTCGCCGTCGCCTTCGAGGAGCCCACGCTCTTCTCGGCGAGTGTCGGGGAGAACGTGCTCATGGGCGCGGACGACGAGGCCGGGGCCACCGAACTGGAGCGGACGCTCGGTGTCGCGCAGGCCGAGTTCGTGCACGCGCTGCCGCAGGGAGTCGAGACCCAGGTCGGCGAGCAGGGGCTCAGTCTCTCGGGCGGTCAGCGGCAGCGGCTGGCGCTGGCCAGAGCCGTCGTGGGGCGACCGCGGTTCCTCGTGCTCGACGACCCGCTCTCCGCGCTGGACGTCCACACGGAGGCCGCCGTGGAGGCGGCGCTGCGCCAGGTCCTCGCCGACACGACCGCGCTGATCGTGGCCCACCGCCCGTCCACCGTGCTCCTCGCCGACCGCGTCGCCCTGCTCTCCGGCGGTCGCGTCACCGCCGTCGGCACCCATCAGGAACTACTGCGCGGCAACGCCGAGTACGCCCACCTCATGTCAGGAAACGGCCGCCAGGAGGACGACCGATGAGCGCCCCCACCACCTCCTCCCCCACCACCGAGGACCAACCTCAAGAGCTGCGTCCGCAGGCCGCCGACGACCCCTTCGACAAGGACGTCCTGCCCACCCCGCCCGGCGCCACGGGCACGCTGCTGCGTTCCCTGCTCGCCCCCATGAGGGCTCGCGTCGCCCTCACCACGCTCCTGCTGCTGCTCCAGCAGGCGGCCGTGCAGGCGGGCCCGCTGCTGGTGGCGTACGCCATCGACCGTGCCGTACCGGCCTTCCGGGACGGGGACAACGGGCCGCTGGCCGCGGTGGCCGTCGGCTATCTGGTGTGCGCGCTGGCCTCCGGCGGTCTGCAGTACGCGTTCCTGATCGCGGCCGCCCGGGTCAACCAGGACGTGCTGCTGGATCTGCGCGGCCGTATCTTCCGGCACGCGCAGGCCCTCAGCGTCGACTTCCACGAGCGCTACACCTCGGGCCGGCTCATCTCCCGCTCCACCACGGACGTGGAGTCCCTGCGCGAACTCCTCAACGAGGGCCTGCAGGAGCTGGTGACCGTCATCCTCTCCTTCCTGTACATCTCGGCGATGCTGCTCTGGCTGGACCTGGGGCTCGGCGCGGTCGCGGTGGCGTCCTTCGTGCCGCTGTACCAGCTCGTGCGGGTCTACCGGCGGCGCGCGGGGCGGGTGTTCACGGCGCGGTCCACGGCGATCGCGGCCGTGATCGTGAAGTTCGTGGAGACGATGAACGGCATCCGGCCGGTGCGCGCGTTCCGCCGCGAGGCCGTCAACGACGCCGACTTCCGGGTCCTGAACCGGCGGCACGAGCGGACGAACGGCGACGCGCTGCTGGAGATGGCCCGGTACGTCATCGGCTCGCGGTTCGTGGCCAACACGGCCGTCGCCCTGATCGTGCTGTGGGGCGCCTACCGGGTGGCGGGCGGCACGCTGGCGCTGGGTGTGCTGGCGGCGGCGGTGCTGTACCTGCGGCGGCTGTACGACCCGATCGACCGGCTCGGCATGTTCCTCAACTCGTACCAGTCGGCGGCGGCCTCGCTGGAGAAGATCGCCGGGCTGCTGGCCCAGACGCCGTCCGTGCCGGAACCGTCCACGCCCAGGGAACTGCCTGCCGTGCGGGGCGAACTCCCCGGCCGGGAGGTCGTCTTCGACGGCGTCTCCTTCGGCTACCGCACCGGAGGCGAGGTGCTGCCCCGCTTCGACCTCACGCTCCCTGCCGGGCAGACGGTCGCCGTCGTCGGCTCGACCGGCGCGGGCAAGTCGACGCTGGCCAAGCTGCTCGCCCGCTTCTACGACCCCTCGCGCGGGCGGGTGCTGCTCGACGGCGTCGATCTGCGCGACCTCGCCGTGCCCGAGCTGCGGCGCGGGGTGGTCATGGTGACGCAGGAGGCGTTCCTGTTCTCCGGCACGGTCGCCGAGAACATCGCCATCGGGCGGCCTGACGCGACGCGGGAGGAGATCGAGCGGGCGGCGAAGGCGATCGGCGCGCACGAGTTCATCAGCGCCCTGCCCGACGGCTACGACACCGACGTCCGCAAGCGCGGCGGCCGTATCTCCGCCGGACAGCGGCAACTGGTGGCGTTCGCACGGGCGCTGCTCGCCGATCCGGCGGTGCTGATCCTCGACGAGGCGACCAGCTCGCTGGACATCCCCGGGGAGCGGGCGGTGCAGGCGGCGATGGCGACGGTGCTGAAGGGCCGTACGGCGGTGGTGATCGCGCACCGGCTGTCCACCGTGGAGATCGCCGACCGGGTGCTGGTGATGGAGCACGGACGGATCGTCGAGGACGGCACTCCGGCCGACCTCGTCGCGGGCACCGGCCGCTTCTCGGACCTGCACCGGGCCTGGCGGGACAGCCTGGCCTGACAGGACCCGGCGGGTCGGTCCCGCCCACACCCCCTTCGTCCGTATACCGAACATGAACGCCCGGACAACGAACCGTTTCCGGCCAAGTTTCTGACGCGCTCCTGACAGACAGCGCAATCCACTGCCACTCTTCCCACTGCTACTTCACAGCAACCCCACAGCCACACCGTTCTGCGTACCGCCTTTGTCGTGCCCGGACGGCCCACCCGCCGCCCGGTCTCCCCAGGCCGCGTGATCCGCGGCCGCGCAGAAGGAGTCAGTGTTGAGAAGCAGTTCCTCTCGCAGACGCACCTCCCACACCCCGTACCGCAAGACCGCGGCCGTCGCCCTCGTCGGCGTCTCCGCGCTCATCGCCGCCGCCGTGCAGTCCGGCGCCGCGACCGCCGCCCCGAAGGGCACCCCCCAGGCCCGCCCCGGCGCCGAGTCGGTGCGCCTGACCCCCGCCCAGCGTGCCGCGCTGATACGCGAGGCGGACGCCGGCAAGGCGGCGACCGCCAAGGAGCTGGGCCTGGGCGCCAAGGAGGCGCTCGTCGTCCGTGACGTCGTCAAGGACGCGGACGGCACGCTGCACACCCGCTACGAGCGCACCTACGCCGGTCTGCCCGTCCTCGGCGGCGACCTCGTCGTCGAGACCGCCAAGTCGGGCGCCACCGAGGGCGTCACCAAGGCCACCCGGGCCGCCATCAAGGTCGCCTCGCTCACGCCCGCCGTCGCCGCGTCGAAGGCGGAGAAGCAGGCGCTGACCCTGGCGAAGGCCGACGGAGCCGAGAAGGCCGCCACCAACCGCGCGCCGCGCAAGGTGATCTGGGCGGCGAACGGCACTCCGGTGCTGGCGTACGAGACGGTCGTCGGCGGCCTCCAGGAGGACGGCACCCCGAACGAACTGCACGTCGTCACCGACGCGGCCACCGGCAAGAAGCTCTACGAGTACCAGGGCGTCGAGACCGGCACCGGCAACACCATGTACAGCGGCACGGTGACGCTGGGCACCACCCAGTCCGGGTCGACGTACAACCTGACCGACGGGGCGCGCGGCGGCCACAAGACGTACAACCTCAACCGGGGCACCTCCGGCACCGGCACGCTCTTCTCCGGCTCCGACGACGTCTGGGGCAACGGCGCCGCGTCCAACACGGAGACCGCGGGTGCCGACGCGCACTACGGCGCGGCACTGACCTGGGACTACTACAAGAACGTGCACGGCCGCAGCGGTATCCGGGGCGACGGCGTGGGCGCGTACTCGCGCGTGCACTACGGCAACGCGTACGTCAACGCCTTCTGGCAGGACAGCTGCTTCTGCATGACGTACGGCGACGGATCGGGCAACACCCACCCGCTGACCGCCATCGACGTGGCCGGCCACGAGATGACCCACGGCGTCACCGCGAACACGGCCGGGCTGAACTACTCGGGCGAGTCCGGGGGCCTGAACGAGGCGACCTCGGACATCTTCGGCACCTCGGTCGAGTTCTACGCGCAGAACTCCTCGGACGTCGGTGACTACCTCATCGGCGAGGAGATCGACATCAACGGCGACGGCACGCCGCTGCGCTACATGGACAAGCCGAGCAAGGACGGCGCGTCGAAGGACAGCTGGTACTCGGGCATCGGGTCCATCGACGTGCACTACTCGTCCGGTCCCGCGAACCACTTCTTCTACCTCCTCAGCGAGGGCAGCGGCACCAAGACGATCAACGGTGTCACCTACAACTCGTCCACGGCGGACGGCCTTCCGGTCACCGGCATCGGCCGGGACAAGGCGGAGAAGATCTGGTTCCGCGCGCTGACCACGAAGTTCACCACCACCACCAACTACGCGGCGGCCCGCACCGGCACGCTGGCGGCGGCCGGTGAGCTGTACGGCACCACCTCCGCCGAGTACAAGGCGGTGCAGGACGCGTGGGCGGGCGTCGCGGTCGGCTCGCGCTCGGACGGCGGCGGCGGCGGTGGCGGCGGCACCTCCTTCGAGAACACCGCCGACGTGTCGATTCCGGACAACGGCGCGGCGGTCACCTCCTCGGTCACCGTGTCCGGCCGGACCGGCAACGCGCCGTCCAACCTCCAGGTGGGCGTGGACATCGTGCACACCTACATCGGTGACCTCCAGGTGCAGCTGGTCGCCCCCGACGGCACGGCGTACACGCTGAAGGCGTACGGCACCGGCGGCAGCGCGGACAACATCAGCACCACGTACACGGTGAACGCCTCCTCCGAGGTGGCCAACGGCGTCTGGAAGCTGCGAGTCCAGGACAACGCGGCCCAGGACACCGGCTATATCAACAGCTGGAAGTTGACGTTCCCGTAAACCGGGCGAACCGCACCGAAGTCGCCGCCCCGGAGGTCTGGGAACCTCCGGGGCGGCACCTTTTTGCCAGCCGCTTACCCGCCTCCTGTTGGCGCTTTACCGCGGTCAACTCCGTTTACATTCCGGCAATGTTCATTCGGACGTCGTTTTTCAGTCAACATCACATCGGGGTCCTGACATGTACGCGACCTTGATGCAAGCTTCCTGCCAACCGCCGCACAACTTCACCACGGCTTCGGTCGGCATCCCCACGCCGTCCGGGCACCCCCACACCCAAGGAGCTTGTGTGACCTCCCTCTACGCGCGTCACAAGCGCACCACTCTGGCCATCGCCACCGCGATCGCGGCCGGAGCCCTGGTCACCTCCGGTCTCACCTCAGGTGCCGTCGCCGCGCCGACCGGCTCGGACGCGGCCGCGAAGCCCCTCGCCGCGCCGACCGCGCTGTCGGCGTCCGCCCGCACCGCCCTGATCCAGGACAAGCAGGCCGAGGCGACCGCGACCGCGCAGGACATAGGCCTGGGCACCAAGGAGAAGCTGGTCGTCCGGGACGTCGTCAAGGACGCGGACGGCACGGTCCACACGCGCTACGAGCGGACCTACGCGGGCCTGCCGGTGCTCGGCGGCGACCTGGTCGTCCACGAGTCGGCCGCGGGGGCCACCAAGGGCGTCACCAAGGCGACGAACACCACCATCAAGGTCGCCTCGCTCACCCCGGCCGTGACCACGGCCAAGGCCGAGAAGCAGGCCGTGACCCTGGCGAAGGCGGCCGGCTCGGCGCAGACCAAGGCCTCCGAGGCGCCCCGCAAGGTGATCTGGGCGGGCAACGGCAGCAAGCCGGTCCTCGCCTACGAGACGGTCGTCGGCGGCCTCCAGGACGACGGCACCCCGAACGAGCTGCACGTCATCACCGACGCGGCCACCGGCAAGAAGCTCTACGAGTACCAGGGCATCGAGACCGGCACCGGCAAGAGCCTCTACTCCGGCACCGTGACGCTGAACACGACCCTCTCGGGCTCGACGTACCAGCTGACCGACGGCACGCGCGGCGGCCACAAGACGTACAACAAGTCGCACGGCACGTCCTCCTCGGCGGGCACCCTGTTCACGGACGCCGACGACACCTGGGGCACCGGCGCCGCCTCCAGCTCCACCACGGACCAGACCGCCGCCGTCGACGCCGCCTACGGCGCCCAGGTGACCTGGGACTTCTACAAGTCGGCCTTCGGCCGCAGCGGCATCAAGAACAACGGCGTGGCCGCGTACTCCCGCGTCCACTACGGCAACGCGTACGTCAACGCGTTCTGGGACGACAGCTGCTTCTGCATGACGTACGGCGACGGCTCGGGCAACACCCACCCGCTGACCTCGCTGGACGTGGCGGGTCACGAGATGAGCCACGGCGTCACCGCCAACACCGCGGGCCTGAACTACTCGGGCGAGTCCGGCGGCCTCAACGAGGCGACCTCGGACATCTTCGGCACGGGCGTGGAGTTCTACGCGGCCAACTCCAACGACCCCGGTGACTACCTCATCGGCGAGAAGATCAACATCAACGGCGACGGCACCCCGCTGCGCTACATGGACAAGCCCAGCAAGGACGGCGGCTCGTCGGACTACTGGTCCTCCAGCGTCGGCAGCAAGGACGTGCACTACTCGTCCGGTGTCGCGAACCACTTCTTCTACCTCCTCTCGGAGGGCAGCGGTTCGAAGACGATCAACGGCGTGACCTACAACTCGCCGACCTACAACGGCTCCACGGTCACCGGGATCGGCCGCGCGAAGGCGCTGCAGATCTGGTACAAGGCGCTGACGACCTACATGACGTCGACGACGAACTACAAGGCCGCCCGCACGGCGACCCTGAGCGCGGCGTCCGCCCTGTACGGCTCCAGCAGCACGGAGTACGCGACGGTGGCGGCGGCCTGGACGGCCGTCAACGTCAGCTAGTCGCTTCCCGAGCGGTAAGGGCGGTACCCGGGACGAAGGCATCCCCGGGTACCGCCCTACCCTTGTCTCCCATGCCTCCCAACGACTTCACGTACGACGACGTCGGCGCGACCCTCGACCGCCCCGGGTTCTGCCCGCAGGGCTTTCGCCCCCTGCACGTCCGCACCCGCGTCGGCGAGGGCCACGACCTGTTCCGCCGCGCCGCGGAAGCGGTCATGACCTGGGAGATGCACCGCGCCCTGGGCGTCGGCGTGGCCGCCACGGCGGACCGCGCGGCCCCCGACGTGGACGTCACCATCACCCTGGCCGGTCTGATCAAGGCCCCCTGCCGGGTGATATGGACGGCGGAGGAGCCCAGACGCGCGGGCTGGGCCTACGGCACCCTTTCCGGCCACCCCGAGTGCGGCGAGGAGTCCTTCCTCGTCGACCGCACGGGCGACGGCACGGTCTGGCTGACGGTGACGGCGTTCAGCCGCGCGGCGAAGTGGTACGCGCGGGCGGGCGGACCGGCGACACGGGGGTTGCAGCAGGCGTACGCCCGGCGGTGCGGGGCGGTCCTGCGGCAGCTGACCGCCGGCCAGGAGGCATGACCCGAAGGAGTGAACACCTCCGGATCGGCCGGACAGCGGCCCCCCGGGCCCGCCTAGGTTGCGCACATGGTCACACTTCGAACGCTGACGAAGGGCGAACCGGCGGCATGAGCGCCGACGTCCTCTTCCAGGAGCACCTGAGCGCGCTCTTCCCGGCCGCCCTCCGGGGCGCGGAACCGGCGGGCGTGGACCTGGCGCTGCTGGACGTGTACATCGCCGGGTGCGTGTCCGTCTGGCAGAGCAAGGGCGGTTCCCTCGACCCCGAGCGGCTGGGCATCCTGCGCGAGTGCCTCGCCGACCTGGACCGGGTGCTGCCGCTGCTCACCGACGCCGAGGGGATCCGCTACTTCGAGCGGCTGCGCCGGCTGGCCGTCACCGCGTCGGCGTGACGACGGCGGACAGGGGCCGGTGCGGACACACCGACCCCCGCGGACCGGTTACCGCAGCAACACCCCCGCTCCTGCCACCCCGTCCTCCGAGGGCAGGGTCAGCACGCCCAGTTCCGCGCCCGACGCCAGCAGGCGATGGGTGGGGAGGATCCGCACGGTGTAGCCGAAGGGGCCCGTGCGGTCCAGGGACAGGGGGCCCTCGTAGACCCAGCGGCCCTCCAGGTCCGGGCCGCCCGCCGGCTTCAGGGGGACCGCCGCCGCGTCCGTGATGCGGTCCTCCCCGTCGACGCGGCCCGAGACCGCCTGGACCTCGACGTCGTCGGGGGCGAGGTCGCCCAGCCCGACACGGACCCGCAACGCCAGGGTCGTGCCGAGTTCCGCCGTGGTCGCGGCGACCGACGTCTCGACATGGTCGACCGACACGGCGTGCCAGGCCGCCCGCACCCTCGTCTTCCAGCCGGCCAGTTCGCGCGCGGTGTCCGGGGCCATCACACGGTGGGCCTGGGCGGCCGGGGTGTAGAGGCGTTCGACGTACTCGCGGACCATCCGGCCGGCCAGGACCTTCGGCCCGAGGAGGGTGAGGGTCTGGCGGACCATCTCGATCCAGCGGTCGGGCAGCCCCGCCTGACCGCGCTCGTAGAAGCGGGGCGTGATGCGCTGCTCCAGCAGGTCGTACAGCGCCGCCGCCTCGATGTCGTCGCGGTGGTCGGGGTCCGTGCCGGCGCCGTCCGCCGTGGGGATCGCCCAGCCGAAGTCGGGCTGGAACCACTCGTCCCACCAGCCGTCCAGGACGGAGAGGTTGAGACAGCCGTTCAGCGCCGCCTTCATGCCGGACGTGCCGCATGCCTCCAACGGCCTGAGCGGGTTGTTCAGCCAGATGTCGCAGCCGGGGTACAGCTTCTGCGCCATCGCCATGCCGTAGTCGGGGAGGAAGACGATGCGGTGGCGCACGCGCGGGTCGTCGGCGAACCGGACCAGCTCCTGGACCAGGCGTTTGCCGCCGTCGTCCGCCGGGTGCGCCTTGCCCGCCACGACGATCTGGATGGGGTGGGTCGGGTGCAGCAGCAGTTCCATCAGACGGTCGCGGTCGCGCAGCATCAGCGTCAGCCGCTTGTACGACGGGACCCGGCGCGCGAATCCGATGGTGAGGACGTCGGGGTCCAGGACGCCGTCGATCCAGCCGAGCTCCGCCGTCCCCGCGCCCCGCTGCCGCCAGGACACCCGCAGCCGCTCCCGCACCTCCACCACCAGTTGCTCGCGCAGGACGCGCCGCAGGTCCCAGATGTCCTGGTCGGAGATGTCGGCGACGGCGTCCCAGCGGTCGCCTTCGCCGACGGTCAGCGCGTCCTCGGCACGCTGGACACCCACCTGGCGGGCGCCGAGCCGCAGCACCTCGGGGGCGACCCAGGTCGGCGCGTGCACGCCGTTGGTGACGGAGGTGATGGGCACCTCGTCGGCGTCGAAGCCGGGCCAGAGGCCGGAGAACATCTCCCGGCTGACGTGCCCGTGCAGCAGGGAGACGCCGTTCGCCCGCTGCGCCAGGCGCAGGCCCATCACCGCCATGTTGAAGAGGTTCGGCTCGCCGCCCGCGTAGGTCTCCATGCCGAGGCGAAGGATGCGGTCGACGTCCATGCGGGGGAGTTCGGCGTCGGGGCCGAAGTGGCGGGCGACGAGCTCGCGGTCGAAGCGGTCGATGCCGGCCGGGACGGGGGTGTGGGTGGTGAAGACCGTGCCCGCCCGGACCGCCTCCAGCCCCGAGTCGAAGTCCAGGCCCTCGTCGCAGAGTTCGGCGATCCGCTCCAGGCCGAGGAAGCCCGCGTGGCCCTCGTTGGTGTGGAAGACCTCGGGCGGTGCGTGGCCGGTGAGGCGGCAGTACGTCCGTACCGCCCGGACCCCTCCTATACCGAGCAGCATCTCCTGGAGGAGGCGGTGTTCGCTGCCGCCGCCGTAGAGCCGGTCGGTCACCCCGCGTTCGCCGAGGTCGTTCTCCTCGATGTCCGAGTCGAGCATGAGCAGGGGGACACGGCCGACCTGGGCCAGCCAGATGCGGGCGTGCAGTTGCCTGCCGGCGGGCAGGGCGAGGGAGACCTGGGCGGGGGTCCCGTCGTCCTCCCTCAGCAGGGTCACCGGCAGCTCGTTGGGGTCGAGCACGGGATAGTGCTCCTGCTGCCAGCCGTCGCGGGAGAGAGTCTGGCGGAAGTAGCCGTGCCGGTAGAGCAGACCCACACCGATCAGCGGTACGCCCAGGTCGCTGGCCGCCTTGAGATGATCGCCGGCGAGGATGCCGAGGCCGCCGGAGTACTGGGGCAGGGCGGCGGTGATGCCGAACTCGGGTGAGAAGTAGGCGACGGCGGCCGGGAGTCCGGCGGTGCCGGGCTGGGTCTGGTACCAGCGGTCACCGGTCACATAGTCGTGCAGGTCGTCGACGGCCGCGGTCAGCCGGCGCAGGAACCGGCGGTCCTCGGCCAGCTCGGCGAGGCGCTCCGGACGCACGCTGCCGAGCAGCCGCACCGGATCACCGTCCGAGGCGGCCCAGCGCTCGGGATCGACGGACTGGAAGAGGTCACGAGTTTCCGCGTGCCATGACCAGCGCAGGTTGCGGGCCAGGTCACTGAGCGGCCTGAGGGGTTCGGGGAGGAGGGGTCGGACGGTGAATCGACGGATCGCCTTCACATTCCACCTCGGCGTGGCGCGTTCGCTGGATGGACGCACGGCTGTGTACGTCCGGTCGCTCAGAACCGTACCGGTGTTGCCCTCGCCCCTGCCGGAGGCTTCCCGAGACGGGCCGGATCACACAAACCGGCGATATGGCCGATTCAGCCCCCGTAGGCCACCTTGTGACGCTTCACCCCGCACGAGAGGCTGCCCCTTGAGTGGAGGAGGGGGACGCCAACCATGGCACGGACGCGATCGCGGCGTCTGCGCCGGGCGGGGGGCCTGACCGCGGTCGCCACGACCATGGTCCTGTCGGCCGTGATCCTGCCCGCGCACGCCGCGCCGGAGGGGAAGGTACTCGGCGCCGGGCTGCCCGGCTCCGTCGGCGGGAGCTATCTCGTGACGCTGAAGGGGGGCGCACCCGCGTCCTCCGCCGCCGGGCGGCGGCTGGTAAGCGCGTACGGGGCGAGAATCAGCCATATCTACGGCACGGTCCTCAACGGCTTCGCCGTCCGGGCGAGCGCGAGACAGGCCCGGCGACTCGCGGCAGACCCGCGCATCGCCTCGGTCGTCCAGGACACCCGCGTGACCGTGGACGCCGGCGCGAGGAACCCGCCGTCCTGGGGGCTGGACCGGGTCGACCAGCAGGCCCTGCCGCTGGACGGCGGCTACCGAGCGCCCAGGTCCGCGGGCGCCGGGGTGACGGTGTACGTCATCGACACCGGGATCCGGATCACCCACGAGGACTTCGGCGGCCGCGCGAGCTACGGCTGGGACTTCGTCGGCGGCGACCGCACCGCCTCCGACGGCAACGGGCACGGCACGCATGTCGCCGGGATCGTCGCGGGCGAGGACCTCGGCGTCGCCGGGAAGGCGAAGGTGGTCGCCGTACGCGTCCTCGACGGCGCGGGCGCGGGCACCACCGCTCAGGCCATCGCCGGTATCGACTGGGTCACCCGGCACGCGCGCAAGCCCGCCGTCGCCAACCTCAGCCTGGGCGGCTCCTACAACGCCCAGCTCGACGCGGCCGTCCGCGCCTCCATCAGATCCGGCGTCACCTATGTCGTGGCCGCGGGCAACGGAGGCCGCGCCGCCGCTCTCGAATCCCCCGCCGACGTGCGGGAAGCGGTCACCGTGGGCGCCGTCGACCGCAGGGACACCCGGGCCGGCTTCTCCAACTACGGCTCGGCCCTGGACCTGTTCGCCCCCGGCGTGTCGATCACCTCCGCCTCGTACACGGGTGACACGGGCCGCACCACCTCCTCGGGTACGTCGATGGCGGCGCCGCACGCGGCGGGCGTGGCCGCGCTGTATCTCGCCGACCACCCGAGGGCCACGCCCGCCCAGGTCGCGAGGGAACTGGTCGGGGGCGCGGCGAACGGCAAGGTCTCCCGTCCGGGGGCCGGTTCACCGAACAAACTCCTGCAGGTACCGCCCTTCACGTAACGGACCACGCGACCGGCTCCGTTCGTCCCGAACGGGGCCGGTCTTGTGTGTAGACATACGCGTGAGTAGTTAACAAAGTGCCGGAATGCTCACCCGTTTAGGGTGGGAAGGCTCCCCCGGTACTCGACCCCACATCCATCCGCCCACCCTCGTTGATGCGGACAGGAGCGGTCATGCCCGCCACGCACCACTCGTCATCACCCCCGACACCCCGTACCAAGGCGACCGAAGTCTCCGAAGCGCTCCCCGTGCGCCCCGTCGACACCGGTCCGCCCGTCGCGGAGCGATCCTCCGCCGCTCCCGCCACCGCCGTCGGGCGCATCCCGGTCCTCGACGTCCGCCCCCTCGTCCAGCAGGGGCGCCGGCCCGCGAAGGCGGTCACCGGTGAGACGTTCGAGGTCTCGGCCACCGTGTTCCGCGAGGGCCACGACGCCGTCGCCGCCAACGTCGTGCTGACGGACCCCGAGGGCCGGCCCGGCCCCTGGACCCCGATGCGCGAACTCGCCCCCGGCACCGACCGGTGGGGCGCCGACGTCACCCCGGACGCGCCGGGCCGCTGGACGTACCACGTGGAGGCCTGGAGCGACCCGGTCGGCACCTGGCGGCACCACGCCCAGATCAAGATCCCGGCGGGGATGGACACCGAACTGGTCCTCGAGGAGGGCGCACGGCTGTACGAGCGCGCGCTGGCCGGTGTGCCCAAGGGGGGCGGGAAACGCGCCGTCCTGCGCGCCGCCGTCGGCGCCCTGCGCGACGAGACCCGCCCGCCGGCCTCCCGTCTGGCGTCGGCGCTGACACCGGAGGTCGACGCGGTCCTGTCCCGGTATCCGCTGCGGGAACTGGTCACCTCCTGCGAGCCGTTGCCGCTCCTCGTGGAGCGTGAACGGGCGCTGTTCGGCTCCTGGTACGAGTTCTTCCCCCGCTCCGAGGGAACCGCGGAGAACCCGCACGGCACCTTCCGCACCGCGGCCCGACGCCTGCCCGCCATCGCCGCGATGGGCTTCGACGTCGTCTACCTCCCGCCGATCCACCCGATCGGGACGACCTTCCGCAAGGGCCGCAACAACACCCTCGACGCCACCCCGGACGACGTCGGTGTGCCGTGGGCGATCGGCTCCCCCGAGGGCGGGCACGACGCCGTCCACCCCGACCTGGGGACCATCGAGGACTTCGCCTGGTTCGTGCGGGAGGCGCAGGCCGCGGGCCTCGAAATCGCCCTGGACTTCGCGCTGCAGTGCTCCCCCGACCACCCGTGGGTGCACAAACACCCCGAGTGGTTCCACCACCGGCCCGACGGCACCATCGCCTATGCGGAGAACCCGCCGAAGAAGTACCAGGACATCTACCCCATCGCCTTCGACGCCGACATGGACGGCCTGATCGCCGAGACCCTGCGCGTCCTGCGTCACTGGATGTCGTACGGCGTACGGATCTTCCGGGTCGACAACCCGCACACCAAGCCGGTCGTCTTCTGGGAACGGGTCATCGCGGACGTCAACCGCACCGACCCCGACGTCGTCTTCCTGGCCGAGGCCTTCACCCGCCCCGCGATGATGCACACCCTCGCCCAGATCGGCTTCCAGCAGTCCTACACCTACTTCACCTGGCGCACCACCAAGCAGGAGCTGACGGAGTACCTCACCGAACTCTCGGGGGAGGCCGCCTCCTACATGCGGCCCAACTTCTTCGTCAACACCCCCGACATCCTGCACGAGTACCTCCAGCACGGCGGCCCGCCCGCCTTCGCCGTCCGGGCCGTCCTCGCCGCCACCCTCTCCCCTACCTGGGGCGTCTACAGCGGCTACGAGCTGTACGAGAACACCCCGCTGCGGCCCGGCGGCGAGGAGTACCTCGACTCGGAGAAGTACCAGCTCAAGCCCCGTGACTGGAACACCCGCGACACCCTCGCGCCGCTCATCACCCGGCTCAACGAGATCCGCCGGGCGAATGCGGCCCTGCGGCAACTGCGCGACCTGCACTTCCACCACGCCGACCAGGAGGCGGTGATCGTCTACTCGAAGAGGAGCGGTTCGAACACGGTTCTGGTGGTCGTCAACCTCGACCCCCACCACACCCAGGAGGCCACGGTCTCGTTGGACATGCCGCAACTCGGCCTGGACTGGCACGAGTCGGTGCCGGTGCGCGACGAGCTCACCGGCGAGACCTACCACTGGGGCAGGGCCAACTACGTGCGCCTCGAACCGGGCACCCGGCCCGCGCACGTCCTCACCGTCCTGCGACCGTCCAACCCGCAGATCGGAGGGTCACCCACACGATGATCGTCAACGAACCCGTTCAGGACACGTTCGAGGACACCCCCGCCAAGGACCGCGACCCCGACTGGTTCAAGCGCGCCGTCTTCTACGAGGTCCTCGTCCGCTCCTTCCAGGACAGCAACGGCGACGGCGTCGGCGACCTCAAGGGCATCACCGCCAAACTCGACTACCTGCAGTGGCTGGGTGTCGACTGCCTCTGGCTGCCGCCCTTCTTCAAATCGCCCCTGAGGGACGGCGGATACGACGTCTCCGACTACACCGCGGTCCTCCCGGAGTTCGGCGACCTCGCCGACTTCGTGGAGTTCGTCGACGCGGCCCATCAGCGCGGAATGCGCGTGATCATCGACTTCGTCATGAACCACACCAGCGACCAGCACCCGTGGTTCCAGGAGTCGAGGAAGGACCCCGACGGGCCCTACGGCGACTACTACATGTGGGCCGACGACGACAAGCAGTACGCCGACGCCCGGATCATCTTCGTCGACACCGAGGTCTCCAACTGGACCTTCGACCCGGTCCGCAAGCAGTACTTCTTCCACCGCTTCTTCTCGCACCAGCCGGACCTCAACTACGAGAACCCGGCCGTGCAGGAGGAGATGATCTCCGCGCTGCGGTTCTGGCTGGACCTGGGCATCGACGGGTTCCGGCTGGACGCGGTGCCGTACCTGTACGCGCAGGAGGGCACCAACTGCGAAAACCTTCCGGCAACCCATGAGTTCCTCAGGCGGGTCCGCAAGGAGATCGACTCGCACTACCCGGACACGGTGATCCTCGCGGAGGCCAACCAGTGGCCGGAGGACGTCGTCGACTACTTCGGAGACTTCCAGTCCGGCGGCGACGAATGCCACATGGCGTTCCACTTCCCGGT
>NZ_JBITLN010000029.1:0-49434 GCF_044465285.1 Streptomyces sp. NPDC049687
ACGAGGAGCGGCAACGGCTCGCAGGAGGTGACCAGTTCCCGCAGCGGATACCGGGACAGGACCGCGTCGACCTCCGGTGTCAGCGCCGACGCCAGGCGGGCCGAGGCCGAGAGGTTGCCGTCGCCCAGAGCACGCGCCGCCTTCAGGAGCGTCGTCCGGGCCCGGCCCTTCGGTACGCCGTCGGCCGCCCGCTCGTGGAGCCCGGCGCCCTCCTCCAGGACCAGCCCCACGTCGATGCCTGCCGGGATCTTGATCTGCGCGTGCCGGCGCCAGGTGGTGATCGGGTCGCTCCAGGCCTCCACGCGGTACGTCCAGCGGCCCGGCAGGTCCGGGGTGACCTCGGCGCCCCACCGGTCCGTGCCGGGGGCGAGTTCACGCATCGGGCTC
The DNA here is from genome assembly GCF_044465285.1 of Streptomyces sp. NPDC049687. NCBI lineage: Bacteria > Bacillati > Actinomycetota > Actinomycetes > Kitasatosporales > Streptomycetaceae > Streptomyces > Streptomyces sp. NPDC049687. The sequence goes on from NZ_JBITLN010000029.1 coordinate 388, forward strand.
CAGGGTCCGCGACGGCCCTTGGGGCCGCGCAGCACGACGTTGGCGGCGACGGCGTCGTGCCCTTCGCCGAACACGGTCGCTGTCACCAGGAACGACTCCCCCGCGACGGCCTTGGCCGGGCGCCTTCCGCCCTCCACCGCGGGCCGCACCTCGCGGACCGGGACACGGCCGATGACAGGGGTCGAACTCATGTGTCTCACCTTCGTCTTGGTGTTCGTGTTGTCCGCCGGGCCCGCCGCCCGGCTCCCGTTCCCGCGCGGGAACAGGGCCACCGCTACCGCGCCGCGGGAGAGGGCCGGACCGCCGGCCGGGCAGCGCGCCGCACGGGCGTGGCCGGCCGGGGACGCCCGTCCTGCTCCTGGAGGTAGGCGGCCAGCGGTGTGTGCAGATAACGCTCCGCCGCGTCTGCGGCCTCGCGCGCGCAACGCTTGCCCATCAGCACGCACAACGTGTAACCCGAGTCCTCGAAGGTGGCCCGCACCGCGCGGTCGGCGGGGGACGCGAGCATGACGCGTTCCCACGCCCGGTACCGCCGCAACTGCCTGGCGACCTCGGTCTTGGCCGGTAGCAGCATGACGCAGTCACCTTTCGGGCTCGATGAATGTTCCACTCATGGTGCACGCGCCGACACCCAGCGTCTTGTTGGATCTTCAATCACCTCGGGAGTGCGCTCGTGTTGCACGAACGGACTAACGCCCGCACTGTGGAGGTGACTCAGAAGCGATCAGCGCTCACCCTCCGCATTTTCGGCCCGTGAGGGCCCGCGGAGCGGGAGCCTCGCCGGTGAGGAGCGAACGACGATGAAGACCGCAGTGCCCTGCTACTACCACCTCGACGTGGACGTCAGTCCGGAGCGCGTCACACAGGTCAACCGCATCCTGGCCGCTCACCTGAAGTACTGGGACCTCGAGAACCTTGTCGATCCCGTCTGCGGCGGCGCCGAGATGCTGCTGAAGGCCATCGACGAGCACGCGACGGACAAGTCCACCTCCATCGAGATGTGGTGGAACGGCCAGCATCTGATCACGGCCATCGGCGGCAACGACCGCGAACTCCGCCCGGACCAGGACCTGCGGGCCTGCCTGGAGCGGATCGCCGCGATGAGCGACGGCTGGGGGTGCTGCGCCACCGACACCGGCAGCAAGGTCATCTGGTTCTCGCAGCGCGCCCGGGCCGGCGAGCGCGTGCCACTGGTGCCCACCGCGCCTGAGCCCAGCCTGCGCGAGGGCCTGAAAGTGCCGCGCGAACTGCCGGTGGCCGCCCTGGCCGCGCCTGCTGACCAGGCGAACGGCGTTCTGGAGGACGCCCGGTGACCTCACGGCCCTACCGGAGGGCAGGGGTGCCCGCCTGGAGCGGCCACCCCTACCCCCTGGGTGCCGACTTCGACGGGAAAGGCACCAACTTCGCGCTGTTCAGCGAGGTCGCCGAGCGCGTGGAACTCGTCCTGGTCGACGACGACGGCAGCCGCCGGACGGTCCCGCTGACCGAGGTCGACGGTTTCGTCTGGCACGGCTATCTGCCCGGGACCGGCCCGGGGCAGCGCTACGGCTACCGCGTGCACGGGCCGTGGGACCCGGCCGCCGGACACCGGTGCAATCCGGCGAAGCTGCTCCTGGACCCCTACGCGCGTGCCGTCGACGGCCAGACCGACAACCACGCCTCCCTCTTCGAGCGCGCCGGGGACCGTCCCGACCCGGCGGACAGCGCCGGGCACACCCTGCTCGGCGTGGTCACCGACCCCGGCTTCGACTGGGGCGACGACGCCCCGCCCCGGCGCTCGTACGCCGATACCGTCATCTACGAGGCCCACGTCCGGGGACTGACCCGGACCCACCCCGACGTCCCGCGCGCCCTGCGCGGCACCTACGCCGGTCTCGCGCACCCGGCGGTCACCGAGCACCTCACCTCGCTGGGTGTGACGGCGATCGAGCTGATGCCGGTCCACCAGTACGTGCAGGACGGCGTGCTGATCGACCGGGGCCTGTCCAACTACTGGGGCTACAACACCATCGGCTTCTTCGCGCCGCACAACGCCTACGCCGCCCAGGGCACCCGGGGGCAACAGGTCACCGAGTTCAAGGAGATGGTGAGGGCGCTGCACGCGGCCGGGCTGGAGGTGATCCTCGACGTCGTCTACAACCACACCGCCGAGGGCAACCAGAAAGGCCCGACCCTCTCCTTCCGCGGCATCGACAACGCCTCCTACTACCGGCTCGTGGACGGCGACTGGTCCCACTACTACGACACCACGGGCACCGGCAACAGCCTGCTCATGCGCCACCCCTACGTCCTCCAGCTCATCATGGACTCACTGCGGTACTGGGTGACGGAGATGCACGTCGACGGCTTCCGCTTCGACCTCGCGGCCACCCTGGCCCGGCAGTTCCACGAGGTGGACCGGCTGTCGGCGTTCTTCGACCTGATCCAGCAGGACCCGGTCATCAGCCGCGTCAAACTGATCGCCGAGCCCTGGGACGTCGGCGAGGGCGGCTACCAGGTGGGCAACTTCCCGCCGCTGTGGTCGGAGTGGAACGGCAAGTACCGCGACGCCGTACGGGACTTCTGGCGCGCCGAGCCGCACTCGCTCGGCGAGTTCGCCTCCCGGCTGACCGGCTCCTCCGACCTGTACGCCCACAGCAGGCGCCGGCCGCGCGCCAGCGTCAACTTCGTGACCGCGCACGACGGGTTCACCCTGCGCGACCTGGTCTCCTACAACGACAAGCACAACCAGGCCAACGGCGAGGGCAACCGGGACGGCGAGAGTCACAACCGCTCCTGGAACTGCGGGGTGGAGGGCCCCACCGACGACCCGGACGTCCTGGAGCTGCGCGCCCGCCAGCAGCGCAACCTCCTCGCCACGCTGCTGCTCTCCCAGGGCATCCCCATGATCAGTCACGGCGACGAACTCGGCCGCACCCAGCGCGGCAACAACAACGCCTACTGCCAGGACAACAAGGTCTCCTGGATCGACTGGCGGCTGACCGACGAGCAACGGGGCCTGACCGCCTTCTGCCGGCGGCTCGTCGCCCTGCGCGCCGCCCACCCCGTGCTGCGCCGGCGCCGTTTCTTCCACGGCGAGACCGTGACCCGTGCCGGGCAGCCGCTGCCGGACCTGGTGTGGCTGCAGCCGGACGCGCGCGAGATGCGTAACCGGGACTGGCAGCGCTCCGACGCCCACAGCGTCGGCGTGTTCCTCAACGGCGACGCCATCGCCGAACCGGACCACCGGGGCCGGCCCGTCATCGACGACTCGTTCCTGCTGCTGTTCAACAGCTACTGGGAACCCGTCGCGTTCCGCCTCCCCGGCGCCGCTTACGGGGAGCGCTGGACGGTGTGCGTCGACACGGCGGACCCCGACGGCGGCCGCGACGAGAGCGAGTACAAGGCCGGCGCGGAGGTCACGGTGGAGTCCCGCAGCCTGATCGTGCTGACCCGACCCCCACGCCGCTCTGAATAGGGGACCGGCCACAAGGCGCCGCGGCCGACCGACGGCGTGAAGCGCGGCCCGACCGGCGGAGGGTCACCGCTGGCGGTGCGAGGTCACCGTGAACTGGGCGCCGTCCGGGTCCCGCAGGATCGCCTCGTCGGCCGTCTCGCGCAGCACGCTGCCGCCGAGCTTCTCGGCGGCCCGTGCGCAGCCCGGCACGTCCGCGACGGCGAAGTGGACCTGCCAGTGCGGCCGGATCGTCGGATCGGGGGCCGCCTCCAGCGCGCCCGACTCGATCCGGGCCACGATGTCGTCCCCGCTGCGCAGCACGACCTCGCCGCTCTCGTAGCGGACCTCGCAGCATCCGGGGCGGTCCGTGGCCCAGTCGAGGATCTCGCCGTAGAAGATCGCGGAGTCGAAGGCGTCGCGGGTGTGGAGCCTGATGAAGGACGGAGCCGCCTGTCGCCACGCCTCCCAGTTGCCCATCAGCTTTCCCTCCCAGACCCCGAAGGTCGCGCCCTCCCGGTCGGCCAGCAGCGCCGCCCGGCCCGGCGGCAGCGAGATCGGCCCCACGGCCACCGTCCCGCCGCGCTCCCGGGTCCGGGAGGCGGCCTCGTCCGCGCTGGGCACGGCGAAGTACGGCGTCCAGGCCACCGCCATCTGCCACATCGCGGCGACGGCCGCTATCCCGGCCACGGGAACGTCGTTGACCAGCGCCGTACGGAAGTGGTCGCCCAGGGTGCCGCGACGCCACCGCCAGCCCAGGACGGCCCCGTAGAACTCCTGGGTGGCCTCCAGATCGCGGCTGGTCAGGCTCACCCAGCAGGGCGCGCCGAACACGGAGTGCGTGGAGAGGGCTTCTTTCGCACCGGGGGTGGAGGACGGCTGATCGTTCATGGTGCTCGCGTTCCTGAGTCGGCCGGCGGCAGGCATGCGGTCTTCCACCAGTGTCCGGCCGTGACCGGCCCGGGCGCCTGCCGAGTGACCCGGTGGCACGATGGAGAGGTGGCACGAGTACCGCACGACCCGGGCGACGAAACGGCCAGGATCTTCGAGCTGCGGAGGGAGGCCGGCCAGCTGAAGGAGGCGGTCGCCTCCCATGCCGTGGTGGACCAGGCGATCGGCGTGATGGTCGCCCTGGGGCGGGTGACGCCGGACGAGGGATGGGTGATCCTGCGCGAGGTCTCGCAGCACACGAACATCAAGCTGCGCAATGTCTGCGAGCCGATCCTCATCTGGGGCCGCAGCGGCGAGATGCCCGGCCGGATCCGGGTGGAGCTCGAGGCCCTCCTGGACCAGCACGGCCCCACCCGGATTCCGGGCGCGCCCCCGTTGGAGTGAGCCGCGGACCGCCGACCGGGCTCCGGGCACTCATTTCGCCTCGGCGACGACCTCCTCGCGCAGCCGGGCGAAGCAGGCACTGAGCAGCCGTGAGACGTGCATCTGCGAGATGCCCAGCTGCTCGGCGATGTGACTCTGGGTCATGCCCTGGAAGAACCGCAGGTAGAGGATGGTCCGTTCACGTTCGGGCAGGGCCCGCAGGGACGGCGCCACGGCGACGCGGTCCACGACGGTGTCGTAGCCGGGATCGGAGCCGCCGAGGGCGTCCGTCAGCGCGTAGCCGTCGGTGCCGGGCATCTCGGCCTCCAGCGACAGCGCGGAGAAGCACTCCAGCGCCTCCATCCCGGCGTTCACCTCGTCCTCGCTCAGCTGCGCGAACGCGGCGATCTCGGCGACGGTCGGGGCCCGTCCCGGTGTGGTCTGGGAGAGTTCCTTCGCGGCGTGCCGCACCCGGTTGCGCAGGTCCTGGACCCGGCGCGGGACGTGCAGCGTCCACATGTGGTCGCGGAAGTGACGCTTGATCTCGCCCGTGATCGTCGGTACCGCGTACGCCTCGAAGGCGCGGCCGCGGTCCGGGTCGTAGTGGTCGACGGCCTTGACCAGACCGAGGGCCGCGACCTGGTAGAGGTCCTCCAGGGCCTCCCCGCGGCCGCGGAAGCGCACGGCGATCCGCTCGGCCATGGGCAGCCAGACCCGGACCAGCTCGTCCCGCAGAGCCTGCCGCTCGGGTCCGTCGGGCAGGCCGGCGAGGCGGGCGAAGGAGTCGGCGGTGTCCGGGGCGTCGTCGTGGGGGTGCTGCTTGCTTCTGACGGTGGTACGCATCTCGCGCGCCTTCCGGAAGAAGGGGTGCCGATGGATGGGACAGGCCCCGTGGGGAAGCGCGCGCTCGGACGGTTCGGCGATCGGCCGGGGCGGCCCGCTCGGCGGGGTCCCACGGACGTGCCTCCGTTCCGAAGCACTTCCCTGCCCATTCCCACTGCTGGTCGTTCTGAAACAGTTGTCCTGATTTATCCGGTCTCCATTCTAGGCTTCACCGTCTTTGTCTTCTCTTTGGGTTATTACCTCTGCTTCAGAGCTAATCTCGGTGATGTGGACGAGGAGACCTTCCCGGAAGAACTCGCCGACGCGCTCGTCGGCATCCAGCGGCTGCTCAGGCGCCGGCTGCGCGCCGGGCTGACGGTCCCCCGGCTGCGAGGCGCCGAGGTCGAGTTGCTGCGGCTCGTCGAGACCCGGCCCGGCATCGGTGTCTCCGAGGCCGCCAAGGAACTGCACCTCGCGGGCAACTCCGTCTCCACCCTGGTCAACCATCTGGTCAGGGACGGCCACCTGGTCCGCGAGACCGACCCCGCCGACCGGCGTGCCGTCCGGCTGCTGCTCACCCAGGCGGCCGAGACCCGGCTGCGGGACTGGAAGCAGCGGCGCGCCGCGCTCGTCCGCCGGCACGTCACCGGACTCGACGCCGCCGACCGGGAGGCCCTGCGCGCCGCCCTCCCGGCGCTGCGCACCCTCGCCGTCAGCCTGCACGGGGAGGCCGAGGAGTCATGAACGCCGCCGTCGCCTGCACATCACTCGCCCACGCCTTCGGGGCCACGAGGGCCGTCGACGGGCTCGACCTGACCGTCGCGGAGGGTGAGGTCTTCGGTCTGCTCGGGCCCAATGGAGCGGGCAAGACCACCGCCATCCGCTGCATCACCACCCTGCTGCCCGTCCCGCCCGGCATGGTCACCGTCTTCGGCCGGGACGCCGCCCACGACCGTATGGCCGTGCGGCGCCTGCTCGGCTACGTTCCCCAGCAGCTGTCCGCCGACCAGAACCTCACCGGCCGGGAGAACGTCGCCCTCTTCGCCCGCGTCTTCGACGTGCCCCGCCGCGAACGCGCCGAACGCGTCGCCCAGGCACTGGACGCCGTCGACCTCACGGACGCCGCCGACCGGCTCGCCGGCACCTACTCCGGGGGCATGGTCCGCCGCCTCGAACTCGCCCAGGCCCTGGTCAGCGCACCCCGGCTGCTGATACTCGACGAGCCGACCATCGGCCTCGACCCGATCGCCCGCACCGGCGTCTGGGAGCACATCACCGCCGTACGCGAGGCCACCGGCATGACCGTCCTGGTGACCACGCACTACATGGACGAGGCCGAGCAGTACTGCGACCGGGTCGGCCTGATGCACCGCGGCCGCATCCGCGCCCTCGGCACCCCGACCGATCTCCGGCGGGGGCTCGGTGCCGGCCGGGGCGTGGCCGCCACCGACCCGCTGCCCACCCTGGAGGACGTCTTCCGGGACGTCGCCGGCAGCGGCCTCGACGACAGTTCAGGAGACTTCCGCGATGTCCGAAGCACCCGCCGCACCGCTCAGCGCGTCGGCTGACCCCGGAATCAGCCTGCTCCTACGGCCGCCCGAGCCGCGCGCGGGCTGGCGGCTGCTTCCCGCCCGGATCGCCGCCCTGTGCGCGGTCGAACTGCAGAAACTGCGCCACGACCGCACCGAGCTGTACACCCGGGCCGTCCAGCCCGCCCTCTGGCTGCTGATCTTCGGCCAGACCTTCACCCGCATCAAGGCGATCCCGACCCACGGCATCCCCTACATCGACTACCTGGCGCCAGGCATCATCGCCCAGTCCGCGATGTTCATCGCCATCTTCTACGGCATCCAGATCATCTGGGAGCGCGACGCCGGCGTCCTCAACAAGCTCCTCGTCACCCCCACCCCGCGCTCGGCGCTGATCACCGGCAAGGCGTTCGCGGCCGGGGTGAAGTCGGTGATCCAGGCGGTCGTGGTTGTGGTCATCGCGGCGCTGCTCGGTGTCGCCCTGACCTGGAACCCGCTGAAACTGCTCGGGGTCGCCGCGATCGTGGTCCTCGGCTCGGCCTTCTTCTCCTGTCTGTCGATGACCATCGCGGGCATCGTCCTCAGCCGCGACCGCCTGATGGGCATCGGCCAGGCGATCACCATGCCGCTGTTCTTCGGCTCCAACGCCCTCTACCCCGTCGACATCATGCCGGGCTGGCTCCAGACCGTCAGCAGGGTCAACCCCCTCAGCTTCGAGGTGGACGCCCTGCGCGGACTCCTCCTCGGCACGCCCGACCATCTCGCCCTCGACTTCGGTGTACTGATTCTGGCCGCCGTGCTCGGCATCACCGCCGCCTCCGCACTGCTCGGCCGGCTCGCCCGCTGATCTTGCCGGCGACGTGATGTGCGGCACGCCCGCGGACCGCCCCGCGACCGCCGCGGGCGGATTCTTCCTGCGCACGGCTTGATCGACGATCAAAAGGGGTGAACCCCCTGGCCACAGCGCATTCTGCTCATTTGACAGTGCGCTGAGCGCACGGATAGGAAGCAGCCCGTAGAAGTCGAGAGGTGGACTGTGTACGAGCCGAACGTGGTCGGGGACTGGCAGGAGTACGACGAGCATGCCGGTCTGCGTGTCCGTGTCCACCGGCTGGAGCAGTCCGAGCCGCCGAGGGGACGCGACGACGCCGCGGAGGGCCTGACGTACTTCCGCCTCCGGGTGACCGTCGAGAACCGGGGTGCCGGACACTCCACGATCCACCTCGAGGACGGGCAGATCGACGTGCGGATCGGACCCGACGGCGAGAGCGCGTTCATCGACTGGCGCAACTCGCAGTTCATCGAGGGCTTCGACGTCTACCCGCTGCGCCGCGCCACCGCCGTCCTCTACGCCGCAGGACCCGAGGCCGCGCTCGGCCAGGTGGACGTGCAGGTCCAGCTGCGCGTGGACGACGAGTGGGCCGAGCGCCGGCTGTGGACCGGCGGCATCGGACTGCAGGAGGGGTCCGCGCCGGCGGGTACGGCCCGGGAGAGCCTGGCCCACCAGATCAGCACCTTCCTGCGGGACCAGGCAGCCGAAGAGGGCACCGCCTGACGCGGTCCGCGTCCCGGTGCCCTCGGTGTTCCCGGCGCCTCAGTGCGGGATGCCGTCGATGATCTCCCGCGCGCCCTGACGCAGCAACGCCACCGCCACGGACGTACCGAGCGTCGCCGGGTCGAGGCGGCCCGCCCACTCGTGCGCGTTGAGCCGGACCTTGCCGTCCGGGGTGAAGACACACGCCCGCAGGGACAGTTCGCCGCTGCGGTCCACCCGTGCGAACCCGGCGATCGGACTGTTGCAGTGGCCCTGGAGCACATGCAGGAACATGCGCTCCGCCGTGGCCTCCCGGTGGGTGGCCGGATCGCCGAGCCCGCTGACGGCGTCGATCAGGTCGGTGTCGCCCTGGCGGCACTGCAGAGCGAGGATGCCCGCGCCGATCGGCGGCATCATCGTCTCCGGCGACAGCACCTCGCTGATCACGTCGGTCCGGCCGATACGTTCCAGGCCGGACACCGCGAGCAGCAGCGCGTCCGCCTCGCCCGCCGCCAGCTTCTCCAGCCGCCGGTTGGCGTTGCCGCGGAACGGCACGCACTCCAGGTGCGGATGCGTCGCGGCCAGCTGGGCGACCCGGCGCACCGAGGAGGTGCCGATCCGGGTGCCGTCCGGCAGCTCGTCGAGGGGGAGACCACCCGGATGGACCAGGGCGTCCCGGATGTCGTCCCGCTTCAGGAAGGCGGCGAACACCGTCCCCGCGGGCAGCGGCCGGTCCGCCGGGACGTCCTTGACGCAGTGCACCGCCAGATCCGCCTCACCGGCCAGCAGCGCGGCGTCGACCTCCTTGGTGAACGCGCCCTTGCCCTCGACCTTCGACAGGTCGCCCATCCACTTGTCGCCGGTCGTCTTCACGGGGACGACCTCGGTGCGCACACCGGGATGCAGGGCGGCCAACTCCGCGCGGACACGCGCCACTTGGGCCAGCGCCATGGGGGAGTCGCGGGAGACGATACGAATCAGTTCCGGGACGGACATGCGGGACACGATAGACCCTCACGGCCACCGCACCGCGCGCCTTCCCCGGTTTCCGCCCGCCGATCAGGGTGTCGGACACCGGCCGAAGGGGTAGAGATCCGCGTCCCGTCCGGCCGCCATGGAAGGCGGACGGGGATCGGCCACGGGCGGAACCCGGGGGCGGCCGGGGTCCTGGGCCGGGACCGATCCCCGCACCGGCGGCTACGCGTTGGGGTCGAAGGCGATCCCCGAGGGCTTCGCCGACGACAGGTGGTTCACGAAGTTGGCGTCCTTCAGGCCGAAGTTGGCGCTGCCGAAGTCGTACGCGCTCAGTTTGTCGCGCAGGCCCGACGGGTAGCCGTTCCAGCCGACCAGCGGCGGGTACTGCCAGGTGTGCTTGTCGTTCTCCGGCGGCTCGTCGTTGGAGTTGCCGAGCCGGAAGCAGTGGGTGCTGATGCCGTCCTTGTGGTAGACGATCTTCGCGTGGGTCCCCTCGAAGCGGACCTCGGACGCGGCGTGCACCGTGAACGAGCCGTGGTTGGACGTCGAGACGTACTGGACCGTGCCGTTCTGCACCCAGATCACGACGTGCTCCCAGTCGTGCCGGTGCCCGCCGATGCTGCTGCCCGCCACCGCCTGGTCCTTCTCGAAGTACAGGCCGTACATGTACGCGCACCAGCCGTTGTTGCACTTGTAGCGCGAGTAACTGTTGGTGTTGTCCAGGTCGGAGGCGTCGTGACAGTCGCCGCTGAGGGAACCGGTCGGCTTCAGACCGCCGTTGACGGTGCCGTCCGGGCCGATGGCGGGGGTGGAGTAACAGCCGTCCGTGTCGTAGTCGAACCCGGGCCGGTACGTCAGTTCCGCCGCCTCGGCGTTCTGGGGCAGCGCCTGGGGAGGAGCGGCGAAGGCGGCCGAGGGGGCGCCGAGCACGAGCGCGGCGGCACCGGCGAGTCCGGTGAGCCATCTCCTGCGGTGGGCTTTGAACGTGGGTGACGACACTGCGTCTCCTTGTGATCCGGGCGCAGCCGAACGGCTGTGGGGGAAAGGGAGGTTCAGCTTCCCCGGTTTGCGCGTACACGCCAAGACTGTGGAGGCGTATCAGTGATGAAGCACAGCCCAATACTTGGTCATCTGGTGCCGTGTCAGGCGGAAGTGTCCGGAAGGTCGGCCGCCGATTCCTCGGGGGTGAGGTCCGGGCGCAGCCGCAGCCACGACGGCTGGCGCAGCAGCCCCGCCCGGGTACGGGTGCTGTAGCGGACCTCGCCGACCAGCCGGGGCACGGCCCAGTGGGCGCCGGAAACCGGCGGTACGGCGTCGAAGGGACAGACGTCGGTCGCCACGGTCCGCAGCAGCGCGGTGAGTTCGGTGCGCTCGGCCTCGCTCCAGCCGGTGCCGACGCTGCCCACGTAGCGCAGTTGGCCCGCGCCGGTCCGCTGGCCGACCAGTACGGCCCCGGGCAGCCCGGTCAACCACCCCCTGCCCGGCGACCAGCCGCCGATCAGCACATCGGCGGTACGCATGTTCCGGATCTTGATCCAGGCCCGGGAGCGGACCCCGGGCTCGTACACCGAGTCCAGCCGCTTGCAGACCAGGCCCTCCAGCCCGTGCGCGCGGGTCGCCTCCAGGGCCTCCCGCCCGTGTCCCACCAGCGCGCCCGGCGTCGACCAGAACGGCCCCTCCAGCCCGAGCGCCTCCAGCAGGGCCCGGCGCTCGGCGTAGGGGAGGCGGAGGAGGGAGCGGCCCTCGAGGTGCAGCACGTCGAACAGCACGAGGTGCACGGGCTGGGCCGCCGCCATCCGCGCCGCCCTGACCGGCGCCCGCACCAGCCCCATCCGTGACTGCAGCAACTGGAAGTCGGCCCGGCCCTGTTCGTCGAGCGCCAGCACCTCCCCGTCCAGCACGGCGGCCGTCGCACCGAGCGCCGCGCCCAGCGGCCGCAGTTCGGGATACGCACCGCTGATGTCCTCACCCGACCGGGCCCGCAGCCCGACACTCCCGTCCCCGGCGAGATACACCACGGCCCGCTGCCCGTCCTGCTTGGTCTCATAGGCCCAGCGCGCCTCCTGGGCGGGCGGGGGGAGGGTGCCGGGGGTGGCGAGCATGGGGGAGATCACGGGGAGGGGCATGGGTGAGTTGTCGACACGCACGCCACCTGCCACGCGCGTCGCCCGGCCGTTTCCCCTGAACGGAGGCGGCGGGGCTCAGTCGCCCGAGAAGCCCGAGCGGTGTCGGGTGTCCGACGGCGGGGGCGCGGCCTGGGCCAGGCCGGACTGGTACGCGATGACGACCAGTTGGGCGCGGTCGCGGGCGCCGAGTTTGGTCATGGCGCGGTGGACGTGGGTGCGGACGGTGAGGGGGCTGACGAAGAGCTTCTCCGCGATCTCCTCGTTGGAGTGGCCCTCGGCCACCCAGGCCATCACCTCCCGCTCGCGCGCGGTCAGCGCGGCGAGGTCGTCGGGGGAGGCGAGGCGGGCGCCCTCGGCGGGGGAGGCGAGGAAGCGGGTGATGAGGGAGCGGGCGGCGAGCGGGGAGAGCAGGGACTCGCCGGCGGCGACCGTGCGGATGCCGTCGAGCAGCGCATCGGCGGTGACGTCCTTGCCGAGGAAGCCGCTCGCACCCGCCCGCAGCGCCCGCGCGACGTACTCGTCGATCTCGAAGGTCGTCAGGATCAGCACACGCGTGCCGGACAGGTCCGGGTCCGCGCAGACGGCGGCGGTGGCGGCCAGGCCGTCGGTGCCCGGCATACGGATGTCCATCAGGACCAGGTCCGGACGGTGGCTGCGGGCGAGAGCGACCGCCTCCGCGCCGTCGGTGGCCTCGGCGACCACCTCCATGTCGTCGCAGGAGTCGATCAGGATCCGGAAGGTGGCCCGCAGCAGGGCCTGGTCGTCGGCGAGGAGCACGCGAATGGTCATGGGGTCCGTTCTCGGAGTGCCGGGGTGTCGGAGTAGAGGGGCAGCCGGGTGGTGACCTGGAAACCGCCCTCGGGACGGTGCCCGGCCTGGAGGGCGCCGCCCACCGACTGGGCCCGCTCGCGCATGCCGATCAGTCCGAAGCCCCGGCTGTCGGCGGCGTCGAAGGGCACGGCGGTGCCGTCGTCGGTGACGGTGATCGTCAGCCGGTCGCGGCCGAACTTCAGCCGCACCTGCGCCGTCCGCGCCGCCGAGTGCTTGGTGACGTTGGTCAGCGCCTCCTGCACGATCCGGTACGCCGTCAGATCCACCCCGGGCGACAGCGGCCGCGGCGTGCCCTCCAGGGCGACCTGCACATCCAGTCCCGCCGAGGCGCAGGTCTCCGTCAGCTCGGACAGCTGTCCGAGGCCGGGGCTCGGGGCGAGGGGCGCGTCGCCCTCCTCCGCCTGGCGCAGCAGGCCCACGGTGGCCTTCAGTTCGCGCAGCGCCGACGCCGTCGTACCGGCGAGGTCGTCGAGGATCCGCTGCACCTGGTCGGGGTGGGTGCGCGCGAGGTGCGCGGCCGTGCCCGCCTGGGCGTTGGCCAGGGCCAGATGGTGGGCGACCACGTCGTGCAGTTCGCGCGCGATGCGCACCCGCTCCTCCACGACCCGGTGCCGCGCCTCCTCCTCGCGGCCGCGCTCGGCGTACTCCGCACGGGCCTGGACGGCCTCCACATAGCGCCGCTGGAGCCGGACGAGGCTGCCGGTGACGACCGGGAACAGCAGCCAGACCGCCGGGCTGATCGTCTTCATCACCCACGGGTGGTCGACCGGGTCCAGGACCAGGGCCGCCGGGACGACCAGCGCGACGGTCGCGAGGTAGCACCGGCGCGTCGTGCGGCGGCGGGCGGTCACCGCCACCCGGTACAGGGCGAGCATCGTCGGCCCCAGCAGGAGCGGGGTGATCAGATGGCCCACCGCGCTGGCGCCCGCCACACAGCACGCGGTCACCGCCACCGTCGTACGGGGTCGGGTGTGCTGCCACAGCAGCAGCGTCCCACAGGCGACGGCCGCGAGGACGATCGTCGGGAGCGCCGCGTTCGGCTGGGCGGAGCGGGGCATGGCGATCTCGCTCCCGCACAGGAAGGCGGCGAACAGCACGGCGGCCGTCATCGTGTCGACGGTACGGGCGTGGTCGTCCGCGTACCGCTGCCAGGGAATGATCATCGGCTTCTCCGGTCGGGGGCTGGTCCCATGGTGGACGAGGCCCGTCGCACGCGACGGGCGGGGGCCGCCCGGCACGAAGGCTCGGGCGGCCCTTCCCCGGAGAGCCGGGGAAACGGTCAGACAGGGGCCGTCTCCCGTTCCGCCGGGGCCGCCTCACGGGTGAGGGACTCGCCCTCCACGTCGACGACGGGCAGCGTCCGGTCGAGCCACTTCGGCAGCCACCAGGCCGCCCCGCCGAGCAGGGCCAGAACCGCCGGCACGAACGCCATGCGCACGACGAACGCGTCGAGCAGCACGGCCGCCGCGAGACCGAAACCGATCATCTTGATCAGGGACTCGTCCGCGGTGATGAACCCGGAGAACACCGCGATCATGATCAGCGCGGCGGCCACCACGACCCTTGCGCTGTGCCGGAAGCCGGTCACCACGGCCTGGGGCGGCCGGTCCCCGTGGACGTAGGCCTCCCGCATCCGGGCGACGAGGAACACCTCGTAGTCCATGGCCAGTCCGAAGACGATCCCCACCAGGAAGATCGGCATCATGTTCATGATCGGCCCGGTCTCCGTGACGCCCAGCAGCGAGGCGCCGTGGCCCTGCTGGAACACCGCGACCACCGAGCCGAGGGCCGCGAGGACCGAGAGCAGGAAGCCGAGGGCGGCCTTCAAAGGCACCAGCACGGACCGGAAGACGACGAGCAGCAGCACGAAGGCCAGGCCGACCACGACCATCAGGTACGGGATCAGCGCCGACTGCACCTTCTCGGAGACGTCGATGTTCACGGCCGTGGTGCCGGTGACCGCGAAGGTCGCCCCGGTGTCCGAGTCGATGCCCGGGCGGTCGTCGCGAATGGCGTTGACCAGGTCCTGCGTCTTCCTGTCGCTGGGACCGGTCGCCGGGGTGGCGGAGAAGACCGCGGTGTCGCCCGCCGGGTTGAAGCGGGCCGGCGAGACGGAGACCACGCCCTTCTCGTCGGCGATCGTCCCGGAGATCACCGTCACCGCCGTCTTCGGGTCGTCGGCGCCCTCGGCGTCCACGACGATCGTCAGCGGCCCGTTGAAGCCCGGCCCGAAGCCCGCCGCGAGCGCGTCGTAGGCCCGGCGCTCCGTGGTGGACGTCGACTTCTGGTCGTCGCCCGGCATGCCGAGCTGCAGGTCCCGCGCCGGAAGGGCGAGAGCGCCCAGGCCCACCACGCTCAGCAGCAGCACGGCCACCGGCCGGCGCAGTACGAACCGCGCCCAGCGGCTGCCGGCGTTGCGTTCGCCGCCGTCCGTGAAGCCGCCCGTGCGGCGCGTGGCCCGGGACAGCACCGCGTTGGGCCAGCAGCCGAGCAGCGCGGGCACCAGCGTCAGCGAGATCAGGACGGCGACCGCGACCGCGCCCGCCGCCGCGAGGCCCATCCTGGTCAGCATCGGGATGCCCACCACCGACAGACCGGCCAGCGCGATCATCACGGTGAGCCCGGCGAAGACGACCGCGGAACCGGCGGTGCCCGCGGCGAGCCCGGCCGCCTCCTGCGGCGCGAGGCCCTTGGCGCGCTCCTCCCGGTAGCGGGAGACGACGAACATCGCGTAGTCGATGCCGACCGCGAGGCCCAGCATGGTCGCCAGCGTGCCGGTGGACTCCGACAGTCCGAAGGTGCTCGCCAGCGCCAGGACCCCGGCCATGCCGATGCCCACGCCGATCACCGCGGTCAGCAGCGGCAGCCCGGCGGCGGCCAGCGATCCGAACGTGACCAGCAGCACCACCGAGGCGATCCCGATGCCGATCACCTCACCGGTCCCGCCCGCCGCCGGCTGCGTCGCCAGCGCCGTACCGCCCACCTCGACCGTCAGCCCCGAGTCCCGCACCCGGTCGACGGCGGCCCGCAGATGGTCCTTGCCGGCGTCGGTGAGGTCGTCGGCCTTCTCCTTGAAGGACACCGTCGAGTACGCGGTGGAACCGTCCGCGCTCACCGCCTTCGCGCCGAAGGGGTCCGTCGCGCTCGCCACCTGCGAGCCGTCGGCCGCCTCCGCGACGAACGCCTCGATCGCCTCGCGGTGCCCGGCGGCGGTGACCTTCTGCCCGTCCGGTGCGACGAACACGACCCGTGCGGACGCCCCGTCCGAGTTCGTCCCCGGGAAGCGCCGCTCCAACAGGTCGAACGCCTTCTGGGACTCGATCCCGGGCATCGAGTTGCCCGGGTCCTCGACGGCGGGCGCGGCGGCGGCGGCCGCGCCGGCACCGGCCAGCACCGCCACCCAGAGCAGGATCGCCAGCCATCGTCGGCGGAAGGCCAGCCGGCCCAGTCGAGAGAGAAATACGGCCATGGAACGGAGGTCTCCCCATCTGATCTCGAGTACCGCCCCAGGCTCCCGGCCGCCCCACCCCCGCGTCGTCGTGCGGCTGCCGACAATCGGCCGTACTGAGAACGCAGTACGGCGCACCGCACCCGTCGTCCCCCAGGGGTACGGTCACCACACGCACGGCAGCTCCACCTCCACCACCGTCGGCCCGCCCACGGGACTGCTCACCCGTACGGTCCCGTCGAGAGCGGCCACCCGGCGCCGCATCCCGAGCAGCCCCGACCCGGCGCTCTCGTCCGCGCCCCCGCACCCCTCGTCCCGCACCCGGACGCTCACTCCGGTCCGGGAGCGGGCCAGCAGGACCTCCGCCCGGTCGGACCCGCTGTACTTGGCGGCGTTGGTGAGCGCCTCCGCGACCACGAAGTAGGCGGCCGCCTCCACCGCCGCCGGCGCCCGCGCCCCGTCCTCCAGATCGTCCGCCTGTACGCTCACCCGCAGACCGCTGCTCGCCGCCAGCGCCCGTACGGCCCCCGCCAGCCCCCGGTCGGTGAGGATCGGCGGATGAATGGCGCGGACCACGTGCCGCAGCTCCGTCAGCGCCTCCTCGGCCTGGTCCTGCGCGTCGGCGAGCAGCTTGCGGGCGGTGTCCGGGTCTGCGCCGTACGCCCGCTGGGCCAGCCCGATGCGCATCGACAGGGCGACGAGGCGAGCCTGGGCACCGTCGTGCAGGTCCCGCTCGATGCGCCGCAGTTCGGCGCCGTGCGCGGCGACCGCGTCCGCCCGGGTCGCGGTGAGCTGCTCGACCCGCCTGGCCAGCAGCGCCTTGGGGGAGGGCCGCAGCAGCGCGGCCGACCAGCCCGCCTCCACATCGGCCAGCCGCACGATCAACGGCAGGACGAGCGCCTCGCGGCCCAGCAGCCCGCTCCACACCCCGTCGACGACGAGTCCCACCGGCCACAGCGGCAGCATCAGCAAGGTCAGCCAGCCGTAGGCGTAGTACGCGGCCATCCAGCGGACATCGGTGAGGGTGCCGGGATCGCGTACGGCCGTCCGCAGCCGCTCGCGCACCGGACCGGTGACCGGCGCGTACGCCTCCGGGATCGGCCGGCCGGTCCAGGAGGCCGTCAACCGCCGTTTGGCCCCGGCGATCCGCCGGATCAGCAGCACGGTCTCGGGCAGCAGCCAGATCCCGACCATCGTGACCGCGCCCGTGGCGGTGATCAGCAGGACGGTGATGAAGAGATACGACCCGAAGGCCAGGGCGGCGGCCAGCACGAGGTGGGCCGTGGCCCGCGCCGTCTGTCGCAGGGTCGCGCGCATGGAGTGCCGTTCCCGGGGTGAAGAGGGGGCAAAGGGGCACCGGCCGCCGGGGAACACCCGGCGGCCGTCTGTCGTGCTCGGTCGTCCGTCTGTCGTGCTCAGTCCTCCAGCGTGACGACGACCTTCTCCGCCGCGCCCGGCGTCAGTGCCAGTTCGAAGGCACGGTCGACCTCGGAGAACGGCACACGGTGGCTGATCAGCCGGGCGAACCGCTCCTGGTGCTCGACCAGTTCGGGTGTCACCTCGAAGATCTCGGTCGGATAGCCCTGGGAGGCGATCAGCGTCAGCTCGCTGCGGAGCATGCCGCCCAGGTCGATCTCGGAGCCCTTCTTCTGCACCGCCACCATCACCAGCTTCGCGCCCCACTTGGCGGAGTTCACCACGGTGTTGAAGACGGCGGCCACACCGGCCGCGTCGACGAAGACGTCGGTGCCCGGCCTGGGCTGGCCGAGCGCGTTGGCGCTCTGTCCGTGCAGCTCGGTCAGGCGCGCGGCCACGTCCTCCTGCGCGGAGTCGACGACGGCGTCCGCACCCACGGCCAGTGCCTTCTCCAGCCGGGACGGGATGACGTCGACGACGACCACGTGCTCCACCCCACGCAGCTTCAGCCAGATCGCCGCGCCCAGACCGATCGGCCCGGCGCCGAACACGACCACCTTGTCACCGGGCTTGGCCTCGGAGCGGTTGACGGCGTGCCGGGACACCGCCATCGGCTCGTTGAGCGAGGCCACGTCGAAGGGCACGGTGTCCGGGAAGACGGCGACGCTCCTGCCGACCTCGGCGTTCTCGATCAGCAGGAACTCGCTCATCCCGCCGTACCTGCCGCCGCAGCCGATGATGCCGGTGGGCGCGTCCTGCGGGTTGACGACCACCCGGTCGCCGATGTTCAGGCCCTCCACCTCGGCGCCGAGTTCCACGATCTCACCGGCCGGCTCATGGCCGAGCGCCACCGGGACCGGTTCGCCGCCCAGGTGGGCGCGGGCGGGGATGCCGCCCATGTGCAGGAACGTGACATCGGTGCCGCAGATGCCGCAGGCGCGGATCCGGACCAGGGCGTCCCTGGGGCCGGGCACCGGCCGCTCGGCGTCGACGACCTCGACCTTGTCGACTCCGCCGGTCTGGACGGACTTCATGGTGCTCATGGGGGAGACCTCTCCGGGTTTCGGTTGTTCGGTCATCGGTGGGACGGTCGGGCGCCGAGAGTCTTCAGGACGGCGTTCGCCATGCCCTGCTCGCCACGCTCGTTGGGGTGGACCGGGGCGGCCGGGGCGCGCGGTACGAGGGGCTCGATCCAGCGCACTTCCCGGCCGGCGCAGGCATCGCGTCCGACGGAGGGCGTGTACGTGTCCACGTAGCCGACGCCCGCCTCGCCGGCCCGCTTCCGCAGCATCGCGTTGAGCTGCCGCTCCTTCTCGTGCAGGTACGTGATGTCACCGGCGGCGAGGCCCATCTCGCCGCCGCACCCGGTGGTGCGCTGCGGCAGGATCGCCGGGTAGCCGACGACGTACACCCGCGCCTCGGGCGCCCGCCGCCCGACCTCGGCGAGGGCCTTCGCCAGCCGCTCGTCCGCCGTGTCGATCCGCCGCCGGATCTCGTCGGTGCCGCCGGAGACGTACCGGTCGCGGCAGGGCGCGTCCCCGGCGGCCGTCCTCTCCCCCTTCAGGCTCTTCAGCGCGAAGGTGAGCACATCCGACTTCACGCAGGTCCGCACCAGCGAGGCGAAGCCGATGTCGTTGCCGCCCATGCCGAGGGTGACCAGCCGGGTCCGCCCGTCGAGGGCGGACAGCTGCGCGGGGTTCGTGCCCCGATCCGTGGACTGCGGCCCGCTCAGGTCCGCCAGGGTCGCCCCACTGCAGCTGACGTCGCGGAAGTCCCCGGGGGACAGGTTCAGGCGGCGGGCGACCAGCGCCGGGTAGTTGCGGTCGGAGCGGTCGCAGCCGGCGGGGGTGCCGGCCCGGTCCGGGATGTCCGGACCGGCGGTGTAGGAGTCGCCCAGAGCGACGTACGGGCCGCGCGGCGCGGGTCCGGTCGCGTCGTCGTGCCGGCCGATCACGATCGCGGTGGTGAGGACACTGCAGGTGAGCGCCCCGGCCAGCGCGGCTCGTACAGGGGTCTTCATGGGCGGGGTCCTGTCTGTCGTCCCGGTGGCTCCAGGCCGGTGGAGGTGTCCCCGGGCCCGGTGCCGACATGGGGGAGTGAGTCGGCAGCCGGGCCCGGGGACCGCGCCGATCCCGTCCCCACGGGTTCGGCGCCTGGGAGCCGCCTCCGCTCGGGGGGCTCCGGTCGGTACGGCCGCGCCCAAACGGGAGGGACGGCCGGGTGCTCGCGGTGGTGGTCTCTGACGACCGGCCACCGGCTTGCTTGAGTTAGGCAAACACATATGGATTACTTGAGTCAAGCAAGCGACGAGATTTACTTGAGTTAGGCAAGCAGAAAGGTAGGGTGTCACCCATGTCCCCCTCACCGCCCGCAGTGCCCCCCGCCTCGCCCGCAGCGGTCGAGATCGAGCGGGCCCTCACCCGTGTCGCCTATCTGAGCGCCGGCGCCCGCCGGCACGACTGGCTGGCCTCCCTGGCGGGCGTACCGCTCGACCGGGCCGCCGTCGCGATGCTCCGCCGGATCGCCGAGCACGACCCGCTGCGCCCGGGGGAGCTCGCCCAGGTGCTCGCCGTACAGGCCTCCCACGTCACCCGCCAGGTGCAGCGGCTCCAGCGGGCCGGGTACGTCACCCGGACACCGGACCCCGACGACCCCCGCGCCCGGCGCATCCTTCTCACCCCGCTCGGCGAGGAGGCCGTGGCGAGGCTCGGGGACGCGGGCGCACGCGGCATGCAGCTGGTCCTCGCGGACTGGTCGCCGGCCGAACTGCGGCTGCTGGCCCGTCTGGTGTGCCGTATGGCGGACGTCCTGCGGGCGGATCCGGCCGACATCGTCGACGCCGCCGGTTCCGGCGGGAAAGGGCACACATCCTGATGCGGGCACCACGACCCTCACGACGCGACGGACGCCGTGCCGTCGGCCCCGCCCACCCGTCGGGCGGAGCCGACCCCACCGGGCCGTTATCCCGCCCGAGCCCCCCGCCGACGGTCTCGTCCCCGCACGGCATCCCGGCCGACAGGCCGTCGCTCGCCCGCGGCGCCGGGCAGCACGTCCTGGTCCTCGCCGGCGAGCCGGACACCGCCGAACTGCTCGCCACGACCCTGGAGCTGGCCGGCTACCGGATCCGCCTCGCGGACTCCGCCGCGGACGCGCTGGCCCGGCTCGACGCCGACCGCTTCGACCTGCTGGTCGTCGACACCGCCCTGCCCGACCTGGTGGGCATGGCCCGCGCCGGCCGCCCGGTGATCGCCCACCGGCCGCCGGTCCTCTACCTGGCCCCGTACGACTCCCTCGGCAGCCTCCTGCCCGAACTCGGTCTGGGGGAGGGGGACTACGTCACCAAGCCGTTCCGGGTGGCCGAGGTCCTCGCCCGGATGCAGGTGCTCCTGCGTGGCACCGCCCCCGGCCGCCCCGGCCACTCCCCGCGCTACGACGACCTGGTCCTCGACGACACGCTGTGCCAGGCCTGGCGCGGCCCCCGTGCCCTCGAACTCACCCCCGCCGAGTACCGCCTGCTCCGCCACCTCCTGGTCAACGCGCACCGGGTGCTGTCCAAGGAGCAGATCAGCCGGTACGTGTGGGGCGACTTCCGCGGCGACAACGCGATCGAGCAGCTCGTCTCCCGTCTGCGGCGCAAGGTGGACCGCGACGCCCCGGCGCTGATCCACACGCGCCGGGGCTTCGGGTACTGGCTGGGGGACGCGGAGGGGCACGGCTGACAACGACTTCCTCTCACCGTGGGCGCGTTGTCGAGGTGATCCGGGTCACGTCAGGCTTATGTCAGGGAACTGACCGCAACGTGTCAGCCCCCTCTGTTTGCATGCGTCCACCGAGGCCTCGTCCCCCTGTTCGCATGCACTGGTCGAGGCGTCCCCCTCCCCCCACCACCAAGGAGAGCCATGGCCGACACCCTGACCGGCCCGGTGCCCGAAACCCCGGACCCCCTCCCCGAGTTCCCGATGCCGAGGGCGGCCCGCTGCCCGTTCGATCCGCCGCCCGCCCTCAAGGAGCTCCAGGAACGGGCGCCGCTGACGAAGGTGCGCCTCTGGGACGGCAGTGAACCGTGGCTCGTGACCCGCCACGCCGACCAGCGCGCCCTTCTCGGTGACCCCCGGGTCAGCGCGGACACCGACACCCCCGGCTACCCGCCCAAGGCCGACGGCGGGGGCGACAGCAAGTTCGGGTTCATCATGCTGGACGACCCGGAGCACGCCCGGCTGCGCCGGATGGTGACGGCGCCCTTCGCCATCAAGCGGGTGGAAGCCCTGCGCCCCGTCGTGCAGAACATCGTGGACGGCCTCGTCGACGAGCTGCTGGCCGGCCCCAAGCCGGTGGATCTGGTGGAGGCGTTCGCGCTCCCCATCCCCTCGCTGGTGATATGTGAACTGCTCGGCGTGCCCTACGACGACCACGCGTTCTTCCAGGACAACACCAAGACCATGGTCCACCGGGACGCCACCCCCGAACAACGCCGACAGGCGAGCGGGGAAATCGCCGTCTACCTCGGCGGGCTCATCGGCAAGCGGCTCGCCGATCCGCAGGACGACCTGCTGTCCGGCATCGCCGGACGCGTCCGCGCCGGTGAGATCGACCACCGGCAGGCGACCGAGATGGCGCTGCTGCTGCTCTTCGCCGGTCACGAGACCACCGCGAACATGATCGCGCTGGGCACTCTCGCCCTGCTCCAGAACCCCGACCAGCTGGCACTCCTGCGGGACACCGACGACCCCAAGCTCGTCGTGTCCGCCGTCGAGGAGCTGCTGCGCTACCTGAACATCACCCATCTGGGACGGCGCCGCGCGGTCACCGCGGACATCGAGATCGGCGGGCAGGTGATCAGGGCCGGCGAGGGCTTGATCATGGTCAACGAGATCGCCAACCGCGACCCGGAGGTCTTCCCCGACCCCGACCGGCTCGACATCACCCGTGACGCCCGTCGCCATGTCGCGTTCAGCTTCGGCGTCCACCAGTGCCTCGGCCAGCCGTTGGCCCGCATGGAGCTCCAGGTCGTCTACGGCACCCTCTACCGGCGCATCCCGACCCTGAGGCTCGCCGGCTCGCTCGACGAGGTCCGCTTCAAGGACGACGCCTTCATCTACGGCGTCCACTCCCTGCCGGTCACCTGGTGACGGTTCCCCGTCCCGCGCGGCACGACCACAACCGAACGTGAAGAAGGGGAATCCCATGACCTCCCACAAGGTGGAGCTGGAAGCCGACAAATGCGTCGCCTCGGGGCAGTGCGTGGTCGCCGCCATGCAGGTCTTCGACCAGGACGACGACGGCATCGCGATCCTGCTGGAGGAGCAGCCCGCTCCGGAACTCCTCGACGACGTCCGCGAGGCCGTCGCCGTCTGCCCGGCCGCCGCGATCCGACTGGTCGAGCAGTGAACCGGATCGTGGTCGTCGGAGCCTCGGCCGCCGGACTCGCGGCGGTCGAGACGCTCCGCCGCGAAGGCTACGAGGGCACCCTCACCCTCGTCGGCGACGAACCCCACCTCCCGTACGACCGCCCGCCGCTGTCCAAGCAGCTCCTCGCCTCGGAATGGGAGGAGGACCGCCTCCGGCTGCGCCGCCCCGAGGACCTGGCCGCCCTCGACCTCGACCTGCGGCTCGGCGCCGCCGCGTCCGGCCTGGACGTGGCGGGGCAGCGGCTCCGGCTGGCCGACGGCTGCGAACTGCCGTACGACGGGCTGGTCCTGGCCACGGGGGTGCGTCCGCGCCGGCTGCCCGGCGAGGGGGCGCACGTCCTGCGCACCCTGGAGGACGCGCTCACTCTGCGGGAGCGGCTGCAGCCGGGGCTTCGTCTGGTCGTCGTCGGCGCCGGCTTCCTCGGCGCGGAGGCGGCGGCCGTGGCCTGGCGGCTGGGGGCGCGGGTCACCCTGCTGGAACCGGCGGCGGTGCCGCTGGCACACGCCGTCGGCGAGGACGTCGGACGGGTGCTGTCGCAGGCCCACCGCGACCGGGGCGTCGACCTGCGCTGCGGGGTCACCGTCACCGAGGTGACCGAGGACGGCGTGCTGCTCGGCGACGGAGAGGTCGTGGAGGCCGAGGAGGTGCTCGTCGCGGTCGGATCGGTGCCCAACACCGACTGGCTGGCCGGGAGCGGGCTGACGGTGGGTGACGGTGTGGTCTGCGACGAGCACCTGGAGGCCGCCCGGGGCGTGTACGCCGCCGGGGACGTGGCCCGCTGGTACAACCCGCTGTTCGGCACGACGATGCGGATCGAGCACCGCACCAACGCGGCCGAGCAGGGCATGGCCGCCGCCCGCAACCTGCTCGCCGCCCCGCACGCGCGCAGGTCGTTCGCGCCGGTGCCGTACTTCTGGTCGGACCAGTACGACATGAAGATCCAGGCGTACGGCTTCCTGCGCGGCCACGACGAGGTGGCCGTCGTCGACGGCGACCTCGCCGAACGCCGGTTCGTGGCCGCGTACCGCACGGGCGACCGGGTGACGGGGGCGCTCGCGGTCGGCATGCCGCCGAAGGCGATCCGCCTGTGGCGGCAGGCGATCGCGGCCGGCGCGGCCTGGGGGGAGAGCGTGCGCGTACCGGCGTGACGGAGAGAGGGCGAGGGACGGGCCCCGGCAGGCGGTGCGAGCCTGCCGGGGTCCCTGCTCTTCCCGGGCGTCATCCCTGGGGAGTAGATGTGGGTAAACGCACGCAGTAACTTACTTGAGTTACGCAACAAGATGGTAAAGTGGGTCGCATGTCCACCGAACCGCTCCCCCTGCCCGCCGTCGCCTCCCCGGAAGTGATCGAGATCGAGCGCGCGCTCACCCGCATCACCTATCTGAGCACCCGCGCCCGCCAGCACGACCGGCTGATGGCGATGGCCGGCGTTCCCCTGGACCGCGCCGCCGTGGCGCTGCTGCGACAGGTCGCCGACTCCGAGCCGCTGCGGCCGGGGGAGCTGGCCCAGCGCCTCGGCGTGGAGGCCTCCCATGTGACCCGTACGGTGCAGCAGCTGCAGAAGGCGGGATACGTCACCCGCGTCCCCGACCCCGACGACGGCCGGGCCCAGCGGATCCAGCTCACCGACGCCGGACGCGAGGCCGTCGACCGGGTCCGGGACGCGGGCGCCCGCGGCATGCAGCTCGCCCTGTCCGACTGGTCCCCAAAGGAGCTGGGCCAGCTCGCCTCGCTGTTCCATCGCATGGTCGACGACTTCCTCTCCTACACCGTCGACGAGGAGAGCGAGCAGCCGACGCTCAGCGCCTGATCCCCTCGCCGTCCCTTCCGTCGCGAATTCGGCACGACCTTGCCCGCCTGCGCGTTCATCGACGTCTTCCGGCGGTCCTGCGGGTACACGCCTGGCCGGCACCGGCACGAGGTCTGATCAGGCCTCCATCGGCGGTCACGGACAAGGCGGTTGGGTGGCCCCGCCTTGGTACCCCCGCCTCCGGACGTCCCTCTACCGTCCAGTAATGTCGGGCGCCAGGACATCAGAGGAGGAACCTTGTCCCGGTCCGAACGCTCGCCCCTGCTGCTGGCGGGTCTGCTCGCCGCCGCGGGGGTCGCCCACTTCGCCGCCCCACGCCAGTTCGACGCGACCGTCCCGCGCGCCCTCCCGGGCTCACCCAGGGCCTGGACGTACGGCAGCGGCGTCGCCGAGCTGGCGCTCGCGGCCGGTGTGGCGCTGCCCCGGACCCGGAAGGCGGCGGCCGTGGCCACCGCCGCGTTCTTCGTCGGCGTCTTCCCCGCCAACGTCAAGATGGCGCTGGACTGGCGCGACCGTCCCACCCCCCACAAGGCAGCCGCGTTCGGCCGGCTGCCCCTGCAGGTACCCCTCGTGCTGTGGGCCCGCAGCGTCGCGCACAGCACGGAAGGACGCCCATGACGAAGACGCTGGAGACCGGCGACAAGATCGAGGACTTCTCGCTCCCGGACGAGACCGGCACGGTCCGCAGCCTGACGGAACTGCTCGCCGACGGCCCCGTCGTCCTCTTCTTCTACCCGGCCGCCCTCAGCCCCGGCTGCACCGCCGAGGCCTGCCACTTCCGCGACCTCGCCGCCGAGTTCGCCGCCGTTGGCGCCCGGCCGATCGGCATCAGCGGGGACTCCGTCGACCGCCAGCAGGAATTCGCCGGCCGTCACACCCTCGGCATGACCCTGCTGTCCGACAGCGACGGAACCGTGCGGGAACGATTCGGCGTGAAGCGGGGCGTCTCCCTGATGCCCACCAAGCGCGCCACCTTCGTCATAGCCCAGGACCGCACCGTCCTGGAGGTCGTCCGCAGCGAGCTGCGCATGAACACCCACGCCGACCGCGCCCTGGAGGCGCTGCGCGCCCACCGCGCCTGACGGCCCCGGGGCCCCTCGGCCCGCCACCGGCCCGTCGCGCCGCCCACCACCGGCCCGTCGCGGTTGATGCCCCGGGACAAAGGGACCATTCTGGACGACATGGAGCATGTCGTCGCTGCGGCCGTCATCGATGCCCAGGGCATCGTGACGGGCTGGAGCGAGGGTGCCCGGCTGTTGACAGGGCATCCGGCCGAGGAGGCCGTGGGACGGGCGGCGGCCGACCTGCTCGCCGAGGACCTCACACCGCTCCCGGCCGGGGCATGGCGGCGGCCCGTCGTCGTACGCCATCGTGACGGTCGCCCCGTGGCCCTCACCGTCACGGCCTGCCCGGTGCTCGGACCCGACGGGGAGCCCACGGGCTGGACCCTCACCGCCGAACGGCCCGCCGCCCCGGAACCGACCCTGGCCGGGCGCGCCTTCCAGCAGGCGTCCATGTCGATGTCCGTGTTCGACCCCCGGCAGCGCTACCTGCGCCTGAACGAGGTCGCCTGCCAGGTCATGGGCGTCTCCGAGGACGTCCTGCTGGGCCGCCACTTCCCCGACACCGTTGAGGAAGCCGAGCACAGCCGGGGCTTCAACTGGCACCTCCGTCACGTCGCCGAGACCGGCCGCCCGATCCGCTACGAGAGCTTCACCGGCGCCCCCGCCCTCAATCGGGAGCACGCGTGGACCACCGAGATGTGGCCCGTCCGGGAGGACTCCGGAGAGGTCAGTGGGGTCGCCCTGGCCGCGTTCGACAGTACCGAGCAGTACCTCGCCCGCCAGCGCCTGGCCCTGCTGAACAAGGCGGCGGCCTCCATCGGCACCACCCTCGACGTGGTGCGCACCACCGAGGAAGTGGTCGAACTCCTGGTCCCCCGGTTCGCCGACTTCCTGAGCGTGGACCTGCTCGACTGGGTCCTCGGGGCCGAGGAACCGCCGCCCCTGCTCGAGGGCGAGATCGTGCTGCGCCGCGTCGCCCACGGCTCCGCCCACGAGGGGACCCCCGAGGCGGCCGTCCCCCTCGGGGGCACCGACACGCATCCGCCCGACAGCCCGCCCGCACGGGCCCTTCGGGAGAAACGCGCCATCCTCAGCCAGGCGGGCGAGCCGGACTTCATGCACTGGCTCGCCGAGCGCAACGCCCGCGCTCCCGAGGGCCGCGCCTTCCGCCGCGGCGTCCACTCGATGATCTCGGTCCCGCTGCGGGCCCGCGGCACCACCCTCGGCGTGCTGGTAGGCGTCCGTATGAACCACCCGGACGACTACGAGGCCGACGACGCCGTCTTCGCCGAGGAACTCGCCAGCCGGGCCGCCGTCTGCATCGACAACGCCCGCCGCTTCGCCCGCGAACGCACCACCGCGCTCGCCCTCCAGCACAGCCTCCTGCCGCGCGGCCTGCCCGGCCAGGCGGCCGTCGAGGTCGCCCACCGCTACCTTCCCAGCGGCTCCACGGCCGGTATCGGCGGCGACTGGTTCGACGTCATCCCGCTCTCCGGCAGCCGGGTCGCCCTCGTCGTCGGCGACGTCGTCGGGCACGGCATCCCGTCCTCGGCCACCATGGGCCGCCTCTGCATGGCCGTCCGCACCCTCGCCGACGTCGACCTGCCGCCCGACGAGCTCCTCACCCACCTCGACGACCTCGTCACCCACCTGGCGGGCTACGAGGAGGGCGGCGACGACGTCGCGGAACTGGGTGCCACCTGCCTCTACGCCGTCTACGACCCCGTCAGCCGCCGGCTCACCCTCGCCGCCGCCGGCCATCCCGCCCCGGCCCTCCTCCTGCCCGACGGCCGGGCGGAGCTCATCCGGCTGACCCCCGGACCCCCGCTCGGCGTCGGCGGACTGCCCTTCGAGGCGGTCGAGCTGGAACTGCCCGAGAACGCGATCGTCGCCCTCTACACCGACGGCCTCATCGAGGACCGCGACCGGGACGTCGACCGCGCCACCACCGAACTGTGCAGCGCCCTCACCGCGCCGGCCGCCACCCTCGACGCCCTCTGCGACACCGTGCTCAAGGCCGTCCTGCCGGAGGAACCCGGCGACGACGTCGCCCTCCTGCTGGCCCGCACCCGCGCACTCGGCGCCGACCGGGTCGCCACCTGGGACGTGGACCCCGACCCGGCACTCGTCGCCGCCACCCGCCAGGCCGCCACCCGGCAACTCACCTCATGGGGACTGGAAGAGAGCGCCTTCGTCACCGAACTCGTCGTCAGCGAACTCGTCACCAACGCCATCCGCTACGGCGAACCACCCATCCAGCTCCGGCTGATCCGCGACCGCAGCCTCATCTGCGAGGTCTCCGACGGCAGTTCCACCTCCCCGCACCTGCGCCGCGCCCACGCCTTCGACGAGGGCGGACGCGGCCTGCTGCTCGTCGCCCAGCTCACCCAGCGCTGGGGCAGCCGGCAGACGGACCGGGGCAAGACGATCTGGGCGGAGCAGGTGCTGCCGCCGGTGTGATCACTGGAACGGGCAGCCCGGGTTCGGCACGTCCTCGGAGAACGGTGCGCCGTGCGGCAGTATGTAGAGCACCTCGAGGACGAGCGTGGTGCCGCCCAGGTTCCGGCCGAGGTGGACGTCGCTCGGCCCGCCCGGCTCGCGCACGGTGGTGCCCTTCGGATAGACGCCGTCCACGGCGCAGTCGGCGTGGTAGTGGCTGAGCGTTCCCTGCTTCACGTACCCGTACACGGGCCCGTCGTGGTAGTGCCAGCCGGTGGCCTGGCCGGGCGGGACGGTGACCTCCCGGAGCGTGTAGTCGGTGTCCCCGATCGTGGTCTGGTAGATCACCTTGCCGGTCACTCCGGGTCCCGGCGGGGTCGCGTGGGCGGTACCGCCGGCGAGGACGGTGGCGGCGACGACCGCGCCGGACAGGGCGGTGCGGAACGCGATGCGCATACGAAGGGCCTCCTGGCTCGTATCGTGAGCGACGACATGCCGCTGCGAACATAGAGGCACAGCAGGCCTGTTCGCGCCGAATTCCGGGGATCACCCGTCCCGGGCCCCGGGCAGGTCGCCCTCTCCGCCGACGGCGTGGCCGACCACGGGAAGAGACCCTCGCCCTCCTCGCCGACTGGAGCGCCCCTCGCCGCCCGTGTGGAGCCCGTCACCGTCTCTCACCCGCCGGCGGCCACCTGGGCGAGCGTCCGTCCGGTCCGCACCGAGCGCGCCCGCCGCGGATCCGGCGTGCCGCGACGGGCGCTCCCACCGGACCTCACCAGCAGCCAGGCCTCGTCCTCGTCATCGCCGCCGTCCTTCCCGCCCCGGAACCGGGTGAGCGCGTAAGAGCCGCGCAGCTTCTCCCCGTGCAGCCGGAACGACACGTGCCCCCGCCGCAGGGCCTCCTGGAAGCCGTCGGCACCGCTCAGCGGCTCGTACGTCCCCCGGTCCCACACGATGACCGTCCCGCCCCCGTACTCGCCCTCCGGAATGACCCCCTCGAACTCCTCGTACTCCAGCGGATGATCCTCGGTCGGCACGGCGAGCCGCTTGTCCTTCGGCCGCGCGGAGGGCCCCTTCGGGACCGACCACGACTTCAGTACGTCCCCCACCTGCAACCGGAAGTCGAAGTGCAGGGTGCGCGCGTCATGGATCTGCACGACGAACCGCGGCTCCTCGCCGCCCCCGCCCCCCTGCCCTTCCGGCTCCCCGGTCCTGCCGAAGTCCCGCCTGCCCCGGTACTCCTTCAGCCGCTCACTCACCTGGCCCTCCTTCCCGCGGCCCCCGGGTACCCCGTGCCCCTGCTCAGAACTCCTCGTGCACCTCGGGATCCCCGCCCAGCCGCTGGTGTGCGCGCTCCGCGATCACCTCCATCTGGGCCCGGCCGAGTTCGAACCCGAAGACGTCGAGGTTGGCGCGCTGACGCCCGGGGTCGGCGGACTTCGGGATGGGGACCGCGCCGAGCTGGATGTGCCAGCGGAGCACGACCTGGGCCGGGGTGACACCGAGGGCCTCTGAGACGGAGACGACCGTGGGGTCCTGCAGGAGGGCCGAGCCCCGTCCCAGCGGGCTCCAGCTCTCGGTGACGATGCCCTTCGCCTCGTGGAAGGCGCGCAGCGCGTCCTGCGGGAAGAGGGGGTGCAGCTCGATCTGGTTGACCGCCGGCAGGACGCCCGTCTCCTTCTCCAGGCGTTCGACGTGCTCGGGGGTGAAGTTCGAGACGCCGATCGAGCGGACCAGGCCCTCCTCACGAAGTTTGATCATGGCCCGCCAGGAGTCGACGTACTTGCCGACCCGGGGGAGCGGCCAGTGGATCAGGTACAGGTCCACGTAGTCGAGGCCGAGGCGCCCACGGGACTCCTCGAACGAGGCGAGGGTCTCCTCGTAGCCGTGGTGGCGGCCCGGGAGCTTGGTCGTGACCACGATCTCCTCGCGCGGGACCCCGCCGCGCGCCACCCCGCGGCCGACCCCGCTCTCGTTGCGGTAGTTCGTCGCCGTGTCGATCAGCCGGTAGCCGAGGCCCAGCGCGCCGGCCACCGCCTCCTCCGCCTGCGCGTCGTCCATCGGCCAGGTGCCCAGCCCGAAGGCCGGGAGCTGTGTGCCGTCGTTGAGCGTGTGCACCGGG
Organism: Streptomyces sp. NPDC049687; assembly: GCF_044465285.1. Classification (NCBI taxonomy): domain Bacteria; kingdom Bacillati; phylum Actinomycetota; class Actinomycetes; order Kitasatosporales; family Streptomycetaceae; genus Streptomyces; species Streptomyces sp. NPDC049687. The sequence goes on from NZ_JBITLN010000029.1 coordinate 30,660, forward strand.
ATGTGGGTCACCGTCGGACCTTCCTCTGGGCTGTCTCGTCCTCCCAGCCTCACGGATGAGGCGAGCATCGATCAACCGCACCGAGCCGAGGCCCTGTCGCCAGGTCCCGGTATCGCTGTCACGATCTTCCTGCAGGCGTACGCACGACGAGCGGAGCGGGCATGACGACGGACTTCGACAGCCAGGTGACGGAGACGGCCGGGGTCGAGGTGAAACCGGTCGCCGGCCACATCGGCGCCGAGATCGACGGCGTCGACCTGGCCGCCGGCCTCGACGACGCCCAGGTCGCCGCGATCAGGGCGGCCGTACTGCGCTGGAAGGTGGTGTTCTTCCGCGACCAGCGCCTCGACCACGCCGCACACGTGGCGTTCGCACGACGCTTCGGTGAGCCGGTCGTGCTCCCCAGGCGCGGCAGCGCCTCGCCGCCGGACTTCCCGGAGATCGAGACCACCGCCGACCGGCTGGAACTGGGCGGGAAGTTCGGCATGGAGCACGACGAATGGCTCCAGCGCCGCCGGCACACCCTGCTGCGCGGCTGGCACTGCGACCACGGTGCCCGGATCGACCCGCCGGCCGCGACGATCCTGCGCGCCGAGACCGTACCGCCCTACGGCGGCGACACCACCTGGTCCAATCTGGCGGCCGCGTACGCGGGACTGTCCGCGCCCGTCCGGGAGTTCGTGGACCGGCTGAGGGCCGAGCACCGGCTCGGCGTCGGCTACCAGCCGAGGCCGGGCGAGGACGCCTACGTCCGCCACCTGCTCGAGCACCAGGTCGCCTCACTGCACCCGCTGGTGCGCGTCCACCCGGAGACGGGAGAGCGGATCCTGTACGTCAACGGCTACTACGTCGAGCAGATCGCCCAGGTCTCCCGGGCCGAGAGCCGGGCGCTCCTCGACATGCTGCTGGAGCAGGCGGTCCGTCCCGAGTACACCGTCCGCTTCCGATGGGAGCCCGGCAGTGTGGCCTTCTGGGACAACCGGGCCACCATCCACCTCGCCCCCGGCGACAACGCCCACCTTGGCTTTCCGCGCACCATGCACCGGGTGATGCTCACCGGCGACGTGCCCGTCGGGGTGGACGGCAAGCCGTCGGAGCCGGTGACGGGGACGGAGCCGGGGCGCTGGTGAGCCTCACGGCCCGGGCTCGGCGCGGGTCACGAACGGGCGTCCGTCCTCCGGGATGAACACGACGAACTCGCGGGTGCCGTGGACCACGCGGGCCAGCCCCAGGCGCCGGTCCGCGCGCACCACGGCCTCGACGAGTTCGCCGCCCTCGACGATCCGCTCGCGCCGCGCGTAGTGCCGTACCAGGTCCTGCGCCGGTCCGTCGACCCAGAGCCCGACCTCCGCCCCCTGCCGCAGCGCCGCAAGCAGTTCCTCCCGCGGGCGGCCGGGGACCGCCCCCCGGACCCGGTGCCGCAGGCGTTCCTCCACGCTGGGCTCGGGGTCTCCGACCACCTGGGCCCTGCACCCGGGGCAGGCCGTCTCCCCGGTCGGATCGAAGGGGCTGCGGTACACCGTGACCCGGTCCCGCGGAATGCCGCACAGGGTCCCGCCCTTCGACAGCGCGTGACCCGTGCCCGGCGCGTCGTCGTCCTCGCAGTGGGCGAGGAACCGGGGCCGCCGCCCCGGCCCGGACCACCGGCCCCGCAGATCAGGATCCGACACGGCCGTCAGGCCTCCGCCGTGGGCCGCCAGCCCAGCGCCGGACCAAGCTTCGTCGCCATGTCGGTGAGGATCTGTACGTAGTCCTCGTGCTCGAAGGTGAACGGCAGCGCGAAGGCCACCTCGTCGATCTCGCGGAACGCCGCGTGGGCGGACAACCGCTCGGCAATCTCCTCGGAGGTGCCGACCAGGTCCGGCGCGAACAGCAGCCGGGCCGGACCCTGCGGGGACGCGGTGCGCGGCAGCCGCTTGGCGACGAACTCCTCGTACTTCGCGCGCTGTTCGGGCGAGGCGGAGTCGGTGGGGATGACCACGAGCCCCTGGGAGACGCGCGCGGCCTCGCCGTCGGGGTGGGCGGCGCGGAAGGCGCGGATGTGGGAGAGCTGGATCTCCGCGAAGTCCCGGGTGTCGTCCGGTCCTTCGGCCTTGACGACACTGCTGGTCAGGAAGTTCATGCCGTGCTCCCCGGCCCACTTCGCCGAGCTCACGCTTCCCCCGCCGTACCACATGCGGCGGCCCAGGCCGGGCGAATGCGGCTGCACCCGGTCCGAGCTGTACTCCATCTGCGGCTGCCGCCGTGTGGCCTCGACCCCCTCGACCTCGCTGAAGTCGGTGGCCGGCTCGCCCCGCACGAAGTCCAGCAGCCGCCGCACCCGCTCGTAGCCGAAGTCCTCGGCGTCGGCCGTGTCCGGGTACAACGCGTCCTTGACCTGCTCGAAGTGCATCGGCGGGCCGACGCTCACCCCGGGGTTGAGCCGGCCCCCGGACAGGACGTCGACCGTGGCCAGGTCCTCCGCGAGGCGCAGCGGGTTCTCCCAGCCCAGCGGGATCACCGCCGTGCCGAGCTCGATCCGGCGGGTGCGCTGCGAGGCGGCCGCCAGGACGGCGACGGGGGAGGAGATGCCGTACTGCAGATGGCGGTGGCGCACCCAGGCGCTGTCGAAGCCGAGCCGCTCGCCCAGCTCGACGATCTCCAGAGTGGTCTCGTGTCCCCGGCGCGGGTCGTCCCCGTCGAACAGTCCGATGGTGAGGAAGCCCAGCTTGCGCAACGGGCGTGAGATCGGCGGCACGGGCTCCTCCAGCGGTCGTGCGTCGGTGCTGCCCCGATTGTGTCAGGCGAACATCGCAGACGTGTGATCAGATCAACGGGATGGTGACCTCGTCCTCCACCGGAGGGCTGAGCTCCTGCGCGAGGTTGCCCGTGGCGGCGTGGCAGCGCAGGCGGACCGACTCCGGGGTGACGTCCAGGCGCAGGAAGCACTTGAAGAACGGCGGGCTGTACGTCGCCGAGCTCGGTGAGAACAGCTGGGTGTAGATCTTGCGCACGGGCAGCCGGAACCGCTTGCGGCGGTCCGGGCGGCTGCCGGTGCCCAGCAGGCCCGCTATCCACCGGATCCGGCGGGTGACCCGGACCTCCGGGCCCGGCGCGCGGGTCGGCGGGATGCCGAGGCGCTCGGCGACCACCGCCTGCGCCTCGGCCTCGGTGAGGGCGAAGAAGCGGCGCAGGCGCAGCCGGCGGCCGTAGAGCCTGCTGTAGAAGGCGAGGGAGTCACCGCGCAGCGGATAGCAGCGGAATTCCCGCTCCGTGACGCCGGCGACGCGGACGCGCGGGATGGTGTGCGTGGCGTGCATGAAGGCGCCACCGCCGCCCGAGACGACGTACTGCAGGGTGCGGCCGTCCGCCAACCGGACGGGATAGCGCTGGTAGTTGTGGATGTCACCACCGATCGCGGCCACATAGTGGTGCTCGGGCGCCCGGACGATGTCGTCGACGGTGCCGCCCCCTTCGATCGGGCACGGATGGTGCTCGCCGTCGACGTACAGGGGCGACCCGGTGACCAGGATCTTCGGCCGCGGTCCCTGGGACACCTCGCGCAGCCAGGCGCCCTGTTGGGCGTCGAGGGTGCCGAGCAGACCGGTGTCTATGCCGATGATCCGCACCGGCCCGGCGTCGATCGCCCAGTACGGTCCCGGCTGCACGGCCTGCTGGCCGGCGGCCGAGCGCAGCTTCCGCGCCTCGGCGAGGCGTTGCCCGTCGTGCGCGGGCGGCCGGTGCCACAGCAGGGAGCGCAGCCAGGAACGGGTGAGCGGGCGGGGCGCCGGCTCGGCGGGCAGGGGCGGGGCGTCGTCGCAGAAGACCCGCATGAAGCCGCCCAGGTCCTCGTACCAGTCGTGGTTGCCGGGTATCGCGTAGACGGGGGCCGGGTAATCGCGGTACGGGCGGAAGAACTTGGTGCCGTAGTCGTCCGTGCCGCCGACGGGGTAGATGACGTCGCTGGCGAGGACGGTGAAAGAGGTGTCCTGACTTACCCTCAGGAAACCCGGGACGACGGCGTACTGGGGATCGTCGCCCTCGCCCGTGTCGCCGATGACCATGAAGGAGAAGCGGTCCGGGTCGGTGCGCCGGATCACCTTGTCGGCGGGCACCCCGGCAGCCTCCCGCTGCGCCACCCACCGGCCGCGCGTACGGCCGGTCGGGTCCCCGAACCAGGAGGCCAGCACGCCGTTGCGGGCGGCCCACAGCATGCGGGGATCGAGCCAGGAGATCTTCTCGACCCGGGCCGGCATCAACTGTCGGTAGGTACCGGGTTCGGTCTCGCCCCAGCCGGCGCCCGCGGCGGTATCACGTGAGGAGTCAGACACGGGCGCACCGTAGCAATGATCCACCCTGGGCGCGCACCCGGGGCCGCCGAGCCCGCGACCGGCGAACGTACAGCTCACTCACAGAAAGGCGGGGGTGGCCGCCACGGCCGGGCCCGGCACCGAGGGATAACCCTCGAAGCACCCGACTGAGGCTGACATGCCACCGTCAAGCCTGTCATTCTCCCTCCCAACTGCCGCACGCCAGCGGCACGTCGCCCTCAGATGTTTCACGGTCCCGCACCACTCAGCTCGTCCCGGACAGCACACCCGTCTGCCCGGTCTGTCACCGGCCGTACCCCGCGGCCGCCGCAGTAGGAGAACGAGTGAGACCCAACCCCCGCAAGCGGACCGCGGCCGGAGCAGCCCTGCTCTCCACCGCCGCCCTTCTGGCCCTCGGCGTCCAGTCGGTCCCGGCAGCCGCGAAGCCCGCGTCCCCCCACCCCAGCCCCCTGCGCACCGGCGGCCTGTCCGCCGACCTCACGCCCGCCCAGCGCACGACGCTGATCAAGAACGCTGACGCGAAGAAGACGCAGACGGCGCAGACCCTGGGCCTCGGTGCCAAGGAGAAGCTGGTCGTCAAGGACGTCGTCAAGGACAACGACGGCACCGTGCACACACGCTACGAGCGCACCTACGCCGGTCTGCCCGTCCTCGGCGGCGACCTCGTCGTGCACACGCCCCCGGCCTCGCTGGCCGCCGGCACCGTGAGCACGACCTTCAACAACAACCGCCGTACCGTCTCGGTCAAGTCGACGACGGCCACGTACAGCAAGGCGTCCGCCCAGACCAAGGCCCTGAAGGCCGCCAAGGCGCTCGACGCGAAGGACCCCGCCGCCAAGAGCGCCCGCAAGGTGATCTGGGCGGGCGAGGGCACGCCGAAGCTCGCCTGGGAGACGGTGGTCAGCGGCCTCCAGGACGACGGCACGCCCAGCAAGCTGCACGTCATCACCGACGCCCTCACCGGCGCGAAGCTCTCCCAGTTCGAGGGCGTCGAGACCGGCACCGGCAACAGCCAGTACAGCGGCACCGTCACCATCGGCACCACGCTGTCCGGCTCGACGTACCAGCTGTACGACACCACGCGCGGCGGCCACAAGACGTACAGCCTCAACAACGGCACGTCGGGCACCGGCACCCTGATGACCGACACCGACGACACCTGGGGAACCGGCTCCGGCTCCAACACCCAGACCGCCGGTGTCGACGCCCACTTCGGCGCGCAGGTCACCTGGGACTTCTACAAGAACACCTTCGGCCGCAGCGGCATCAAGAACGACGGCGTCGCCGCCTACTCGCGCGTCCACTACAGCTCGGCGTACGTCAACGCCTTCTGGGACGACGACTGCTTCTGCATGACGTACGGCGACGGCACCAGCAGCACCCACGCGCTGACCTCGCTGGACGTGGCCGGGCACGAGATGACGCACGGTGTCACCTCCAACACCGCGGGCCTGAACTACTCGGGTGAGTCGGGCGGTCTGAACGAGGCCACCTCCGACATCTTCGGCACCGGTGTGGAGTTCTACGCAGCCAACTCCTCGGACGTCGGTGACTATCTCATCGGCGAGAAGATCGACATCAACGGCGACGGCACCCCGCTGCGCTACATGGACGAGCCCGACAAGGACGGCGGCTCCGCCGACAGCTGGTACTCCGGCGTCGGCAACCTGGACGTCCACTACTCCTCGGGCCCGGCGAACCACATGTTCTACCTGCTCTCCGAGGGCAGCGGCAGCAAGACGATCAACGGCGTCACCTACAACAGCCCGACCTCCGACGGTGTCGCCGTCGCCGGTATCGGCCGGGCCGCGGCGCTGCAGATCTGGTACAAGGCGCTGACGACGTACATGACGTCCAGCACCAACTACGCCGGTGCCCGCACCGCCGCCCTGAACGCGGCCGCGGCGCTGTACGGCTCCAGCTCCACCCAGTACGCCGGGGTCGGCAACGCGTTCGCCGGCATCAACGTGGGCAGCCACATCACGGTCCCGTCGACCGGCGTCACGGTCACCAACCCGGGCAGCCAGTCCGCCACCGTCGGCAGCGCGGTGAGCCTGCAGATCTCGGCCGGCAGCACCAACAGCGGCTCCCTGACGTACGCCGCGACCGGACTGCCCACCGGTCTGTCGATCAGCAGTTCCACCGGTCTGATCTCCGGCACGCCGACCACGGCCGGCTCCTACAGCACGACCGTCACGGTGACCGACAGCACCGGCGCCACCGGGACCGCCTCCTTCACCTGGACGGTCAGCTCCTCCGGAGGCGGCGGCTCCTGCACCTCGACGCAGTTGCTGGGCAACGCCGGCTTCGAGTCGGGCAGCACCACCTGGACCGCCTCCAGCGGCGTCATCACCAACTCCAGCAGCCAGGCGGCCCGCACCGGCTCCTACAAGGCGTGGCTCGACGGCTACGGCTCGACCCACACCGACACGCTGTCCCAGTCGGTGACGATCCCGAGCGGCTGCACCAAGACCACGTTCACCTTCTACGTCCACATCGACACCGCCGAGACCACCACCAGCACCCAGTACGACAAGCTGACGGTCACCGCCGGGTCGACCACCCTGGCCACGTACTCCAACCTCAACGCGGCCTCCGGGTACGTCCAGAAGTCCTTCAGCCTCGGCTCCTACGCGGGCTCCACGGTGAGCCTGAAGTTCTCCGGCGTCGAGGACTCCTCGCTGCAGACCAGCTTCGTCATCGACGACACCGCCGTGACGACCGGCTGATCCGGCACCACCTGATCCGCACCACCCGACCGACGTCCCGCACGCAGGCTCCCCCCGCGCGCGGGACGTCGTCGCGTTCAGCTCAGCGGGTCCAGCGTCAGATACGCCTGGCGCGGGGAGCCGTCGTGGACGAGCGACTCCTGCTGTCCGACGTCGTCGAAGGCGAACGCGTACGCCTTCCCGTCGGCCATCTGCGCGTGGATCTTGCGGGCGTAGTGGTTGGTCACCGCGTCCTGGTAGAAGTTCGCCGTCGTGGCGTCCGGCTGGTTGGGCTCGACCAGGAGTGTCGACCGGTTGAAGCCCGCGCACAGGGTGCGGGAGATGGGGCCGCGCACGGCGTCGTTGGGGGCGTCGAGCAGCTTGTGGCAGCCGAAGACGCTGGCGGCGTCCGGTTTCTGGAAGCTGGTGACGACCGTGCCGGAGGCGTTGGTGAAGTTCAGTGCGTTGCCCGAGACCCGGCCGTAGTACCTGGTGCCCGGCTGGTCGGCGAACGGCGTCACCGTGAGGGTCGTCGTGGCGTACTTCTGCCAGACGCGGTTGACGTAGTCGTCCATGACGTTCGCCGGAAGGGCCCCGGTCTCCACCCCGTACAGCGGGGAGAGTGCCCGCAGCACGGTGCCGTCGGACCGGGTCTGGATCAGGTTCGCCCAGCCGCCGGGCTGACCGCGCAGGGCGGTGAAGAACCCGTTGTAGCCGCCCGCCTTGAGATGCCCGGTGCTGACCGTGCTTCCGTCGGCACGCTGCACCCCGACCGCGTACGGCGCGGAGAACATGTCGACCTGGGTGCTGTTCAGCCACAGGCCCGAGTCGTTGAGTGTGTACTCCGACCAGTTGAAGAGGATGTTCCGGTTGGGGTCGCTCGGGTTCTGCACGGCCGGCTGTACCAGACCGCCGGTGGTCAGCCTGAACACGAGTTTCTGGCCGTACGAGAAGTAGATCCGGCCGGAGAACCTGGGGATCCGGACGGTTGCCGACTGGCCGGCGGCCGGGCCGGGGATGGAGGCGTCCGGCGCGGGAGTGGGCGGGTTGCCTCCGGCCGGCCAGGCGTGGAAGGTTCCGTTCGCGTCCGCCCAGCCCTGCTGACCCGTCGTCAGCAGGGTGCCGAGATTGTAGACGTAGAGGGCGTCGGCACGGCCCGAGTTGTTGGTGATCTTCAGCTGAAGGGTGTCGGGGACGGCGGCGCCGGCCGGCGGCCCGAGGGTGAGCAGCGCGCCGAGGAGGGCGACGGCTCCGAGCAGTGCGGTGGTGATCCTGGAGAGCACTCTCCACCTCCGAGCGGGTAGGCCTGTGGGGTTGGTCCATACCTGTGAGAGCGCTCTCAAAATCGCACCGCGATGTGCTCATGTCAACGGATCCGGACGAAAGAGGCGCCCGCTGCGGTGACCGGGCCTCGGGCGCCCTGGCGGTCAGAAGGTCCGCTTCAGCAGGTCCAGCAGCGCCGCCCAGTGCCGCTCCGCGGCCTCCTCGTGGTACGCGGCGGTGTCGGCCTGCGTGTAGCCGTGCGGGGCACCCTCGTAGACCTCGCAGGTGTGCCGTACCCCGGCCGCGGTGAGGGTGTCCTCGAGGAGCTGGATCTGCTCGGGCGGCAGCGACGGGTCGTTGTCGGCGTGCCCGAAGTACAGCTCGGCGGTGACGCGGTCGGCCATCAGGTGCGGGCTGTCCGGCGCGTCGACGGCGAGCCGTCCGCCGTGGAAGCCGGCCGCCGCCGCGACCCGGTCCGGGTGGGCGCCGGCCGTGTACAGGACGAGCCGGGCGCCCATGCAGTATCCGGTCAGTGCGACCGGGCCGTCCGCGACCAGCGCGCTCTCCTGCAGCCACCGCAGATACGCGTCGGCGTCCCGGACGATCAGCTCCGGGGTGAGGCCCTCCATGAGGGGACGCAGCGCCTCGAAGATCTCCGGACGTGCGGCGGGGTCGATGAACTCGGGCATCTCCACGACCGGGGCGCGCCCGTGACGGTAGAACACGTTGGGGACCAGCACGGTGTAGCCCGCCCCGGCGAGCCGGTCGGCCATCGCCTCGAGGTGCGGGCGCAGTCCGAAGGCGTCCTGGTACAACAGGACGCCCGGCCGGGGCGTCCCGTCACCCGGGTGCGCGAGGTAGGCGTCCGCGACGCCGTCCTCGGTGGGGATGTCCACGGCTGTTCCCTGTACGGAGGTCATGGGGGGTGCCTCTCTGCGCGGTTCACGACGAGCGGTCGACGGTCCGGCCGGGCCGGTCCGCGCTCATCGTTGCATGCACCACCGAGCCGCCCGTTCGGGCCCCCTGCGCCTGGGGTGGTGGGAGTTACTCGAACCGCGAGGGGTCGCCGGCCCCGCGCCGCACGATCTCGGCCTCGCCCGAGGAGAAGTCGATGACCGTCGTGGGCTCGGTGCCGCAGTCCCCGGAGTCCAGCACCCCGTCCACCACGTGGTCGAGCTCGTCCTTGATCTCCCAGCCCTGTGTCATCGGCTCCTCCTCGCCCGGCAGCAGCAGCGTGCTCGACAGCAGGGGTTCGCCGAGCTCGGCGAGGAGGGCCTGGGTGACGACGTGGTCCGGGATGCGCACGCCCACCGTCTTCTTCTTGGGGTGCTGGAGCATGCGCGGCACCTCCTTGGTCGCCGGGAGGATGAAGGTGTAGCTGCCCGGCGTCGACGCCTTGATCGCGCGGAACACGTCGTTGTCCACCCGCACGAACTGGCCGAGCTGCGCGAAGTCCTGGCAGACGAGGGTGAAGTGATGGCGGTCGTCCAGCTTGCGGATGGTCCGGATCCGGTCGATGCCGTCCTTGCTGCCCAGCCGGCAGCCCAACGCGTAGCAGGAGTCCGTCGGGTACGCGATGAGCGCGTCCTCCCGGATGGCCTGCGCGACCTGTGCGATGGTGCGCGGCTGGGGGTTGTCGGGGTGCACGTCGTAGTACTTGGCCATTGGCTGAGCTTATGCCGTGGGGCGGCCCAGCAGATGCACCCAGCTGTCGGTGAGCAGGCCGAGCGCTGTCACCGGGTCGCTCTGCCAGCCGTGGCGCATCCAGTGGCGGGACAGCTGGTCGAGCTGGGTGAGGGCGAGGAAGGCGCGCATGCGCCGGGAGCCGGGATCGAACCGGCCGGCCCGGTCGAGGGCCGCCTGGACATCCGCGACCAGCCCGTCGAGCCGGCCCTCGACCAGCTCGCGCACCTCCGGGTCCACGGCCGCCGCCTCGTGCGCGGCCAGGACGTACGGGCGGATCCGGGGCCACTGCTGCGCGGTGGCGCGCAGCCAGGCCGCGATCCCGTCCCGGCCGCCCTCGCGCACGACGGCCACCAGATCCGGCGAGCCGTCCCGCGCCCACAGTTCCTCGAGCTGGCCGAAGAGCGCCTTCATCAGCGCCGTCCGCGACGGGAAGTAGGCGTAGAAGGTCACCCGGGTGGTGCCGGCGGCCTTGGCGATGTCGTCGACCGTGGTGCCCGCGTAGCCGTGCGCCTCGAACAGCTCCAGCGCCGTCGACAGCAACAGCCGGCGGGTCATCTCCTTCTGAGCGGCGCGCAGATGGGGCACGGACACATCGTACGTCCGGGCCGGGCCGCCCGCGGGGCGAATATCTCTCTTTACATACATATGAGGTCATATCTATTCTCCACGTGTTCTATTCTCCACGTGTCCGACGCCGGCACGCCCACCCGCGGCATCGACCGCCTGGCCTCCGAGCTCGCGGTCTGCCTCCCCGCGCTGCACCGGACCCTGCGCCGCCGGGTCGCGGCCGCCCCCGGGCATCCCAAGCGCCCCGAGGGCCGGCTCCCCTGGCCTCCCGGCTCACCGAAGCCGGCGAAGTGAGCGCCGGCAGGACAGCGCCGACAAGCGTGTCGCGCATCTGTGTCCCACGGCCACCTCGCGCACCCGTCTCGCCGAGGTCCGCGACCTCGAGACGGCCTGTCTCGCCGAGGCCCCGACGGCCCTCACTACGGCGAGCCGGACGCCCTCGGGCGCCGCACCGGCCGCGCTGACGTCCCTCACCCGGCACCTGTACACCGCCGCGCACTGACCGCGCTCGCGTCAACGGCCCGCACGCCGTCGTCGTCACCGGGCGGCTCTGCGTCGCGGGCGCGGCGGTCCTGGCCGCCGCCGGCATGACCTCGCGCCCGGCCGCCCCGGTGGGACTGACCTGCGACTGCCCGGCCCGCGTGAGGTAACGTCCCCGACCGATATGACTGGTTCGGCCCGCGCGGGCCGGGAGGGACGAGGAGAGCGCCGACATGGCCGGCCACGACGACGGGAACCGTCACATGACGGGCGGCGCCGACCCCACATGGGCGCAGGAACTCCTCGAACACCTGCGCCCCACCGGCTCCGGCATCCGCAAGATCGTCGGCTGGCTGGCCGCGAGCGTCGACGCGACCGTGTCCCTGCGCGACGCCCACGGCACTCCGCTCGCCGGAGCGCCGATACCGCTGGACGAGGAGCTGGTGGCCGACCTCGTCTGCGGCCGCCTGGCCTCCGCAGCCTGGGAGGGCGACGGCCGCCATCTGCGTCTCGTCAGGGTCGAACTCCCCGGGCCGAGCACGGCCGGTGTGCTCGCGGTGAGCCGTACGGCGCCCTTCGACCGGCGCGCCGCCGACATCCTCACGCACACCGCCACCGTCCTGGAACTGCTGCTGCGCGCCCAGCAGACCGTCGCCACCGGGGACCGCCTCGCCCGCGCCACCTCCGACCTGCGCCTGGCCATCCTGCAACTGCTCATGGTCGAGGACATCGTGGCCGCCCGGCGCGTCGCCGCCGGCCTGTGGCCCGGCCTGCTCGACACCGACACCGCCTGCGTGTACGTCGTCGAGAGCGCCCCCGAGGACCGCGACCGCCTGGCCGAGGAGTGCGTCGCCGCCACCCACGACGAAGCCCTCGTCGTCCGCTGCCCCGCCATGGACGGCCATGTCATCGTCGTCGTCCCCGACGACACCACCGCCGCCGACCTGCGGGCCCTGTGCGATCGCAACCCCCACGCCTTCCTCGGCGGCAGCGCCCGCCAGAGCCTCGCCCGCACCGCCACCGCCTACGGACAGGCCGTCAGTGCCCTCGCCGTCGCACACTTCCGCCCCGACAAGACGGCCGTCTACGCCGAACGCACCCACCCCGAACGCCTGATGGACCCCGAGGTGCTGCGCTCCTGGACCACCAGGCTGCTGCGCCCCCTCGACACCCTCCCGCACCACACCCGCGCCGAACTCCTCGCCACCACCCGTCTCGGCCTGGAGTTCACCGCGGTCAACGCGGCCAAGGTCCTCGGCGTCAGCCGCAACACCGTCCGCGCCCGCATGGACCGCGTCGAGAACCTGCTCGGCGCCGACTTCTCCGATCTCACCGTCCGCGCCACCGTCCACCTGGCCCTCAACACCCAGATCGGCATCGCCGAGGACCCCACCGGAGGCGCGCCGGCCCCCGTGCGGCTCGGCGACCTGCTCACCGGTCCCGCCCTGCGCACCTGGGCGCGGGATCTGCTGGCCCGCCTGGACTCCGACGCCCGCGACCTGCGCCGCACCCTGCGCGCCTGGATCGCCGTCGGCGGCAACGCCGAACGCGCCGCCCACCTCCTCGGAGTGCACGCCCAGACCGTCCGCGAGCACGTGCGCAGCGCCGAACCCGTCCTCGAACGGCAGCTCCTCGCCGCCGGCAGCGACCTCTACGAGGTCGTCCTCGCCCACCTCGCGACCCGCGACCTCGACCAGCCGGACCTGCACGGGGACCACCGGCAGGTACCGGAATCGGGCCATCCGGACTCACCTGTGCACAGGTGAGTCCTCGGCGCCCGCGAGCGGGCACCGGCACGATTCACAACCCGGTCACCAGGCACGTAGGTTCGTGGAACCGCGGGGTGCGACCGGCACGGGGGACTGGTCGCACCCGCGCGGGCCGTCAGCCGCGCAGCCGGACGGGGATCTCCTGCCAGCCGAAGGCGATGAACGACGGCACCTGCTCCAGCTCCCCGCCGACCGGCCGCAGATCCGGAAAACGGTCGAACAGAGCGCTCAGCGCGGTCAGCGCCTCCATCCGGGCGAGCGGCGCGCCGATGCACCGGTGCACCCCGATCCCGAACGACAGATGGTCCTCCGCCGCGCGCGTCGCGTCGAACACGTCCGCGTCGGGACCGTAGTGCGCCGGGTCCGTGTTCGCGGCCGCGTACGTCGTGATGATCGCGTCCCCGGCCGGGATCGTCACGTCACCGACCTTCAGGTCGCTCACCGCGAACCGCAGCGGCAGCGAGGCGATCGACGGGTGTGCGCGCAGCGTCTCGTCCACCACAGCGTCCCAGGAGATCTTCCCGCCGCGCACCGCCGCCAGTTGCTCGGGCCTCCCCAGCAGGGCCACCACCGCGTTCCCGATCAGGTTCACGGTCGTCTCGAACCCGGCTCCGATGACCAGCAGCAGGGTGTACAGCAGCTCCTCGTCGCTCAGCCGGTCCCCGTCCTCGTCGCGCACCCGGATCAGCTCGGTCGTCATGTCGTCGCCCGGGTGGTCCGTCTTGTGGGCGATGAGCCCGCCGAGGACCGTGCCGATCTGCTCCTGCACGAACGCGGCGTGCTCCGGACTCGGATCAGAGGTGTCCATGATCGCCGTGATCAGCCGGGCGGTGGCCTCCCGCATCTCCTCGGGCACACCGAACAGTTCGCAGATGATCCGCAGCGGCAGCGGGTGCGCGAGCCCTGCCTTCAGGTCCACCACGTCACCGTCCTGCTGCTCCAGTGCGTCCAGCAGTTCGGTGGTGATCGCCTCCACCCGCTCCCGCAGCGCCTCGGTGCGCCGGTGCGTGAAGCTCGGCGCCACCAGCCTGCGCAGCCGCGTGTGGTCGGCGCCGTACGTGGAGAGCATGTTGACCACGCCGACCCAGCCCAGGATCCAGCCCCAGGACGGGTGTTCGCCCAGCTGCGGCCACAACCGCCAGTGCAGCCGCGGGTCCTTGCTGACCTGCGGGTCCAGGATCAGCCGCTTGAGCGTGTCGTACCCGGTGGGTGCCCACGCGGGGATGCCGCCGGGCAGTTCCACGGGCACGACGGGGCCGAGCGCGCGCAGCCGGGCGCTCTCGGCGGCGATGTCGGCGCCGAGGGGGTCGAGGGCGATGCGGTCGGTCACGGTCATGAGCGTTCTCCTGGACGGTCGGCGGCACGGGGACTGAAGCGGACGGGCAGGGCGGTCAGTGAGCGGTGGAACGGCCCCGGCCGCCAGGTGAGCCGCTCGCGGGGCAGGACCGGGTCGAGGTCGGGCAGCCACTGGGTGAGCTGCTCGATCGCCTCGGTGACGATCAGCAGCGTGTGCTGCTTCACCGGGCAGGCGTGCGGGCCGGCACCCCACGACAGGTGCGAGGCGTCGTTCGGGTGCCGGCCACGGGTGACCTCCTGCTCGTCGAAGTGGCCCAGGGCCCCGTACGACACGACCACCGGCACGGCGTCCCGCAGCCACACGCCGTGGAAGGAGACGGGTTCGCGGGCGTAGTAGACGCCGTAGTTGGCCAGGGGTGTCTCGTGGTGCAGGACCTCGACCACCGCGTCCAGGACCGGGCGGGCGCCGCTGGTGAGGGTGGAGTAGTAGGCGGGGTTGCCCAGGATCCGGGAGAGGGTGTTGGACAGCAGGTTCGCGGTCGGCTCGTAGCCGGCGCCGAGGGTGAGGAACACCTGCCAGGTGACCTCCTCGCGGGTGAGCCGCGCGGGATGGTCCAGCAGCCGGCTCGGCAGATCGTCCCCGGGCCGCTCGGCCTTGGCCGCGATGAGTTCCAGGACGTACTGGACGTACTGGGTCTCGCCCTCGGCCGCCTGCGCGCCGCCCTCCATCATCTTCCCCAGGCCCTCGTTGAGCCGGTCGCCCTGGTGGTCCGGCAGCCCGAACAGGTCGTTGAGCACCAGCGCCATCAGCGGCCGGGAGAAGTCACCGACCAGATCCGCCTCGCCGCGCGGGCCGATGCGGGCCGCGAGCAGCCGCACCGCCCGATGCACCCGCTCCCGCAGGTCGTGCGGCTCCACGAGGTCGAACACGTCGATGAGCGTGCGGCGGTAGCGGACATGGGCGGCCCCGTCGGCGAACAGCGCGTTGGGCCGCCAGCGCATCATCCCCAGCACCGGTGAGTCGGCCGGGACGGTCTCCTCCCACGCCCGGGGGTCGTGCGAGAACGTCTCGTCGTCCTGCATCACGTCCAGCGCCGCCCGCCGGTCCGTCACGACGTAGGCCGGCACACCCGGCACCAGCTCCGCCCAGCCCACGGGCCCCTGGGCGCGCAGGGCGCCGTAGTAATGGTGCGGATCCGAGGCGAAGCCGTCCTCCCACAGTCGCACCGGCGCCGAGCGCGAGAAGTCCCGCCGATCCGGGGGATAGGTGGTCACCGGGCCTCCACGGCGTCACGGGCCATCAGGTGGTCGACCAGCGCCAGCAGGGCGTCGATCGAGGAGTGCGCGTCCCGCGCGTCGCACGTCACCATCGGTGTGGCCGCCTCCAGGTCCAGCGCCCGGCGCAGCCGCTCCACGCCGTGGTGCCGGGGCGCGTCCGGGAACTCGTTGAAGGCCACCGCGTACGGCAGCCCGCTTTCCTCCACCAGCCCCAGCACGTCGAAGGACGCGTCGATCCGGCGGCTGTCCACCAGGACGAGCGCCCCGAGCGCCCCGTGGGCGATGTCGTCCCACAGCGCCCGGAACCGCTCCTGCCCGGGCGTGCCGAACAGGTACAGCACCACCCCGCCGGGCAGGCTGAGCCGGCCGAAGTCGATGGCGACGGTCGTCGTCGACTTGTCGCGCACCCCGGCGAGGTCGTCCACCTCCGCGGACGCCTCGCTGATGTGCTCCTCGGTGTGCAGCGGCCGGATCTCGGAGACCGAGTCGATCAGGGTCGTCTTGCCCACCCCGAACGGTCCGGCGACCAGGATCTTCACCAGGTCGCGGGCGGTGTCCGGAAGATGGACGCCGGCGGTGTCACGGGCGGCACTAGGTGTGCTTGAGGGCGCGGAGGCCATCGGCCACTCTCTTCAGCAGGTCGGGGTCGAACCGCCCGGCGGGCGGGATCGGCGCACGGGCGAGGACCAGGTTCCGGTCGACGAGGTCGGCCGCCAGCACCCGCACCGCGGACACCGGCAGCCTGAGCAGCGCCGCCGCCTCCACCACCGCCAGCGAACCGCCCTCCAGGGCGTCCAGCAGGGCGAGTTCGGCGGCGGGCAGTCCGGCGGGCCGGTGCTCGCCGCTGAGAGCGAGCACTGTCAGCCGCTCCATGTGGGGGCGGCTGGGCCGGGCCACCCCACCCGTCGACAGATACGCGGGGACCAGGGGACGGCCGGCCGGGCGGCCGGTCATGCCGACGCGTTGTCGTCGGCTCCTCGGGGCGCGGCCGCCATGGCCTTCTCGCCCAGTCGAGCCACCTGGGAGTGCACCCGGTGCGCCAGTAGGTCCAGCCGCACCTCGCCGTCGCCGTACGCGGCCACGCAGGTGCCGTGATCGGTCGGAACGATGAGCACGTAGCCGTGGTCGGACTCGATGACGATCTGCCGTACCTCCGCGCGCTCCCGGTCGGCGAACGCGGCCGCGGCCGTACGGCAGGCCCCCTGCACGGTGCTGGTGATGGCGGCCACCCGCTCGGCCGACGGCTGCGACAGCGCGTCGGTGTACCCCGTCACGAGCCCGTCCCGGGTCAGCATGACGGCGGCCATCACGTGCGGCACCTGCAGGATCGGTTCCAGCACCCATGCGGTGTCGCCCGTGTTGCGGCTGGTCATCGGGTCGCTCCCCCTTCTACGTGGTCGGTCTGGTCGGTGTCGTCGTCGGCCGCCGGGGCCGGGTCGCCGGTGTCGTCGTCGGCCACCCTGGCCGGGTCGGCGGAGCCCGGCGTGGTCCCGGCTCGAAGCTCCTCCGCGGGCGCCTCGGCCGCGCCCGCGCGGGCCGCCGCGGTCCCGGACTGCAACGCGCCCAGCGCGGCGGCGGCCTCCTCCGGCCGGGGTGCCGGGCGGGCGGCGGACTCCTCCGGGACGACGGCCGCCCGGACACGGCGGCGGCGCTGCGGCAGCCCGTCGCCGTCCGGCGTGCCGTGGTGCCCGGCGGCCTCGGGGGCCGGGTTCTCGGTCCCGTACGTGTGCGAGGGCGCCGCCCGCTCCGGGACCGTCCTGCGGGTCGTTCGCGGAGCACTGACCGCCGGAGGCCGCTGCTCGGGGTCGATGCGGCTGATCAGACGGCTGTCGACCCGCAGGACCGCGCGCACCCCGCCGTACGGGGAGGCGGAGGAGACGTCGACGTCCAGGTCGAACTGGCGGGTGAGCCGGCCGATCGCGGCCAGCCCCATGCGCGGCGGATCGCCCAGCGCGGTCAGCAGGATCGGCTCGTCCCCGGCCACCAGCCGCTGGGCGCGCTCGCGTTCGTCACGGGTCATCCCCAGGCCCGCGTCGTCGATGGTCACGCACACCCCGTGGTGGACGTGCTCCAGGCTGACCACGACGTCGGTGTCGGGCGAGGAGTGCCGCAGCGCGTTGTCCAGCAGCTCGGCGACGATGACGGCGACGGGCTCGACGGCGTGCGAGACCAGGGCTGTGCCGGGCTCCAGATGGTTGTGGACCCGGACCCGCTGGTAACCGGCGAGCCGGGCCTGGCCGCCCGTCACCGCGTCCACGACGTGGGACTCCTCGCGGGCGAGTCCCACCCAGGCCCCGCACACCACGGCGGCGACCTGCGCCCGGCGCAGCGACTGCTCGTTCTCGTGGTCGAGCCGGAACAGGGTCTGGGCCAGCTCCGGGTCGTCATAGCGCTGCTGGAGGACGCGCAGGGCGTCCTGGAGCCGGTACAGAGCCGCCTGGATCTCCCGGGTGGCGCCCCGCATCCCGGCCTGCGCCGCGGCGTCGACCCGGGTGCGCTGGGCGACCACCTCGGACTGCAGCGCGAGGAGCACGTTCTCGAGGGCGATGCCCAGAGGGGTGCCGACGGTCAGCGGCTGGAGGGGGCCGGGCACGTCGAGATGCGGATGGGCGACCTGCCGGGCGGCGGCGGGTACGCGGTGCGCCGCCAGATGCTCGACCTCGGCCGTGAACGCCCGGACGGTGCCGTCCAGTTGGGTGCGCAGGGCGGCGATCTCCGCGAGCTGCCGGGTCCGTTGGCGTCGCAGCCGCAACAGCCCGCCGCCCAGGGCGAGCGCGGACAGTGTGCCGGCGGTCAGGCCGCCGGCCACCAGATCCGGTAATTCGATCATCGATTCGGGTTCCAGGGAGGTCGGACGTCGTTCCGGGGGGTGCTCGCAGCACAGTACACACTGTCATTGGTCGATCTCGCACGGTCGAGCGAGACTCGGGTCCGAAACTGCTCGGCATCTGTTCGCTTCTGTGCCGAGTGCCGGGAATGCCATGCACCATGGGCGAGTTGAGCCGACGGCCGGCGGCGCCACTGGGCGGCCCTACTGTCGGACCGGCGGGTGCCGCCGAACGGGGGCCGCGGTCACCCCTCCCGGTGAGCGTGCCGGCATGGGCGTGTACCACCGGCGTGAGCCTCGCGTTCCCCCGGCATGGACCGACCTTCCCCCGCGCCGCCCATGGGCGACTGCCCCTCCGGCCTCCTGTATGCCCCCTTCGCCCGCGGCGGCCTGCCCTGCCGTCTTCCGATCTACGCGCGACTCGTCGCGGAGTGGCGCGCCCGCGGGCGGACCGTGCCCGCCCGTCCGGACGTGCACGGGGTGTTTCGAAGCACCACCTAGCTTGATCTTTAACCTCGGGTCTCGAACGGCTCGTCGTACTTGATCACTCGCGTCGGTAACTGCCCTATGTGCAGGCGGCCTTCGGCTGAC
>NZ_JBITLN010000030.1:0-36113 GCF_044465285.1 Streptomyces sp. NPDC049687
CGGTGCAGTCCTAGACAGCTCCACCACACCGGAGGTCTTCGCCATGATCAAGCACCGTCGAGTGTCAACAACGCTCGTGATCAATACACCTAGCTCGCGTCCTCGCCGTCGATGCCCAGGCCGGGTAGGAGGCCCGGGAGGAGGGGCGGGATGGTGACGTCGGGGTCGGTGGTGGACGGGGTGCTGGTGGACGGGGACGTCGTGGTGGTGCCGTCAGGCTGGTCCAGGAGGCCGCCCGTGCTGCCGCCGAGGAGGCCTTCGTCGGTCGTGCCGGAGGTGGAGGACTTGCTCGGGCTGCCGCCGGTGCCCGAGCCGGTACCCGTGCCGGAGTCGCCGGTGCTCGGGGCCGTCGTGCGTCCGGTCTCCTTCGAGGCGCCGGGTGAGGACGGGCCGGAGCCCTGCCTGCCGGTGCCGTCCTGGGCTGGGGGACGGGGAAGGAGGGACTGCAGGGGGGCGACTTCTTCGTCTATGGCTTCGAAGACCGATGACACCTGCCGGCTCACGTCGCCCAGTTGGACCGGGAGCCTCTCGCGCAGCGCGCCCCAGGCCCCGCGGTGGGAGCGGGAGAAGGACTCCAGGGCCTGGATGGGGCTCAGCGAGTCCGGGTCCCGCTCGTACGCCTCGTGGAGCAGGCGGTGGCCCTCGGAGGCGTCGTGCTGCATGCCGCTCAGGGCACGGCGGATCTCGCCGAGGGACTCGTGGTCGAGGTGGCCGCCGCGGTCGCGCTCCATGAGGCGGCGGGCCTCGCTGAGCCGGGTGGAGGCCTGGTCGAGGTAGGTCCGGCCGCGCTCGTCGTCGCCGTCGGACAGGTAGTTGAGCTTGAAGTCCTCGATGCCGCGCTTGAGTCCGTAGAGTCCGTCACCGGGGAGGGCGTCGGAACTCGCGGCCGCGACTCCGCCGAAGGCTCCCGCGGCGACACCCACGCTCAGGCCTCCCGCGGTGAGGCCCTTGGCCAGCCGGCTGCGCGGCCGGAACTTTCTCAGGGGACTTGCTCGGTGCGCGCCCCTGGCCCGGTGGGATCGCTGTTCCGGTACCGAAGTGTCCGCTGCCTCGCCTCCCGCGGTGCCCGCCTGCAGCATGGCCTCCATCGCGGCGACCAACTGGGCCCGCTGGACGACCTTGACCTCGGGATCGAGCTCCGGTTTGGGCAGCTCGGCGAGACTCGTCGCGAGGGCCAGGAGGCCACCCCGCTCGGTCTGGTCCGCAGCGGCCGGCGCCGGCGGCGATCCTTCGGTCTGCTCGGCCGCCGTGCCCTGGTCGGACTGCTCCTCCAGGGCCTGGGCGAAGGCGTTCGCCCGCCGGTGCGCCGATACGTTCGCGATCACTGGCGGCACCTCCTCTCGTCATGACGGTCGACTCCCCGGGGGTCTCGAGGGTTGCACGCCCCGGGCCTGTTCCCCTCGATCGAGTGATCGGGGGTGGCCAGGACGTGACCACAGGGAGCCTGTATCCCGCACAACGAGTGGCGCGGCACTTGGGTTACGGACTGCGGATGATCGGATCGGGAAGTCAACGGACTTTCACTGAACGTGAGTTGGGGACTGCCGACAGTGGGCGGGCCAGCCGGGCGGGATCAGCGGGCGTCATCCGGGAGAAGGCGGGCCAGGGTGCGGACGGCGCGGTACTGAAGGGTCTTGATGGCGCCCTCGTTCTTGCCCATGACGCGCGCGGTCTCGGCGACGGAGAGGCCCTGCAGGAAGCGGAGGGTCACACACTCCTGCTGCTGGGGGTTGAGCCGTCGTACGGCGTCCAGGAGGGCGGCGTTGGAGAGGGACTCCAGGACGGAGTCCTCGGGGGAGCGCTCGACCTCGTTGGCGTCGAGCATCTCGCCGGTGGTGACCTCGAGGCGGAAGCGGCTCGACTTGAAGTGGTCGGCGACGAGGTTGCGGGCGATGGTGACGAGCCAGGCGCCGAAGTCGCGGCCCTGCCAGGTGAAGGTGCCGATCCGGCGCAGGGCGCGCAGGAACGTCTCACTGGTGAGGTCCTCCGCGGTCGCCTTGCTGCCGACGCGGTAGTAGATGTAGCGGTAGACGGTGTCGCTGTACTGGTCGTACAGGCGCCCGAAGGCGTCGGCCTCGCCGGCCTGTGCCCGTTCGACGAGGTCCATCATCCGGGCGCTGTCGCTGTCGGCGGCCGGTCGGCGGGTGGGGGCCGCGCCGGTCGAGCGTCCTCTTCTGCCGACCGCGGAGGTGCCTTCCGCCAGTGCGTAGCACGGGCCCGCCGGTGTGGCGGTGGCGAAGGCGGGGACGGCGTACGCGGTGGGGACGAAGCCGCGCAGCAGGTCTCGGACCGTAGCGACCGTTGTGCGCAGCGTAGCCAGGCCCGAGGCGTCAACCCCGACGTGTGGGTACACGGGACTCCCAGAGGCAGAGCTTCCATCACGTGCAGTGCGGGACCTTTCACCCGTCGTAGCGACAGGAGGGGTACCGGTTTGCGTCTGAGGAGAATAACGCTTCGTGCAGGCGCTGCTACACCGAGTTGCTCAAAACTTCGATTACGTCGCTTCTGTTACCTATTGGCGCTCGAACAAGTGGCGGATGGTGAGCGATTGGTGATCGAAAAGGTTTGAGTTTCGGGTCGGTCCGGGGCGTGTTGTGGCTGTGCGCGGACAAGGACGAATAAAGGACGGCCGTAGGGGGTACGACCGTCCTTTGTGCGCGCGCCCCTCAGGGGGGCCGGTTACCGGCGTCGCCGGTGCAGGGCGATGGCTGCTGCCGTGCCGCCCGCGACGGCCCCGACCCCCGCCGCCGCCGGGATGCCCACCTTCGCCGCCTTGCGGCCCGTGCGGTAGTCGCGCAGGCGCCAGTCGAGGCTCGCGGCGTGTTTGCGGAGTTTGCTGTCCGGATTGATGGCGTAGGGGTGGCCGACGAGGGACAGCATCGGGATGTCGTTGTGGGAGTCGCTGTAGGCGGCGCAGCGGGAGAGGTCCAGGCCCTCCGCCGCGGCCAGGGCGCGGACCGCCTCCGCCTTGGCGGGGCCGTGCAGCGGCTCGCCGACCAGCCTGCCCGTGTAGACGCCGTCGACCGACTCCGCGACCGTGCCGAGGGCGCCGGTGAGGCCGAGGCGGCGGGCGATCACCTGGGCGATCTCCACCGGGGCGGCTGTGACCAACCACACCTTCTGGCCCGCGTCCAGATGGGCCTGGGCCAGGGCACGGGTGCCCGGCCAGATGCGCTCGGCCATGTACTCGTCGTAGATCTCCTCGCCGATCGACTGCAGTTCGGCGACGCGATGGCCCTTGACGATGGACAGCGCCGAGTCCCGCGCGTCCTGCATGTGCTCGGGGTCCTCGATGCCGGCCATCCGGAACCACGCCTGCTGCCAGGCGAACCGGACCAGGTCACGGGTCTCGAAGAACTTGCGTTTGTACAGGCCGCGGCCGAAATGGAACAGGGCGGCGCCCTGCATCACGGTGTTGTCCAGGTCGAAGAAGGCGGCGGCCAGCGCGTCGCCGTGGACCGGGAACTGCGGTTCGGCCCCCTCTTCCTCCGGGGCCTTGTGCTGTTCTTCCTGCGTGGACTTGCGGGCGGCCTCGGCCGAGGCCTCGCCAGCCAGCACGCTCCGCGCGGTGGCGGAGCGCCTACGGGGGGTGAGCCATCCCAATGCGGCCATGGCGTGAGCATAGCCAGTTTGTTCGGTGGTTCCGGAGCGGTGAGGTTCGCGGGGTGTGAACTCTCCGCGACCTGTCCGTTAAAGAGGCGCGAGAATGACCCGTATGAGTCCCCTCTTTCGACGGAAGGGGCCGGCCCCGCAGGACCGGCTCGTCACGCTCATCGGGAAGCCCGACTGCCATCTGTGCGAGGACGCGCAGGTCGTGATCGAGAAGGTGTGCGGCGATCTCGGTGTCCCCTGGGAGAAGAAGGACATCACCCGGGATCCGGAACTCCACGAGCGGTACTGGGAGCAGATCCCCGTCGTCCTCGTGGACGGGAAGCAGCACACGTTCTGGCGTGTCGACGAGGGCCGCCTCCGCAAGGAACTGACCGACTAGTACAAGACACGCCGGGCGTCGCTTAGGATCGATGGCGGTTCGGTCTCGGGGGCGGGATTCACGAGGAGTGTGTCGGTTTTGCCCCCAGGGATGCTCCTAGGGACACCCCTAGGAACGACGCGCGTGACCCCGGTCACGTTGGCCGGGCAAATCGGACACCATCTTTGTGCACGCGTTCACAAAGACATAGCCTGCTGTCGACGGGGCGGTCCGGGTACGTGTGACCGCCCGCAGCCCCGCTCTACCCGCAGGAGCACCGTGGCAACTGGCCGATCTCACCGACCGGCGACCCGTAGCCGAGGGATTCCCGAGGCCACCGTCGCCCGCCTTCCGCTGTACCTCCGCGCGCTGACCGCACTGTCGGAGCGCTCGGTCCCCACGGTCTCCTCCGAGGAACTGGCCGCGGCGGCGGGGGTCAACTCCGCCAAGCTGCGCAAGGACTTCTCCTACCTGGGCTCCTACGGAACGCGCGGTGTCGGCTACGACGTCGAGTATCTCGTCTACCAGATCTCCCGTGAGCTGGGCCTCACCCAGGACTGGCCGGTAGTGATCGTCGGCATCGGAAATCTGGGCGCCGCGCTCGCCAACTACGGCGGCTTCGCCTCGCGTGGCTTCCGGGTCGCCGCGCTCATCGACGCCGACCCGGCGATGGCCGGCAAGCCCGTCGCGGGCATCCCCGTCCAGCACACGGACGACCTCGAGAAGATCATCACGGACAACGGCGTGTCGATCGGCGTCATCGCCACCCCGGCCGGCGCCGCCCAGCAGGTCTGCGACCGGCTCGTGGCCGCCGGGGTCACCTCCATCCTGAACTTCGCGCCAACCGTGCTGTCCGTCCCGGACGGCGTCGACGTGCGCAAGGTCGACCTCTCCATCGAGCTGCAGATCCTCGCCTTCCACGAGCAGCGCAAGGCCGGCGAGGAGGCCGCGTCGCCCGACGGCGCCGTACCCCCGTCCGTCAGCCGCGCCGACTCCCACGAAACCGACCAGGGGCCCGAGGGGGACGTACCCGCCGTGATGCCGGCATGAGTCTGCTCGTCGTCGGACTGAGCCACCGCAGCGCACCCGTGAGCGTCCTGGAGCGGGCCTCCCTCTCCGCGGACGCCCAGCTCAAGCTGCTCCAGGACACGGTCGCCGCCGAACCGGCCGCCGAGGCCGCCGTCCTCGCCACCTGCAACCGCATAGAGCTCTACGCCGACGTGGACAAGTTCCACGCCGGTGTCGCCGAGCTGTCCACGCTGCTCGCCCAGCACAGCGGGGTCGGGCTGGAAGAGCTCACGCCCTACCTCTACGTCCACTACGAGGACCGTGCCGTCCACCACCTGTTCTCGGTGGCCTGCGGTCTGGACTCCATGGTCGTCGGCGAGGGGCAGATCCTCGGCCAGCTCAAGGACTCCCTGGCGAAGGCGCAGGAGCTGCACACCGCCGGCCGGCTGATGAACGACCTGTTCCAGCAGGGGCTCAGGGTCGGCAAGCGCGCCCACTCAGAGACCGGCATCGACCGGGCCGGACAGTCGCTGGTGACCTTCGGGCTGGAGCAGCTCGCCGCCGGCGGGGACGTGCAGCGGTGGGCGCGGGGCAAGAGGGCGCTGGTCATCGGCGCGGGCTCGATGTCCTCGCTGGCCGCCGCGACCCTCGCGCGCGCCGGGGTCGCCGAGATCGTCGTCGCCAACCGCACCTTCGACCGCGCCGAGCGGCTCGCGCAGATACTCACCGAGGACGAGGGCACGGACGTGCCGGCCCGCGCGGTCCCGATGGAATCGGTGCCGGCCGAGCTGACACGTGCCGACGTCGCCGTCTCCTGCACGGGCGCGACGGGCCTCGTCCTCACCGGAGCGGCGATCGCCACGGCGGTCGAGGGCCGGACGGGCACCCCGGCCGCCTTCGACCAGGAGACCCCGTCGGTACGGGCCCTGCCGCCCACCACCCTCGGCACCGAGGACGGCTGCCCGGTGGACCTGTCCGCCGTGCAGCAGCAGCCCGGCTTCTCCGTGATGGGCGAAGCCGCCGTGGCCGGCATGGACGCGGCGACCCTGGAGCAGCACGCCGCCTGGGTCGACAACGCCACCGTGGACCGCCGTACGGCCACCCGGCGCACGCCCGAGGCCGACGCCGAGCTGATCGCCGCCCTCGCCTCGACCGTCGCCACCCTCGGCCGCATCCCCGAGCGCCGCAGGCCCGAGCCGGTCGCCGCCCCCGTGCGCCCCGAGCCGGTGCTGTTCCTGCTGGACCTGGCGATGCCCCGGGACGTGGACGCGGCCGCGCACCGGCTGGCCGGGGTCCGGCTGGTGGACATCGAGTCGCTCGCGGAAGCCTCCGCCGACGCGCCGATGGCCGCCGACGTGGACCAGGTGCGGCGGATCGTCTCCGACGAGGTCGCCGCGTTCGGCGCCGCCCAGCGGGCCGCGCACATCACGCCGACCGTGGTGGCGCTGCGCACGATGGCCGCCGATGTCGTCGCCGGTGAGATCGCCCGCCTCGAGGGGCGGCTGCCCGGCCTCGACGACAAGCACCGCGCCGAGATCACCCAGACCGTGAAGCGCGTCGTCGACAAGCTGCTGCACGCGCCGACCGTCCGGGTCAAGCAGCTGGCGGCCGAGCCCGGCGGCGCCGGGTACGCGGACGCGCTGCGGACCCTTTTCGACCTCGACCAGGAGGCGGTGGCCGCCGTGTCCCGGGCCGAGGACAGCACAGAGCAGAACGCAGAGAACCGAGGGCCGGCATGAGCGGCATGAGTACAAGGGCACTGAGACTCGGGACACGGCGCAGCAAGCTCGCCACGGCCCAGTCCGGGCAGGTCGCGGAAGCCGTGCGCCAGGTGACCGGACGGCCCGTCGAGCTCGTCGAGATCACCACCTACGGCGATGTCTCCCGCGAGCACCTCGCGCAGATCGGTGGCACGGGTGTGTTCGTCACGGCCCTGCGGGACGCGCTGCTCAAGGGGGAGGTCGACTTCGCGGTTCACTCGCTGAAGGACCTGCCGACCACGCAGCCCGAGGACCTGGTCCTGGCCGCCGTACCGGAACGCGAGGACCCGCGTGACGTGATCGTCGCCCGGGACGCGCTGAAGTTCACCGACCTGCCGCGCGGGGCGCGTGTCGGCACCGGTTCGCCGCGCCGCATGGCGCAGCTGAACGCGTACGCGCGCAGCCACGGACTGGACATGGAGACGGTCCCGATACGCGGCAACGTCGACACCCGCATCGGATACGTCCGCGACGGCGAGCTGGACGCGGTGGTGCTGGCCGCGGCCGGCCTCAGCCGCCTCGGCCGTATCGACGAGGTCACCGACTTCCTGTCGATCGACACGGTTCTGCCCGCTCCCGGCCAGGGAGCACTGGCGATCGAATGTGCCGCGGACAACGCGGAACTCGTCGCCGCGCTCGGTGCGCTCGACGACCCGTTCACCCGGGTCGCCGTGACCGCCGAACGGTCCCTGCTCGCCGCCCTGGAGGCCGGCTGCAGCGCCCCTGTGGGCGCGCTGGCCGACCTTCCCCCACTCTCGGCTCCGCTCGAGCGGGGGGATCCCCAGGCCGACGGGCAGATTGTCAAGGAAATGCGCCTGCGGGGAGTCGTCGGCACGACCGACGGCACCCGCATGGTGCAGTTGTCCACCACCGGTCCCGTGCCCGAGACGCACGACGGGGCAATGGCGCTCGGTCGCGAACTCGCAGCCGAGATGCTCGCCCAGGGCGCGGCCGGTCTGATGGGGGAGCGAGCACTGTGAGCCCCACCGCCCTTCCTGCCGCCATCGGTCCTGAGCACGGGCACGTCACCTTCCTGGGTGCCGGACCCGGGGATCCGGGACTGCTGACTCTGCGCGCCGTGGAGGCGCTGGCGAACGCGGACGTCCTCGTCGCCGAGCACGAGGTGCTCGACGTCGTACGGTCGCACGCGCGGCCCGGCGTCGCCGTCGTGAACGCGGAAACCGGTCCTTCGTCGGACCCGCTTCCGGGCACGGGCACGCCTCACCCCGTGCTTGTTGACGGCACGTCAACAAGCCCTGAGGCACCCGCTGTGCGGGATGCCTCACATCTTGTCATGCAGGCCGCGCGGGGCGGCAGGCGGGTCGTCCGTGCGGTGTCCGGGGACCCGGGGCTGGATACGTACGCGGCGGAGGAAATGCTCGCGTGCGCTGCCGCCGGGGTGCCGTTCGAGGTGGTCCCGGGCGTGGCGGCCGCCGTCGGCGTGCCCGCGTACGCCGGTGTGCCGCTGCGGGACGCGCAGGGGGCGGACGTCCGCTTCGTGGACGCGCGTACGGCCTCGGACCGCTGCTGGACCGAGGTCGGCGCATCCGACGGGACCGTCGTCGTCTCGACGACCCTCGACTCGGTCGCGGCGGCGGCGGGTGAACTGGTGTCCGCCGGACGCAAGCCCGACACCCCGATGAGCGTCACGGTCGGCGGTACGACGACCCGTCAGCGGACCTGGACAGCCACCCTCGGCACCATCGCCCAGACGCTGAAGCAGGCGAAGGTGCTGCCTTCGCCCGAGGGCGGCCGGCCGGTGATAGCCGTGGTCGGCGAGCGTTCCGCCCCCGCCCTGCGCGACCAGCTGGCGTGGTTCGAGTCCAAGCCGCTGTTCGGCTGGAAGGTCCTCGTCCCGCGGACGAAGGAGCAGGCGGCGTCGCTCTCCGACCAGCTGCGGTCCTACGGCGCCGTACCGCACGAGGTGCCGACGATCGCCGTCGAGCCGCCGCGCACGCCCCAGCAGATGGAGCGGGCCGTCAAGGGACTGGTGACGGGCCGGTACGAGTGGATCGCCTTCACCTCCGTCAACGCCGTCAAGGCGGTGCGGGAGAAGTTCGAGGAGTACGGCCTCGATGCCCGGGCCTTCGCGGGTATCAAGGTCGCGGCGGTGGGTGAGCAGACCGCCAAGGCGCTGGTCGCCTTCGGCGTGAAGCCGGACCTGGTGCCGAGCGGCGAGCAGTCGGCCGCCGGACTGCTGGAGGACTGGCCGCCGTACGACCCGGTGTTCGACCCGATCGACCGGGTGTTCCTGCCGCGCGCGGACATCGCCACCGAGACGCTCGTCGCGGGTCTCATCGAGCTGGGCTGGGAGGTGGACGACGTCACGGCCTACCGGACCGTGCGGGCGTCGCCGCCGCCGGCGGAGACCCGCGAGGCGATCAAGGGGGGCGGGTTCGACGCCGTGCTCTTCACGTCGTCGTCCACCGTGCGGAACCTGGTGGGGATCGCGGGGAAGCCGCACAACGTGACCGTGATCGCCTGTATCGGGCCTGCTACGGCGAAGACCGCCGAGGAGCACGGGCTGCGGGTCGACGTCATGGCTCCGGAGCCGTCGGTGAACAAGCTGGCGGAGGCGCTGGCCGACTTCGGGCTGCGGCGGAGAGCCGCGGCGCTGGAGGCCGGGGATCCGGTGACGCGGCCGAGCGAGAGGCGGCCGGGGGCGCGCAGGCGGCGGGCGACGTAGCCGCCTCTTCGCGGTCCGCCACGAGATCACCGCAGCCTGGAAGCACCTTTCGCGCCCCACCGTCTCCGTCGGAGACGGTGGGGCGTTCTCATGGAAGCGGCGAGAAAGAGCGGGGTTTTCAATCACGAGTCTTATAGATACCGACTCCTGAGAAGGCCACTTCTCAGGATTCGGTATCTATAAGCGTTGACCAGGAGCGGTCAACCTACTACTGTGGTTAGTGGGCGCCGCAGTCGATCTGATCCCGACTCGGCCGGCCCTGTCCCAGAAGCAGTTGTGCCCCCGAGTCCGCCTGAATTGGGCGGGCGGACTCGGGGGTCACAACCAAGCACTGCCAAGGGCTGTTTGCGATGCAGTGACAGTGATCCAAGGCTTACTCGACAGACCCTACCACGGGCGGGTCGCGGGCGAAAGGACGCGTGATGACGCTGCTCGATGGTGAGGCGAGCGAGGACGACCGGTTAATCGTGGCCATCTCGCCGGAGCGGTTCCAGCCCTTCCTGCACCAGTGCGGGGGTGACCGCGTCCGTGCACTGCGGCTGTACGCCTGGGACTCGGAGGTGGCCCGGGCTCTGCAGAGCCCCTTGCGCGACCTTGAGGTGAGCCTGCGCAACCGGCTCCACCGCCAGCTCGTGGGCAAGCACGGTCAGGAGGCGTGGTGGGACGTGCCGAAGGCCCGGCCCAACCATAAGGGTCTGGACATGCTGGAAAGGGCGCGGGAGACCCTGGAGGACAGGCGGCCGTACCGCCCGTTCGGTCCCTGCGACATCGTGGCGCAGCTGCCGTTCGGCTTCTGGGTCGGTCTGCTCGGGCGTGGCGGCCGTGACAACTACGAGATGAAGTACTGGAACTCCTCGCTCCGTCATCTGTTCCGTGAACACCGCGGGGGTCGGGAGGACCTCTACCGCAAGTTCCAGTTCATGCTGACGCTGCGCAACCGCATCGCGCATCACGAGTGCGTCTTCCAGCGGCATTTGGAGCGGGACCTGGAGACCGCGCTGACGCTGCTGCGTCACGTCTCCCCGGAGATGGCCGACCGGCACGAGAAGTACGGGCAGGTGCCGCAGGTGCTGGCGCGCCGGAGGGCGGTGCTCGCCGGTACGGAGCCGATGCGGCTGTGAGGCGTGGTGCCCCGGCGGCCGCGGCCGCCGGGGAGGGAACGCCGTGGCCGCGGGGGAGAGAACAAGGATCGAAGGAGCGGAGATGACGGTGCAGGTTCCGGGCGTGACCGAGGGGTCGGCGCTGGTTTCCCTCGGGGAGATCAAGGAACTCGCCGAGGTCGGCCGGCCCACGGTCAGCAACTGGCGACGCCGGTTCGCCCGGGACGTCCTGGAGGCGGCCGGTGACCGGCGGGCGCCGTTCCCCGATCCCGTGGCGGGCAGCGACAGCAGGCCTCTCTTCGACGCCGGGGAAGTGGCGGCCTGGCTCGACCTGCGGCCGGTACCGGACGAGGAGCCGGACGAGGACGGCACCGTCCCGACCTACGGCGACCGGTTCCGGCGGGGATTGCGCCTGCGCGGGCTGGTCGCGCTGCGCCACGAACTGGGCTCCGCGAACAGGCTCATCGCCGACGCGCTCGCGGTGTGTGCCATGGCGGGCGAGGGCGGCGGCTGGTACCGGGAGGCCCTCCCCGAACAACTGCTGGAGGGCGCGGAGCAGGCCGATCCCCGGGTGGCCCGCGCCGTCCGGGAGCTCATCGAGGAACTCGGCTCCCCCGGTGCCGCCGCCGACACCGTGCTCGGGCTGGCCGAGCGGCTGGAGTCGGACCTGACGACGGACACGACACCACCGGCGGTCGCCCGGCTGATCAGCACCCTGGTCGGACCGTCCGGGGTGCTGTCCGCGGGCCCCGGCCAGCCGTCGGTGATCAACCTGTGTGCGGGAACCGGTGAGCTGCTGTTCGCCCGGGACGACATCGGCGGACGCGGTGACATCGTGGCGGTGGAGTCCGACCCCTTGCGCGGCAGGCTGCTGCTGTACCGGCTGTTCGCCCACTACTGCTCCGCTGTGGACGTCTGCGCACGCCCGGAGGACCTGGACACCTTGCGGCCCTGGGAGCAGCGGGAGTTCGGCCTCGACCCGGACCGGCCCTGGGGCATGCCCTCCGCCGATCTGGTCGTCGCCGATCCGCCCTACGCCTCCGGGGAGCGGGAGTCCGACGAGGGCGGGCCGCTCGGCTGGGCGCTTGAGGCCGTGCGGCGGCTGAAGCCGGGCGGACGGGGCTATGTCGTCGTGCCGTCGTGGACGCTGAGCCGGCCTCGTGTCACGGCGCCGACGCCGAGTATGCGGATGCGGGAGCAGCTGCTGAGCGATGGTGCGGTGGCCGCCGTCGTCCAACTGCCGCGCCGCATCCACCCGTTCCGTACGGGGGCGGAGCACGCACTGCTCGTACTACGCGGTGCGGCGGCGCGGGAGGAACCGGGCGAGGTGTTGCTGGTCGACGCCGACCGCATCGCCCGTCGGGTCGGCGGGGAGTGGACCGCGTACGTCGCCGAGGTACTCGACGCCGGGCGGTCACCGGTGGACGAGGAGGCCGGGTTCTTTCCCGTGTCGGGCACCGGTCCGCGTGCGGAATCGCTCCTGGACGGCCGCTCGGTCCTGCCGGCGCACCGGCTGGCCGCGAAGGAACAGGGCTTGGACCACTTCTCGGCGACCCTGGACGCCCGCCGCGAGGCCGCCGTCGCCCTGCCCCGGCTCAAGGAGTGGATAGGCGATCTCGGAGTCGCCAGACGTCAGCCGGAGAACAGGGTGGCGCATCGCAACGTCGCCGAGCACCTGAAGGGCGGCCAGCTCAGGCTGCTGGCCGGCCACCGGATCCGCGAGGCGGACATCGGGGAGGCGGGACTGCCGGTCGTCGGCCGGGAGGAGATGCTCGGCGCGCTGCCGTTCGGCAAGAGGCGGATCGCGTTGGAGGACCTTGCGCAGTATCCACAGGCGGTGGTCACCGAGCGCGGCGATGTCTTCCTGTTCACCGAGCACGGCATCCGTACGCACGTCGACAACGCGGGCGGATGCGTTCTGCTGGCGCCGGTTCAGGGACTCCGGATCGCCGCGTACCGTCCGTTTCTGGCGGGAGAGGTCCGCCCCGAGGAGCTGTGGATGCGCCCCCAGCCGTTGGCCCAGTTGCTCGCCGCACCGCGCAACCAGCAGCGCAGCAGCGGCTCCCTGGTGCGCCGGGTGAGCGTGCGGGACATGGACCTGCCTGAGCTGCCACCCGAGGAGGTCGCCGAGTTGGAGGCCATCCTGAGCGAGACGGAGCGGCAGCGGGCGCAGGTGCGGCGGCAGCTGAACGCGCTGGACGATCTGGCCCTGCGACTGGCGGCCGGGGTTGCCGACGGGGATCTTGCGCTGAGGCGCAGAACCGGTGGCACCTGAGCTTCGGCGAGGGTGACAGGCGGCACGATTCCTGTCCACCGGCCGCCACGACGTACGACGAGAAACACCGCGAACGAGAAAGAAACGAGGCACCGGTGCCGCCACGCAAGAAGAAGACGACCGAGCCCCCGGCCATGAAGAAGGTGCTGTGGGCGTCTGCGGACAAGCTGCGCGGCAGCCTGGACGCCGCCGAGTACAAGCACTTCGTGCTGGGTCTGGTCTTCCTCAAGTACGTCTCCGCCGCCATGGCCGAGAAGCGCGCGCAGCTGGAGGCCGAGCTGCGGGAGGAGGGCGGCTGGAGCGAGGCCGACCTCCTCGCCACCCTTGAGGAGCGCCGCGAGTACACCGGCTCCGGGATCTTCTACGTGCCGCCCACCGCGCGCTGGGAGAGCGTCCTGGAGCGGGCGAAGGGCACGGTCGAGGGCCAGAGCATCGGCGAGGCCATCGACGCGGCGATGCGCGCCATCGAGAAGTTCAACCCGTCGCTGAACCGGACCCTGCCGAAGATCTACGACAGCGGACGTGTCGACGGCGAGCGCCTGGCCGGCCTGGTCAAGCTGCTGGACCGGCTGGTCTTCCAGGAGCAGTTGGGCGAGGACGGCAAGCGCCGGGGCGCCCGGGACATCATGGGCGAGGTCTACGAGTACTTCCTCGCGGAGTTCGCCCTGAAGGAGGGCCGGAAGGGCGGCGAGTACTTCACCCCGGAGAGCGTGGTGAAGCTTCTCGTCGAGGTCCTGGAGCCCAAGCAGGGCGAGCGGGTGTACGACCCGGCGTGCGGTTCGGGCGGCATGTTCGTCCAGGCGGAGAAGTTCATCGAGACCCACGGCGGAAACCCGCTGAACGTTTCCGTCTACGGCCAGGAACTCAACCAGACCACCTGGCAGTTGGCCCACATGAACCTCGCCATCCACGGGGTCGAGGCCAAGCTGGGCGACGAGCCTGCCGACACCTTCCGCAACGACCAGCATCCGGAGCTGAAGGCGGACGTGGTCATGGCCAACCCGCCGTTCAACATCTCCGACTGGGGCGGCGAGTTGCTCGGCATGGACAAGCGGTGGGTGTACGGCACCCCGCCCGTCGGCAACGCCAACTACGCCTGGCTCCAGCACATGATCAGCAAGCTCGCGCCGGGTGGGCGCGCGGGTGTCGTGTTGGCGAACGGCTCGATGAGCAGCAAGCAGTCCGGCGAGGGTGACATCCGGCGCGCGATGGTCGAGGACGACCTGGTCGCCTGCATGATCGCCCTGCCAGGGCAGTTGTTCCGGTCCACGCAGATCCCGGCCTGCCTGTGGTTCCTGGCGGAGGGCAAGGGGCGGCACTCGGGATGGGCGCCGGGACGCAAGGGCGAGGTGCTGTTCATCGACGCGCGCGAGTTCGGGGAGATGGAGAACCGGACGCTGCGGGTGCTGAGGGAGAAGGAGGAGATCGTCGAGCGCATCGGCGACACGGTGCGGGCGTGGCGGGGGGTGGAGGGGCACGGGCCTTATGAGGATGTGCCGGGGTTCTGCGTGAGCGCTTCGCTGGATGTCATCGCCGGGCACGACTTTGTGTTGACGCCGGGGCGGTATGTGGGGGCGGCGGAGCAGGAGGTCGACCCGGACGCGGAGCCGGTGGAGGAGAAGATCGCTCGGTTGACTGCGTTGCTGCGGGAGCAGTTTGCGGAGTCTGAGCGGTTGGCGAAGGTTGTGGATGAGCAGTTGGGGAGGGTAAGTGCCTGAGTGGCGTCCCCAGAAGCTGGGCGAGTTGGTCTCGATTAAGCATGGATTTGCCTTTAAAGGCGAGTACTTCACTGAGGTGCCGCCGGGACCCGTGCTGGTAACGCCCGGGAACTTCTCCATTGGTGGCGGATTTAGGAAATCTAAGCCGAAATATTACGTGGGTCCTGTGCCGGAAGGATTTACGCTGTCGCAGGGTGACCTGGTAGTTACGATGACGGACCTGAGTAAGGGTGCCGACACTCTGGGGTTTCCGGCGATAATTCCGGATGGCGGCGTGTACTTGCATAATCAACGCATTGGTTTGGTATGTATCTCGCGACCAGATTTGCTGGACAAGAAATTCCTTTACTATGCACTCCGTGTCGATGCTTATCATCAGCATGTTGTCGCAACGGCCACCGGTAGCACGGTAAAGCACACTAGTCCCAACCGTATCTGCGAGTACGACATCGCCCTCCCCTTGCTCCCAGAGCAGCAGGCCGTGGCCGAAGTGCTTGGGGCCCTAGACGACAAGATCGCGCTCAACGAGCGGATCCGCGAGACCAGCCTCAGTCTTGCCAGCGCCTGTTACGAAGCCAACGGTACGAGCGGCGAACCCGATTTGATCGGTGATCTTGCCGTGCTCTTCGACGGGCCGCACGCCACCCCGCACAAGACCGAGACCGGACCCTGGTTCCTCAGCATCAGCAGTCTCAAAAATGGCTATCTAGACCTGACAGAGTCGGCGCACCTCTCTGAGGGCGACTTCCCTCGCTGGACCCGGCGCGTGCAGCCAAAAGCCGGGGACGTTCTCTTCTCCTACGAGACGCGGCTCGGTGACGCCGCGCTGATGCCCCCTGGCGTTCGTGGCAGCCTGGGGAGGCGTATGGCTTTGCTGCGCAGCAAGTCCGCTTCGGTCAGCGGCGCGTTGTTGCTCCACGCTTACCTCAGTCCTGCATTCCAGGAAGAGATCAAGCGCAGGACCGTCTACGGTGCGACGGTCGACCGGTTGCCGCTCAAGGAGATGCCCAGCTGGCGAATCCTGCTGCCCGCCGAAGGCGAGCGAGAGCGGCTGTCGGCTCGGCTCGAAGCGCTGCACGCAACCGTGACGCAAACAGCCAACGAGAACCGCACCCTCGCCGACCTCCGGGACACCCTCCTCCCCCAGCTCCTTTCCGGAAAGCTCCGTGTGCGGGACGCCGTCCGTACCGTCGAGGAGGCCGTATGACCGCAGCCGCCGATCACGTGCCCGGTGAGCCGCCGATAGACCGGCTCACCGAGGCGGAGTTGGAGTTGCACGCGCTCGACGTACTCGGCGAGTACGGATGGCAGCACATCCCCGGGCCGGAGTTGGGGCCCGCGCAGGGCGTGCGGGCCGACTGGGACGACCTCGTGCTGCGACCCCGCCTGCTCAAGGCGATCCGCACCCGGTACCCGCGCCTGCCCGAGCACGTCGCCGAGGACGCCGCCAACGAGCTGCTGCGCTGGCAGACGCGGAACGACCTCCGGGAGAACCACCGGTTCTACGAGCGGCTGACCGACGGGATCAGCGTGCCCTACGACGACCCCGCCACCGGCGAGCAGCGGCACGCCCGTATCCGTCCCGTCGACTTCGCCGACCCCCACGGCAACGATCTCGTCGCCGCCTCCCAGGTGCGGGTGCGCAGCACGAAGAACCGGACCTTCGTCTTCGACATCGTGCTGTACGTCAACGGCCTGCCCCTCGCCGTCATCGAGCTGAAGAAGGCCGACAGCAACGACAGCGCCCGCACGGCCTACGACCAGGTCCAGGGCTACCGGCGCGAGCTGAAGGAGACCGGTACCTTCGCCACGCTCCTGCTCACCCTCGTCTCCGACGGGATCACCGCACGCGTCGGCACCCCCTTCACGCCGTGGCAGCACATGTCGCCCTGGCACGCCGACGAGCACGACGTCATGCTCCGCAAGGAGGAGCGGCAGGACGGGCGCGCCCTGGAGCGGATGCTCTACGGCGCTTTCGAACCGGCCCGTTTCCTCGATCTCGTCGCCAACTTCCTGTCCTACTCGGCCCCGGAATCCGGTGCCGTCGACATGGTCAAGCTTGCCAAGGCGCACCAGTACATCGCCGTCAACGCGGCCGTGCGCGCCACCGAGTCCGCCGTCGCTACCGACGGCCGGGCCGGTGTCGTCTGGCACACCCAGGGCGCCGGCAAGAGCGAGGAGATGCTGTTCTACGTCGGCAAGGCGGCCCGGACGCCCGAGCTGTCCAACCCGACCTTCGTCCTCCTCACCGACCGCATCGACCTCGACACCCAGCTCTACGACACCTTCGCCGCCAGTCGCACTTTGGAGAAGATCACGGGGGCTCCGGAGAAGGCCAACGACGCGGGTGAACTGCGGCGGCTGCTCCAGCGGCAGGAGGGGGGCGGGGGCGTCGTCTTCACCACGCTCCAGAAGTTCCGGCTCAACCAGGGGGAGAAGGAGGCCGGCGTCCGGCATCCGCTCGTCTCCCCGCGCCGTGACGTGATCGTCGTCGTCGACGAGGCGCACCGCAGTCACTACGACTTCATCGACGGCTACGCCCGCAACCTCCGCGACGCGTTGCCGAACGCCACCTTCATCGCGTTCACCGGAACCCCCATCGAGAACGGCGTCGGCAGCACCCGTGGCGTCTTCGGCGAGAACATCCACACCTACGACCTCACACAGGCCGTCGACGACGGAGCGACCGTCCCTGTCTTCTACGAGCCGCACCTGGTCCGCGTCGACCTTCCCGCCGATGTCGATCTCGACGACCTCGACGCCCGTGCCGAGGGGTTGATAGAGGGGCTGTCGGAGGAGGAGCAGCGCAAGGCCCGTCGGCAGTTCGGTCAGTACGAGAGCCTGATCGGTGCCCCAGGGCGTATCGAGGAGCTGGCCGGAACGATCCTCGAACACTGGGACGCGCGCCGCTCGGAGATGATCAAGCTCACCGGTCACCCCGGCAAGGGCATGGTGGTCTGTGCGTCACGGGTCATCGCCGCGCGCCTATTCGAGGCGATCATCCGGCGTCGGCACGAGTGGGCGGGGGAGAAGGATCCGGAGTCCCAGCTCCTCACCGACGACACCGGTCGCATCAGGGTCGTGTTCACCGGCAACGCCGCGAAGGACGTTCCGGAGGTCGCCGACTACGTCCGCACACCGACCCAGCTGAAGAACATCCAGAAGCGGGTCACCGACGCGGACGACGTACTGGAACTCGTCATCGTCCAGTCCCTCTGGCTAACCGGTTTCGACGCACCGCCCCTGCACACCCTCTACCTCGACAAGCGCATGCGCGGCGCGGCCCTGATGCAGGCCATCGCCCGCGTCAACCGCACCTGGCCGGGTAAACCGTCGGGTCTGGTCGTCGACTTCCAGGGTGTGATCCGGGAGATCAAGGAAGCCTTGGCCGAGTACTCCGAGCGGGACCAGGAGAACCCCATGCTCGGCGCCGACCTGCGCCAGGCCGTCCAACTCGTCCGCGAGAACCACCAGCGCATCGACGATCTTCTTCACGGCTGCCCTTGGCGCGAGATCCGCGACGCGGGCGGTCCGAGCGCCTACCGGGAGGCGCTGACGGAGGCGCTGGAGTTCCTGATCGCCCCCGAGCCCGCGCCGGAATGGGGGAAGGCCACCCGCAGGCAGCGGTTCATGTACCACGCGAACCTGCTGCGTCAGGCGTTCTCCCTCTGCCCCACCGACCAGCGGGTGCAGGACCTGCTTCCCGACATCCGCTTCTTCGAGGCCGTGCGCACCTCGCGCGAGAAGTACGCCATGGACGAGAAGGAGGAACAGGGACTCGCCACAGCCGCCGACGTCCGCCTCCTCATCGCCCAGCTCAACGAGTCCGTCGTCGCCACCGAGGGCGTAGTGGACATCTACGACGCGGCCGGCCTCACCAAGCCCGACCTGTCCCACCTCGACGACCGCGTGCTGAACGACCTGAAGGCAAGCAGGCACCCCAACCTCGCCATCGCGGCGCTCCGGCGTGCGCTGGTGAAGGAGATCAAGGACGCCCACCCGAACAACCTGACCCGGCAGGAGACCTTCACCAAGAAGATGAAGGCCGCCATGAACCGCTACACCAACGGCTTGCTCACTGCAGCCGAGTTCATGGACTTCCTGGTCAACCTGGCACGAGAGGTGTCCGCCGACCGTAGCAGGGCCAAGAACCTCGGGCTGACCGAGGACGAACTCGCCTTCTACGACGCCCTCGCCGCCGATCCGTCGGCGGTGGAGGAGATGGAGGACACCCTCCTCGCGAAGATCGCTCACGAGCTGTACGAGCAGATAAGGAAGGACGTCACCGTCGACTGGAAGGTGAAGGAGCAGGCCCGGGACAAGATCATGGCCCGAGTGCTCCGCCTGCTGCGCAAGCACGGCTATCCGCCGGACAAGCAGCCCGCGGCGATCGAACGCGTCCTGAAGCAGGCGGAGGAAATGGCGGAGAGCCTTGCCTGAGCGTTCGGGTGGGCTCCCGTCCGGGGCGGTCGAGAAGGAGCCCAGCCGATGCGCCCTTCAGCGGCGCGACGCGTACGGCAGGAAGGCCGTCCAGGCGGTGGGGGCCAGGGTGAGGCGGGGGCCCTGTGGGTGCTTGGAGTCGCGGACCAGGATGCGGGCGGGGGCCGAGGCCACTTCTACGCAGTCGGGCCCCTCGTCCGTGCTGTAACTGCTCCTTATCCACTCCTGGCCGGGGCTGGCTTCGCTGTACGGCTTCAGAGGCATGTCTCTCCAAGCACCTTCTTGATGAGGGCTGTCGACTCTCGGGGGTCGAGAGCTTGTGCCCGGATGGTCCCATAACGCATGTCGAGCAGCTGAACCTCTTTAGGGTCGGTGATCACACGGCTGATGTGCTGCACCTCGACATGCCCGACCGTGCTGCCGTCCATGAGCCTGAGCAGTCTGAAAGAACCGGCCAGACCGGAGTTGACCTCACGACTCAGCGGGAGCACCTGGAGATCAACGTTCCGGAACTCGGCGACCTCCAGTAGGCGAGCTGACGCCGCATAACCATCCTGCCTCCGATGGGTCTCCGAAGAGTCGACTCGCACTGGACAAAACTGAAGAAGGGACGTGCCGTTGTGTCGTCGACGATCTTCTGGCGTGACACGCGGGCTGCCAGCCGCTGTTCCAAGTCGTCCGCGCTGAAGGGCGGTCGGCGCGCGCTGAAGACCGAGGTCGCGTACTCCACTGTCTGCAACAGCCCATGAATCACCGAGTTGTTGTAAGCACCCAGCTCAACCGCGTCCGCCTCCAGCTTCTTCAGGTCCCGTACCTTCTTCGGGTAGCGGATCTCCGTCAGGTCCTCCTTCAACGCCGCGATCCTGCCGCCCGCCGCCAGGACCTCGTCCGCGCGGTCCAGGTACTCGGGACGGGGGATGCGCCGCCCCCGCTCCACGGAGGAGACCTGTTCCTCCCCGTAGCCGATGGCCGCCCCGAACTCGGCTTGGGTGAGGCCGGCCGACTCGCGCCACAGCTTCAGCTGCCGTAGGACCGTCCTCATGACGGCCCCGGCCTCTTCGCCCTCCTCTGGTCCCGCGTCCCACTCGCTCACGTCCGCCGCCCTCCCGCCGCGCCCTTCCTTGTCCAACCCCGACGCCCGCTCCCGGTCACCCCGTACAGCCCGGACGGAACCGGGCGCCACAAGGACAGACACCCTCCGCACGGGCCGCCCTTCTTCACAGGTTACGTACGCATGGACACGCTGAGTGACGTGAATCGCAAACTGTGCGCGCTCCGCTCCATCAGTTCTCCGTACCGCTCTCCGCCACCCGGCGCGGCGCTCGTCTCGCCCGCCTGCTTGCGGCCGAACGGCTCGGCTCTTGGGGGCTGCCGTTGGACCCGGCCCGGCTCCTCGTCGCCGAACTCGCCGCGAACGCGGCTCTGCATGGCCGCGTGCCCGGGCGGAGCTTTCGTCTCACGCTCTCCGTCGTCAGGGCCGGGAGTTTGCGCATCGAGGTCGCGGACACCCGGGGGGATCACCTGCCCGCACCGGCCCGAACGGGCGGCGAGGCCCCTGCGGAATCCGGCTACGGTCTGCTGCTCGTCGAGGAGTTGGCCGACCGGTGGGGTGTGCGGTCCGGGCCGGTGCCGTGCAAGACCGTGTGGGCAGAACTGGATTTCGACCCCTGCCGGTGAACTCCGAACCGGAGCCCGGACATACGGGACCCGGTGGGGTGAAGGCCGAGGCTGCGGGCCGTAAAGGATCAAAGAAACCGGGGAAAAAACCCGTCCAACCAAACCAAACCCCGTGTTTGTCACTCGGGTGGGTGAAACGGGCCGTTGTGGCTGGCGTGTGGGTCTTCCTGCCGTGCACGCTCGGCACGAACGACACCACACATGCATCGGCCCCCGCCGGGACGGCAATCCCAGTGCGAGGGCCTGACCATCCAGGAAGAGAGCAAGGTCTTCCCTATGGCTGCTACGAAGCCTATCGCTGCCTCGCGCCCGACACCGGGCGTTCGGCGCAGTGCCACCCCCTCCGGTGTCACCCACGTACGTGCGTACCAGTCGAGCCACTACACGATCATCGGCAACCACCTCGCCCAGCACCGGGCACTGTCGTTGATCGCGATCGGACTGGCCGTCCACATCCTGTCGCTGCCGCAGGGCGCCCCCGTCGACATCCGCAGCCTCGCCGAACGCTTCCCCGAGGGGCGGGACCGCATCTCCTTCGGACTGCGGGAACTGGAGGCGCACGGCTATCTGGAGCGGGTGCGCGAGCGCACGGACGGGGGCCGTTTCGTCACCCGTACGTACGCGCACAACGTCCCGGCGCTCACCCGGAGCGGGACAGAGGCGCCCGAGGTGCGGGACGTGCTGGACGTCCCTGCCGCCAGGGTCGCCCAGATCACCCCGGTCGCCGCCGTGGCCCCGGCCGCGCCAGTCGCCGAAGTCGAAGTCGACCCCGAAGACGGTCCAGTCTCCGCTGCGCCTCCGCCGACCCGGTCCGAACCGCCGGGCCATGGACCTTCCGAACACGAGCCCTCCGGCAGCCCGGAACGGTGCGGCAGCGAGCACCACGACAAGGCCGTCGCCCTGCTCGCGGGCCTGCGTCGCACCGACGACCGCTTCATGCTCTCCCGGAAGGACGTGGAGCGCCTCGCCCCCGTCGTCGTCGCCTGGCTCGACAACGGTGCCTCCCGGGCCGCCGTGATCCATGCCATGACCGCCGACGTCCCGGCCGCCGTGAAGTCTCCCGCCGGGTTGCTCGCCTACCGGCTCCGGGAGGGGCTGCCGCCACCCCTGCCGCACCTCTCTCCTTCCACTGAACGAGCAAAGGCCTCGCCTGCGGACCCCGGGCGGACCCCGCCGACCCCCTGGGCGGATCCCTGGACGGACTGCGAGGGCGGCTGCACGCGTGTCTTCCGCAGGTCGGCCCCGGACAAATGCTGTCGAGACTGCCGTGCCCGCAGGGCTATGGCCCTCGAGACCGTCCTCACGGTCTGAGCCCGCCGAGGCCGTCACGAGGCCGGGCGGTCGCCCCGCGGCCCCGGGGCCCCACCGAACCCCCCGACATACGAGGAAGCAGCCACCAGACGATGCCCGACGACACGGCCCATGCCGCCTACGCACGCGTGTACAGAGTCCTGCTCGAAGCTGCCGCCGACCTCGAAACCCTGAAGCGGGAGGGAGCGGAGGTCGGCGTGGAACCCCACGCCGGCGCCGCGCTGATGGCGGTCAGGCTCGCAACGGCCGTGCTCTTCCCCACCGTGCCCTGCCAGGCGCCGCCCTGGTCCCACGACACCGACCGACTGCTGGACCTGGTCGTCAACTGGCGTGACGCCGCTTTCGAGGTCGGTGAGTTCGCGCCGGAGGCGGGCCTGCGTCTCGTTCCGGGCGGGCAGGATTAGGGGCCAACAGGGCGGATGAGTCGAGAATTCCGCGAACCTATCGTAAATGATCAAGAACTGGCAAAACGGGCGGCCGTCGACACGAGGCGCGGGCCCGCCCCTCCAGGACGGAGGCGGCGGGCCCGCGCAGTCGCTCAGTGTCTGCTCCGGCCCTGCAGGGCCGGGGTGGCGAGGATCTCGTCCACGGCCGTGCCGACCGTCTGCTCCGGGATGCCGTCGGGGACCGAGAGGTTCAGGGTCGCTGTGCGGCCGGTGCAGTCGAGCAGGGTAGCCGTTCAGCCACGGCGTCGCGTCCGGCCAGGGCCCGGTGCGGCTGCCCGGCAGCGGGGCCGACGGGGCGTCGGCAAAGGCGGGGCCACGACGGGCGTAGCGTGGTCGCATGACGAAGTACGGATCCTTCCCCGGTTCGCGGCCGCGGCGGCTGCGGACCACCCCCGTCATGCGGCGCATGGTCGCCGAGACCCGGCTGCATCCGGCCGACTTCATCCTGCCCGCGTTCGTGCGGGAGGGTGTGAGCGAGCCGGTGCCGATCCAGGCGATGCCCGGGGTCGTGCAGCACACGCGCGACAGTCTGAAGAAGGCCGCCTTGGAGGCCGTGGAGGCCGGGGTCTCCGGGATCATGCTCTTCGGGGTGCCGGAGGAGTCCAAGAAGGACGGGCTCGGGACGCCGGGGACCGACCCGGACGGGATCCTCCAGGTCGCCATCCGGGACGTCCGCGCCGAGGTGGGGGACGACCTGCTGGTCATGTCTGACCTCTGCCTCGACGAGACGACCGACCACGGGCACTGCGGGGTACTGGACGCGGAAGGGCGCGTCGACAACGACGCCACGCTGGAGCGGTACGCGGAGATGGCGCAGGTGCAGGCCGACGCGGGCGCCCATGTGGTGGGGCCCAGCGGGATGATGGACGGGCAGATCGGGGTCGTCCGCGACGCGCTCGACCAGATCGGGCGGGAGGACGTCTCCATCCTCGCCTACACCGCCAAGTACTCCTCGGCCTTCTACGGCCCCTTCCGGGAGGCCGTCGGGTCCTCGCTGAAGGGGGACCGCAAGACCTATCAGCAGGACCCGGCCAATCTCCGCGAGTCGATGCGCGAACTGGCGCTGGACCTGGAGGAGGGAGCCGACATGGTGATGGTCAAGCCGGCCGGGCCCTACCTCGACATCCTGGCGCGGGTCGCGGACGCGGTGGACGTGCCGGTCGCCGCCTACCAGATCTCCGGCGAGTACTCGATGATCGAGGCCGCCGCCGAGAAGGGCTGGCTCGACCGCGACCGGGCCATCTTCGAGACGCTGACCGGCATCAAGCGGGCCGGGGCACGGAACATCCTCACCTACTGGGCGACGGAGGCGGCTCTGAAACTCCGCTCGTCGTAGCGGCGGTTCCCGACGGGCCCTCGTCGCGCAGGCCCTCGCCGTCGTCGCAGGCGGTGAGGGCGAGCGCGGCGGCCACCGTCAGGGCGGCGGCCAGGAGACGGACGGGGCGGCGGGTGGGGGGAGTGGGGCGTGTGGGCATGGGGCAAGCCTGTGTCGTGCCACCTCCGATCTTCCACACCCGGCGCGCAACTCGGGACGACGGTCCGGTCCCAGCTGCTCTGACCTGGTGAAACATGGTCCCGTCGGGACGGGATGTGGGACGCGGGCGCCGTCCACATGCCGAAAAGGCGAGTGTAGGCGCCATCTACTTCCTTAGGGTGCGGGCATGACACTCGCATCCGCCGCACCCCCGTCCCTGGCCGCGCGCGCCCGGACCACCGCAGGCTCCCCCGTACGGGACATCCTCGCCGTCACCGCCCGTCCCGAGGTGATCAACTTCGCGGGCGGTCTGCCCGCGCCGGAGCTGTTCGACCGGGAGGGCGTGGCGGCGGCCTTCCGCCATGTGCTGGAGGAAGTGCCGGGCCGTGCCCTGCAGTACGCCACGACCGAGGGTGAGCCGGACCTGCGGGAGCGGCTGGCGGCGCGGATGTCGCTGCGCGGGCTGGCGACGGACGCCGACGACCTCCTCGTCACCACCGGCTCCCAGCAGGCCCTGTCCCTGCTGGCCACCGCCCTCCTCGACCCCGGCGACACCGTCCTCGTCGAGGCGCCCTGCTATCTCGCGGCCCTTCAGGTCTTCGGGCTCGCGGGCGCGCGCGTCGTGGCCGTGCCGGGCGACGCGGACGGGCCCGACCCGGACGCCCTCGCCGAACTGGTGGTGCGGGAGCGGCCCAAGCTCCTCTACACCGTCCCCACCTTCCAGAACCCCACCGGCCGCACCCTCCCCGCCGACCGCCGCGCCGCGCTCGCCTCCGTCGCCGCCCGGCACGGCCTGTGGATCGTCGAGGACGACCCCTACGGCGAACTCCGCTACGAAGGTGAGCG
Organism: Streptomyces sp. NPDC049687; assembly: GCF_044465285.1. Taxonomy (NCBI): domain Bacteria; kingdom Bacillati; phylum Actinomycetota; class Actinomycetes; order Kitasatosporales; family Streptomycetaceae; genus Streptomyces; species Streptomyces sp. NPDC049687. The sequence goes on from NZ_JBITLN010000030.1 coordinate 24,712, forward strand.
CGTCCCCTGGATCGCCGCCCACCCCGACGCCCTCGACCGTACGGTGCTGCTCGGCTCCTTCTCCAAGGTCATGGCCCCCGGCCTGCGGCTGGGCTGGTTGCGGGCTCCCGCGGAGCTGCGCCGCGCCTGTGCCGTCGCCAAGCAGGCGGCCGACCTGCACACCCCCACGGTCAACCAGCTCGCGGCGGCACGCTACCTGGCCGTGAACGACCTCGACGCGCATGTGGCGAAGGTGGCCGCCGTGTACCGCGAGCGGCGGGACGCCATGCTGGCGGGGCTGCGCGAGGCGCTCCCGGAGGGGTCGGCGTGGAACCGGCCGGAGGGCGGCATGTTCCTCTGGGCCCGGCTGCCGGAGTCGTACGACACCACCGCCCTGCTGCCGAAGGTGGTGGAGGAGGCGGTCGCGTACGTCCCCGGCGCGCCCTTCTACGCCGGTGAACCCGACGGGTCGACGCTGCGGCTGTGCTTCGTGACGCAGACGCCGGGGGAGATCGGGGAGGGGCTGCGGAGGCTGGGGAAGGGGTTGAGGCGGTAGCGGGCGGTCAGTCCCACCAGAACGACCACATGCGCTCTCCGACGAGCTGGTGGGCGTAGGGCGCCAGTGCTCCCGGGCCCCGCGTGATGTTGTCCGGGCAGAAGGCGAAGTGTTCGGCGGCCACCGCCCGCGCCTCCTGCGGTGTGGCCGGCGGGGCGGCGACGGAGAGGACGAGGACGGCGAAGCCGAGTCCGACGACGCGTATGCCGAAGCGGTCCTCCCACGAGCGGAGGACCGCCGACAGGCGGGCGGTGTCGCCCTCGTAGTCGGCCGGGCCCGACCAGCCGATGGCCGTGGGCACGTCCGCGCTGCGCCGGGCCGGGACGAGGGCGAGATGCGGTGTACCGAACCAGGAAGGCCCCTCGCTCGTCAGCAGGTCGGCGATCTGCGCCGCGCGGGTGTCCGGATCGGAGGTGAGTGCCGGGCTCTTGGCCGGCCCCGGCCACTCCTCGCCCTCCGCTGCGACCTCCGCCCAGTACTCCGCGAGGACCTCCTCGGCGTCGTGGTCACCCGGGTAGGACACCTCCCCGGGCATCAGCTCCCACTCCTGCGGGCCGCCCTGTGACCCGCCCAGGTCGACGAGGACCGGCAGCAGCCCGGCCCGCACCGAACCCGCCCCCAGCGCCGACCAGTTGCCCGGTGCGGCCGGCCGCTCGGCATGCCACAGCAACGGCTCGTGCCAGGGCCCTTCGTCCGTCGCGTCGATCAGTCTCCCGGGCGGGAGCCGGAGCCCCAGGGAACGCCCGCTCGGGTCGGACGCCAGCTTGGGCAGGGGGTTGGGAAGAGTCGCCATGCGGGTGACTGTAAGGGCAGGCACTGACAGCGCGGCGGCCCCGGTCGGGAGCCGGAGCTCCGGCCGGGGCCGGTGGTGGGGACGCGGTGGGTGTCAGAGCCTCTCGGGCGTCCGGATGCCCAGCAGGGCCATGCCCTGGTGGAGCGTGCGGGCCGTCAGGTCCACCAGGAAGAGGCGGTTCTCCCGCTGCTCCGGGGTGTCCGCCTTCAGGACCGGGCACTGGTCGTAGAAGGTCGTCAGGAGCGAGGCCAGCTGGTAGAGGTACGCCGCGAGCTTGTGGGGCTCGTAGGCCGACGCCACCTCCAGGACCGTCTCGCCGACCTGGTCCAGGTGCAGGCCCAGGGCGCGCTCCGCCGGCGCCAGCTCCAGCTCCGGGTGGGCGACCGGGGTGGCACCCTCCGACTTGCGCAGGATGGACCGGATACGGGCGTACGCGTACTGGAGGTAGACGCTCGTGTCGCCGTTCAGCGAGACCATCTGGTCCAGGTCGAACTTGTAGTCCCGGACCGCGGACGTCGACAGGTCGGCGTACTTCACCGCGCCGATGCCGACGTACCGGCCGTTCTCGACGATCTCCTCCTCGGCCAGGCCCACCTTCTCGGCCTTCTCGCGCACCACGGTCGTCGCCCGGTCCACCGCCTCGTCGAGGAGGTCGACCAGCTTCACCGTCTCGCCCTCACGGGTCTTGAACGGCTTGCCGTCCTTGCCCAGGACCGTGCCGAAGGCCAACTGGTGGGCCCTGACGTCCTCGTTCAGCCAGCCCGCCCGGCGGGCCGTCTCGAAGACCATCTTGAAGTGGAGGGACTGCCGGGCGTCCACCACGTACAGCAGGGTGTTCGCCTTCAGGCTGAAGACGCGGTCGCGGATCGCCGAGAGGTCGGTGGCCGCGTAGCCGTAGCCGCCGTCCGACTTCTGGACGATCAGCGGGACCGGGCTGCCGTCCGGGCCCTTGATGTCCTCGAAGAAGACGCACAGAGCGCCCTCCGAGCGGACCGCCACGCCGGACTCCTCGAGGAGGCGGCAGGTCTCGGCCAGCATGTCGTTGTAGCCCGACTCGCCGACGATGTCCTCGTCGCGGATCTCCATGTCCAGCTTCTCGAAGACGGAGAAGAAGTAGATCTTCGACTCGTCGACGAACTTCTGCCAGATCGACAGGGTCTTCGGGTCGCCGGCCTGGAGGTCCACCACCCTGCGGCGGGCCCGCGTCTTGAACTCCTCGTCAGCGTCGAACAGTTTGCGCGCGGCCTTGTAGAGGCGGTCGAGGTTCGACATCGCCTCCTCGCCGCTGACCTCGGACGCCTTGTGGTCCAGCTCGTGCGGGTGCTCGTCCAGGTACTGGATCAGCATGCCGAACTGGGTGCCCCAGTCGCCGATGTGGTGGCGGCGGACCACCGTCTCGCCCGTGAACTCCAGGAGCTGGACCACCGCGTCACCGATCACCGCCGAGCGCAGGTGCCCGACGTGCATCTCCTTCGCCACGTTCGGCTGGGCGTAGTCGATGACCGTCGTGCCGGGAGTCCGCGTGTGCGGGATGCCCAGACGGTCCGTGTCCGCGTACCGCGCGGCCAGGTTCTCCGTGATCGCCCGGTCGGTGAGCGTGATGTTCAAAAAGCCGGGGCCCGAGACCTCGATCTCCTTGATCACCTCACCGGTCACCACGTTCGCCACGACCTGCGTCGCCAGCTCCCGCGGGTTCGCCTTCGCCTTCTTGGCCAGGGCCAGGATGCCGTTGGCCTGGAAGTCGGCCCGGTCGCTTCGGCGCAGCAGCGGGTCCGCGCCGGCGGCCTCCGGCAAGGTGGCCGAGAGGGCGGACGCGAGGTGCTGCTGGACGGAGTCGCCGAGAGACGTGACCGAGGCCATAGGAGTGGGTGCCGTTCTCCTCGTGGGATGGATAGACCCGCCCAGTATCCCATGGGGGGTAAAGCCGTTTTCCCGGGCGCGGGGCGGTCTGGGAGAATGGGGCCACCATCAAGCCTTCAGCAAAAGAGGACGTGCCGATCGTGGCTCAGAGCACCGAGACCACCGACTGGGTCTCCCGTTTCGCGGATGAGGTCATCGAGGAGTCGGAGCGTCGGGCCCCCGGCAAACCCGTTGTCGTCGCGTCCGGGCTGTCCCCCTCCGGGCCCATCCACCTGGGCAACCTCCGTGAGGTCATGACCCCCCACCTCGTCGCCGACGAGATCCGCCGCCGCGGGTATCAGGTGCGGCACCTGATCTCCTGGGACGACTACGACCGGTACCGGAAGGTGCCGCAAGGGATCGCCGGGGTCGACGACAGCTACCAGGAGCACATCGGCAAGCCGCTCACCTCCGTCCCGGCCCCGGCCGGATCGTCGTACCCGAACTGGGCCGAGCACTTCAAGGCCGCGATGATCGAGTCGCTAACCGAGCTGGGCGTGGAGTTCGACGGGATCAGCCAGACCGCGCAGTACACCTCCGGCGTGTACCGGGAGCAGATCCTGCACGCGGTCGCCCACCGGGCCGAGATCGACGCCGTTCTCGACCAGTACCGCACCAAGAAGGCCCCCGCGAAGCAGGGACAGAAGCCCGTCGACGAGGCCGAGCTCGAGGCCGCCGAGGGGTCCGGCGCGGCCGCTGAGGACGACGGTTCGTCCGGCTCGGCCGGCTACTTCCCGTACAAGCCCTACTGCGGCAACTGCGAGAAGGACCTCACGACCGTCACCTCCTACGACGACGACTCCACCGAGCTGACGTACGCCTGCACCGCGTGCGGCTTCTCGGAGACCGTCCGGCTGAACGAGTTCAACCGCGGCAAGCTGGTCTGGAAGGTCGACTGGCCCATGCGGTGGGCGTACGAGGGGGTCGTGTTCGAGCCGAGCGGTGTCGATCACTCCTCGCCCGGGTCCAGCTTCCAGGTCGGCGGGCAGATCGTCGGGATCTTCGGCGGCAAGCAGCCGATCGGGCCCATGTACGCCTTCGTCGGCATCAGCGGGATGGCGAAGATGTCCTCGTCGCGCGGTGGTGTGCCCACCCCCGCCGACGCCCTGCAGATCATGGAGCCGCAGATCCTGCGCTGGCTGTACGCCCGCCGCCGGCCCAACCAGTCCTTCAAGATCGCCTTCGACCAGGAGATCCAGCGGCTCTACGACGAGTGGGACAAGCTGGACGCGAAGGTGGCGGACGGGTCCGCCCTGCCGGCCGACGTCGCCGCCCACTCGCGGGCGGTGCGCACGGCCGGCGGTGAGCTGCCCCGGACCGTGCGGCCGCTGCCGTACCGGACGCTGGCCTCCGTCGCCGACATCACCGCCGGCCATCAGGACCAGGCGCTGCGCATCCTCAGCGAGCTCGACCCCGAAAACCCGCTCGGGTCGCTCGACGAGGCCCGGCCGCGGTACGACAAGGCCGAGGCCTGGATCAACACGCACGTGCCCGCCGACCAGCGGACCATCGTGCGGGACGAACCCGACGCCGAGCTGCTGAAGTCCCTCGACGAGGCCTCCCAGCAGTCCCTGCGGCTGCTGCTCGACGGGCTCGCCGAGCACTGGTCCCTGGACGGGCTCACCCATCTCGTCTACGGCGTTCCCAAGGTGCAGGCCGGGTTCTCCGCCGATGCCACGCCCAAGGAGCTGCCGGCGGAGATCAAGACCGCCCAGCGGACGTTCTTCGCGCTGCTGTACCACCTGCTCGTCGGACGCGACACCGGGCCCCGTCTGCCCACGCTGCTACTGGCGGTGGGACAGGAGCGGGTGCGGGCCCTGCTCGGGGAGTAGGCCGGTTCCACGATGAAGGGGGCGCCCGGTGTTCGCCGGGCGCCCCCTTCGTCGTACGTGTCCGCCCTACGCGATGTGGTCCTCCTCCAGTTCCGCCGAGTGGCGGTGCTGGAAGCGTTCCGCGAGCGTCTTCAGGGCGCTGGGGGTGAGGGTCGTGCCGTAGGTCGCCTGGATGTTGTCACCCAGGACGCGGGGCGTGGGGTAGCTGCCGTCTATCGACCTGACGAAGATCGCGTAGTAGGCGTCCTCGTCCGGCTCGGGGGTGCCGCCGCCCTCGCCGAGTTCGCGGGTGCGGCCGGGGGACACCGGGATGGGGAAGGTGCCCGTCTCCTCCGGTGCGGGTTCCTGGCCGGGGGCCGGGGGTTCTTCCTCGTACTGTTCCCGGTACTCGTCGGCCTGCTGCTGGTCCTCGTACCAGTGGGCGTACTGCTCCGACGGGTCGTAGGTGGGGTCGTAGCCGCCCTGGTACTCGACGTTGTTGGGGGGCGCCGCGTGGAACCAGGGGCTCTCGTCGGAGGCGGGGGCCGGGGCCGGGGCGCTCTCCGGGTACCCGGGGTTCTGCCGGCCGCCGGGGTCCTGGCGCTGCTCGCCGGGAGGCGCCGCTGCACCCACCCGCGCCGCCCCGGCGACACGACTGCCCGCGGCCACGGCGCCCGGGCCGCCCGCGGCGGGCAGTTCGGCCGCTGCGGCAGGCGTACCCGTGCCGGTCGCCGTCAGTTCCTGCTGCTGCGGGGCCGGGGGCAGCAGGGCCGGTTCTATGCCCGCTGCCGCCAGGCCCGCCGGGGCCGTTTCCGCCAGGGGGACGCCGTAGCGGGCCAGGCGGAGGGGCATCAGGGACTCCACCGGGGCCTTGCGGCGCCAGGCCCGGCCGAAGCGGGAACGGAGCCTCGCCTGGTAGACGAGACGTTCCTGCTCCAGCTTGATGACCTGGTCGTAGGAGCGCAGTTCCCACAGCTTCATCCGGCGCCAGAGGAGGAACGTCGGCACCGGGGAGAGGAGCCAGCGGGTGATGCGGACGCCCTCCATGTGCTTGTCGGCCGTGATGTCCGCGATGCGGCCGATCGCGTGGCGGGCCGCCTCGACCGAGACCACGAAGAGGACCGGGATCACCGCGTGCATGCCCGTGCCCAGCGGGTCCGGCCAGGCGGCCGCGCCGTTGAAGGCGATCGTGGCCGCCGTGAGCAGCCAGGCCGTCTGCCGGAGCAGCGGGAAGGGGATACGGATCCAGGTCAGGAGCAGATCCAGGGCGAGCAGGACGCAGATGCCCGCGTCGATGCCGACCGGGAACACATAGGAGAAGTTCCCGAAGCCCTTCTTCAGGGCCAACTCGCGCACGGCCGCGTACGAGCCGGCGAAGCCGATGCCGGCGATGATCACGGCGCCGGTCACGACCACGCCTATGAGAACGCGGTGCATCCGAGTCAGCTGGATTGGCGCGGCCACCTAATTCCCTCCCCTTGCGTGTTGTTGCGCGCAACAGGGTGGCACATGTGTGCGGCGCACGTGTTGCGGGATCGTCAGCTCTTCGAGGACGAGGCCGTGGCCGTCGTCTTCGAGGCCGACTTCGTCGTGGTGCCGGCCGGGGTCTTGGACGCCGTCGTCTTCGGGGTCGGCGAGGACGACTTCGATGCCGACTTGGTGGGGGACGGGCTCGTCGTCGCCCCCGAACTGTCGCTGCCGCCCTCGCCGTTGGCGGACCGCACCGCGGCCACCGCCTCCTTGGCCGCCTTCTTCGCGGCTTCGGTGAGGGTGTCGGCGCTCGGAGTCTTCTCGCCCGCCAGGCCGGCGCCGTTGTAGTCGAGGGTGACGACGACATTCTCGACGCGGGCCACGACCGTCTGCTGCCTGAAGGCGCCTTCCTTCTTCTTCAGGTCGTAGCGCACCACCGTCGCCTCGTCGCCGGTCCCGGTGACCGTCTCCGTCTTGGCGTTCTTCGCACCCGACACCGCCTGGGCGGCTTTGACCTGCTTCGCGTAGTACGTCTCCGCCTGTGCCTCGGCGTCACCGCTCGCCGCGTCCGACTCGAAGCGCAGGAGGGAGACGTTCAGCCAGCGGAACTGGGAGCCCTTCACGCCGTTGTTGGCGAGGCTGGACCAGGAGCAGCTGGCGCGGGCGCCGGTGTCGCTGGAGGCGCCCTCCTTGCCCGAGGACGTCCCCTTCGGAACCAGTTCGGTGAGCGTCTTCTTCGAGAGCACCTTGCAGGCGCCGGGCAGCGTCGCGTACGCGGCCGCCTGGACGGTGGGGGAGGAGCTCGCGGCGACCTCGCCGGTGCCGCCGGTGCCCTGCGCGCTGTCGGTGGTGGCCGCGCCCGAGTCCGAGCCGGAGTCCGAGGAGCAGGCCGCGGCGAACGCCATCACGGGCACCGCGAGCGCGGCGGCCAGGACGCGGTTCAGGCCTCCGACACGGGTGGCGCGCTGGGCAAACTGGTCGTCTCGCTGGGCTCGTCGCTGCATGGTTCCTTCACTCATGACGCTCGTGGTTCCTGCGGTCGGATCGGGTCCGAGGGGCCACGGTACGCGGTGAGGAAGCTGTGCGGTTCCGCTTCACCGGCTTCGCGGAGGGGCGGCGGACGGACGCCGAAGACCCCTAGCCGGCCAGGGAGTCGGCCAGCTGAGAGGCCAGTTTCCGGGCCTTGTCCTGCATTTCCTCGCTGTCCGGGTCCGTTCCGACGGTGGCCGGCTGCTCCTCGTACTCGATCGTCACGATGACGTTGGACGTGCGGAACGCCACAGTCACCGTGCGCTGTTTCGCCGTCGAACCCGAGCTGCTGAGCACGTCGTCGACGAACGCCTCGTCACCGAGGTCGTCGAGGAGGCGCGGCTGGAGGTCGGCGGGGGTGGCGGACGGGGAGGGGGAGGTGGAGGCGGAGGACGACGGGGACGCCGTGGAGGAGGGGGTCGCGGTGCCGGAAGGGGTCTCCGTGGCGGTGCCGGAGGCCGTCGGCTCCGGGAGGTCGGCCGCGGTGATCTTCCTGGCGAACAGCTCCTCGGCCTCGTTGTCGTCGCTGATGGAGTTGTCGTAGGAGACGACGCGTTCGAAGTCGACGAAGAGGTGGTCGGTGGCGTCCGCCGACTGCACCTTCCAACGGCAGCCGACCTTGCGGTCCGTGTCGAACGTCGGCGTCGCCTCGCCCTCGTAGGCGGTCTCGCGCTGCTGCTCGTCGGTGATTTCCTCGATGCCGGGCAGGAGGGAGTCGAGCGTGGTGTGGCTGACGGCACCGCAGGCCTCGGGGAGGGTCGTGTACTTGCCGGGCTGCGCGGCGGCCGACGCGGTACCGGCCTCGCCGGGGTTGGAGTTGTCCGTCGAGCCGCCGTCGTCCGAGCCGCCGGTGCAGCCGGCCAGCAGCGCCGCCAGGAGTGCGGCGACGCCGGGTACGTAGGCCTTCCGCTGCACGGTCGGCTCCTCTCGACGGTCGCGTGATGATCGTGGTCCCAGTGTCCCCGCTGGTTATTCGCTTGCCGGGCGGGGGCGGCACCGGCAGACAATGTGTATCGCACGCAACACCGTGGACGCCGGTCCGTTGTCCGTTTTCGTCGACCCTGGCGCCGGTTTTGCGACTTGGGACTTCTGTTGTGACTCCGGGGGAATGAGACAGATATGTCGTACGTGGAAATGCCGGGCGCGAAGGTACCGATCCGGATGTGGACCGACCCCGCGACGGTGGAGGACGTGGCGCTGCAGCAGCTGCGCAACGTCGCCACGCTGCCGTGGATCAAGGGTCTGGCCGTGATGCCGGACGTCCACTACGGGAAGGGCGCGACGGTCGGGTCGGTCATCGCGATGCGGGGGGCCGTGTGCCCGGCCGCGGTCGGGGTCGACATCGGGTGCGGGATGTCCGCGGTCAGGACCTCGCTGACGGCGAATGACCTGCCGGGGGATCTGTCCCGGCTGCGGTCGAGGATCGAGCAGGCCATTCCGGTGGGGCGGGGGATGCACGACGACCCGGTGGATCCGGGGCAACTGCACGGGTTCGCCACCGGGGGGTGGGACGACTTCTGGGGACGGTTCGGAGGTGTCGCCGATGCGGTCAAATTCCGCCAGGAACGTGCCACAAAGCAGATGGGAACGCTCGGAAGCGGAAATCACTTCGTCGAAGTGTGCACGGATACGACCGGAGTTGTCTGGCTGATGCTGCACTCCGGTTCCCGGAACATCGGCAAGGAACTCGCCGAGTTCCACATCGGCGTGGCGCAGAAGCTCCCGCACAACCAGGGCCTGATCGACCGCGACCTCGCCGTGTTCGTGGCGGACACCCCGCAGATGGCGGCGTACCGCAACGACCTGTTCTGGGCGCAGGAATACGCGAAGTACAACCGCACCATCATGATGGCGCTTCTGAAGGACGTGATCCGCAAGGAGTTCCGGAAGGCGAAGCCGACCTTCGAGCAGGAGATCAGCGCGCACCACAACTACGTCGCCGAGGAGCGCTACGAGGGTATGGACCTCCTCGTGACCCGCAAGGGCGCGATCCGGGCCGGTTCCGGCGAGTACGGGATCATCCCGGGCTCCATGGGCACGGGGTCGTACATCGTGAAGGGTCTCGGCAACGAGAAGGCCTTCAACTCGGCTTCGCACGGCGCCGGTCGGCGCATGAGCCGCAACGCGGCCAAGCGGCGCTTCTCGACCAGGGACCTGGAGGAGCAGACGCGAGGCGTGGAGTGCCGTAAGGACTCCGGCGTCGTGGACGAGATCCCGGGCGCCTACAAGCCGATCGAGCAGGTCATCGACCAGCAGCGGGACCTGGTGGAGGTCGTGGCGAAGCTGAAGCAGGTCGTGTGTGTGAAGGGGTGACGCGGTAGGGGGAGGGCCGGGCCCTCCCCCTGTGCCCACGTCACACCAGTCGCTTCTCCAGCAACGTCACCGCGTACGGGCTGCCCCCGTCGTCGGTCTTCGCTCGCTGTTCGCCCACGACCGTGTAGCCCGCGGTCTCGTAGTACTCGCGTAGGCGGGGGTTGGAGGACAGGCAGTCCAGGCGGGCGTAGGGGCGGCCCGCGGCGGCGATACGGCGTTCGGCTTCCGCGAGCATGGTGCGGCCTGTGGACGGGGGAGCCGTGTGCGGGGTTGTCATCAGGCGGTGGATGTAGCCGGCGTCCGGTGGGCGGGGGCCCCAGGCGGCCGGGTCGGTCCACCAGAGTTCCCAGGCGCCGACCGGTGAGCCGTTGGCGTGGGCGAGCCATACCTCGCCTTCCTGCACGCGGGTGCGGAAGTGGGTTTCGTCCTTCTCGCCCGGCTGCCATTGCGCGATGCCCCGGGCCAGTTGCCAGAGGGCCGCCGTGTCGCGCAGGCGGACGAGGAGGGCGGCGTCCCGCGCTGTCGCCTTGCGGTAGGTCAGGGGCGGCCAGGTGGTGGGGACCGGCTCCAGGAGGCGCGTGCGCAGGGCGGCGGCGAGGGACCCCGCGTCCATGCCCAGGGCGTCCGTCACGTACTCCACCGAGCCGTAACGGGAGCGCAGTGCCGTGAGGAACAGGCGCATCACGGATTCCGGGGCTCGGGCGAAGGACGGCCAGGTGGGGGAGCGGCCCTCGTTGCGGGCCCTATGCGTGGGGGCGGGAACCGGGGCGGGGCGGGGCGCTGTCTTCAGGGGAGCCGTCGGAGCCAACCGGCTCGACGCTCAACGGAGATACGGGGACACGGGGATACGGGGAAGCAGGGGGTGCAGTGATGGAGCGCAGGCGCATACGTGTGTCGGTGTGGGCCGTGGGGCTGGTGCTGCTGGCCGTGGGGACACTGGCCGGCTGTTCGCAGGAGTACAACGACGAGCGGGGCAAGGGGGACGCCCCGGTCGCGGGGAAGAAGGGGGACGACACTCCGGCCGAGGTGTTCAACATGCCGGACGGGTTCGGGAACCTCGCCACCAAGTGCGTGGGGCACGGGTTCCGGGCGTATGTGACGACCAACGCGACGGGGCCGTCCAATGTGCAGATCGTCGAGGACAAGTCGTGCGGTGGGTGAGCGCGGGGTTGGTGGCCGTGCTGGTTCTCGCGCTCGGCGGGTGCTCGCAGAAGTACTACGACGAGCGGGGGAAGGCCGACGCGCCGGTGGCGGGGCGGGCCGGGGAGGACAGTCCCGCCGAGGTCTACAACTTCCCCGACGGGTTCGGGAATCTGGCCACCAAGTGCGTGGGGGAGGGGAGACGCGGGTACGCCACGACGAAGTTCGTGCAGGCCGAGGACGAGGACGACGTCGTCATCATTCCGGCCAACGCGGTGATCGTCGACGACCCGGACTGCAAGGGCCCCTAGGGCGTGTCCTAGCTTGATCTTTAACCTGTGCGGCGGGGTCGTGGGGTTGTTGACTTCTTGGTTCGCTGTTTCGTAGTGCCTGGTTTGCGGACGGTGTGCAC
>NZ_JBITLN010000031.1:0-34914 GCF_044465285.1 Streptomyces sp. NPDC049687
AGCCGAGCCGCCCTTCTTGACAAGTCAGTACAGAACCGCCTAGTTTTCCGACTGTTCAGTACACAACCGTCCTGAGCTCACCGGACAGGCTTGGTCCGGGCTTTGCCGGACCGCGACGCCGCGAAGGCGGCTCGGACGTTGAACTCATGACGTTCAGGGCGTCGCACGCAGCTCGGCGCAAGAGCGAGCCAGCCGATGAAGGCTGCTTCAGAACCAAATACTTCGGAGGACCTCATGACCGCGGTCAGTACGGACAACGCCGCACCGGAAGGCACGATGTCCCGTGATTGCTGCTGACGAGACGTTCGACGGCACGTGGCCGTATCCCGCCCGCTTCAACGAGGCGGCCGGCTTCCGCCAGCACTACGTCGACGAGGGCCCCGAACGGCCCGATCAGACGATCGTCATGCTGCACGGCGAGCCCACGTGGGGCTACGAGTGGCGCCACCTGATCGGGCCACTGTCACGTCACCATCGCGTGGTCGTTCCCGACCACATGGGCTTCGGCAAGAGCGAGACGCCCCAGGACCGCACATACGACGCGAGCGAACACATCCTCAATCTCGAATCGCTTCTCGTCGACACGCTCGACCTCACCGACATCACCCTGGTGGTCCGTGACTGGGGCGGCCCCATCGGCACCGGGTTCGCGCTGCGTCACCCCGACCGGATCTCCCGGATCTTCGCGGTGAACACCGTGCTGCCTCTCGCCCAGGGCATCGAGGATCTGATGAAGGCCAACGGCGCCGAGAGCCGGTGGTTCCAGTGGGCCCAGTCGGCGCTCGCGGACGGTTCGTTCGAGCAGATCCTCGGAAACGCGGGTCACACCATCGCCCAGCTGATGATCGACCTGCAGCATGTCGCGCGACCGGAGATCGCCACGCCGACCTGGATCCGCGCCTACTCCAGCCCCTTCCCCACCCCCGCCGAGTCCCGCGGTGTCATCGCCTTCCCCCGGCAGGTCCTGGAGGGCCCGCAGGGCCCCCCGCCCGGCCCGCCGCCCATGGAAGCCGTCGTGGCGCTGCGAGCCGTGCCGGCGATGCTGGCGGTCGGGATGCGGGACACCGCACTGCTGCCCCAGTACGTGATCCCGTCGTTCCGGCTCAGCTACCCCGAGGCACCCGTGGTCGAGATCCCGGGCGCCGGCCACTTCCCGACCGAGGACGCTCCCGAGACGCTGCTGGCACTGCTCGAACTGTTCCTGCAGACGTCCGCGCGCACCTGAAGGCCGAACGGCCGGCTCCGCGGGTGGGTGGCCGGCAACGCCACCGATCTGGTCGCCCAGGTCGGGGCCTCCGCGGCGGCCGGCGCCGACATCAACAGGATGCCGGCCACCGCGGACACCGACGCGGCCCTCCAGGGGATCGCCGAGGTAAGCCCACAAGGGGCCACAGGATGATCTTGAAGCCCTGAGATCTCAGCCCGTCACCGCTCGCCTCACCTTCGTCGGCGAGGAAACCGACCTGTTTTCCCGTCTGGAAGCCGATCAGTTTCCAGACGGTTTCAGTCATGCCCAGCAAGCAAACAGCAGGAGTGTCCCGCTGAGGTCAACGCCACACTCCTCGACGTCCTCGCCCGCCTCGACGACTCCGCATCCTCGGCTTCCTGAACGGCCGAACCACCCCAACCAGATGGAGGACACGACAATGACGGAGCACAATCCCATGGACAAGAACACGACATCGCGACAGCGGGCCCTGGTGGTCGGCCTCGGGATCAGCGGGATCGCCTCCCCGCTGCGACTGCATCGCGCGGGCTGGGACGCGGTGGTGCTGGAGAAGGCCCCCGAGCGGCGCCGCGGCGGATACTTCATCGCCCTGCGGACGCAGGTCGCGGGGATGGCCGCCTGGTCCAGTCTGCGTCGAGGGTGGCGACTACCGTGGTCTGGCTGCGGGTGCCGCACCGGCTGCACGCGATCCCGGTCCCGCGGTCGAGGCGGTGCGGCTGCAGCGGACCCTGGGCGGGTTCAGAGCGCACGACGCGGTAAGCGAGGCGGGTCATCGGCGCCGCGGCTTGGTCGTGGAATCGCCGCCACCGCGGCAGCCGCGGACGACGAAGGAGCCGGGTCCGATGCTGGTGCGTGCGTTGTTGAGGAACGAACGCAGCCGGCCGGGGTAGGAATCGTGCAGTTCGCTGGCCATGCCTGTAACGCGAGCAGCCACAGCACAGATCAGCCGCGGGCGGCCCTGGGTAGCCGCAGCGGCCGGTAGCCGTCGGTGTCCAGCTTGGCCAACTCGCCGTCGATGTCCACCGAGTGGGTTCCGTAAAAGTTGACGTCGGCGTGGTGGCTGGGCCAGATGTGCGCCAGCGGCTCATCGTCGATGGGCCGGCCGGCACGACGCAGCGCGGTCACCGCCAGGCCGTAATAACTCGGTGCTCCAGGTAAGGATCGCGTTGGCGGCCACCGTCAGGCACCACATCTGCTCCGACTGCTGCTCGTGGTGCCGGCGCCGGACCGCTCCCTCACCGGCGTAGGCCAGTTCCCCGCGCAGGGCGTGCAGGTTCTCGCCCTTGTTCAACTGCCAGGAGATGCGCCGGCGGTACGCCTCATCGGCCAGATAGCTGCGCTACCTGTCGGATCCGCAGCTACGCCGACGGACCACGGCGGCGACCAACAAGGTCGAGTCCTACAACAACTTCTCCGCCTGGTGCCGGTTCGGCAACGAGGGCCGGATCCGCGACAACGACCCCGCCGAGCAGGACAAGCACATCGAGTTCTCCACCCTGTTGACCGACGCCGTCATCTTCCACACCACCTTGGACATGATGGGCGTGCTGCGCCGGCTCGCCGCCGAGGGCTGGGAGATCAAACCGGAGGATCTGGCCGTGCTGTCGCCGTACCAGACGATGCGGATCAACCGGTTCGGCGTCTACGCCACCGACAAGATCACCATCACCCCGGAGCAGTACGACGCGCACCTGCCCGACATCGTTCCTCGCCCTCGACCCGGTGCCCTGACCCGGGCCGACTCAGTCCTGGCCGCCGCCGGTGTCGCCGGACAGGAACGGGTCGCCGTTGACCAGCGGCGCCCAACAGACCGCGCCGCGGACCACCTCGGGCAGCGGTCGGGACAGTCGTCCGGGCTGATGAGGAAGTACACGCCGGCCCGCCGCACGGTCGTGAGCAGCGCCTGGGCCAGGGCGCGGTGGGTCGGCTCGGCCAGCGCGCCGTCCTTGACGGTGACGCCTGCCGCGGCGGTGACGGCTGTAAGGCAACGGGGGCACGGCCGCGATGGCCGCGGCGAGAGTTGAGCCTGGAGAAGCGGAAGTCGGTCCCGCCCTGGTCGCGCGGGGATAAAGATCGTGGCTATGAGTGAGCCTTACACGGGCGAGTTGGTCGATGTGGTGGACCTGTACGCCGATGTCCAGCAGGTTCTGCTCAACCGGCTGGCCGCCGGCGCTGATCCTGGCCGTGTCGGGGTCGTCATGCAGGCTCACGAGTTCCTGCAAACGCGGTCCGAGTTGGCGGAACGGCGGTCGAAGTGCCACCGTCTGCTGGCGGCGAGGCGTTCGGCGACTGACCGTGCAGTTCAAGCCCGGTGACACCGCCCATGCGGTGGAGCAACTCAACTGGATGCGGGCACAGTTCTTCGCCAACCGCCCAGACGACCGCCCGGCGGCGCGTAAACCTACGGGTCGTGCCTCCGCGGCGTCGAAGGGGGCCGACCGCATCATATGCCGGTGCAACGAGGCCGGCCGTGCCCTTGTCAGTGGTGGCGCGGGCGAGGCAGCAAGGCGAACGCGCTCTCCGCGATCGAGGTCAGGCGGTCGGGACTGTAACCGTACGCACCCACGACATCGGTCCCGCGGATGACGGTCAGCAGAAGGTACGCAAGGTCGTCGGGGTCCGCGTCGGGGTCGATGTCGCCGTTGCGCTGCGCCGCTCGCACACACTCGGCCACCGCCGTCGTCGCGACCACGGAGAAGCAGTCGTTGGCCAGGCGTTGCACCTCGGGGGCGGAGGCGCCGAGTTCCAGGGCCATCTTGGCGGCGAAACCATCGAGCGGTTCGGGCTGCTGCTCGGCGGCATGCTCACCGAATGGGCGTCATGGCGGTGGGTGATGTACGTGAACGTCGCCTTCACGTCCCCGCCCTGATCGGTGCCTTGCTGCTGCTGGCCAATCCCGTGATCACCCAGAAGCCCAAACCCAACATTCCGGGCATGGTCGTGGTGAGCGAGGGCCGACCTGTCGCACTTGACAACTCAGTACAGAACCGCCTAGGTTTCTGACTGCTCAGTACACAACGGTCCTGAGCTCACCGGACAGGCTGCGTGCACGCCTGGCGCGATTGAGGGCAACCCATGCCTTTGAACTCCCCCGCGCCCCCGGCGTCGCGACGCCTTCCAGGCCGACAAGGCACGGTCCACAACAACCCAAGACGGTCGCCGACCACTTCCTGGGCTTTCTGAACAGCTGACCCCCCTGCAACCACCCAGAACTCGAAGGGCTGACCGAACCATGACCGACAAGGAAAAGCAGGAGGCCATGGCTGTGACGACTCCTCCGTACGCGAGCGACGCACTGGCCGAGGGGACCGTCGACGCGGTGGTGATCGGCGGGGGCGCCGCGGGGCTGAACGGTGCACTGATCCTGGCCCGCTCCCGCCGCTCGGTCGTCGTGATCGACAGCGGCTCCCCGCGCAACGCGCCCGCCGAGGCCGTGCACGGCCTCCTCGCTCTGGACGGCACCCCGCCGTCCGAGATCCTCCGGCGAGGCCGGGAGCAGGTGCGCCAGTACGGCGGACGCGTCGTGTTCGGTGAGGTGGTCTCGGCCGAGCCCGCCGCCCCCTCGGCGGACGGGGACCTGCGCTTCACCGTCACCCTGGCCGACGGCCGCCACATCACCGCCCGCCGCATCCTGGTGGCCACCGGCCTCACGGATGTGCTGCCACAGGTGCCCGGGCTCGCCGAGCACTGGGGGCACAGTGTCGTGAACTGCCCGTACTGCCACGGCTGGGAGGTGCGCGACGAGCCCATCGGCATCCTCGCCACCGGCCCCGCCTCCGTCGGCCACGCCTATCTGTTCCGTCAGCTGACCGAGGACCTGACCTACTTCACCCACGGCACCGACCTGGACGAGGACAGCCGCGCCCGCTTCGCCGCCCGCGGCATCCGCGTCATCGACACCCCGGTCACCGAGATTGTCAACGACACCGACGGCGCCCTCGCCGGGGTGCGCCTGGCCGACGGGCAGGTCGTGGCCCGCCGCGTCCTCGCGGTCGTCACGCAGATGCAGGCCCGCACAAAGGGCCTGGTAGGTCTGGGCCTGCCGATGCAGGACCTGCCGACGGGCCGCACTTTCGCCTCCGGCACGGCCGGCACCACCGAGGTACCGGGTGTGTGGGTGGCCGGCAACGCCACCAATCCGGTCGCCCAGGTCGGGGCCTCCGCAGCGGCCGGCGCACTGGCCGGCGACTACATCAACAGGACGCTGGCCACCGCGGACACCGACGCTGCCCTCCAGGCGAGCACCGAGGCAAGCCCCACAGCGGCCACACGATGATCTCGAAGCCCTGAGATCTCAGCCCGTCACCGCTCGCCTCACCTTCATCGGTGAGGAAACCGATCTGCTTTCCCGTCTGGAAACTGATCAGTTTCCAGACGGTTTTCAGTCATGCCCGGCAAGCAGGCATCAGGAGCGTCCCGCCGAGGTCAACGCCACCCTCCTCGGCCTCCTCGCCCGCCTCGACGACTTCACATCCTCGGCTTCCTGAACGGCCGACCCACCCCAACCAGATCGAGGACACAACAATGACGGAACGCAATCCCATTCTGATCACCGGTGCCGGCGGCCAAGTCGGTGGCGTGAGCAGGGTGATGGTCGACATGCTGCTCGAACAGGGCCACCCGGTGCGCGCGTTCGTGCGACGGGACGACGAACGCGCGCAGTCGCTGCGCGAGGCCGGGGCCGAGGTCTTCGTCGGCGACCTGCTCAAACTCGCGGACGTGGCCGCCGCGCTGCAGGGTGTCAAGCGCATCTACTTCAGCATGAGCGCGGCGCCGTACTACGCCGATGCCCTCACCTTGATGGCCGCGGCGGCGCGAGCCCAGGGCGACATCGAGGCCTTCGTGCACCTGTCCAACTACGAGCAGTCGTACATGACGCTCGAGAAGATGACCACGCCGGATGAGGAGCGGCGTTCTTGGCTCGGCGGACTGGTCACGGACTGGTCACCGCAGCAGCGGGCGCACTGGGTCTGCGAGCGGGTGCTGGACTGGTCCGGCATCCCGACCGTCAACGTGCGTGCGACCATGTTCGCCGAGTCCCCCCACCTGACCTGGATGCTCCAGGGCCCGCTGAGCAACGGTGAACTGCGCCTGCCCTACGGCAACCAGCGGCTCGCGCCCATCGCCGTTCACGACCTGGCGGAGGTGTGCGTGAAGATACTGGTCGACCCCGCACCGCACATCTCGAAGTCCTACGAGCTCACCGGCCCGGAGCTGAAGGACATGTACGGGTTCGCTGAGGACTACGCAGCCGCGCTGGGACGCCAGGTCACCTACATCCCCGAGGAAGTGGAGGCCTGGAACGAGGCCTTCATAGACGAGACCCTCCTGCAAGAGGCCCTGGGCGATCCGGCTACGGCCAGGCACGTGGCGGCGCACCTGAGGACCCAGACCAGGCTGGTCGCCGGCGGGCGGTACGACGTCCTCTCCGACCAACTGGAATCCCTGCTCGGGCGCCCGCCGCGGACCGTGCGGTGGGCGCTGCAGAACAACACTCGCCTGCGTGAACTGGCGGGTGCTCCGAGCCACTGAGCGCTCCGGAGCAGAACATGACGCCACGCGATGGGCAATTCAGAGCTTCCGCTCGTCCGCCCCGTCCCTCTTAGGAGTTACCGATGCCCTTCCTTGCAAATACCCCCGTGGAGAAGATGCCCGGGCCGTACGCGCGGCGCTGGTGGGCGCTGCTCGTGCTGTGCCTGAGCCTGCTGATCACGGTGATGGCGAACACGTCGCTGATCGTCGCCGCCCCCGACATGACCACCGACCTGGGCCTGAGCAGCAGTGATCTGCAGTGGGTCGTCGACAGCTACACCGTTCCGTACGCGGCGCTGATGCTGGTGCTGGGCGCGATCGGCGACAAGTACAGCCGGCGCGGCGCACTGGTGCTGGGTCTGCTGCTCTTCGCCGGCGGTTCGGTGATGGGGAGCATGGTCGACGAGACCGCACTGGTCATCGTGGCCCGCGCGATCATGGGTGTCGGTGCCGCGGTCGTGATGCCGGCCACGCTGTCCCTGGTGGTCGCGACCTTCCCCCGGAGCGAGCGGACCAAGGCCATCACCGCCTGGGCCGCGACCTCCGGGCTTGCGGTCGCCGTCGGCCCGCTGGTCTCCGGCTGGCTGCTGGAGGACCACGCCTGGGGCTCGACCTTCCTGATCAACGTGCCGATCGCCGTCCTCGCCGTGTTCGGCGCGCTCGCCCTGGTACCGCCGTCCAAGGCGCAGGGCATGGGCCGGATCGACTACGTCGGTGGTCTGCTGTCGATCGTCACCGTCGGCTCCCTGATCTACGCCGCCATCGAGGGCCCGCACTCCGGATGGGGCGTCGGCCCCGTCACCGCCGCCGTGGTCGCCGGTGTCGGTCTGGTCGCCTTCGTCGCCTGGGAACTGCGGCACCCGCAACCGATGCTGGACGTCCGCAAGTTCGCGCTGCGGCCCTTCAGCGGCTCGATGCTCGCGGTGCTGTTCTTCTTCTTCGGCATGTTCGCCGTGATCTACTACGTGACGCAGTTCCTGCAGTTCGTCCTCGGCTACGGCTCCCTGGACACGGGTGTACGGCTGCTGCCGCTGGCCGGTGCGGTCTTCCTCGGGTCCGCGCTGACCGGGATGCTCACCCCGAAGCTGGGCGTGAAGCCGATGGTGGTGACCGGCCTGGCCATCGGCACGGCGGGCATGTTCCTGCTCACCCAGATCGACAAGGGCTCGACGTACGGGGACCTCCTCCCCCCGATGATGATGCTGGGCCTCGCGCTCGGACTGGCCATCTCCCCGGCGACCGACACGATCATGGGCTCCTTCCCCGAGTCCGAGCTCGGCGTCGGCGGCGGTGCCAACGACACCGCGCTGGAGCTGGGCGGGGCCCTGGGCATCGCGGTGCTGGGCTCGCTGCTGGGCACGGCCTACCGCGACGAGCTGACCGACCTGGTGGGCAACCGGCTCCCGCCGGAGGCGATGGAGACCGCCAAGGACTCCGTCGGCGCCGGTCTGGCCGTCGCACAGCGGGTCGGGCAGGATCCCTCCGCCGGGCCCCAGCAGGCCCAGGCCGCCGTGGACGCCGTCCACCAGGCCTTCGCCCACGGAGTCGCCCAGGCCAGCCTCATCGGCGGGATCATCATGGCCGCCGGAACACTGATCGTCCTCGCGGTCCTGCCGGGCCGGCGCGGGTTCGCGAGGAAGAGCGCCGAGCCGGGGGCCGGGACGACGGCGAGCGAGGCGGCGACTGTGCGGGAGCACACCGGGGCCACCCGCTAGATCGCCGGCGGGGCGTCCACTGGATCGCCGGGGACGCGTCCGCCGGGTCGCCGGGCACCGCCTCCGCCGGATCGCCCGCAGGGTGCGTCGGGCAGGAGCCCGGCGGCGCGAGACGCGCAGGCCGCGGGCGTGGTCCACGGTCCACGGTCCACGGCCAGCGGGTCTCCTGCCGGAACGCCTGTCGATGCCTCTGGAGCTGGTGACACCACCCCCCAGGCCATGCGTTCACCATGCGTTCGACAGGGGGGAGAAGCCCTGCCAGCTCCAGAGGCCGGGAGCCCCATTGCGGGCCACGAAGAGGTAATGGGGGCGCCGGAAAGACGCAGCACGCGCTGGATACGTTCGTACAGGAGGGGCGACGCAGGGGACGACGCGTCGTCCGTTCCACGAGTCGATCAGCGGAACGCGAAGCGTTCGGTGTGCAGGTGGTCTCGCGAGATGCCCGCGCGGCGCAGATCGCGGGTCAGGGTGTTCAGCATCCGGTCCGGTCCGCACAGGAAGATGTGGATGTCGGGACTCACCGGTCCGACCTCCCTGAGGACGCGGGCCGCGGTCAGGCGGCCGTCGGTCGAGCTGAACACTCGGCCAGTCCCGACGAGGCGAGCACCGGATCGAGCAGCCAGCCGTGCAGCACTGACGTGCCCACCATCACTCCGATGAACCGGTGGATGAAGAGCCACCGCTCGTACGGCAGCCGGATGATGGCGCTCACCTTCGGCAGTGAGACGAGTACGAACAGACCCAGTGCGACGCCGGAGATGATGCCGAGTGCGAGTCCCGTCGCGGCCGTCGGGGTCCACGCGACCGCCGTCCCACTGCGTCGAAACGATGTGGACCGTGATCAGCGCGATCGCCCATAGTGAGTATCTCTTGTGCCACAGATACATGCGGTCCAGCCCGCCGAACCACGGTTCCAGCCGTCGGATGCGGGTGGCCAGTACCAGGCTCAGCGTCATCATGTAGACCGCCAGCAGACCGGCCAGGTCGCCGAGGAAGTAGATTCCGTCGACTCCGGTGGGGCGGCCTTCGTTCCATATCAGGCCGAGGTCGACGGCCAGCACCGTGACGACGATGGGCCCGAAGCACCGTCTCGTCAGTCGTCCGTCCAGCGGTCGTCGCAGGATGTGCAGGGCGTACAGGGCGATCGCGATCAGCAAGCTCAAAGCAGTTCTCCGTAGCTCTCGGTCCTGGGGGCCCTCAGCCCGCCGAGGCCTTTCGCGGTCGGCTCGGCGTCGGTGCGGTCACTGTGCGGATCGTGTTCGTTGGCGCGCCGGACTTCTCGGCCGAGGGGGAACTCCCTGCGCTGTACCGGTCGGGACGCACAAGGACGAGGCCGGGACCGCAGATGCCGTACGTCGTACGGAAGCCTCGATCCGGCCATCTACCCGGCCACGACGGCGGCGGCCGACGAGCTGACCTCCATACCGTCGCACGAGGAATTCCGGTTCGGTCTGGACCTGCTTCTCGACGGCCTGGAGCGGGCCGCGCGTGGACGGTCCCAGGACTCCTTCGAGCCGGGCGGCATCGGGCCGGGCGGCTCCGGAAAGGGGCGGCGCCGAACGACTCGGCCGCCTGACGCCCCCGTGGAGCCCCGAGTCCGGGCGGCGCGCCAGTAGTGCGCGCCGGGGCGGAGATGACGTCCCGCCATGTGGTGTAGCCGATCAAGGAAGCGGAACGCCCAGGTTATGACCCCAATCGCCTTTCCTGGCATCCAGGTTGAAGCCAGGGCACCGAGACCGGCGGCGATCGCCGAGCGGCGCGCGGTGGTGCGAAGCGGCAAGGCCGGGAGCGGAGGCGGCAGCCCGTGATCGGCTACACCACGAGAGGGGGCACGACCGCGGCACAGGCGGCCCGCCTGCGGAAAGCCGTCCGCGCATCCCCTCGCTCCGCCTGGCTTGCCCGCCCTCCAATAAACGGCTACGCTGTATCCATAAACGGAACGGGATGACTCGCCACCCGGCGTGGCGACCTTCCGTGACGTCAGGCGACTGGGTGCGGCTGTTCTTCACGCAGGGGGAACGGGGCGTCGCCGTGGGGCGGCGCTCAGCATGACTGCCGAACTCTGATCGCCGACAGTTCGACGGTCTGGGCGCTGCTCCATCCGGTCCGTGGCCACCTGTCGGCGCATGTGGACGCGTGGTCCAGTTCGAGAACCCCTGCAGCGCAGTGCGGCTCCCGGCCGTTTTCCCCCTGCATCATCGATTGAGGTTGATCAACATGACCGAACAGCACCCCCGGCACGCTCGAGAGAGCGACATTGACGTACTCGTCGCTGGAGCCGGTCCGACCGGCTCCACCCTGGCGGCCGACCTGCTGCGCCGCGGCCTGCGTGTGCGTGTCGTCAACAAGGCGCCGCACGCCTTCGAGGGCTCCCGCGCCAAGGGGATCCAGCCCCGCACCCAGGAAGTCCTCGAGGATTTCGGTGTGCTGCATGAGGCGCGCGCGGAGGGCGGCCCCTACCCGCTGGCGGGACTCCACCTCGGGCCTGTCACCGCGCCCTGGAAGATGCAGCAGCGGAGCAAGCCGACCCCGGATGTCCCCTACCCGAACATCCTGCTCCTGCCGCAGCACCGTACCGACGCGATTCTGCACCGTCTGCTCGAACGTCTCGGAATGAGCATCGAGTACGGGGTCGCCCTGGAAGGCTTCGAGCAGGACGTCGAAGGCGTCACCTCGACGCTGTCCACCGGCGAGCGGGTGCGCAGCAAGTACCTCGTGGGCGCCGACGGCGGGGCGAGCGCCGTCCGCGCGGCCACCGGTCTCGGCTTCGTCGGAGAGACCGACGACTCCGACAAGACCCTCATCATCGACTGCACGATCGACGGACTGTCCCGCGACCGATGGCACATGTGGCCCCGCGCGTCCGCAGGCGCATGCCCGCTGCCGCACTCCGACCAGTTCCAGGTGATGATCCGGCTGAAGCCGGGCGACACGCCGAACCTCGACCATGCCGCTGTGGCCGATCAGTTCCACGTACTCACCGGTCTCAAGCTCCGCGACATCACGTGGGTCTCGGTGTTCCGGCCCAACGTCCGACTCGTCGAGCACTACCGCCAGGGCCGCGTCTTCCTGGCGGGTGACGCCGCGCACGTGCACACCCCGGCCGGCGCCCAGGGGCTCAACACCGGTGTGCAGGACGCCTACAACCTGGGCTGGAAGCTCGGCCAGGTGATCGCCGGCGCTCCGGACAGCCTGCTGGACAGCTATGAGGCGGAACGGCTCCCGATCGCAGCGGGCGTCCTCGGCAAGTCCAGCGAGCTCTACCAGAGCCTGAGCAAGCACAGCGTCGCCGGCCTGAAGCGCGACGACGAAGAGCGGCAGCTGGCGCTCACGTATACCGGCGGTCCGCTAGCCCCCGCCGACGCTCCGGCCACCAAGACTCTGCATGTGGGCGACCGTGCACCGGACGCGCCGTGCACCGCACCCGGCTCCAGCCGCCTCTTCGAGATCTTCCAGGGTCCGCACTTCACCCTGCTGGCCTTCGGGCCCAACGCCACCGAGGCCCTGCCCAAGCTGACATGGCCGACCGAAGGTGCCGAACTGCACCGGTACGCCGTTCGCGGCGGGCGCGGAATCGACAGCGGCTTCCTCACCGACACCACCGGCCAGCTGAGCCGCATCTACGGGGTGGAAGGCGATGCTTTGGTCCTGGTCCGGCCGGACGGGTACATCGGCGGCATCATCGCGGCCGACTGGACGGCCTCTTTCGCCTCCATCGCCAAGGCGTTCACCCCCAGGTGACGCTTGCCGTACGGGCCGGGAACTCCGATGCCCCACACGGTGAGAAACCGACCCCACCAGCTGAACTATCTGCGTCGGGCCCTTCAACGCCCTCAGGGGATCTGGGCCCGGCGCGTGGGCCGGAACCCACTTGAGGACACCACGAGGCCGACATGACCGACGCGACTGAGAACAACGACGGCAGTGCTGCGGCCGACAACGAGAGGCTGGTCTTCTTCAGCGACGCCGTTGTCGCGATCGCCCTGACTCTGCTGGCACTGGAGCTGCCGGTGCCTCATGGGGCAAGCGACACCGCGGTGTGGAGAGCGTTCCGGGAGCACTTCCCGGAGTATGCGATGTTCCTGCTGAGCTTCGCGGTCATCAGCGAGCTCTGGGTGGCGCACAAGTGGCTGTTCGGCCGCGTCGGCGGCTTCAGCCCTCGGCTCGTCTGGCTGAACTTCGTCTGGCTGTTGGGCACCATCTTGATCCCCTTCGCGACGAAGGTGCTCATCGAGGACGGTGAGTACCAGGTGAGCGCCGTTCTCTTCGCCGTCGTGGTCGGAGGAACCGGGCTGGCTCTGATCAACATCGCGCGCCACTGTCGCGCCTGCGGCCTGCTGCGGCCGAGTGCGCTGCCGCAGCTGCACACGAGCTGCACACCGACGCCGAGGCGAACCACACGCGTCGCTCGCAACTCGCCGGACAGCCGCCTGGCGCACTGCATCACGCCAGGCCGAACAGGAGGAGCTTCAGGCATGTCAGCAGCACAGGAGGTCACCCAGGGGCGCACGGCCTCCGTCGTGACCCTGGAGTTCGTCGGCAGCCGCGCGGAGACGGAGGACGCCACGTCGAAGCTCAGCGTCGAATCGCAGGCCGGGCTGCGCCAGTTCTCGCTGGAGCGTATGACCGGCTACGGCGTCGACTACGCGGATGCCGTCGAGCTGCGCGCCCGCGTGGTCGAGGGGCAGGACTGGCACTCGGTCGCCACGGAACTGGCGGATGGGTGCCTGCGTCGTGCCGAGAGCGCCGTGGGAGTCGCGGGGAAGCCCACGCGCATCGCGTACCTGCGCCGTGCATCCGCCCTGCTGCGGATGAGCCAGATGATGATGCTGTCGGACACCGCGGAGCGCCGGGCGATCTTCGAGCGGGCCGCGGACCTCTACGAGCAGGCCGCCGACGCCTGTGGTGACCGTGAGCGCGTCACGATCCAGACGACAGGTGGTCCGCTGGCGGGGTGGCTGGTCCCCGCAGTGGGTACCCCGGTCGGCTCGGCCATCGTCATCGGCGGCGTCGAGGGCTGGGCGATGGATTTCGACAGCATCGGCGAGGCACTCGCGGCCCGAGGTGTCGAGACGCTGTTGCTCGACGGCCCGGGCCAGGGCGAAACAAGGCTCGCGCACGAGCACTACCTCACCGCCCAGTGGGGGGACACCTACGGGCGAGCGGTGGACTTCCTCGACGAGCGCTCGCCGGGCCGCCCGATCGGCTTCATCGGCAACAGCATGGGGGGCAGCATCGCCATGGCCGTCGCGTCCCAGGACACCCGGATTCGGGCCTGCGTCGACAACGGCGGCATCCACGCCCCCGAGCTCGTGCCTCCGACCATGGGGACCTTCTTCTCGAAGATGGTGGCCGTCTGCGGCACCGAGGACTCAGACCATGCGGTGGACGTCTGGAAAACCGTCACCCCGCTCGCCGACGGACCCAACACCGGCTATCCGCTGCTGGTCGTGCAGGGCGGCGCGGACCCCCTGGTCTCGGTGGACCTGGCGCAGATCCTTCTGCAAGGCGCACCTACGGACGACAAGCGGATGGTCGTCTTTTCCGACGGAAACCACTGCGTCTACAACCACAAGCACGATCGTGACGCACTCATCGCGGACTGGATGACGGCTCGTCTGGGTGGTCTGCCCGTTCCCGAATTCGCGAACTGAGAGGAACGCTCCATGAAGATCATCGACGCGCAGATCCATCTCTGGGCCGGCGAGAGCGCGCCGCCGCACCACTGGCGCGCGCCGTGCACCGTTGAGACGGCCCTGCGGGACATGGACGAGGCCGGCGTGGACGGCGCCGTCAACTGTCCGGCGGTCTGGGACGCCGACGCCAACGACTACGCCGTGGAAGCGGCGAAGCAGCATCCCGAGCGGTTCGCGACCCTAGGCTGGTTCCCTCTCGACGAGGCCGCGGACGAGGCCCTCGTCGATGCATGGCTGGACGAACCGGGCATGCTGGGCCTGCGCTTCATTGTGGCGACCCCTGAGGCGGCCGACCGCCTCACGTCGGGCGGGCTCGACTGGCTGTGGGCGGCCGCCGACAGGCGTAGCGCCCCCGTGGGGCTCATGGCGTTGCCCCCCCCGCAGCTGAACGCTGTCGGCGACATCGCCACCCGATACCCGAACATGCGTCTGCTGCTCGACCACCTGGCGGTCAGCCCCTTCGAGAAGCTGCCCGGGGCGGCCGAGCACCTTGATGCTCTGCTCGCTCTCGCGCGCCACCCCAACATCGGGATGAAGGCGACGGCTGTACCGAGCATGGCTACGGATGCGTACCCATTCGAGAGCACCCATGGTGTGCTGCGGCAGGTCTTCGACGCGTACGGCGCCGAGCGGATGTTCTGGGGCACCGACATCACGCGTCTGCACTGTTCGTGGCGCGAGGCGGTGACGATGTTCACCGAGGAGCTGCCCTGGCTGCGGGGCCGTGATCTGGAACTGGTCATGGGCCGCGCCGTGGCCGACTGGATCGGCTGGCGATGAGACGGTCCGGCGACGCGGATGG
Source organism: Streptomyces sp. NPDC049687 (assembly GCF_044465285.1). Classification (NCBI taxonomy): domain Bacteria; kingdom Bacillati; phylum Actinomycetota; class Actinomycetes; order Kitasatosporales; family Streptomycetaceae; genus Streptomyces; species Streptomyces sp. NPDC049687. Next base: position 14,974 of record NZ_JBITLN010000031.1, read on the forward strand.
CGCCGTCGGACCGCATCACTTAACTGGTCCTGGCCTGCGCAGGCTGCGGAGAGGAGTTGAGCCTGATCCGTTCCAGGCCGTCGAGGAGCAGGTCCAGACCGAACTGGAACTCCTCGTCCGGCGGCACGGAGGTCAACTCCTCGGACGCGGCGATCGTGGCCGGATAGGCGTCCGCGTCAAGGGAGTTGTAGTAGTCCCTCAGACCGAGGTGGTCCTCGGGCGTCGGCGCACCGGGCCCGTGCTGCTGGATGGCGAAGCCGATCACGTAATGGCCGATGGCCGTGAAGGCACGGGCGGCCAAGGCGACCGAGAAGCCGTGACTCAGGAACAGCCTGATGAGCCGTTCCCTTGCGCGAAGGCCGTTGGGGCCGACGGGAACCTGGGCCGCCAGGAGCGAAATCGCATGGGGGTGTCGGCACAGCGTGCCGTAGAACGCCCCTGCTGATACGGTCACGGCTTCCCGCCAGGACAGACCGTCCAACTCCTCGGAGGAGACGCGGACTTCGCCCAGGATTCTGTCCGCGACAAGAGCAAGGAGTTCGTCCTTGCTGCCGAAGTGCCGGTAGAGCGTCGCCGTGCCCGAGCTCAGGGCATCGGCGAGCATGCGCAAGGTCAGTGCCTGGATCCCGACCTCGTCGATGAGCTTCAGGGCTGTGTCGATGATCCGTCCGGCATCCATCGGCGGCCGTCCTCGCCGGTACGCGGGCGCGGGCGTCCGGCCGGCCCACCAGGCGGGACTTCCTGGAGCGGGCTCAACCTCCGAAGCCATGAAGCGGTCACCCTTTCATCCCGGTCGTCCTGAGGGCATGCATCGAAACAGAAGTTTCGGTCTTATCGTATCCGTTTTCGGCAGCGGCACAGCGCAACGTGGCGACAGGGCACGCGACGCGCCCTTATGGTGGATACCATGTATCCGTAAAACTTCTAGGGGAAGGTGCGCCACGATGGCGGACGGCAAGGACTCCACGAAAAGCCGCGCTGCCATGATCGAGCTGTCCCATCGCTCACACCTCCAGCACCAATCGCTCTCCTTCCGGTGCGCGCGAGACGCAGGGCAGCATGGCGCCCCCCGCACGTTCGGTGGCCGTGAGCCGACGGTCACGGTGATCGACATGGCCGTGGGCCACCCGTACCCGGCAGGTGCCGCAAAATCCCTGGCGGCAGGAGAACGGCATGTCCGGGAGGGCCTCGTGGAGAACATCCAGGGCGGAGCGGTCGTACGGCACCGGCAGAACCCGTCCGGTGTCGCCCAGCTGAAGTTCGAAGGGACGGCCGTCTGTGATCGGGGGCGGGGCGAAACGCTCGAAGTGCAGGGCTGACGCGCGGCTACCGCCGAACGCGCGCCGCACGCCGTCGATCATGGGCGCGGGCCCGCAGCAGTACACCGCACCCGCCGCCGGGCTCAAGCTCAGCAGATCGGCTGCTTCGGGTACGCCGGACTCGTCGTCAGGACGGATGCAGACCCGGCCAGGGGCTGCGGCTGCGAGTTCGGCCAGCTCTGCCGCGAAGGGCATCGAGGAGCGGCTGCGGCCGGTGTGCACGAGCCTCCAGTCCAGCCCGCGTCGGGCGGCTTCCCGGGCCATCGGCAGGATCGGGGTGATTCCGATGCCGCCCGCGATGAGCAGGACGAATGCTTCGGCGGCGAAGGGGAAGGCGTTGCGGGGCGCGGTGACGGCGACCCGCACACCGTCTTTGAGGGCGTCGTGCACCTCGGCCGAACCGCCTCCGCCGCCCGCGATGCGGCGCACCGCGATGCGGTACTGGTAGCGGTCGGCGGGGTCGCCGCACAGTGAGTACTGCCGCTTGCGGCCGGAGGGCAGGTGCAGTTCGATGTGGGCGCCGGGCTGCCAGGGTGGGAGTGTTGCCCCGTCGGGTGCTTCCAGCCGCAGGGAGATGACATCTTCGGCCTCTTGGTGCCTGGTGGCGACCACCAGTTCCCGGATCAGGGGCGTCTCGGTGGCCGGCGGGCGCCTGGGAGGAGTGCCGCGCCGTGCGAGGCGCGTGACCGCGTGGTCGCTGAAAGCCGCCAGCTTCTGCATGAAGGAGTCGCCGCGCGGTCTGCCGTACAGGTCCGGCGGCCGAGTGACGGGTGTGCTGATGTCCATGGGATGCCTCACTGTTCGCCGGCTCATCGGGCAGCCGCTCGGGCGGCAGGGGACGCCGCCAGGTAGGCGACCGCCTGCTGGGTCGAGCCCTCCTGGGTCGGGTGGTAGCCGGGGCGGAAGTAGCGCAGCACCGAGCGGGTGAACGCGCCCGGCGGGGGCAACAGGTCCTTGCGTGTCGCGGCCAGGTAGTCGTGGAAGCGGACCTTGACCCGATCGTCGAGTTCGGGGTCGGCGCTCATCAGGAAGCGGACTCCGCGGATCCACAGGCGGGTCAGCACCGGAGCGGTGACGAGCATGCCGGTTACTCGGCGCCGGTATCGGGGATCGAGGTGCACCAGCAGGTCGAACGCCACCGAACGGTGTTCGACCTCCTCGGCGCCGTGCCAGCGGAACAGATCGAGCATGGCGGGGTCCGCGCCGACCTGGTCCAGGTGTTCGTTGCTGAGAATCCAGTGACCCAGATACGCGGTGAAGTGCTCGAAGGCCGCTATGAGGGCGAGCCGTTGGAGGAGGTGCGCGTGTGCGGCGGCCGGCGTCAGTTCCGGGCGGTCTCCGAGCACCCTTCGGAAGATCCATTCGGACTGCAGGGTGTACGGGGCCGGGTCCAGCCCCTTGGTGAGCAGGTGCTCCAGGACCTCCTGGTGCGCCTCGGCGTGCATCGCCTCCTGGCCGATGAAGCCGCGTACGTCCTCGCGCAGCCGGTCGTCAGTGATCAGTGGCAGTGCCTGCTCGAAGGTGCGCACGAACCAGCGTTCGAGTTCGGGGAGCATGAGGTGGAGCACATCGATGGTGTGGGTCGCGAAGGGCTCACCCGGCAGCCAGTGCAGCGGGGTGGTGCTCCAGTCGAAGGTGACGTCCCGGGGTTGCAGCACCAGGTCGTGGTGGTCGATGGGCTCGGACGGACTCTTCAGGTGGGCATGTGCGGCTCGGAACATGACAGGTTCCTCTTCCATCGGCGATCGAAGTGTGGGGAGGGGCGGTCGGTCAGTCGTCCCGTACTGCCGGCCTGTTGGTCTGTTGGTCTGTCAGATCGGGTGCGTGGTGTGGTCCGGGCTGCGGTCGGAGCCGTCTTCGGTGCGGTGGGCGAATTCCGCGATCAGGGACGCGATCTCCTCGGGGTGGCTGAGCTGTACCCAGTGCCCGGCGTCGATCAGGCGCCGTTGCATCTGGCGCGTCCAGTGCTCCACTCCGTACGACAGCACCGGGGTGACGCAGAGGTCGCGCGTGGGGATGATGAGCTGAACCGGGACGGTGGTCGGCCTGTCCCTGGGACGCAGCAGGCGGGGCAGCATGTTGGCGCGGTAGAGCGCGGTGCCGGACACGGCGTCGCGGGCCAGCGTCGGCGCGGGGTAGGGGGTGTGCCCGGGCACGCCTTGGGAGCCGGTGAGGAAGGCGCGCCAGCGGTGTCCCAGTGCTCTCCAGGTCAGGGCGGGCAGCAGCGGAAGGTGGAAGTAGGCGATGTACCAGGACCGTGCGGCCTGCCTCAGCATCTTCGGCAGATCCGGATGCCGGGGCCGAAGGCGGGCACGGATCAGGTGTCCGACGTGGTCCAGGCAGGGTCCGGAGATGGAGGTGAACGAGGCGATCCGCCCGGCCAGGCGGGTGCCGGTGACCGACTCCCAGGAGTGGATCGATCCCCAGTCGTGTCCGACCAGGTGCACCGGGCGGTCGGGGCTCACCGCGTCGAGAACCGCCTCCAGGTCGGCTTCCAGGCGGGACATCCGGTAGGCGCGCAGACCCCTGGGCCGGTGGGAGGCACCGGCTCCCCGCACGTCGAAGGCGGTGACGTGGAAGCGGTCGGCCAGGCGCTCGGCGACGGGGCGCCACACGGCGCTGGTGTCCGGATAGCCGTGGACCAGCACCACCGCAGGAGCCGTCGACGCTCCCCACTGGTAGGCGGCCAACTCCACGCCGTCGGCGCCGTCCACGGCGATTCGGCGGGCGGCCGGGCTGGTCATCGGCCACCGCCGGCAGGGATCAGTTCGCCGTAGTTCAGACCGCCGTGGAAGAAGCCGGGCAGCACCGGCCAGTGCCGCTTGAAGGGGGCCAGTTCCGAGGAGGGCAGGATCTGCAGCCAGCGTGGATCGCGTCGGCTGGGGTCGGCGAGCGTTTTCTCCTTGACCATGGAGTCGTACTGGTCGAGAGAGTCCTCCAGGGTGTTGGCGTTGGGCACCACCTCATGGCCGTAGAACGCGGCGTGGCGGCGCACCCCGGGGATGCGGGAGAGGTCGGGCTGCCAGTTGTCGGCCGAGATGCCGTTCTCGGAGGAGACCCACACCCCGTCGGGGGTGTTCAGCACCAGGGAGTGGTTGCCGTCCGTATGGCCGGGGGTCCACAGCAGGCTGACGCCGACGCCGAGTTCCACATCGCCGTCGACGGCGGTGATGCGCTCGGGTGGTACCCCGTCCATGCCTCCGTCGACGTACCAGGCCCACTGCATCGGATGCGTCGATTCGAAAGTGCCCAGTTCTCTGCGGTGCACCAGCAAGCGGGCGTGCGGGAACAGCGCTTTGCGGGGTGCCCGTTCGCCGGGAATGGTGCTGGTGCTTCCCATGATCATGCGCACGTCCTGGACGTGCAGGTGGTCGAAGCTGACGAAGTCCACGTCCTCGGGTCGCAGACCGCAGGAGGGCAGGACCGTATCCGGATCCTGGTAGTAGCGGGTGAAGACGTGCTCGGTGAGAAAGTCTCCCGCCAGCCGCTTGAGCTGGGCGTAGAACGGCGCTTGAACCGATCCGGCGGCGACGGTCGGCTCCCACACCAGTGTTTTCGGCTCACCGTCGAAGCCGTCGAAGCCGTCGAACTGCACGACGAGCATCCGGTTGACGATGCTCACGAACGGGTTGACGGCGAGCGCGGCGCCGTGGAAGCCGAACCGGGTCGGGTACGGGGCGGCGGCGATGTCGAAACTGCGGACGGCGTGGATGCGGCCCTGCTGGACGAACCGCTCACGGTAGGCGGCCGCGGCGCTGCGCACGGCGCGCAGCCGGTCACCGCGGGGCCATACGGCGTGGACACCTTCGAATTCGGGGATGGGACGCGGAGCGGCGGCGTCCTGGGCCTTCTCCGCGCTGGGCGCCGGCTTGGGCGTGGTGGTCACGGGCTCAACTTCCGGGACGGCGGGCGGTCCGGATGCGCTGCTCGTAGGCCGCGCGGACCGACCGGTCGGACAGGGCGGCGAGCTGGTCGGGGACAAGGAAGTGATGCAGGGCATCGCGGGCACGGCCCGGCAGCAGCGCGGCCAACCGGGTCAGGGCAGCTACCTGACGTGGAAGGAAGACCTCGAACCGCGGGCGCAGCACGACATCGAGCACCGCGTCGGCCACATGATCTGTCGTCAGGCGTCGGGTGGGGCCGGTCGCGGTGCCCACGGCCAGCTCGGTGTCCACGACGCCGGGCATCACCAGGGACACCTGCACGCCGGTGCCGCGCAGTTCGGCGCGGACGGCGGTGCTGTAGCCATGGACAGCGTGCTTCGTCGCCGCGTAGGTCGCCTCGCCGGCCGGGGCGACCTTGCTGGCGGCGGAGGCGATGTTCACGACGTGGCCGCGACCGCGCTTCCGCATCTGCGGAATCACGAGTTTCATCCCACGCAGTACGCCGTGGACGTTGACGTCGAACTGGCGCAGGGCGGCTTCCTCCGGTTCCTCTTCGAAGGGGCCCACCCACATGATTCCGGCGTTGTTGATCAGTACGTCGATCGGCCCGACCCGGGTCTCGACGGTGCGCAGGAAGTCTTCGAAGGAAGGTGTGTCCGTGACGTCGAGAGACAGCCCGAGCAGCCGGCCACCGCGATACGCGCCGATGGCATCGGCCGTCTCGACGGCAAGCCCCGCGTCGAGATCGCCGATCGCCACCGCGGCTCCGGCCGCGGCGAGCCTGGCTGCGACGGCGCGCCCGATTCCGCGCCCCGCCCCGGTGACCGCGATCACTTTGCCGGTCAGCGGCTGTGTGGGGGGGAGCCTGCCGCGGTCTCTTCGGCTGAATGTGTACGGGTCTTTGGGCGGTGCTGCCACGGTCGAGCCCCCTTCTTGCCCTGAGCACGAGCGGAACGCCGAGCGGCAAGCGGCCCCCACGCGCGTCTGACACGTCGCCGTGTCAGATGAACTGACAAGCTAGAGTGTCAGTTCGGGGCACACCGGTGTCAACACCTCTGCGAAGGGGAAAAATGACCGGCACACAGACCGCCGGGCGGCGCTACGGCGGACGCGACGCGGCGCAACGACAGCAGGAGCGCCGCACCCGCCTCATCCAGGCGGGCCTCGACCTGTTCGGCACGGCCGGATACGCCTCGGTCTCCGTCAAGCAGGTGTGCTCGCACGCCGGACTGACCGAGCGCTACTTCTACGAGTCGTTCCGCGACCGCGAAGACCTGCTCGCCGGGGTCTACAACGATGTGATCACTACGATCATCGCCGAAACCGCGCAGGCCGCAGCCGCCGCCGCACCCGATGTCGACGCCCAACTGCGCGCCGGCCTTGAGGTGTTCATCCGCACGCTGGCCGGCGACGCCCGCATGGCCCGCCTGGTGCTCATCGAGGTCGTGGGCGCCAGCCCCCGCCTCGAAGTACGGCGCCGTGAGGTCCTGCACGAATTCGCCGCAATGGTCGCCGCCGTCGTCGGACCGCTCACCGCCCCGGAAGCCCCCTCCAGCCGGCTCACCATGACCGCGATGAGCCTGGTCGGCGGAGTCAACGAACTCCTCGTGGACTGGACGCTCGGCCACCAGGACGCCACCGTCGAAGAACTGATCGACCTGTGCCACACCCTGTTCATAACGGCCTACCGAGCCGTCAGCGATCAGCCCTGATCACACTTGCCCCGGATTCGTTCGGGCGCTTCTACACCGGACGGCGGCCCACGCCTTCCGCTCACCGGTCCGGCGCACTCGGATCGCCAGGGCTACGTACAGTGACCCGGAACCGCTCCTGAAAATGTTCGCCTCCGATGGCGACTGGATGCCGACCCCGTAGACGTCGAGCAAGAGGTGGGGAGCCAAGAGGTAGATCAACCCGATCACGGCGACCCCGAGGCCCGCGGAACCAAGAAGCATCTTGTTCGGACTCATCTTTTCTGATACCTCCGGTGTGGGAGCTCATCGAAGAAGCTCCAGAACATGTGGCGCGAACTGCTCGTGGTGTGGGAAGACGCCGCCATGGCCGGCATCGGGGCAGATCCGACGTGAGGCGTTCTTCAGGCGATGCGCGAGGCCGAACGATGCTCGTGTGGGAAGCATGCGGTCGTCCTCGCCGTTCGCGACCAGAACGGGGTGCCGGATCAAGGAGAGGTCCATCGGTGCGTGATTTCTCCAGCGAGGATCACCTTGAGCTGGGCAGCGACCCTCTCGGTGAGATCTCCATATCTCGTCCGCAGGAGCGAGGATGCTGTTCATCCCGGGCCTGCCGAGGGCGGGCGCCAGCCATGAAAGTATGGCCATAATGCATGAGTGGTCGGTCGGTAGACCGCAAGCGGGCTCCTTGTGCTCGGGACGCCCCGCCCGTGGCGGACGCGGGGCAGGCCGGCGAGGCCCCGGCGGCCGGCCGAGCGGCCGCCTGTGAGGTCGCGCGGGCGGCCGGCTTCCGGCGCAGGGAGCTGGCGCGGTGGGGTCAAGCGGTGGGCTGCTCAGGTGTAACGGGCGGCCTGCGGTGACGGGTGCGTTCTGGGCGGGTCAGTTCGGGGCTGTGGCGTGCCCGTGCTCGAGGCCCAGGAGTGCGAGGGCGTTGTGGATGCCCTGTTCGAGGACCTGGTCGGCGAGCTGCGGGTCGGCGAGGGCCCGCGCGAGCTGGAGTGTGCCGGCCATCATGGCGTACGCGCTGAGTGCCATGGGGCGGACCGAGAGCGGGTCGCCCGGCGCCAGGCGGGCGGCGATGCCGTCGGCGACCACCAGTACGCCCTCGGTGTACGCCTGCTTGGTCGGGTGGGTGCAGCGCCCTATCTCGTCGAGCAGGGCGGCGGAGGGGCAGCCGGCGTCACGGCTGTCGCGGTGCCAGGGGGACAGGTACCAGCGCACGATCTGTTCGAGGCCGGCGCGGCCCGGTTGTGCGTGCGCGACGATGCTCGCGTTCTGGGCCTGCAGCTGGTCGGCGATCGTGGTGGCCACCAGGTCGTCCTTGGACGTGAAGTGGGTGTAGAAGGCGCCGTTGGTCAGCCCGGCGTCCTTCATGAGCGCCGCGATGCCCGAGCCGTCGATGCCGTCCTCCTTGAAGCGGCGGCCGGCCGTCTCGATGATCCTCCGCCGGGTGGCCTGCTTGTGTTCTTTCCTGTATCGCACCGCACACTCCTCTCCGGGCCGGGTGGGCTACTCGCCCTCCGTCGGCTCCTCCAATGTATTGTATTGTGAACGTAATTCAATAGGCCCGGATTCCGGCACTCTCGCCGGTCGGGGTGGGGCCGCAGCCCCTCGGTCTCCGCTGCGCTGCACCGCGTGCACTGTCGACCGGCATGCGGCCCCGAGGCCGGCCGCGGGCTTCGCCCGCCATGGGAGCCCCCTTGTGCGCCCGGGTCGCGCCTGCTTAGTATTATGGACATAATTTAATTGCTCGCGGCTCGGCACGGTGGATTCCGAGGGCCGGAGCGAGCCGGAAGCCGCCTGGGTCACCCCGGGGGGCGAGAAGGTGATCGAGCGGTCCGAGCGGATCGTCGCCCCTGGTCCACGACCCTGGCTCGCCGCGTAGGGCGTCGGTCAAGGGCAGCGGCCCCACAGGCCCAGCATGTCTTGCGTGCTGCGTGAGCAGGCCCGCGAGAACGGACGGGCACCCGACAGCAAGAGAAGGACGTCATGAGCACGTATCTGGCAGACAAGGCCGAGAACCGCATCGTGGAGGGGCCGTCCGCGACCTTCACCTACCGGCGCATGGGTCCGCAGGGCGGTGTCCCGCTGGTCCTGCTGCAGCGGTTCCGGGCGACCATCGACTGGTGGGACCCGGAGTTCCTGGACTACCTGGCCGCCGACCACGACGTGATCGTGTTCGACAATGTCGGCGTCGGCTACACCACCGGCGAGCCGCGCGACTCCCTCGACGGATTCGCCGACGGCGCCGCCGAGTTCATCGAGGCCCTCGGCCTCACGCGGGCCGACGTGCTCGGCTGGTCACTGGGCGGCTTCGTGGCCCAGCGCCTGGCCGCGCGTCGCCCGGAGCTGGTGCGCAAGATCATCGTGGCGGGCAGCGGCCCGACCGGCTGGGTGCCCGGTGCGCCGGAGGCGAGCGAGAAGGTCCTGGGCATCATGGCCAAGCCCGACGCCGACCAGGACGACATGCTGTACCTGTTCTACCCGGAGACGGACGCGGCCCGCGCCTCGGGGCACGAGCACTTCGCCCACGTCGCGCCCCGGCTCGCCGCCGGCGGCCCCGCGGTCACCGAGGCGGCGGCGCAGGGCATGCTCGCCGCGATCGGCCAGCTCCTGGCAGCCCCCTTCGACGAGGTGCGGGCCGAACTGGAGTCCATCACGCACCCCGTCCTGTACGCCAACGGTCTGCACGACGTGATGGTCCCCGCCCACGCGTCCTACGTCGCCGTCCAGCACCTGGCCGACGCCACCCTCCTCCTCTACGGCGACGCCGGCCACGCCTTCCTCTTCCAGCACGCCAGGGCCTTCACCCGGCAGGTGGCCGACTTCCTCGCCGCCTGAGCACGCCTACCGCGCCGCCGATCCCGCACCCCGGCGGCGGCTGGCTGAGTCGTGCAAGCGCCGCCTCACAGCCGTGAGGCGGCGCTTGCACGATGACTGACCGGCGTCGCCATCGAGGCTGGGCAGTCGGTGCGTACCGGCGGCGTGGCAACGGGGCTGGATTGCCGGTTCCCAGTAGTGCACCGTCGTGTAGCTGAGGCCCCCGCCGAAGGCGGACGTGATGCCCCCGGACCTGGCCGCAGTAGACCGGCAGCTGTCCGGCAGGGCGGGGAACGAACGTTGAGGGGCAGCCGCCCGCTCGGCTCGATGCGCTCGAGCGCGAGCTCGGCGATCGCCCGACCGCCCTGCATCCCCGGGTTGAAGGCCTGGTCGATGGCGTCCGCGCAGAGTTGCGAGGCGGGCAGCGTCGAAAGCTTGCCCTGGATGGACAAAACGAGGGGCCGGTCGGGCTTCTGAGGCCGCCGGGGAGCGCGATCTGACTCCCGATGAGATCCAGCGTCGCCGTGGAGCGGTCTTTTCCGGTCAGACCGACGGTGTCGCCGACGTAGTCGGCCTGGGACGCGACCGCCATCGCCTCAGCCAGTTCGGCCTCGCCGACCTCGACGGGCAGGGCCGACCGGATCGGGGATCAGCCGGCCGATCTGCGCACAGCGACGGTGTTGCGCAGGAGCATGAGCGAACACCACGACAGTTCGAGGACGGGGCGGACGTCGATGACGACGGCGCTCACCGCGTCACCGGCCGGGATGCCTTTGGGCCGGCCCGTGAGCTCAACGCAGCGGAACCCGTGGAAGGCCGTGGCCGGTTCGAAGGCGTCTTCGCAGCCGCTCAAGATGAAGCGGTCGGCCGCCAGAGCCGAACGCAGCGGCCGTACGCACAGCTCGCCGTCCTCAAGGACCCCGGGTGCCACGCCGTGATGACGGTCCGGCCACTCCGCGCGCACGGAGCTTGAGTCGGCCCACGACGTTCTGTCCGAACTTGAGGAGAAGGCGCCGTAAGCGTCGCGCCGGGTCCGCCACGGGTGCAGGTCGGCGATGCGCTGTGCCGGCGACGCGGGGTCGGGGCTGAGGCGGCCGTTGTCGTAGTCCACGGTGCGGACTCCGGCCCGGCCCTCGTCCTGGAATCCGGGCGCAGCCAGGCGTCGTCCTCACGCCGGGCGTCGATGCCATGACCGCTGAACAGATCGTCGGCTGTCACCGGTCCGGGGCCGGACGTTCGCGACTCGCCGGTCACGACCAGAGTCTCGCAGCCGTCGGCGCAGGTGAGCCGCTCCTGCCCTGGTGGTGCGCTGTGCTGTGCGCCGCGAAGCCCGGCGGAACCCGTGATTCCACAGCTGTGCATCTCGTTCGGCTCCACCACTTGCACCCCAATGAAAGTATGGTCATACTTCAATGGTCGACGGGTTGTTCAGAGACCTGATCCAGGTGGTTGTCCATGAGCCTCCTCTGACCGTCGACTCCGGACTGCAGCCGCGGCCGGGAGACACAGGAGCACCGCTCTACGCCCACCTGCGAGGAAGCAGAAATTGGCGCACAGTCGCGGTAACCCACACATCGAAGGGCACGACCGTGAACGCACGCGAAACACATGGTGACGTGGTGACGTCGTACAAGAACGCGCAGACCCGCACCGTCACCGCCGACGGAGTAACCTTCGCCTACCGCGACCTCGGCCCCCGGACCGGCATGCCGGTCATCTTCATCACCCACCTCGCCGCGGTCCTGGACAACTGGGACCCCCGGGTCGTCGACGGCATCGCCGCCAAGCACCGGGTGATCACGTTCGACAACCGGGGTGTGGGTGCCTCCACCGGCGTGACGCCGAAGACCATCGAGGAGATGGCCAAGGACGCCGTCACCTTCATCCGGGCGCTGGGCTTCGAGCAGGTCGACGTCCTCAGCTTCTCGATGGGCGGCATGATCGCCCAGGTGATCGCCCAGACCGATCCGCAGCTCATCCGCAGGCTGATCCTCGCGGGCACCGGTCCGGCCGGAGGTGAGGGCATCAAGAACGTGACCCGGATCTCCCACTTCGACACCCTCCGGGCACTGCTCACTCTTCAGGACGTGAAGCAGTTCCTCTTCTTCACCCGCACCCCGAACGGGATTCGGGCCGGCAAGGAGTTCCTGGCCCGCCTGAAGGAGCGCACCAAGGACCGGGACAAGGCGATCCGCCTCACCTCCTACTTCTCCCAGCTCAAGGCCATCCACCGCTGGGGGCTGGCAACGCCGCAGGATCTGTCCGTCATCCAGCAGCCCGTGCTCGTCGCCAACGGTGACGACGACCGCATGGTGCCGACGCCGAACTCGGCCGACATGGCCCGGCGACTGCCCAACGCCGAGCTGGTGATCTACCCCGACGGCGGACACGGCGGCATCTTCCAGTACCACGAGCAGTTCGTGCCGACGGCTCTCGAGTTCTTCGGCCGGCCGTAGGGCCGCAGTGCGGTCTGCGTACGGGGCCAAGGACGCCGACTCAGAGCCGTGACGCCCGGCGGGCGTCACGGCTCTCGTCACGTGTTCGGCGTAACTGACCTGCTCGCCTCTCGGCCCTGCGGCGCCGAGGCGGTTGTCGTGCAGGACGGCGATGCGGAGACCGGTCGACGTCCCGTTCGGGCACCAGGACCCAGGCCCAGGACCTGCACTGCCGCTACGGCGTATTTCGAACGGGCGCAGAGTCGGCCCCCGTACGAGCGCAGGACCCCCGCACCGGCCGCTCCCGAGATCGCAGTTGCCCCGGGGACCACCCGCTCACGCGGCACCGGCGTCCCGGCCCGTGCCAGGTCATCCAGCCGGTGCTGACGTGCATCGCGCGATGGCGAGGGCGTTCTCGATGCCCTGCTCAAGGACCTCGTCGGAGAACTTTTGGTCGGAGAGCGCGCGGGACAGCTGCAGCGTTCCCACCGCCAGGGTGAAGAGCCCGACGGCCTGACCGCGGGCGGACTGCGGATCCTCGGGTGCCAGGCGGGCGGCGAACTCGTCCACGATGGCTTTGGCACCGTGGGTGTAGGCGTCCTTGGTTCCGTCACCGCAGCGGCCGATCTCGTCCAGCAGGGCGGCGTTCGGACAACCGTTGCCGGGGTTGTCCCGGTGCTCGGGCGACAGATACGAGCGGATGAGATCCTCGAGGCCCTCGCGGCCGGGCCGCAGCGTGCCGAACTGCTCCACCTGCGCGCGCAGCTGATCGGCGACGACGTGAGCGACGAGGTCGTCCTTGGACTCGAAGTGGGCGTAGAAGGCTCCGTTGGTGAGTCCGGCGTCCGACATCAGCGTGGAGATGCCGGAGCCGTCGATGCCGTCCTGCTTGAACCGGTGGCCGGCCCGCTCGATGATCCGCTGCCGCGTCACCTGCTTGTGTTCCTTGCTGTAGCGCGCCACAGGGTTCCTCCCCAACTTTGCCGGACCATTGCCTTGTATCTCATCCTAATCCATGGCCTGACGCACGTAATATTACGGTCGGCAGGTGATTGTGTGGCCGATCTATCGCCCAGCAGACGGCAGGCCAGGCATCGCGCACGGACCCACCTCAGGGAAAGCACCGGTAGCCGGTAGCGCGCACACGGCTGGGTGGGTCTGTGACGTCCGGAACATCGTGTTGCCGCGGTGCAGTGGCTGTGGACGGCGACGAGTTCACCCTCGGCGATGACCCGCTCGAGCCCCACGCTCAACTGCGGGAACTGCGTGAAGTACGCGTCCGTCCCGGCCTCCAGGCCCGCCGGGCCGTCGGCGCCCGCTGCTTCACCGAGGAAGTGGGCATGAACCGGGGACGCCGGCTGATCCAACAGAGGGCCGGCCGGGGCCGTCACCTCCTGGAGACCGCCGACCTGCCGGTGGACGAGATCGCCGGCCAGGTCAGCTTCGCTGCCCACACCTCGCTGCGACAGCATCTACACGCCGCCGTCGGCGTCTCCCCGCCGGCCCACCGACGCACTTTCCGTGGTCATGTCTCAGAGAGCGGTTATAGCCCTGGTGTTCGCGCGACCGCCGCGGAGCGCTCCGCTTGAAGTGCCGTGTGGTGCCGTCGTCCGGCTGCGGCGCCGCTGTGGCTGGTCGCGCCCACGTGGCGGAGCCGCATATGTCACAACCCCGGGCTGCGCCTTGAGGGCGTTGGCGAACCGTAGTCGACGGGGTCGAGTGCACGTCCGGTGCGGCGAGTCCGGATTGGGAGCCGCGGGGCGGGACCTCGTGGTCATCGACGGCACACCGCTCGCGTCGCGAGCGCATGTTCACCGCTGCCTGGCTGCGCCGTGCGTACGCCGAAGCGCCCGAGGAAGACGACTTCCTCGGGCACTGGCGCTCCGGTCAGGCGGCGTGGGTGGGGTAGTCGGTGTAGCCGGCCGCGCCGCCGCCGTAGAAGGTGGCGGGGTCGGGGGTGTTCAGGGGTGCTCCGGCTCGTATCCGCTCGACCAGGTCGGGGTTGGCGAGGGCCATGGAGCCGACGGTGACGACGTCGGCGATGCCGTTGTCGATGTCCTTGGCGCGGGTGGCGATGTCGGTGCCGGCGCGGTTGAGGAATAGCGTGTTGGGCCACAACTTGCGCAGTGTGCCCAGGAGTTCCTCGTCGCCGCCGTGGGCGAGGTGCAGGTAGGCGAGGTCGAGGGGGGCGAGGGCCCGCACGAGGTGCGGGTAGAGCTCGTGGGTGTCGTCCTCCGCGAGGTCGCCGAGCTGGAACGGGTTGCCGGGGGAGAGCCGGATGCCGGTGCGGTCGGCTCCGATCTCGTCGGTTACGGCGGTGGCGACCTCTACCGCGAAGCGGATGCGGTTGTCGAGGGAGCCGCCGTACTGGTCGGTGCGCTGGTTGGTGCTGGGGAAGAGGAACTGGTGGACCAGGTAGCCGTTGGCGCCGTGGATCTCGACGCCGTCGGCGCCGGCCGCGATGGCGGCCGCGGCGGCGCGGCGGAAGTCGTCGACCGTCGCGGCGACCTCCTCGGTCGACAGTGCGCGCGGCTCCGGCATCTCCTGCATCCCGGAGCCGGTGAACGTCTGGCCTGCCGGCTTGATCGCGGAGGGGGCCACCGGCTGCCGGTGGTGGTGGGTGTTGTCGGGGTGGGAGATGCGTCCGACGTGCATGAGCTGGATGACGATGCGTCCGTCGGCCTTGTGGACTGCGTCGGTGACCTTGCGCCAGCCGGCGATGTGCTCGTCGGTGTAGATGCCCGGGGTCACCGGGTAGCCCTGGCCGCCGGCGGAGGGCTGGGTGCCCTCGGTGATGATCAGGGCGTGCGAGGCGCGCTGGGCGTAGTACTCGGCGTTCAGCTCGGTCGGCACGCCGTCCAAGGTGGCCCGGCTGCGGGTCAGGGGGGCCATCGCCAGACGGTGCGGCAGGGAGATCTTTCCGGCGACGGTCGGGGTCCACAGGCTGTCGAGCATGCGTGATTCCTCAGATTGTTGGTGGCGGACATCCGGCAGACCCGCGTTCTGGGCTGTGAATCCGATGCGGCATCCGCCATGGGCATGGATAAATTACATTACGTCCGTAATGCTTTGCTGGGTGGCGGGCGGTACAAGATGGCCAGGACGGCCGTCGGCCGAGGACGTGCCGTTCGCCTTTCGAACGCGGCTGCTTACTCGTCGAGGAACTGAAGGGCGTGCTTCAGGAACCGCTCGGGGTACTGGAAGTGGGCTCCGTGCCCGGCGTCGGGGTAGATCAGCAGTTGGGCGTTGGGGATGTTCTGGGCGAGGTGCCAGGAGTTGATCGAGGCGATCATCACGTCGTTCGTGCCGTTGAGGACCAGGGTCGGCTGGGTGATCGCGTTCAGGTAGGCGTAGGGATTCTCGCCGGGCAGCGGTTCCGCATAGGCGGCAACCGCTTCGAGCTGCGCCTGTGCGACTTCGAGTGAGCTCGGCGGGTCCTGGTCGGTCCGCTGGTGGCGTCGCTCCCAGAAGGCCCGGCCCGCTTCGACGGCGGCTTCCGAGCGGCCGAAGAACAGGAAGAGGAAGTCCTCCACGGTGGGGACCGGATTCGTCGCCACCTCGGGCACCTTAGGGTCCATCGTTGGGTCCCCGCCCCGCAGGCCGGTGCCGACCAGGAGGAGCTTGCGCACCAGCTGGGGGTGGCGCAGCGTGACTTCCTCCGCCTGCCAGCCGCCGATCGAGAAGCCGAGCAGATCGACCTGCTCCAGCCCCAGCGCCCGGATGACCGCGGCGATGTCGTCGGCCATGTCCTCCATCCGGTTGCGCGGCGTGCCGGATGACGAGGCGATACCGCGCCCGTTGAACAGGATGACCTCACGGCCTTCGGCCAGGCCGTCGGTGAGCAGGGGGTCCCAGTGGTCCATTCCCCCGCGGAGGTGCTGGATGAGGAAGATCGGGACGCCGGAGGGCTTGCCCCAGCGTCGGTAGGCGAATCGGTCGCCGTCGACCTCGATGTACTGGGTCGGGGCGGTCACATGCGTGTCGCTCATGGTCTGCGGCTTTCTGCAGGGGGCAGCAAGACGATGACGGTCGTAATATAAAAAGTCAAGCTCATAGATGTCGATCGACATCTATGTATGCTTGGCCGTCGAGCGTCGACCGTGGAAGGGGTGGCTGGACATGCGGGTCACCAGGGCACAGGCGGAGCAGAACCGTGCGCACATCGTCGCGACAGCAGCCAGGCTGTTCCGCGAGCGCGGCTATGACGCTGTCGGCGTGGCGGAACTGATGGCGGCCGCCGGGTTCACCCATGGCGGGTTCTACAGGCACTTCCGCTCCAAGGCCGACCTGATGGCCGAAGCGTCCGCGGGCGGGCTCTCGCAGACCGCGGCACGGACAGAAGGCCTGGATCCCGCCGAGTTCGTCGAGAGCTACGTCTCCCGGGCGCATCGCGACGGGCGCGGCGACGGCTGCACCATCGCGGCCCTCAGCGGCGATGCCGCACGTCAGCCGGCGCACATCAAAACGGAGTTCGCGGCCGGGATCGAGAACCTGCTGACGGCCCTTCAGGCCCCGAGCGGCACGCAGGGGGATGCGGACCAGCGCGCGGCCCGCACCATGGTGATCGACATGCTCGCCCATTCGGTCGGCGCGGTCATGCTGTCGCGGGCATGCCCGGACGGTTCTCCGCTGGCGGACGAGATCCTCGATGTCTGCCGCAAGGAAATCCTCGCCTCACTGGCACGCGACAGCAGCGACCAGCCGGCGACACGGAACCCAGGAGCCTGACCGCAGCCGACCGACCACCCGAGGGTCAGACACTGACGAGCCTGCGATTTTGAGCCGTTGGTGCGGCATACAGTGCCTTCTCCAAGGATGCTCTGCGCTGCTGCCGAGAGCCCTTCGTGCCGTCGACGAAGTCACGGCACCGGACGTGAGAACGGTCGACCTGCACACGTGACGACCGGTGCGCGGTGGGGCATTGCCCGTCGCGTTGTCCGTGTTCGGACCCCGGCGGGTGCGGCGGGGCCCTCCGGCCGGGAGCCGGCGGCCGGGCCGCCGTGGAAGCGTGCCCGGCCGCCATGGGGACCCTGGTGGGCCGGGGACGGATCCCGCCCGGGGGGTCGTGGCGCCTACGGGCGCCCTGTGGGGCGCTGCGGTCGGTCGTGGGTGCGGCCGGGGTGATCAGAGGGCTTCGCTGACCCGGCCGATGTACTCGCCCAGCTGGTACTCGACGTCGAGGCCCTTTTCGGCGGCCAGTGCGCCGAGCCCGACCGCACGCGCGGCGAATCCCGGCTGCGTCAGGGTGCCCGCGAACTCGCCGAAGGAGGCGACCAGGTGGGCGTCCGGCGGCAGTGTCGCCCGGTTGACCTGGGACTTGGCGGTCGCCAGTGCCTGCCGGTCGAAGGAGGCGAGACGGGCGACGGTCGCGTCGACGAAGGCGTCGAGTTCGGCGTCGGGCAGGGTGCGGGTGACCCATCCCCAGCGCTCGGCCAGGTCGGCGTCGTAGTCGGCACTGCCGAGGATGGCCTCGAGCGCCCGGTCGCGGCCGATCGAACGGGGCAGTCGCTCGGCTCCCCCTCCGCCAGGGACGAGGCCGAGGCCGACCTCGGGCTGGCCGAAGAACGCCTTCTCGCGGCTGGCGTAGCGCAGGTCGCAGGCCAGGGCCAGCTCGTTGCCGGCGCCGCGGGTACGGCCCCGGATGGCCGCGATGCTGACGAACGGAGCCTTGCTCAGCCGCAGGACCATGTCGGTCCAGAGCGGGTTGTCGTCCTCGTGCTCGGGCGCGGGGAGGTCGGCGGCCGCGGTGGCGTCGAAGTGGTTGATGAAGAAGTCGGGAAGTTCGCTGGCGAAGACGACGACCTGGATGTCCGGGTTGCTCTCCAGCTCCGAGACGATCTTGTGCAGCGTCACGATCGACTCGGGAACCACCAGGTTCACGGGGGGATTCGAGAACGTGATCCTGGCGGTCCGCGGGGTCGTCCGCTCCAGGCGGATCGTGCTGGGCTGGCTCATGGCGTGGTTTCCGTTTCGTGTTTCGTAGGGGGGCTTGGGCTTGCGTGGCCGTGATCGCGTTCGGCAACCATGGAGCTGTTGCGCCGGGTGGGGTGCGGGTGTCGTCGGCTTGTCACTCGGAACTGCGTCGGCTGAGCCGGTCCCGCCTGCACCTGTGCGGCGTGGTGTGGGCTCCGTTCGTTCGGGCTATGGCGAGATACCGCTCGGCCCCACCATTCACATTACGGTCGTAATATAATAGGCCGCAAAACGCTCAGCAGGCAAGACCCGACACACGGGGCGAACCGCCGGCCAGCCGTTTCCCATGGATGGCCGACCGGCGAACCGCAGCCGTCGAGACCGTCCGGCGGCGTACGAGAGTGGGAAGGGTCAGGCGGGCGGAAGGGATCCTCGCTTTTGAGCGAGGCCGCCGCCGGGGTCTTTGCGGATGGAGGGGAGGGCGGGAGTGACGATCGGGTTGTCGAGCGCGGTGATGAAGCCGGCCGTGCTGGTGATGACCGCGGCCCCGACGGCACTGCCTCCCGAACCGGTTGCTTGTGATGCGGTGTCAGGACGTTCCCTTGGCGGACGTGCCTGGCGGTTGGCCCGTGGGGGTGGGTGCTTTTCAGGGGAGCTGCGGGTAGAGCGCCGAGACGCCCCCGGACAGTGCTGCCTGTGCCTGGCGGGCGGCGTTGTCGGCGAGGATCTCGTAGGAGCCGGCGGCGATGCCGTCCACGGCGATGCGCGCGATGTCGGCCGGGTCGGACTTGGCCGCGTCGACGGTACGGACCATGTCGGTGTCCATGTAGCCCACATGCAGACCGGCCACGCGGATGCCCTGGTCGGCCAGTTGCACGCGCAGGGTGTTGGTGAGCGACCACTCCGCGGATTTGGCGGCGCAGTAGGCGCCGAACTCCGGGAAGCTGACCCAGGACAGGCCGGACAGGACGTTCAGCATGGCCCCGCCGCCGTTGGCCGCGATCTGGGGTGCGAAGGCGCGGGCCACCGTCAGGGTGCCGAGGTAGTGGGTGTTCATCTCCAGGCGGATGTCGTCCAGGTCGGCGGTGAGCAGGTCGGCGCCGGTGGAGGAGCCCGCGTTGTTGACCAGGACGGTCACGTCGCCGGTGGCCGCGGCGGCGGCCGCGACGGAGGCGGGGTCGGTGATGTCGAGTGCGATCGGCTTGGCGCCGGGCAGGTCGACCTGGTCGGGATTGCGGGCGCCGGCATAGACGGTGGCGCCGCGGCTGAGCAGTTCGGCGGCGAGGGCCCGGCCGAAGCCCCGGTTCGCTCCGGTGACAAGGGCGGTGCTGGCGGAGAGGTCCATGAAGGTTCCCGGTGAAGTGGAGAGGAGATGACCAGGGCGCGGATGGCGTGGCCCGATGCGGCCCAGGTCCATTAAATTACGATCGTAATAGTAAGCAGGCTGAGCCAGTGATCGCAACCGATCCGCTTGGTGAACGACGCTGAGCCGGGCCTCTTGCCGGAGCACTGTCAAGGAGCTGATCGCTGCGGGCAAGGCCAAGTGCTTCGGCCTGAGCGAGACCGGCCCGCAGGCCATCCGCGGGGCGCAGGTGGTGCGGCCGGTCTCCGCCCTTCAGGCTGGTACTCCGGTTCGAGCGGGGCGTCGAGCAGTTCTTCCCGGTCCTCGGCGAACTGGGCGTCGGCTTCGTCGCCTACTCATCTCTCGGCCGCGGCTTCATCACCGGCACCGCCACACTCGCCGGCGAACGCGACGTAGCCGACCTGCGCAATGTCGACCCCCGCTAGGCGGTGTCTTCAAATGATCTTGAGTGATGGATCATGGTCGGGTGATACGTCGACATGAACTGTCAGATGCCGAGTGGGAGTTCATCCGGCC
>NZ_JBITLN010000032.1:0-29043 GCF_044465285.1 Streptomyces sp. NPDC049687
GGAACCTGCCGTTGGCCCAGTTCTTCACGTCCGGTGAAGCCCACTCGGACTGCCAGTCCGGCGGCGTGAAGTTCATGAACCAACCCAGGTGGAACATCTGCGTCATGTGTCTGCCTTTCAGAACTCGCCGAGCGTCTCGCGCAGGGTGGACCCGGTGTACTCGGTGCGGGTCAGCCCCCGTCGCTGGAGCTCGGGGACGAGGCCGTCGCAGATGTCGGAGATGTACTTGCGAGTCAGGCCCCTGCGGTGGATGAGGAAGCCGTCGCCGCCGACCTGCTCCATGACGACTTGCATCTGGTCGGCGACCTGTTCGGGAGTGCCGATGAACTCCAGGCCGAAGGAGCTTGCGGCGATCGCGAGCTGACGCAGGGTCTTGGGGCCGGGGGTGCCGTCGCCGCGCATGAAGTGTTCGAGGGATCCGCGTTCGCCGTTGGTGGTCAGGCCCTCGGGGAGCGGCTCGTCCAGGTCGAACTGCTTGAAGTCGATCTCGGTGTTGGACGAGATGCCCACGAGTGCCTTCTCCACGAACAGGTCCGACTGGCCGAAGCGTTCGTGAGCGGCGATCGCTTCGGCTTCGGTGGCGGCGATGGTGGGCGAGACGACGAAGAGGAGTTTGATGTCGTCGGGGTTGCGGCCGGCTGCTTCGGCGCGGGCGCGGATGTCGTCGCGGTACTCCTTCATGCCCGCGATGCCGGTGCCGACCGCGATGATCGCGTCGGCGGCGCCCGCGGCGAACGCACGGCCCCGGGGAGAGGCTCCCGCCTGGAAGAAGGCGGGGCGGTGCTGGGGCGAGGGGACGGTGTTGAGAGGACCGCGGGACTTGAAGTACTTACCGTCGAAGTCGATGGTGCGGACCTTGCGGTAGTCCGCGAAGGTGTTCGTCTCGCGGTCCATGACGACCGCGTCGGGCTCCCACGAATCCCAGAGTTGGTTGACGACATCAAAGTATTCTTCCGCGACGTTGTACCGCTCGTCGTGTTCGGGCAGCCCTTCGAGACCGAAGTTCTGGGCGGCGCGGTCCTCGGCGGAGGAGACGATGTTCCAGCCGAAACGGCCCTCTGCGATCGAGTCGACCGTGGAGCAGGCCCGGGCCAGCAGATACGGCGGGTAGAACGACGTCGACATCGTCGCCACCACACCCATCCTGGAGGTGTTGGCGGCGACCATCACGGCCAGCGGCACCGGGTCCTGCTTGGGCGCGAAGACGGCGTTCTTGAGGGAGCCTTCCATGGTGCCGCCGTAGGCGTCGGCAACCATGACCGTGTCCTCGATCATCATGAAGTCGAAGCAGGCCCGCTCCATCGACTGGGCCATGTCGACATGGAACCTGCCGTTGGCCCAGTTCTTCACGTCCGGTGAAGCCCACTCGGACTGCCAGTCCGGCGGCGTGAAGTTCATGAACCAACCCAGGTGGAACTTCGTCATGTGCGTCTGCCTGCCTCTCCTGCTGCCACCGCTGCCGCGAACGAGATCGCCGGGCTGCTCGGCACCGCCCTCGCGTGCCTCGGTTCTTGCTGACCCCATGACATCCCCCGTCGGTGTCACGACGAATGCGCCGCCATAGCACTCGCATTGCGCCGCCGTGTCCGTGGATCACCCCTGGTCGACGGGGTGATCCACGCCCAGTCACCCCTCCTTCGCGGGGAGCCTGGAGAGATGACACGAGGCCTCCCGGCCACCGGTGCCGCTGATGGAGTAGAGGAACGGCGCCTCGGTGGAGCATCGGTCTATCCGTTCGCGGCAACGCGGGTGGAACGAGCAACCCGACGGCACTGAGAGCGGGCTCGCCGGCTCGCCCGGCAGGCGCACGGGTGCTGCCCCAGGGGTGGGAATCGCGGCGAGCAAGGCTTTGGTGTACGGATGCTTGGGCGAGGTGATGACCTCCTCGGTCGGCCCCAGCTCGACGATCTGTCCGAGGTACATCACGGCGGTGCGGTCGGAGATGAAGCGCGCGGCGGCCAGATCATGGGTGACGAACATGACGGCCATTCCGAGCTCGCGCCGCAGATCCTGCAGCAGGTTGAGCACGGACGCGGCCAGGGACGCGTCCAGAGCGGAGGTGGGCTCGTCGCACAGCAGCAGCTTCGGAGGGACGATGACGGCCCTGGCGAACGCGACCCGCTGGCGCTGACCTCCCGACAGCATGCCCGCCTTGATGCCGGCCACGTCCGGGGGAAGCCCCACCTGAAGCAGTGCCCGGTCGACCAGCTCCCGGCGGTCCGCCCTGCCCTTCTCCTTGAGCAGCCGCTCACCCACGATCTCGCCGACGGTCAACCAGGGCGTGAGCGAGGCACCGGCGTCCTGGAACACCATTTGGGGCTGGCCGCCGAGCCGCTCGACGGTCCCGCCGTCGGGCTCCATCAGCCCGGCGACGACACGGAGCAGCGTCGACTTCCCCGAGCCGGACTCGCCCACAACGGCCACCGACTCACCGGCTGCGATGTCGAGGATCACGTTGCGCAGCGCGTGCAGCTGGTCCTTCTGCAGCATCCCGCGCCTGACCGTGAACTGCTTGTTGACGCCGTTGATCCGCAGAGCGGGAGCGCCGTCGTCGACCTCGGCCATGGGTCGGAACGACGGTGAGGCGGCGCGTACCGCCTCTTGCGTCGTCGCTCCGGGCACGATGCAGGCCGCTACACCGGAGTGCGTGGACGCCGGGGTCGGCACCGGCAGCGTTTCGGCGCAGTCAAGGATCGCCGCCGAGCACCGGGGCGCGAAGGCGCAGCCACTCGGATGGGCCCGGGGGTCCGGCGGTTCACCCGCGAGCGCCGGGATCTGCCGGCCCGTCGGCAGACCGAGATCCAGCCGGGCATTCAGCAGGCCCACCGTGTAAGGGTGTGACGGTGCTCGAAGGACCTCGTCCGTCTTCCCGATCTCGGCCACCCGGCCGCCGTACATGACCGCGATCCGGTCGGCTACCTGGGAGGCCACGCCGATGTCGTGAGTCACCAGGACGAAGGATGTGCCGAGCTTGTCGCAGAGGTCGCGGATGAGCGCGAGGACCTGAGCCTGCACCGTCACGTCGAGTGCCGTGGTGGGCTCGTCGGCTATCACCAGGTCAGGCTTGCCGGCGACCGCCATGGCGATCATCACGCGCTGACGGAGCCCGCCGGAGAGCTCGTGGGGGAACGCTTTCATCCGCCGTTGGGGATCCGGGACGCCCACGAGGTCCAGCAGCCGCAGCGCCTCTTCCTCCGACCCGGCCGCCTCCACCACCTGGCGACCGATGCGCATCGTGGGGTTGAGCGAGGTCATGGGGTCCTGGAACACCGCACCGAGGTGCAGCTTGCGTATGCGGCGCCGCTCCCCTTCCGACGCCGACACCATGTCGACGCCGCACACCTCGGCCTTTCCGGTGATCACGGGCATGGGGTCGCCGGCGAGCAGCCCGAGCAGGGCCAGAGTCATCACGCTCTTGCCAGAGCCGGACTCACCGACGACGGCGAGGATCTCGCCGGGGTGGATGTCGAGGGTGACGCCTCGAAGGGAGTGGACGGGCAGTCCTCGTCGCTTGAAGGTGACCGTGAGGTCCTCCACCCGAGCGCGGGACGTGGTCGGTGGTTCGGCGAGTACGGCGGCGCTGTTCCCGGGAGTGCTGGTGCTGGTCATGATTCGTGCCCTCCTCAGCTTGTTGGCGTGCGGACGTAGGCGGGCTGGGAGCTCTGCTCCAGCCCCCAGCTACTTGTGCGGGACAAGGTCGTCGGGTCGGGGCGGAACGGGATCCGCAGCTCGTCGTCGAGCAGGGTCCGCTCGGTCTCCTCGGGCGTGGGCCCGCTTCTCGGGCGGCCGGACCACCAGACCCGAGGCCCTGCCGCCGCGGCGCGTGCGACGTGTCCGAGCCCGGGTCCGGTACCTTCTGGCAGATGCGCGACAGTCTCGGGCGGGCACCGTCCCTGTTCGGATCGCACCCTCCGAGCGCCCGTCGCCGGCGAGCACGCCGCCATCGGGTCAGACCCGTTTGATCTTCGCGGAGTCGAAGATGTAGGGGAGGTACGAATCGAGCTCGACACCGCCGATGTCGGAATGGGTGACGAAGTTCTGCGGGATACGGCACAGCGGGACCCACAAGGCCTCGTCTGCGATGATTTTGGTGATCCGCAGATAGACCTCGTTGGTCTTGTCCTCGGTGCCCTTGGTGATCGCCTCGTCCATGAGCTTGTCCACCTCGGCATTGCCGTACTGGAACGCGTTCAGGGGCTTCGCGCCGGTGCGCAGGAAGATCCGCAGCGCGGTGTCCAGGTGGAGCGCGTCGCCTCCCATCGTCGCCAGGAGCAAGTCGGGCCGCTTGTCTGCCGGCTGGTTGCACAGGTCGAACCATTCCGCCGACGGCATCGCCCGGATGCTGATCTCCAGTCCGGTGGGGGCGAGCTGGGTCTGGATCAGCTCGGCCATCTGCTGGGCTGGTGCGCCGTTGGACGACACCCAGGCGAAGTCCACCTTCTTGTTCGACAACGAGGCGATCTTCTCGGTCAGTCCGCCGAGGTCGACCTTCGGGTCGAAGGGCGCGAGCCCCTCGGGGAACATGTCCTCCGGCCAGAAGTTGTGCTGGACCGTGGTGAGCCCCTTGAAGGACGTCGCGACGGCCGCGGCGCGGTCGATGGCGGTCATCATCGCCTGTCGCAGGGACTTGTCCTTGAACATGCCGGCGTCAGGGTTCATGTAGAGCGCCATCATCGATGCGCCGGTGGTCGTGGTGACCGAGAACTTCTTGTTCTTCCGGTAGTCGAGCACGTCCGCGATGGCGAACCCGTGGCTGACCAGGGTGAACGCACCCTGGTCCAACTGGAGTTTCTGGGTCGCGATCTCGGGGGTGATCTGGATGCGGATCGACTTGAAGTAAGGCTGCTTGCCCCAGTAGCCGTCGAATCTTTCCAGGACGTAGTGGCTTCCCGGCACGAACTCCTTCATGACGTAGGGGCCGGTGCCCGCGTCGTGGGTCTTGAGCCACTTCTGTGCGAGGTCGCCGCCCACCTCGTGCTTGGCGACCGCCGTCGGGCTGGTCACCAGCATCTTCCACGGGCAGGCCGCGTAGTGGAGAAAGGCGTTGTTGGGCTCCTTGAGCTTGACGACGAGGGTGGTCGCGTCCTTCGCCTCGGCCTTCTCGATCCCCGCCACCATGTAGGCCGGTCCCTGCTTGACCCCGGCCCGGCGGTTGAAGCTCTTCACCCACGCCTCGGCATCGGCGGGTGTCCCGTCGTGGAACTTGACGTCCGGCTTCAGCGTGAAGGTGTAGGTCAGCTGGTCCTTGGACACCGTCCAGGAGTCCGCCAGCTGCGGGACTATCTCGGCGGTACCGGACTTGTAGGTGACGAGGCCGTCGTAGCACGCCTGCATGACCTGGACGCCCTCGCCCTCGTACATGATGTCCGGGTCGGGGACCTGCATGTCCTGCAGGAACGGCATGCGCAGGGTGAGGTTGCCGGCGCCGTCCTCCTCGGTGGCCCCCTCGCCACACGCCTCGAGCAGGCTCAGCAGGCTGACGCTGCCGAGTGTGATGCCGGCTGCTTTGAGCAGGCTGCGACGGCTCAGCTGGGTGCGCGGCTCCGGCCTGCGCTGGGCTTCGATCTCGGTGGGCAAGGACGCCTCCAACAGCGGATCTCACAAAGCCACTGGGACAGTGCTGTGAGGAAGGAGTGGAGGCGTTCGGCTCGTCTCCACGCTGGTTGACCAGATCAAAGCCGCGCTGTGTGACACCGCAGCGTCATCACCGTGGCTTTACTATTGCGCCTCGTTCGCCACACATAAGGGATTTGTAACGAAGTCGCCGATGCGAGGAGGGCGCCCGGAAAAGCCAAGGCCGCGGACGTCACCACGGGGCTCGTGTACCCCGTGTGTGCCGACGGGCAGCCACTGCGGCCGGAGGTGTGTTCAGGCCCCCGAAACGGGTCGGAGGGCGGTCTCCGGAGCGGCGGACAGCAGGTCGCGCAGGCGCAGCACGACCGTCAGTACCGCGGCCATCCCGACCAGGGACGACAGCATCAGGGCGTTCCGGGTGCCGAGCAGCTCGGCACCGGCTCCGATCACCACCATCCCGATCGGCATCGCGCCGATCGCGGTGCTCAGCACCCCGAGAGCGACGCCGCGTTCGGTGGCGTGTGCCGACTCGATCGCGAGCAGACTCTGCATGGACGCGAACGCGGCCTGGCCCAATCCGGCCACGAACAGTGCGAGGAACGCGAGCTCAAACACGGGTGCGATGGAAAAGCAGAACAAGCCGAGCAGGGCGATCACCGAGCCGACCGCGAAGACCAGCCCGCGCCGGTGCAAGGGCCGGGCGCTCAGGACGGTTCCGCACAGGATCTGACCGCAGCCCGAAGCGGCGCCGAGGGCGCCGGCGAGCACGGCGTCGTGGGAGAACTCACCGGCCACGAGAGGTACCAGCGGGATGTAGCCGAACATGAACAGGTTCATGGCCACGGTCACGCCCAGGGTGGCCATCAGGCGCCTGCTGCGCCGGGCGAACCCGATGCTGGCGGCCGCCTGCGCGGCGATCGACACGCGCGCGGCGGGGGCGCGCGTGGTGGCGTGGCGAGGACGGGGGACCAACCACAGCAAGGAAGCCGAGATACAGAGCAGCAAGCCCATCCCGGCGAACCCCGCCCCCATGCCGACGTGGTCGATGAGCGCTCCACCGGCGAGCGTGCCGAACATGGCCGAACCCGCCTGCGCGGTGGCCTCGATCGTCATCGCCTGCCCGGCGAAACGCGGACCGACGGTCTCGTAGATGAGGGGACGCTGTGCGGTCATGTTCACCAGGCCTCCGATGCCCAGCGCGAACATGAAGGGGAGGGTCATCCAGATCTCGACCCGTCCGGACTGGACGAGACCGAACATCGCGAACTGCACAGGGATCAGTACCAGTTGAACGCAACGGACGAGCTTGCGCCGGTCCAGCCGGTCGCTGATCACCCCGGCCACGAAGCCACCGACGAGCATCGGCGCGAAGACGAGCGCGCCGACAAGCTGGTTGAGGATGGGTGAACCGGACATCTGGGTCAGCAGGTAACTCGTGGTGAACAGGCCCCCCCACCGCGTGGTGTGCCAGACGACGGAGCTGACACAGAGGTAGCGGTAGCCGGGGACCTGGAACAGCGCCCGCAACGAGTTCGACGGCGCGGGGCCGGCCTGGCGCGGAGTGGATCGTGCTTCGTCCGTGGTCATCCGGCCTCCACCGCCGCCTGTTCCCGTCGCCGCTGACCGGATACCCCGATCAGGATCAGCAGGCTCAGCCCCGCGGAGCCCAGGGCGAGCGCGGGGAACCCGACCCAGCTGAGCAGGAACCCGCACAGGACCCCGGCACATCCGCCGGACACGGCTGTGACGAAGTCCACGGCGCCCTGGACCTGCACCCGATCACCGGAGGTGACGGTGTCCACCAGAAGCGTCGAGGCGCCGATGAACACGAGCGCCCAGCCGAGCCCCACGGTGAACATCGAGACGAACATCAAGGTGACGTTGTCCGCCACCGTCCCGGTGCAGCCGGCGAGGGCGAGCACGAGTGCGCCGTTCCGCATCGTCACCAGCCGTCCGTACCGGTCCGCGAAGCGACCGACGAGCGGGCTGAAGGCGAACATGCCGGCCATGTGGGCGGAGACCACGAAGGGGATGATCATTTCGTGGTGGTGCGTCTTCATCTCGATCGGTGACATGGCCATCACGCCGACCATCACCGCTTGGGCGACAACCATGGTGAGCAGCGCCAGCCGGGCCGCGGACACGGTGGCGATCACCCGCAGTGAGTCGGTGACGCGGACCTGCCGGGCGGCGACGATCGCGACGTTGCCCTCTGCCCAGACCGCCAAGGGGTCGGGGCGTAGCCGTACGCCCACATTGACCATCGCGCAGACGAAGAAGAACGAGCTCAGGAGCCAGGGGCCGGCGTACTTCCCGAGCCCGAACACTGATTGGCCGAGCGCCTCGGCCGGTCCGACGAGAGTCGGGCCGAAGATCGCTCCGAAGGTGGCGGCGAACAGGATCCGGCCCATCGCCCTGCTTCGCTGGTCCGGCTCGGCCAGGTCGGTCGCCGCGTACCGGGCGAGCAGGTTGGTGGCAGAGCCCGCGCCGTACAGCAGGAGGCCGGACAGGAAGACCACGAGGGACGAGATCTGCACGCCAGCAGAGGCGACCAGACCTCCCGAGGCGGCGAGTCCGTAACCCAGCTGCATGCCGACCCGCCGTCCGCGTCGCGCCATGACCCGGGCGAGCACCTGCGCCATCACTCCTGAGCCCGCGGTGACAGCCGCGGTCGACAGCCCCACCCACGGTGTGGCAGCGCCGACGATGCCCTCGACCACGAAGCCGCCGATGGTGACGGCCGCGCCGAGTGCACCGGCACCCACCACCTGTCCCAGGGTGAGCACCCGCAAGCTCTTCCGTTGGATTTCCGCGCGCTCGACCGGGGATCGGGGCACCCCGCAGGACGGTGAGGCCACCTCAGAACTCGAGCAGGTTGTCGCGGAACATCTCGTAGGTGTAAGAGGTCCGTGTCAGCCCGCGCTTCTGGAGCTCGGGTACGAGCCCGTCACAGACCTCGCTGATGGAGCGCCGCGTGAGGACGTCCTGGGTGAGCAGGAAGCCGTCACCGCCCACCGTGGCCATGACATCACCCATCTGGTCGGCGACCTCGGAGGGCGTTCCCAGCAGCTCGACGCGCTGCCCCGCGCTGGTGGACGACTGCGCGGCGACCTCGCGCAGAGTGCGGTCCCCGTTGTGGGCGACGAACTGCTGCAGCGAACTCTGGTGGCCGTTGGTCACCAGCTGGGACGCCAGGTCCTTGACCAGGGTGTCCAGGTCGAAAACGGAGAAATCGATGTCCGTCGCATAGCCCATCCCGGCAAGACGCGTCACCGGGTCGGCTGCCGCCTCCTCCTGGGCCTGCCGGCGACGGTCCACGGCCGCCTGATGGGTCTCGCCCAGGACCGGCGACACCAGGAAAAGCACCTTGAGGGAGTCCGGGTCGCGACCGTGTGCCTCGGCACGGGCCCGGACGTCGTCGCGGTACTCCTTCATCTGCTCGACCGTGGCCGCCGAGGCGATGATCGAGTCTGCGTACTTCGACGCGAAGGCACGGCCCTTGGGCGATCCGCCCGCCTGGACGATGACCGACCTTCCCTGCGGGGAGCGGGCCGAGTTGATGGGTCCCCGCGACTTGTAGAACTTCCCCTGGAAGTCCACCGGGTGGACCTTGGCCGGGTCGGCGAAGACCCCGTCCTGGTCGACCACCATGGAGCCCGGCTCCCAGGACTCCCAGAGCCTGACGACCAGCTCGGTGAACTCCTCGGCCATGTCGTAGCGGACGTCGTGATCCGGCTGGGCGTCATGGCCGTAGTTCTGTGCCGCACGGTCCGAGCTCGCGGTGACCATGTTCCAACCTGCCCGGCCCCGGGAGACATGGTCCATCGTCGAGACGAGCCGTGCGAGCAGGTACGGCGGGTACTCCGTGATCGCCAGCGTCGCGACGATCCCCAGGCGCGAGGTGTTCTGGGTGAGGATCGAGGCCAGGACCGACGGGTCGAACTTGGGGACCGCGTACGCGTTCTCCAGGTAGAAGTCGTGCTTGCCCTGCCAGGCGTCGGGCACGAACGAGGAGTCCTCGAGGATGAAGTAGTCGAAGCACGCGCGTTCCAGGGAGCGCGCCATGTCGACGTAGAAGTCCGGGAGCATCCCCTCGGACTTGTGCGTGCCGATCCACTGGTCCCGCCAGCCGTGCACGCAGTAGCCGTTCATGAACCAACCCAGGTGGAACTTGTCGGCTTGCAACCCGGCCTCCCGCTCACTGCGTGCGACGACGGCCTCCGGGGCCGCCGATCTTGCTACTGGAAGCTAGCCAGGCGGCGTGTCACCGGCAGTTCACGACCGTTCCGCGGCGATTGCGCCACTCTGCGGTCCTGTCGACGGGGCGGCAGCGGCGCAATGGAAGGTTTACTGCGCGCACCTGACCGGGAAATCCGCCGCTCCTTCACTGACGGGGTCAGCATTCGTCTGATGCTATGGAGGACTCATATGACGGTCGTCGTGGTCGGTAATCCCAAGCCGATGTCGCGTACCAGGGCCGCCGCGGAGCTGATCGCTCACGAGCTCAGCGGGAGAGCGCCAACCGCAGTGGTCGATGTGGTCGATCTCGGGGCCGGACTGCTCGGATGGGGTGACCCCAAGGTGGCCGAAGCCAAGGCCACGGTGCTGGGTGCCGACTCGCTCGTGGTGGCGTCACCGACGTTCAAGGCCACGTACACGGGTCTGCTCAAGCTGTTTCTCGACCAGTTCGGGCAAGGCGAGCTCGGCGGGATCCCGACGTTCCCCGTCATGCTGGGGGCCGGCCTTCAGCACGCGCTCGCGCCCGAACTGACCCTGCGTCCGGTACTGGTCGAGATCGGAGCCAGCTGTCCCGCGCCGAGCCTGTACCTGGTCGACTCTGAGTACGCGACCGCGCCGGAGCTGGCCATCTGGCTCGAGTCGGCCAGGAAGTTCGTCCCGGCGGTGACGCCGTGATCCGCGCATCCGACAGCCGGTTCGACGACGTCCTGCTTCGGCAGGCGTTCGGCTGCTTCCCCAGTGGAGTGACCGCGTTCTGCGGGATGGTGGACGGCGCCCCGGAGGGGATGGCCGCCAGCTCGTTCACCTCCGTCTCGATGGACCCGGCCCTGGTGTCCGTCTGCGTGGCGAACACCTCTTCGACCTGGCCGCGGCTGGCCGGGGCAAGCCGCCTGGGGCTGAGCGTGCTGGCCGGCGAGCACGGTGCAGTGGCGCGTTCGCTCGCATCGAAGAACGGTCGACGCTTCGACACCGTTGACTGGGTCGCCACCGACAGTGGGGCGGTTTTCGTGCACGGCGCCACGCTGTGGCTGGAGTGCTCGATCTACGAGGTCGTCGAGGCGGGCGATCACGCGATCGTGCTGCTGAAAATCGAGGCTCTCGACATGTACCCCGACGTCCCCCCGATGGTCTTCCACCGCAGCAGCTTCCACGAGCTCGCATCGAGCGCGTGAAAGCGGGGCCGCCGATCCGAACTGCAGGTTGGCGGTGCGGCGGTTGTGCGCATACGGTCGGCGGCATCCCCTGGTAGGGAATGCCGCCGTTTCGTACGTGGTCAACCGCTGACCACACTTGATCCACGCGTCGAACCTGCCAGAACAAGGCGTCATGTTGCGCCAGGTTGATCTTAAGGGCTCCCACAGATCGGGCAGTTCGTCATCCGTAGCGCTCATGCGTCCGGATCCGTCCGCAGCGCGCCGACCACGTTCGGACGGCAACTCCGGTCCCCCCTCCGCGAGTTCGGCGGTGAGCCGGGAGGCTGCTCCGCCGGCCAATCGGCCAGCACGGCGGCGACCGACTCGCTGAACGGCTTGGCCCGCTGCCGCTCGCGGATGGCCGCGTCGACGTGCGCGTCGATCCCGGGGTAGCGGGCGCTGAGGAGGTCGATGGCGGTCAGCAGCACCGGTCTTGATGCTCAGGCCAGGAGTTCGTAGCTGTGCTGGTTGGGCCGGGGTAGAGGCGTTCACGTTCTCCGCGAGTGTGGAAGGTCCAGTACTGCGGAAAGTCGCCGTTGCTGATGAGGGGCCGCAGGGTCAGTACGGCTTCGGCTCCAGCCACGCTCCACCGGCTGCCGGTGATATCGAGGCGGTCGGCCACCAGATGGCGTGCTGCTCCTTCGACGATGCCGCTGGCGATCGGCCAGCCGGCCGCGAGGGCCTTGTCGTAGTGGAGACAGGCGGCGTTGTTCCGCAGGTAGCGGCAGGCCCTGTCCGCTGCGGCCCGTTGATCTGCGGACAGGGCCTGCCGGTCGGCTTGGGCGCGGATGCCGGTGACGGCGCCGAGGGTGTCGCCGGCCAGGATCCGGGCGGCTTTGGTGCCCACCCAGGTCTCGGCGGCGGGATCGGTTGCGGTGTGGAAACACCGCGAAGCCACCCATAACTTCTCGATCACGTGGACGATGTCGAGGGCGACATGGATGATGACACCTCGTCGGGCGGCCTCCCCGTGAATCAGCTCGAGCCGGTGTTCGGCGCCGTCGACGAGGACCACCCAGCACCGGCGGTGCTGCGGATCACGGGCTTCTGCCTGGTCGAACGCGTCCGCAATGACGTGGTCGGCGTCGTGTTGAACCGAGGCGATGAGCCATTTCGCGCGGGCCTTTGAACCCTTGCGCGCAGTACGGCGGGTGGTGCGGCCACCGCGCGGGGCGATGATGTCGTGCGGCCGGCGCGGAGCCGAATCCGCGTCGATCAGGAGAGCGGAGGCGAGAAGCGCTGTCTGATGCAGGGCCTGATCGGTCAAATGGATGCCGTTCCATCACCGCGGCCTTCAGCTCCGAAGCCCTTCGACCCGAATGCTCCAACAGCCAGCGCACCGGCCACCGGCGATCGAGGAAGGGTGCGGATCCCTTCGAGGGACAGCTGCTGGGAAGACGCTGATTGTCGCGGTCGCAGATCACGCGTGCCAACCCGCTGATCACCTGGGGGTGTCGGAGCGGCCTTGGCGCCGCAGCCAACTGCGCCGGACGTAAACGGTGTCCACCGGAGGAACATCGAGGCGCTCCACCATCCACCCGCCAGTGTTGGGATCCCAGGTGACCACCTGCCACGTGCCTGTGGAACCGTCCGCCTGTCCGTCGGGGGGATCGATGCCTCTCGCTAGCGGGCCTTCCGGGCGCATGGCTTCCGCGGGAACTCGACTTGGCGTCCGGCGCGCCATCCTAACAACCGACGTACCGCAGCGTAGGCTTCCTCGCCCGCCTTGCTACTGATGGCCTGCACAAACGGGATGAGCATGCTCCCCGCCATCGCTCCGAGCGCAAGCTCTACCGACAAGCCCCCTGACGTCGCTTCGGGGTAAACGCTAAGTGACGCGCCATCGAGTACTCCCTGCTCTTTTAGCGGAGTGGCGTAGTTAAGCCTTCGGAAGCTGCATCCGACCTCCTCTTGTAAAGAGATAACGAGCCTGCGGCGCGGCGACGGCACCATCCCCGCCTCAGCCAGCACGGCCTGCGCGATTTCCGCAGGCGTAGTGCCGTGTGGCACATTCCTCAAGTCGTACAGCTCTTGCGTGGGCGCGTACACCCGCAACAGCCTGTACGTTTGTGGAACTGGGTCGTTGTCGTCTACCGCTGTTCCCACTCGGTCCGGGTGAGTTCGTACTCGACTTCGCCGTGCTCGGAGCCCCCGATCGCCTCCGGCCAGTCCCGGGTGAAGTTCCGGATGAAGGACAGGCCCGACTTCTCCAGGACGCGGCGGGACCGGGTGTTGACGGCCATCGTGTTCGCTGTAACCCGCTCGACGTCCAGGTCAGTGAACCCCTTGTGGATCAGGGCCCGGGAGCCTTCGGTGGCGTAGCCGCGTCCCCATGCCGCGTGGTTCAACCGGTAGCCGAGTTCGACCACGGCGGGGCTGTGCTCCTCCAGCGGCCGGAACTCGAACCAGCCCAGGAAGGTGCCGGTGGTCTTCTCCTGCGCGGCCCAGTAGCCGCGGGTCCCCCAGCACGGGTAGTCGTGCAGGAGCCGCGGCAGGACCCGCGTCTCGATCACCTCACGGTTGGTGGGGCGGCTTCCGTTGATGAAGCGCATGACCTCGGGGTCGTTGTCCAGGGCGAGCAGGTGGTCGGTGTCGGCCGTCGTGAACGCACGCAGGACGAGTCGGTCGGTCTCCAGGAAGTTGGACATGCCGCGATCTTCACCACGGGCCGGCCGGGCCCTGCCACCGGTTTTCCGGCCGACGGCAGTCGGTGGGGTTCATGCCGCGCGGGCCGCGGACCGCTCGACCAGGACACCCCGCTCGAAGCTGGCCCCGGCACGGACCGTGCGACGAGGTGGGGTGCGTTCACGGCTTGCCACCGCTGCTGGGCGGACTCCACCAACTTGACGCGAGTACGCCGGCGGGTAGTCCGTGAGCATGTTCGATCTCGGTGTCAGCGGGCCAGTGCCGCAGGACGCCGTCGACGTCGCAGAGTATGGCGGCACACGGCATAGAAGGGTGGTGCTGAATCATGCCCGGAGTGTGCTGTCCCGCGCGGTGCGGGGAAGTCTCATCCGGCCAGGACGACGGGGCGCGCGATGCATCTCCTCACCCGCATCCGCAAGGACAGACGTGGCCCGGTCCTCGCCGACCCGTCCCTGGACTCTGCCTGGTGGCTGGTCCCGCAGTGGTCGATGTCCGCGTGGTCCAGGTCCATGGCTCCGGTACGCCCCCGCACTGCCCTCCTATGGGCTTGCACGCGTGTGGGCGGTTCTGGATGTCGCGGCCGGACGGGCCGGGCCTGCTGACCGATCCCATCCTGCTCGCCGCTGAGCTCGGCTCTGGCGGGTACCGACTCCCGACGCAGGCCACACTGTGACGACACTCAGGCCATGCTGCGGCTGGCCGGTGACGACCGGATTGCGATGGGTACTCGCCTCTGAGCCGGCGGCCGCTCCCCCATCCCCCGTCGGGGCGGCCGCATCGCCAACCGCCAGCCGGCCCTCGGCACCCCCGCCCTTGTCGCGAGGGCGAGCGGGTGACGTCCTCGGCTCGTTTGCGCCGACAGTAGTGGGGGGGTCCTCAGGGGAGGACCCCTCAGACGGCCGTCTGTAGCTCCTCTACCAGGAATTTCGAGTACGCGCGCCTGTCACAGGTCCGGATTTCCAGCACGACGTTCACGTCCTGAGGGTCAGCAGGTGCGGCAGATGCGGGTGCGTAGCGCGCGGCAGCGGGTCGTTGAGCAGCGATGCCCACGGTGCACCTTCGAGTGTCTTCTGCCGCGAGTCCGGGCCCGACCACACCCGGCTCCCGGCCCTCAGGTCCAGGAGCTCCGGGCCGCCCTCGCCCACCCACGTCAGGTCCAATGGGATCCCGCCCGCCGCCGCACAGACGATTCCGCCGACCGCCTCGCGCCCAGAGTCCGGTTGAGGGATTGGCGAGGTTGGACTGGTTCTTCAAGCAGGTCGGTGAGCTGACCCCAAAGACCGGCGGCCGTCTGCTCGATGGCCGGACCTGGGATGTACGCCACCACGGGCCGTGGGGGTGTGAAACTGGGGCCCGCCTGATCTGGAGTCGCTCCGTGACGCGGTGCAGTCGAGGGGCATGGCCAGTGTGCTCAGCAAGCTGCTGGCTGTTATTCCGGCCGACCAGACCGAGCAGCCCGCGCAAGCAGTGCCACATCCGCTGCCGCCGCTCCCCGCGCTGCTGCCTGTGTGGTGCCCGTCCGAGTCCTGATATGGGCGCTGGAAAGCGCAAGGATCTTCTGCCGTGCCACGGGAGTTGTACAACCCTCGCGGATACGGCGTGCGGTTGAGCCAGGGTTCCACCTGCTGCGGGACGCGTCAGCCGCGGGCACGCTCCTACCGTGAAGGCTCATCGGCGCGCTCCTCGAGGGCAGCCGAACGCCGCGCGGGCTGCTCGTAGGGCCCAACCTGGGACCCGACCCGCGGCCGGAAGGAGCCTTCATGATCACTCGCAAGCGCATCGCCTTGACTGCTGCCGCCCTCACACTGGGCAGCGGCCTCGCCATCCTGCCCGCGACCGGGGCGTCGGCCGCGGCCTACGACGGGCAGAGCCCGGTGACGTCAGGGTGTGCCAACAGCGCCATTACGGCGCGGACCAAGAACATCTACGTGGGCAGCAAGTTGGTCGGGAGGATCGATCTCCGGTACAGCACCAGTTGCCGGACCGCCTGGGGCCGCGTCGTTGCGTACTACCTCGCGGGCGCAGGGGAAGCCAACGTGTATCGCAACTCCGACGGCAAGTACTACTTCTGTGACAACACGGATTGGAGTGACGCCGTAAACGGATTCACCTGTTACACCGCGATGGTTAACGACGCCGGTGTGACTTCGTATGCCTGGGGTCAGGCAGACGACTCTGACACCGGCGACACTGGCTATGCCATGACTGGGAGTTACTGAGCGTGGGCTCGTAAAGCACTCGCCAGGCTCGGTGGATCGCGCCTGAGGCTGAGCGGGCCGCGAACAAGTTTCGTCAAAGGCGTGTCCGGCGGATCATGCTGCGATCGGAACGGTGAAGCAGCTCATCTCACTGAAGGTTGTCCCGCAACCTCCGGCTGGTTGTTCCAGACGGCGCCCTATGGTGCGGCGGCCGACATGTTTGTTGGGTGGGGAGGCGTAGTTGCCTGGCCCGGGACGTCCAGCCATGCGCCGATGCGGGTGACTGCGTCTTCCACGGTGGTGCGCGGCGCGCCGGAGGCTTCGAGTGAGATGCGGGCCACAGCGGCGAGTTGGGGATCGGTGAGGGCGAGCGCCATGCGGGCTGTTTCGTTCTGGCGGGTGCGGTCGAAGACGAGGTCCAGGCGCCGGCTGGTCAGAGTGCACAGGCCGACGGCGATCTCGTCACCGGGCCTGAGCAGCCCCAAGTCGCGGCGGATGCGAGCCTGGTCGGCGATGACGAAGGCATCATTCGCGTCGGTCTTTCCCCCGCCCCGGTAGGTGGCCGAGGCTCGGTGCACTGCCAGGCCGGTGGGATAGGCGACAGACTGATCGTGGGCAGTGAGCAGGCCCATCAGCAGGGCGGCGCCGCCATGGTTGAGGTCGACGGCCCACAGCACGTCGTCGGATATCGCCAGCACGTCGAGGAATAGTCAAGATCTGTGGATCAAGATCTTTCGGTGCGTTTGTCGCATGAGTGATCTGGTGGTCAGAGGTCGTGGATGTTGGGGCGGGAGATGGCAGCTTCGGCGAACAGTCGGCGATAGAAGGGGCCGAGGCCGTCGGGGATGGCCAGGGACTGGAACGCCTCCTCCGCCGGCAGAAGACGGCGGTGGGCCATCTCGAATCGGGGGTCCCACGGAGCCAGACGCACCTCTGCTCGCCACATCGACCGGACCAGCACCAGCCCTTCCTCCGGGCCTCGCACACAGACGCCCCGGCTGAACCCGAGGAGTCGGCAGTCCATCACCTCGGCGCAGGCTTCCTCACTGACCTCGCGGCGCATCGTGTCGACCCACTGCTCACGCCGCTCGGGGCGACCGCCGGGCAGGCCCCACCGCTGTCCATCTGGGCTGACCACGACGATCCGATCATCGGCGACGCACACCGCCTCCGCGCCGTGCGGCGTACCCGGCGGCGGGTCAGAAGGTGGATACCACGCAACGCGGCATTCCTGACCGTTGATGTATGCGGTGAAGTAGGCGCCATTCCCAGCAATGTCGTTCATGGTTCCGTTCCAGCGATCGACTCAAGCGGCTGTGGGGACGAGGTCCTCGTCGGGGCGTTCGACGAGGTGGCCTCGTTCGAAGCGGGCTCCGGCACGGACCAGGGCGACGAGGTGGGGTGCATTCACGGCCCGCCAGCGGGTCTGGGCGGACTCGACGAGCTTGAACACCATCGCGAGGGCTGCCGCGCGGGAGCCGGCGCCTTTGGTGACCTTGGTCCGCAGGCGGACGGTCGCGAAAGTGGACTCGATCGGGTTCGTGGTGCGCAGGTGGATCCAGTGCTCGGCGGGGAAGTCGTAGAACGCCAGCAGCTCGTCCTCGTCTGCGGTGATCTTCTTGACGGCCTTGGGGAACTTCGCACCGTACTGCTTGGCGAACGCCGTGATGGCCTGGGCCGCGTGCTCGCGGTCCTCGGCGTTGTGAATGTCCTGGAGGGCCTTCTTCGCCGCAGGCTGGGCCGACTTCGGAAGACTGTCCAACACGTTCGCGGTCTTGTGAACCCAGCACCTTTGATGGCGAGTTGAGGGGAACACCTCGTTGACCGCGTTCCAGAACCCGAGGGCGCCGTCGCCCACCGCGAGGACGGGGGCGCGCATTCCGCGCCGTGCAGCATCGCGCAGCAGGTTCGCCCAGGACTCGGACGATTCGCGGTAGCCGTCGGCCATGGCGATGAGTTCCTTGGTGCCGTCCGCGCGCACGCCCATCAGCACCAGTACCGCGGCCTTGGCCTGCTCCAGGCGGATCTTCAGATGGATGCCGTCGGCCCAGACGTAGACGTAGTCGCTGGCCGAAAGGTCGCGCTCGTTGAAGGCGGTGTGGTCGGCCTGCCACTGCGCGGTCAGGCGGGTGACCGTGGCCGGGGACAGGCCCGCCGAGGAGCCGAGGAACTGCTCGAGTGCGGGCACGAAGTCGCCGGAGGACAGGCCGTGGAGGTAGAGCAGCGGCAGGACCTCGCTGACCTTCGGAGACTTCCGTGCCCAGGGCGGCAGGATCGCCGAGGAGAACCGCTTGCGCTCACCCGTGGCCTCGTCGATTCGCTTGGCATTGACGCGCGGGGCTTTGACCTCGATCGTCCCGGCAGCGGTGGTGACCTTACGTGGCTGGTGGTAGCCGTTGCGGACCACCAGGCGTCGGCCGTTGTCGTCGTGCTGGTCGGCCAACTCGGCTATGTAGGTGTTGACTTCGGCTTCCAGCGCGGCGGCCAGCATCCGCCGTGCGGCCTCGCGGACGATCTCGTCGATCAGGGAACCGTTCGGCGTGGAGCCGTCTTCGTTGACTACGCTGAGCACGGGCGTGCCTTCCCGGCCGGCGCTGCGAACGCCGGTCTACTCGGTGACCATCAATCGATCACTCGGGAAGGTACGCCCTTCGCGTGCCAACCCGAGGCCGTTCCACAGGTTTCGAGCATTGCTCCAGCACGTCGCCGAGCAGTGCGAGCAGCTCAGTCTCGTCGTTCTGGATCCGGCGCGACAGCAGCCGCTCGCCCTCCGCGTTGATCACCACGGCGTGGTGATGCGTTTTACCGATGCCCACCCCGGCCCAGATCTCGGGCACATTCCCCTCCGCCAGCGCGTCGTAAATCGATCCCGCAGACGACCCCGCCGGCGTTGTCCTACAGCAGCGGTCGAGTCGCGTCTCCCCATCAGCGGTCGAGTCGTCGCGGAGCTCCAAGCGGCCAAGTCCCGTAAGCCATCCAACGGCTCAGCCCTTACAGCCATACCCGGAGCCCCCCGGCCCTCCGATCCTACGAATGACCAGATCAGACCCGCGCCTTCAAGGTAGGACAACCTTTAGGTAATAAGATACCGGCGGCCCACCTTGGCAGCGATGTCTTCCAGAACTCCGATGGAAAACTCCCATCGGCGAGTGGGTGGACGTGGTATGAAGCTGACATCGGCATCAACTCTGGCATGAAGCGGTCGAAGCAGCCGGGACGCGCCTGCTACTCGAGCAATGGACTCGCCTACGTTACGGGCGACCATTACGAGTCCTTCTGTGAGATACCCAATTGGAAGTGATGGCCATTATCGTCGAAATTAATGGAGCGGAGATTGATTCGCCTGAAGAATTCCACAAGATACTAGCGGAAGAGTTGGACTTCGGCCCCTACTACCGGCCGAATTTGGCCGCCCTGTGGGATCGGCTCTCCGCAGACGTCGAAAGACCCGTCTATCTCATCTGGCGGAACTCGGAAACCAGCAGAGACGCTATGGGGGTATGCGCGTTCGACGATCTACGGGATCTTCTACTGCGGGTTCAAGCGCAGGACGAAGATTTCGGATGGGAGGATCGATTCACTGTGAGATTCGAATAGGGGCAGCGCCAGCCCCTCGATCTTGCATGAGGGTCCGTCAGCCTGCTGACGGACCCTTTCGGCTCGTTCGGGGCGGAGGTTTCTGCAGGTGTGTAGGCGGGTGGCCCAACTGTGGTGTCGGGTGGTCAGGTTCCACGGCTGAGGTCGGGTGGTTCTGCCCGTAGGGACAAGAAGTTGCTGGTCAACTAGGGTTTGAAGGACAACGGGCACTGCAACGCCTGCTGGGTCATGGGCACGAACCCGCACTGCGAGCCCAACGCCGACGACATTCCGGACGCAGAAAAGCTCGCCACCCGGCAGAAGGTTGCCCTGGGCGCCGTCTCGGCCGTGGCGCCGACTGTGGTCGCTGCCCCGGCTGCCGTCACCCTGGGCGAGGGATGCCTGGCCACGGCCCGGTCTGCGCCGGGGAAATCGCAGAGATATTGACCGGCGGAGCGTGCACGTTCATGCCATGCTTCTTGTGTTTCCAGAGCAGAAAGGCCGGTCCGCGGCAATACGGTCGATCGGCAGGAGCGTGCCGCCCAGGATCACGAACGCCTTCGTCGACGGCCCGTAGCGCGTCGGTCAGGGCGGGCGCGAGGGCGGCCAGAAGTTCGACAGCCTCGGAGACATACCGGTAGGCGGTCGTGATCCCGACACCGGACCCGGCCGCGAGCTGGGCATACGTGTGTCCCACCCTCAGGTGGGCGAGCGTGGGCAGGGCCTGCCGGCCAGCGCTCAGACGCCGCCGGTAGGAACCGATCGCGCGG
The DNA here is from genome assembly GCF_044465285.1 of Streptomyces sp. NPDC049687. Lineage (NCBI taxonomy): Bacteria > Bacillati > Actinomycetota > Actinomycetes > Kitasatosporales > Streptomycetaceae > Streptomyces > Streptomyces sp. NPDC049687. The sequence continues at coordinate 20,197 of NZ_JBITLN010000032.1, forward strand.
CGGTGCTGCCGCAGACGGGTGGACAGGAGGCGGAGGGCAGAACTGGACACGTCGACGCCCGACGGGTGGACAAGCATGCGAAGCCTCTGGTGGAGGCGCCTGGCTCTGGACATGCCACACGTCAACCGCGGTTGGTTCGACCATGGGGCACGGGTCCAGCACACTCGGCGTGACGCCCCCGGCGTCCTTCCCTTCGGCGCCACCCGTACCGCCGATACCCTCTACTGGGACACCACAGCATCCGACGACCCCGACCAGTGGCCGGTCGTCATGCACTGTCGGGACAACGAGAACGCGGACCGCGACCCCTGGCGGCGCTCGCGACCCCGCTCGTGCCGACGCTGGCCCGTCTCGTGGCCCACGGCATGCGCCCAGTGGCCGCCCGAAGTGGCATGCAAACCGACCTGGATCACACCCCGTGGACACCGCCGCCTCGGCGACCGGAGCCAACCGCTCAGCAGCGGGGCGGCGCTCACCACAGGCAGCGTGCTGGAGACTTTGATCGCGCTCGTCCCGCCGCCGGAGACACCAAGCACAACTGGGACCGGCTGTACGAACGGCTGGGTACACGTCTGCCCGGCGAGTACATACAACTGATGGAGCGCCACGGGGCCGGCTCCTGGTGCGGCTGCCTGCGCTTCAACATGCCCTTCGGCGAGGACCAGTACGCGCTCGCAGCGTGGGCCGAGTGGTACGCGGAGACCTACCAGCGGCAGCGAGCCAGATTCCCTGAGTATCATCCCCTGGCTGTCTATCCCGAGCCCGGGGGGTTCCTGCCCTTCGCCGACTCTATCGACGGCGACCATCTGTGCTGGCTGACCGAGGGCGCCACGCCGGACGACTGGCCATTGAAAGTGGCAAAGTGGCCCCCGGGGTCGCGAACGAGTTGCTCAAGGCGGGCAACGGAGCACGAGGAGTCATCTTCGCCTGGCAGGAAGGTTCGGACATAGGCCACTTCTTCAACGCAGTGAACCACGGAGGGAACGTGAAGTTCCTTGACGGGCAGGCAGGCGGATATGTGGACTTGGATTGGGATCACTGGGAGTTCATGCACGCGGGGAGTGGGTGCACACTGATCACCCTGGAGGCCGCTACGCTGGCTGCACAGGAATTCGTGTCCCGTAATCTTCCCGAAGCCGATGGATTACGATGGGGGTTCCTCTTTCGGGGAATTTCGAGGGCAGGTCTCTACCTGCTTCAGATCACCGTCACTCCGTCGGCTCCGAACGGGAGACCAAGGTTCGGTGGCAGCCCGGGAGTTGTCGTCGATTCCAAGAGCGGTGAATGCCGCTACGTGCGAGGCCACTCGGAATACAAAGGCCTCCTGCGCGAGATAGCCGACAGCACCGCATAAGAGCCGACCCGCCCGGTGCGACGTCCGCCTCCCTGGAGGGCATCGGGCATACAGCTGTTTAGGAAAGTGGGTTTTCAAAGTCCAGCGGTGCGGAGGAGCCCGCAGGCTCGACAGGTCATGATGCAGCCTGCGCGCAGGCGCTGGTTGTCGGCGTCGCGGAACCCGAAGGTGGACGGAGATCTCGAGGCGGACGGTTTCCCCACGTGTAGCGGGGTGTCGCAACTCGTACGCGATCTCGGGCTCGTCGACGGAAGCCCGACCACGGTGAGCCCGCAATACCCGATGAAGTCACCCACATCGCGGCGGATGACGGGCGAGCAGAGCAATGCCTTTCAGTGCCGACGCAGCGAGCTGATCACCCGCCGCTTGTGCTCGATTGACGGCATGTCATCGCCGGACGATGGCCCTGGCACCCCGCTCTCAGCGCTCAGTTCATGTACGGCGCTTCCGGGCAGGACCACACGGGAATCTTGCTCGCGTGTGACGCGACTTTCATTTGGGCCGTAGAGGCTGATACTCCAGCCGTAGATCGTCATGTGCCCTGGTCTTGGGGCTGTCTGCCACTGGCGGAAACTCAGGTGGCCTCAGCGCACGATCTGGGTAGAGTCGGGCGATGCCCGAGCTGAAGCGGCTGCATGCCGGCCACGCCCCGGCGGTTCTGGCCTTCGAGCTGGCGAACCGCACATACTTCGCTGCCTCGATCTCCGACCGCGGCGACGACTTCTTCGACCAGTTCACCGACCGGTACAACGCCTCGCTGGCCGAGCAGGAGGCCGGCGTCTGCGCCTTCTACATGCTCATTGCCGAGGACGGCTCGATACTCGGCAGGTTCAACCTGTACGACTTGGAGGACGGCACTGCCAGACTCGGCTACCGGGTCGCGGAGCGGGTCGCCGGCCGCGGCGTGGCGACCGCGACCGTCCGGGAGCTGTGCCGGATTGCGACCGCGCGGCACGGGCTGCGCACACTGCGGGCGGCCACCTCCCACGACAACGCCGCGTCCCAGAAAGTCTTGGTCAAGGCCGGGTTCGTCCCCGTTGGCCCTGCCACCCCGGCCGATCTCGGCGGCAAGACAGGCACTTGGTACCAGCGCGACCTTCAGTCATAGGCCTCGATCCTGCTCGTGCGTCCGCTGCGGGAAGGCTGCGGCCACCGCTGATCATCGGTGGGTGAAAACTAACGATCCTGCAGTGGCCGCAGGTCAGCGTAGACCCTGCTCGCGGGCAGGAAGCGTTCGACGGCCTGATGAGCCGGATAGCCGGCCGGTTCACCCGGGTTGAACCCGGCGCCCCGGACGGCATGCAGCACCTGCTCGGCCGGGCCCGATGGGATGCCGACGCCGTACGCGATGACGTGCGCGAGTGCGTCCTGGAGCATCTGCGCGACGAGGGTGCAGTGCTGGCGGTCGACGAGACCGGGGACGTGAAGAAGGGCACGCGCACCGTCGGTGCCCAGCGTCCAGTACACCGGCACCGCCGGGAGGATCGAAAACGCGCAAGTCGTCGCGGTCGGCCGGGGTCGGTGCCAATGGGCACCGCTTCTACGACTGGGCGGTCATCGATCCGGCCGAACCCCGCCCCGGCAGCCGCCAGCTGCTGATCCGCCGCAACCGCACCACCGGTGAACTCGCCTACTACCGCTGCTTCTCACCCGCCCCCGTACCCCCTGACCGCCCTGGTCCGCGTCCCTGGATCAAGGTGGCGAGTGGAGGGGCGACGGGGTCTTGACCCATGGGTCTCTCCGACAATCTGAAGGCCAGGCTCAGCCCGGCGAGCGCGATGTCGTCGTCCGCGGCCGCGACGTCGAGGACGACCAGAGTTGTCCCGCAAGTGGTCGGTGGAGCGGCGGCACCAGGTGCTGAGCGGATCTCGGGAGACTCCGACGTGGCAGCTGTGGCAGCCTGCGGACATGCCAGAGCTGCGCGTTCATGCAGGCCGCCACTACGCCATCCAGTTCCACTACGCCTTGCCGGACGCCGCCTGGTGTGTGGAGCTGAGCGAGGCCGTCCCGGCGCCACCTGCATGGTCTGACATTCCCAACGCGGAGACCCACCTGCCTGGAGCTGCCTTCGTGGTGGCGGTGATACCCGACGAGGACCCGAGCCTGGAGCCGGCCGTCCACATCCACAGCCACGACGAGCACGTCATCCCCTACGAGATCATGCGCTGGTTCATGGAGCAGGTGGCCGAGCAGGTTGAACGCTGCCGCCTCGCGCTTGAGCAGGGAGCACCTGAAGCCGTGGAATGATCCCACCAGCCACGCGAAGATCATCCCAGGATGGTTAGGGCGCCTCCGTCGAGCCGACGGACTGGAGACGAATGGTGGAGCACGACGAAGCCCTACAGCTCACGGCGGCATTCCTCGCCGCCAGCCAACGCGACGACGAGCCGCCTCTCGCCATCGACACAGAGCGAGTCCGTGAGAACAACGGCCTCCTGATCGTGCCTTACAACTCTGTGCAGTAGCTCTCGTCGCGCGGGATGTGAGGGAGCGGCTGTTGGACCGCTGGCCCATCCTCGTCCGCCTTGAACGCGGCGACGTGCGGTTCGGGAGCCTGGAGGAGCGGCACCTGTGGAGGAACCCGAGCAACTGACGAGCTCTGGCTGTCCGCGACCACAGTTACGTAAACGGGATCACCGGGCCGTCACTACGCATCTCCGGTACTGAGCCCGCCGACGCAGGTGGCCAAAGCCTGTGTCGGCGGCCTGGTTCAGGCGGTCGACGTCGTCGGAGGCAGCCTGGAAGCGGTCGCAACCAGGGCGATCCTGTACCGCTCCCCGGGCGCCACGGTGCTCCGGTCAGCGGTTCATGGCGGGCAGGTGGGCCAGGCCGGTGTCGAGCATGATGCGGGCGACGGTCTCCTGCAGGGTGCTGTCGGCGCTGATGACGGTCTCGAGTCCGTCGGGCAGGTCGCTCGGCCGGTACCAGTCGCGCAGCTGGGTTTCGTTGACATGGTTGGCGATCGACTTGGTGGCGTGCCGGGTGAGGGTTTCGTCGAACGGCACGTCCAGGTAGTAGCCGTGCGTCGGACCACGGTGGTCGGCGCGCAGTTGGGCGAGCATGTCGCCATAGCGGTCGGCGTAGAGGATGCGGGATGGTGTTATGCGGCCTATGGGGGTTCCTCAGCCCCAAGGTGTCTCAGGCGGCGCAGCTCCCATAGACGAGACATGACGGCGTCGCGACCACGTTCCACAGCGGCCGCTCAGAGGTGGCCGTCGAGGAGCTTCCGTACCTCGGTGACGGTCATGGGCCCCTTGCCGTGCGCCACCGCCTCTCCCCCCTTCAGCAGGACGTAGGACGGGGCTCCGGTGATCCCGTATCGCTCGGTTGCGGCCGGACAGCGCGTGATGTCGGCGCGGACGGCCGTCAGGCGGCCCGTGTAGTCGTCGGCGATGTCCCTCACGACGAGGTCCATCACCCGGCAGGGCTCGATTGCCTTGGGCCATGTCCCGGTGAAGTATGCGAGGACCGGAACTCCGCTCATCCCGAGGATGAAATTGAACTCCGCGTCCTCAAGGGGTCGGTGAACCCGCTGCGCCATGGAAGCTCCTGACCTCACGCTCCGTCATTCCATCCCCATCATCCCTCGCGCGGTGTGCCAGGCCGGAACGGCCCTGCGCTGCTGCCCGGGTGGGCGGGTGAGCCAAAGTCATGGATGAGGGTTTCGTCTGTCTGTTGTCCACTGCGGGCATGGCTCAGGGCCCTCCGGCGTGAAGGGCCCGGGACCAGTGGTGGCGCCGGTTGGGGAGCCGTTAACGCGCGGCGAATCAGGTGCCAAGTAACTCGTGAACCGCCTCCGAGGTCGCCGCCGCAAAATTTCAGATGGACGGCGAAGCCCAGCCTGGTGGCGCCGCTTTGTTCCGTAACCAGCCCGCCTCGTCGCCGGACAGGGTGAAGTAGTCCACCACCCCGTCCAGACCCAGATCCCGCCCCACCGACAGCCCCTTTCGTCACCCCCGTTCCCAGCGTTCGGGCTGGACGGTATGGGCGCCGGTGTATGGCGGGGACTGGCTCTGTTTCATGAGAACGGACAGCAGATGTTCACTATTTCGGGAGGCAGCACGACACCGAGGATTCGAACGCTGCATGAGGTGTGGCCCGAGAGGTGGCCACCGGGGCCTCACGGGGAGGCGCGGCCGTAGGGCGGACGCCGCCGTTCGCGCTGAAGTCCGTTGTCGACGTCGTGGCGGCGTCCGGGCTCCGCAGCGGACGAGAAACACCATGGCACGGCTGCCGTCAAGCTGCCACGATGCTGTTTTCAAGCGGAGGGCATTTGTTCGTCTTCGTGTGTGTGGGGTGCGGTGCCGAGCTGACGGCCCCGCTGTCCCAGGTGGTCCTGCCAGTCCACGCCCATCAGAAGTACGGGAACGGGATTCAGCTCCCGGTCCTTATGGAGTCGGGCACGTTCGCCGTGGAGCCGGAGTCCTCGGGGCCTCCGTGGCGGAGGTGGGAGGAGATCGATCCGGACGAGGCGGCCGCGCGCGGCATCTACGCGCCGGTCCACTTCTTGTCCGACGGCGCGCCGGGCGCGACGGTCATCGCGCCCGGAGATGTCCGTGGCACCGTGCTGATCCCGGAGAAGTGCGGTGGCTACTGCTGCGGCCTCGACGGCGCTGACGGTCCCAACTTGGCCTGTGGGACGTGCGGCATGCCTGTGGCGAGCAGAATCGACGACTGCTCGCTCTGGCAGGCGGTGTGGCTCGCCCCCGGCGCGGTGCGCCGCCGCCCCGTCGACGGCACCGACGCCGCACCGCTCTCCTGGGCGGAACTGACGGCGCAGGGAAAGGGCACGCCTCCGTTCGAGCCGATCACCGCCTGGGACGGACCACGGCTGGGGTTGAACCACTGGTGGTCGTGGAGCCCTCGGTGGGAGGCGGCGGCCGGGCGGGCGCTCGCCCACCTGCTGGCGGCGTCGGAGGGCCGGCCGGTGACCGTCCCGAGCGGCCTGACCGAAGACGTGTTCCAACGCATCCTCGACACTCTGCTGCCCGCAGGTCCGCCGGCGAGGCGCGCCGTCCTGGCCGGACCGGGGCTGCCAGCCCCCGACGGGGACGTCGACATCCTTATCGTGCCGGTCCATCCGCAGACGGGGGAGACGTGGACCCCGCCCAGCGCGGCCGCCTGAGCACACCTGGTGCCCCTGCCGTTCGGGGTGTGGTGGTGGTTGGCCTTCCCCGAGCCACACCTGCCCGCCCCCGCGTCGGGTGTCATGCCCGACGGCGTCCTACGCGACGATCCGCCCGCACCGCATCCCTACAGCCTCTTCAGACACGACCCGGGAGTTTTTCACCACACTCTGGTCCGGCTCCCAGCCGTCCGCAGCCGGTGGCTGCGCGAGAGCCTTGAGAACCTGACGCAGGACATGCGCGCACGCCTCTTCTGACCAGCCGGCAGAGGACGCCGACGCTCAGCCTCCGACCTGTCGGGTGATCACGCCTCCGCAATCGAACAGCGCCAGACGGTGGTGTCTCCCGAAGCGGTGAACATCTACTGTCCGTTCTCATGAACATAACCAGGGGACCGATATCGGCGAAGGACTCCCCTACGGAAGGCGGACCTGGTAAATGGGTCGCCGCCGGAAAACTGTCATAGGCGTCATTTGTGGCCGAAGGCCGCCGCGGTGGTCACGCACGAGAGCGATGTGCTCGACGAGGTCACCGAACGCAGGCTGCTGACCAGGAACCTGCCGACCGTCAAGGCCCTGACGGACCCGACGGTCCTCGAGCCGGTGATCGCCGGTGTGACCGCGGGCTCACAGGGGCGGGCACAGTGTCGCCGGTCCGGCGCCTGTCCATGTGTGAGTGGGGCTGCCGCATGGACAGGCGTGACCGTGGGCCTCAAGCCGCTTCGAGGAAGGGGTAGTCGGTGTAGCCCTCGGCGCCCGGACCGTAAAACAGTTCCGGCCGGGGCTCGTTCTCCGGGTGGCCACCCTGCCAGCGCTCGACCAGGTCGGGGTTGGCGATGAGGGGCCGGCCCACGGCCACGGCGTCGGCGTGGTCGGCCTCGATCTGCCGGAGCGCCTGCTCGCGGGTGGTCTGCCCCCCGAGGGGGCCGTTGTTGACGATCAGCTTGCCGTCGAAGCGCCGCCGCAGCTCCTGTACCAGGTCGCCGCCCGGCTCGGTGTGCAGTACGGAGAGGTAGGCCAGGCCCAGCGGGCGCAGTTGGTCCATCAGGGTGCCGTAGGTGGCCAGGACGTCGTCCCGGTCGGTCTCGAAGACGTCCCCGAAGTCGACCTCCGGCGAGATCCGCAGCCCGACCCGCTCGGCACCGACGGCCTGGGCGACCGCCGTGACGACCTCGACGACGAAGCGGGCGCGGTTCTGCGGCGAGCCGCCGTATCCATCGGTGCGCTGGTTGGCCGCCGGGGAGAGGAACTGGTGGAGCAGGTAGCCGTTGGCGCCGTGGATTTCCACGCCGTCCGCTCCCGCCTCGATGGCCCGGCCGGCCGCGGTGACGAAGTCCTCCAGGGTTGCACGGATCTCTGCGGTGGTCATCGCTTCGGGTACGGGGTAGGGCTGCTCGCCCTTCTCGGTGAACGTCTCGCCGGTCCTGGCGATCGCGCTGGGGGCGAGGATGCGGCGGCCACCGTTGACGTCGGGGTGGGTTTGGCGGCCGGCGTGCATGATCTGCAGGACGATGCGGCCGCCCTCGGCGTGCACCGCCTCGAACACCCGCTGCCAGCCGGCCGCCTGCTCGTCGGTGGCGATGCCCGGCTCACCGACATACCCCTGCGACGCGTGGTCGGGGTAGGTGCCCTCGGCGATGATCAGCCCGACGCTCGCCCGCTGCCGGTAGTACTCGACCATCAGGTCCCCGGGGATGCCGGAGGAACCGGCCCGGACCCGGGTCATCGGTGCCATGACGATGCGGTTGGCGAGCTCGATCTTCCCGAGAGAGACGGGGGAGAAAAGCGACGGAACGCGCGAAACTTCTGAAGTGTTGACAGGCATGGGTTTTCTTTCTGTGATACGGAGGGAAACGGGATGAAGGCCTGCGACGCAGGGGGTCTACGCTGTCCCCGCGGAGGCGCGGACGCGGTCCTCGGGCGGGCGCGGGCCCGCCGGCGGTGACGCGGTTCCAGGACCGCGACCGGGGTGTGGGTGGTGTTGACGGCGAACGCGGTGAGAGCCGCATGCCGTCGGCGTCGGTGTCGGCGCCGGTCAAGCGCAACTGCCCGCCGGAGTACGGGCGTTCGCTTCTTGCGCACGATCAGCAGCCAGCGAGGTGACGAAGTCCTGGGTGCCGCCGCCGGAATCGGTACGGATCGGTGTCTGCAGGCCGCGCCGCGACCGACTCCCTCGACGCGCCCCGCGAAGAGGACCGACACCTCATTCTCGGCCTGAGGCACTTCCGCCGGACGATCGCCCATCGGACAGCCTGCTTCACGAAAGCGCGAGGCTAGCTGAGCGGGACGTCCGCGACAGCCTTGAGGTGGCTGAACGTCTCGAGGGAGTACCGGCCGTGGTAGCGGCCCATGCCGCTTTCGCCGACGC
>NZ_JBITLN010000033.1:0-27894 GCF_044465285.1 Streptomyces sp. NPDC049687
ATGTCGCAGTCCACACCAGGCCAGAAGGCCCTCACCCATTTCAAGATCCCTCAGCCGAGACCTGCGTCACCAACCTCCGTGGACAGAACACCTAGAGCGGCAGTACCTCCGCCGCGCTCGCCGACGTCACCTCGACGGATCCGGATGGTGCGGGGACCGCCGGCAGCAAGGGCTCCGACTCCTCCAGGCGCTGCTGCGGCAGCGAAACCGAGCGGAGCTGACGCGGCCCCGACACCACCGTGTAGTCCTGCCCCAGGAACGGCGGCACGATCTGCCCCGGGTCCTCGCCGAGCGCCAACTGCACAGCGGCCCAGGGGGCGTTGACCCCGCACAGGGACAGCTGGTGCAGTCCGCCGGCGGGACGCGTGTTGACGTCCATCAGCACCGGCTGCTCGCCGAACATCCGGAACTGGATGTTGGAGAGGTAGTGCAGTCCGAATCCCTCGGCGATGCGCCGGGCCGGCTCCAGCCACTGCTCGTGCAGTGTGAAGCCGCGGCGGCGGCCGTTCTTGCTGCGGCCGATGGCCATCCGGAGGTGGTTGTCCGGGCCGGTGAGGCAGTCCACGGACACCTCCGGCTGCTCCAGACGTGGCATGACCAGCCAGTCCACGCCCTCCTCGGCCTGCTTCAGCGCCTCGACCACCAGGTCCAGCTGGACGTACGGGGTCGGGAATCCGGTGAGGTGCATGAGCGAGAAGGGGGCGCGCGTGATCACGCGGAAGCCCACGCCGCCCGCCCCGGACGCCGGCTTGAAGCAGGCCTTGTACCCGGCCTCCTCCAACTCCTCGACGGCGGCGACGAGTTCGTCGGCGTTCCGTACGCGGAACCATGGCGGCACGGGCACGCCGATCGCCTGGACCGCCTCGTAGGCGATCACCTTGTCCTCGAACACGGCCACGGCCTCGGGTGTCGGAGCCAGCAGCGCCGTACCGATCGCCTCGAAGTCGGCGCGGTGCGCCACGACGGCCGCCTGCTGGAGCCGGGGCACGAACACGTCGATGCCGCGGCGCTGGCACTGGTCCAGGGCGTACTCGACGTACGCGGCGGGGGACAGGCCCTCCGGCTCCAGGTCGGCGGTGTCGGCGGCGGCCAGCACGGGCGAGTCGGCGTCGCCGTGCGTCGCATGGATCTCGACCGCGCGATCGCTGGGATTTCTCCGCAGCTGATCCATGAAGAACACGTTCTCCGCGTACGTGCGGTTGAGCCAGACGCGTACGCGAGAGACCATGCGAGGCCGCCTTTCACGGTTCGCGGGCAGGGCAAAGCGGGCCCGTGCCCGGGCAGGGGGAATGGAGGGTCACCAAACCGCCCTGCTGAAGGGGCTTCCATGGCGGTGGTGTTGGGGCGATCATACGGCTTCCCGTGGGTGCCGCGTGCAACACGCGTGTTACGGATTTTCTGATCTTGTTCACGAATGTCGGCGGGTCGGGTAATGGCCTGACCCGCCGGTAACCGCACCATCGCGCTCGGCGACCGGGTGTGGCCTTGTCCCCGGCCCCCGAATGTGTTGTCGTGGTGACCTTCGTGGGTTCGTGAACGGGGGACACAGGGTGACGTCGACGGCCGGTGATGCCGGACAGCTGCTGGCCATCAGCGATCTCCATATCGGCTATCCCGACAACCGTGCCCTGGTCGAGCGTATGGCGCCGCGGACGGACGACGACTGGCTGCTGGTGGCCGGGGACGTCTCGGAGAACGTGGCCGACATCGGCTGGGCCCTGAAGACCCTCGCCGGCCGCTTCCGCAAGGTGGTCTGGGCCCCCGGCAACCACGAGCTGTGGACACACCCCTCCGACCCCGTCGCCCTGCGCGGGGTCGCCCGCTACGAGCACCTGGTCGACCTGTGCCGCGACCTCGGGGTGACCACGCCCGAGGACCCCTACCCGGTGTGGGAGGGCCCGGGCGGCCCGGTGGCCGTGGCGCCGTTGTTCCTGTTGTACGACTACTCGTTCCTGCCGGCCGGCTGTACGACCAAGGCGGAGGGACTCGCGTACGCGGAGGGCACCGGCATCGTCTGCAACGACGAGTACCTGCTGCACCCGGACCCCTACCCGACCCGCGAGGCCTGGTGCCGGGCCCGTGTCGCCGAGACCGAACGCAGACTCGCCGAACTCCCTGACGATCTGCCCGTCGTCCCCGTCAACCACTATCCGCTGCACCGTCACCCGATGGACGTGCTCTGGCACCCCGAGTTCGCCATGTGGTGCGGCACGGAGCTGACCGCCGACTGGCACCGCCGCTTCCGGATCGCGGCCATGGTCTACGGTCATCTGCACATCCCCCGGACCACCTGGCACGAGGGGGTCCGCTTCGAGGAGGTGTCGGTGGGATACCCGCGCGAATGGCGCAAGCGGTCGCAGCCGCCCGGCCGCCTGCGCCGCATCCTGCCCGCCGAACCGGAACCGGTGACGCCGCACGGGCCGGGGGCGGAGGGCGAGGGCCGGTGATCGAGGAGCTGCTGCCGGACTCCGTGGTGGCCGTCGAGGCCTTCGGGGAGGAGGGCGTCCGTGAGTTCGGGGACGCGCCGCTGTACCCCGAGGAGGAGGCGCTGGTGGTCCGCGCGGTCGCCAAACGGCGCCAGGAGTTCACCGTCGTACGTTCCTGCGCCCGGCGCGCGATGGAGAAGCTCGGTGTGCCCCCGCAGCCCGTGCTGCCGGGCGAGCGCGGTGCCCCGCAGTGGCCGGACGGCCTGACCGGCAGCATGACCCACTGCGACGGCTACTGCGCCGCCGCCCTGGTCCGCGCCGCCGATCTGGCCTCCCTCGGTGTCGACGCCGAACCCCACCAGCCGCTCCCGCAGGGCGTTCTGCCGGCCGTCGCCCTGCCCGCCGAGGAGGAGCGGCTCGGCCGGCTGAGCGCGGAGCGGCCCGAGGTGCACTGGGACCGGCTGCTGTTCAGCGCCAAGGAGTCCGTCTACAAGGCGTGGTTCCCCCTCACCCGGAAGTGGCTGGACTTCACCGAGGCCGACATCGACGTCTCGGCCGGCCCCGACGGGCAGGCCGCCGGCACCTTCCGGGCCCGCCTCCTCGTCCCCGGACCGGTGGTCGGCGGGCACCGGCTCGGGCACTTCGACGGCACCTGGACCGTCCAGCGGGGGCTGGTGGCCACGGCGGTGACCGTCCACCACGTCTGAGACCGTCTCACCGGTCCCCGCTGTGGACCTGCGGCCCGGTGGCGGCGCCCTGGTGCCGGCTGTACGGACGCGCGGTCACGGCGCGGGGCACCAGCTGTGCAGCAGCCTGAAGAACTCCTCCTCGTTCCCCGCGAGACCCGCCTCCGCCAGGGCCCGCTCCGCCTCGGCCAGCACGGCGGGCGGGACCATCGGCGGCAGCCGGTCGTGCGGCGGGCCGGAGGCGTCCCCGTGAGCCCCGCCGGACTCGTCGCCGAAGGCGGCCCGTACGGTGTGCAGCAGCCGCAGATAGGCCTGGACGGCGGTGCGCTCGCGGTCGGTCAGTACGGCAGTGGGCATCGGTCGGCTCTCCCCGTGTCGGCGTCGTCTCCCACGCGCCGCCTCGGCGCGTACGCCGCCCCCATGACGGCGCACCTCCCAGCTTGCCGCCCACCACTGACAATCCGGCCCCGGCACCCCCCGGTTCGCCCGCTTAGCGGAGGCGAAACCTGCCGGAAAACCTCCTGGAGGAAAGGGCTCTTACCCTGGGGAAAAGCGCTTTCGGCAATCTCCTTGAGCCACAGGGGACGGCCACAGACGAGGGCCACAGGTGACGGCCACAGGACACGGGAGGTGAGCGGTTGGCCGACGTCCCGCAGCGGCGCCCGGCGCGCGCCGCACGACTGCGCCCGGTGGGCGACCCGGAGCCGGAACTGCGCTACCGGGTCGTGCACGGCTACCGGCGTGCCTTCCGCATGGCCGGCCAGGGCCCGGCGCTGGTCCTGATCCATGGCATCGGGGACTCCTCGGCCACCTGGGCCGAGCTGATCCCCCGCCTCGCCCGCACCCACACCGTCATCGCCCCCGACCTCCTCGGGCACGGCGCCTCCGACAAGCCCCGGGCCGACTACTCGGTCGCCGCGTACGCCAACGGGGTGCGCGATCTGCTCACCACGCTCGGCATCGAGTCGGCGACGCTGGTCGGGCACTCGCTCGGCGGGGGAGTGGCGATGCAGTTCGCCTACCAGTTCCCCGAGCGCACCGAGCGGCTCATCCTCGTCAGCGCCGGCGGGGTCGGCCGCGAGGTCACCCCCGCCCTGCGGCTGGTCTCCCTCCCCGGTGCCCATCTGGCGCTGTCCGCGCTGCGGTTGCCCGGCATGCGCCTCCAGGCAGGACTGGCCATCCGCCTGATGAAGCTGCTCGACACCGATCTCGGCCAGGACGCCCCCGACCTGCTCAACCTCGTCGACGCCCTGCCCGACGAGACCTCGCGCAACGCCTTCATCCGTACCCTGCGCGCGGTCGTCGACTGGCGCGGGCAGGTGGTGACCATGCTCGACCGCTGCTATCTGACGGCCGGCATGCCCACCATGCTGCTGTGGGGCGACCGGGACAGCGTGGTGCCGGTGCGGCACGCGTACGGCGCACACGAGGCGATGCCCGGCAGCCGGCTGGAGATCTTCGAGGGCGCCGGCCACTTCCCGTTCCACAGCGACCCCGCCCGGTTCAGCACGCTGGTGGAGGAGTTCACCCGCACCACGGCCCCGGCCGACTGGAGCCGCGACCGATGGCGCGAACTCCTGCGCGAGGGCCGCCCGGGAGGGCACCCGGGCATGCCGGAGGGTGCCGTACGGGATCTGCGGGAGGCGAGCGAACGCAGCGCGACCTGACCGCCGTACACGACCGTGGGGAGGATCAGCCCTGGGGGCCCAGGTACCCCAGCGACGCCTCGATGCGGCCCGCGAGGTGGTCGCGGCCGCGGCCGCGCGGGGACGAACCCGCGAGCCAGGCACGGCACTTGCTGGCCAGCAGCAGGCCGAAGCTCTCGGCCTCCTTCTCGTCGGACAGGTCGAAGCGGGTGCGCGCGGCGACGCTGCGGACCGTCGCCTGGAGGTCCGCTCCGTCGTGGAGTAAACGCGCCGCGACGGACGCGCCCTCGACGTGGTGGCCGCAGTGGCCCGCGTTCATGTGCCACAGTTCGTGCCCCAGGATCACCAACTGGTGGTCGGGCGCGGTGCGTTCCTCGACGACGACGAGGTCCTGGTCGGCCATGTCGAGCCACAGCCCGCTCGCCGTTTCGGCGGGGAAGGCCGCCGTACGGAAGTGGACGGGGCGGCCCCGGCGTCTGCTCATCCCGGCGCACAGCGCGGTGTACAGGTCGGCCGGCGCGGCGGGGGCCGGCAGGGTCAGTTCGGAGACGAGTTCGCCGCACAGGCGGCGCATTTCCCTGGCGATGCCCACTGTTCTCCCCCGGATCACGACTCGGGCCGCTTCACGCTCTCCAGGAGCATGTCCAGCCACTCCGCGACCTTGTCCCGGTGCTGGTCGGTGGGCAGCTGTGCCGCCCGCCAGGCGATGCCGCGCACGCCGTGGTCCTGCAGCAGCCGCTCCAGCGGGTCCTCGGCGGCCGCGGCCGCCTCCCGCGCGGCGAGCTTCTGCAGCAGCTCCTGTTCGGTGTGCTGGAGGGCGCCCGCGAGGGCCTCGGGGTCCTCGGCCGTGAGGAAGCCGGCGTGGACCCGGAAGAACCGCTGGATGGCGTCGCAGTGCTCCATCGTGGGGCGGCGGTCGCCGTTGATGAGGGCGCCCGCCTGCTGACGTGACATGCCGGCGCCGTCGGCGATCTCCTGCTGGGTGTATCTGCGGCCGTTCGGCTTGAGCCGGGTGCGGCGCAGCAGGTCCAGGCGCTGCAGGAAGCGGGCCTGGACGTCCGGTTCGCCGGCCGGGCGGCCGCTCAGCAGGGCCTTGACCACGGACTCCGGGACACCGGAGGCGACGGACAGCCGCCCGGTGTCGAAGACCTCCGCGTGCGGCACGCCGAGCCGGTCGGCGAGTTGGGCGACTCGGACGACGACGGCCGACAGCAGCACCGTCGCCGTGGCGCCCGCAACCTCGAAGCCATCCGACACCGACAGGTCTCCTACGTCTCTCACGTCCCTCTCACAGGCGCGAGGAATCGCCGTGAACTGCGTGGAGGGTAACGGGTGTTTCGAACTCACATCCAGGTCTCGCCACAACTGTGGCCTATTTCAGCCGTCAACGAGCATGGAATGCCACGATAGTTGACACCTCACCTTCCCGGGCAGCAGGATCGGGGCGCCGCGTGAAGGCGGCTCAGGCAAGAGGGGTGACCTCCCGATGGCGTTTCAGGCAGGAGGGCAGCGGTCCGCACCGCGGCCCGTCCCCGAGAGTCCCGAGGCCCAGGCGTATCTCCAGGACTACGCCGTCTACTTGGAGGCAGTTCCCTTCCCGTCCGTCGTTCTCGACCACCGCTGGGACGTCGTTCTGGCCAACACCGCTTTCGAGACACTTTTCCGGGACGTGAGCCCGCATCCGACGGCCCAGCCGGGGGACAACTTCCTCCGGTTCGTCCTCTTCCACCCGGATGCGGCGTCGGTCCTCGGCGATCACGAGTCCAGCTGGTGCCTGCCGATGCTCGCCTGTTTCGCGGCGGCCGTGGAGCGCCACGGGCACGACACGGGGCTGCAGGCGATCCGCCGGGAGATCGCCCAGGATCCGATCATGGAGGCCGCCTACCGGCAGGGTCTTCCGCACTGGATCCGCGCGGTCGGCGAGGGCGCCGTGGAGCACGACGGGGCCGTCCGGCCGCTGCACCACCCCGACCCGCGCCGGGGCAGCACCCAGTGCCGTATCGTCGGCGACACTCCCAGGACTCTGCAGGACATGGGATACACGCGGTTGACCATGGTGCTGCGCGAGCCCCGTCCGGCGCCCGCGCCCCGCAGGCCCCGCACCGCCCGGCGCACCGCGAGCCACCTCAGCGTGGTTCCCGCCCCCCGGGCCTGACCGGGGCACCGTCGGCGTTCAGGTCGCCGACGGCGCCCCGGTCGGCGGGAAGCCGCCGGTCCGCGCTCACCTGCGCTCGCGTCGGGCACGCCTCCGCCGGTCCGCCGCCACCCGTCCTTCCGGCGGGCGCGCGCCCGTGGCGCGGCGTGCAGGAAACGGGGCGGCGGACGACCCGGCCGCAGCAGGCACCGGTGGTGAACCTGATCGTGGCGGTGCTGGTGCTGCTGTCCGTGATCCCGATCCACGTCGCCCAGCGGCTGTCGGCCGACACGGTGACGGAGAGCAGGGTCCAGTGCCGCCTCGGCCGAGGTGCCTTCCAAGGAGCGGCGTCCGGTCGGCGAGTGCGTGCCGGACACCGCGGCGGGGCGAACCCCGGCTGACGCGGCACTAAAGGTCCTTGCCGACCGCGTCCCGAGGTGTCCCCGGCTTCTCGTCCCGGGGCGTTCCGCGCTTCGCCGCCTGGATCTGCTCGTAGACATGGGTGCGCAGCTCGGCGAAGCGCGGGGCGACGCGGGTGTGCAACTGGTCCCGCTCGGCCGGGAGATCGACCTTCAGCTGCTCCTGGACGACCGTGGGGGAGGCGGACAGGACGACCACCCGCTCACCCAGGTAGACGGCCTCGTCGATGTCGTGGGTGACGAACAGGATCGTGATCCCGCGCTGCCGCCACAGACCCCGCACGAGGTCCTCCAGATCGGCCCGGGTCTGCGCGTCCACGGCGGCGAACGGCTCGTCCATCAACAGGACCCGGGGCTCGTAGGCGAGCGCCCGCGCGATCGCGACCCGCTGCTGCATACCGCCGGACAGCTGCCACGGATAGGCGCCGGCGGCGTCCGCGAGTCCGACCGACTCCAGCGCGTCGGTCACCAGCTCCCGCCGCCGCGTCTTGCCCAACCCCTTCTGCTTGAGGGGTAGTTCGACGTTCTGGCCGACCCGCATCCACGGGAAGAGGCTCCGCCCGTACTCCTGGAACACGAACGCCGTCCCGGGCGGCGGGCCTGTTACCTTCCGCCCCTCGAGGAGGACCTCGCCGGACGTGGGCGTGAGCAGTCCGCCCATGCACTTCAGCAGGGTGGTCTTGCCGCAGCCCGACGGCCCGACCATACAGACGAGTTCGCCCGCCTCGACGGTGAAGGTCAGGTCCCGTACCGCCTCGACCCGGCGTCCGGAACCCTCGTAGACCTTTCGCAGACCGCGTATGTCGAGCATGGACCGCCCTTTCACGAGGGTCACGGGGACCGCCGGGTGGATGCGCGCAGACCGTGGTACCAGCCGAGCACCCGCCGCTCGACCACCTGGAAGAGGACCGAGAGGACAAAGCCGAGCAGGCCGAGCACCAGGATGCCGGTCCACATGCCGGGGATGGCGAAGCCCCTTTGGAACTGCACGACGGTGAAGCCCAGCCCGTTGCTCGCGGCGAACATCTCGCTGATCACCATCAGGATGATCCCGATGGACAGCGCCTGGCGCAGGCCCGCGAAGATCTGCGGACTCGCCGACCTCAGGACCACGCTTCTCAGCCGCGCGAGGCCGGTGATGCCGTACGACCGTGCCGTCTCCGCCATCACCGGGTCCACCGCCCGTACACCCTCGACCGTGTTGAGCAGCACCGGCCACACACAGCCGCTCGCGATGACGAGGACCTTCATGGTGTCGCCGATTCCCGCGAACAGCATGATCACCGGGACCAGCACGGGCGGCGGCACCGCCCGCAGGAACTCCAGCACCGGCTCGCACACCGCCCGCACCCAGCGGTACGACCCGATGACCGTGCCCAGCGCGACCCCGACGACGGCGGCCGTTGCGTAGCCGCCCGCGAGCCGCAGCACGCTCGGCCGTACGTCCGTGCGCAGCCGTTCGCCCGTCCACACGTCCGGGAAGGTCTTCACGATCGTGCGCAGCGGAGGCCAGTAGACGTCGGTGCTGCCGTCGGAGGCCAGCCACCACACCACGACCAGCACGGCGGGCAGCGTGAGGACGAACAGCAGCCGCAGCAGCAGGCGTCTCACACCGCCACCTCCCCGCGCACCGACTGGTGCCAGGCGAGCGCGTGCCGCTCCACCGTCCTGACGCCCACGTTGATCAGCAGTCCGAGGACACCGGTGACGACGATCAGCGCATACATCTCCGGCACCGCCTGCGAGGTCTTCGCCACCGCGATGCGCGCGCCCAACCCCGGTGCGCCGATGACGAGTTCGGCGGTGATCGCGAGGATCAGCGCGACCGCCGCGGCGAGCCGCACGCCGGTCATGACGTACGGCAGCGCGGTCGGCCACAGCACGTGCCGGATCCGCGCCCAGGTGCCGAGGCCGTACGACCGCGCCGTCTCCTCGGCGACCGGGTCGACGTCCTGGATGCCGTACAGGACCTGGATGAGGACCTGCCAGAAGGCGGCGTAGACGACGAGCAGGAGGACCGAGCGCAGTTCGGTGCCGTAGAGCAGGACGGCCAGCGGGATCAGGGCGACGGACGGAATCGGGCGCAGGAACTCGATCGTGGAGGCCGTAGCCTCCCTCAGATGGGGGACGACGGAGATCAGCACTCCGGCCACGATGCCCGCGCCGACCGCGATCGCCAGGCCCAGCGCCCAGCCGGTGAGGGTGTCGCCGAGCGCGGTCCAGAAGGCGGAGTCGGCGAGTTCGGCGCCGAGGGCGTCGGCGACACGGCTCGTGGGCGGGAAGTAGGCCTCCTTGACCAGGCCGAGCCGCGGCACCGCCTCGCCCAGGGCGAGGAAAGCCGCGAGCCCTGCCGTACCGAGTACGGCGTTCGCGCCCCTCACGGCAGCAGCTTGTCCAGGTCCGGGGCCGCCTTGAAGAGCTTGTCCTGCTCGCCCAGCTTCTCCAGCGCCTCGATGGAGGAACGGTCGGCCTCGGCGGGCCACTTGGGCAGTGTCACCTGCGCCAGCACCGAGGCCGGGATCTTGGTGTAGGTGGTGACGATCCGGCGGACCTCGTCGGGGTGGGAGTCGGCGTAGGCGAGGGACTGCGCCGTGGCCTCCTGGAACCTCTTCACCACGTCCGGGTTCTTCTGCTCGTACTGCGTCGAGGTGAAGTACATGGCGACGGTGAGGTTCGGCGCCACGTCCACCAGCGGCGAGGCGATCTCCACACCGCCCTGGCTCTTGACGGTCGCGAGCGCCGGTTCCACCACCATGGCGGCGTCGATCTGCCCGCTGTCCAGGGCGGCCGGCATCTGGTCGAAGGCGAGCTCCACGAACTTCACCTTGTCCGGGTCACCGCCCGCCTTGCGCACCGACTCGCGCACCGCGGTCTCGTTGATGTTCTTCAGGGTGTTGATGGCGACCTTCTTGCCCTCCAGGTCCTTCGCGGACTTGATCGGGCTGCCCTTCTTCACAGTGATCGCCCCGAAGTCCTTCCCCTGCACGCCGGTCGAGGCGATGCCGTTCGAAACGGCCTTCACGGGAACGTTGTTGGACTGGGCCACCATCAACGACGTCGTGTTGCTGAAGCCGAACTGGAACTGGCCGCTGACGACCCCCGGCACGATCGCCGCACCGCCCTGCGCGGTGGTGATCGACAGCTTCAGGCCGCGCTTCTCGTAGAAACCCTGTTTCACGCCGAGGTAGACGGGCGCCACATCGACGATGGGGATGAGCCCCAGTTCGACGGTCGTGACCCCGCCGGACGACGAACTTCCGCCGGACGCCCCGGAGTCGGACGAGCCGCAGCCCGCCGTGGCGAGCAGTAAGGTGCCGGCCGCGAGACCGGCGAACAGACGACGCATGGCTCCCCCTGTGCAGAGACAACGGTGTTCCGACAGGCTGTGCGCACACCGCACAGTAGTGCTCAACTGGCGTGCAGGGAACGTAGATCGTGCCGTCCGGCGGGTCAATGGTTTTGGCTGACGAAATTGTTGACAGTCTGGCCGGCGGGCTGCTGCGCGCTCACAGGTCCAGGACGAGCTTCCTCCCCTTGCACCGCGACACACAGATCATCATCGTCTCCCCGGCCTCCCGCTCCTCGTCCGTGAGCACGGAGTCGCGGTGGTCCGGGGCGCCCTCCAGTACGTCGGTCTCGCAGGTGCCGCAGGTGCCCTCGGTGCAGGAGTAGAGCACCTCGACGCCGGCGGCGCGCACCGTGTCGAGGACGGAGACGCCGGGTGCCACGGTCAGCGTACGGCCGCTCTGTGCGAGCTCGACCTCGAACTCGGTGTCCTCGCCCGCCGGTTGCTCCTTGGGCTGGAACCGCTCGACGTGGAGTGCGCCGGACGGGCAGCGCTCCTCCACCGCGTCGAGCAGCGGGCCGGGGCCGCAGCAGTAGACCAACGTCCCTTCGGGCAGGTCGTCCAGCACCGGGCCGAGGTCGAGCAGGCCGGTCTCGTCCTGCGGGGCGACGGTGACCCGGTCGCCGTACCCGGCCAGCTCCTCCGTGAACGCCATGGAGTCGCGGCTGCGCCCGCCGTACAGCAGGGTCCAATCGGCGCCGGCCGCGTCGGCCGCCGCCAGCATCGGCAGGACGGGGGTGATGCCGATGCCGCCCGCGATGAAGCGGTACCGCGCGGCCGGGCGCAGGGCGAAGTGGTTGCGGGGGCCGCGCACCCGCACCTTGTCGCCCTGCCCCAACTTCTCGTGCACATGGGCGGATCCGCCCCGCCCGTCCGGCTCCCGGAGTACCGCGACCCGCCACGCCGTTCGGTCGGCCGGGTCGCCGCACAGCGAGTACTGGCGCTCCAGCCCCGGACCGAGGACCAGGTCGACGTGGGCGCCCGGCTCCCAGGCCGGGAGCGGCTCGCCCAACGGGTGGCGCAGGGTGATGGCGAGCACGCCGTCGGCGGCGAAGTCCCGGCGCTCGACGACGAGTTCGGCTTCGTACGCGTCGCTCATGAGGTGCTTCCTTGCGGCTCGTGATCCTGCTCGTGCCCCGCCTCCGGTGCTGGCCGGTGTTCCGGCCGGTGTCCTTCGGGGTGCCCGAGCATCCACTCCCACATCTCGATGGGGTCCTGGGCGGTGTGCTCGGCGCCGCAGTGACAGGTGCCGTGCAGGACGTCGGTGCCCGGCAGCCAGTCGATGCGGTAGATCTCGCCCGTCGGGCTGCTCACAGGACCTGCTCCACCGGCTTGTCGCCCTCCTCGACCAGCCGGGCGAGGATACGGCGGGCGGCCAGGCCGCCGGTGTCGATGTTGATGCTCAGCTCCTGGTAGCCGGCGCGTTCCGAACCGAGCGTCCTCTGCAGGAGGTTGAGCGCGTCGACGTCCTGCATGACCACCGTGTGGTTGTTGCTCCGCAGGAACTCGGTGACCTCGTCGTCGTCCGTCGCCCAGTCCCGCGAGACCATCCAGAAGTCGTACACCTTGCCGTCGGAGGACGGGGTGATGGCGTACGTGATCTCGGTGTGGAAGCCGTTCGGGTCGCTGCCGTCGGCCTCGGGCAGGACACCCACCGGGGCGATGCGGCTGTGCAGCAGGTACAGGCAGGGGGCGTGGTACTCGATGTCCTGCCAGCGGGTGATGCGGCCCTCGATGCCGGTGGAGCGGGCGTAGAACGGCGGGCACTCGGCGTCGTCCATGTGCCGGCTGACCCGCACGATGCCGGCGCCCTCGTCGACCTCGGTGGTGATCGGCGTCTCGGCGACCTCGGGGGTGCCGATGTAGCCGCCGTGCAGATACGTCTCGTGGGAGAGGTCGAGGAGGTTGTCGACGAGCAGACCGTAGTCGGCGTCGATGGGCTCCATGCCGCGGACGGTGGTCCAGCCGGGGGCGTCGAGGTGGCGGGCGCGCGGGATGGTCTGCGGGTCCGCGAGTGCCGGGTCGCCGATCCACACCCACACCAGGGCGTCCTGTTCGACGACCGGGTAGGCGGTGACGCGGGCGGTGCGCGGGACGCGCTTCTGCCCCGGCACGTACACGCAGGCGCCGGTCGTGTCGTACGTGAAGCCGTGGTAGCCGCACACGATGCGGTCGCCGTCGAGCCGGCTCTCGGAGAGCGGGAACCGGCGGTGGACACAGCGGTCGTGCAGCGCGACGGGCGTGCCGTCCTCCTCGGTCCGGTAGAAGACGAGCGGCTCGCCGAGGATCGTCCGGCCGAGCAGCTCCTCCCGTCCGACCTCGTGGCTGTAGGCGGCGACGTACCACTGGTTCCTGGCGAAGGCGGTCGTGTGAGGCATGGGGTTCCCGTCCCTGTCGGCGGGGCGTCGTCGCCCCGCGTGCCGTGGTTGGAACCAGGGTCGTGAGGCTTGCACCGGCTCGGCAAGACAGCTTCTGCCAGGCGGAAGGACTTCTGTAAAGAGGCTGGTCAGAGCCTTGTTCTGTCAACCCCTGGTCGCCAGAGTGGAGTGCCGCGTGGTGTGACCGTTCGGTTCGCGCTCGGGGGAGCCGGAGGCGGCGACGGCGCGTGCGACTACTCGCAGCGTGGCGTCAATCGCCCAATTATGTCCACTTAGTTTCAATTGCGATCCTCCTCTGTCGGCGGATGCTCGGTACAGCGGCAAGAATCAGCATCACTGCAGGTCAACTACTGTTCGTTTTGGAGTTTGGGGCCCCCGGGTCGAATCCGGGTCGAATCCGCGCCCTTTTTTTAGGCTGTTGAGCGTGTTGCCGCTGGTCAGGGTGGTGTGAGGTCGCGTGCTGGTTCGCCTTGCGGTGGGGGTGGCGCGGCGAGGCGGTGGTCGGCTGCCAGGGGCGGGGCTGACCAGCGGATTCTTCGCTGCTGGTGGCGGTCGCCTTTCGTGATCATGTCCTGCGGAAATGTCTTCAGGCGGAACAGCTGATGCGTGACGGCCCGGGATTGATGGTTCCTGGCCGAAACCGACCTGCCGAGCGTTTCAGGGGTCGTCCAGGTGCCGAAGACGGTGGACTCGGGCGTGGAGCGGGGCTCAGAGGTGTTGCCGACGTTCGGGTCGTCGGAGAAGTGGGACTGGGTGGTCAACGTGTGGAAGCCGGGCGCGCTGACGATGGAATGTCCGTGAGTATCTTCCCTCGCAGATTGGGTTGCTGGTCGAGGGGCGGGCATGGGTTCCTCGGGTCGCGGATGGGCAGGGACAGTGCTGCGGGGCAGGGCTGCAAGGCGGGTGAATGCGCTGGTCAGCTCGGGTCGCCAACGCCAGGTAGCGGAGATCCGGAGGCAGAGTCGGCGGCCTCCGCGGGTGATGCGGGCGGCGGCGCGCAGCAGCCGGTAGCGGAGCTTCTTCGGCTCGGCGGTGGCCAACTCGCCGTCCAGCAGCAGGGCCTGGGTCCAGACGAGCAGGCGGATGCGCTCCTCCACGCGGGCATGCGTGCGGTAGCGGGCCTCCAGGCGTTGCGCGGTTCCCCCACCCGTGACTGGGGTGTCGGTGAGAAAGACCAGGTGCGCATGCCTTCGTCGAAGTCGAACAGGGACAGCCGGGCACCGGGATGCGGACGCTCACGCCGCACGATGACGCGGGTGCCGTCGGGGTAGCCGGTGAGGTCGATCATGCCGGTCAGCTCGGCGGCCGCTGCTCCGTCGCGCAGGGATCCGTCCTGTTCCAGGGCCGGGTGCCAGACCCGGTCGGGCAGGGCCCGGATGTGGTGCAGGAAGCACAGCAGCGGGTGGTAGCCGAAGCCGCGCTTGCAGGCGGCGACTGCCTGCTCCTTCTCGGAGTGGCTGGTGACCAGGGGGGCGTCGAGAGGACCGATGTCGGCGAGAAGACGCCAGGCGGTGGGTGTGGGGGCGACCGGGCCGAACACCTCGCGCTGGTCACGCAGGACAGCGAGGTCAGTGATGGTCTCGCCGCCGTCGGCGAGCATCACGGCCAGGTCGACCGCCACCCGGCCGGGGGCGTGCCGTGCCGCGCGGCCGCAGCCGACGCAACGCGCTGGTGAAGGCGCTGGCCGCCCGGTGATTTTGGCTGGATCGGCCGGCAGACGGGATCCGGCATGGCTGACCACCCCGCGACCGTCGGCCGAGACGACGAGTCGGGGACGTGACCCGGTGGTGTGCACGCGGAAAGTGCCTTCCCCCGCGAGACGACAGAAGCCTTGGGTAAGCCCTGTCGTCCCAGCTCAGAAGGCACTTTCGCTATGCCGCTCATGATCCGGACACGAACCCCGAGTGAAACGCGCGGGCTGGGGCGTGTGCCCGTGCCCGTTGCCTCGCCGCCGGGCTCAGAACCCGGGGAAGACCCTGCGCAGGTCGTCGAGGGTGACGGTGTCGCCGGTGAGGGTCACGGAGGGCGGGGTGTGGGCGGGGGCGTGCCGGCCGGCGACGAGTCGCAGCCACCACTCGGCGGGAGCCGTCAGCACGGCGTCGGCGTTCTCGGGTTCGCCGGTGAGCGCGACCGTCTCGCCGACCGAGAGACCGAAGGTGCGCTCGGGTGCGGTGGTGTGCACCGCGACGGCGACGGGGCGGTTCTCCAGGGCGTCCGCCTTGCCGATGAAGCCCAGCATCATGCCGGCCTGGTCGAGGAGCGGCCCGGTCGCGGCGGACGCCAGGGTCGTCGACGGGTCGAAGGCCGCCTCGACGTCCCACGAGTGGTGGGCGAGCTCACCGAGCCGGAGCCCCGCCGCGGTCGCGACGTCCACCGGCGCGGGCAGGAAGCCGAGGTCGATCCGGAGGTCGCTGCGGGCCCCCGCGTCGAGGCCCTCGTAACGTTCGACCAGCGCCTGGTCGGCGGTGACGAAGCCTTCGGCGCGCTCGGCCGGGGTCATCGCGTCCCAGCGGGCCCACACCGACTTGTTGAAGTCGCCGTCGGGGGCACCCGTACCGCCCGTCGCGCCCTCCAGTGCGGCCAGGCCTATTTCGGCGCCGCTGCCCAGATGGCCGAGCACCTGGGAGACGTCCCACTCCGACGCGCCGGACGGGCGGGTGAGATCGGCCGCGGTGAGTCTGCGCACCACGGCGGCAAGGTGGTCGTGCCCGCTGCGCAGGGCGTCGATGATCCGGTCTGTGGCTTCGGTCATGTTCTTTTCCCCAATGAAGGCGATCTGATTCGGTGTTGTCGTCACACGGCTGCCGGTGTCACACGGCGGTCTGGAACGAGCGCTTGGAGAAGCCGATCGTGTGCACCGGCCGGTCGGGGTGCGCGGCGGCGCCCAGGGTGATGAACGGCGGGATGTAGTGGTCGACGTTCGGATGGGCGTACGGCATACCGGGCGCCGTCGTCCGGAACGCGGCGAGTTCGTCCACAGCGCCGCGTGCGAGGGCGTCGGCGGCCCAGGCGTCGAAGTCGGCGGACCGCCCGGGACTTGGCCTTCGAAGATCGGCAGGGGCGAGTCGGGTGCCATGCTGCTCGCCTCGAAACTTGTGCTGGTGCAGGCCGGTTCGACCAGCAGCATCCGGATGCAGTGTTCGCGAAGCTCGTCGATCACCTCCCCGACCAGGGAGCGGACCGAGTTGTCGTCGGCCACGTCGAGATCGAGGAACGTCACCCCGGCGAGCGGCTCGGCCTTGGCCGCGTTGCGGCTCGTGCCAACCACCGCGAAGCCGGCGCCCACCAGGGCGAGCGCCGCCGCCCGCCCGATCCCGGAGGAGGCACCCGTCACGAGGGCCATTCGGGGAACTGTCTGCATGGCGGTTCCTTCGGTTGTGGGCATGACCGACACGGTGCACCGGGCCTGCAAGTCCGTGAGCTCAGGATAGTTGTGTACTGAACAGTCAGAAACCTATGCAGTTCCGTACTGAGTTGTCAAGAAGGGCAGGTCGGCTTCACCTTCCGCATATGGCGAGACCGTGAAGCTTCGGCCGCGACCACGTCTTCCATGCCGCCGAGCGGCAGTTCCGCGCCTCGGGCTAGCATCCGCGGCATCGATGTCGTAGGCGCATACGGCCATAGCCCCGACCGCCTGACCTCGTTAGTAGAAAGCGCGTTCACCCTGCTGCCCCACCCCCGCCACCACTGACAAGGGCACGGCCGACCTCGTCGCGCAGGCATCCGATGCGGCCGGCCCACCTCGACGCCGCGCAGGCGCGCTCGCATGCGCTCGGTCACCGCCGTCGCGACCGCGGAGAAAAGGTAGAGCCCCCCACCGCACTTGACAACTCAGTACAGAACCGCCTAGCTTTCCGACTGTTCAGTACACAATTGTCCTGAGCTCACCGGACGGGCTGCGTGCACGTCTGGCGCCATCACCGTCCCGTCGCTCTACCTCCACGGGGCCGACGACAACTGCTTTTCCGTGGAGTTGAGCGACAGCATGGACGACCTGTTCACGAACGGCACAGGGCACTTCCCGCACCTCGAACAGCCCAAGACGGTCGCCGACCACATCCTGGGTTTCCTGAACGGCCGCCCCCGCCAGCCACCCAGAACTCGAAGGGCTGACCGAAACCATGACCGACAAGGAAAGGCAGGAGGCCACGGCCGTGACGACTCCTTTCGTGGAAAAGCACCGCGGCACCGAGGCCATGCTGGCCCTCCTCGACGCGATGGACCAGATGCCGAGCGCCAGCCTGCTGCGGGCCCGCTCCTACGAGCTGCTGTCTCTTGTCCCGGGCTCGTCCGTCGTGGACGTCGGCTGCGGTGGCGGGCGGGCCGTCGCCGAGCTGGCCGAGCGTGGCGTCCACGCGGTGGGCGTGGATCCCGATCCGTGGATCCTGGCCGAGGCCCGGAAACGGTGGCCGGAGGCCGAGTTCCGGGAGGCGGGGGCGGAGGATCTGCCGTTCGCCGACGGAAGTGTGCGCGGCTACCGTGCGGACAAGGTCTTCCATTTTCTTCAGGAGCCGTGGCGCGCGGTGGCGGAAGCGCGGCGCGTCCTCTGCCCGGGCGGCAGGATCGTCCTGGTCGGGCAGGACTGGGACGCCATCATGGTCGACTCTGATGACGCGGCGCTCACCCGCACGATCGTGCACGCCCGCGCCGACCTCCTGGGCACGCCCCGTGCCGCCCGCCAGTACCGCAACCTGCTCCTGGACGGCGGCTTCAACGACGTCACCGTCGAGGTGCACACCAGCGTGTTCACCGATCCCGCGATGCTGCCTCTGCTTACCGGGCTCGCCGAGTCGGCCTGCACGATCGGTGCCGTCGGCCGTGACCAGGCCGATGCGTGGCTCGCCGAACAGCGCCGACGCGCCGAGGCCGACCGCTTCCTCATCGCCCTTCCGTACTTCGTGGCTGCCGCCTCCGCCTAGAGAGCAGATGGAGCACGGGCCGCGGGGATCCGCCGGGCCCCGGGCGTTTCGTGTCGGTGGTCGGTCCGACCGGATGCGGGAAGTCGACTGTGCTGACGTCGTGGCCGGGCTGCGCGACCCGTCCTCGGGCAAGGTGCTCATCGACGGCGAACCGCTCAAGGGCCTCAATCGCACAGCGGGCTACATGTTCCAGCAGGATGGACGGTCATCCGATCGGGTTCCGAGTGCAAGATCATGCTGGGGAGGAGCCGTGTAGGCCGGTTTCACCGTGATGTTCCGAATCGGAGTCGGCACTGGAAGCCGAATTTCCCGACCTTGCTGTGGAGTCACTGCCCACTCCTCAGCTCAGGCGCGGCTGCTGAGGAGCAGTACCGACAGGCGATCGCGCGGCGCAGCCGCACACCGATCCGCGGCGGGCTGGGCCGCGCCCATCTCCTTCATGGCGAATGGCTGCGCCGTGCGCAGCGTCAGCGCGACGCTCGTGCCCAACTGCGTATCGCCCATGAGCCGTTCTCCGCAATGGGCATGAACGCTTTCGCCCGGCGGACCGCGCGTGAACTACTGGCCACCGGTGAGGAGGCCCGCAAACGGAGCGTCGAGACCAGCAGCGAACTGACCGCGCAGGAAGCCCAGATCGTGCGACGGGCAGCGCGTCGGGCCGGTCCGCGCGGTCGCGTACCTCGGGACAGGCCGCGAGAAGGTATGAGGCCGTCTCAGGCCGACAATGTCCGCTCGATGACGAGAGGCCTCCTTCGTACCGCACCCCTATCACGCGGCGACAACGGCCGAGCCCGTCGGCCGCTCCACGCTACGTCGACCCAAAGCCCGAACGCCGCCATAAGAGCGGGCGCCAGGGGACGTCGTACCCCGGACCGAGCGAACAGCACGGCGGCCAGCCAGTCGGCCGCCGGCCCGGACGCCCCGGCGATCGTCCGCACGCCGAAGAAGCCCATCGGATACGGGGACAGCAGGCTGTAGTTCGCGGTGTGCAGCGCGCCGAACCAGAACAGTCCGTACGCCGAGTCGCCGTGCTCGGCGGTGAAGCGCGCCCAGGTGTCCTGGGCCGCGAGATCACCGCTGTCGTTGGTGTGGAAGAAAGGCCCACATGACATACAGCGGGAGCATCGTCCCCGTGGCGAGCAGAGGGTCGCCCCGTTCGGCGATGGACAACTCGACGGCGACACGCGGGCAGGGAAGGGGAGCGACAGCGCATGCCACGGGGGAGCACCGCGCGGGCTGTCAGCGGCCGTCGTCTGAATCTTTCGCCGTGGCCCCACGTCGTCCCCCTCCCCGCCCGCAGCCGGACCTCCCCACCATTACCGACCTGACCTGGGCCCATCCGGATCCGCCCAGCGCGCGAGGCGGGGAGGGCCCGCGTAGATGTGATGGTGTGGACCTACTCGGCTCGCGAGTCTGTGTGCCCCTGGAACGGCGGTTCGCCTGGAGCCAGGCGAAGAACGACCCTCGCTGACTCCGGCCCTGGCGGCCCGAGGCCGGACAGCAGTTCTCCGGTGCGCGGGTGGCGGGTGGTGAGGTCCATCGCAGAGGACGACCCGTCGCGGATGCGGCGGGGCGAGACGGTCACGGTGGAACGCCGGAGATGCCCTGCTTTCCTGCGCTGATTCGTGTCCTGAGAACAACAGTCATCGCAGGTAGCAGGGCATCTCCGGGGTTGGGTCCAGGCTCAGTGGGCCATTACGGGCTCGCCCTCGGACGGCTCCAGGGCCCGGTTCGGGATCAGGAGCGCCGCGATCACCGCACCGACCACGAAGAACCCGGAGCCCCACGCCAGGGTGGCCGTGTAGCTCTCGACCCCGGCCTGCGCCGCGGCCAGCGCGCTGGGCTTGTGCGAGGACAGGTAGTCGGTCGCGGCCGACGAGGCAATGGTGGTCAGCAGTGCCGTGCTGATCGAGCCGCCCACCTGCTGACCGGTGTTGACCAGGGCCGAGGCGACGCCCGCGTCCTCGTGGTGCAGGCCTGAGGTCGCCCCCTGGAACGCGGTGGTCATCACCGCGCCGAGGCCGAGGCCCAGCAGGATCAGGCCGGGCAGGATGTGGGCGGCGTAGGTGCTGTCCAGCTCGAGCCGGGTCAGCAGGGCCATGCCGGAGGCGGCGACCAGGAAGCCGGCGGTGATCACGATCTTCGGGCCGACCCTGGGCAGCACCAGCGAAGGCAGCGTGGTCGACGAGGCGACGACGGCCGCGACCATCGGCAGGTACGCCAGACCGGTCTTGATCGGCGAGTAGCCGAGGCTGGCAGCGAAGTAGTAGGTCAGGAACAGGAAGATCGAGAACATTCCCATGCCGATGACGAACACCGCCGCGAACGAACCGCCGCGGGTGCGGTCCAGCACGACGCGCAGCGGCAGCAGCGGATGCGCGACCTTGGTCTCCAGCCAGACGAACACTGCGAGCAGTACCGCGCCGACGATCATGGAGCCGAGGGCGAGAGGGTCGGTCCAGCTGGTGGACTCGACGTGCGCGAACCCGTAGACGACGGCGAACAGAGCGGCGCTCACCACGACGATGCCCGGGATGTCGAGTTTGGGCTTCTGGGTGATCACGGGCTTGGCCAGCAGCAGCAAGGCACCGATGAGGGCGGGGACCGCGAAGACGACGTTCACGTACATCACCCAGCGCCACGACGCCCATTCGGTGAGCATGCCGCCGACCAGCAGCCCGATCGCGCCGCCCGCACCACCCAGCGCACTGAAGATGCCGAAGGCCTTCGCCCTTTCGGACGGTTCGGTGAAGGTCACGCTGAGCAGGGAGAGTGCCGCGGGCGCGAGCAGTGCGGCGAAGAGGCCCTGGGCCACACGTGCCGCGACGAGGATCTCGAAGCTGCCGGCCGCGCCGCCGAGAACGGATGCGGCCCCGAAGCCTGCCAGGCCGATCACGAAGAGGGTGCGTCGGCCCAGCAGGTCACCGAGTCGGCCGCCGAGCAACAGCAGGCTGCCGAACGCCAGCGCGTACCCGGTGATGACCCACTGCCGGCTGCCGTCGCTGAAGCCGAGGTCCTGCTGGGCCTCGGGCAGAGCGATGTTCACGACGGTGGCATCGAGCATGACCATGAGCTGTGCCAGGCCGATGACGGCCAGCACCCACCAGCGCACGGCATGGGAGCCGCGAAGGCCCGAGTCTTTCTTTCCGGAGGCGGGCGCCCCGCGGTCGATGCTGGTACTCATCTTTTTCTTTTCCCTTGCTTGCTGAGGTGAGGTGAGCGGGTGACGGGCTTACTTCGGTGATCTTCTGGGGGCCGTGTCGGTGTCCGCGGTGGCCAGCGTGCTGTTGATGTAGTCGCCGGCCAGTGCGCCGGCCGCTGCGGAGGGCCCGACCTGGGCGACCGGATCGGTGGCGTTCAGCACTTGCCTCGAAGGGGCCAGTCACGCTGCTGCGGCGGCGATATCCAGACTTTTCATCCGCGCACTCTTGGCCCTCGTCTTGGCGAGCAGCCGGCCGACGACCGGCAGCCGGCCGAGGCGGATCATCACGGACCGAAGCAGCAACTCGGCGCGGTTGCCTGGAGTGAAGAAATTGCGCTGGCTCACAGCGCTGCCGAGATGGTGGGCGATGAACGGGCGCAGGTGGTCCTCCCAGTCCTGCAGCGCTCGTGGCACGTCGTGCGGGTGGCGTTCCAGCATGGTGCCGAGCAGGTCCGCCCCGGCCAGGCCGGTGGATGCCCCCATGGCGGAGTAAACGGTCAGGCACCACGCGGCGTCGCCGACGAGCACGACTCGGCCGCGGTGCCAGTGGTCGAGGTGCACCTGCTCGGCGGAGTCGAACAGGTGGTCCGGGGCCTTCTCGAACTGGTCGAGCAGCCAACCGAGCGTGGAGCCGGTGGGCTCGGGGCCGTAGGCGGCGCGCAGCGAGTCGATGGCCGGCCGGGTGAACTCGGCGTCCACGTCGTCGGTGCGATAGGAGAACATCACCGACGGCGGACGGTCGGCGAACGAGAACACCCACACCGATCGGCCCGCCTCGATCATGCTCAGCCCGTCCTGTGGGCGGTAGCCGGGTATCTGCTCGGGCAGTCTGTACACGGCGATCATGTAGTTCAGCCGACGGATCGGGCTCTGCTCGGGCTCGAACGCAAGCCGGCGCACCGTCGAGCGCAGTCCGTCTGCCCCGACCACCAGGTCGAACCGTTCGACGGTCGTCGTCTCCGTCGTCAGGTCGCGGATCTCGACGTCCACCCCGTCGAGGTCCTGGTCCAGCGCGGTCGGCACGGTCGAGTACCGGATCTCGACCTCGTCGGGCAGGGCGGTGAAGGCCGCGTCCTCGATGTCGCCCCGCAGTACCATGCGAGACCCGCCGAACACATCGGCGTAGCCCACACCGCGGCGCCGCCGGCCCGTGCGGGCGATGTCGTAGCTCACGCCTTCCGGAGCGAAGCGATTGGGCACCGCATCGGCGAAGCCCAACCGTTCGGCGGCGGCGAGCCCGGTCCCGAACAAGGCGATGAAGTATCCGCCGCGGCGCCGCTCGGGGGCCTTCTCCAGCACCACCACGTCCCAGCCCGCCCGATGCAGTCGCAGCGCGGAGGCGATCCCGCTGATCCCGAGGCCGACCACCAGGGCCCGCTGTCGCGATGGCGAGTTCTTGTCCATGGGATTGTGCTCCGACACTGTCGTGTCCTCCATCTGGTGGGGGGTGGGGTCGGCCGTTCAGGAAGCCGAGGATGTGGGGTCGTCGAGGCGGGCGAGGAAGTCGAGGAGGGTGGCGTTGACCTCGGCGGGACGCTCCTGATGCCTGCTTGCCGGGCAGCACTGAGAACCGTCTGGGAACTGATCAGTTTCCAGACGGGAAAGCAGATCGGTTTTCTCGCCGGTGAAGGTGGGGCGGGCGGGTGACGGGCTGAGATCTCAGCGCCTGGGGATCATCGTGTGGCCGCTGTGGGGCTTGCCTCGGTGCTCGCCTGGAGGGCAGCGTCGGTGTCCGCGGTGGCCAGCGTCCTGTTGATGTAGTCGCCGGCCAGTGCGCCGGCCGCTGCGGAGGCCCCGACCTGGGCGACCGGATTGGTGGCGTTGCCGGCCACCCACACACCCGGTACCTCGGTGGTGCCGGCCGTGCCGGAGGCGAAAGTGCGGCCCGTCGGCAGGTCCTGCATCGGCAGGCCCAGACCTTCCAGGCCCTTTGTGCGGGCCTGCATCTGCGTGACGACCGCGAGGACGCGGCGGGCCACGACCTGCCCGTCGGCCAGGCGCACTCCGGCGAGGGCGCCGTCGGTGTCGTTGACAATCTCGGTGACCGGGGTGTCGATGACGCGGATGCCGCGGGCGGCGAAGCGGGCGCGGCTGTCCTCGTCCAGGTCGGTTTCGCGGGTGAAGTAGGTCAGGTCCTCGGTCAGCTGACGGAACAGATAGGCGTGGCCGACGGAGGCGGGGCCGGTGGCGAGGATGCCGATGGGCTCGTCGCGCACCTCCCAGCCGTGGCAGTACGGGCAGTTCACGACACTGTGTCCCCAGTGCTCGGCGAGCCCGGGCACCTGTGGCAGCACATCCTTCACGCCGGTGGCGACCAGGATGCGGCGGGCGGTGATGGGGTGGCCGTCGGCCAGGGTGACGGTGAAGCGCAGGTCCCCGTCCGCCGAGGGGGCGGCGGGCTCGGCCGAGACCACCTCGCCGAACACGACGCGTCCGCCGTACTGGCGCACCTGCTCCCGGCCCCGCCGGAGGATCTCGGACGGCGGGGTGCCGTCCAGGGCGAGCAGGCCGTGCACGGCCTCCGCGGGCGCGTTGCGCGGGGAGCCGCTGTCGATCACGACGACCGAGCGGCGGGAGCGGGCGAGGATCAGTGCACCGTTCAGCCCCGCGGCGCCCCCGCCGATCACCACCGCGTCGACGGTCCCCTCGGCCAGTGCGTCGCTCTCGTACGCAGCAGTCGTCACAGCCGTGGTCTCCTGCGTTTCCTTGTCGTTCATGGCTCGGTCAGCCCTTCGAGTTCTGGGTGGTTGGAGGGGTCAGCTGTTCAGGAAGCCGAGGATGTGGTCGGCGACCGTCTTGGGCTGTTGTGGAGAGCCCGGCCCCGGTTTGCTCGGGACGGTCGTGATGTACAGATCCCGTACGGCGATGAAACGCGCCGTTGCCAGGCTCGCGGGGATCAGACCGGGCCTTGCCGACCCTGGGACGGCGTCGCAACGCCGGGCGGCGCGGAGGAATTCGAAGGCATGGATTGCCCTCGATCGCGCCAGGCGTGCACGCAGCCTGTCCGGTGGGCTCAGGACCGTTGTGTACTGGACAGTCAGAAACCTAGGCGGTTCTGTACTGGGTTGTCAAGCACGGCAGGTCGGCCCTCGCTCACCACGACGATGCCCGCAATATTGAGTTTGGGCTTCCATGCGGTCGCGGGTTTGGCCGGCAGCGGCAACGCACCGATCAGGGCGGGGGGCCGCGAAGGCGGCGTTCACGTACATCCCCCACCGCGACGACGCCCGTTCGGTGAGCATGCCGCCGGGCGGCAGCCCGAACCGCTCGATGGTTTCGGGCCCGTAGATGCCGGCGAAGTCGAGGTGGGGGACGGCCTGAGTCGTGGCGCTTCCTCATGTCTGGGCGGGAGGTGCCGGTCGTTTGGGGTCAGGCGGCGTCGCGCAGGATCCGCGCCATCTCGTCGGGGCGCTCCATGGCGGAGAAGTGGCCGGTGCGGGGCACGGTGATGCGCTGAACGTCTGCCAGCGCGTTGGCCACGCGGTCGCGCTCGGCGGGCTTGGACCAGTCGTTCTCGCTGTAGACGAGGGTGACGGGTGCCGACACGCGCGGATAACGCTCGCGGGCCCGGTCGAATCCCTTGAGGCTGCGGAAGATGGCTCGGGACACCTTGTCGTAGCCCTTGCGGCGGCCGCTTCGGGACAGCTCAGCGAGGAAGTCCTCAGGCAGCTTGCTCTTGTCGACGTAGCCGCCCCGCAGGATGGCCCGCAGGACGGGCAGTGGCTCGATGGTGGCGAACAGCGGGCCCAGCACGGGCATCAGCACCGCGGTTATCATCACGCGGGCGATCCAGTTCCCCCGCTTGCCGCCCTCGGGGTAGTCGTAGCTGTTGAACGCCACGACCCGGCTGACCCGGTCCTTCAGGTCGTTCGATGCCGACAGGGACAGAGCGCCCCCGAGTGACTCACCCGACAGGGTGACGTCGTGCAGGTCCAGTCCGCGGACGAACTCGACGACCGCGGCCCGCAGCTGCGGCTCCTCGTACTGTGCGCCGGGGACGATGTCGGACCATCCCATCCCGGGCAGATCCAGCGCGTAGACCGTGTAGTGGTCCCACAGCTGCGGGATCACCCGCTGGAAGTAGTCCAGCTGGCCGCGCACGGTGTGCATCAGCACGAGCGCGGGGCCGGTGCCCACGGTGTAGTAGCGCAGCCGCGAGCCGTCGGCGCGAGTGAAGAACCGCACCTCCCCGCGGCCGTTGCTCCAGGTCCTCGTGTACGTCGCGTCGGGAAGCTCGTTGCGTTCCATGGTCTTGTCCTTTCAGGTGAGGAGCACGCCCAAGTGCGGGCATTCTCCTGATTTGTTCGGTCTGTGAAGTTGATCAGGATTCGGATGCCGGCGTGAAGAACCACAAATTCTTGACCTCAAGGTCAAAAATCAGGGCGTAAAAAGGCCCGGCGCCCGGAGGGTTGTGTCTCAGAGGCCCGCGAGGGATGTGTCGATGATCCGGTACAGTGCCGGCCGGTCGAACGTCCTGGCCATGACGCGCAGCCCGGCGAGGGTGGTCTGCAGGAGCATGGCCTGCGCCTGGGCGTCGACGTCCTCATCGACGTCACCGTCCCGCTGGCCCTGCTGGATGCGGGCGGCGAACAGCTCGATCACACCCTCCTGCAGGCGGTGCACCGCACGGGTGACCTCCGCGTCGCGCCCCCCGAGCTCGCCGACCGTGTTCTGGGCCAGGCACCCGCGGCGCACCGGCCCGTCCAGGTCCGCGTCCATCAGCAGCGTCAAGTAGGCGCGGATGCGCTCCTTGGCAGTGCCCGGCTGCGCCAGGCACTCCACGGCCCGCTCGGCCTGCATCAGGCTGTAGCGGTCCAGCGCCTTGTCGAACAGCTGACGCTTGGAGCCGAACGAGTGGTACAGGCTGCCCTTGGCCACCCCGGTCGCCTCCACGAGGTCGGCCGGGGAGGTGTCGGTGTAGCCCTTGGTCCAGAACGTCTCCATCGCCTGCGCGATGACCGCGTCCGGTTCGAAGTTCTTCGGTCTTCCCATGCCCCTACCGTAGCAAGTATTTGACCTGCAGGTCAAATACTTGGGTCCAGGCCGACGCCGAAGAGCAGTGAGGCCCTCTCCCCGGATGGAAGACGACGGGTCAGAGACACGCACTGATCGAGACTCCGCGTGGACCAGGTAGGGGCCGGTTCGGTGCCGCATCTTTCTGAGTTGGAAGGACGCATGTCGTGCGGAAGAAGATGGATCCCAAGCTGAGGGCCCGAGCCGTCCGGCTGATGCTGTAGCACCGTGGCGAGTACCCGACCAAATACCGCGCCGGTGCTGACGGATTGACGGCGGCGAGGAGCCCGGGGTCACGATCGAGGGGAACGGGGAGATCCGCCGGCTGCGGGCGGAGAACCGTCGGCTGCGTGAGGACGTGGTGATCCTGAAGGCGGCCACAGCTTTCTTCGTCGGGGAGCTCGACCCCCGCAACGGCTGATGGTCGCCTTCATCGACGAGCAGGATGCACCTGACGGTTCTGACCGACCGGGTTGACGGTTGCATTGCTGGTCACCGGGCGGAGATCCTCCCCATCCCGCCGTCCGCGACAACGCCATGTCCGAGTCGGCCCCGCGCCGCCCATCCCGGTGGTCTCGCCGCGAGGGTCGAGGTGACCGACGTCGGGGACGACCTGCAGCGCGTGCGGGGCGGCCAACCGATGTCGGTCGTCGACCTGCGGGGGAGGGGGAGGAGGATGCCGCCGTCGTCGGCACCGTGGAGCTGCGGCAGGGGCATCGCGATCGGCCGATGAGTGGAGTGCCGAACAGTTCTGCGGCACAGATGAATCCTGACGTCCACCACTGACAGCCCTGGTCGGCCAGGCTCAGCGCAGCGTGTCCGCCCAGTTCGCCGGCACGCGCCCCGCCGGTCCCGGTGTGGGCTGGTCGGCAGGGTGGGCGGCCGGGGGAGCCAGGGCCGGACCGGACTCGTAGAGCTCGGACGTCTCGAAGTTCCAGAACCACTCCTCACCCGGCTCGAAACTCTGCACCAGGGGATGCCCCGAGTCCCGGAAGTGCCCGGTCGCGTGCTGGCCGGGGGAGGAGTCACAGCACCCCACGTGCCCGCACTGGGCGCAGCGCCGCAGATGGAACCACCAGCCGCCCGCCGCGTCGCACTCCACACACCCGTCACCGCTCGGCGGCACGCTCGGGTCGATCCCCTTGACGTCGGTCATTCCGGCTCCTCGGTCGTGTCGTTGTCCACGGCGGTCAGCGGAAGCAGCACCTGGAAGCGGGTGTCGCCCGGCGTCGACTCCACCTGCAGCGTCCCGTGGTGCTTGTTGACCACGATCCGCCAGGAGATGTCGAGCCCCAGCCCCGTCCCCTCGCCCACTGGTTTGGTGGTGAAGAAGGGGTCGAAGATCCGCCCCCGGATGTCCGGCGGGACCCCTGGCCCGGTGTCCCGGAACTCCACCAGTAGCCGGTCGTGGTCGAGCGCGGTCCGGACGGTCAACGTCCCTTCCCCGCCGACGCTGTTCATGGCCTGCACCGCGTTGTCGATCAGGTTGGTCCACACCTGGTTCAGTTCGGCCGGGTAGGCCGGAATCCTCGGCAGGGTCCGGTCGTACTCCTTCACGACCTTGACCTGGGGACCGATCTTCCCCGACAGCATCAGCAGGGTGCTGTCGAGGAGTTCGTGCACGTCGGCCACCTGGTAGGGGGCGCGGTCCAGCTGGGAGTACTGCTTGGCGGCGTCGACGAGGTGCGAGATGCGGGTGGTGGAGTCCTCGATCTCGGACATCAA
>NZ_JBITLN010000034.1:0-25507 GCF_044465285.1 Streptomyces sp. NPDC049687
ATCGCCAGCGCCTCACGCGGCGAAATCCCGAAGAACTCCGCATCGAAACCGCCCGCCTCGTGCAGGAAGCCCCCCTCACGGGCATACGTGGTGCCGCGATGCGCCGGATCCGGGTGATACACCCCCGCCAGATCCCAGCCCCGGTTCGTCGGGAACCCCGAAATCCCGTCCCCTCCACCGGCAACCAGCTGCCAGAGGTCGTCGGGAGAGGTCACGCCACCCGGATACCGGCAAGCCATGCCGACGATCACCACCGGATCCACCTCGGACGCGGTCCCGCCGACGGAAACAGTACCGGTCTCCGCCGCGGCCCCCGCCCCCAACTCCGTGCCGAGGAAACCCGCCAGTGCGGCCGGCGTCGGGTAGTCGAAGACGAGGGTGGCGGGCAGCCGCAGCCCGGTCAGGGTGTTGAGGCGGTTACGGAGTTCGACGGCGGTCAGCGAGTCGAAACCGAAGTCCTGGAAGGCCCGCTCGGGCACGATCGAGTCCGCCGAGCTGTGTCCCAGTACCTCGGCCACCTGCGCACGCACCAGATCGAGCAGCGCGGCCGCACGTTCCTTCTCGGCAAGACCGGCGAGTCGGCCGGCCAGAGGGTTGTCGACCGTGGTGCCCGTGGCGGCGTTACGGCGGGTTGCGGGCACCAGTCGGCGCAGCAGGGGTGGCACCATCGCCGGGTCCGCGGCCCGCAGCCCCCGCAGATCCAGCCGTACCGGAACAGCGACCGGAGCCTCCCCGGCCAGCGCCGCGTCGAACAGCGCCAGACCGTCGGTCTCGGTGAGCGGCAGGACACCACCGCGCGCCATACGAGCCTGGTCCGCCTGAGAGAGGCCGTCGGTCATCTCGCCCTCGGTCTGCCACAGACCCCAGGCCAGGGAGAGCGCCGGGAGGCCCTGGGCACGGCGCTGTTCCATCAGCGCGTCCAGATAGCGGTTGGCCGCCGCGTACGCACCCTGACCCGGAGCGCCGAAGACACCCGCCACCGAGGAGAACACCACGAACGCCGCCAGGTTGGCGGTCAGCTCGTGCAGATGCGTGGCCGCGTCCGCCTTCGCCCGCAGCACCCCCGACACGCGGGACGCGGTCAGACCCGACACCACACCGTCGTCCAGGACACCCGCCGCATGCACCACAGCCGTGATGTCATCCCGGCCCGCCAGCAGAGCAGCCACCGCCTCACGGTCCGCCACATCACACGCGACGAACTCCACCTCGGCACCCAAGTCGATGAGCACTGTGGCGAGGTCGGCGGCACCAGGTGCCTGCCCGCCCCGACGCGAGACCAGCAGCAGACGACGTACACCATGAGCACTCACCAGATGCCGGGCGAAGACACCGCCCAACGCACCGGTCGCACCCGTCAACAGCACCGTTCCGCCACCGAAACCGCCGAACTCGGCAGTCACACCGCCGGCACGGATCAAGCGCGGCGCCAGAACAACGCCCTCCCGCACCGCCACCTGCGGCTCCCCCGCCCGCACAGCCAGGGCCACAACGTCGTCCCCGTCCGCGTCCACCAGAACGATCCGGCCCGGATTCTCCGCCTGCGCCGAAGCCACCAGACCCCACACCGCAGCCATCACCGGATCAGCGACAACACCACCGGCCGACACCGCCTTGCACGTCACAACGGCCAGCGCACCCTCACCCGACAGGTGACTCCGCACGGTCTCCAACACCCACGCCGTGGCCTCATGCACCCCAAGCCCCACAGGCACCACCGCCACAGAGGCATCCACCTCCACGGCAGCACCCGACACGGCCGCCCACTCCACGGCGAACAACGCGTCCGCGACGGACGACGACGCGGCCCGCGAGAATTCCTCACGCTGCATCGGACGCAGGGCCAGCGACTCGACGACCACGACCGGTGTGCCCGCCTGATCCGTGGCCACGAGCCGGAACGCCCCCGAACCCACCGGCGTCAACCGCACCCGCAACACCGACGCACCCGACGCCAGCAAACCGACCCCGGACCAGGCGAACGGCAGCAACGGACCCTCGCCACCCTCCCCCACACCCGTCAGACCGATCGCATGCAACGCCGCGTCCAACAACGCCGGATGCACCCCGAAACGCCCAGCCTCGACAACCGCCTCCTCCGGCAACCCCACCTCGGCGAAGATCTCCTCCCCCAGCCGCCACGCCGACCGCAACCCACGGAACACCGGCCCATACTCCAGACCAGCACCCGCCAACCCCTCGTACAGCCCCTCCGTCACCACCTCACGCGCACCCACCACCGGCCACACCGACACATCCACACCGACCGACGGCACACCCTCCACCAACACACCACTCGCATGCCGCACCCACGGCTCGTCCTCGGACCAGAACCCTTCGGGTGTGTTCTGCTCGCCCCGACTGAAGACCTGGATCTGCCGGCGACCGTGGGCGTCCGCGCCGCCGACGAGGATCTGGAGCTGCACACCCCCTTCCTCCGCGTCGCGCAGGACCAGCGGAGCCTCCAGCGTGAGGTCTTCGAGCGTTCCGCAGCCCACGAAATCCCCGGCGCGCAGGGCGAGATCGACGAAGGCCGTACCGGGAAGCAGGACGGTGCCCGCGACCGCGTGATCCGCCAGCCACGGGTGCGTCGACAGTGACAGCCGCCCGGCCAGGAGCACGCCTTCACTGTCGGCAAGGGCAACCGCCGCGCCCAGCAGCGGATGATCCGCGAAGCCCAGGCCCGCGGCACCTATCCCGGTGGCGGGGCGGAGTCCCGTCTTGAGCCAGTACCGCTGGCGTTGGAAGGGGTAGGTGGGGAGCTCGACCTGCTGGCCGCCCCAAGTGGTGTAAAGCGGCTTCCAATTGATGTCCGTGCCGTGGACGTGGAGGTGGGCAAGGGCGGTGAAGAAGGTCTCTGTCTCGGGGTGGCCGGCGCGCAGGGACGGGGTGAAGACGTGACCCTCGGTGTCGTCCAGGATCTGCTGGGCGAGAGCCGTGAGGACCGCATCGGGGCCCAGCTCCAGCCAGCGGGTCACCCCGGCGGACTGCAGGGACGCGATGGCGTCGGTGAAGCGGACCGGACGGCGGACGTGCCGCACCCAGTACTCCGGATCCGTCACCTGGGGCGACAGACCTGCCAACCTCGGCTCACTGAAGGTGAGTTGGGAGACCACGGCACGGAAGTCGTCCAGCATCGGATCCATCAACGGCGAGTGGAACGCATGGCTGACCGTCAGCCGCTTCGTCCGGACCCCCGCCGCCTGCCAGTCCTGCTCCAACGCGGCGATCGTCTGGGCGTCGCCGGAGACCACCACCGACGACGGCCCGTTGATTGCCGCGATACCGACCCGATCGGTCACACCCTCCAGCGCGGCGACAGCCGCAGACTCATCGATTTGCACCGCGAGCATCGCGCCACCCTCAGGCAACGCCTGCATCAGCCGACCCCGCGCCTCGACGAGAGCACAGGCATCCTCGAGGGACAGGACCCCGGCGACATGAGCGGCGGCGATTTCGCCCACCGAGTGCCCGGACACCGCATGCGCACGAAGGCCCAGCCACTCCACCAACCGGAACAGACCCACCTCGACCGCGAACAACGCCACCTGGGCATACCGCGTCTGGTCCAACAGCACCGCATCCGAACCGAACACCACATCCCTCAGCGGGAGTTCAGTCAGCTCGGCCACCGCGTCGAACGCCTCGGCGAACACCGGGAACGCCTCGTACAGCTCGCGGCCCATCCCCAGCCGCTGCGAACCCTGCCCCGTGAACAGCACCGCCGTCCTACCACCGGCACGGGCAACCCCCCGCACCTCCGCATCACCCAGCAACACCGCCCGATGCTCGAACACCGCACGCCCGGCAGCCAGCGAAAACCCCACATCCACGGCATCCGTCGTCTGCTCACGAACCCGTTCAACAGCCGCGTCCAACGCGGCCGAGGACTTCGCCGAGACCACCCATGGCACCACACCAGGCGCCACGCCGGCGACCGAGGCCGACTCCACCTCACCTTGCTCCAACACCACGTGCGCGTTCGTGCCGCTGATCCCGAACGACGACACAGCAGCCCGCCGGGGCCGATCCAGCTCCGGCCACTCCCGCGCCTCCGCGAGCAGTTCCACCGCACCCGCGGACCAGTCCACGTGCGGCGACGGCTCATCCACATGCAAGGTGCGCGGAGCGACACCGTGCCGCATCGCCTCCACCATCTTGATCACACCCGCCACACCCGCAGCCGCCTGCGTATGACCGATGTTCGACTTCACCGACCCCAGCAGCAGCGGAAGTCCATCCGGCCGCCCCTGCCCATAAGTGGCCAGCAGCGCCTGCGCCTCGATCGGATCACCCAGACTCGTCCCCGTGCCATGCGCCTCCACCACATCCACATCCGCCGTGGACAGCCCGGCACTCGCCAGAGCCTGACGGATCACCCGCTGCTGCGAGGGCCCGTTCGGCACGGTCAGGCCGCTGCTCGCACCGTCCTGATTGACGGCGGTACCGCGCACCACGGCCAGTACCCGATGACCCAGCCGCTCCGCGTCCGACAGCCGCTCCACCAGCAGCATGCCCGCGCCCTCGGCCCAACCCGTACCGTTGGCCGAAGCCGCGAACGCCTTGCACCGGCCGTCCGGGGCAAGCCCCCGCTGCCGACTGAACTCGATGAACGTCCCCGGGGTCGACATGACCGTCACACCGCCGGCCAGGGCCATGTCGCACTCGCCGGACCGCAGGGCTTCCACCGCCCAGTGCAGGGCGACCAGCGAAGACGAGCACGCCGTGTCCACCGTGACCGCCGGGCCCTCCAGGCCGAACGCGTACGACACCCGGCCCGAGGCGACGCTGCCCGCGCTGCCGATGCCGAGTTGGCCTTCGAAGCCGACGGGGATGGCTTCGAGGCGGGAGGCGTAGTCGTGGTACATCATCCCGGCGAAGACGCCGGTACGGCTGCCGCGCAGCGAGGTCGGGTCGATGCCGGCCCGCTCGAACGCCTCCCAGGACACCTCCAGCAGCAGCCGCTGCTGCGGGTCCATGGTCAGGGCCTCGCGGGGCGAGATGCCGAAGAACTCGGCGTCGAACTCGTCGGCGTCGTGCAGGAAGCCGCCCTCGCGGGCGTAGCTGGTGCCCTGGTGGTCGGGGTCCGGGTCGTAGAGGCTGTCGAGGTCCCAGTCACGGTTGGCGGGGAAGCCGGTGATGCCGTCGCCCCCGTCGGCGACCAGGCGCCACAGGTCCTCGGGGGTGCGCACCCCGCCGGGGTAGCGGCAGGCCATGCCGACGATCGCGATCGGCTCGCTCAGCGCGGACTCGGTCCGGCGCAGCCGCTTGCGGGTCTCGTGCAGCTCGGAGGTGACCTTCTTGAGGTAGTCGAGCAGCTTCTGCTCGTTGGACACTTCCTTGGACTGGTCGTTGGACATGTCAGGCTCCGCCAAGTTCGTTGTCGATGAAGTCGAAGAGTTCGTCGGCGGTCGCCGATTCGAGTTTTCCGGTGACGGTGACGGCGTCGGATTCGGTGTCCCCATCGGAGTGCGAGCCGTCGCGCATGCCCCGGCCGGAGCCGGGGGCAGCGTCCGCGAGCCGCGTCACCAGGGCCCGCAGCCGGTCGGCGATCCGCTCGCGGGTCGCCTCGTCCGGTGTCTCCCGGTCGAGGACCGCCTCGATCCGCGCCAGATGTGCGAGGA
The DNA here is from genome assembly GCF_044465285.1 of Streptomyces sp. NPDC049687. Lineage (NCBI taxonomy): Bacteria > Bacillati > Actinomycetota > Actinomycetes > Kitasatosporales > Streptomycetaceae > Streptomyces > Streptomyces sp. NPDC049687. The sequence goes on from NZ_JBITLN010000034.1 coordinate 5,625, forward strand.
GCGGGGTGCCGTCGGCCCCGGCGCGCAGGAGCTCGGCGCGCAGATGGGCGGCGAGGACTGCGGGCGTCGGGTAGTCGAAGACAAGGGTGGTGGGCAGGCGCAGTCCGGTCTCGGCGCCCAGCCGGTTGCGCAGTTCCACCGCGGCGAGCGAGTCGATGCCGAGTTCGGTGATGCCCCGGGCCGGGTCGATGGAGTCCGGTCCGGGGAAGCCGGAGACGGCCGCGATGTGCGTACGGACCAGGTCGGCCATGGCCTGCTCCTGCCGCTCCTCCGACAGTCCGGCCAGCCGGGCGAGCAGCCTGGCCGCCGCGTCCTCGGCCGGGCGGCCGGCGGCTTCGGCGGAGGTGCCGTTCGTGGCGGTACGGCGTGCCGGCGTCCGTACGAGTCCCCGCAGGAGCGTCGGCAGCGCCCCGGTGGCGGCCGCCGTGCGCAGCGCCTCCGGGGAGAGCCGGACCGGCAGCAGTGTGGCGGGCGGGGAGCCAGGGGTGTGCCCTGTGACCGTCTCGGTGTCCGTCCGGGTGACGGTGTCGAACAGCGCCAGGCCCTCCTCGACGGACAGCGGCTCCAGTACCCCGCGCGCCACCCGGGCGAGGTCGGCATCGCCCAGCTTCTCGGCCATGCCACCGCCCGCCGGGGCCCACATGCCCCAGGCGAGGGAGAGTCCGGGCAGACCTGCGGCCCTGCGGTGGGCGGCGAGCGCGTCGAGGAAGGAGTTGGCGGCCGCGTAGTTGCCCTGCCCCGGGCTGCCGAGGGCGCCCGCGACCGACGAGAACAACACGAACGCCGCGAGATCCTGGTCGGCGGTCAGTTCGTGCAGATGCCAGGCCGCATCGGACTTGGGGCGCAGTACGGTGTCAAGCCGTTCCGGCGTCAACGAGCTCAGGACGCCGTCGTCGAGGACACCGGCGGTGTGCACGACGGCCGTGACCCGCCGCCCGGCGAGCAGCGCGGTCAGCGCCTCGCGGTCGGCGACATCGCAGGCGGCGAACTCCACGCGCGCGCCCAGGCCGGTCAGTTCGGCGCGCAGAGTGGCCGCCCCAGGGGCCTCGCCACCCCGCCGTGACACCAGCAGAAGGTCCCGGACACCGCGCGCGCCCACCAGATGGCGGGCGAGGAGCGTGCCGAGCGCACCGGTCGCGCCGGTGACCAGAACGGTGCCGTCACCGAAGGCGGCCGGATCGCGGACCTCCTCGGCCGGTGTGCCGTCGGCCGGCATCCGAACCAGCCGGGGGACGTACGCCACGCCGTCGCGGAGCGCGAGCTGCGGCTCGGCGACTTCCTCGCGCAGCGCCGTCTCCACCGTCACGGAGAGGGCGGCCACGGAGGCGGCGCTCCCGTCCGTGTCGACGAGGACGATCCGGCCCGGGTTCTCCGACTGGGCCGACTTCACCAGCCCCCACACGGTCGCCGCCGCCAGGTCCCCGCCCGGGTTCGGCTGTTGTTCGGCGGCGCCCGGTCCGCCGTACGGGAACACGGCACCACGGGTCACGATCGCCAGCTTCCTGTCGTCGCGGCGGTCGGCGGCCAGGTACGCCCTGACGGCGTCGAGTGCCCGGCACGCGGCCCGCCGTACGCGCGACGGCACGTCCGGGTCACCGTCCGGCTCGTCGAAGGACAGCAGTACGACATCCCGCGCCGGACCGGCGGTCGGTCCGTCCGACAGCGCGAGAGGCTGCCAGCCGACGCGGAACAGGGACTCGGCGTCACCCGGCCCGGACTGCCGCCCGGCGGCACGCAGTTGCTCCCCCGAGACCGGCCGCAGCCGCAGTGCCTCGACGTCCGCGACGGGATGTCCGCTCTCGTCGGTGAAACGCAGCCGTACGGTGTCGTCGCCCACCGGCGAGATCCGCACCCGCAGACACGAGGCGCCGGTGGTGTGGAGGGTGACGCCGTTCCAGGAGAAGGGGAGCCGCACGGCGTCCTTCCCGTCCTCGACGTCCCCGAGCAGGTCGGTCAGGGCGATGGCGTGCAGCGCGGCGTCCGACAGGGCGGGGTGCAGGCCGAACCGTCGCGCCTCCCCGGCGCGTTCCTCCGGCAGCCGGACCTCGGCGACGACGTCGTCCCCGGCCCGCCAGGCAGCCGTGAGTCCCTGGAAGAGGGGGCCGTAGGCCAGTCCCGTCTCCGCCATACGGGGGTACAGGCCTGTGAGGTCGATCGGTTCGGCGCCTTCCGTGGCGGGACGGTCGTCCTCGGTGCCGGCCGGTTTCCCGGCCGGTGCCAGGGTCGCCGTCGCGTGCCGGATCCACGACGCCGGTTCCCGCGCGTCGGCCGCCTCGGTCGTCGGGCCCGGTTCGGTGTGCGAGCTGACCGCCAGTGAACGCCTGCCGTCCGTGTCCGCCGGACCGACCCACACCTGCACCCGGACCGCACCGCCGTCCGGAACCACCAGGGGCGCCTCGATCACCATCTCGTCCACCCGACCGCTCCCCACCGCGTCGGCGGCGTGAAAGGCCAGGTCCAGGAAGGCCGTTCCGGGCAGCAGGACGGTGTCCATCACCACGTGCTCGGCCAGCCAGGGGTGCGCCGCGAGCGAGAGACGACCGGTGAGCACGTACCCATCCGTGTCCGGGAGGGGCACGGCCGCGCCGAGAAGGGGGTGGCCCGCCGGTTCGAGACCTGCGGTGGTCACGTCGGCCGTAGGAACGGAGGGTGCGGTGAGCCAGTAACGGTGCTGTTCGAAGGGGTAGGTGGGCAGGTCGACCTGCTTGCCACCCCAAGTGGTGTACAGGGGCCCCCAGTTGACCTCAGCACCGTGGACGTGGAGGTGGGCAAGGGCGGTGAGGAAGGTTTCCGTCTCCGGGCGGCCTGCGCGCAGGGACGGGGTGAAGACGTGACCGTCGGTGTCGTCCAGGATCTGCTGGGCGAGGGCGGTGAGCACGGCGTCGGGGCCGAGCTCCAGCCAGTGGGTGACGCCGGAAGCGTGCAGGGCGGTGATCGCGTCGGTGAAGCGGACCGGGCGGCGGATGTGCTGCACCCAGTACTCCGGATCCGTCACCTCGGGCGACAGACCCGCCAACCTCGGTTCACTGAACGCGAGTTGAGCGACCACCGCGCGGAAGTCGGCCAGCATCGGATCCATCAACGGCGAGTGGAACGCGTGGCTGACGGTCAGCCGCTTGGTACGGACTCCGGCCGCCTGCCAGTTCCCCTCCAGCACGGCGATGGTGTCCTCGTCGCCGGAGACCACCACCGACGACGGCCCGTTCACGGCCGCGATACCGACCCGGTCCTCCAGGCCCTCCAGCGCGGAGACAGCGGCAGCCTCGTCGACCTGGACCGCGAGCATCGCGCCACCCTCGGGCAGCGCCTGCATCAGCCGACCCCGCGCCTCCACCAAACGGCACGCGTCCTCCAGCGACAGCACCCCCGCCACATGAGCCGCGGCGATCTCCCCCACCGAGTGCCCGGTCACGGCCGTGACACGGACGCCCAGCCACTCCACCAACCGGAACAGAGCCACCTCGACCGCGAACAACGCCACCTGGGCATACCGGGTCTGGTTCAACAGCTCCGTGTTTCCGAACACCACGTCCTTCAGCGGAAGTCCGGTCAGCTCGGCCACCACGTCGAACGCCTCGGCGAACACCGGGAACACCTCATACAGCTCCCGGCCCATCCCCAGCCGCTGCGAACCCTGCCCCGTGAACAGCACCGCCGTCCCACCACCGGCACGGGCAACCCCCCGCACCTCGGCATCACCCAGCAACACCGCCCGATGCTCGAACACCGCACGCCCGACAGCCAACGAGAACCCCACATCCACAGCGTCCGCCTCGCACGCCCGGAGTCGTCCGATCGCCGCGTCCAACGCAGCCGACGACTTCGCCGAAACCGCCCACGGCACCACGCCCGGCGCGACACCGGCGACCGAGGCCGACTCCACCTCGGCCTGTTCGAGCACCACATGCGCGTTCGTGCCGCTGATCCCGAACGAGGACACCGCGACCCGGCGAGGCCGATCCAGCTCCGGCCACTCCCGGGCCTCCGCGAGCAGTTCCACCGCACCCGCGGACCAGTCCACGTGCGGCGACGGCTCATCCACATGCAGGGTGCGCGGCGCGACACCGTGCCGCATCGCCTCCACCATCTTGATCACACCCGCCACACCCGCGGCGGCCTGCGTATGACCGATGTTCGACTTGATGGAGCCCAGCAGCAGCGGAAGTCCATCCGGCCGCCCCTGTCCATAAGTGGCCAGCAGCGCCTGCGCCTCGATCGGATCGCCCAGGCTCGTCCCCGTACCGTGCGCCTCGACCACATCCACGTCGGCGGTCGTAAGCCCGGCACCGGCCAGTGCGTCCCGGATCACCCGCTGCTGGGACGGGCCGTTCGGCGCGGTGAGCCCGTTGCTCGCGCCGTCCTGATTGACGGCCGAACCGCGCACCACCGCCAGCGGCCGGTGTCCCATCCGCCGGGCGTCCGACAGGCGTTCCACGACGAGCATGCCGACGCCCTCGGCCCAGCCGGTGCCGTCCGCGCCGGCTCCGAAGGCCTTGCAGCGGCCGTCCGGCGACAGCCCGCGCTGCCGGCTGAACTCGATGAAGGTGCCCGGGGTGGCCATCACGGTCACCCCGCCCACCAGGGCCATGTCGCACTCACCGGACCGCAGCGCCTGGCCTGCCAGGTGCAGGGCGACGAGCGAGGAGGAGCACGCGGTGTCGACCGTGACCGCCGGGCCCTCCAGACCGAACGCGTACGACACCCGGCCGGAGGCGATGCTGCCCGCCGTGCCGATGCCGACGTACCCTTCGAGGCCCTCCGGGATCTCGGTCAGGCCGGAGCCGTAGTCGTGGTACATCACGCCGGCGAAGACACCCGTACGGCTGCCCCGCACCGACACCGGGTCGATGCCGGCCCGCTCGAAGGCCTCCCACGACACCTCCAGCAGCAGCCGCTGCTGCGGGTCCATCGCCAGCGCCTCACGCGGGGTGATCTGGAAGAAGGCCGGGTCGAAGCGGTCGGCGTCGTGGAGGAAGCCGCCCTCGCGGGCGTAGCTGGTGCCGGCGTGTTCGGGGTCGGGGTGGTACAGGGCGTCGACGTCCCAGCCCCGGTTGACGGGGAAGCGGGAGATCGCGTCGGTGCCGTCGGCGACCAGGCGCCACAGGTCCTCGGGGGAACGCACGTCGCCCGGGTAGCGGCAGGCCATGCCGACGATGACCATCGGGTCGTCGTCCGTGCCCCGGCCGGCCGTGCGCAGGGCGCCCCGGGCGGCGGCGACGGCGGCCTCCTCGTCGGGGGATCCGAGGAGTTCGATCCGCAGGTGGGCGGCGAGCGCGTCGGGGGTCGGGTAGTCGAAGACGAGGGTGGCCGGCAGGCGCGCGCCGGAGGCGGTGCTCAGGCTGTTGCGCAGTTCGACGGCGGTGAGCGAGTCGAGGCCGAGCGCGGTGAAGGTCTGGCGGTCTTCGATGACCGAGGAGTCGGCGTAGCCGAGGACGAGGGCCACCTGTGTGCGGACGAAGTCCAGGAGCGCCCTGTCCTGTTCGGCGGTCGGCAGGGCGGCGAGCCGGGCCGCGAAGGATCCGGGCTCGGCGGCCGCGGCGGCACCGGGCCGCCGGTTGCCGGGCCGACGGCGGACCAGACCGCCCAGGAGCGGCGGGAGGGCGCCGCGCACGGCGAGGTCACCGAGCGCCTTCGCGTCGAACCGGGCGGGCACGAGCAGGTGCTCGCCCGTCCGGTGGGCAGCGTCGAAGAGGGCGAGGCCGTCGTCCTCGGTGAGCGGGATCATTCCGCCGCGCGCCATACGGGCGAGATCCTCGGCACCGAGGTGGCCGGTGATGCCTCCCTCGGCCCACAGTCCCCAGGCGAGGGACGTGGCGGGCAGGCCCAGGTCACGGCGGTGGGCGGCGAGCGCGTCGAGGAAGGCGTTGGCGGCGGCGTAGTTGCCCTGGCCCGGGTTGCCGATGACGCCGGAGACCGACGAGAACAGCACGAACGCGTCCAGGTCCGTGCCGGCGGTCAGTTCGTGCAGGTGCCAGGCTGCCTTCGCCTTGGCATCGAGTACCGTCGCGAGCCGGTCCGGAGTCAGGTCGGTGATCACGGCGTCGGCCAGGACGCCCGACAGGTGAACCACCGCGCGCAGCGGGCGTGTCGCGGAGATCGTGGCGAGCACGGCGGCGAGCGCGTCACGGTCGGCGACGTCACAGGCCTCGACCCTGACCGTGGCGCCCAACTCGCCCAGGCTGTCCACGAGTTCCCCGGCTCCGGGCGCGTCCGGGCCACGGCGGCCGACGAGCAGCAGGTGGCGTATCCCGTACGTGGTCACCAGATGGCGGGCTAGAGCTGCGCCGAGCGCTCCGGTGCCGCCGGTGAGCAGCACGGTGCCGTTCCCGCCGACGGCGTCCAGGCCGGCGTACGGCTCCTCGGAGACGGCCGCTCGTGTCAGCCGGGGCGCGTGCGGCGTGCCGTCGCGCAGGGCCATTTGGGGCTCGCCGGTGGCGAGGAGAGCGGCGAGGAGAGCGGGGGGCAGGACGGTCTCGGCGGACGACGGCTCCGAGTCCCCCTCCGTGCCCGGGTCCACCAGCACGAAGCGCCCGGGGTTCTCCGCCTGGGCGGACCGCACCAGGCCCCAGGCGGCCGCCGCCACCGGGTCCGGTCCGGTCGCCGCGCCCCGCCCGGCGAGGACGAGGGGGGTACGCAGGACGGTGTCGTCCGCCAGCCAGGCCTGGAGCAGTTCCAGCACGTCGGCAACCGCCGGGGTGAGACCGGACAGCGGCTCGGCGCCTCCCGCGAGGGCGACGACGACCGCGGACGCCTCCGGAAGGTCACCCTTGCGGATCTCTTCGGTCAGTGCGCGTACGTCGGCGCGGTAGCGGACCGGGCGGCCGGACGGCGTCCGCGTCCCGGGCAGTGCGATCTCCCGCCAGTCGAGACGGAACAGCGCGTCGCGGACGCCGGCCGAGGCGATTCCCGCCCCCTCGGCCGCCATGGACCGCAGGCTCAGCGACCGCACGGACAGCACCGGGACACCCGTGTCGTCGGTCACCAGGAGCGAGACCGTGTCCGGGCCGACCGGGCTCACCCGCGCCCAGACACTGCCGCCCGCACCGGCCCCCACGGCGTGCAGGTCGACCCCGGCCCAGGAGAACGGCAGCCTCGGTACGGGACCGGTCTCGCCGGACTCCCCGTATCCGAGGAGCCCCCCGGCGCCTATGGAGTGCAGTACGGCGTCGAGCAGCGCCGGATGCATCCCGAACGCCCCGGCGTCACCGCGTGTCTCGTCGGGGAGGCGCACTTCGGCGACCACCTCGTCGCCACTGCGCCACACCGTCCGAAGCCCTTGGAACACGGGCCCGTACCGCAGTCCCAGTTCCGCCATCCGCGGATACAGGTCCCCCAGCGCCACCTCCTCTCCGTCCACCGGCGGACCGGCGACCTCGGCGGCAGCCGGCCGGCTGCCGGTGCCGGCGGCCGCGAGGGCGCCGGCGGCGTGCCGGGTCCAGTCGTCGGCGTCCGCGCCTGCGGACTCCTCCGGGCGGGAGTGGATCGTCAACGTCCGTACGCCGGACTGGTCCGGGGCGCCGACCGCGAGCTGCAGCTGCACGGCGCCCGTCTCGGGGAGCACCAGCGGTGCCTCGAGCGTCAGTTCGTCGATCGCCGCACAGCCCACCGCGTCTCCGGCACGGATCGCCAGTTCGACGAACGCCGTGCCCGGCAGCAGGACGCGGCCCATCACGGCGTGGTCCGCCAGCCACGGGTGCGTGGCCAGCGACAGCCGCCCCGTCAGCAGATACCCCTCACTGTCCGCCAGCGCCACCGCCGCACCGAGCAGCGGGTGATCAGCGCTGCCGAGACCGGCGGAGGCGACGTCGGCGGAGTCAGTGGCTGTGGCGTCGAGCCAGTACCGCCGGCGCTGGAAGGGGTAGGTGGGGAGGTCGATCCGACTACCGCCCCAAGTGGTGTAGATGTTCGTCCAGTTGATGTCCGTGCCGTGGACGTGAAGCGCCGCCAGGGCGGTGAGGAAGGTTTCCGTCTCCGGGCGGCCTGCACGCAGGGACGGGGTGAAGACGTGACCGTCGGTGTCGTCCAGGATCTGCTGGGCGAGGGCGGTGAGCACGGCGTCGGGGCCGAGCTCCAGCCAGCGGGTGACGCCTTCGTCGTTGAGGGCGGTGATCGCGTCGGTGAAGCGGACCGGGCGGCGGATGTGCTGGACCCAGTACTCCGGGTCCGTCACCTCGGGCGACAGACCTGCCAACTTCGGCTCGTTGAAGACGAGTTGAGTGACGACGGCACGGAAGTCGTCCAGCATCGGATCCATCAACGGCGAGTGGAAGGCATGGCTGACGGTCAGCCGCTTGGTACGGATCCCTGCCTTCTGCCAGTCCTGCTCCAGCGCGGTGATCGTCTTCTCGTCGCCGGAGACCACCACCGACGACGGCCCGTTGACCGCCGCGATACCGACCCGGTCCTCCAGGCCTTCCAGCGCGGAGACAGCCGCAGCCTCGTCGATCTGCACCGCGAGCATCGCGCCACCCTCAGGCAACGCCTGCATCAGCCGACCCCGCGCCTCCACCAAACGGCACGCGTCCTCCAGCGACAGCACCCCTGCCACATGAGCCGCGGCGATCTCCCCCACCGAGTGCCCAGACACCGCATGCGCACGGACACCCAGCCACTCCACCAACCGGAACAGACCCACCTCCACCGCGAACAACGCCACCTGCGCATACCGCGTCCGGTTCAACAGCACCGCATCCGAACCGAACACCACATCCCTCAGCGGAAGTCCGGTCAGCTCGGCCACCGCGTCGAACGCCTCGGCGAACACCGGGAACGCCTCGTACAGCTCCCGCCCCATCCCCAGCCGCTGCGAACCCTGCCCCGTGAACAGCACCGCCGTCCGACCACCGGCACGGGCAACCCCCCGCACCTCCACATCACCCAACAGCACCGCCCGATGCTCGAACACCGCACGCCCGGCAGCCAGCGAGAAGCCCACATCCACGGCGTCCGCCTTGTGCGCCCGGAGTCGTCCGACGGCCGCGTCCAACGCGGCCGAGGACTTCGCCGAAACCACCCACGGCACCACGCCAGGCGTCTCACCGGCGACCGAGACCGGCTCCGCTTCGGCCTGCTCCAGCACCACGTGCGCGTTGGTGCCGCTGATGCCGAACGACGACACTCCGGCCCGCCTCGGCCGGTCGGCCTCGGGCCACTCCCGCGCCTCGGTCAGCAGTTCCACCGCACCCGCCGACCAGTCCACGTGCGGCGACGGCTCATCCACATGCAACGTGCGCGGAGCGACACCCCGCCGCATCGCCTCCACCATCTTGATCACACCACCGACACCCGCAGCCGCCTGCGCATGCCCGATGTTCGACTTCATGGACCCCAGCAGCAGCGGACGGTCCTCGTCCCGCCCCTGCCCGTACGTGGCCAGCAGCGCCTGCGCCTCGATCGGGTCACCCAGGCGCGTACCGGTCCCGTGCGCCTCGACGACGTCCACGTCGGCCGAGGACAGCCCGGCGTCGTCCAGCGCCGCCCGGATCACCCGCTGCTGGGACGGGCCGTTGGGCGCGGTCAGCCCGTTGCTCGCGCCGTCCTGGTTGACGGCCGACCCCCGCATCACCGCGAGCACCCGGTGCCCCAGTCGCCGGGCGTCGGACAGCCGCTCGACGAGCAGCATCCCCACTCCTTCGGACCAGTTGGTGCCGTCGGCCGAGGCGGCGAAGGCCTTGCAGCGGCCGTCCGCCGCGAGGCCGCGCTGCCGGGTGAACTCGATGAACGCGGCGGGCGACGACATCACCGTCACCCCGCCCGCGAGCGCCATCTCGCACTCGCCCTTGCGCAGGGCCTGAGCGGCCAGGTGCAGGGCGACGAGCGAAGAGGAGCACGCGGTGTCGATGGTGACCGCCGGGCCCTCCAGGCCGAAGACGTACGCGACACGCCCCGAGGCGATGCTGCCCGCGCTGCCGTTGCCGAGGAGACCGGTCAGTTCGTCGGGGATGTCGCGTACGCGGGAGGCGTAGTCGTGGTGGATGAGGCCGGCGAAGACGCCCGTTCGGCTGCCCCGCATGGATGCGGGGTCGATGCCGGCGTGCTCGAACGCCTCCCAGGAGGTTTCGAGGAGGAGCCGCTGCTGGGGGTCCATCGCCAGCGCCTCACGCGGGGAGATCCCGAAGAAGAGGGGGTCGAACTCGTCGGCGTCGTAGAGGAATCCGCCCTCGCGGAGCCGCGAGGTGCCGGGGCGGGCGGGGTCCTCGTCACCGTCGCTCGCGCCGGCTCCGAAGATCTCGTCGAGGTTCCAGCCCCGCTGCCGGGTCGGGAACTCCGCGATCGCGTCCCGTTCATCGGCGACGAGCTGCCACAGCTCTTCGGGGCTGCTCACCCCGCCGGGGAAGCGGCAGCTCATGCCTACGACGGCGATCGGCTCGTGCAGGCTGTCCTCGACCTCCTTCAGGCGGCGTCGTGCGTCGCGCGCGTCGGCGACGGCCCGCTTCAGGTAGTCGCGGAGTTTGTCCTCGTGCTGCGCCATGGTCTCTTTTCAGCTCCTCAGGACGGCGTGGATGACGGGTGCGGTGCAGCCTGATCAGCCCACGCCGAACTGACTGTCGATCAGGTCGAAGAGTTCGTCGTCGGAGGCGGAGTCCAGGTCGGCGTCGTCGGCCGTGGCTTCCGTGCTCCCGGTGCCTTCTGCCGCGGCCCACCTGACCGTCAGCTCCTTCAGGCGCCGCAGGATCGCGTCCCGTTCGGGCGCGTCGGCCGCCAGCTCGGCGACCGCGGCCGTCAGGGCTCCGTCCAGCCTCTCGATGTCGGCGAGCAGGGTGTTGGCCGCGGAGGGCAGTTTCTTGAACACCTGCTCCCCGAGGTGTGCCACGAGTGTCTGCGGGGTCGGGTAGTCGAAGATCAGCGTGGCAGGGAGGCGCACGCCGACCGCCTCCTGGAGGCCGTTGCGCAGCTCGACCGCGGTCAGGGAGTCGAAGCCCAGCTCGCTGAACGCCCGTTCGGGGTCGATCGCCTCGCCCTGCTGGCCGAGGACCCCGCCGACCCTGGCCAGCACCGCCTCCGTGAGGGCGGCGGGGCGTTCGACGGCGGGCAGTGCGGCGAGCCGGTCGAGGAGGCCGTTCACGTCCGCCCCGGCGCCGGCCACGGACCGGCGCACGGACGGGCGGGCCAGGACGCGCAGGATGGCCGGGGCCCGCTCGGGGGTGCCGAGCCCGGCCGGGTCGACCCGTACGGGAGCGGTCTGCGGGTCGAGGGCACCCAGCGCCGTGTCCAGCAGCCGCAGTGCCTCGTCCACCTCCAGCGGCACCAGTCCGCCCCGCGCCATCCGGGACAGGTCCGCGGCGCCGAGGTGCCCGGTGATCGCCGAGTCGACGGCCCACAGGCCCCAGTCCAGGGCCAGGGCCGGCAGTCCGCGCCGGCGGCGGTGGGAGGCGAGGCCGTCGAGGAAGGTGTTGGCGGCGGCGTACGAGGCCTGGCCGGGGCCGCCGAGGACGCCGGCCACCGAGGAGAACAGGACGAAGGCGGCGAGGTCCATGTCCTCGGTCAGCTCGTGCAGGTGCCAGGCGCCGTCGACCTTGGCGCGCAGTACCGAGGTGACCCGGGCGGGGGTCAGCGAGCCGAGCATGCCGTCGTCCGAGGTGCCGGCGGCGTGCACGACCGCGGTCAGCCGGCGGCCCCCCAGCAGTCGGGCGAGCGCGTCGCGGTCGGCGACGTCGCAGGCGGCGAACTCGGCCCGGGCGCCCGCCTCGGCCAGTTCCGCGACGAGTTCCCGCGCACCCGGCGCCTCGGCTCCCCGCCGTGAGACGAGCAGCAGGTCGCGGACGCCGTGCCCGTGCACCAGGTGCCGGGCGACGACCGCACCGAGCACGCCGCTCGCGCCGGTCACCAGGACCGGCCCGGTGCCGAACCCGGCGGGCTTGGGCACCGACAGCACCACCTTGCCGACGTGCCGCGCCTGGGAGACGTACCGCAGCGCCTCGGGCGCCTGCCGCACATCCCAGCCGCGCACCGGCAGCGGCCGCAGCACGCCCCGCGCGAACAGCTCCAGCAGCGCGTCGAACATCTCCGCGATGCGGTCGGGGCCGGCCTCCATCAGGTCGAACGCCCGGTACGACACGCCGGGATGCGCCGCCGCGACCTCGTCGGCGTCCCGGACGTCGGTCTTGCCCATCTCCACGAACCGGCCGCCGCGCGGCAGCAGTCGCAGCGAGGCGTCGACGAACTCCCGTGCCAGGGAGTCGAGTACGACGTCCATGCCGGCCCCGCCGGTCGCCGCGAGGAAGTCGGCCTCGAAGTCCAGGGTCCGCGAGTTCGCCAGACGGTCCTCGCCGACCCCGCCCTCCCGTACGGTGTCCCACTTGCCGGGCGAGGCGGTGGCGAACACCTCCGCGCCGAGGTGCCGGGCCAGTTGTACGGCGGCCATGCCGACGCCGCCGGCCGCAGTGTGCACCAGGATCCGCTCGCCGGCCCGCAGACCGGCCAGGTCCACCAGGGCGTAGTAGGCCGTCAGGAACACCATCGACACCGAGGCGCCCTGTTCGAAGGACCAGTCGTCCGGCAGCTTCGCCAGCAGCCGGGCGTCGGTGACGGTCACCGGGCCGAAGCCACCCTCCACGACGCCCATCACCCGGTCCCCCACGGCGAACCGCCGCACGCCGGGTCCCGTCTCCAGGACCACACCGGCGGCCTCGCCGCCCATCACGACCCGGCCGGGGTACATGCCGAGCGTGTAGACGACGTCGCGGAAGTTCACGCCGGCCGCGCGGATCCCGATCCGCACCTGGCCGTCCTCCAGTGGCCGTGCCGCCTCTGGAGCGGGTACCAGGGCGAGCCCGTCGAGCGAGCCGGGACGTACCGCCTCCAACCGCCACGGCGTGCCGGGCGGCGGCACCAGCGTGCCGCCGGTCGCGGAGCGCACGAGGCGGGGGACGAACACCTGGCCGCCCCGGAGGGCGAACTGGTCCTCTCCCGGGGCGAGCCGGGCGAGCAGTTCCGCGTCGTCCTCGTCACCGAGCCCGGTCGCGCCGTCCTCGACGTCCAGGTCGACCAGCACGACACGGCCCGGGTTCTCCGACTGCGCCGAGCGCACCAGGCCCCACACGGCGCTCGCGGCCAGGTCGGCCGCCGCGTCCTCCGCCCCGGCGGCCACCCCACCGCGCGTCACGACGACCAGCCGACCGGCGGAGGCCTCCACGTCGTCAGGGTCGTCAGCGAGGTGGTCCTGCAGCAGGGCGAGAGCCCGCAGCACGGTCTCGTGAACCCCTCGTACGGTGTCCACACCGCCGGACTCCGTCCCGGGCCGGCCGGTGAGGCGTACGACGACCGGGGACGGCGTCCCGGTGTCGGAGGCGTTCTCCGGGCGGGTGACCGGCACCCAGTCCACCCGGTACAGGGAGTCGTCGTGGGGCGTCGCGGCGCTCTCCACCTGCTCCGCCGAGACGGGCCGCAGGGCGAGGGATCCGATGCGCGCGACCGGCGCCCCCGTCTCGTCGGCCAGTTCCATCGTGACCGCGCCGGTCCCGGCCGGCGCGACCCGCACCCGCACCGCACGCGCACCCGTCGCGAACAGCCGTACGTCCGACCACGAGAACGGCAGCAGAGCACGCACCGGCTCGCTCCCGAAGCCCTTCAGCCCGATGGCGTGCTGGGCGGCGTCCAGTACCGCCGGGTGCAGACCGAACCGGTCGGCCTCCTCGGCCGCCTCCTCCGGCAGCCGCACCTCGGCGCACACCGCGTCGCCGTGCCGCCAGGCTCCGACCAGTCCCCGGAACACCGGACCGTATCCCAGCCCGGCACCGGACATGTCCTCGTACAGCGCCGAGGTGTCGATCGGCTCGGCCCCGCTCGGCGGCCAGACCGCGGCCCCGGACGCGTCGTCCGACGCCGCGTCGAGCGGCGCGGGGGCGAGGGTGCCGGTGGCGTGCCGGGTCCAGTCGTCGGCGTCCGCGCCTGCGGACTCCTCCGGGCGGGAGTGGATCGTCAACGTCCGTACGCCGGACTGGTCCGGGGCGCCGACCGCGAGCTGCAGCTGCACGGCGCCCGTCTCGGGGAGCACCAGCGGTGCCTCGAGCGTCAGTTCGTCGATCGCCGCACAGCCCACCGCGTCTCCGGCACGGATCGCCAGTTCGACGAACGCCGTGCCCGGCAGCAGGACGCGGCCCATCACGGCGTGGTCCGCCAGCCACGGGTGCGTGGCCAGCGACAGCCGCCCCGTCAGCAGATACCCCTCACTGTCCGCCAGCGCCACCGCCGCACCGAGCAGCGGGTGATCAGCGCTGCCGAGACCGGCGGAGGCGACATCAGCCGTGCTGCCGGTCGCCGGTTCCAGCCAGAGGGTCTGGTGTTGGAAGGGGTAGCGGGGGAGGTCGGTGAGTTTGCCGCCCCAAGTGGTGTAGAGGTTCGTCCAGTTGATGTCGGTGCCGTGGACGTGAAGCGCCGCCAGAGCGGTGAGGAAGGTCTCCGTCTCCGGGCGGCCTGCGCGCAGGGACGGGGTGAAGACGTGACCCTCGGTGTCGTCCAGGATCTGCTGGGCGAGGGCGGTGAGCACGGCGTCGGGGCCCAGCTCCAGCCAGCGGGTGACGCCTTCGTCATTGAGGGCGGTGATCGCGTCGGCGAAACGGACCGGACGGCGGACGTGCTGCACCCAGTACTCCGGATCCGTCACCTCGGGCGACAGACCTGCCAACTTCGGCTCATTGAAGACGAGTTGAGTGACGACGGCACGGAAGTCGTCCAGCATCGGGTCCATCAACGGCGAGTGGAAGGCATGGCTGACGGTCAGCCGCTTGGTACGGACCGCTGCCTTCTGCCAGTTCCCCTCAAGCACGGCGATGGTGTCCTCGTCGCCGGAGACCACCACCGACGACGGCCCGTTCACGGCCGCGATACCGACCCGGTCCTCCAGCCCCTCCAACGCGGAGACCGCCGCAGCCTCGTCGATCTGCACCGCGAGCATCGCGCCACCCTCAGGCAGCGCCTGCATCAGCCGGCCCCGCGCCTCCACGAGAGCACACGCATCCTCGAGGGAGAGCACTCCGGCCACGTGCGCTGCGGCAATCTCCCCCACCGAGTGCCCAGACACCGCATGCGCACGGACACCCAGCCACTCCACCAACCGGAACAGACCCACCTCCACCGCGAACAACGCCACCTGCGCATACCGCGTCCGGTTCAACAGCTCCGTGTTTCCGAACACCACGTCCTTCAGCGGAAGTCCGGTCAGATCGGCCACCACGTCGAAGACCTCGGCGAACACCGGGAACGCCTCGTACAGCTCGCGGCCCATCCCCAGCCGCTGCGAACCCTGCCCCGTGAACAGCACCGCCGTCCTACCACCGGCACGGGCAACCCCCCGCACCTCCGCATCACCCAACAACACCGCCCGATGCTCGAACACCGCACGCCCGGCAGCCAACGAGAAGCCCACATCCACGGCATCCGCCTTGTGCGCCCGGAGCCGTCCGACGGCCGCGTCCAACGCGGCCGAGGACTTCGCCGAAACCACCCACGGCACCACACCCGGGGCCGGAAGCACCCCGGCCGCCGTCTCGGTGGTCGGCTCGTCCTGCGGAGCCTGCTCGAGGATGATGTGGGAGTTCGTGCCACTCATGCCGAAGGAGGAGATGGCCGCGCGCCTCGGGCGGTCGAGATCGGGCCAGGTCCGTGCCTCGGTCAGCAGTTCCACCGCACCCGCGGACCAGTCCACGTGGGGCGAGGGTTCGTCGATGTGCAGGGTGCGCGGCAGTACGCCGTGCCGCATCGCCTCGACCATCTTGATGATGCCGCCGACTCCGGCGGCGGCCTGCGCGTGCCCGATGTTCGACTTCATGGACCCGAGCCACAGCGGGCGTCCTTCCGCCCGCCCCTGCCCGTACGTGGCCAGCAGGGCCTGCGCCTCGATCGGATCTCCGAGTGTCGTCCCCGTGCCGTGGCCCTCGACCGCGTCCACGTCGGCCGCGGTGAGGCCGGCGGCGGCCAGTGCGTCCCGGATGACGCGCTGCTGGGAGGGGCCGTTGGGGGCGGTCAGTCCGTTGCTGGCGCCGTCCTGGTTGACGGCCGTACCGCGCACGACGGCCAGGACCCGGTGCCCCAGCCGCTCGGCGTCGGAAAGCCGCTCCACCAGGAGCATGCCGGCGCCCTCGGCCCAGCCGGTGCCGTCGGCGCCGGCCGCGAAGGCCTTGCAGCGGCCGTCCGGCGAGAGGCCGCGCTGGCCGGCGAACTCGACGAAGGAGGCGGGGGTCGTCATCACGGTCACGCCGCCCGCGAGGGCCATGTCGCATTCGCCGTTGCGCAGGGCCTGAGCGGCCAGGTGCAGGGCGACCAGGGAGGAGGAGCAGGCGGTGTCGACGGTGACCGCCGGGCCTTCCAGGCCGAAGGCGTAGGAGATACGGCCCGCGATGACGCTCGCGGCGACGCCGGTGATGGCGTAGCCCTGAACGTCCTCGGGGATGGTGGCCATGATGTTGGAGTAGTCCTGGCCGCTGGTGCCGGTGAAGACTCCGACCCGGCCTTCGCGGACGGAGTCCGGCGAGATGCCCGCGTGCTCGAAAGCCTCCCAGGTGGTTTCCAGGAGCAGCCGCTGCTGCGGGTCCATCGCCAGCGCCTCACGCCGCGATATCTCGAAGAAACCGGGGTCGAAATCGCCTGCTTCGTAGAGGAATCCGCCGCTGCGGGTGTAGGTGGTTCCCGGGTGTTCGGGGTCCGGGTGGTAAATGCCGTCGATGTCCCAGCCCCGGTTGTCGGGGAAGTCGCCGACCGCGTCCCGGCCTTCGGCGACCAGGTCCCAGAGGTCCTCGGGCGAGCGGACGCCGCCCGGATAGCGGCAGGCCATGCCGACGATCGCGATCGGCTCGCGGCCGCTGTCCTCCACCTCCTGCAGACGCCGACGCGCCTTGCGGAGTTCGGTGCTGACCCACTTCAGGTTTTCGAGGAGCTTTTCTTCGTTCGCCATGGTTCGTGTCACCCCTGTTCTTCTCTCGGTGGGCCCGGTCAGGACTTGCCGAATTCCTTTTCGATGAGGTCGAGCATTTCGTCGGCGGAGGCGCCGTCGAACTCGTCCTCGTCGCTGTCGTCGTGGTGGGCGGCGTGGCCGCCGAATGCGAGGGCGCGGGTCTCGCCGACCTGGGTGAGGAGCGCGCCGAGGTCGCCGGCGATGCGGTCGAGTTCGGCCGTCCCAGGCGGCAGGGCGGTCAAGGTCGCCTTCAGGCGCTCCAGCTGGGTGAGTACGTCCTCGCCGGTGCCCGGCTCGTTCCGCAGCAGCTCGGCGAGCAGGTACCTCGCCACGGAGGCAGGCGCCGGGTGGTCGAAGACCAGGGTCGCCGGGAGGGTCAGGCCGGTGGCCCGGGCAAGCCGGTTGCGCAGTTCGACCGCCATCATCGAGTCCAGGCCGAGCTGCCGGAACTGCTGGCCGGGCGGTACGGCGTCGATGTCGCCGTGGCTGAGGACCGCGGCGGCCGCCTCACGCACCAGGTCCAGCAGGAGCTGTTCCCGTCCGGCGCGGTCGACTGCGCGCAGCCGGTCCCGCAGGGCTCCTGCCGCCGCGTGTTCCTCGTGGTCGGGTCCGTGGTCGGCGGGGGCGGCGGGTGCCGTGTCCATCGCCTGCCGGGCCTCGGGGAGGCGGTGGAGCAGCGGAGCGGTCCGGGTGGCCGTGAAGGCCGGTGCGAAGCGGGACCAGTCGATGTCCGCGAGTACCGTCGTCGTGGTCTCACCGCCGGCCGCACGGCCGGCCACCGCCTGCCGGAACGCCGTGACCGCCAGGTCCGCGGAGAGCGGCAGCAGCCCGCGGTCGTACAGGTGCTCCCAGGTGAGCCCCTCCGGAGGGTTGCCCTCCCAGACACCCCAGCCCAGGCAGGTCGAGGCCAGTCCCGCAGCGCGGCGGAGCGCGGCCAGCGCCTCCAGCGCGGCGTCATCACCGGCCGTGGCCGCGTCGCCGCCGAGCCCCCACAGGCCGGCCGCCGAGGTGAACAGGACGAAGGCGTCGAGCGGGTGCGCGGCGGTCAGTTCATGGAGGCTGAGGGCGCCGGTGACGCGGTCTCCGGTCGCCTGGGCATGGATCACCGCGGTCAGCGGGCGATCCTGCGGTACGGCCCGCAGGACCTCGGCCAGCGCCGTACGGTCCGCCGGGTCGCACACCGCCACGGAGGCCGAGTGGCCGGCGTCGCGCAGTTCGCCGACCAGGTCGGCGACGGCGGTGCGGGCGACCGGGTCCAACAGGACCAGGTGGCCCGCGCCCTCCTCGGCGAGGCTCCGCACCAGGTGCCGTTCGGGCTCGCCGTCGCCCATGGTCACCAGCACGGTCCCGGACGGCCGGTACGCCGGGACGGCGTCCTGCCGGGCGAGGGGCGCGCGGACGACACGCCGGGCGTGGAGCCCGGAGGAGCGGAGGGCGAGCTGGTCCTCGACGGGGGCGGCGGCCGACATCAGGGCGCACAGGCGGCGCCAGACGCGGCCGTCCTCCTCGGCGGGGTTCGCCTGGGCGGGCAGGTCGACCAGGCCGCCCCACAGCTCCCGGTGCTCCCGGGCCGCGGTCCGGCCGTAGCCCCACAGTCGTGCCTGGCGCAGGCTCTCGATCCGGTCGGAGGGCGACACCGCGACGGCCCCTCGGGTGAGGGTCCACAGCGGGACGGTCGCGCCTGTGGCGGAGAGGGTCTCCAGGAGGAGGGCGGTGGCGGTGTGGGGCTCGTCCTGGTCGTCCAGTGCGAGGAAGGAGACCACGCCGGAGAGGCCTGCCGCGTCCGAGGAGGCGGCCGCGATCGCCGCGGGCAGCTCCTCGTAGGTTCCGGTCACCCGTACGTGGACGACCTCCGCGCCGAGTGCGGCCATCGTCCGACCGAGCCCGGCGGTCCGCTCGTCGGCACCGATCAGCAGCCAAGAGCCGCTGAGCGAGGCCGTCCCCGGCTCGGGTGTCGTCTCCCACTCCGTGCGGTACGACCAGCTGTCCATGCGCGTTTGGGCCTTACGGCTCCTGCGCCACTCGGCGAGCGCGGGCAGCACCACGTCGAGCGAGGAACGCCCCGCCTCCGCGTCGACCGCGAGCGTGCTGTACAGCGCGTCCGCGTCACCGCTCTCCACCGCCGCCCAGAAGCCGGCTTCCGCCGGATCCCCGTCGGGGTGAGCCCCCTGGGGCGCGATGGTGGCGGGGTCGGGGGACAGCCAGTACCAGTCTCGTTGGAAGGGGTAGGTGGGGAGGCCGATCCGGCGACCGCCCCAAGTGGAGCAGAGCCGCGTCCAGTTGATGTCCGTGCCGTGGACGTGAAGCGCCGCCAGGGCGGTGAGGAAGGTCTCCGTCTCCGGGCGGCCTGCACGCAGGGACGGGGTGAAGACGTGACCGTCGGTGTCGTCCAGGATCTGCTGGGCGAGGGCGGTGAGCACGGCGTCGGGGCCCAGCTCCAGCCAGCGGGTGACGCCTTCGTCGTTGAGGGCGGTGATCGCGTCGGTGAAGCGGACCGTGCGGCGGATGTGCTGGACCCAGTACTCCGGGTCCGTCACCTCGGGCGACAGACCTGCCAACCTCGGCTCGTTGAAGACGAGTTGAGTGACGACGGCACGGAAGTCGTCCAGCATCGGGTCCATCAACGGCGAGTGGAAGGCATGGCTGACGGTCAGCCGCTTGGTACGGACCCCTGCCTTCTGCCAGTCCTGCTCCAGCGCAGCGATCGTCTTCTCGTCGCCGGAGACCACCACCGACGACGGCCCGTTGACCGCCGCGATACCGACCCGGTCCTCCAGGCCTTCCAGCGCGGAGACAGCCGCAGCCTCGTCGATCTGCACCGCGAGCATCGCGCCACCCTCGGGCAGCGCCTGCATCAGCCGACCCCGCGCCTCCACCAAACGGCACGCGTCCTCCATCGACAGCACCCCCGCCACATGAGCCGCGGCGATCTCCCCCACCGAGTGCCCAGACACCGCATGCGCACGAAGGCCCAGCCACTCCACCAACCGGA
>NZ_JBITLN010000035.1:0-8830 GCF_044465285.1 Streptomyces sp. NPDC049687
GGCTGCACACCTACAATCACCACCGCGGACACACCGCGCTCAAAGGCCAACCACCCGCCAGCCGCGTCCCCAACCTCACGGGTCAATACACCTAGCACCACTACGGCGATGGGGGCGCCCCTCCTTTTTGAGGAGGGGCGCCCCCATCGCCCTATCGAGTTCCGTCAGAAGAACACCGACCGCCGCTGCACCAACAACTTGTACAGCGTGTGCTGGATCTGCTCCCTGACCTGGTCCGTCAGGTTGAACATCAGCATCGGGTCCTCCGCCGCCTCCGGCGGATAGCCGTCCGTCGGAATCGGCTCCCCGAACTGAATCGTCCACTTGGTCGGCAACGGGACGGCACCGAGCGGACCGAGCCACGGGAAGGTCGGCGTCAGCGGGAAGTACGGGAAACCGAGCACCCGGGCGAGCGTCTTCGCGTTGCCGATCATCGGGTAGATCTCCTCCGCCCCGACGATCGAGCAGGGGATGATCGGAGCGCCCTGGCGCAGCGCGGTCGACACAAAGCCGCCCCGCCCGAACCGCTGGAGCTTGTAGCGCTCGCTGAACGGCTTCCCGATGCCCTTGAAGCCCTCCGGCATCACCCCGACCAGTTCCCCCGCCCCGAGAAGCCGTTCGGCGTCCTCCGCGCAGGCGAGGGTGTGCCCGAGCTTGCGCGCCAGCTCGTTGACCACCGGCAGCACGAACACCAGGTCGGCCGCGAGCAGCCGCAGGTGACGGCCCGCGGGGTGGTGGTCGTGGACGGCCACCTGCATCATCAGGCCGTCCAGCGGCAGTGTCCCGGAGTGGTTGGCGACGATCAGCGCCCCGCCCTCCGCCGGGATGTTCTCGACGCCCTTCACCTCGACCCGGAAGTACTTCTCGTACACCGGCCGCAGCAGCGACATCAGAACCTGGTCGGTGAGCTCCTCGTCGTACCCGAAGTCGTCGACCTCGTAGTCCCCCGTGAGCCGGCGCCGCAGGAAGGACAGCCCGCCCGCGATACGCCGCTCCAGGCCCCCCTCGCCCCGCGCGTCTGTCGTCACAGGAACATCATCCTGCGCAATCGCCCTGGTGGGCAGGGGCTGGACCTCTCCGATCTCACCGGCCTCACCGATCTCACGGACCGGTGCGGGCTCGCCGTTCGTGCGCCGGCTCCCCCCGCCGCGGCGCCGCGGGGGCCGCGCCGCGGCACCCCCACGGGTCCGGTCGTCGTCGAACGGAATGACCTTGGCGTCCGCCATCGTTGATGCGCTCCTCAGTTGGCGCTCGGCGTCGGGGAGTGGGCCGCGGAGTGACCGCTGCGGGCCCGGGGCAGCGCGGCGATGCGGTCGACGGCGTCCGCGACGGCCTCGGGGGGCAGCAGTCCGGGACCATGGCTGCGGGCGAAGTCCGCGAAGGTCTCGGCCGTCGTGTACTTCGGGCTGAACCCGAGCGTCTCGCGCATCTGCGCGGTCGACACGACCCGCCCATGGGTCAGCAGCCGGATCTGCTCGGGCGAGAAGTCTGTCATCCCCAGCGTCCGCACCAGCGACCCCGCCCAGGTGAGGGCGGGCAGCAGCAGCGGCACGGTGGGCCGCCCGAGCCGCCGCGAGCACTGCGACAGCAGCAGCACGCCGTCACCGGCGATGTTGAACGTGCCGCTGTTGAGCGTGCCCCGCTCCGGCTCGTGCGAGGCGATCCGCAGCACCTCGATCACATCGTCCTCGTGCACGAACTGCAGCCGAGGGTCGTAGCCGAACACGGTGGGCAGCACGGGCAGCGCGAAGTACGAGGCGAGCGGAGTCTCGGCCGCCGGCCCGAGAATATTGGCGAAACGCAGCACGCACACGGCGACATCGGGCCGGCGCCGCGCGAACCCGCGCACATATCCCTCCACCTCCACCGTGTCCTTGGCGAACCCGCCACTGGGCAGCGACTTCGCGGACGTGGTCTCGGTGAAAACGGCGGGATCCCGGGGAGCGGACCCATACACATTCGTACTGGACTTGACCACCAGCCGCTTCACACTGGGCGACTTCTGACAGGCGCCGAGCAGCTGCATGGTCCCGATGACGTTGGTCTCCTTGACCATGGTCCGGCTGCCGCTGCCCAGCGCGGTGGCCGTCACGTCCAGGTGTACGACCGTGTCGGCGCCGGTCTCGGCCAGCACGCGCGCGATGGTGGGCTGCCGGATGTCGGCCTGGACGAACTCGGCACCGCCCAGATGGTGCTCGGGCCGCACGGCGTCCACCCCGACGACACGATCGACGTCCGGGTCACGCTGAATCCGTCGTACGAACCGGCCCCCCAGCTGACGGGCCACTCCGGTCACGAGCACGACCTTCCCCAAGACCAGCGCCTTCCTCTCGTCCGCACTGATGCACTGCTCGTACCCTGCCGCGTTCCCCGTGTGCGGGCCAACCTATCGGGTCGATGTTGCGCTGTGATGACCGCCCGACGCACGAAGTGACCGGAACCCTTGGTCATACGACCAGATCAGCGTCGCGGCCCGTCCAGACATACGCACGCCGTTCAGCCCACCGCACATCACCCGGATATGCGTGTGGCCCCCCGGCCGGCAGAACCGGCTGGAGGGCCACACCATGCTTCCGCGGCTCGCGTCGAGCGAAGCGGTAAGGACTGGCCTTACTTCTTGTTACGACGCTGAACGCGCGTGCGCTTGAGCAGCTTGCGGTGCTTCTTCTTGGCCATCCGCTTGCGCCGCTTCTTGATAACAGAGCCCACGACTACCCTCGCTCACTTCTCATCACTCGGTGTTTGGGCGCCATGGGCCCATACGACCTACGAGGGGCCAGCCTACCCGCCCGAGCGCTGAGGTCGTAATCGAGGGCGCCGGAGGGGTCCGAAGGTGCCCTTTACCGCTGTTGCCGACCCCTCCGCCACCGTCAGGCGGTCTCCACCCCCACATAACTCTCGCGGAGGTACTCGTGTACCGCTTGCTCGGGGACGCGGAATGACCGCCCCACCCGGATCGCGGGCAGATGACCGCTGTGCACCAGCCGGTACACGGTCATCTTCGACACTCGCATCACCGAGGCGACTTCCGCCACGGTAAGGAACTGAACCTCGTTCAGAGGCCTTTCGCCTGCTCCAGCCATGACACACCTGAACCTTCCGCACTCGACGGCCACCGGCTTCCCCTTCCGGTGACTCTTCGTCGTTGCGTGCTCACTCCCCAATGTAGGGGCGGGTGATGCGAGTGGGGAAGAGGTGCACCCATCGCAGGCCTACTGTGACAGACACGCTCGATTGAGTACGTAGCGGGTCAGCGGCAGGTAGTAATCGGACCGCGCACCGTCTTCAAGTGGAACGGCGACGGAGACGACTCCCTCCGCCTCCCCCACGAACACCGCGGGGTCGTCGGTGTCGGCCGGCCCGATGGCCTCGAACCCCAGCTGACCTGCCCCGCAGACCCACCCATGATCCCCGATCACAAGATCCGGCAACGGCCACCCCTCCTCGAGGGCCGCGCCCAGCGCCACCCGAACCGGCAGCGGCGAGTGACTGTGCACAGGGGTCGCACAACCGGCGCGTTCACCGCCGTCCCCCCGAACAACCCCAACCCCTCGGACGTAGTCGATCTGGCACGTGCGTAGACCGAACCGGGTCGTTATGTCGACACAGCGACCCTGCGCCGGGGTGAGGACAGTACATCCCACCGCCGACAAAGCGTCCGCAAGCCCGGCGTAGAAGCCGAGCAGCCGATGCGGATGCCCGGTCCCGAACAACACGGCCCCACCACGCTGGGCAACCGCCCCCACCCGTTCGCCGAAGGCATCAAGCGCGGCAACGGTCCGCTCGGGATCAATCACATCCTGCCCGGAAACACACCGGGGATCGGCCGAGACCCCGCACTTCGCAGCCATCAACGCGACCAACTCCCGCTCCCCCCAGGCCCCCCGGGGATCCACCCCGATCAACACCCGAGGATCCCGAGCGGCGAACGCCCGATAACTGCGCAGACTCACCTCCCGCCCTGTCCCCACCACCCCAGCCAGCCCCGCCCTCACGAGATACGCCCGAATCCCACCGTCACTCAACACCCCGACAACCCTGACACCCCACCCCCACACCCACCCCCGAACCCCGCCAACACCCCCCTCCCGGCCTAAGCCCCCTCTCCTCCTCACCCCGCCGAGGTCCAGAGGCGGAGGCCCTGGGGGGCGACGGGCGGGGCCCCTGGGAAGGGCCCGGGCGGCGGGGGCGAGAACTCCCCGACCGCTCAACCCCTACGCCAACAGGCCCCGCAGCGGAAACACGGCCCGGCGAGTGGCCAGCACAGCCTGATCCAGCCGGTCCGCGGGGTCGTACCCCGACTCCCATCCCGCCCACTCCACGGGCCACCGCCCATCCGTCATCCGCACCGGTCCCAACTGCCGCGTACGAGCGAACACATCCTGCCGCCAGCTCTCCGGAATCACCGTCTCCGGCGCCACAGGCCTCCCCGCCACGATCCCCACCAGATGCGCCCACGACCGCGGCACCACATCCACCACCGCGTACCCGCCCCCGCCCAACGCGACCCACTTCCCCCCGGCGTACTCATGCGCCAACTCATGACACGCCACCTGCACCGCCCGCTGCGCGTCCAACGACACGGCGAGATGAGCCAACGGATCCTCGAAATGCGTATCGGCCCCGTGCTGGGTCACCAGCACATCCGGCCGGAAGTCAGCGATCAGCTCCGGCACCACCGCATGAAACGCCCGCAACCACCCCGCATCCCCGGTCCCCGCCGGCAACGCCACATTCACCGCCGCCCCCTCCCCCGCCCCCGCCCCGGTCTCCTCCGGCCACCCGGTCTGCGGAAACAACGTACGAGGATGCTCGTGCAACGAGATCGTCAGCACCCGCGGGTCCTCCCAGAACGCGGCCTGCACCCCGTCCCCGTGATGCACGTCCACATCCACATAGGCAACCCGCCGCGCCCCCAGCTCCAACAACCGAGCGATCGCCAACGACGCGTCGTTGTAGATGCAGAACCCCGACGCACCCCCGGGCATCGCATGATGCAGCCCACCCGCGAAGTTCACCGCGTGCAGCGCGTCCCCCCGCCACACCGCCTCCGCGGCCCCCACCGACAACCCGGCGATGACCGACGACACCTCATGCATTCCCGCGAACGCGGGATCATCCATCGTCCCGAGCCCGTACCCCGCGTCCGCCGCCGCCGGATCCGCCGAAGCCGCCTTCACCGCCTCGACGTAGTCCCCCCGGTGCACGAGCCGCAACGTCGACTCCCCAGCGGGCTTCGCCCCTACGACCTCCACCTCCCGGTCGAGCCCCAGGGCACCCACCAACCTCCGGGTCAGCTCGAGCCGGACCGGATCCATCGGATGCTCCGGACCGAAGTCATAGCCCGTTACTGCCTCGTCCCACATCAGCTGTGCGCGGCCGCTCATGCCCGCCACCGTATCGGTCCGGTTGAGCGGCGAACGACCGGGCGTACACCAATGTCACCAGCACCAACACCATCGGCACCACCATCGCCCCCCGATAGCTCCACGCGTCCCCCAACGCCCCCACCAACGGCGACCCCACCAGAAACCCGACGTAATTGAAGACATTGAGCCGGGCGATCGCCGCATCCGAGGCCCCCGGAAACAACCTCCCCGCCGCCGCGAACGTCTGCGGCACCAGCACACACAGCCCCAGCCCGACCAACGTGAACCCACCCATCCCCACCCAGGCCCCGGGCGCCCCCGCCACCACGGCGAACCCCACCGCCGCCACCAGCGCCCCCAGCCGCACCACGGCCGCCGCCCCGAACCGCCGCACCCCGAAGTCCCCGATGGCCCGCCCCACCAACGTGGTCACCATGTAGACGTTGTACGGAACCGTCGCCAGCTGCTCCGAGCTCCCCAGCACGTCCTGCAGATACTTCGCGCTCCAGTTGGAGACGGTCGAGTCCCCGATATAGGCGAAGGTCATCACCAGACACAGCGGCAGCAGCAGCTTGAAGACCAGGCCCCCACCCCCGGCGGGCGTCTCCTCCTCCACCACCCCGGCATCGCCGTCGACGTACCACCGACTCCCCACCAGCACGGCCGGCAGCAACACCGCGACGACCGGCAGATACGACACCCACAGCGCGAGATGCCAGTGCGCCCCCACCCACGCCAGCGAGGCCCCCGCAATCCCGCCCAGGCTGTACGCGGCATGGAAACTCAGCATGATGCTGCGTCCGTAGGTCCGCTGCAGACTCACCCCGAGCATGTTCATCGAGGCGTCCAACGCCCCCACGGCAAGCCCGAAGACGGCCAGGGCGAGCCCCAGCACCGCCATCGAGTCGCCCGCCCCCACACCGAGCAGCGCCAGCAGCACCACCGGCTGGGACCAGCGCAACAGCCGGCTGGCCGGTATCCGCTTCACCAACTGCTCGGTCGTCACGCTCCCGACACCGGCCAGCACGGGCACGGCCGCGAGGAAGACGGGCAACAGGGCGTCCGAGACGCCGTACCGGTCCTGGATGGCCGGAATCCGGGTCACGAGCAAGGCGAACGCGGCCCCCTGCGCGAGGAAGCTGAACGCCAAAGAGGCCCTACCGCGCCGCAGCACTTCTGTCATGGCGGCGAGCGTAGGGCCCCGGCGTACTCGTGGGTAGATCCAGCCAAAGATGAATTCCCCTCAGCTTTGTCGGCCGACAGCCGCCAGACCCGCCACGGCCCGCTCCCGCACGCCCTCCTGGACCTTCTCCTCGGCCCCGCTCCAGGCCTCGACCTCGGCGGAGATCATGCGCCCCATCGGCTCGGCGGCGAGCCCACCGCCCACCACGATCCCGACCCCGATCGCGACCACCATCACCACGGACCCGAGCCACACCATCGTCTCCACCGGCACCGTGTACGCCCCCACGACCCTCAGGACGCACTCCGCGAGCAACGCCCCACCCCAGACTACGGAGAAGGCACGTTCAGCGCGCAGGAAGGCAGCGGAACCCTCCGCCCGGCCACCGGCCAGCCGCTCCCAGGCGGCCTCCCTGGCCGCGTCGCCCTTCAGCAGGAACGGCTTGAGCCCGGCGGTCATCATCGGCTTCCCCAGCGCCACGGAGACCAGGACCCCGATGCCGATCGTGCTGCTGACCGCACCGTCCTTGACGAGCATCAGCCGCGGGTCCCCGGAGACGAAGCTGAGAAGCAGCCCCACGACGTTCACCACGAGGATGAGCCCGGCGAGCCCGTTGACCTTCCGCTCCTTGGCCACGCTCCACACGGTCCGCACGGCCGGCACCACGCTGCTCCAGGCGAGCGCCGCGAACGTGCTCATCCCGAAGGCACCCTTGAACAGGTAGTACGACCCGAGCGGCACCGCCACATCCACGATGAGCGGGGCGAAGGCGTTCTTCTTGTGCTGCTTCGTCTCGTGCTGGTTCGTCGTCATGCCCCCAGCTTCGCCGTCGGCGGGGGTCCCCCGACAGAAACGGCCGTCAGCAGCTTCGCATGACAAATGTCAGGCCAGCAGACCGGCCAACTCACCCATACCGGCGAAGAGTTCAGTGGCCCCCACCAGCTTCTCGGCGGGCGTCATCGCGGTGAACCCGTACACGTCCATCCCGGCCGCGACAGCCGCGCGCACCCCCAGCGGAGAGTCCTCCACCACGGCACACCGCTGCGGAGCGACCCCCATCCGCTCGGCCGCGTACAGGAACAGATCCGGAGCCGGCTTACCCTTCCCGACGTCCTGAGAACTGAAGACGCGCGCCTCGTCGAACCACCGGTCGAGCCCCGTCGTCCGATGCCCCACCCGAATCCGCTCATGGCTCCCCGAGGACGCCACACAGTACGGCACCTCGTCCACTGCCAGCTTCTCGAGCACGTCCACCACGCCCGCGACGGGCTCCAGTTCCCTCTCGAAGGCCGCGAACACCCGCTGATGGAAGACATCGTCGAACTCCGCCGGCAACCGCTCCCCGGTCCGCTCCAGAACAAGATCATGAACCCGGTGCATCGCGGACCCCATGTAGTCCCGGATGGAGTCCTCGTAGGACGTCGGGTGCCCCAGCTCGGTCAGATACGCGGCCAGCAGCCGGTTGGAGATCGGCTCACTGTCCACGAGGACACCGTCGTTGTCGAAGATCACCAATTCGTAGCGCATGTCTAGACCCTAAGAACTCGTAACACGATCTTGCTGGCGTGGAGGGGCTTGTCGGGGGGCGTTGTTGAGTTGGGTGCCGCTCCCGCAGCCGCTGCCAAGGTTCACAGGCTTCGCCGGAGTCATGCCGGGATGAAGCTCGGCCACCAAGGTGGGACGTTGCCCGGGCACAACGGGGCGGGGTAGGAGTCCGGCATGCCGAGCCATGTGACAAGGAACCAGGTGAACCACAGGGTGAAGATGAGCCCTGCAGTAAGGGCTGTCCTGCGATGACGTCTTCCGAGGGTGCTGTGCAGGATCACCCACGGAACCGCAGCGGCGATCCATATGAGAGGCGCAAGGAACAGCAAAGTCATGCCATTGGTTACGCCGTTGCCGATGTCACAAGCAGCCCATGCATTCCCAATCGCAGCAGTGGACACCACTGCGGTCAGTCCACCGAAGAGGACCCCAAAGCCAGTTCCTCTCAACCCGCGGCTCGGAGGAGTCGACGGCTCTGTTCCCACGATCATCTCCCCTCCTCGCCGTAGATGCGGAGAGTACCAACGTTCTGAAGCAGCCTGCTGGTGTCCTGGCCGGAGGCAGTAACGGCTCGATCAGCGTCCACAACTCATCGTGCGCCCCACCAGCACCCTTTCAACAAGATCCTGTGACGAGCTCTAAACGCAGAAAACCCCCGCACCGAAAGGTGCGGGGGTTTTCCCAAAGATTGTTCGGCGGTGTCCTACTCTCCCACAGGGTCCCCCCTGCAGTA
>NZ_JBITLN010000036.1:0-3590 GCF_044465285.1 Streptomyces sp. NPDC049687
GATGCGGCGTGGTGGTTGCATGAGCTGACGGAGGGTTTGGAGTTGTCGGCGTTTGTGTTGTTTTCGTCGGCGGGTGGTCTGGTGTTGGCGGCGGGTCAGGCGAATTACGCGGCGGCGAATGTGTTTTTGGATGCGTTGGCTGGGTGGCGTCGGGGGCGTGGGTTGGTGGGGACGTCGTTGGCGTTCGGGTTGTGGGATGTGAGTACGGGGTTGTCGCGGGGGTTGTCGGGGGTGGATCGGGAGCGGATGCGGCGTCAGGGGTTGCCGGCGTTGTCGGTGGGTGAGGCGTTGGCGGGGTTTGATGCGGGGGTGGCGGGTTCGGCCGTGGGTGGTGGGGTGTGGGTGCCGTTGCGGGTGGATGCGCGGGCGGTGGGGGTTGGGGGTGGTCGGGTGCCGGCGTTGTTGCGGGGGTTGGTGCGTCGTCCGGTGCGGCGGGTTGTGCGTGGTGGTGAGCCGGCTGTTTCTTCGGTGGTCTCGGTGTTGGGTGGGCGGTTGGCGGGGGTGGAGCCGGGTGAGCGTGGGCGTGTGGTGTTGGAGGTGGTGCGGGAGAGGGTGGCTGGGGTGCTGGGGCATGCGTCGGTGGCCGAGGTCGAGGCCGGGCGGGCGTTTCAGGAGTTGGGTTTCGATTCCCTGACCGCGGTGGAGTTGCGTAATGAGCTGAACGCGGTGAGCGGGTTGCGGTTGCCGGCCACGTTGGTGTTCGACTATCCGACGGCGCAGGCGGTGGCCGATCATGTGCTGGCGGAACTGGGCGGTGTCACGGATCCGGCTGCCCCGGTCGCGTCGGCTGTTTCGGTGCGGGTGGACGACGATCCGATCGCGATCGTCGGCATGGCCTGCCGGTACCCGGGCGGCGTGACCTCCCCCGACGACCTCTGGCAACTCGTCCTCAACGGTGAGGACGCGGTCGGAGAGTTCCCCACCGACCGCGGCTGGGACACCGACGGCCTCTACGACCCGGAGCCCGGAGCCCTCGGCAAGACGTACACGCGGCAGGGCGGCTTCCTCGCCGGCGCCGCCGACTTCGACCCCCGCTTCTTCGGCATCTCGCCGCGTGAGGCGCTGGCGATGGATCCGCAGCAGCGGCTGCTGCTGGAGGCCTCGTGGGAGGCGTTCGAGCGGGCCGGCATCGACCCGACCTCACTGCGCGGCAGCCGTACTGGTGTCTTCGCCGGCGTGATGTACCACGACTACGGCCTCGGCAGCGCGCCCGCCTCCACCAGCGGCGGCAGCCTCGTCTCCGGCCGTGTCTCCTACAGCTTCGGCCTCGAGGGGCCTGCGGTCACCGTCGACACGGCGTGCTCCTCGTCGCTGGTCGCCCTGCACCTGGCCGCCCAGGCCCTGCGCAACGGCGAGTGCGACATGGCCCTGGCCGGAGGCGTCACCGTCATGGCCACGCCCGGCATGTTCGTCGAGTTCAGCCGGCAACGGGGGCTGGCGCCGGACGGCCGCTGCAAGGCGTTCTCCGGCACGGCCGACGGCGCCGGCTGGTCCGAGGGTGTGGGGATGCTGCTGGTGGAGCGGTTGTCGGATGCGGAGCGGTTGGGGCATCGGGTGCTGGCTGTCGTACGGGGTACGGCGGTGAATCAGGACGGGGCGAGCAATGGGCTGACGGCTCCGAATGGGCCGTCGCAGCAGCGGGTGATCCGTGCCGCGTTGGCGGATGCGGGGTTGTCCACGGCGGATGTGGATGTGGTGGAGGCGCACGGGACGGGTACGACGCTGGGTGATCCGATCGAGGCGCAGGCGTTGCTGGCCACCTATGGACAGGGGCGGGACGGGGATCATCCCCTGCTCTTGGGCTCGATCAAGTCGAACATCGGGCATGCGCAGGCGGCTGCGGGTGTCGGTGGTGTGATCAAGATGGTGGAGGCGATGCGGCACGGTGTCGCTCCGCGCACCCTGCATGTGGATGAGCCGTCGCCGCATGTCGACTGGTCGGCGGGTGCGGTGGAGTTGCTGACCGAGGCGCGGGAGTGGCCGGAGCTGGATCGTCCGCGGCGGGCGGGTGTCTCGTCCTTCGGTATCAGTGGGACCAACGCGCATGTCATCGTCGAGCAGCCGGCTCCGGCTGTGGGGGCCGGGCGTGAGGAAGTGGCCTCGCCTTCCCGCCTCCCCCTTCCCTGGGTGATCTCCGCCAAGGAAGCGGACGCCGTGCCGGCCCAAGCCGCCCGTCTCCACGACTGGTTCGAAGCCCGACCGGAGACCGACCCGCTCGACGTGGGCCTCTCCCTCGCCACCGGCCGCGCGATGCTGGAGCACCGGGCGGTCCTCACGGCCGACGACCGGGCGGGTCTGCTCGACGCGCTCTCGGCACTTGCCGCGGACGTTGCAGACCCGGCTGTCGTCCGGGGTTCGGCGTCCTCGGCGGGACAGACCGCTGTGCTGTTCACGGGGCAGGGTTCGCAGCGGCCGGGGATGGGGCGGGAGCTGTATGAGGCGTTCCCCGTGTTCGCCGAGGCGTTCGACGCGGTGGCCGAGCTGACCGGACTTCCCCTGAGGGATGTGGTGTTCGGGACGGATGCGGAGCTGCTGAACCGGACGCGGTATGCCCAGGTGGCGTTGTTCGCGGTGGAGGTGGGTCTGTTCCGGCTGGTGGAGTGGCTGGGCGTCCGTGTCACGGCGGTGACCGGGCACTCGGTGGGGGAGATCGCCGCAGCGCACGTGGCCGGAGTGCTCTCCCTCGAGGATGCGTGTGCTCTCGTGGAGGCGCGGGGCCGGCTGATGCAGGCGCTGCCCGAGGGTGGCGCGATGCTCGCGGTACAGATCGACGAGGCTGCGGCTGTCTCGGCACTGGACGGTCTGACCGACCGGGTCGGTATCGCGGCGGTCAACGGGCCGTCGTCGGTGGTGGTCTCCGGCGACGAGAAGGCGATCATCGCGCTGGAGCAGGACTGGCAGACGGCGGGCGTCCGTACCAAGCGGCTGACGGTCAGCCATGCCTTCCACTCGCAGCTGATGGACCCGATGCTGAACGACTTCCGTGCCGTGGTCTCCCAACTCACCTTCAACGAGCCGAGGTTGGCAGGGCTGTCGCCCGAGGTGACGGACCCGGAGTACTGGGTCCAGCACGTCCGCCGTCCGGTCCGCTTCACCGACGCCGTCGCGTCCCTGCACGCTTCCGGCGTCACCCGCTGGCTGGAGCTCGGCCCCGACGCCGTCCTCACCCCCCTCACCCGGCAGATCCTCGACGACGCCGGGAACCATCTCGTCGTCCCCACCCTGCGCGCGGGCCGCGCGGAGACCGAAGCCCTGCTCGACGCCCTCGCGCGTCTGCACGTCCACGGAGTCGCAGTGGACTGGGCACCGCTGTACGAGGCCCGGGGTGCCCGCCGTGTGGAACTGCCGACGTACGCCTTCCAGCACAAGCGGTTCTGGCTGCGGGCCGCGGTCGGATCCGGCTCCGCCGATGCGGCGAGCACCGGCCTGGTGACCGTCGACCATCCGCTGCTCGGCGCGATGGTCCCGGTGCCCGACGGCGACGGCTTCACCATGACCGGTCGGTTGTCGCGGGTGACGCATGGGTGGTTGGTGGATCACTCGGTGCTGGGTGCGGTGTTGGTGCCGGGGACGGGGTTGGTGGAGTTGGC
>NZ_JBITLN010000037.1:0-3124 GCF_044465285.1 Streptomyces sp. NPDC049687
GCGGAGGCTCCGCCCTCCGTGCCCCCGGCGCAGGCCCCTGCAGCCGCCGACGCCGGTCCCGCGCAGCCCTCCTCCCCGGCCCCGGCGCCGCCCCCAGCCCCCGCGCCCCCCGCCCCCCCCCCCCCCCCCCCCCCCCCCCCCCCCCCCCCCCCGCCCCCCCCCCCCCCCCCCCCCCCCCCCCCCCCCGCGGCACTAGAAACCGTGGGGCAGCCAGGGGGCCACCGGGGACCCGAAGCCCACGGCCGCCTCCGTCAGCGCCCCCTGGCGCAGTTCCCGCACCCGTCCGGCCGCGCCGAGCGCGGCCAGGCTCACCCCGCCCAGGTACGCCGCCCCCAACTCCCGTACCGACAGAGCCAGATCGGCCGGGTCCGTCGTACGCTCGCACACCGCGCCCTTCGGGTCCGCGGACAGCCGCCAACGCCCCGCGTTCCACGGGCAGAAGGCGTCCTCGACCTCCAGGACGACATCCACCGGCGCCTGGTACGTCCGCTCCTCCAGCGCCGCGCCCACGTCCACCAGCCGCACGTACAACCCGTCCCGCACCTTCAGCCCGCACCGCCGGATGTCGGACACCTGGTACTGCCACGCCTCGTCCAGCGGCCGCCCCCGCACCTTCAGCGAGGTCGTCAGGTCGATCCCGAACAGGAACCGCCACAGCGCCGCCTCCGACACCGGGTCCAGCCCCGCCAGGTCCTCCAGCAGCACCTGCCCGTTGTGCCCGGCGTCCGTGTAGTCGATCCTGACCCGGAAGCGGGCGAAACCGGTCACCTCCCCGTCCCGCTCCGCCAGCACGCACTGCAACGGCGACGCCCCGTCCTTCCCGGCCTCCGCCTCCACCACCCACAGCCGCTCCCAGCCCGGCCGCCGGCCCAGCATCCCCGGCCGCCCGGCCACCGTCCGCGCGTACACCGCCTCGCACACCTCGAGCCCGGCGCGCGGACCGGCGTACCGCAGCCGTACGCCGTCGGTGCCGGCCGGGACGGACAGCCGTACCCGACTGGTGTCGATCTCGGCGTGCAGCCCGAAGGTCGCCGCCGCGTACCCGAACCGGCCGTAGATGGGCGGCTCCGAAGCGGTGAGGACGGCGAGCGACTCGCCCCACGCCCGCACGTCGTCCAACTGCCGCCGCATCATCGCCGTCAGGATCCCGCGCCGCCGGTGCGTCGCGCTCACCCCGACCATCGTCACACCCGCCGCCGGCACCGAGGCCCCGCCCGGCACGGTCAGCCGGAAGTCGAACGCCCCCGCCGTGCCCACCGGCTCCGCCCCGTCCCACGCGCCGAGCGACCGCTCGCGCGGAACGAGCTCCGACCACAACTCCCGTTCCTCGGCCGACTCCGAGGCCCCGCCGAAGGCCCGCAGCAGGGTGCCGTACCACTTGTCCCAGTCGTCCTGCCGCAGCACCCGCAACTCGGCCGCGGGAGCCGCGGAAGAGGTCGCGCGGCCCGTCGGCCCCGGCGTCGTCGCCCCAGTCGTCATGGCTCCATGCCTAGCAGTCCCCCGCACGGCGAGCGAGGGAATTTCCCGCTCCGGGCGACGGGAGCGCTTTCCGTGAAGTTCACTGTGAAGTTGAACCTCGGACGGGGGACAAGTGGGACCTCCCGTGCCAAGCGGTGGGTTGGATGGATAGGGTCCCGAACTAATGGCAGAAGGACGACAGCGGCGCTCGGAAGCCGAGACGTTGACGGCCCGGTTCAGGCATCTGATGCACCGGGTCCGCACCGGCGTGCGCAGAAGCGCCGTCGACTACTTCCGCGGCGACGGCTCCGACTGGATCGCGCTGGCCTTCCTGCTGCTCACCGTCCCGCTGATCGCGGCCACCACCCTCGCCAACTCGGTGTGGTGCTCCCCGGCGGCCCTGGTCCTGCCGATCGTCGCCGGCGGCCTGCTGCTGCGCCCGTCCAGCCTGCTCGGCCTGTACGCGGCGGCGGCCACGGCGCTCATCGTCGAGTCGGTGCAACTCGGCCCCTACACGGAGGGCCCCTCGCGGGTGACCCCGGGCGTGGTCCTGGTCGTCGCCGCATGCGGCTTCTTCGGCCTCCTGATCGCCCAGTTCCGCAGCCGGGTCGGCGTGCCCTGGCGGCGCGGCGGCACCATGCTCTTCGACCTGCGCGAGCGCATCCGGGTGCAGAGCAAGCTGCCGAAGCTGCCGCCGGGCTGGCACCGCGAGATGGCCCTGCGGCCGGCGGGCGGCCAGTCGTTCTCCGGTGACTTCGTCGTCGCGGCCCGCACCAACGGCGGCCGCACCATGGAGGTCGTGCTCACGGACGTCTCCGGCAAGGGCATGGACGCGGGGTCCCGCGCTCTGCTCCTGTCGGGCGCCTTCGGCGGCCTCCTCGGCTCCCTGCCTCCGCACGCCTTCCTCCCGGCGGCAAACGGTTACCTCCTCCGCCAGGACTGGGACGAGGGCTTCGCGACCTCCATCCACCTCGTCCTCGACCTGGACTCCGGCGACTACGAGCTCTACTCCGCGGGCCACCCGCCGGGCCTCCAGCTCAGCGCCGGCAGCGGCCGCTGGGAGGAGAAGGCGGCCGAGGGGCCGCTGCTCGGTGTCTACGAGGGCGCGCAGTTCGACCCCGTGAAGGGCTCCCTGCGCCCCGGTGACGTGCTGATGCTGTTCACCGACGGCCTGGTGGAGACCTCCGACCGGGACATCGTCGAGGGCATCGACCGCCTCACCGGCGAGGCCGACCGCTATGTCGTCGGCGGCTTCCAGGGCGCGGCCTGGCACCTGATCGAGGCGGTCGCCAAGGACGTCAACGACGACCGGGCGTTGCTCCTCATCTGCCGCGAGGGCCCGACGGCCGCCACCGCAGCACACTGACCTTTCTCCCCTCATGTCCGGCTATGTGCCGATGACTTGGTCCTCCGTTTGTGCCACCTCCGTAACTGCCGCCGCTTCGCGATTGCATCGGCAATCGAGGACTTGCTACAGATGGATGCGTACGGTCGTGAAGGTACGGACGTGACAGGTACGGACGTGACAGGTACGGACGGGGACAGACCCCACCGGGGGAGGCGAGTTCGGCATGAAGTTCGACATGGGTGCGCAGACGTTGTCGACGTTGCAGCGTGATTCGCGTGGGTCGAGTGATGATCTGGGTTCGTTGATCAGGCAGTTGGT
>NZ_JBITLN010000038.1:0-3039 GCF_044465285.1 Streptomyces sp. NPDC049687
GGCAAGGCGCTGGTGGCGTGGGACGAGTGGGGCAAGAATCCCGGCCGGGCGGCCGGTGCGGTGACCTTCAACGTCCTGACGACCGTCTTCACCGGCGGTGCGGGGGGTGCGGCGGCGGGCGCGGGCAAGGCGGGCGCGGTGGCCAAGGCCCTGTCCGTCGCCGGCAAGGCGGGCAAGATCATCGACCCGATGACCTACGTCGCCAAGGGCGCGGGCGCGGGTCTGTCGAAGATCGGCGACGTCACGAAGGCGTTGAAGGGCATCGGGAACATCGAGATCCCCAAGCTCCCCGACAACGCGATCACCCTCCCGGAGGGCTCCGTCAGGCTCCCGGACGGCACCGTGCACCTGCCGGAGGGCGCGGCGATCCCGGAGGGCGCGACGAGACTCCCCGACGGCAACGTCAGGCTGCCCGAGGGCGCGCCGGGCCTGCCGGAGGGATCGGTCAGGCTGCCCACGGAGGCGGGTGCTCCGGCGCGTTACTACGACCCGCCGGGGAATCTGCTCGACGAGAACGGCAATGTGCTGAAATCGGCGGACCAGGCCCCCAAGGAGCCCGGCGGCACCCCGCAGACCGGCACTCCGGGTGCGGGCTCGGACATCCCCCACACCCCGACCCCGGTGCGCGAACCGGCACTGGTCGGCGCGGGCGCCCATACAGCCGAGACCGCAGGACAGCACATCAGCCTGGGCAACAGCCTGGACACCAACCTCGGCGACCTCGGCCGCGTCCCGGACAACGCGGCAGTGCACGCGGGCGGCGACCTTCCCACCGTCCACGCGGGCGGCGACGTGCCCACTGTTCACGCGGGCGGCGACCTCCCCCGCACCGGAATGGGCGACCACCTCCCCGGCGGCAGCGCCGGCGACCACCTTCCCGGCGGATCGGCTCACGAGCACGGCCCCGGCCCCTCCGCCGGCCACGAGCCGCCGAGCGGCCACAGCGACGGCCAGGGAACTCATTCCGGCGACGGCCCGGGAACGCACCACGACGGGCCGACGGGCCCGCATGAGCAACCCGGTGCGGCAGGGCACGGGCATGAAAGCGGCAACACGCCGGGCGGGAACGCCACGGGCGGACAGGGCGAGGGCCCCGGCGGCCCCGGTCCTGGCCACGAGCCGGAAAAGGTCGACTACCGCGAGGGAGACGAGCAGGCTCTGCAGCCGACCGGCCGTATGCAGCCGGATCAGGAAGCAGCGGTCGCCGAACAACTCGCACGCTCGAAGATGGCACCTCACGACATCGAGAAATCCCTCGTCGGACTTCGCAAGAGTGAGTACGGTGCGGGAATCGCCAAGTACATCAGCGACGGCAAGCTCGCCCATATGCCCGGATACGATGAGCTCCTGTCCCAGTGCAAGCAGGTGAGTAGAAACAATGACATGTCGCCTGCTGTCTATATGGCGATGGAGCACGCGGCGGAACTGCAGGCTCGTGGCGTCAAGGGTCTGGCCTTCGAGTGGAAGGTGCCCGGTGACGGCTTGGACCTCGATGTGCTCGTCCGGTCCGGCAATCGCATCGAGTACGGTGCTCAGCTCAAGGACGTGAGCAGCGCTTCAAGTCTCAACAGTGCGACCCGCGGCATCGCGGAGAAGCAGCTGCTGGGTAATATCGACGGCCAGAAGGTGGCCATTCTCGACGTGCATGACACCAAGCTTGCCCTTACGGACAAGATCCTTGGGCGCATCGCCCATCGCGCCAGGATTACCAACGCAACCTTCGTTCTTCGGTTCAAGGATGGTTCGATCACCATTCCGGCCAACGGTCCTACATATCCGTAAGGGAAAATCCAATGTCCCTCCTCATGCGTGCACCGCGTGAATGTGCTTCCTGGTTCTGGGACCTGGAGGACTACGCGCCCCCCGGTCTGCAGTCCGCACTCAACACCGCTGCGCGGATGTCGGCGGTTCTCCAGAAGCACGAGCTTTTGCAGCCCACCATGCTGGAATGGTTCTGGCTTGTGCCCGAGATGGGCGGAGCGGTGGGTAGGACGAGCGTGGGGCTCATGCGGCCGTTGGACGATGAGTGGACCCTCCGGAGAGTCGAGGAGTTGCGTCCTGTTGCCTTTCCGGAAGCCGAGTGCAGCGGCTTCCTCGTGGCGGGGACCGGTGTGTGGTTCGATGAGGACGGTGGGCGACACCACGAGGATCGCCTGGTCGAACTGACTGTCTCTTCGGAACCGCTCGGGCTCTCAGCCGATGTTTCCGTCTTTCATGACATCTGGGGTCCGTTCGACTTCCGCGGTACTCCTCATCCGGAAACACAACGGCGGAATGCTCCACGACTGGCCGCCGCACTGAGGGAGCTGGAGGCGCTCCTGGAGATCGAGGCAGAGCCTGGGGAGCCGACGTACTTCGGGAGAGCGGTAGGGCATGGGGTCATGGAGCCGGAAGTCTCGGACGGGCGGGGCCCGGACCTCACCGATCTGCTCTGACTGGGATTCTTCGGGCCGGGTCGGAGGACGGGCGGCCTGCGGCGACCTGGCGTGAAGATGACGGTGGTCGAGGCTCGGGCTCGCACGGGATCAGGGTGGTTTGGGGTGAACACCCCTGTCTGTCCCCATGAGTTGGTAACGGGTTCGTGGTGCCTCTGTAAGGATGGCCACTCCCCATTGCATAGGCAATCAGTCAGTTGGTAGCAATGACTCTGCGTGCAGTGCGCGTGAAGTGAGCCAAGTGAGCTGAACGGGGGCGTTGATGAAGTTCGACATGGGTGCGCAGACGTTGTCGACGTTGCAGCGTGATTCGCGTGGGTCGAGTGATGATCTGGGTTCGTTGATCAGGCAGTTGGTGCAGGCGGCGCAGCCGTTGGAGGGGAAGTTCAACGGTACGGGTCGGGCGATGTTCGATCAGTTCAAGGGGCGTGCGGATGAGATCGCGGCTGATCTGAACGCGTCGTTGTCGGCGATTTTGGGTGGTCAGTCGGGGATGGACTCGGCGTTCGGTTCGGGTGATCAGGAGCAGGGTGACAACGCGCGGCAGCAGATGTCGGCGGCGAATTTCGATGCGGCGCGGTTCGGTGCGCGTTGAGTTGGTGGT
>NZ_JBITLN010000039.1:0-2820 GCF_044465285.1 Streptomyces sp. NPDC049687
TTGATGTCCGAGATCGAGGACTCCACCACCCGCATCTCGCACCTCGTCGACGCCGCCAAGCAGTACTCCCAGCTGGACCGCGCCCCCTACCAGGTCGCCGATGTCCACGAACTCCTCGACAGCACGCTGCTGATGCTGTCGGGCAAGATCGGTCCCCAGGTCAAGGTCGTGAAGGAGTACGACCGTTCAGTGCCGAGGATCCCGGCCTACCCGGCCGAACTGAACCAGGTGTGGACCAACCTGATCGACAACGCGGTCTTCGCCATCAAGAGCGCGGACGGCGAAGGGACGTTGACCGTACGCACCGCTGTGGTGCACGACCGGCTGCTGGTGGAGTTCCGCGACACGGGCCCGGGAGTGCCGGCCGAGATCCGCGACCGGATCTTCGACCCGTTCTTCACCACCAAGCCGGTGGGCGAGGGCACGGGGCTGGGGCTCGACATCTCCTGGCGGATCGTCGTCAACAAGCACCACGGTGACCTGAAAGTCGAGTCCGTACCCGGCGACACCCGCTTCCAGGTGCTGCTCCCCCTCACCGCCACCGACCCCGCCACCGACCCCGATACCGTCCCCGACCCGGCCCAGAAGCCCTCATGACCAAGGACACCGGCATCGACCCCAGCATCCCGCCCAGCGGTGCCGGATGCGTCGAGTGCGACGCCGACGGCGGCTGGTGGTTCCATCTGCGGCGCTGCGCCCAGTGCGGTCACATCGGCTGCTGCGACGACTCACCCCCCAAGCACGCCACCGGCCACTTCCGGGACACCGGCCATCCGGTGATCCGCAGTTACGAGCCGGACGAGGCCTGGTTCTGGAACTTCGAGACGTCCGAACTGTACGACTCCGGTCCGGCCCTGGCTCCCCCGGACGCCCACCCTGCCGACCAGCCCACGCCGGGACCGGCGGGGCGCGTGCCGGCGAACTGGGCGGACACGCTGCGCTGAGCCTGACCGACCAGGGCTGTCAGTGGTGGACGTCAGGATTCATCTGTGCCGCAGAACTGTTCGGCACTCCACTCATCGGCCGATCGCGATGCCCCTGCCGCAGCTCCACGGTGCCGACGACGGCGGCATCCTCCTCCCCCCCTCCCCCGCAGGTCGACGACCGACATCGGTTCGCCGCCCCGCGCGCGCTGGAGGTCGTCCCCGTCGTCGGTCACTTCCTGCATGGGGCGGATCTCCGCCCGGTGACCAGCGTGCAACCTTCAACCCGGTCGGTCAGAACCGTCAGGTGAACGCTGCTCGTCGATGAAGGCGACCATCAGCCGTTGCGGGGGTCGAGCTCCCCGACGAAGAAAGTAGATCGCCGGTCACCCGGCCTACGCCGACTGGCAGCGCCGGGCCGAGCCGTCCGCCAGCGACGCCACCGCCGTGCCGTGGAGGCCACCAGCTGGACGCGCACCACCCTCGGCCTCCGGACCGAGATCCAGCACGCGAGCTACGCCTACACCGTCCAGCTCCACCCGGGCAGCGGCACGGCCTACATCGCCCGCCGCCACGCGGGACCGGTCGGCACCCCACACCGACCGTCACCGCGACGCCCCTCCGCTCACCTCACCAGCCGTTGACCGCGACCAGCAGGGCGACCCCGCCGGCGAACACCGCCAGGCCGCCGTACCCGAAGACGAGGACGATGTTCCTCTCGCCGCGGTAGTCAATGTCCTTCAGGAATCCCCGCTTGGCACGGCGCGGCTTTCTCCGGTCGTAGACCACCGGAACCACCGTTCCCAGGTCCGCCATCCCCCTTTGGCGCTCACGGAATTCCGCCCCGGGTTCGCCGTCGGCCAGACGGATCTCGTAATGGATGTGGTACTCCCCCGTGCCGGCGTACTTCTGGTCCACGGAGACCGCCTCACCCTCGACGCCGTGCCGCGCCAGGTTCCGCAGGCGGCGATACAGCACGAATGTCGTGGATTGGGTGATCAGTGCGGCCGTTCCCGCCATCACCATGAGGAATCCGACGATCAGACCGCCTGTCGAGTTTTCCACGGCACCCCACCCATTCCTGCCTGTCCGGCAAAATCACCGAGAAATACGACACGATCACCGAATCTAGCATTAGCCGAACAGGAGGGTCAACACCCTCCCCTCCATTCAATCCGAGGTGAAAATGGCCAGCGGTTCGGACTCCTAGGTCCTCGACAAGATCGCCGAACTCAAGGACGAGATCAGCAAGGTGAAAACCACGCTGAACACACATGTCCTGGACGCCAACAACGTGACCGACAAGGAACTCAAGGACGCCCAGGAGGACATCAAGAAAGCAGTCAAGGCGGGCAAGGACGAACAGAAGACGATATGGGAAGCCCTGATGGAGGCGGTGGGCCTCAAAGATGTCTTCGAGGCTTTCAAACAGATGGACACCCTCACTCTGATCATCGTCGCGGTGGGCGCCACTCTGGAATTCCTGGGACCGGAGCCTCAATTACGGCAAGCTACTCAAACTACTGGTCGAAAAACCGACCCCGCACCCCAAGACGAAAATCACGGAGACGGCCACGGCCATCGGGAAACTCAGCGACAGGCTCGACGGGTACAACCCCACCAAACTGCCCAAGGTGAACGACTGCGTGAGGCGCGGAACGCGGCGCACAACCTCGCACAGACCGCCGAGACGCTCAGGGAGAAGTTCGTGCGGGTGTCCAAGGGATTCAGCACCGCGGCCGACTCGCTCGGCACCTGATCCCGTCCCGTTCGAAGGAGGTGATGGAAGCCGGCCGCAAGCCGGACACCTGGCTGTGGTGGGTCCGGTTCGTCGCGGCTGTGGAGGGGTGCTCCGGAGGGTCAGGCGCTCTCGGCGTTCGTGTAGGGCTCCACGCGG
>NZ_JBITLN010000040.1:0-2511 GCF_044465285.1 Streptomyces sp. NPDC049687
TCTCGTGACTGCGTGCCTTTTGAAGAATGAGCCTGCGAGTTTGCGGTGTGTTGCGAGGTTAACCCGGGTGGGGTAGCCGTAGCGAAAGCGAGTCCGAATAGGGCGTTTCAGTAGCACGCTCAAGA
Source organism: Streptomyces sp. NPDC049687 (assembly GCF_044465285.1). Lineage (NCBI taxonomy): Bacteria > Bacillati > Actinomycetota > Actinomycetes > Kitasatosporales > Streptomycetaceae > Streptomyces > Streptomyces sp. NPDC049687. The sequence continues at coordinate 126 of NZ_JBITLN010000040.1, forward strand.
CCCGAAGCGGAGTGATCTAGCCATGGGCAGGTTGAAGCGGAGGTAAGACTTCGTGGAGGACCGAACCCACCAGGGTTGAAAACCTGGGGGATGACCTGTGGTTAGGGGTGAAAGGCCAATCAAACTCCGTGATAGCTGGTTCTCCCCGAAATGCATTTAGGTGCAGCGTCGTGTGTTTCTTGCCGGAGGTAGAGCACTGGATAGGCGATGGGCCCTACCGGGTTACTGACCTTAGCCAAACTCCGAATGCCGGTAAGTGAGAGCGCGGCAGTGAGACTGTGGGGGATAAGCTCCATGGTCGAGAGGGAAACAGCCCAGAGCATCGACTAAGGCCCCTAAGCGTACGCTAAGTGGGAAAGGATGTGGAGTCGCACAGACAACCAGGAGGTTGGCTTAGAAGCAGCCACCCTTGAAAGAGTGCGTAATAGCTCACTGGTCTAGTGATTCCGCGCCGACAATGTAGCGGGGCTCAAGCGTACCGCCGAAGTCGTGTCATTGCAGCTATAGCCCCAACGGGTGCTGTGATGGGTAGGGGAGCGTCGTGTGCCGGGTGAAGCAGCACCGGAAGGTAGTTGTGGACGGTTCACGAGTGAGAATGCAGGCATGAGTAGCGATACAAACGTGAGAAACGTTTGCGCCGATTGACTAAGGGTTCCTGGGTCAAGCTGATCTGCCCAGGGTAAGTCGGGACCTAAGGCGAGGCCGACAGGCGTAGTCGATGGATAACCGGTTGATATTCCGGTACCCGCTGTGAAGCGTCAAACATCGAACCCATTAATGCTAAGGCCGTGAAGCCGCCCCGGAGCCTTCGGGCAAAGGGGAGTGGTGGAGCCGCTGACCCAAGGTGGTAGTAGGTGAGTGATGGGGTGACGCAGGAAGGTAGTCCAGCCCGGGCGGTGGTTGTCCCGGGGTAAGGGTGTAGGACGTCGGGTAGGTAAATCCGCCTGGCAATAGTCTGAGACCTGATGCCGAGCCGATTGTGGTGAAGTGGATGATCCTATGCTGTCGAGAAAAGCCTCTAGCGAGTTTCATGGCGGCCCGTACCCTAAACCGACTCAGGTGGTCAGGTAGAGAATACCGAGGCGTTCGGGTGAACTATGGTTAAGGAACTCGGCAAAATGCCCCCGTAACTTCGGGAGAAGGGGGGCCACGCTTGGTGAGAGGACTTGCTCCTCGAGCTGGGGGTGGCCGCAGAGACCAGCGAGAAGCGACTGTTTACTAAAAACACAGGTCCGTGCGAAGCCGTAAGGCGATGTATACGGACTGACGCCTGCCCGGTGCTGGAACGTTAAGGGGACCGGTTAGCTCACTTTCGGGTGGGCGAAGCTGAGAACTTAAGCGCCAGTAAACGGCGGTGGTAACTATAACCATCCTAAGGTAGCGAAATTCCTTGTCGGGTAAGTTCCGACCTGCACGAATGGCGTAACGACTTCTCGACTGTCTCAACCATAGGCCCGGTGAAATTGCACTACGAGTAAAGATGCTCGTTTCGCGCAGCAGGACGGAAAGACCCCGGGACCTTTACTACAGTTTGATATTGGTGTTCGGTTCGGCTTGTGTAGGATAGGTGGGAGACTGTGAAGCTTGGACGCCAGTTCAGGTGGAGTCGTCGTTGAAATACCACTCTGGTCGTGCTGGATGTCTAACCTGGGTCCGTGATCCGGATCAGGGACAGTGTCTGATGGGTAGTTTAACTGGGGCGGTTGCCTCCTAAAGGGTAACGGAGGCGCCCAAAGGTTCCCTCAGCCTGGTTGGCAATCAGGTGTTGAGTGTAAGTGCACAAGGGAGCTTGACTGTGAGACCGACGGGTCGAGCAGGGACGAAAGTCGGGACTAGTGATCCGGCGGTGGCTTGTGGAAGCGCCGTCGCTCAACGGATAAAAGGTACCCCGGGGATAACAGGCTGATCTTCCCCAAGAGTCCATATCGACGGGATGGTTTGGCACCTCGATGTCGGCTCGTCGCATCCTGGGGCTGGAGTCGGTCCCAAGGGTTGGGCTGTTCGCCCATTAAAGCGGTACGCGAGCTGGGTTTAGAACGTCGTGAGACAGTTCGGTCCCTATCCGCTGTGCGCGTAGGAGTCTTGAGAAGGGCTGTCCCTAGTACGAGAGGACCGGGACGGACGAACCTCTGGTGTGCCAGTTGTTCTGCCAAGGGCATGGCTGGTTGGCTACGTTCGGGAGGGATAACCGCTGAAAGCATCTAAGCGGGAAGCCTGCTTCGAGATGAGGACTCCCACCCACTTGATGGGGTAAGGCTCCCAGTAGACGACTGGGTTGATAGGCCGGATCTGGAAGCACGGTAACGTGTGGAGGTGACCGGTACTAATAGGCCGAGGGCTTGTCCTCAGTTGCTCGCGTCCACTGTGTTAGTTCTGAGGCAACGAC
>NZ_JBITLN010000041.1:0-2444 GCF_044465285.1 Streptomyces sp. NPDC049687
GCCGCGTTCGTGTCCGCGTACGCGGTCAGCAGCACGCGCCGGGCGCCCGGGTACATGTCCAGGGCCTGTTCGAGGAACTCGATGCCGTTCATCTGCGGCATCCGGTAGTCGGCCAGGATCACCGCCACGAGGTCACCGCGCAGCTTCAGCTCCCGCAGCGCCTGAAGCGCGGACTCGCCGGACTCCGCGCGCACGATCCGGTACGACTGGCCGTAGCGCCGCCGCAGGTCACGGGCGACAGTCCGGGACACCCCGGGATCGTCGTCCACGGTCATGATGACGGTCCGCGCAGCGTCCGCGGCCTGTGCCATACGTCCCCCACCCCGAGTGATCGGATCACCGGTCGGCGTCGGCCCGGTGCCGCGCCGCCTTTCAGCCATCGTATGCTCGTCGCCCTGCTTCGCTCCGGTCAGGTCCGTCGCGAGGCGGGCACGCAGAACTCGTTGCCCTCCGGGTCCACCAGTGTGGTCCAGGACGGGGGCGCGGCACGCGGACATCGGCCAGGTCGAGTGATCCGCTACTCGGCCCATGCCGCTATCCGTTCCGCGATCGCCTCGGGGGCCTCGAGGTGCAGGAAGTGACCGACGTCGGGGACGACCTCCATCGCGTGCGGGGCGGCGAACCGATGTCGGTCGTCGACCTGCGGGGGGAGGATGCAGTCGTCGTCGGCACCGTGGAGGTGCAGCAGGGGCACCTCGATCGGCTGAGACAGGCGGCGCGCCGCCTTGAGCATGCCGGGTCGCATCATCTCCCGGTAGTACTTGATGGGCGCGGGCATGCTCGCCCGCAGGTGCTCGTGCAGCTCCGCCTGGACAGCTGGATCGAGTGAGAGGCCGGGCGACCACTGACGCCAGAGGCGGTCGATGAGGGCGAGATCGCGGGCGGTGGCCATCCAACCGCTTCCCGGCAGTTGAAAGAGCCCCATGTACCAGCTCCGGCGTAGCTGAGCGGGGCGCGGCCGGCTCAGGAACGTGAGTGGGTGGGGGATGGCGAGCGTGACCGCGCGTTCGATCCGCTCCGGCGCGGTGACGCAGGCATCGTATGTGATCAGGGCGCCCCAGTCGTGGCCGACCAACTCCACGGCTTGCCCGGGAGACCAGCGGTCGATCAGCGCGAGCACGTCGCCGGTGAGGGAGGCGAAGTCGAACGGCCCCGCGGTCGGGGACGGCGCGTAACCGCGAAGCCAGGGTGCGACGACGTGGCGTCCGCGGCGGCCGAGCTCGGCGAGGAAGGGCTTCGCGGTCGGCGGATGGTCCGGGAAGCCGTGCAGGACGAGCGTCGGCTGACCATCGGGATCACCACCCTGCAGCGCGTGAAAGGTGCCGTGCGGCAGGTCGAAGGTGACGTGTTCGAACTCCATGTGCGTCAGCTCGTTTCCAAGAGCGGTCGGACGGCTGGCTTCGGTGTCTCTGGTTTTGGACATGTGCGTCTCCTCAGGCGCCGGGTGTCCTGCGGGGTCAGCCGGCCAGTCGGTTGAGCTTGCGGATCTGTCTGTCGAAGGCGCGCGAGGGCACGATCCGGCGCAAGAGGCTGACGCGTGTGGCCATCGAGCCGGCGGTGTACCGGAGCTTGGGCTTGGAATCGGTGGCGGCCGCGACGATCACCTTCGCGACAACGTCCGGGTGGTCGGCGTGGCGCACGGCTGTGGCCAGCACGTCTCGGGAGATCTCCCGCTGTGCGGCGTAGAGCGGCAGGGGTGAGTCGGGTGCCATGCTGCTCGCCTCGAAACTCGTGCTGGTGTAGGCCGGTTCGACCAGCAGCATCCGGATGCCGTGCTCGCGAAGCTCGTGGTCGACGGACTCGGAGTAGCCCTCGACCGCATGCTTGGTGGCGGCGTAGACGGCCATGAAGGGGGCGGGGATCAGACCGAGGACCGAGGAGACGTTGACCACGCGGCCGCTGCCCTGGGCGCGCATGTGGGGCAGCACTGCGTTGGTCATCCGGATCAGGCCGAAGACGTTGATGTCGAAGACCTCCTTGGCTTGGTCGATCGAGCTCTCCTCGCCGGCGCCGACCGCGCCCACGCCTGCGTTGTTGACCAGGACGTCGATCCGGCCGAAACGGTCGATCACCTTCCCGACCAGGGAGCGGACCGAGTTGTCGTCGGCCACGTCGAGATCGAGGAACGTCACCCCGGCGATCGGCTCGGCGTTCGCCGCGTTGCGGCTCGTGCCGACCACCGTGAAGCCGGCGCCCACGAGGGCGAGCGCCGCCGCCCGCCCGATCCCGGAGGAAGCGCCCGTCACGAGGGCCACTGGGGAAGCTGTCTGCATGTCGGTTCCTTCGGTTGTGGGCATGACTTCGTCGTGCGCTGAGGCCACACGGTCCGCACCGGTCCTGCAAGTCCGCACCAAGCCTGTCCGGTGAGCTCAGGACGGTTGTGTACTGAACAGTCGGAAAACTAGGCGGTTCTGTACTGACTTGTCAAGAAGGGCGGCTCGGCT
>NZ_JBITLN010000042.1:0-1614 GCF_044465285.1 Streptomyces sp. NPDC049687
CTAGCTTGATCTTTAACCTGTGCGGCGGGGTCGTGGGGTTGTTGACTTCTTGGTTCGCTGTTTCGTAGTGCCTGGTTTGCGGACGGTGTGCACGTCGTAGCGCGGGGTGGGCCGGGTGTTCTTGCGGCCGGGTGGTCGTCCCGGGCCGGGGTGGGAGGATTTCGGTGCTCTGGCGGGGCATGCTGCCTGCGGGCGCAGGTGCCGAAAGTCGCGGCGGACGCGGGCCGGGGTGAGCCTGTTCGGCGGGCTCGGCTTCTCCCACGGCCGGCGCAGGTCGGCCGCCAGCGGCCGGGCCAGCCGCAGCTGGGTGTAGACGGCGAGGATCAGCCAGGTCCACCGGTCAGCCGCCTCAGGAGTACGGATCTTCGGGCAGGTCCAGCCCAGCGTCTGCTTGAACAGCCGGAACGTGTGCTCGATGTCGAAGCGGCGCAGGAAGACCTGCCAGAGCAGGTCGACTTGAGTGTCGGTGGCATCGGTGCGGGACCACCACAACCACACCGGCTTCGGGGTCGCGCCGCTGGGCAGGTACTCGACCTGCAGACGGATCACAGTGCCCTCGATGACCGGCAGAGCGCCCAGCTGGGAGACCCACGCAGAGCGGTGAGTCAGCCTGGGGTGGAGCCGGTCCCAGGCCCTGGCGGTTGCCGTGCCATACAGACGGGTCTCGGTCACCGTCGCCGCATCGGGAGTGTTCCAGGTGGCCGGATCGCCGAAGACGAACTCGCCGCCGTGGCGGGGCGGACGACCCCGGGTGCCCGGCTCGCGGGGCGGGGCCGCCCGGCGCAGGACCCGGTCCGAGCGCATCCGGCCCAGCACCTGCACCGGCAAGTCCTTGAGCAGGTGGGCCAGGCGGGGCACGTCGTATCCGGCGTCCACCACGATGAGGACGTCCGGGTCGCCGTCCTTCCACTGCCCGGCCTCCATCAGCCGCTCGATGAGCTCGCGCATCTGCCGGGCGGTGACGGTGGCGGCGTCGTCCCCCGGCGCCAGACGCAGCGCGTCCAGCGGCGCGGTCCAGGAACTGCGGCCTGCTTCCAGCGCGCAGATCACCGAATAGGGCCAGCCAGGGACGGGGATGTGCTGGTCCTTGCCACGTCCGTAGGTGTGACACAGGATCCGCTGTGGTGAGGTGTGCGCGTCGGGACGCGGCCAGCAGGTGATGTCGGCGGCCAGCACCAGCCGGCCGTCCGCCGCCCTCGGCAGCGGCACCGCAGCCAGGGCCCGCCGCAGCCGAGCAATGTCCATCCGACCCGCGGCCAGGGCGTCATACAGCCCGCCGTGTCCGCGGCGATGCTCGCCCACCAGCGAGAGTTCCACCAGCGAGCGGACCGGGCCGTCCGCACACAGCACGGCGTCGGCCAGCTCGAACAGAGCATCCGAACGCCTCGTCAGACAGGAGTAGAACTCGCCCCGGAAGCATGACAGTTCCGCGAACGGTTCCTGCCGGACAGCATGGTGCAACAGACTCATCCCCACGGCCTTCGCGCTGATCACGTGTATTCCTTGGTCGGAGCACATGGTCAGCCGAAGGCCGCCTGCACATAGGGCAGTTACCGACGCGAGTGATCAAGTACGACGAGCCGTTCGAGACCCGAGGTTAAAGATCAAGCTAGG
>NZ_JBITLN010000043.1:0-1534 GCF_044465285.1 Streptomyces sp. NPDC049687
TGCCCGGTCAGCGGATGGGTCACTTGCTTGGCGCTCACGGCTCACTCCTGCGGTCTGCGGCGTACGCCGCGTTTGGTCACGGTCACCGGGCCCTGGACCCGGAGCCGGCAGGCGAGCCGGGTCAGGCCGTCCAGCGGCCTTCGCAGAGCCTCGATGCCCTCGCGCTCCAGCGGGCCCACGGGAGAACAGTTCTCGGCGCCCTCCTCCACCTGGACGAAGCAGGTGCGGCAGGTGGCCTTGCCGCCGCAGACGGTGGGCCAGCGGTAACCGAGCCGCTGGGCCGCGGTGAACAGGTCCTCGCCATCTCGCACCTCCAGTTCGACGCCGGAGGGCCTGACCGCGACCCGGTGGGTCACGGTCACTTGTTCATCCACCGGTCGAGGGTCTGGTTGAAGTGGCGGATGCGGCTCTCCTGGTAGTTGGCCAGGGTGATGCCGGGCTTGCGCATGGTCTTCAGGCCCTGCTGGACGTAGGGCAGGTTCTCGCAGTCCTGGTCGAAGACGGGTCCGAGCACACCCAGTTCGGGGATGTCGGCGAAGAGCATGTCCTCCGGCACCCAGCGGATCTCGGCCGGGGGCGGCATCTCGCCCTCCTTCTTCGGGGCCGACATGAAGATGATCTCGGCGGTGCAGGAGTCGGGATCGAGACCGTTGGGCCGGAACCGGTAGATGATGTTGGACTTGGCGCCGCCCCAGGGATTGAAGTTGGGGAACAGCAGGTAGTTGATGGCGTCCAGCAGTTCGGTGTCGGCGGCCTGGGAGAAGTCCTGCTGCGAGGTGGCCGCCAGTTGGGCGCGCATCCGCTCGGCGAGGACCTGGCGGGCGGTGCCGCCCGGGGGGATCGCCGGCAGTTCGTCGCCCTCCTGCATCACCAGGTCACGGCCCTGGGCGGCGGCGTAGAACGCGCGCGAGTCGTAGAAGGTCTCCAGCACGTCCTCCTCGGTGACGGAATCCGCCACGTGCGGGCTGGGCGCACCCTGGATGTTGATCATGCGGTTCCAGTTGGGCTGGTCCGCCATGACGTCGTACTGCGAGTTGGCGTCGGCGAGCCACGGCAGCATCTGCGGGTGGGTCGCGATCACATGGAAGGACTCGATGAACGCGTCCTGGGCGATCTTCCAGTTGCAGGGCAGCACCTTGGCGATGTGCAGCGACTTGTAGCGGTCCTGCAGCGGCCAGATGTAGTACTCGTCGAAGGTGCCGCGGTAGCTCTCGAAGGACTCCGCGTACGGGTCCATGTTGATGAACACGAAGCCGCGCCAGGTGGCCACCTTGGCCTCGGGCAGGGCGAACTTCTCCGGGCTGACGTGCGGGAAGTCCCAGGCGCAGGGCGGGGTCTGCATGGTGCCGTCCAGGTTCCAGGCGAAGCCGTGGAACGAGCAGCGGAACTCGCCGACGTTGCCGCCGGCCGTGCGCAGTTTGCGGCCGCGGTGCAGGCACGCGTTGACGAAGGCGCGGATCTCGTCCGGCGCCGTGCGCACGATGATCAGTGAGTCGTCACCGATCTCGTAGACCACGTGGTCGCCGACCTCGGG
>NZ_JBITLN010000044.1:0-1534 GCF_044465285.1 Streptomyces sp. NPDC049687
CCCGCCGGTCTTGGCGCGGCCGTGTACGGGGCCTCGGAGGGCCTGCGTACGGTGCTCGTGGAGCGGTCGGCGACCGGCGGGCAGGCCGGCCAGAGCTCGCGGATCGAGAACTACCTGGGCTTCCCCGACGGGGTGTCCGGCGCCCAGCTCACCGACCGGGCGCGACGCCAGGCCACGAAGTTCGGCGCCGAGATCCTCACCGCCCGTGAGGTGACAGGGCTGGAGAGCAGCGGGGCGGCGCGGCTCGTACGGTTCGCCGACGGGTCGCAGATCGCGGCGCACAGCGTGATCCTGGCGACCGGCGTGTCCTACCGGCAGCTTCAGGCGCCGGGTGCCGACGAGCTGTCGGGCCGCGGGGTGTTCTACGGGTCCGCGCTCACCCAGGCCGCCGCCTGCCAGGGCCACGACGTGTACATCGTCGGCGGCGCCAACTCGGCCGGACAGGCGGCGATGTACCTGTCCAGAGGCGCCAAGTCGGTCACCCTGCTGGTACGCGGAGCGGACCTCACCGCGTCGATGTCGCACTACCTGATCCAGCAGATCAACGAGGCACCCAACATCTTCGTACGGGCCCACACGGTCGTCGAGGCCGCGCACGGCGACAACCAGCTGGAACAGCTGACCCTGCGCGACACGACGAGCGGGCAGACCGAACTCGTCGACGCGCAGTGGCTGTTCGTGTTCATCGGCGCGGCCCCGCTGACCGACTGGCTGGACGGCACGGTGCTGCGGGACGAGCGCGGGTTCATCCTCGCCGGGCCCGATCTGACCGCCGACGGGCGGGCGCCGGCGGCCTGGGAGCTGGACCGGCCGCCGTACCACCTGGAGACCAGCATCCCCGGCGTGTTCGTCGCAGGGGACGCGCGCGCGGAGTCCGCCAAGCGGGTCGCGTCCGCCGTCGGAGAGGGAGCCATGGCCGTGATGCTCGTCCACCGGTACCTGGAGCAATCGTGAGCGGGCAGGTGATGCCGTGCAGCGCGGCGGAGATCAGCTCGCTGTTCCTCTTCGAGAAGCTCAGCGCCGAGCAGCTCGACAGGCTGTGCAGCGAGGGGCGGGTCGAACTGTTCGACCCCGGGCCGGTGTTCACCGAAGGTGACCCTGCGACCTGCTTCTACGTGATGATCGAGGGCACGCTCGTCATGTCGCGCCGGGTGGGCAGCGACGACATCGAGGTGAGCCGCACGTCCCAGCCAGGGGTGTACGCGGGGGCCGTGATGGCGTACCTCTGGGACGGAAAACCGCAGCGGTACATCAACTCGGTGCGGGTGACCGAGCCGACACGGTTCTTCGTCCTGCCCGCCCAATCGTTCGCGAACCTCGTCCACGAGTGGTTTCCGATGGCGGTCCATCTCCTGGAGGGACTCGCCCTCGGTTCGCAGACCTTTCAGCGGGCCGTCGGGCAGCGCGAACGGCTGCTGGCGCTGGGCTCGTTGTCCGCAGGTCTCACCCATGAGCTCAACAACCCGGCCGCGGCGGCCGTACGGGCCACCTCCTCGCTCAGGGACCGGGCCGCGCACATGCGCCACAAGCTCAG
>NZ_JBITLN010000045.1:0-1242 GCF_044465285.1 Streptomyces sp. NPDC049687
CACTATCTCTAATGCTTTCCGGTGTATGTCAAGCCTTGGTAAGGTTCTTCGCGTTGCGTCGAATTAAGCCACATGCTCCGCTGCTTGTGCGGGCCCCCGTCAATTCCTTTGAGTTTTAGCCTTGCGGCCGTACTCCCCAGGCGGGGAACTTAATGCGTTAGCTGCGGCACCGACGACGTGGAATGTCGCCAACACCTAGTTCCCACCGTTTACGGCGTGGACTACCAGGGTATCTAATCCTGTTCGCTCCCCACGCTTTCGCTCCTCAGCGTCAGTAATGGCCCAGAGATCCGCCTTCGCCACCGGTGTTCCTCCTGATATCTGCGCATTTCACCGCTACACCAGGAATTCCGATCTCCCCTACCACACTCTAGCTAGCCCGTATCGAATGCAGACCCGGGGTTAAGCCCCGGGCTTTCACACCCGACGTGACAAGCCGCCTACGAGCTCTTTACGCCCAATAATTCCGGACAACGCTTGCGCCCTACGTATTACCGCGGCTGCTGGCACGTAGTTAGCCGGCGCTTCTTCTGCAGGTACCGTCACTTTCGCTTCTTCCCTGCTGAAAGAGGTTTACAACCCGAAGGCCGTCATCCCTCACGCGGCGTCGCTGCATCAGGCTTTCGCCCATTGTGCAATATTCCCCACTGCTGCCTCCCGTAGGAGTCTGGGCCGTGTCTCAGTCCCAGTGTGGCCGGTCGCCCTCTCAGGCCGGCTACCCGTCGTCGCCTTGGTGAGCCATTACCTCACCAACAAGCTGATAGGCCGCGGGCTCATCCTTCACCGCCGGAGCTTTACACCCTCACAGATGCCTGCGAGGGTCATATCCGGTATTAGACCCCGTTTCCAGGGCTTGTCCCAGAGTGAAGGGCAGATTGCCCACGTGTTACTCACCCGTTCGCCACTAATCCACCCCGAAGGGCTTCATCGTTCGACTTGCATGTGTTAAGCACGCCGCCAGCGTTCGTCCTGAGCCAGGATCAAACTCTCCGTGAATGTTTTCCCGTAATCGGGATGAACACCACGAGAGCGGAACAGTCGAGCGGAATAAGCCCGACCGTTCACAGCGTCCTCGCTGTGTTTTGTTTCAAAGGAACCTCATCCTCGGCTATCACTGCCGGGGACGGGGTATCAACATATCTGGCGTTGATTTTTGGCACGCTGTTGAGTTCTCAAGGAACGAAAGCTTCCTTTGTACTCACCCGAGAGACTCTCTCAGGCTTTCCTCCGGGCTTCCCTTCG
>NZ_JBITLN010000046.1:0-1094 GCF_044465285.1 Streptomyces sp. NPDC049687
CTCGACTCCAACGACCGCCTGCTCGCCGTGAGCACGATCACCTTCGACGCCGCCGTCCTCGACCTCTACCTCCCACTGGTGAGCGGAGCGGCCGTCGTCCTCGCCGAGACCGACGTCGTACGCGACCCCCAGGCACTGGCCCAGACCCTGTCCGAGCAACAGATCACCACCATGCAGGCCACGCCCTCGGTGTGGCAGAACCTGACCGACCTGACCCCCGACCTCCACCTGCGCAACGCACTCGCCGCCGGCGAAGCCCTGCCCGCCGACCTGTCACAGACCCTGCAGAACCTCTCCGACACCGCATTCAACGGCTACGGACCCACCGAAACCACCGTCTACGCGACCGTCAGCCCACTGTCCGGCGCCGACACACCGCCCATCGGCCGACCGATCACGAACACCCGGCTGTACGTACTCGACGAAGCCCTGCGACCCGTACCGGTAGGCATCACCGGCGAGCTCTACATCGCAGGGCCAGGAGTGGCCCGCGGCTACCTCAACCGGCCAACGCTCACCGCGGAGCGCTTCGTGGCCGACCCCTTCGGACCGCCCGGCTCCCGCATGTACCGCACCGGAGACCTCGTCAAATGGCGCCACGACGGACAACTGGACTACCTCGGCCGAGCCGACCAGCAAGTCAAACTCCGCGGCTTCCGCATCGAATGCGGCGAAGTGGAAACCGCCCTCACCCGACACCCCTCAGTCGCGCAGGCAGCCGTCGTGATCCGCGAGGACCAACCCGGCGACCGACGCCTGATCGCCTACACCGTCCCCGTCGACGGCGGCACACTCCCCGGCGGGACGCTGCGCGAGCACCTGGCCGGACTCCTCCCCGACTACATGATCCCGTCCGCGTTCATGACCGTCGACACCCTGCCACTGACCAGCAGCGGAAAACTCGACCGGGCGGCGCTGCCCCGGCCCGACTACTACTCGGCCGACACCTACCGAGCCCCCACCACGGTCCGGGAGAAGGAACTCGCAACCGAGTTCGCCCACACCCTGGGCGTCGAACAAGTCGGAGTAGACGACAGCTTCTTCCACCTCGGCGGCCACTCCCTCCTCGCCGCCCAACTCGTCAACCGCATCCG
>NZ_JBITLN010000047.1:0-1077 GCF_044465285.1 Streptomyces sp. NPDC049687
CCGGAAGGTGCGGCTGGATCACCTCCTTTCTAAGGAGCACTTCTTACCGATCCCTTCGGGGTGAGGTCAGAGGCCAGTTCATCGGCGAACGTCCGGTGCTGGTTGCTCATGGGTGGAACGTTGATTATTCGGCCGGGTTCTGGGCCGGAGGCTGCTAGTACTGCTCGTAAGAGTGTGGAACGCATGATCTCCGGACGGGAGCTGGTCGGGCACGCTGTTGGGTGTCTGAGGGAATGAACCCTCGGATGCCGGCCCCGGTGAAGCATCATGAAAGTGGTGTGTGACGGGTGGCTGGTCGTTGTTTGAGAACTGCACAGTGGACGCGAGCATCTGTGGCCAAGTTTTTAAGGGCGCACGGTGGATGCCTTGGCACCAGGAACCGATGAAGGACGTGGGAGGCCACGATAGTCCCCGGGGAGTCGTCAACCAGGCTTTGATCCGGGGGTTTCCGAATGGGGAAACCCGGCAGTCGTCATGGGCTGTCACCCGCTGCTGAACACATAGGCAGTGTGGAGGGAACGCGGGGAAGTGAAACATCTCAGTACCCGCAGGAAGAGAAAACAACCGTGATTCCGGGAGTAGTGGCGAGCGAAACTGGATGAGGCCAAACCGTATGCGTGTGAGACCCGGCAGGGGTTGCGCATACGGGGTTGTGGGATTTCTCTTGATCAGTCTGCCGGCTGGTCGGCGAGTCAGAAACCGTATGGATAGGCGAAGGGCATGCGAAAGGCCCGGCGTAGAGGGTAAGACCCCCGTAGTCGAAATCTGTACGGCTCGCTTGAGAAACACCCAAGTAGCACGGGGCCCGAGAAATCCCGTGTGAATCTGGCGGGACCACCCGCTAAGCCTAAATATTCCCTGGTGACCGATAGCGGATAGTACCGTGAGGGAATGGTGAAAAGTACCGCGGGAGCGGAGTGAAATAGTACCTGAAACCGTGTGCCTACAAGCCGTGGGAGCGTCGGACATCAGCTTGCTGGTGTCTCGTGACTGCGTGCCTTTTGAAGAATGAGCCTGCGAGTTTGCGGTGTGTTGCGAGGTTAACCCGGGTGGGGTAGCCGTAGCGAAAGCGAGTCC
>NZ_JBITLN010000048.1:0-1059 GCF_044465285.1 Streptomyces sp. NPDC049687
TGTATTGACCCGTGAGGTTGGGGACGCGGCTGGCGGGTGGTTGGCCTTTGAGCGCGGTGTGTCCGCGGTGGTGATTGTAGGTGTGCAGCCAGCCGGGGAAGGCGTCGCGTCGCTCGGCTTCTGAGTGGTAGGGGCGGGCGTAGGCCCACTCGTCCAGCAGTGTCCGGTTGAACCGCTCGACCTTGCCATTGGTCTGCGGCCGGTAGGGCCGGGTTCGCTTGTGGGTGATCCCGGCTGCTGCCAGCAGGTCTCGCCAGTCGCGTGAGCGGTAGCAGGAGCCGTTGTCGGTCAGCACTCGCTCGACCGTGATCCCGTACTCGGTGAAGAAGGCGTGGGCCCGCAGCCAGAAGGCCGTGGCGGTCTCCTTCTTCTCGTCGGTGAGGATCTCGCTGTAGGCCAGGCGGGAGTGGTCGTCGACGGCGGTGTGCACATAGCTGTAGCCGGCGTTCGAGCGGGTCTTGCGGCCCGCCTGGCGGCCGAGGACCTTGTGGCCGCCGCCGTCTGGGATGTTGCCGAGCTTCTTGATGTCCACGTGCACCAGTTCGCCCGGCCGGGCGCGTTCGTAGCGGCGTATCGCCCGGCCGGTGGCCCGGTCCAGGTGGGCCAGACGGGCCAGGCCGAAGCGGGTCAGCACGCGGTGCACCGTCGAGGGCACGAGTCGTAGCAGGCCGGCGATGCGGGCCGGCCCCCATCGGCGCAGCAGGCGGACCTTGATGATGCGGCGTTCGGTGCGGGTGGGGGTGCGGCGCGGGCTGGTGTGCGGGCGGGAGGACAGGTCGGCCATCCCGGCCTCGCCCAGCAGCCGGTAGCGGTCGGCCCAGCGCTGGGCCGTGGTGGGCGAGACCTGGAAGCGTTCGGCGGCCCGGCGCAGGGTCCAGCCGTCCTCGACCACGCAGCGGGCCAGGCGCAGACGGCCGGTCTCGGTCAGGGGTGCATTACGGTGGGGCACGAGGGCCTTTCTGGTCGCCGGTGCAGATGTCGCAGTCCACACCAGGCCAGAAGGCCCTCACCCATTTCAAGATCCCTCAGCCGAGACCTGCGTCACCAACCTCCGTGGAC